>NZ_CP087135.1:0-1200000 GCF_020911945.1 Flavobacterium galactosidilyticum
ATGAACAAAACTGCTCAATCAGTATGGGAAAACTGTTTGTCTTTTATTAAAGACAACATCCAGGATCAAGCCTACAAAACGTGGTTTGAACCAATCAAGTCAGTTGAACTTACCGATAACGCATTATACATTCAAGTTCCAAGTAAATTCTTTTACGAATGGTTGGAAGAGCACTACGTAAAATTACTAAAAGTAGCTCTTACGAAAGAACTTGGAAAAAACGCTAAGTTACTTTATAAAATCAGAATGGAAAACACTTATGGCAATAAACAACCGTTCACAGAACAGTTGCCTAGCGCTAATAGAGTTCCTATGAAACCGCAGGAAGTGGATGCTCCTTTTAAAAATTTAAACCCAGAATTAAAAAATCCTTTTGTAATTCCAGGAATTAGAAATTTAAAAATTGAATCTCAGCTAAATGCAAACTATAGTTTTGATAATTTCTTAGAAGGTGATTCTAATAGATTAGCACGTTCTGCAGGCATGGCTGTGGCCAATAAACCTGGTGGAACTTCTTTTAATCCGTTATTAATTTTTGGTGGAGTTGGTCTTGGAAAAACGCACTTGGCACATGCGATTGGTGTGGAAATAAAAGATAAATATCCAGAGAAAACTGTTTTATACATTTCAGCGGAAATTTTCACGCAACAATACATTGATTCTGTAAAGAAAAACAATAGAAATGATTTCATCCATTTCTACCAATTAATAGATGTATTAATTATTGACGACGTTCAGTTCCTTTCAGGAAAATCAGGAACGCAAGATGTATTTTTTCATATTTTTAACTATTTGCATCAAAATGGAAAACAGGTAATACTGACTTCAGACAAAGCTCCTGTTGACATGCAAGACATCGAACAACGTTTACTGTCTCGTTTCAAATGGGGACTGTCTGCGGAAATTCATCAACCAGATTACGAAACTAGAATTTCTATCTTGAAAAATATTCTATATAGAGACGGTGTAGAAATTCCTGATGAAATTATTGAATATGTCGCTCGCAATATCAAATCGAATGTTAGAGAATTAGAAGGAGCAATCATTTCATTAATAGCTCAATCATCTTTTAACAAAAAAGAAGTTACTCTTGAACTTGCAAAAAGCGTAGTTGAAAAATTTGTTAAGAATGTAAAAAGAGAAATTTCGATCGATTACATTCAGAAAATTGTTTCGGATTATTTCCAATTAGATTTAGAGACCTTACAATCTAAAACGAGAAAAAGACACGTTGTACAAGCCAGACAACTAGCTATGTTTTTCGCAAAGAAATTCACTAAAGCATCATTAGCAAATATTGGTTCTCAAATTGGAGATCGCGATCACGCCACCGTATTACATGCTTGTAAAACCGTTGACAATTTAGTGGCAACCGACAAACAATTCAAAAAGTTCGTTGAAGATATCCATAAAAAATTAACGCTATAAACGCATTTATGTCTATTAAAATTTTAATGGTATGTTTAGGAAACATTTGCAGATCTCCTTTAGCCGAAGGAATTCTTGCTTCTAAACTACCTAAAAATAAATTCACTGTGGATTCAGCGGGAACAGGATCATGGCATATAGGTAATTCTCCTGACGAACGCTCTATTAGCGTGGGTAAAAAAAATAAAGTAGATATTTCCAGTCAAAGAGGACGTCAATTCAGTACTGCTGACTTTGATACTTTCGATTATATTTATGTTATGGATAGTTCTAACTACAGCCATGTTTTAGAATTAGCCAAAACTCAAGATCATAAAGAAAAAGTTCAAATGATTTTGAATGATTTGTTTCCAAATGAAAATGTGGATGTTCCCGATCCTTATTTTGGCTTACCTAATGGATTTGAAATTGTGTACAACATGCTTGATGAAGTTTGTGAGGTTATTTCGAAAAAACTAATAGAAAAACATTCCTAACTTTTTTACTTCAAAATATTTATTCTAATTCCTCGGAATAGGAATTGTCCACATAAATTACTGTCTGAATATAAATAACATCAATGAAAACAAATACTTCTTTAGGAAAACTGTATTTAATCCCTACAACTATGGGTGATTGCGAACCAATGGATGTACTACCACAGACCATAAAAAGATGTATTGATCTTATTGATTATTATGTTGTTGAAAATGACAAAACAGCTAGAAAATCTATAAAAGGCGTTAGTCCTGAAAAGAAACAATCAGAGTTGAAACTTTTTGTTTTAAACAAACACACAGAAGCTAAAGAACATTTAGACTTTATAAAACCTTTGCTAGAAGGACATAATATGGGTTTAATGAGTGAAGCAGGATGTCCTGGAGTCGCTGATCCTGGTGCTGTAATTGTTAAAATAGCTCATGACAGAGGAATACAAGTGATTCCTTTAGTTGGGCCTTCTTCTATTCTCTTAGCCATGATGGCATCAGGAATGAACGGACAAAGCTTTACTTTTCATGGTTACTTACCTATCGAAAAAGACGAAAAGAAAGCTAGTTTTAAAACATTAGAAAGAATCTCGTTTGAAAAAAATCAGTCTCAAATTTTCATTGAAACACCGTATCGTAACAATAAACTTCTAGAAGATTTAATCCAAACATTACATCCTGAAACACATTTATGTATCGCAACCGATATTACTTTACCAACTGAATATATAAAGACTAAAAAAATTGCGGCTTGGAAGAAAGAAATTATCGATTTACACAAACGTCCTACAATTTTTATTATTCACAAAATGTAGTTCCAACTTTAAGTTTAAGGCAATATCCACAATCATTTTTTAGTCCTAAACCATCACAAAAATAATACCGAATCGATCATTTTTTAAATTAAAAAAATACAAAATAATTCCTATTTTTCATTTAAATCAGCACTAAATACTAGATTTTTTTAGTTTCTTAGAGTTAAAAAAAAACACTTTTTTTTAGTTAAAGTAGTATTTAAAAACGGATTTTCCTGCTAAAAAACACCTATAAATTCGTGCTTAAATTAACACTATTTACAAAAAAATTAACCACGAGAAATTAAAAAAGTTTTAATTTTAATCGTTCCCAAAATCACTTTTGAACACCTATTCAAAAGCATTAAGCTGCTAATGTTTATATTTTAATGATTCATGAAGTTCATTAACAGAAGGGGAAGAAAAAACAAGCCTTACAACCTCTCTTGATCATTAAATGATGAGTACTTAATTTTAATTTAAAAAGTAAATATTATGAAAGCATTTAGTTTTTTAGTACTTTTTTTAAGTATTACAACTGCCTCATTTTCACAAGGCACTATGGAAACACCTGCGCAAGGGAACATGAAAATAGAGGAACTACCTGCAGTTGTTATCAAAAATGTGGGGAAGGATTTCTCAATTTACATACCGGACAGAAATCCAGACGCAAGTGTTAGAGCACTTGAAGATAAATTTATAGCCTATGATTTAGGAAAGGATTACCTAGGTTTTGAAAACTATTTAGTTATTATGGAAACTGCTAAAGGATCTTTAACAGCTACTTACAATAAAAACGGAAAATTATTGACCGTAATAGAAAATTACAAAAACGTTAAAATCCCTAATGAAGTCATTTATTCCATTTACAAATCATTTCCCGGATGGCATATTATAAAAGATAAATATCTATATTCTCAAAAAGAAGGTGACATAATTAAAAAAGAATACAATCTTAAAATAAAAAAGGATAAAGAAATCCGTTCGCTAGTAGTTAAAGCAGATGGAGAAGTTATAAAAGGAATGTAAATAATCAACTAATATAAAATTTAAGACTGCCTCTAAAAAGTTAATAACGCTTGGAGGCAGTTTTTTTTTGCGAAATAACAATTAACTTTATTGCGAATAAAATCTCTCCCGAAAGTACTATTTGAAAAGCATTTGGAGATTATTTGGCTCATTAAAAGCGAAAACTTATAATAGAACTACTAAGATTTATTTAACAACATAAAACTATATAATCAAATTTCTACCCATGAAAGCTTTAAAAGAAGCTTCATCTCCAAATTCTACTTTTTATTGTAATAGCACAATTAAAAGAATAATACATAATAATTAATAATTCGAAACCTTGAATAAAGCTACTATATCAATAGTTTAAATTAAAAAAAAACATTTTTTATTATGCATGCATACTATTTCAATTCGTTATATTTACAATTCAAAAAATAAAAAATTATGAGTTATACAGATAAAATGTTACGCGATGATGCTCTTAAAGGCAAAGTAATAGTGGTAACTGGCGGCGGAAGTGGGTTAGGAAAAGCAATGACTAAATATTTCTTAGAACTAGGCGCTCAAGTTGCAATAACATCAAGAGATTTAGAAAAACTTAAAAATACGGCAAAAGAACTGGAAGCAGAAACTGGCGGAACATGTCTTCCTATTCAATGTGACGTACGTCATTACGAAGAAGTTGAAAACATGCTACGACATGTTTTAAAAGCCTACGGAAAAGTAGATATTTTACTTAACAATGCGGCAGGAAACTTCATTTCTCCCACTGAAAGACTGTCTGCAAATGCATTTGATACTGTGATTGATATTGTGCTAAAAGGAACTAAAAATTGTACACTTGCTTTTGGAAAACATTGGATAGATACTAAACAAAAATCTTCTACTGTTTTAAACATTGTTACAACTTATGCTTGGACGGGTTCTGCTTATGTAGTGCCAAGCGCCACTGCAAAAGCAGGAGTTCTAGCTATGACACGAAGTCTAGCTGTTGAATGGGCAAAATACGGCATTCGCACCAATGCGATTGCTCCAGGACCATTCCCAACAAAAGGAGCATGGGATCGATTACTTCCAGGTGATTTAGCTGAAAAATTTGATATGGCTAAGAAAGTTCCAGTGCAACGTGTGGGTGATCATCAGGAACTAGCCAATTTAGCGGCTTATTTAGTTTCTGATTTTTCTGCTTATGTCAATGGCGAAGTAGTTGTTATTGATGGCGGCGAATGGCTAAAAGGTGCTGGACAATTCAATTTGCTGGAAGCAATACCAGAAGAACTTTGGGACCAACTCGAAATGATGATTAAAGCAAAAAAGAATAAATAAGATAAATGAAAGAGAGTAATTAAAGAAGATGCCCCAAAAAGTTTCATACTATTTGGGGCATCTTTAATAGAAAAAGATATAATTATAATCAGGATATTTCTACATACTATAACTACTCGATGTAATCATAGATAATTATTGCTTTATAAATTGCAGTTCGATAAGCAAACGCACTTCTTCACCTACTAAAACTCCTCCAGTTTCAAGTACTGAATTCCAGTTTAATCCCCAATCTTTTCTGTTAATTTTACCATCTAATGAAAATGCTATCTTTGCATTTCCCCAAGGATCTGTCAGCAATCCACTATATTCTGCCGATAATTTTACTGATTTTGTAACACCATGCAAAGTTAAATCGCCTACCAATTCATATTCACCTTCATTAACTTTAGTAAAAGAAGTAGCGCTAAATTTAAGTTCTGGAAACTGTGCTGCATCAAAAAAATCTACGCTCAATAAATGCGTGTCTCTATCAGCATTTCCTGTTGTTATAGAATCAACTGCTCCAGTAAATTCAATCGTTGCATTTTCAAAATCGTTGTTTTCAGATTCAATCGTTGCGTCGAATTTTGAAAATTTACCTGAAACATTTGTGAACATCATATGTTTCACTTTAAAACCAATTTCTGAGTGTGTTGGGTCAATTACCCATTTTGTTGCTGACATAGTAGTAGTATTATTTATTAGTTATTTTTTTTATTTAATTAGAATTGCATCGGCACTTCCATCAATAAGATTTCGGCATCAGCTGAATTAGCAGTAATTTTAATAGTATCAGTATCCCTTATTCCTAATCCATCACGCTCTTTTACGACGATGTTTCCAATCCTAAAATCCCCTTTTAAAACAAAAGCGTAAATTCCATTTCCTGATTTTTTTAATTCATAAGAAGTAGAAAATTCATTTTCGAATTTACCAATATGAAACCAAACATCCTGATGAATCCAAACCCCTTCATCTTCTGGATCTGGCGATAAAATTTGCTGTAATTTATTATGGCGGTCTTTTAAATCTAAACTAATTTGGTCATAACGTGGCGTTACATTTTTTTTATTTGGATAAATCCAAATTTGTAAAAATTTCACTAATTGATCATTATTCTTATTTTTCTCACTGTGAAATATTCCTGTACCAGCACTCATAACCTGAATATCGCCTTCCTTGATTACAGTAGTATTTCCCATACTATCGTGATGTTCTAAATCTCCCTCAAGCGGAATAGAAATAATCTCCATGTTATCATGCGGATGTTTTCCAAAACCCATTCCTTGATTAACTTTATCATCGTTAAGGACTCTCAAAACACCAAAATTCATACGCTCTTGATTTTGATAATTCGCAAAACTAAAAGTGTGGTAGGATTCTAACCAGCCATGATTGGCATGACCACGAGTATTTGCTTTATGCAAAATATGATTTGCAATTGCTTGGTCTATTATAGTTTCATTATTCTCCATTGTCTTTTTCTTTAATTTGCTAATACAAAGTTGCGACAAATGAAAACCAAAAGCATTGAACTAGGACAAGAAATGAAAAAATTGAACTTTACTGTTTTGCGATTTTTGTTCTTATTTTACTTAAAAATTCAGCTGAAATACCTAAATAGGATGCGATATAATGTTGAGCAACACGTTGCGGAAGCGCTGGGTAATGCTCTAAAAACTCAATATATTTCTCCGTGGCAGTTTTAGAAATAGTGTTAAATAGACGATCTTGAGTAACGGATAAACTACGTTGCATTAAAATTCGAAAAGCACGTTCAAACCTTGGTGCTTTGCGGAATAATTCTTCCTTCGTTTCAGGATTAAACATAAAGAACTCACAATCTTCTAAAGTTTCGATGTAAACTCGACTTGGGTTTTCTTCATAAATACTAAACGAAATATCACTAATCCACGCATTTTCAATGGCAAATTGAAGAATAACTTCAAAACCATTGGCATCAATATAATACTTTCGCACACAGCCTTTGATAACAAAAGCCTCAAAGTTGCACATTTCTCCTTCTTGAATCAAAATGGTTTTCTTTGGAACCGTTTTATACTCCAATAAAGAATTAAAAGTATCTAATTCAGTAGAGGTAAAAGAGACATATCGTCCTATGTTGGTATTGATTTGCGAATACAAGATGTAAAGTATTAAAAACTAAAGGTAAAAAATGTTTACCAAAAATGCTTGATAAATATATTAATTTAGCAATTATTTCTGCTAAAACAAAATTCACTCCCGATTAAATTCCTATTTTTGTATTAATATAAATATAACAGAAATTTTATGCTCATTATAGGAATTGCAGGTGGTACGGGAAGCGGAAAAACTACCGTTGTACATCAAATCATGAATGAATTACCAGACGCAGAAGTTGGTATAATTTCACAAGACTCATATTACAAAGAAAATATTGGACTTTCTTATGATGAAAGAGCATTAATTAATTTTGATCATCCGCGTGCTATTGATTTTGAATTATTGGTTGCGCATCTTAAGGAATTAAAAAAAGGAAATAATATAAATCAACCCGTTTATTCTTTTGTAACGCACAACAGGACGGACGATACTGTTTTTACACATCCTAGAAAAGTGATGATTGTGGAAGGGATTCTAATTTTGGCAAATCCAGAACTAAGAGATCTTTTTGATGTTAAAATATACGTTCATGCGGATTCTGATGAGCGCTTAATCCGACGTATGAAACGTGATATTGCTGAGCGCGGACGTGATATGAGCGAAGTTTTAAATAGATATCAAACTACTTTAAAACCCATGCATGAGCAGTTTATCGAGCCGACAAAGGCTTTTGCTGATATAATTATTCCAAACGATAAGTACAATACAGTCGCCATTGATGTCGTACGAGCGGTAATCAATCAGAAAATATCGTAAAGTATCGTTATTTAAATTAATAGCAATAATTGGGAGCTATTCCTGCTTTACATTACAATCTTTTTTCCTCGCAAGGGCGAGATAAAAAAGGATTTTCATTGCAATCAGGGCTAAAAAAAATAAAAATGAAAAATCCATATAAAAACAAACCTTGGTTTAAATTCTTAAGTAACAAATACGTTTGGGTGTTGTGTTTCTTTTTTACGTGGATGATTTTTTTAGATAATTATTCCTATTTCGACCACCGTATTTTAGATCAACAAATTGAAGATTTAGAGGACAATGCTACTTATTACAAAGAAGAAATAAAAAAAGACCAACAGAATATCAAACAACTGAAAAACTCTGAACAAATAGAAAAATACGCTCGCGAAAAATACTACATGAAAAAAGATAGCGAAGACATCTATATCATCGAGTTTGAAGGCGATACAATTGAAAAACAATAATATAATCTGCAAATAAAATGGCTGCTACTCTTTTCGATGATTTCAACCCCATTTCTTCCAAACAGTGGAAACAAAAAATTCAATTTGAACTAAAGGGAGCTGACTATAGTGAAACCTTAGTGTGGAATTCTGCAGAGGATATTCAGGTTAAACCTTTCTACCATAAAGATGAAAATAATAAGAGATATTCCAATAACACAAAGGCAACCGAATTTAAAATTTGCCAAAATATATTTGTCTATGATGTTGAAAAATCTATAGAAAGAGCCGTAAACACACTTAGTCGAGGTGCTGATAGTATTCGTTTTTCAATAGAAAACGATTCAATTGATGTGATACGTTTGTTAGAGAATTTACCATTAAACGATTGTACTGTTTATTTTAATCTAAGCTTTTTATCAATCGATTTCGTTAAAAAGATAGATGCATTTGCAACAAAAAACAATACAACAATTTTTTGTAATCTAGATCCAATAGGTCAATTAGCAAAAGATGGAAACTGGTTTACTACTAAAGAAAAAAATAATTTCGAAACACTAAATTTACTTTCAAAGCAAACAAAATCAGTTTCTTTACTAAGTATTAACGCCGCTTTGTATCAAAATGCAGGAGCAAATCTAGTTCAACAAATTGCTTATAGCTTAGGACAAGCGAATGAATATTTCAACAGAATTGAATCTATCAACAAACCTATCGTTTTTGAAGTAGCAGTTGGTACTAATTATTTTTTTGAGATTGCAAAATTACGTGCGTTACGACTTTTATTTAATCTCATCGCAAAAGAATACAACCATACTTTAGATTGTAATATCATTGTTTCGCCTACAAAACGAAACAAAACATTATACGATTATAATGTAAATATGTTGCGTACTACAACCGAATGTATGAGTGCTATTATAGGTGGCGCAAATGCTATTGCTAACTTACCTTACGATGCCTTATACCATAAAGACAATGAATTTGGAGATAGAATTGCTAGAAATCAATTACTGATCTTAAAAAATGAAAGCTACTTTGACAAAGTGAATAATCCAGCTGATGGAAGTTACTACATAGAAACTCTAACGAATCAACTAGCCGAAAAATCGCTTGCTTTATTCAAAGATATGGAGCGTAATGGCGGCTTTCTGAAGCAATTGAGCGAAGGAATTATCAAGAGAAAAATCCAAGAAAGCGCACATACTGAGCAAAGCTTATTCGATTCAGGGAAAGAAATTTTGTTGGGAACAAACAAGCATCCTAATAAACAAGACAAAATGAAGCATGATTTAGAATTGTTTCCTTTTGTAAAACAAAATCCTAGAAAAACATTGATCAAACCAATAATCGAAAAACGTTTGGCTGAAAAATTAGAACAGGAACGATTGAATCTTGAGTAAAATAAGAGTTTAAAAAAAACTAAAATTGATCAGGTTAGCTTTAATTTGGCACTTACACAAATGAGAAAAGACATACAACATATAAAACTAGATGAGGCTGAAGATAAATCAGTACGTTCAGACGAAAAAAGTTTTCTAACCGCTGAAAATATTGAACTGAAACAAACCTACTCTGAACAGGACATTGACAATCTTAATCATCTTGATTTTGGAGCTGGCTTTGCGCCAAATTTACGCGGTCCTTACGCAACGATGTATGTTCGTAGACCTTGGACTGTTCGTCAATATGCTGGATTTTCGACAGCTGAAGAAAGTAATGCATTTTACAGAAGAAACTTAGCTGCAGGACAAAAAGGACTTTCTATAGCTTTTGATTTACCTACCCATCGTGGTTACGATTCGGATCACGAACGCGTTGTAGGTGATGTTGGAAAAGCAGGAGTTGCAATAGACTCTGTGGAAGATATGAAAGTATTATTCGACCAAATTCCTTTGGATGAAATGTCCGTTTCGATGACGATGAATGGAGCTGTATTACCAATTATGGCTTTCTATATTGTCGCGGCAGAAGAACAAGGCGTAAAACCGGAATTGCTTTCTGGAACGATACAAAATGACATTCTGAAAGAGTTTATGGTGCGAAATACGTATATATACCCACCTACTCCTTCGATGAAAATCATTGCTGATATATTTGAATATACTAGCAAAAAAATGCCAAAATTCAATTCTATTTCTATTTCTGGCTACCACATGCAAGAAGCTGGAGCGACTGCTGACATTGAGTTAGCTTACACTCTTGCCGATGGTTTGGAATATATAAGAACAGGATTAGCAACAGGAATGAAAATTGACGAGTTTGCGCCAAGATTATCATTTTTCTGGGCTATTGGAATGAACCATTTTATGGAAATTGCCAAAATGCGTGCTGGAAGAATGATATGGGCTAAACTAGTCAAACAATTCGAACCAAAAGATGATAAATCATTAGCCTTACGCACGCACTGTCAAACGTCAGGTTGGAGTTTAACGGAGCAAGATCCGTTTAATAACGTGGCACGAACATGTATTGAAGCTGCAGCAGCCGCTTTTGGAGGAACACAATCACTACACACTAATGCTTTAGACGAAGCAATAGCGTTACCAACAGATTTTTCGGCTAGAATAGCTAGAAATACACAATTGTATTTACAAGAAGAAACAAAAATAACCAAAACAGTCGATCCTTGGGCTGGAAGTTACTATGTAGAAAGTTTGACTAATGAAATAGCTGAAAATGCTTGGAAACTTATCGAAGAAGTAGAAGAATTGGGTGGAATGACCAAAGCTATTGAATCTGGGATTCCAAAATTACGTATTGAAGAAGCAGCAGCAAGAAAACAAGCAAGAATTGATAGTGGACAGGATATTATCGTTGGCGTGAATCAATATCGTTTAGAAAAAGAAGATCCTTTACAAATATTAGATGTGGACAACCAAATGGTTCGCAAGCAACAATTAGAACAGCTAGATCGCATTAAAGCTACTAGAGATTCTAAAAAAGTTAAAAACTCTTTAGACAAATTAATTATTTGTGCTCAAACTGGAAAAGGAAACTTACTTGAAATAGCTGTTGAAGCGGCTAGAAACAGAACTACATTAGGAGAAATCAGCGATGCATTAGAAACAGTTTTTGGACGATATAAAGCACAAATTAAATCTTTTAGCGGTGTGTATAGTAAAGAAATAAAAGACGACAAAAGTTTTGAAAAAGCAAAACAAATGGCAGATGAATTTGCCAAACAAGAAGGGCGCAGACCGCGCATCATGATTGCAAAAATGGGGCAAGATGGTCACGATCGCGGAGCCAAGGTTGTAGCAACTGGTTACGCTGATGTAGGCTTTGATGTTGACATAGGTCCGCTTTTTCAAACGCCAGTAGAAGCAGCTAAACAAGCGGTAGAGAATGACGTTCATATCTTAGGCGTTTCATCGCTTGCTGCTGGACATAAAACATTAGTTCCCCAAGTAATTGCTGAACTTAAAAAATATGGCAGAGAAGACATTATGGTTGTTGTAGGCGGAGTTATTCCTGCACAGGATTACCAGTTTTTGTTTGATGCTGGTGCTGTGGCTGTTTTTGGACCTGGAACAAAAATTAGTGAAGCTGCTATTAAAATTCTTGAGATATTAATGGGAAGTTTCGAGTAGAAATAGTCAAAACCAATCTTCTATCTTCTATAGTAAGTAAATTATTAAGCGTAGCCCCAAGTCAAACTTATTAGATAAATAAAACTAAAAAAAAGACTGTCCGAAAATAATTTCTGGACAGTCTTTTTTGCTTTCATTATCTATTGCAATAAAATATTGACCTACCTCTATATTTTAATTCTACTCCTGAAGCTATAATTTATTTTATAAATAATAACCCACTTGAAACATTAGAAACAAAAAAAGGCATTAAGTAAACTTTCGTTTATTCAATGCCTTTTAATCATGGAGAAAAAACTAAAATAATTATTTTTTCTTTTTATCTAATGCTTTTTGAGCTTCAGCTTGTTCCATAACTTCTTGAAGTTTTTTCTGGAATTTACCTTGTTTTTTAGGTTCTTTCAATTTATTTTCTTGTATCTGAAGGTGGATTTTATCACTATCGATAAAATATCTTTTGATTACAATCATAATTCCAATTGTAATAAGGTTTGAAATAAAGTTATACAAACTTAATCCAGCTCCGTAACTATTGAAGAAAATTAACATCATTAATGGTGAAACATAAATCATGATTTTCATCATCTTAGCCATATCTGGCATACCTTCTTGTTGCGGAGCGGCCATTTGCTGATCTCCAGAAGTCATTTTCATATAAAAGAAAATCGCTATCGCAGCTAATATTGGAAACAAACTAATATGACTTCCGTACATTGGGATATGGAAAGGCAATTTAATAACCTCATCAAATGAAGATAAATCGTCTGCCCAAAGGAAACTTTTTTGTCTCAACTCAAATGCTGATGGAAAAAACTGGAACGACGCGTACATAAAAGGAAGCTGAATCAATGCTGGAATACAACCTGCCATAGGATTTACTCCTGCTTTATTGTACAATTTCATCGTTTCCTGTTGCTTCTTCATTGGATCTTTTTTGAATTTTTCACCTAATTCAGTTATTTCAGGACGTAGTACTTTCATCTTAGCTTGCGACAAGAATGATTTGAAAGTAATAGGCGACATAGCTATTTTTATTAGAATAGTAAAAACTATTATCGCAATTCCATAAGGAATATAATCACTTAAGAATCCAAATAAAGGAATAAAAATAAACTTATTTATCCATCCAAAAATTCCCCAACCTAGCGAGATAATTTTTTCTAGATTCTTATCGTAATGTTTTAAAGTCGTATAATCAGTTGGGCCAAAATACCAACTCATTTTGTGATCTAACTCTCCATTAGTAAATGCTAAAGGAATATTAGCTTTAAACTGTTTAGTATAAACGGTATCAATTTTATCATCATTAACTAAATTAACAGAGGTAACTTTAGCTGTTTCTAGTGGTGTTTTTGATAAAAGTATAGAAGAAAAAAAGTGCTGCTTGAATGCAATAAAAGTTGCCTTTTCAAGATCTTCCGCTTCTGTTTGCCCTAATCCAGCATAATCAATTTTTCCGTCTTTATGCTCAAAATAGATTTCATTATATCGGTTTTCATAAGCAATACTTTTTTCATTTCGGTATGCTTTCAAATCCCATTCTAAATCTAATGGTTTAGCAGTATTCAAAACTTTATTCAACCCTTGAGAACGAATATCGAAATCGACCATATATTCGTTTGGCTTCAAAATGTATTTGTACTCTAAAAATTCGTTAGCTCCCGCTTTCAACTTCATAGATAATACCTGGTCAGCTCCTATTTTCTCTAAAGTTGGTTCAAAAAATAAATCCTTAGAGTTTAACGTACGGTTATCACTAGTAAGTAATTGCACATTCAAATGAGCATTATTATCTTTAACTAATTCTACTAATTCTCCCGAACCTTTCTTGAATTTTTCAAATTTCTTTAAAACTGCCTCGACGATAAAACCACCTTTATTAGCAATAACTAATTTTACAACATCGTTTTCTATAGTCGTAACACCAGCTTTTGCTGAAGGAAGTGTAGCAGAATAAGCAAAATTACCAAGGTTTTTTTGCAATTGCGCTAATTGTGTAGAATCACCCGTAGCTGCAACAGCAACAGTTGCTACTTCAATTTTTTTATCTTCTAATTCTTTCGCTTTAGCAGCTTTTACTACTAACTCTTTCTCTGCTTTTTGAGCTGCAAGTACCTTTGGATCTGGCTGATTTTGATACATAATGAAGATCAAAATAACAAAAATCAATACAAAACCAATAATCGAATTACGATCAAATCTTTTTTCTTCCATTTTAATTTAAAAAGTTATAAATTTTAAGGTTACTGAAAACAAATAATTCTCAGTTATTTCTTCTTTGCCTGAACCGCTGCTGCCACAAAACTTACAAAAATAGGATGCGGATTCGCTACTGTACTTTTGTATTCTGGATGGTACTGTACACCGATGAAAAACGGATGATCTTCGACTTCTACTATCTCAACCAATCCTGTATCTGGATTTACACCTGAGGCAATTAATCCATCATTTTGTAATTGTGCCACATAATTACTATTGTATTCATAACGGTGACGGTGGCGTTCTGAAATAGTTTCTTTACCGTATATTTTGTGTGCTAATGAACCTTCTTTAATATCACATTTCCATGCTCCAAGACGCATTGTACCGCCTTTATCTGTAATGGTTTTCTGCTCTTCCATTAGATTTACAACTGGATGTGCCGTATTCTCATTCATCTCCGTTGAATTAGCGTCAGTCAATCCTAAAACATTTCTTGAATATTCGATAATTGCCATTTGCATTCCTAAGCAAATTCCAAAAAATGGAATTTTATTTTCACGTGCATAACGAACAGCGTATATTTTACCTTCAATTCCTCTTTCTCCAAAACCTGGAGCCACAAGAATTCCGTCTAAACCAGCAAATTTCTCGCTAATATTTGTAGCGTCGATGTGCTCAGAATGTATCGAAATTACGTTCACTTTAGTTTCATTTGCCGCACCGGCGTGAATAAAAGCTTCCAATATCGATTTGTAGCAATCTTGCATTTCAACATATTTTCCAATCAAACCAATGTTGATAATATGTTTTGGATGTTTTAATCTACGTAAAAAAGTATTCCAGTTTTTTAAATCTGGTGCCGCTTTTTTAGGCAAATCTAACTTCTTAAGCGCCACAATATCAAGCCCTTCTTCAAGCATTAAATTAGGCACTTCATAAATAGTAGATGCATCTATCGATTGAATAACTGCTTCTCTTTTTACATTACAAAACAACGCAAGTTTGCTACGGATTTCATCTGAAATTTCATGCTCAGTTCTACAAACTAAGATGTCCGCTTTAATACCACTTTCCATCAACGTTTTTACAGAGTGCTGCGTTGGCTTTGTTTTTAACTCACCTGCAGCAGCTAAATAAGGAACTAACGTTAAATGTATAACTATAGCGTTATTCTCACCTAAGTCCCACACCAATTGTCTAACAGACTCGATGTAAGGTAAAGATTCAATATCACCTACTGTTCCACCTATTTCAGTAATTACAATATCAAAATCGCCAGATTTTCCTAGCAACTGCATTCTATCTTTAATTTCGTTGGTAATATGAGGTACTACCTGTACCGTTTTTCCAAGAAATTCTCCTCGTCTCTCTTTTTCAATAACCGAAAGATATATTCTACCTGTGGTAACATTATTAGCTTGAGAAGTAGGTACATTCAAGAAACGCTCATAGTGTCCTAAATCTAAATCGGTTTCAGCACCATCATCAGTAACATAACATTCGCCATGCTCATAAGGATTTAAAGTACCTGGATCTACATTTATATACGGGTCAAACTTTTGAATAGTTGTACGGTAACCTCTTGCTTGTAACAATTTTGCCAAAGAAGCCGCAATGATTCCTTTCCCTAAGGAAGAAGTCACACCGCCTGTAACAAAAATATATTTCGTTTGATTCATTCTGTTGTTGTTTGTGTTGTAGTTGTGTAAAAAACTTGGCAAAAGTACGAATTAAATTAGAGAAACTGCCAATTAGATAATGAGAAAATAAAGAGATAATTTAATTAGAAAATTTATGCTTTGGAACATACAAAAAAAGCTACTTAAAGTAACTTGCATTTTATATCGAAAACTAAGAAAGACTATGAATTGAAGAATTACATTGGTTTTGGATACTTCTTTTTGATATTTCTAATTAGCTCCTCTAAACCATTTAACTTCAATTCGTAAATTAATTTCAATTGCTCTCCTAATTCTCCTTTTGGAAATCCTTTATTCGAATACCAAACGATATAATATTCAGGAATATCAATAAGAAACCAGCCTTCGTATTTACCAAAAGGCATTTTAGTATGAGCTAACTTTATAAGTTGTTTTTGATTTTTATCCATTTATAAAAAGAAAAAAGAAGCAAGAATATAGAATTTCTTTACACTTACTTCTTTTTTTTACACTTGATTATTATTTCCAGTTAAAAGTAATTCGCTTTTCAACATCTGGATGCAGACTTAAAAATACTGGACAAGTCATTGCTGCTCTTTCAAGAATCGTTTTGCTTTTTAGATCATCAGTTCCTTGCATCTGAAAAACTATTTCAATAGCACCAATACGTCTTGGCTCTGCATTCATAATTTTAACAACTTCAGCAGTAGTACCTGTCAAATCAATTTCTAAATCTCGTGCCTTGATTCCCATAATAGTCATCATACAAGTTGCTAAACCATTAGCAACAGTATCCGTTGGAGAAAAAGCTTCTCCTTTTCCGTTATTATCTAAAGGTGCATCCGACAGAATTTCTGTTCCAGATTGTATGTGAATAGAGGAGGTTCTTAAATCTCCTAAATAAGTTACTTTTGATGTCATTACTTTGCTTCTTTAATAGTTAAATCAGTGTCATAGTACAAAATATAAATCCCTTTATTTGCATAACCGCCACCTTCTTTTTTATAATACTCAAATTTATTATCCACTTGTTCCGTTGCTACATTTTCAATAGTATCTTGATATTTTTTATCTTGAGACAAACGCAACATTGTGTCAAAAGTAATATCAAAACCTCGGCTAGCAAAAACAGAAGGATCAATTCTATTTTTCTTTTTGAATTCTTTTTCGAAAATCAAAGCTTCAGGAGATTCATTTTCACGATTTACTGATGGATACATTAAGTTCAACTTTGCTAAGTTCGCAATACTAACCTCATCAGTATCCAATGTTTCGTTAGGTTCCAAAATAACAAGTTGCACTTTGTACGTCCACATAGCGCTTAGCATCGCTGCTACTGTAGCTTTAATCATTCCCGTATTTCCTGTTTCCATTACTACGTAGTTCATTTTTTCTTTTACAAATAAACTTTTTAGATTATCAGCTGAAACACCTCCATTTGCCGTAAGAGCAGAAAATTGAACATCTTTATGATTCTCTTTAATGTACTGAATTACAGAACCTTTCTTTTTATCCACTACCGCAATCATATTCCCGCCTTTTGAACGCATATACTCAAATATTGCATTTTTGACCGCATCAGGTGAAGGAACCGATTGAAAAACATTAGCAAAAGAAACGCTTTGGTCTTTTGATAATGGAGAAATTACAGCAACATCATTAGGCAATAATAATTCGGCAGTTTTATCAACATTACTTTGATAAAAAGGCCCAATTACAACATCTGAACTCTGCAAATTATTATCTTTCAAAAGCGAGCTAATCGCCGATGTATTTTTTGTTTCTTGCGAATCGTATATAGAAACATCAATATTAAGACCTAATACTTTAGCAGAATCAATAGCTACCAAAGCACCAGCATAAAAATCCAAAGTCATATTTAAGAATTTGTCTTTCTTTAATCGTTTTGATGTAGAATTTAATGTATCGCCTTCAATTTTAGCAATATTGAAAGGCAAAAGCAACGCTAATTTTTTTCTCTCATTACTTTTAACTTTAGACAAATCTGTATAATCTTTTTTAGCTTCCTGCACTACAACTGTTGAAACTCCAGGAACTTTAAGAATCATACCTTCTGTAACCCCTTCAGACAAACTAGGATTTAGCTTAGTTAATTCCTCCTGACTGATTTCAAACATTTTAGACAATCCATATAAGGTTTCTTTTGGCTTAACAACATACTCTCTATAACTTTTTACTTCAGCTATTTTTACTACCGCAGTTGGTGTTATAATTTCTTTTTTAGGTTCCATTTTTACTGGCGCTACCTCAGCTTTGACAGCATTCCCTTTAATTACTAATTTGAAACCTTCTGGCAAATTAGCAACTACTTCGGGATTTTTACGTTCTAATTCTTGTAATGATATTCCGTATTGCTTGGCAATTGAATATTTAGTTTCTTTTGGAAGAACAATATGATAAACCGCTTTTTCAGTCGATTCGGTTATGTTTTTCTTTGTTTTATTTGAAGGAATAGTAAGTACTTGACCTATCTGCAATCCGTCTTTCTCAAGAAATGGATTGGCTAGTTTTAATACTTCGTCTGTTACACCATATTTTTTTTGGATACCGTACAAAGTCTCTTTTGGCTGTACTTGATGCGTTATTCCTTGGCTCGTTGATTTCTCAGGAACAGTTAATGCTTGTTTCATAGATATAACTGGAATTAGCAATACGCTTTTTGGTTTTATACCCGATATAGCATCTGGATTTAATTGGTAAATATCGTAAGGTGTGACATTATATTTCTGGGCAATCTGAATGATTGTTTCTCCTTTTTCAACTTTATGTGTTGTGCTTTTAACTTGCGCAATAACACTATAACTGAACAATAGTGCAGTCGTGCAAATCGTATAAAAATATTTCATCCTATTTATTTATAAAATTATTCAAAACATTAATAAAACAACGGTATCAAATTTTATTCCAAAAATCTGATACCGTTTAGTAACGAACACTCTTAACATTGATGTTCAAAAAAAGATAAAATCTAAATTATTCCCATTCAATCGTTGCAGGTGGTTTAGAACTAATATCGTAAACGACTCTATTAACTCCTCTTACTTTATTGATAATATCATTTGATACTTTCATCAAGAAATCATACGGTAAGTGAACCCAGTCTGCAGTCATACCATCAGTAGACTCTACTGCGCGAAGTGCTACTACTTTTTCATAAGTACGCTCATCACCCATTACACCTACACTATTTACAGGAAGAAGGATTGCTCCAGCTTGCCATACTTTGTCGTATAAACCCCAAGATTTTAATCCATCAATAAATACAGCATCTACATCTTGTAGAATTTGTACTTTTTCTGGTGTGATATCTCCTAAAATTCTAATTGACAATCCTGGTCCTGGAAAAGGATGTCTTCCCAATAATTCTGGATCAATTCCTAATGAAGCTCCTACTCTACGTACTTCATCTTTGAAAAGCATACGCAATGGTTCTACAATTTTCAATTTCATATAATCAGGCAAGCCTCCTACATTATGATGTGATTTTATAGTTGCTGATGGACCTTTAACAGAAACCGACTCGATAACATCAGGATATATAGTTCCTTGCGCTAACCATTTTACATCTTCAATAAGGTGTGATTCATCATCAAAAACTTCGATAAATACACGTCCTATAATTTTACGCTTTGTTTCTGGATCACTTACACCTGCTAATTCAGATAGGAAACGATCACCAGCATCTACACCTTTTACGTTTAATCCCATTCCTTTGTATTGATCTAATACATTTTGGAATTCATTTTTACGAAGTAAACCGTTATTTACAAAAATACAGTAAAGATTTTTACCAATAGCTTGGTGCAATAAAACAGCCGCTACGGTAGAATCTACTCCGCCTGAAAGCCCAAGAACTACTTTGTCATCTTTTACTTTCTCTTTTAATTCCGCTACCATTTCTTCAACAAAAGCATTTGGAGTGAAATTTTGAGGCACTTCTGCTATTTTAACTAAAAAGTTTTCTAACATTTTAGATCCATCAGTAGAGTGAAAAACTTCAGGATGGTACTGAATCGCGTATGTTGTCTCGCCTTCAATCTTGTAAGCAGCAAATTCTACATCATGTGTACTTGCAAGTTTTACTCCATTTGTAGGCAATGCTTTAACGCTATCGCTATGGCTCATCCAAACTTGGCTATTCTCAGAAACGCCTTCAAAGAAAACTTCGTCTTCTTTAATAAAGGACAAATTAGCTCTACCATATTCTCTCGTATTCGAAGACGCAACTTCGCCACCACTAAAATGAGCTAAGTATTGTGCTCCGTAACATACGGCAAGCATGGGTAGTTTACCTCTAATTTGTGATAAATCAGGATGTGGCGCATCTTCTGCTCTAACAGAAAAAGGACTACCTCCTAAAATTACCGCTTTGTAAGAGGATAAATCAGTTGGAAAATTATTGTATGGGAAAATTTCGCAGAATATATTTAATTCGCGAACTCTACGCGCAATAAGCTGTGTATATTGCGATCCGAAGTCTAAAATAAGTACGTTGTGTTGCATGCGCAAAAATACTTTTTATATTTTGAATTGTAAAATTGAATTTTGAAAATCTTCAATTTATTTTTTTCAAGCGTCGGTTTACATTTTATTTTTAAATCACTAAAACATTAATTAAAAACAAAAAGAGTTTTAATTTCGTAAATAATCAAAGCACTAATCAACTAAAAACAATTAAAAATCACATTAAAAACAAAAGCAATTATCCTGATTACATTCCTATAGCTATCGCTATTTTCTTGCAATGTGATCGATAAACTACTCACTTTCAATATTAGCAATCAAACTTCATTTTAAATTTCTACAGGATTTCCACTTAATCGTGCTACAGAAATAATAACGCCAGACGTAACAACAAATTAGAGCTCAGAATTTAAAAACAATAACACAAAATCTGATTTAGTAAAAGACATTAAATTGAAAGAATTAAAACTTACAATCACTAATCCTAGCGACAAAACTTTTACTTTTTTTTAAAAAATCGATCCATTTATATATTTCGACTGATGGAACAGATGAAATTGAATTAGCCTACTCTAATAATATAAATGCTGCATCAAACTCAATAGAACTTACTTGTAAGTCACAAGAATTAGACAAATACATTAAAGCGCCTAGCTACAAAATACGACCGAAAGCAGTTATCAAAGAAACAATAACTAAAGATGTTACTGTAAAATGCGACATGAAATTTAAAGTTATTGCAGATCCTTTTTAAAAACGAAATTCACCTAACGTAACCTTCATCATGATACTAACTCAGCAATCTGTTTTTTTTTATATAAATATTTATGAACTGACAATTACTCTTTTACTAAGATAATAGTGGCTTTAAAACCAGTACCTAAATTCCACTGACTAGCTGAAATTAAACCGCCTTTATCATCATAAACCTTAAATTCAGCAGTATTAGGACCTGAAGTTCCCTGATTCAATGCTTCAAAATCAATTTTATTAAATCCTTTCTCTAATACAATTTCAAAACCTTTAAAATCGCTATCCAAGTTCACTTGATATTGTATCACTTTATCGTTCAAATACACTCTTATTTGATCGCCATCAACATACGCTGCATCACGATACATCACTTTTGCAGTAGTCGAACCCGTTTGAAAATTACCTAAGTTTTGATTTTTTCGGTAAACAACTCCCTCTTGTTTATCTTCTTTTTTATTCCATTTGTCTTTATAAACATCTCCAGGATTAATAAACTCGTTTTTTGGAGTCATCGAAAAATTAGTAGCAGGTGCAATAGTACCCGTAGGTTTTGGATTTGGATTAAATATCTCTGGATTTTTAAAAACGTTTGGCGTTGTTATAGGAGGTATATCTAATTTTGGCGGAGTTGCTTTTTTGATTTTTGGCGTGTTGCTTTTAGGCGGAATTGCTTTAAACTTAGAGTTGAATTCACTCTGAGCATATCCACTTAAAGACATTGTAAATGTAATCATTAACAATAAAATCCTTTTCATAACTTTCTTAATTAATTTAATCGGTTTTTGTGCAATTTTAAAAATAAAAAATCATTCCTAGTTAATCAAAAAACAGGCTGTAATTTAACTTTCATTTATAACTTCTAATAATCGCTTTTATTACATTTTTCCATCAAAAACTGGTAGGCTTGAAGCTCGTGAAAATTCAGCTTTTTAATTAAAATTCAGTATTTTTATTTATCATTTTTTGCTAAATTGCAAAAAATATACCAAAAACCTAAAGAGCTTGTATTATTTAAAAAATCCGCAAAAAAACCACAAAAAATGAAAAGAGAAAACATACTAACAGGATCTCCATGGGAAGATAAAATGGGTTACTGTCGCGCAGTACGAATAGGAAATATAATCGAAGTATCAGGAACGGTAGCAATAATTGACGGCGAAAAAGTAAAAGCTAACGACGCTTATAATCAAACACTTAATATATTAGAACGCGTAGAAAAAGTACTAGAAGAACTAAATGTAAGTATGGAAGATGTGATTCGCACGAGAATATTCACTTCTGATGTTTCCTTGTTTGAAGAAGTGGCTACAGCTCACGCAAAATTTTTTAAAGACATAAAACCAACAACAGGTTTTTATGGAATAAACCAATTAGTAGCACCTGAATATTTAGTAGAGATAGAATTTACTGCTATTGCTTCTGAAAAACCATTAATTCAAAAAGGATTATAATACTTTTGTAAAAAAAACACTTGCATCCATCTAATGAATCTAGTAATTACTAAAGAAAACATACCTGCCGCGCTGAAATGGATTTTAATTTGTGCACTGACAGGTGTTTTTTCTGGAACAGCTTCTGCATTTTTTTTAGTATCGCTTGAATGGGCAACAAATTATAGAGAAAGTAACAATTGGATAATTTGGCTATTGCCAATAGGTGGTCTGGTGATAGGATTGAGCTATCATTATTGGGGAAAATCAGTAGTAAAAGGCAATAACTTATTACTGGAAGAATACGAAAATCCTCAAAATATAATCCCATTAAAAATGGCTCCTTTAGTGCTATTTGGCACGCTAATCACTCATCTTTTTGGAGGTTCGGCTGGGCGCGAAGGAACAGCTGTACAAATGGGAGGTGCAATTTCTGCACAGTTTACACGATTTTTTAAGCTCGATAATTCTGATAGAAAAACAATTGTGATTCTAGGCATTAGTGCAGGTTTTGCTTCTATTTTTGGAACACCATTAGCAGGAGCTTTATTCGCTTTAGAGCTAGTTTATTTTAGTAAAATCAGTTTCAGAAGTATTCCTTTATCTTTCTTAACCGCATACATCGCTTATTATACGGTCGAGATTTGGAACGTGAAACATACCCATTATAGCATACCATTAGTTCCAGAAATGAGTTTAACTATTTTACTTTGGATATTCATAGTAAGTATATTATTTGGTTTAGCAGCCATGTTGTTTTCAAGAAGTACACACTTATGGGGTACTTTATTTTCTAAAACTATAGTCTATCCTCCACTCCGACCGTTTGTTGGAGGAATTATTTTGGCAACAGCCTTCTTTTTTATTGGGACAGAAAAGTACGCAGGCTTAGGAGTTCCCGTAATCGTTGATGCTTTCTCAACCTCTGCTGCTCCTTATGATTTTTTGATGAAAATCTTATTTACAGGTTTTACATTAGGAGCAGGTTTCAAAGGTGGTGAAGTAACTCCTTTATTTTTCGTGGGTGCAACTTTAGGCAGCGCGCTATCAATTGTAGTTCCATTACCAATAGCGCTGCTAGCAGGAATGGGATTTGTTGCGGTTTTCTCCGGTGCAACCCACACACCTATAGCTTGCACAGTCATGGGAATGGAACTTTTCGGCCTGGAAAGTGGGATGTTTATTGGGTTAACTTGCATTATTGCTTATTTCTTTTCTGGCTCCGTAGGTATATATAAAGATCAAATTGTAAAAGGAGCAAAATATCATTTGTACGAAAAATTTAAACGAAAAGGAACTGACCTTTTATAATAGGTGAAAATCATGTTAATGATTTCAACATTAGCGTAAAAAAATGTATTTTCGCACTCTATGAAAATACAAGACATTCAAGAAGTTCAGTTGTTATTATCAACTCCTAAAAAGATTGCCATAATCCCACACCGAGGTCCTGATGGAGACGCTATGGGCTCAACATTAGCATTATATCATTTTTTATTAAAAAACAATCACGAAGCAGTTGTCGTTTCCCCAAATGAATTTCCCGACTTTCTAGCTTGGATGCCGGGATCAGAAACCGTTAAAATATTCGAAAAAGACAAGCAGAACTGTACTAAAATTCTTGACGAAGCTGAACTTATTTTCACATTAGATTTTAATGCTTTGCATCGTACGGGTGAAATGGAACATGTTTTAGCTAAGCTAAAAGCGCCATTTATCATGATTGATCATCATCAAAAACCTGATGATTACGCTACCGTAACCTACTCGGATACCACTTTTGGTTCTACTTGCGAAATGATTTATAACTTCGTCTCTTTCCTTGGAAAAAAAGATCAAATTGATAAAACAGTTGGTACTTGTATATATACAGGAATTTTAACCGACTCTGGTTCTTTTAGATTCCCAAAGACAACTGGAAATACGCATAGAATTGTTGCCGAATTAATTGACTTAGGTGTCGAAAACACCGAGATTCCGACCTTGCTTTTTGACAACAGTGGTTTCGAACGCTTACAACTTTTAGGCAGAGCATTGCAAAATATGAAAGTAATTGCAGAGCATAAAACCGCTTACACCACATTGACTCAAGACGAATTAAATTCTTTTAATTATGTAAAAGGAGATACGGAAGGAATTGTAAATTACGGTTTACAGATAAAAGGGATTAATTTTGCTGCCATTTTCATCGAAAATAAAGATGAGAAAATCATTAAGATTTCTTTCCGTTCCCAAGGTGATTTTGATGTAAATCAATTTGCAAGAGATCATTTTAATGGTGGAGGACATCGCAATGCGGCTGGAGGAAAATCAGAAGAAACGATGGAAGAAACGATTAAAAAATTCGAAAATTTAGTTACGAAAATTAGCATCTAAATAGTATGAAAAACGCAAAGCTACTCACAATTATAGCTCTTCTATTCATTATAGCGTCAAGCTGTAAGCAATCTCAAGATGCTAGAAGACCTATTTCACAAGCTTCGGGAAGCTTCATGAAAAAATCGATTATTCGAAATAAGAAACTGGTTGCTACGGAAGAAAGCTTAATTAAAGATCTAATGAAAAGCAATCCATCTGTAAAGTACATCGCTTCAACAAAAGGATATTGGTATTCCTATAATGTGCAAAATAAACTAGACACCCTGACTCCAAAAAAAGGAGATGTAGCGTTTTTTGATTATGAAATAAAAGATTTAAAAGGAAACATAATCTACTCTGAATTAGAACTTAGACCTCAGATTTATTATGTAGACAAGCAAAATATTATGATGGGATTAAGAGATGGCATCAAATTGATGCATAAAAATGAAGAAGTGAATTTTTTGTTTCCATCAAATATGGCCTATGGATATCATGGAGATAATAAAAAAATTGGAGTGAATGAACCACTAATATGCAGGGTCACTCTTCGTGATTTCAAATCAGAAGCTATTTATAAAAAAGAAGTTCAAATAAAATTAAAACCAGTTCCTAGCGCTCCCGCTACTGTTGTTCAAGAGAAACTAATTGAAAAAAAACCTAACGATACTATCAAATAATAAATTACAAATGAAAAAAAACATCCTATTCGCATTCCTTATAATTGCTTCCTTTTACTCTTGTAAAGACGATCATAGCAATCTTCCTGATGGTCTATATGCCAAAATTGAAACTAATAAAGGAGAAATAATTGTACAATTAGATTTTGAAAAAGCACCTATAACTGTAGCCAACTTTGTGACGCTTGCCGAAGGTAAAAATGAATTTGTAACGAATGAAAATTTAAAAAACAAACCTTTTTTTGATGGTTTAAAATTCCACAGAGTTATCAAGGACTTCATGATTCAAACTGGAGATCCACTAGGGACAGGTTCTGGAGATACTGGTTACAAATTTAAAGATGAATTTTCTGATTTAAAATTTGATGACGGTGGTGTTTTGGCTATGGCCAATAATGGACCTGCTACAAATAGTAGTCAATTTTTCATCACGCACCTTGCAACGCCTTGGCTAGATGGAAAACACACAATCTTTGGTCATGTGGTTGAAAAAGGAATGGATATAGTAAATAAAATTGAACAAGAAGATTATATCACTAAAATCACAATTATCAGAAATGGTGAAGCTGTTAAAAAATTTAACGCAGCAAAATTATTCCATGATTATTTTTCAGTAGAATCGGAAAACCAAATTAAAAATGCGGCTATTGAGGCTGAGAATAAAAAGGTTTATGATGAAAAATACAAAACAGTTCGTGATGAAAAAATCGCTTATTTTGCAGATTTAAAAGCAAAATCAGTAAAAACTCCTTCTGGTTTACAATATGCAATAACTAAAAAAAGTGGTGGTAAAAAACCAGCTAGTGGTTCTACTCTTGCTATTCATTACGCTGGTTTCTTAGAAGATGGAGAATTATTTGATACTAGTATCGAAAGTGTTGCTAAAACCTACGGACGATATGATGAAAACAGAGCGGCTCAAAATGGATACCAACCTATTCCTTTTCAAGCTGGTAAAAAAGATGGCATGATTCCCGGTTTCATTGAAGGATTAGAGAAACTATCACTTGGAGATAAAGCAGTGATTTTTATTCCATCGCGTTTAGGATATGGAGCGGCTGGTGCTGGAGGCGTAATACCACCCAATGCCAATATCATTTTCGAAATCGAATTATTAGATCAATAGGCTTTATCACTTTTTAAAAAAGTACAACATTAATTATTTGTAAAATGAAATTTAAGATTCTATTTTTATTGTTTCTAGGAATGGCAAGTGTACATTCTCAAACTATCAAGAAATCTACTACTGCTAAAAAACCCACTACTACCGTTAAAGCAGCCATAAAGAAACCTGTAAAACCAGCTGTAAAAGCTCCCGTTGTAATCGAAGGAATTTTTGCAACCATCTCTACAAATAAAGGAGATATTACCATACAATTAGAGTATAAAAAAGCACCAGTTACTGTAGCTAACTTTATCGCTCTAGCGGAAGGTACTAACACATTTGTAACTGACGAGAAATTAAAAGCGAAACCATTTTATGATGGTTTAAAATTTCACCGTGTGATTAAAGATTTCATGATTCAAGGAGGAGACCCATCTGGAACTGGATCTAGCGGACCTGGATATTCATTTAAAGATGAATTTACAGATTTGAAGCACAACAAAGCTGGAATTCTATCCATGGCTAATTCAGGACCAGCAACTAATGGAAGTCAATTTTTCATTACCCATAAAGAAACGCCTTGGTTAGACGGGAAACACACTGTTTTTGGTCACGTAACAGAGGGAATGAATGTGGTCAAATCTATTGGTCAAAACGATGTAATTACAAAGATTACCATTATTAGAAAAGGTCCTTTAGCTCAAAAATTTGACGCTCCAAAAGTGTTTGCTGATTATTTCAATAATAGATCAGAGGATCAAAAGAAACAGGACCTCCTTGCTGCCGAGAACCGAAAAAAGCAAGAGCAAATAATGGCAGAGCATAGAGCAAAACAAGAGGCTCTAAAAGCAGAAGCTAAGAAAGTCTATCTTGAAAAATATGGCCCTGCAGTAAATGCAAAAGCAGCTTATTTTGCAACTTCAAAAGCAACTTCAACCACTACTCCATCTGGTTTAGCATACAAAATTGTTAAGCAAGGAAATGGCGTAAAACCTATTAACGGATCCACTATCTTTTTTCACTATGCAGGTTATTTTGAAGATGGGAATTTATTTGACAGCAGTTATGAAGACGTTTCTAAAGAATTTGGGAAATATGACGCTAATAGAGCTGCGCAAAACGGTTACCAAGCTTTTCCTTTTGAAGCAGGTAAAAAAACCGGAATGATTCCTGGATTTATCGAAGCACTTTCTTTAATGTCTTATGGAGACAAAGTTGTAGCATTTCTTCCGGCTAATTTAGCGTACGGTCAAAATGGTGCAGGTGATGTTATCCCTCCTAATTCAACCCTAGTTTTCGAATTGGAAATGTTTGAAAAACAACCCAACGCAAAACAATAAAATAATTCCTGAATTACTAAATTATAAAACCCGTCAGATTTCAAAATCTGACGGGTTTTATTTTTTTTAAAATAGTTTCTGTTTTTATTTAAACTGACTATTATTTTCAAAGTCTAAAAGATAAATTACAAGAACATTTTATCTCTGTATAACTTTGTTTGCTTAACTACATACATGACCTTATTATTATAAACCAAGAGCTACTTGCCGTTTAAAATTACATGATTCTAAAGAAACAGAAAGTTGATTTTAAAACTTACATATCTTAACTGGTAAAAAAAGAACATTAATTTCTTCTCAAGAATTAGCTGGCGTAATCAAAAAAAAAAAAAACATTTTACTATCAAAAGCATTTTATTTTATAATGTAAATCCTCTACTTTTACGTTTGGCAAAATTTGAACTGGCTACAACTAAAAAAAATATTCGCCTATTTTATTACCAAAATAAACTTTAAAAAATGAACCAAAAGCTTTACCTATTAATTGCATTATTCGCATTTATCACTAATTCTACAACGGCACAAAACAACAATGCCATCTTCCCTAGTCCACAAAAAATAAACTACAGTGAAGGAAAAACTAGTTCTGATACACCTTATTTATTGCAAGGTAATTTCAAACTCCAACCAAATAGTTTAGTCGTTTTGAACGAGCTATTCAATACCAAAAGTGCCAACAAAGCATTGCCAATAATCATAACTTCATTAAAAAGTACAGATAAAAACCTAAATGTTTCTGGAGCTTATACCTTAAAAGTAACGCCACAATCAATACAAATTAGCGTTTCAGATCATAGAGGCGCTTTTTATGCACTTCAAACATTAAAACAATTAAAAAAAGACAACAATTTCCCTTTAGTTGACATCACTGACTATCCAGTTGTTTTATCTCGTGGTTCTGTTGAAGGTTTTTACGGAAACCCATGGAGCCATCAAGATCGGATTTCACAATTCAAATTTTACGGTAGTTTAAAACTAAACACATATATATATGGTCCAAAAGATGATCCTTACCATTCATCACCAAATTGGAGAAAGCCATATCCGGAAAAAGATGCAAATCAAATTAAGGAACTAGTAAAAGAAGCAAAAAATAATGAAATAGATTTTACTTGGGCAATTCATCCTGGTTTAGATATAAAATGGAATAAGACAGATAGTTTAGCCATTTTAAACAAATTTGAATTAATGTACGATCTAGGAGTACGTTCGTTCGCAGTTTTCTTTGATGATATTTCCGGTGAAGGTACAAAAGCTGAAAAACAAGCGCAACTATTAAATTATTTACAAAGTCAATTCGTTGAAAAGAAAAAAGATGTTTTGCCTTTGATTATGTGCCCTACAGAATACAATAAATCATGGTCTAACCCAAAACCCGATACGTATTTAGATATTTTAGGTGATAAATTACATCCTTCTATTCACGTAATGTGGACCGGAGATAGAGTAATTGATGATGTAAGCGCCTCTGATCTTGACTGGATCAACAAGCGAATCAAACGTAAAGCGTACATCTGGTGGAACTTTCCGGTGAGTGATTACGTGCGCGATCACTTATTGATGGGTGCCGCTTATGGATTAGACACAACTATAAAAAATGATTTATCTGGATTTGTTTCAAACCCAATGGAACGCGCTGAAGCTTCTAAAGTAGCTTTGTTTAGCGTTGCATTATACTCTTGGAATCTTATAAGTTATGAACCAATGTCTGCTTGGCATGAGGCTGCAAAATATGTTATGCCCGAAGCGACTGCGGCATTCCAATTATTCAACGAGCATAATAGCGACTTAGGTCCAAACGGACATGGATACAGAAGAGTAGAATCAGTAATTATAAAACCAACAATTGATTCCTTTTTGGCAGCTTATAAAAACGGAAATTATTCAACGGAATTAGCTTCAAAAATCAAAACAGAATTTGAAAATATCATTCCAGTTTCTGAAGAAATACGCAGCAAATCTCAAAATAAAAACTTAATAACTGAGATTGAGCCTTGGCTAATTCAATTTAACTTATTAGGAAAGGTAGGTGTCGAAACAATGTCGTTTCTTGAAGCAAGACAAGCAGGAAATAAAGCATTGGCTTGGGACAGCTATTTAAAAATGGAAGCACTTTTAGAAAACATTCAATTAGTAGATAAAAAGTATAACCAAAACCCTTACCAACCAGGTGTCAAAACAGGATCTTTAGTTTTGATGCCTTTTGTCAAAACTATTTTTGATCAGGCACAGAATTATTTCATACCTACTACTGGAAAAATCGAAAAAAACAGCACTACGGCCTTAGTTAGCAATACTGAAAAATTAAAAAATCAGCCTTTACAATTAAATAATACAAGCATCGCAATATCGCCTATTTTAGAGGTTATTAACTTGAATCCGCAAGAATATTTAGGAATTCACATCGATAAAAGCTTAAAGGCAAAAGAATTCTATTTCAATTTAGAATCAAATACTTTGCTTGAAAATAGCACTTTTGAAACTTCAATAGACGGAATTAGTTGGGACGTTTTAAAAGTGGAACAGAAAAAAGGAAAAGGAAACACTAAAGCTTTAGCTGATGACATAAAATACATCCGTTTCAAAAATAATGCTACTACGATTAAGAGTTTTTTCTTAAAAGAATTTAAAATAATGGTGGAGGCAGAAAATAAAAACACCGATCAAGCTATTTATTTTCAGGATTATTCGATTGCAACGTACTTAGAGCTGAAGGATAAGGAAAGTGCAAATATAGCTATCACTTTAAACAAGCAAACTAAAACGGTAAGTGTACTCGTAAATAATAGCAATAAAGCTTTTGAAATTTTCCAAATCAACAAACGTGGTAAGAAAACACCATTGTATAAAGGTGCAGAAAACTTTATTGTAATTCCAGCTAAACAATTAAAAAAAGCGACGAATTTAGAAGTAAACACAAATGGCAATAAAGATTTTAAAATCTATGAAGTAATACAAAACTAATGCTAATACTTGCTACTAAATAGCTACTATTTCGAACCATTAAGAACATGAAGTGGATTTATAATTTAACTTTATGTAATTGATGTTTCTAGTTAAATTTGATTATTGAGTTATGTTTATTATTGCACCTAATCTAATAAGCGTTTTATTATTTCAACAAAAAAACCCGATAGTATAGAAGCTATCGGGTTTCGTTTTTTATAATGTAAAATTACTTTTTAGCTGGGAATTTCCAGTCAAATTCGTCTTTTTGATTGATAATTGCACCTATTTCAAATTTGACCACCTCATCAAATTCAGTTTGAAAAATAATCCAATTCTCCTCATTAAAGTAATTTTCAAACGTATCAAACTCTTCCTGAGTAAATTTTGTTATTCCTTTTACAACTAAATCCTTCTTAACATCGCTAATTTTTCTGTTAAGAATTTTGTTCCCAAAAAGTTCTAAATCTGGACTAGAAGCTACAATATAACCCAGTTTAAAATCTTCTTCTACATAAAAAGTCAAACGCATTTTTAACTTATTGTAAGCAAAAATTACATTTTCATCTTCATCCTTGTAATTTCTATCCGGCTTACCGTATATCGCCGTTACATCATTTTGCTTCATTCCGAAAATGACTTTATCAATTCCGTTTTTTGGATTTATTTTCATAAATATTTATTTATTTTACTGCTCTTCAGCACTTTATTTACACTTGCAAAAGGTCAAAAAATTTGCTTAATTGACATTCTTTTAATTAAGGGCAAAGTTCGCAAAGTTTTTTCAAAACGCACTACTTTTTACTTTTTAAATAAAAGATAAACCATCGATAATGAATCCAAAAAAGTAGAATATTTGGGCGTAACCCTATTGAAACCCCTGGGTACTTCCGGAGGTTTCAATAGGGTCGGGCTATGCGTTGCAATCCTCGCCCAAAAGCGTGGGATTTCCACTGCCATCCCTTACGCAAACTAGTTTAATTTCCTAAAGAAACGACGTACCAGAAACAAAAAATCACATTCTTATTTACTAATCATATTTTTAAACTAAAAGACATTTATTATCCTCTAACATCGACTCAAACAATACAAAATAAGACCTCAAAACTGCAACAATGATAAAAAAAATCCTTGCTAATTCAATATAATTAACTAACTTCCATATACTTAAAATCTAACTTCTACAACAATACTATTGAGGTTAAAACTTTCTAATTTTAATACTACACGAACATGAATATTACTTTAGAGAAAAAAATTGTTACTGGATTTATTATTAACTTATTAGTCGTTTTTGCTATAGCATGGATTTTTATATTACGAACTAGTAAACAAAGAGACGAATCACTAGACGGTTTATTAAACTGGATAGAGATTTCATTACTAATACTTTCTATTATTTTATTAACCATCGTTTACATTATCATTCGTACACAACTTAAGGCAAAAAACATTTCCCAAAACTTACTGCTAGAAAACAAACAGTTGCTTCAATCAATAATTGACAATACCTCAAGCCCAATATTTATAAAAAAAATAAATGGCGAATATCTATTAATCAACAAGCAATTTGAATCTCTATTTAAGCTTTCAAACGACGAAATAATAGGTAAAACAGATCATGATTTTTTACCCGCTACAACCGCTGACACTTATCGTAACTCCGATATAGAAGTAGTTAAAAAATTAAGAGAACTTAAATCAGAAGAAACAGTACAGCAAGCTGACGGCTTACATACTTATATTGCAGTTAAGTTCCCTATTTACGATTCTGAAAAAAGGATCAATGCTATTGGTGGAATTTTCACAGATATAACCGACAGAAAAAGACTTGAGGAATCTAGCAATGCAGCAGATAAATTTTTTACCTTATCACTAGACATGATGATCATTTCATCAATGGAAAAATTCATAAAAGTTAATCCAGCGGTAAGTATTATTTTAGGGTACTCAGAGGAAGAACTATTAAGCAAAAATTTTCTAGAATTCACCTATCCTGATGACATCGAAATCACAAAAAAAGAAGTAGCTAAACTCAAATCGGGAATTTCCTCAATACGATTTGAAAACAGATATATTTGTAAAGATAGAAGCTTAAAATGGCTAGTTTGGTCTGTCTTCCCAGATGTAAAAACTGGAGTCCTATATGCAGTTGCAAGCGATATAACAACTAAAAAAGAAGTGGAGCATGCACTGACTATATCTAACACCTTTTTCAATATTTCGTACGATATGTTTGTGGTTATAAAAGACCTGAAATTTGTAAAAGTAAATCCAGCTTTTAATAGGATACTTGGTTATGGTCAAAACGAAATAATAAACAAAAACATTATAGAATTTGTACATCCTGAGGATTCCAAAATAGTTGAAGAGAGCTTTAAAAAACTACATAGTAACAACTCTGTTGTTAATTATAGAGTAAGAGAGCGCATGAAAAACGGCTCTTACAAATGGCTTGAATGGACTGGAACAATTGATATTCAAACCGGAATAATAAATGCAGTTGCTAGAGATGTTTCAGAATTGATTGAAAATGAAGAGTCTCTAAAAATATCGAACATGTTCTTCAATATGGCTTTTAATATTTTTACAGTGGCCAAAGACGGTCATTTTATCAAAATCAATCCAGCGTTTACCAAAACTCTTGGTTACACGCAAGAAGACATGTATGGTTTAAAATTAATGGACTTAATTCATCCTGAAGACACACAAAAAGCAAGAGATATTCGTGGACAATATCATAAAGGCGAAGCAGTTATAAATTTTAGAAACCGATTTTTGTGTAAAGACGGTTCTTACAAATGGTTAGAATGGAATAGCAACATGGACGTAGAAAACAACACTTATTACTCCGTTGGCAGAGATGTTACTGAGCTCGTTCAGCTAGAAAGCGAACAACAAGAGGCAATAACCACTTTGTATGAGAACGAAGAAAAATTGCGACTAATTGTTGACAATATAAGCGAGGGAATTATCGTTGCAGATACCGGTAAAAAAATTATCATGGCTAATGATATGGCAAACTCAATTTTCGGTATCAATGAAGATGACGAAATATCAGCTGACTTAAGCAATCATTTCGAATTGTATTTCCCTGATGAAAGAACTGTTTTCCCATCACAGAATTTACCATTAGAACGAGCGCTAAACGGAGAAGTGACGGAAGATATTGAAGTGGTGTTGTGGAGTCCCGCGGCTAAAGAAAAAAGGAGAGTTCTTATTAGTGGCAGACCATTAGTTGATCAAAACAATAAGGTTGCCGCTGCCGTTGTTACTATCAAGGACATCAGCAAATACAAACAAATGGAGCAAGAATTAAAAGAATCAGAAACCAAATACCGAAAATTAATTGGTTTTAGAAAAGGGGATAATGAAGTAAAACCTTAGACTTTAAACAAAATACGATCTGTATCTTAAAGTGTGTAATTTCAATAGAACTTGGGTTAGAGAATTTCTTTACTTGTAAAACTCAGACTAACAGACAGTAAGACAAGCAGAATAATCCTTTTGTTATAACATTCTGTTTGTTCTCATGGCAAAATAGCAGCAACAAATACTTCAAATTCCATATTCCATTATCAATTCTATTCGCTTTCTCCGCGTCACGATTTGATGGATTTATTATTATTTTTTCATACTTTAGTTCTCTGAAATATTTCAAACATTTATTTCAAAAAGATAACGCAGTTCATAAATTTTAAAAGATGAAATCACTCCACGCCTTCCTATTCTGTTTCTTAGTTTTTAGTTCCATTTCTAGTTACTCTCAAAAAGAGAAACCAAAAGAATTCAAAGTAGAATTCGAAAAATTCACTTTAAAAAACGGATTGCAAGTCATATTACATGTCGATAAATCAGATCCTGTTGTTGCAGTGGCATTGACAAGTCACGTGGGATCTGCGAGAGAAAACGTAGGCAGAACTGGATTTGCGCATTTATTTGAACATTTACTTTTCTTAGAATCAGAAAATTTAGGAAAAGGAGGATTAGATAAAATGAGTGCCCGAATTGGTGGCGAAGGAGCAAATGGCTCTACTAGTAGAGACCGTACTAATTACTATCAAACCGTTCCTAAGGATGCATTAGAAAAAATGATTTGGGCAGAAGCTGATAAATTAGGATATTTCATCAACACCGTAACTGAGCCTGTTTTAGCTAAAGAAAAACAAGTCGTTAAAAACGAAAAAAGGCAGAGTTATGATAACAAACCTTACGGTCACACTTTTTCTGTAATTTCTAGCAATTTATATCCTAGCACACATCCTTACAATTGGGATGTGATCGGTTCACTTGAAGATTTACAAAATGCAACACTTGAAGATGTCAAAAATTTCTACAAGCGCTGGTATGTTCCTAATAATGTAACCTTGACAATTGCTGGAGATTTTGATGTAAATCAAACTAAAAAATGGGTTGAAAAATATTTTGGAGAGATAGAACGTGGAGAAGCAATCCCTAAAATGGAAAAGCAATCTGTAACCTTAACGGAAACTAAAAAATTATACTATGAAGATAATTTTGCTCGTTTACCACAACTTACCCTAACGTGGCCATCCGTTTATGAATATCATCCTGATAGTTATGCTCTTGAAGTTTTAGCTAGTTATCTTTCTAAAGGTAAAAAAGCACCTTTATACAAAACCTTAGTCGAGGATAAAGAACTTACTGATGAAGTTGATGTTTTTCAATACAATTCAGAATTAGCAGGTCAATTTATGTTAAGTGTTACTGCTTTTGATAAAAAGAATCTAGACGACGTAATGACTGGAGTGAATGAAGCTTTCAAGAACTTTGAAGCACAAGGGATTTCACAACAAGATTTAAAACGAATTAAAGCGGGACAAGAAACCGCATTTTACACAAAACTATCAAGTGTACTAGGAAAAGGATTTGAATTAGCACAGTACGAAATTTTTGCAGGAGACCCAAATTATATTGAGCAAGATGTAAAGAATATTCTTGCGGTAACTACAGCTGATGTTATGCGTGTGTATCAAAAATACGTGAAAGGAAAACATTTTGTAGCTACTAGTTTTGTCCCAAAAGGAGAGGCTGCATTAGCATTAAAAGGTTCTACATTAGCAAAAGTTGTAGAAGAAAAAATTGTTGAAGGCAAAGAAGATGTGTTTGATCCCAATGTTACCGCTACCTACGAAAAAACACCTTCTACTTTTGATAGAAGCATTGAGCCTGCTTACGGAGAAAGTCCTGATGTTAAATTACCTTCCGTATGGAAAAACAAATTGACTTCTGGGCTCAATCTTATAGGAATTGAAAATCATGAAGTACCACTTGTTCAATTTTTATTACAAATAAAAGGCGGAATGCTACTAGAGAATACTACTAAAATAGGAGTTTCAAACATGCTAGCTGAATTGATGACTAAAGGAACAAAAAACAAAACTCCAGAACAATTAGAAAATGCAATTGAAAGCCTTGGAGCTACTATCAAAGCGTATTCAACGGATGAGGGAATTTTTATTTCTGGAAATTCATTAGCTAAAAATTACAAAGCGACAATTGCTCTAGTGGAAGAAATAATTCTTCAACCTCGTTGGGATTTGAAAGAATTTGATTTAATCAAACAAAGTACTTTAAGCCAAATTCAACAACAAAAAGCGGATCCGAATAGCATTGCTAGAAATGAATTTAAGAAATTAATTTATGGAAAGGAATCTATTTTGTCATACAACCGCAGCGGCGATGAAAACTCAGTAAAAAACATCACTATTGATGATTTGAAAAAATATTACACCAGTAATTTTTCTCCATCAGTTTCGATTTTTCAAATTGTAGGTGCTGTTTCAAAAAACGAAGTAACTAATTCATTAATAGCATTAAATAAAAACTGGAATGCTCAAAAAGTGAGTTTCCCAGCAGTTAAAGTTAATAACACAGTTGCTGCATCAAAAATTTATTTTTACGATGTTCCAGGTGCAAAACAATCAGTAATTAGAATAGGTTATCCAGCTCTCGCAACCACTGATACTGATTATTATCCAGCAATGATTATGAATTATCGTTTAGGTGGTGGTGGATTTGCTTCACAACTTACCCAACAATTGCGTGAAGGAAAAGGATATACGTATGGAATTAATTCTTCTTTCTCTGGTTCAACTAACAAAGGGCCATTCACTATTGGTAGCGGCGTTCGCTCTAATATAACTTTTGAATCTGTTAGTTTGATAAAAGAAATTCTAGAGAATTATGGCAAAAACTTTAATGAGAATGATCTTGAAGTTACTAAAGGTTATTTAATCAAAAGTAATGCAAGAGCATTTGAAACGTTGTCTGCTAAACTAGGAATGCTGAACGAAATTAGCAATTACAACTATGCTGATTCGTATGCAAAGCAGCGCGAAGACATTGTAAAAAACAGTACAACAACCGAGATAAAAAGACTTTCAGAAAAGTATTTGAATCCAGATAAAATGATTTATTTAATAGTAGGAGATGCAGAGACGCAATTGAAAAAATTAGAGCAAATAGGATTTGGAAAACCTATCCTTTTAAATGAATCAGCGGTGAAATAAACGCTGTTTCAAAATAAGATTTTCTAATTAAAATTACAAGTGATAATTAGCCCATATTGAAGTGAAAAGTCCGGATTGTAAAAAAATAATTTTTCTTGTCCTGAAAGAGCGACCACCGGAAGCTCCTTTCAGGATTTAGAAAAATATTTTTTTTTAGGGAGGCTTTGTAGCGTAGAGCTGGATTAGCTCCTTAAAAAACTACTCGGCCATTTCATCGTATCGCTGTGGAACTTGCGGATCATAAAGTGCACACTTGAACTCTTCCATAATATTTACGAGAGTATCCATTGTTTTACCCTGTGTACCGTAGCAATCAATTTTTATGCTTTGAGGCGTAGTTCTGACGTGAAAAGCACCTACTCCATCGTTATTTTTCCAACTTCTTTCGTCGACTTTTTCCCATTTAGAGAAAACAGAAGCGATTCTATTTAAGATAACTTGCACTGGAAGTATTTCTAGACCTTCAATTTCAGTTTGCTCTTCGCAAATGAATTCGTAAACTTCATGATGGTTTAAATAAATTCCCTCAAGATAATTCCAAAAAATTAATTCGTACATCATGTATAGATTAGAAAATTAAAGAAATAAATTTTAATATTCGAAAGTTCCGTATTCGCTGCTAATAGTAAGTTTTTTAGTATCAGATTCCATTACTCTCCCCACAATTTGAGCATCGACATTAAATGATTTTGAAATTGCAATAATCTCTTGAGCAATATTTTCTGGAACATAAATTTCCAAACGATGCCCACAATTGAATACTTGGTACATTTCTTTCCAATCAGTTTTAGATTGCTCTTGAATCAATTTGAACAAGGGTGGAACTGGAAATAAATTATCTTTTATGATGTGTAAGTTTTCTACGAAATGTAAAATTTTAGTTTGCGCGCCACCACTACAATGTACCATTCCGTGAATTTCATTAGACGTATATTGATCTAAAATTTTCTTGATAATAGGAGCATACGTTCTGGTTGGCGAAAGTACTAATTGTCCCGCATTGATAGGAGAATCTTCTACTCCATCAGTTAATTGCACTTGTCCTGAATAAATTAAATCTTCTGGAACAGCTGCATCATAACTTTCTGGATATTTGGTTGCCAAGTACTTCCCAAAAACATCATGTCGCGCTGACGTAAGACCGTTACTTCCCATACCGCCATTATAACTTTTCTCGTAAGTAGCTTGACCAAAAGAAGCCAATCCTACAATTACGTCACCCGCTTTAATATTAGCATTATCAATTACTTTACTTCGTTTCATACGAGCAGTAACTGTTGAGTCAACAATTATAGTTCGAACAATATCACCTACATCTGCAGTTTCTCCACCAGTTGAATGGATCGTCACACCAAAGGAATCTAGTTCTTTAATTAGTTCTTCGGTTCCGTTTATAATTGCTGAAATAACTTCGGCTGGAATCAGATTTTTGTTTCTTCCAATGGTTGAAGAAAGTAAAATATTATCTGTTGCTCCTACACACAATAAATCGTCGATATTCATGATTAACGCATCTTGTGCAATGCCTTTCCATACAGAAATATCTCCTGTTTCTTTCCAATACATATATGCTAAAGAGGATTTAGTTCCTGCTCCATCTGCATGCATGATCAAACAATAGTCTTCGTCTTGTGTTAAATAATCTGGAACGATTTTACAGAAAGCTTGTGGAAACAGTCCTTTGTCAATGTTTTTTATGGCGTTGTGTACATCTTCTTTAGATGCCGAAACACCGCGAAGCGCATATCTTTTTGAAGTGTCTGAACTCATGTAGTATAGTTGTAAATCCTGCTTTTAGGCAGATTGTTGTTGCGGCAAAGATAATTATTTTTTTGGGTTTTGCCTATGGAGTTTTAGTCTGAAATTCGGTTTTAAAGTATCTCCACACGAATTTCACCAATTATCACAAATTGTTTTTGTTTATAAAACGGAATTACACAAATTCTCTTAATAAAAATGATTTGTGCAATTAAAATAAATTGTTTTCTACGTAAACTATTAGCACTTCAATAGTGAAAAGCCAAAGTATATTTGATCACAACTTTCTTGAAATAAAATTACTTGGTTTTGCAGAAAGAGTTCATAGAAAATTGCCTTTTTAAAAATAGTTGTTTACCACTTTAATTGTGAATTAAAACAAAAAAAGAGGCTACGAGAGCCTCTTTTCCTACTACATTATTAATATACTATTTTGTAAACAACAATTCTCTATATTTAGTTAAAGTCCAGATTTCGTTATCAACAAGCAATTCTAATTTATCGCAATGTTTTCTAATAATATCAAAATAAGGTTTTACATTGTTGCAATATGCTTCAGCCATTTCTTGAGCATCAGTCAGCGTATTTGCTTTCTTTCTCTCATTAGTCATTGCTAATACATTAGAATTAATTCCTTCGATATGCTTAGAAATTTGCTTAATAAGAACGATTTGCTCTTTAGCAATATTTTCGAAGTCATCTCCAAAAATATCTTTTAATCCTTTTACATTAGTAATCAAAGTATTTTGGTAACGGATCGCTGTAGGTATAACGTGGTTTTTAGAAATATCTCCTAAAACTCTACCTTCAATTTGAACTTTTTTAGTGTATTCCTCTAATTCAATTTCGTATCGTGCTTCAACCTCAACGTGGTTCATCACATTCAATTCAGAAAACAAGTCTAAAGATTGTTTAGAAATTCTGGCTTTCAATGCTTCAGGAGTAGTTTTAAAATTACTCAAACCTCTTTTCGCAGCTTCAATTTCCCATTCTTCGCTATATCCGTCTCCTTCAAAAAGGATTTTTTTAGATTTTTTGATATAATCTCTTAGTACATTAAAGATAGCATCATCTTTCTTCATGTCTTTAGATTCAATCAAAGCATCCACTTCTACTTTAAAATCTCTTAATTGTTTAGCCACAATTGCATTTAAAGTAGTCATAGAATTAGAACAGTTAGCTGTTGAACCGACTGCTCTGAACTCAAATTTATTTCCTGTAAAGGCAAATGGTGACGTTCTATTTCTATCAGTATTATCTAAAAGAACGTCTGGAATTTTTCCTACTACGTTCAATTTTAAGTCTGTTTTTTCTTCAGGAGATAATTTACCCGCAGTCACACCTTCTAATTCATCTAACACTTTAGTCAATTGTTCTCCAATAAACACAGAGATAATTGCAGGTGGCGCTTCATTAGCACCTAGTCTATGATCATTACTTGCTGATGCAATAGCTGCTCTTAGCAAAGACTCATTATCATGTACTGCTTTGATTGTATTAATAAAGAATGTCAAAAACTGTAAATTACTCATTGGTGTTTTACTTGGACTTAACAAGTTAATTCCAGTATCAGTTGCTAATGACCAGTTATTATGTTTTCCAGATCCATTTACTCCTTTAAAAGGTTTTTCATGAAACAACACTTTGAAATGGTGACGCTCTGCGACTTTCTGCATAACATCCATCAACAAACAGTTGTGATCTACTGCAAGGTTAGTCTCTTCAAAAATTGGAGCTAATTCAAATTGATTTGGTGCAACTTCATTATGACGCGTTTTTACAGGAATTCCTAATAACATGCATTCTTGCTCTAAATCTCTCATGTAAACAAGAGCACGAGTAGGAATAGATCCAAAATAATGATCGTCTAATTGTTGCCCTTTAGCAGAAGTATGTCCTAGTAATGTTCTTCCCGTCATCATAAGGTCTGGGCGAGAATTTGCTAAAGCACTATCAATTAAGAAATATTCTTGCTCCCAACCTAATGTCGCAGTAACTTTCTTTACATTTTTGTCAAAATATTTACAAACCTCTGTAGCAGCATCATCAATAACTGTTAGTACTCTTAATAATGGCGTTTTATAATCTAAAGCTTCTCCAGTGTAAGAGATAAAAACAGTTGGAATACATAACGTAGTTCCAAAGATAAAAGCTGGAGAAGTTGGATCCCAAGCAGTATATCCTCTTGCTTCAAATGTATTTCTAATTCCTCCATTTGGAAAACTAGAAGCATCTGGCTCTTGTTGAACTAATTGCGCTCCACCTAATTTTTCAACTGGATCGCTACCGTCTGGAGAGGTTTCAAAAAAAGCATCATGTTTCTCAGCAGTTGTTCCCGTAAGTGGTTGAAACCAGTGCGTATAATGAGTTACTCCTTTAGAAAGTGCCCATTCTTTCATACCCATAGCGATATAATCCGCTAATTTCCTGTCAATTTTAGTTCCATGCTGTACCGCACCTTGAACTCCTTTAAAAGCATCTGAAGTTAGAAACTGCTTCATTGCTTTGTCATTAAATACATTTGAACCAAATAAATTTGATTTTCTATCAGATTCTTCAAATTTAACTGGTTTTCTTGTTGATGCTTCTTTAAGCGCCTGGAAACGTAATGTTGACATAAAATTGGTTTTATTTAATTAGACCCCTACTATTTTGATGCAAATATAATTTATTTCACACTTTTATAATGACACACCTCCTATTTTTATGGGTCTAAAATTAATTTTTATAATATTCGCAAAAAAAAGACCTATTATTAAAAGATAGTAATGGCAGAATTGCGATTTTTTTTCTCATATTCATAAAATAGAAACATCGAAACACTATCAACTTTCACGATAATATGTTGCAAAGTTCAAAAACCAAAAAGTATCTTTACAAAAAATATTTAAATACTTAACTCTATGATTGTCTGGATTTCTTTTTTAGTAGCCGTTTTAATTTTCTTAGCTCTTGATTTAGGAGTATTCAATAAAACGCCACACATTATCAGCACGAAAGAGGCTGGAAAATGGACTGCAATTTGGATTACATTATCATTTCTTTTTTCAGGAGTGATCTACTGGCTATACAAAACAAATTACATAGCGAATCCTGATAATTTGCAACCTACCACAGCAGCAATAAAATTTATCACTGGTTATTTGATAGAACTTTCTTTGAGCATTGATAATATATTTGTTATTGCTATAATCTTCGCCGCGTTCAAAATACCTCAGAAATACCAACATCGCGTTTTATTTTGGGGAATATTAGGAGCTATCATCTTTAGAGGTCTGATGATCTTTTTTGGTGTAATGCTTATTAATAAGTTCACTTGGATGACTTATATCTTTGGAGCATTCCTTATATATACGGCAATGAAAATGTTGTTTAATGGTGAGGATGAACAGTTTGAGCCAAAGAAATCATTTATTTACAAATTATTAAAAAAAGTGATGCCAATATCAAACCATATTGATAAGGAACATTTTTTTGTAAAAAGAAAACACATCACTGCTGCAACACCACTCTTTGTAGCACTTGTAGTTATTGAAGTGATGGATGTAGTTTTTGCGATTGATAGCGTGCCAGCTATTTTAGCGATAACAAGTGATCCGTTTTTAGTTTTCAGTTCTAACATCTTCGCTATTTTAGGACTGCGTTCCATGTATTTTTTCCTAGCAAACATGTTAGCAAAATTTAGCTATTTAGAATATAGTCTAATTGCTATATTAAGTTTCGTGGGTCTAAAAATGTTAGTCCATGATTTTATCAAATTACCAGAATGGGTATCACTAGCATTCATAGCCGCTGCACTTATTATAGGAATTATAGTTTCATTACAAAAAAGCAAAAATGAAGTAAGTGAGTAACATCAAAAAATAGTAGTCATAAAAAAAGGGAAATCTCACGATTGCCCTTTTTTTATGTAATCAAAACTTATAGGTCTATTTTTTTTATCGCTCCACTATTAACTTTTAATGCAGACATCACAGCGTCGATACTATTTTTATTTACCGATTTAGCAAAACCATCAGGTATAATTACGATTCTAAAAGTTTGATTTTTTGTCCAACTTGCATCTAAAGTATTAAGATTGAAATTAGCAGAAAGAAAGATTTTTGCGTTGAACTTTGTGTAATCAAAATTAAAATCTAGCGCTCCGTTATCACTAAAATAATAAGTTTGTGGCATTAGTTTCCATACATCCTGCCCATTAACTACGTCATACAAGTGATAAAGTAAAACAGAATCATTAGAATAAAGTGGCGGATCAAATACAACCAAGCTACTATAATTATTACTAGAAGAAAATGAAGTCGTTACTTCAAATACTTCTGTTCTAGGAGCATTATTAGGAGCATCATACACTTCAGTAACTTCGCAACTTTGTAGTGTCATCATCCCGATGAAAGCTAACAATAAGGTAATTCTCTTCATGATTTATCGTGTTTTAATTTTGTCTTCAAAACTGTATCCATGAACTGTGCCAAAATTTATTTTGAAATAGTTACCTATTTATAAAACCTTCAATCTCATAAAATCAAATTATTGTTTATGAGCTCAATAGCCATTCAATATAAGTTGTAATTTAATTAAATACAGAGCTATTTTCTGTAGAAAAATTAAAATTACAATACCATTTGCTCTATCAATTTAGCCATTAAAATATCTTCCAAAAAATAATCCCAATTCTGATAATTCAGAACTGGGATTTGTTATTTAAAAATACTTTTCTTTTATCTCCGTACTACTAAACTCTATTCGATTGATCTATCGATACGAGGAACGACACATTCGCAGTAAGAAAATCATAATCAAACCAAAATTACTTCAATCCTGCTAAACTTTGCTCGATCGTTTCGATTTTAGCAAGCGCATCAGCTTCTTTTTGTCTTTCGTTTGCCAAAACTTTCTCTGGCGCACCAGCAACAAATTTCTCATTAGCAAGTTTGCTTTGAACTGATTTTAAAAAACCTAACGTGTATACTAATTCTGCTGTAAGTTTAGCAATTTCAGCTTCAACATCAATATTTCCAGTAATTGGAATAAAATATTCATTCGATTTTACACGGAAAGATAAAGCTCCATCCACTTTCTCTGAAACGTATTCCATTGCGGTAATATTCCCTAATTTTGCTACAACCGCATCAAAATAAGTTGAAGTTTTATCATTGTTTATTGCTTTCAATTCGATCGCATCTTTAAACGGAATATTCTTGTCTTTACGAATCGTCCTAATGCCTGAAATTACCTCAATTGTATTTTCGAAATCTGAAATTAAACTAGCTTTAAAAGACTTCATTTCTGGCCAAGTAGAAACTATCAGCGCTTCTTCGTTAGTTCTTTCGGCAATTATTTGCCAAATTTCCTCTGTTAAGAAAGGCATAAATGGATGTAATAATTTCAAATTATTTTCCAGCATTTCTATTGCTTTCGCAAAAGTTACGCTGTCAATTGGTTGCTGGTAAGCCGGTTTTATCATTTCTAAGAACCAAGAACAGAAATCATCCCAAACCAATTTATAAATAGCCATTAAGGCATCAGAAATTCTATATTTTTCGAAATTGTCTTCAATTTCTAGAAGTGTTTGTTGCAATTTGGCTTCATACCACTCAATTGCCACTTTTGAAGATTCTGGTTGCGGAATAGTATCTGAAACTTCCCATCCTTTTATCAATTTAAATGCATTCCAGATTTTATTGGTAAACGCTTTTCCTTGATTACACAACTCTTCATCAAACATAATGTCATTTCCTGCAGAAGCGCTCAAAAGCAAACCTACACGAACACCATCTGCACCAAATTTCTCGATTAAATCCAAAGGATCTGGCGAATTTCCTAATGATTTAGACATTTTACGTCTTTGTTTGTCACGAACTAAACCTGTCAAGTACACATTTGTAAATGGCTTTTTATCGGTATATTCATAACCTGCAATAATCATACGCGCCACCCAGAAAAATAAAATGTCTGGACCAGTTACTAAATCATTTGTTGGATAATAATACTTGAAATCCTCACTTTCTGGATCCATTATTCCTCCAAAAACTGACATTGGCCAAAGCCAAGAAGAAAACCAAGTATCTAAAGCATCCACATCTTGTCTAAGGTCAGAAGTTTGAAGTCCAGCGTTATTTGTCTTTTCTTTAACTAAAGCCAAAGCTTCTTCGATAGATTCAGCAACTACAAAATCTTCTTTTCCGTCGCCGTAGAAATACGCAGGAATTTGTTGTCCCCACCATAATTGGCGCGAAATATTCCAATCGCGAATATTATTTAACCAATGCGCATACGTATTATTGAAACGTGCTGGATGCAATTTAATATCTCCATCAACCAAAACAGACTGAATTGCTGGTTTAACCAAATCTTCCATTTTCAAGAACCACTGATCAGATAATCTTGGTTCGATAACCGCTTTTGTTCTTTCAGAAGTTCCTACTTTATTTAAGTGAATCTCTGTTTTTGCTAAAGCACCAATCGCTTCTAATTCTTTAGCTACTTCGTCACGAACAGCAAATCGATCTTTACCTTGGTAATGCAATCCAAAACTATTTAAAGTAGCATCCTCATTGAAAATATCTACAATTTCTAGATTATGTTTCTCACCTAAATTCTTATCATTCATATCGTGAGCAGGAGTTACCTTTAAACAACCTGTTCCAAATTCGATATCTACATACTCATCTTCGATAATAGGGATCACTCTTCCGCAAATAGGGACAATAGCTTTTTTACCCTTCAAATGAGAAAAACGCTCGTCACTAGGATTGATACAAATAGCGGTATCTCCAAAAATGGTTTCCGGACGCGTTGTTGCAATTGTCAGAAAGTCTTCACTTCCTTCGATCTTATATTTTAGGAAATATAATTTCCCTTGTTGTTCTTCATAAATAACTTCTTCGTCAGACAAAGTAGTTTTAGCTTCTGGATCCCAATTTACCATTCGGTAACCACGATAAATCAATCCCTTGTTGTACAAATCCACAAAAGACTTAATTACAGATGCTGACATATCTGGATCCATTGTAAACTTCGTGCGTTCCCAATCGCAAGAAGCACCTAGCTTTTTTAGTTGGTCTAGAATTACGCCACCATATTTGTCTGTCCATTCCCAAGCGTGAGCAAGAAATTCTTCCCGTGTTAAATCATTTTTATTGATTCCTTCCGCTTTTAGCTTTGCCACTACTTTCGCTTCAGTAGCAATCGACGCGTGATCCGTTCCTGGCACCCAGCATGCGTTGAATCCTTTCAGACGCGCTCTTCTAATTAAGACATCCTGAATTGTATTGTTTAGCATGTGTCCCATGTGCAAAACTCCAGTCACGTTTGGCGGAGGAATTACAATGGTATAAGGCGTTCTGTGATCTGGCTCTGAGTGAAAATAATTATTTTTCATCCAGTAGTCGTACCATTTATTCTCTATCGTTTTTGCGTCAAATTGTGCGGGAATTGTCATATAAAGCAACTGTTAAAACCAAATTTAATAATTGGTCTGATATTTGTATTTACTATTGGGAACAAAAGTAAATAATTAAGAACACTATAAAAAGATAAATAAAAATTTGTTCATTAATTAAAAGAACCTATTTTTACTAAATGATTGAAAATAACAACAACATGAAAAAAACTATAATTTTAATAGCTTTCGCATTAATCAGCAGTATTGGTTTTGCACAAAACGGTCCTAAAATTGTATTCTCTGCGCCAGACAACACTATTGATTACGGAAAAGTTACCAAAACAGAAAATGGAACTCGTGATTTTATTTTCACTAATACTGGCAACGCTCCTTTGATCATCACAAATGTGCTATCAACTTGCGGGTGTACTGTGCCAATAAAACCAGGAGAGCCAGTTATGCCTGGAAAAACAGGAAAAATAACAGTAAAGTACAATATGGCTCCAGGCCCAATTAGAAAAACAATAACAGTGGAATCGAATGCAGTAAACTATCCTGATGGTAGAGTAGCATTAAAAATAAAAGGAGAGGTAATCTCCAATTAATACAATCGAAATTAAAACACAAATGCTTCTGGAATTTTCAGAAGCATTTTTTTTTACAAAATATCATTTAGCTGAAATTTAAACTTTCTACTTTCATTTTTACGTTCTATTTCTAGCGTAATCCATTTATCAACATCAGACCGGAATAGCGTAATAATGTCTTGTAAAGAATATTTGTAAGTAGGATTATTATTAATTTTGATAATAATATCACCTTTCAACAATCCTGCAATTGCGGCTGGAGAATTCGCTCGCACATTTGCAATTTCGTAAAGTGGCTTCACTTGAAATTTATATTTAAATTCCGTTTTTGCACTATAAACATTGACCTCACTGTTTGCTCTTGGGGTTTTAACCATTTCCATTGGCACTGTTTCTTGAACCCACTGTAATCCATTATGCTGAATTTCAACACCACTTTTATTGTAACTAAAAGGTTGAGAATAGTTACTATTTTTTTTTAGAAAAAGTTGCTCATTTTGATAATCAAAGACTACATCAAACCTCTTCATAATTTCACCTCCCACTGAACCCATCCTATCTGGTACCATCGTAACATTTCTGATAGATGACGAATCTGGAAATGCAGCTATTGGGTTATTAAACTCAAAATTTGACATTACCATTCTTTCAATTTTGCCTCGTTTCCCTAAGACATCGCCACTAAATCCTTTACCTAAATAATCATCAAAGCTTTTTTCGGGAACTTTAATAAACTTAGAACGATCTTGAAACAACCATACGGCATCACTGTTCCCAATATCAACTAATAACTTTAGTGGTGTTGAATGGTCGTCGAGGGTAACAATGCCTTTAATATACGGTTTAAACTTTTCGACTGTTATTGCCATAGCATCGAATTTCCTCTCAATTTTCTTTCTGTTTTTTGGAATGTCTTTAAAAACTATAATCTTCTTTTTACGATAATTAATTTCCACCAAATTATTTCTAAAAAATTGATAACCCACAATCCCATTGACCGGAATTCCTATATGTGACGATAAATTAAAGTCAGGATCTAAAACGATATACAGCAAGTGATTCGGCATTTTCAAACTGCTAAATTCTAATACATTATTTTTCGATTTTAAGCCTTCTACCGCGATTTGATTTCCTAAACCTTTCAACAATATTTTCTCTGTATTAGAGAAGAGTACTTCTTTTTTTTCTTCTAAACTAAAAAGTATAGTCTCTGAGACACCAGTATCTAAAAGAAAATTTAATTCGACACCATTTACTTTAATAGGTACGAAAATCAAATTATTAATTAATTTAAAAGGTACGCTGACTTTATTAATCTCTTTTTCAAACTGAAATCCTTGCTGCGCGAAAACGGGCAACAAAAACAGATTCAGTAGTAGTAATAAAAGTCTTTTTGCCATCGTAATTCGTTTAGATAAAAATAATAAATAAAAGCGATCAAATATGCAGATTTAACAATATATACACTTTTTATTTACCACTAATTAGAAAAAAAAATCGCAAATTTGCAATTCAATAATTAACACTATGCCAAAAATATCACACAAAGGCGATTTAATGCCTGAATCTCCTATTAGAAAACTAGTTCCCTACTCAGAAATAGCTAAGAAAAAAGGTAATAAAGTTTATCATTTGAACATTGGTCAACCTGACATTAAAACTCCTGAAGTTGCCATTCAAGCAGTTAAAAATTTAGATTTAACAATTCTTGAATACAGTCATTCTGCAGGAAATGAAAGTTACAGAAAAAAATTAGCTGCATACTATACTAATCATGGTATTCCTGTAAACACTGAAGATATCATTGTCACAACAGGTGGATCAGAAGCTTTGATGTTTGCTATGGGAAGCACAATGGATCAAGGGGATGAAATCATTATTCCAGAACCTTTTTACGCTAATTACAATGGATTTTCAACAGCGTCTGGTATTAATGTAGTACCTGTTATTTCGACTATAGATACTGGTTTTTCATTACCAGCCATTGCTGATTTTGAAAAATTAATTACTTCAAAAACAAAAGCGATTCTTATTTGCAATCCTGGAAACCCAACTGGATATTTATACTCTAAGGAAGAAATCATACAATTAGCTGATTTAGTCAAAAAACATGATTTATTTTTGATCTCAGATGAAGTATATCGTGAATTTACTTACGATGGAGATATTCATTATTCTGTAATGAATGTTCCTGGACTTGAAGAACATGCAATCATGATTGATTCAGTTTCTAAAAGATATAGTATGTGCGGCGCTAGAATAGGCTGTATTGTTTCTAAAAATAAAGAGCTAATGGCAACGGCTATGAAATTTGCACAAGCGAGACTTAGCCCGCCAACAATTGAACAAATTGCTAGTGAAGCAGCATTAGACACTCCACAAAGTTATTTTGACGAAGTAATTTCAGAATATAGAGAACGTAGAGACACTTTAATCGAAGAATTAAACAAAATAGAAGGTGTTGTAGTAAGCAAACCAAAAGGTGCTTTTTACTGTATCGCTCAATTGCCTATTGACAATGCTGATGCCTTTGCACAATGGCTTTTAGAAAGCTATGATTTGAATGGCGAAACTGTAATGGTCGCTCCGGCGGCTGGCTTCTACTCTACTCCAGGAATGGGATTAAGTGAAGTTCGGATTGCTTACGTATTAAAGAAAGAAGACTTAGTAAGTGCTGTAAGAATATTAAAAGCAGCAATTCCTGTGTATAATGCATTGCAGGCAAAGTCATAATATTGCTTTTTCTGCTTAAAACAGAAACTATAAACAATTATTTAGAAAAGGCAATAACCACTAGGTTGTTGCCTTTTTTTATTCTCAATTTCAAACTAATTGCTACTAATTGTAAACGCAACAATTATTTTTTTTCCACGGATTCTACCAAGATCACGATTTTAATAAAAACATCAAATTACTATCGATTTATATATTTTAGACTATAAAATAAGCCCTCCTATAACCTGAAATAATACAAGCTATATAAATTCTTTAATTTATATTATTTACCTTTACCCCTTAAATAAATTATACCCATAATAATAGTTCCTTTTAATGATAAATAAAGAAGAATTCCAAGACGAAATAGGAGATAATCACGTTAGTTTATCCGCAAAGAATCCTTTACGAGATGATGCTTTCGCTATTTCTGATGATGAGAAAATAGAAAAAATAAAAAAAGACGTTGAGAGCATTCTGCTAACTTTAGGAATGGACTTAACAGATGATAGTTTAAAAGGCACACCTAATCGTGTAGCTAAAATGTTTGTCAAAGAAATTTTTGGAGGTTTGAATCCTGAAAGAAAGCCAAAAGCTTCCACTTTTGACAATAACTACAAATACGGTGAAATGTTAGTTGAAAAAAACATCATCGTATATTCTACCTGTGAGCACCATCTTTTACCAATTATAGGAAGAGCGCATGTGGCTTACATTTCTAACGGAACCGTTATTGGCTTATCTAAAATGAACCGAATTGTCGAATATTACTCAAAAAGACCTCAAGTGCAAGAGCGTTTGACGATGCAAATTGTTCAAGAATTACAATTGGCTTTAGGAACTGAAGATGTAGCTTGCGTTATTGACGCTAAACACCTTTGCGTAAATTCAAGAGGAATCAGTGATATTGAAAGTAGCACTGTAACTTCAGAATTTGGCGGAAAATTTAAAGATAATGTAACTCGCAGAGAGTTTTTAGATTATATCAAATTAGAGACTAAGTTCTAATTTCCACTAGTCGTAATTGAACTACTAAATCCTAGCCCTGATTGCAGTGGAAATCCTTTTTATTGGCGGTAGACAATAAAAAGATTGAAGCGGAAAGCAGGAAAATGCTCCTAAAAAAAACAAAGAAAATGCCTTTATACGAAACGCAAACACTCAAAATATATAATTCTCTTTCGGGAGAAAAAGAAACATTTAAACCAATCCACGAAGGAAATGTTGGGATGTATGTTTGCGGACCTACGGTGTACAGCAATGTGCATCTTGGTAATGTGCGTACTTTCATGTCTTTTGATGTGATTTTTAGGTATTTTTTGCATTTGGATTACAAAACTCGTTATGTTCGTAACATCACAGATGTTGGACATATCGTGGATGATGTGGATGAAGGCGAGGACAAAATTGCTAAAAAAGCGCGTTTAGAGCAGCTAGAACCTATGGAAGTCGTGCAGCGTTATACTGTAGATTTTCATGAAATTTTAAATGCTTTTAACTTTTTGCCACCAAGTATAGAACCTACCGCAACAGGTCATATTATTGAACAAATCGAAATTATCAAAACTATTATTGATAAAGGAATAGGATATGAAGCTAACGGGTCAGTATATTTTGATGTTGTAAAATTCAACAAAACGAATCATTATGGTCGTTTAAGTGGTCGAAACATTGAGGATATGCTTGCTAATACACGTGATCTTGATGGTCAAAGTGATAAGAGAAATCCACAAGATTTTGCGCTTTGGAAAAAAGCAGAACCACAACATATCATGCGCTGGCCTTCACCTTGGAGTGATGGATTTCCGGGTTGGCACTTAGAATGTACAGCAATGAGTACTAAATATCTAGGCAATCATTTTGATATTCACGGTGGCGGAATGGATTTGAAATTCCCACATCATGAATGCGAAATTGCTCAAAATGAAGCTTGCACCGGACAAACTCCTGTAAATTACTGGATGCATGCCAATATGCTTACCTTAAATGGTAAAAAAATGGCTAAATCTACTGGAAATAATATTTTACCAAGAGAAATATTAACTGGAGACAATACTATTTTGAGTAAAGCTTTTTCAGCATCGGTAGCGAGATTTTTTATGCTGCAAGCGCATTACAGAAGTATTCTCGACTTTTCTGATGATGCAATTGTTGCAGCAGAAAAAGGATACAAGCGATTGATGGAAGCGATGAATTTACTTAAACAAATTACAGTAAATACTAAAAGTACTATTGATGTTCAAGCATGGCAACAATCATGTTATGATGCTATGAATGATGATTTTAACACGCCAATCTTGATTGCGCAGTTATTTGAAGGAGTTAAATATATCAACTTACTAAATGATGGTAAAGAAGCTCTTAGTGCAGCAGATTTACAATTGTTTACTAAAGCCATGAATGCTTTTATCTTTGATGTTCTAGGATTAGAGGATGAAAAAGAGTCCGACAGCAATAATGACAAATTAGAAGGTACAGTAAATATGCTTATCGAAATGAGAAAGCAAGCAAGAGACAATAAGAATTTTGCCCTGTCAGATCAAATTAGAGACCAACTAATTACTTTAGGAATTCAGTTGAAAGATGGGAAAGAAGGCACTACATTTAGTGTTCAATAGTCAGTACAGGATTTCAGACGGTATTTTAAAATTATGATTTCAAAAATTCTCATATATCCTTTTGTACTCTTAGTTAAGTTTTACCAAACTGCTATTTCTCCTTTCACGCCCTCAAGTTGCCGATTTGAACCTACCTGCTCGACTTATATGATTCAGGCGTTGCAGAAGTATGGTTTATTGTACGGTGGATTCTTAGGCTTGAAAAGGATTGTTAGTTGTAATCCGTGGGGAAGAACGGGTTATGATCCAGTTCCTGAGAAGAAATGCAATCATGAACATTAACCTTTTATTGGTACCATTCTTTCTTTTATTAATTATTTTTACGGCAGATTAAAAAAAACAACAATACATGACACATGCATTAAACATCGTTTGGAATCCATCAGAAGGAATAGATTTAGGCTTTTTTATGATTCGATATTACAGCTTAATGTTTGTAATAGCTTTTGGATTAGGCTGGTACATTATGAAAAAAATGTTCGAGCGCGAAGGCGAATCAATTGAAAAATTAGATTCTTTATTTATTTGGACAGTTTTAGCAACTTTACTTGGTGCACGTTTAGGTCACGTTTTCTTTTACGATTGGGAATATTATCGCAATCATTTAGTAGAAATTCTTTTACCGATAAGAGAAAATGCAAATGAATCTCTATTTAATATTATTCAAGGATGGGAATTTACAGGATTCCAAGGATTAGCTAGTCACGGAGCAGCCATTTCTATTATAATTGCTATGTATTATTTTAGCAAAAATGTATTGAGAAGACCACAATTATGGATTTTAGACCGCGTAGTAGTTCCTGTTGCTAGTGGTGCTATTTTTGTGCGTTTAGGTAACTTTTTCAATTCAGAAATCATTGGTCACGAAACGATTTCACCTTTTGGAATAAAATTCATTAAAGACCATTTTAGCCCTATGGATGTCGTAAATGCAACTGGAATTCCAAATCCGCAAGCAGCTTACGCAGCAATAGCTCATGATCCTAAATTTTCTGCATTATTAGAACAAGTTCCTGCAAAACATCCAACACAGCTGTACGAAGCAATCTGCTATATTTTTGTTTTTGCTGCCTTATACTTCTTGTATTGGAAAACAGAAAAGAGAAAGTTTAGTGGTTACATTTTTGGAATGTTTCTAGTGCTACTATTTACAGTACGTTTTATAGTGGAATCAGTTAAGGAAAGCCAAGGTGGTTTTGAAAGTGCCTTAGGATTATTCTCAACGGGACAATGGTTGAGTATACCTTTTATCTTAATTGGACTCTATTTTGTATTTACTGCAAAAAAAGAAATTACTAGTTTATAAGTTTTATAGCTATAAAATAATAAAGCGTTATCTGCAAAATTAGAGTAGATAACGCTTTTTTTTATGATCATAACTCTTATTAATCTGTAGAAACAATAGAACACTATTCACCTCTATTAGTTTTTTTTCATGTTGAAAGCATTATACTACTTAAGAGTAACTTAGTAGAGACGCTTCCAGAGTGACAAGTAATGGACGTCGCAATACCCACAATAGTACTATTCAAATCGTAACACCAACCCTTCAAGTGTTGAAACAAAGAAAACTATCACACTGCTAAAAACAGCCCTAATAACACGATAACAACTTCGTCACTACAATGATGTTAAAGATTTAAAGTATCATGCAGTAAACCTATTTATTATAGCAGTTAAATATTTAAAACAAATAGTCGAAAGCAATATTTGTCCAAAAAAAAAGAGATTCAACTTTCGCTGAATCTCTTTTTTGAACTTTATATAAAAAGCTGTTTACGCTTCTTGATGCTTAACTTCAACTTTATCTTTATCTTCTTTAGATATAGTATCTACAAGGATTGGCGTTGCGATAAATAGTGAAGAATAAGTTCCTACTACAATACCAATCAACATAGCGAAAATAAATCCTCTAATTGATTCTCCACCAAAAACAAACATGATTAACAATACAACAATCATAGTTAACGACGTGTTAATCGTTCTTGACATGGTAGTATTAATAGATTGATTTACAATATCAGAGAATGAACCTTTAGTTTTACCAGCTAAGTATTCACGAACTCTATCAAATACAATAACCGTATCATTCATAGAGTATCCAATAACCGTTAGAATCGCAGCGATGAAATGCTGATCGATTTCCATACCAAAAGGCATGAATTTATAACACAATGAATAAATACCTAATACAAAGATAACATCATGCGCTACCGCAGCAATCGCACCTAAACTATATTGCCATTTTCTATAACTAATCATTAAGTATAAAAACACTAGTGCCAATGAACCTAATACAGCCCAATATGCATTAGTTTTAATATCCTCTGCCACTGTTGGTCCTACTTTAGAAGCTTGTAATATTCCTAAACTTTTTCCGTCGTAAGCATTAACAAATTTATCATAAGTCATACCTGCAGAATAGTGTTGCTTTAAATTATCAAACAATAATTTATTAACTTCTTCGTCAGCTTTAATTCCTGGCTCTTGAACTTTGTATTTTGTAGTTATTTTCAACTGATTGTCGCTACCAAATATTTTTACTTCCGCACTACCATCAAAAACTTTTTCTAATTCAAGTTTTACTGTTTCAGTTGAAACTGGTTTTTCAAAACGTACCTGAAAAGTTCTTCCTCCAACAAAATCCGTTCCTTGATCCAAACCATTTATAGCTAATGAAGTAAAACTTACAATAACAATTACAGTAGAGATTAAGTACGTCCATTTTTTCATACCTAAGAAATCGAAATGGAAATTAGTGAATATATTTTTAGAGTATTTAGTAACAAATGTTAAATCATTCTTTTTACTAATGTTCCAATCGATAAAGATTCTAGCGATGAAAATAGAAGTAAACAATGAAGTTACTATACCAATTAACAATGTAGTAGCAAAACCTTTAATTGGTCCTGAACCAAAAATAAATAATACAGCTCCCGTTAATATGTGTGTTACGTTCGCATCAGTAATAGATGACATTGCACCTCTCCAGCTATAAGAAGTTTTAACAGCTTCATCAAGTGACTTACCAGCACGTAGCTCTTCTTTAGCTCTTTCGTAAATAATGATATTCGCATCAACTGCCGTACCCATTGTAAGAACAATACCAGCAATACCAGGCAAAGTTAATACAGCACCTAAACTTGCAAGAATACCGAATAAGAAAAGTAAGTTAACTGCTAAAGCAACGTTAGCATACCATCCTGCTTTACCATAGAAAAACATCATCCAAAGTGATACTATTATTAATCCCCAAATAGCAGAGTTAGTACCATTATCAATTGCTTCTTGTCCTAAAGATGGCCCTACCACTTCTGACTGAACAATATCTGCAGCAGCTGGTAATTTACCCGCTCTTAAAACGTTAGCTAAATCCTTAGTTTGTGTTACATCAAATGATCCTGAAATCTCTGATCTTCCACCAGAAATAGGTCCGCTAGAAACTCCTGGTGCAGAATAAACTACATCATCAAGAACGATAGCAATATTACTTTTTTGCGTGTAAGCTCTACCTGTTAATTCTTCCCAAGATTTAGCACCTTGACCGTCCATTTGCATGGAAACTGCTGGTTTTCCTAATTGATCAAAAGTATCTTTTGCATCAGTAACAACACCACCACTCATTGCAGGAACGTTATCTCTATTACCTTTTAAAGCGTATAATTCTACTGCATCTACATCTTTCCCTTTAGCATCTTTGATAGTAGAAGGAATACCCCAAACAAATTTAGCATAACGCTGATCTCCCGCTAATAAGATTTTAATATCAGCTCTTTTGAAATAACCATTAATTGCAGCAGTATCCTTTGGAGAGAAAAGACCTAAAACTGGACCACCACCTTGAGCTAAGATTTTATCAAATAAAGGATTGTTTCCTTTTTTAGCAACAGTTGAATCTTTATCATCAGCTAATAAAGCACTAATTGAATCTTTAACTACTGCTTTTATTTCAGTAGTATTAACTTCAGTTTTTTTCAATGACTCATTTGCAGCCATCATAAAATTACCGATTTCTTCTATTTTATACGTTTCCCAAAACTCTAATTGAGCAGTACTTTGTAATAATTTCTTGATTCTGTCTACATCTTTAGCACCAGGAAGTTCAACAAGAATTCTTCCAGACTCGCCTAATTTTTGAATGTTAGGTTGTGTTACTCCAAATTTGTCAATACGTTTTCTTAAAACTCCAAAAGCACTTTCTACAGATTCATCAACTTTTCTAGAGATTACTTTTTTTACCTGCGCATCTGTCATTTGAAAATCTACTCCACCTTCACCTTGCAAACTTCTGTTTGCGAAAATATCAGGAGAAGCTAATTTTACAGTTCCTTTTGAATTTGCATCAAAAGCTTCGTAAAAAGCGTCTAAATAGCTTTGATTTCCTTTTTGATTTGCACTTGCATCAGCTAATGACTTATTGAAAACTGGGTTTTTAGAATTATTAGATAATCCTTTCAAAATATCTTTAACTGATATCTGAAGAATAACGTTTATTCCTCCCTCTAAGTCAAGACCTTTGTTAATTTGCTTATCACTAACTTCATTGAAAGTGAAATTGGTAAACCCAAGATTAAATACTTTCTCCTTACCAATAGAGTCTAAATATTTTAATTCCTTTTCAGAATTCCCCTTAGCAAAAGATTTTGCATCGTTTTTTACTTTACTTGCCACAAAAGTGAAAGAAAGTTGGTAAATACTTACCAATGCAAATAGAATTGCGAAAAATTTAATAAGTCCTTTATTCTGCATTATTACTAAAAATTAATTATTTTTTATTTATTATTTTTGATCTAAACCTTGTAAAACAACTACTTACACTCATTTTTCTTACTTAAAATAAACATACGGAGCTATCTAATTTTTTTTAAACCGAGCAAATATATAATTAACGACAAGATTAACCAATTTATTTATTAATTAATCTCAAGAAAAAAGACTGCAAAGTTGCAGTCTTGTATTTCTTATGATTAATTATTATACTAAAATCGATTTTAGCGCCTCATTCATTTGTCTAACAGCATCTGCACTTTTAGCAAATAATGCTTTTTCACTATCATTTAGTTCAATAGGTAGAATTTCTTCAACTCCATTTTTACCAATAATACAAGGAACACCAATACAAATATCGTTTTGACCATATTCTCCTTCAACAAAAACAGAACAAGCGATCATTTTCTTTTGGTCATTTAAAATACTGTCCACTAAAAAAGCAACTGAAGCTCCAGGAGCATACCAAGCTGATGTACCTAGAAGACCTGTAAGCGTAGCTCCACCTACCATGGTATCTGCAGCAACTTTTTGTAATTGTTCCTCTGAAAGAAATTGAGAAACTGGTATACCATTATAAGACGCTAATCTTGTTAATGGAATCATTGTTGTATCACCGTGACCACCAATAACCATTGCTGAAATATCATTAGCTGGCTTGTCCAAAGCCAAAGATAAATACGTTCTAAAACGTGAACTATCTAATGCTCCACCCATTCCTATAATTCTGTTTTTAGGCAATCCAGTAGCTTTTAATGCTAAATAGGTCATTGTATCCATAGGATTAGAAACTACTACAATAATAGTATCTGGAGAATGCTTCAATACATTTTCAGCTACCGTTTTTACAATTCCTGCATTAATCCCTATCAATTCCTCACGAGTCATTCCTGGCTTTCTTGGAATTCCTGATGTAATAACAACTACATCACTTCCTGCTGTTTTAGAATAATCATTAGTAACTCCTGACACTTTAGTATTAAACCCTGTATTAGTAGCACACTGCATAATATCTAACGCTTTACCTTCTGCAAAACCCTCTTTAATATCTAATAATACAACTTCGCTCGCAATGCCTCTATAAGAAATCACATCTGCGCACGTCGCACCTACATTTCCTGCTCCTACAATGGTAACTTTCATAATTTAAAGTTTATTTGGTTGTTTTTTTTAATCTAGTTAAATAGTTTAAAAACCTCTATTACAAAATACAAAAGAGAGGCTTTTTTTATATTGTTTACGCATCAATTTTAGCGTATACTGCATTTTTCTCGATAAACTCTCTTCTTGGCGGTACTTCATCACCCATTAACATAGAAAAAACTCTATCAGCTTCCACCAAACTATCAATAGTTACCTGGCGTAAAGTTCTGAAGTTAGGATCCATTGTAGTTTCCCACAATTGCTCTGCATTCATCTCTCCAAGACCTTTATAACGTTGAATTCCTGCGCTTCCACCCATTCGTTCATTTGCTTGATCACGTTGAATATCATTCCACGCGTACTCTTTCTTGTTTCCTTTTTTAACTAAATACAACGGCGGAGCAGCAATATAAATGTGTCCATTCTCGATTAATTCTTTCATAAATCTAAAGAAGAATGTCAAAATTAAAGTAGAGATATGACTACCATCGACATCGGCATCACACATAATAATCACTTTATGGTAACGTAGTTTCGAAATATTCAATGCCTTACTATCCTCTTCAGTACCAATTGTTACCCCTAGAGCTGTAAATATATTTCGAATCTCTTCGTTTTCAAAAACTTTATGGTGCATTGCTTTCTCCACATTCAAAATCTTACCACGCAAGGGTAAAATCGCTTGAAATGCACGATCACGACCCTGCTTAGCCGTTCCACCTGCCGAATCTCCCTCGACAAGATATACTTCACATTTTGCTGGATCTTGCTCTGAACAATCAGATAGTTTCCCTGGTAATCCACCGCCACCCATTACGGTTTTGCGTTGTACCATTTCACGAGCTTTCTTAGCTGCGTGACGCGCCTGAGCTGCAAGAATTACTTTTTGAACAATGATTCTAGCATCATTTGGATTTTCCTCCAAATACGCTTCAATCATATCCCCTACGGCTTGAGAAACTGGAGAAACTACTTCTCTATTTCCAAGTTTAGTTTTAGTTTGACCCTCAAATTGTGGCTCTTGAACTTTGACAGATATAATAGCTGTTAATCCCTCACGGAAATCATCCCCTGAAATATCAAATTTCAATTTATCTAACATTCCAGAAGCATCCGCATATTTCTTCAATGACCTCGTAAGACCAGTTCTAAAACCTTGCAGGTGCGTACCTCCTTCGTGCGTATTGATATTATTTACATAAGAGAAAATATTCTCTGTATAACTAGTGTTATAAATTAAGGCAACCTCAACTGGAATTTCTCCTTTGTCATTGTCCATAGAAATTACGTGTGCAATAATAGGCTCACGATTTCCATCTAAATATCTAATATATTCCTTAAGACCTTCCTGAGAATGAAAAATTTCAGAAACGAAATTTCCATCTTTATCTACTTCTCTTTTATCAGTAAAAGTAATCGTAATACCTTTATTTAAGTATGACAATTCACGCATACGAGCTGATAAAGTATCATAAGAATACTCAACCGTTTGTGTAAAAATAGTAGGATCAGGATAAAAAGTTACAACAGTCCCTCTTTTAGTAGCATCCCCAATTTGTTTTACCGGATATAAGGCTTTTCCTTTTTCGTATTCTTGCTCGTAGATTTTTCCATCTGCACTATAAACAGTCGCACGTAAATGTTTTGATAAAGCGTTAACTACAGAAACCCCAACGCCGTGAAGTCCTCCAGAAACTTTATAGGAGTCTTTATCAAATTTCCCACCAGCACCAATTTTAGTCATTACAACCTCTAATGCTGAAACACCTTCTTTTTTATGAATTCCAACTGGAATACCACGACCATTATCTTCGACAGTAATAGAACCGTCTTCATTTATATCAACTCTAATGGTATCACAATGGCCTCCCATTGCCTCATCGATAGAGTTATCAACCACTTCGTAAACTAAATGATGCAGACCTCGAACACCTACATCTCCTATATACATCGATGGACGCATTCTTACGTGCTCCATTCCCTCTAATGCCTGAATACTATCCGCTGAATAACTGTCCTTCTTGATTTCTTCGCTCATATTTATATTCTAAAAAAATGTAATTTTTGTCTAACACGCAAATATATAAAAACGCAAATTAGATAACCGTTAAAATCCCCTTCAAAGCCTTTAAGTTATTAACATTTTGTCATTTTTTGGTAACAAAAACAACTATAAATAAGGCTTTTTTATAAAATTAAAACTTTGACAATACAAATAACTGTTTGTATTTTTACACAATGAATGATAATTTTATAACTGAATATTTTGGAATAGGGATTTTGAACGGCAAAACCCCTGAAAACTTAGGCGTATTATGGCGATCTGCTCAAAATTTAGGTGCCAGTTTTATTTTCACAATTGGCAATAGATATGCAAAACAAGCATGCGACACTCACAATGCAGTAAAATCGATGCCCTATTTCCATTACGAATCTTTTGACGACTTTTATAAAAACTTACCAAAAGGTGCTCGATTAGTTGGTGTTGAATTAGATGAACGAGCTGAAGATTTAGAAACTTTCGAACATCCAAGACGTTGTGTTTATTTGCTTGGCGCAGAAGACAATGGACTAACGAAACAAGCAATAGAAAAATGTCATTTTCTAGTAAAATTCAAATCTGAAAAAAGCTTAAATGTATCGGTAGCAGGAAGTATTGTGCTTTATGATAGAGGAATTAATAAGCCACGTTCATAAACAACAAATGACCGCAGATTCGCAGATTTTTAAATAATTTTAAGCGTAAGTTTTTAAAGAAAAAATCTGCGAATCTGCGGTTAAAAAATATCTATCACAAAAAAAAGCAGATTTATATCATTCGATACAAATCTGCTTTTTAAATATTTATTTAGATTTTAAAAATCTATTTCCTCATAATCCTCACATTCATTTCCTCCACTTTTTTATCTGATAAAAGAGATGGTGCGCCAAATAATAAATCTTCGCTCGATCCTGTCTTTGGGAAAGCCATAACTTCACGAATCGATGCTTTTTTCTCCAAAATCATCATCAAACGGTCAATTCCCCAGGCAATTCCTCCGTGTGGTGGTGCTCCGTATTGAAACGCTTTATGCATCGTTCCGACACTTTTCATCATTTCTTCTTTGTTGTAACCCATATTTCTATAAGTCGCTTCTAGAATTTCTGATTTGTGTGCACGAACCGATCCTCCACCAATTTCATAACCATTTAAGATAATATCATATTGCTGTGCAATGATAGTTCCAATTTCTTCATCATTACCATTCATATGTTTTTGTAAATCATAAATAGCAGGCATAGAGAAAGGATTGTGTGTAAATGTCCATCTTCCTTCATCTGTTCTTTCAAACATTGGAAAATCAACTACCCAAGCCGGTCGCAATTCCTTCGGATTGATCAAGTTCAGCATTCTACCCATTTCTTGACGAACCGCATCCAACGCTTTGTTAGCCGTTGCATAATCAGCCGCTGAGAAGAATACAATATCCCCAACTTGAGCATTAGTCGCATTAATGATTCCCACAGCTATTTCCTCACCTAAAAACTTAATAATAGGTGATTGCAATTCGTCTTCATTTACAATAATATAAGCCAATCCACCCAAACCGTTCTGTTGCGCAATAGCGGTAAGATTTTCGATTTGACCTTTAGACAAACGTTTGTTTCCTTGCTCTTGAGCCGAAACTTTGATACATTTTACAATTCCACCTTCTTCAATTGGCTTACTAAAAACTTGGAAAGTCGTTTCTTTTACAATATCGGTGATGTCTTGCATCTTCAGACCATAACGTAAATCAGGTCTGTCGCAACCGTAAAAATCCATTGCATCTTTATAGGTAATCAATTCAAACGGATGCAAAATCCATTTTTTACCATATATTTTTGTCACTACTTCATTGAACATTTTAGTATTCAAATCAATAATTTGCTGCATACTCGCATACGCCATTTCAATATCCAATTGTGTAAATTCAGGCTGACGATCCCCACGAGAATCTTCATCTCTAAAACAACGCGCAATTTGGAAATATTTCTCGTAACCACTTACCATCAACATTTGTTTGAACTGTTGTGGCGCTTGTGGAAGCGTGTAAAATAAGCCTGAACCTTTACGAGTAGGAACAATAAATTCACGTGCTCCTTCATCGGTTCCTGCACTCAAAATTGGTGTTTCAATTTCTAGAAATTCTTCTTCATCTAAAATATCACGCAATAACTTAATTACTTTATGACGGTTTACAATCGCTCTTCTTACCTCTTCGTTTCTATGATCTAAAAACTTGTATTGAAAACGAATTGCTTCATTTGTTTTTGCTGCTCTTTTAATTTCAAAAGGCAAAGTTTTAGATAAATTTAAAATTTCTAAATCAGAAGTTTCTAATTCAATTTTACCCGTACGTAAACCTGCATTATAATCGTCTACATTACGACCAACCACAATACCTGTTACCGAAATAACCGATTCTGGTTTCAATTTCACTAACTCATCGATATTAGGAAATGACTCTCTACTGATACGAACTTGGAAAATTTCGTAACTCGAATCACGCAAATCGATAAACATCAAATCTCCATGATCACGAACACTTGCAACCCAACCCGACAACATCACTTCTTCTTTGATGCTTTCTTCTGACAACTGCGAAATCTTATGCGTTCTATACGTATCTTTTATAATAATTGGAATTTCAGGAAGACTTTCTTCTTGAATTACCTTTTCTTCCGAAATTGCCACGGACAAATCGGGATTTTCTTCCGAAAATGGTACAGACAAGTCGCGACTTGTCCCTACAGCTAATCCATCTAAAATAATTTGACGAATTACTTTTCCGTTTGCTCCTTTTCCAATAATTCCTAAAACCTTCCCAACTAAAATACCCGCTTTTCCTTGGTCACCTGCTTTAATATCATTGGCTACCTCCTCATTTTCTGAAATTACTTTTGCAATAACTTCTTGGATTTTATCTTCTGAAATCGTGTTATCTGAGAAGTATTTGTTGTAATCAAAATTTTGATCTTGTAAATAACCTGCAATCGCATTTTGAACTAAAACTGCCGTTATTTTTTCTGCTTTAAACAAAACAAAAATGGTTTCTAAATGCTCAATATTATGAATTTTAACGTAGTCTTCTGCCTTAACATTATTAGACAAAGTTTTAGCAACAAAAGAAGGATCGTTAATTTTGTTATTCAAAGTCACAAACGTTCTAGAACGCAACGCATCTGCAGTAAAAAACTTAGCATCTTGGGGCAAGACACCTCCGTTAATCAAAATAGATTCCACCGCATAAGGCAAAGCACTTGTATCTACTTTAATCGCTTCAATCTCTGCTTTAATATTTACGAAAGGCAAATCGGGTTCCGAAATAAAACGGTAATCCGCTTCGAATTCTTTTTTACGCATTACTTTGGTTTGCTTCAAATCAGCATCCCATAAAACCGTAGTTTGATCAGGTCTAAACTCTTTGTTTTCGATAAAATAATTGAACTGCTTCTCTACTTCTTCTTTCAAAGCTTCAATCATAAACTTAAACGAATTCAAGTTTTTGATTTCTGTCCTTGGATTTAAAACATCTGAATTTATTTTGCGTAAAGAAACCGAAACATCCGATTTGAATTCTCCTTTTTCCAAATTCGCTTCAGAAATTCCTAGATTTTGAACAATACGTTGAATGTATTGTGCGTAAGTCGAAGCATCTTCTATATTACGAACACAAGGTTCTGTAACAATTTCGATCAATGGAACACCAGCTTTGTTAAAATCGACTAACGAAATTTTCTTTTCGTGCATCAATTTGGCAGCATCTTCCTCAATATGAACTTGCGTTAAATTCACAGTAAATTGAGAACCGTCATTTCTATAACAAGAAACTTGTCCGTCAGGAATTATTGGATTGTGAAATTGCGTTATCTGAATATTTTTTGGATTATCTGGGTATTCGTAATGCTTTCTATCCCAAGAGATAATTTCATTACTAAATGATGATTCTACCGCTTTTCCAAAATAAATCGCTTTGGTAATCGCTTCTTTATTCAAGGCAGGCAAAACCCCCATTTGTCCAGTACAAACCGAACATATATTTTGGTTAGGTGTTTCTATTTCTTGATTGGGACAAGAACAAAACAACTTGGTTTTGGTATTCAATCGAACGTGAGTTTCCAGTCCGATTACCAATTCTAAATCGTGGGCTTTTAATGCCGATGTTAATTGCTCCAATTCCATTATAGTGTATCTTTTAAGAAGTTTGCAAATTGCAATACTAATTCATCATTATTTTTTGCTGCCGTAATTTGCAGTCCAGTGCTAGTTCCTTGTGGCACGGTTAACGTTGGTAATTGTCCCAAACTAAAACCAACCGTATACGCATCTGACAAATACATTGCCAACGGATCTTTTAAACTATCTCCAATTTTAGGCGGAGTACTTGGTGTAACTGGCGATAAAATAATATCCACCTCGTTAAAATCTTTACTGAAGTTCTCCGAAATTTGATCTCTTACTGCCAATCCTTTCAAATAGATTTCATCCGAGAAACCTTGAGACAATACTTGGTTTCCACCAACGATTCTACGTTTTGTTTCTTCTGAAAAGTTTTCAGAACGCGTTACTGCATATGTTTCAATTAAATTCTCTGCTTCAATTCGGTTTCCGTAATTAGTTCCGTCTAGACGAGATAAATTCGAAGCCGTTTCCGCCATTGCCAACGTATAATAAGTCGAAACTAAAATATCCGATTTAAAGAAATCCAATTCTTTTACTGTAATTCCTTTGGCTTTTATTCTTTCGATACTCGCTAAAAAATCAGCTTTTACCTGAGCATCAATAGCATCACTTTCGATAAAATTTTTGAAATATCCAACTGTTTTCACTCCTGAAGTTGCAACTGCCGCTTCACTAATTTCGTTTGAAGCAATTGAAGTTTGATCTTTTGGATCTTTTCCACTCATTACATTCAATACAATTCGGATATCTTCAATTGATTTTGCCAATGGCCCAACGCAATCTGTAGAAGATGCATACGCCATTAGTCCAAATCTTGAAATCCTTCCGTATGTTGGTTTGAAACCATAAATATTATTGTAACCTGCTGGCTGACGAATCGAACCTCCTGTATCTCCACCAATAGAAAAAACTGTGTATTCTTTTGCCACATTTACCGCAGATCCACCGCTTGAACCTCCCGCAACTAATGTTGGATCGACCGCATTTTTCACTGCTCCAAAAATGGTGTTTTCGCTAGAAGAACCGTGACCAAAACTATCGCAGTTTTCTTTCACCAAAGGAATCGCACCTGCATCCAATAATTTTTGAATGGCAGTTGCCGTATATGGCGATTTATAATTTTTAAGTAAATCAGAACTTGCCGTTGTGTAAGTTCCTTGAACCATATACACATCTTTAATTCCAAAAGGAATTCCTTCTAACAGACCGATGGTTTCTCCGTTTGCAATTTTAGCATCTACCTTAGCAGCTAAATCTAGCGCCAAAGTATCCAATAAAGAATTGACAGAATTATACGTATTTTGTTTAAGCACCTCTAATTTTTCTTGTACCAAAGCCGTACAAGTTATTTGTTTCGACACCAATTGTTGGTGTATTTTTTTTATTTGAGAATCCATTTTTATCCTTCTATCACTTTAGCAACTACTAAAAAACCATTTTTTTTGTTCGGGAAGTTTTCTATAATTATTTGTTTTTCAATAGCCGAACTCTCTATCACCACATCTTCTCTTAAATCATTTACAGACACACAATTACGATTGACATTATTTTCAGGATTATTATTATTTGTTGGAACTGCATTTTTAATTACATCAAATAATTTGTTCACGGACTCTGAAGGCTGTGCTCCTTTAATACTCGACAAGATGTCGACTGTCATTGTTTTGCTCATAATTTCGTTTCGTTTTAAAGTCAAACTTTTAAGGTGGCGAATTTACGAAAGTTTTAGTTATGGAATGGTGTTTTTTTACTGATTTAAGACAGACAATAGCTTTGTATTCTCACAAAAATAACAGATTTTGTGCTTTTTTGTGAATTAGGAGATTAGGAAATGGTTAATCATGCTCTAACTGCCATTTTGGATATAAAACATTAAATATTTTTCAAAAAAAAGGACTCATTTTGGCTTCTATTGAATAAAGGCAAAATGTAAACATCTTCAAAAACCATAAAGAATCATTCTCTTAAATATCCTTATTTCACTTTTTTCCCTTTTAAATAAGTGGCTGACGGAACAATTTTTACAATTTCTTCCTCCTTAACTTTCATCAAATCTTGATCAAAAATTACGAAATCAGCCCATTTTCCAACTTCTAAACTTCCTTTTTCTTTTTCCTCGAAATTTGAAAAGGCAGCCCAAATTGTCATTCCTTTTAATGTCTCTTCTCTGCTTAACGCATTTTCCATTTGGAATCCACCTTTTGGATAATTTTTACTGTCTTTTCTAGCAACAGCTGAATGAAAAGTTAACATTGGATTTACTTCTTCGATTGGGAAATCAGTTCCTAAAGCTACAATTCCAGCTTTTTTAAGCAACTTTTTATAGGCGTACGAATTTTTCAGTCTTTCTTTTCCTAATCTATCACCTGCCCAATACATATCAGATGTTGCATGAGTAGGTTGAACCGAAGGAATGATTCCTAATTTGAAATAATCAAAATCTTGTTCCCGAATTACCTGCGCATGTTCAATTTTCCATCTTCGGTCTTTTTTACCAGTCAAAACTTCTTTATAGATTTTTAATAAAACAGTATTGGCTGAATCTCCAATAGCGTGTGAGTTTAGTTGAAAATCAGATGCTGCAATTTGTTTTGCAATCGATTTTAATTCTTGCGGAGTGGAACGCAAAGCACCATGTTGTTTAGCCATATCCGAATATTCTTTGTGCATACAAGCACCCCTAGAACCTAAAGCTCCATCACCAAATAGTTTAAACGAACGCACATTCAAAGCATCGGTTTTATAAAGTCCTTTTTTTAGATATAAATCAATATTTTTCTGATTGGCTGAAATCATTGCATAGACATTAATATTCAACACTTTTGCTTTCTGTAAACTGTCAATTAACTGGATTATATCAGGAGATAATCCCGCATCATTTACAGTGGTTAAGCCATAATCAAACATCGTTTTTTCAGCATCTACTAAAGCTGCTATTTGCGTTTTACGGCTTGGTTGTGGAATAATAGCGCTAATCATACGCATTGGATTATCAATTAAAATCCCTGTTGGCTGTCCATTCACCAATTCGATTTGACCTCCAATAGCAATAGTTTTACTAGTAATGCCAGCTAGCGCTAAAGCTTTACTATTAACAATCATAGCATGTCCATCTATTCTATTTAAAACTACAGGAATATTAGGAAACTCAGCGTCTAAATCTTCTTTTGATGGATATTTTTTTACTTCCCAATCGTTTTGATCCCAACCATTACCTACAATAAAATCGAGATTTTTCTCTTTCTGAAAAGCCTTTACACGCTCTATAACTTCCTTCATACTGATTGTACCGCGCAAATCTACTTCCTGCAAATTTAGTCCGTAACCATAAAAATGACAATGCGCATCTATCAATCCTGGATAAATAAATTTGCCTTTTGCTTCAATCATATTTTTAGAATCGTAAGTGTTTTTAATTTCTTCATTGGTTCCAATTGCTAGAATTTTACCATCACTAATCGCCATAGCTGATGCAGTACCAAATTTTTCATCGACGGTGTAAATTGTAGCATCAGTAATAATAGTATCAGCAGCTATTTTATTTTTTTGATTACAAGAAATCAATAAATATATAGAAAGAAGTAGTATGATTTGTTTCATGTATTTAGAATTTAAAGTATTAACTCTTAGATTATGATAGGTCTTCGATAGTATATTTTGTACTATTTATTTCAAAAGTAAAACCTACTGGATTCCCCATCAACTTATTACCCAATGGAGATTGTGGAGATAGTGCGATAACATTAATTCCTTCGATATTAATTTTTGGCAAAGCCAAAGATAGATACAAGTAAATTCCGTTTGCCTTTACTAAACTCCCCAAAATAATAGTTTTGGCAACAGTATTAGAATCTATTTTATCCAAAATTATTTTTTGATCTAGCACTTCTCTCAATTTGCGATTGAGTTTTTCTTGTTCAATGTGCATCATTGATAATGCTGTTTCATGCTTATCACCAGCTGAACCTTTAGCATCATTCTTTGAATCATCAGTAAGCGCCACAATCATATCTTTAAAAATATCGATTTTGTCTTGAACTAACTGCAAGTAATAGGAATGTATTTTTTGTTTAAAAGTCATATTTTTTTGTATGAAATAATGCTGAGAAAGAAAACAAAACTAGCGTAAATTAACTAAAAACGGAAACCAGTTTTGAGTCTTATTAAACCATCAAAGTTAGGGTATTATTTCAAAATCATAACATTAGATAATAAATCGTAATTTCTTTGTTATGAAACTTCGGTATGAATATATAACTTTACGAATTAAAATTGACTTTATAAACTATTAACCGTTAGTATAATTATGAAAAAATCGACACTTATTACCACAGGAATCTGTTCACTTACGATGCTTTTATCTGTTGACGCAAATGCTCAAAAATTTCCAGATCTAGACAAAAGCCCAATGGATGCGGCATGGTTTCCTACTGATTATAAAGATTCCAACAAAATTGCTCGAGTAATCTACAGCAGACCTCAATTAAAAGGGCGTAGTCTTACTGAAGTAGTACCTCAAGGAAAAGTTTGGAGAACAGGAGCTAATGAAGCAAATGAAATAAGTCTTTTTAATGACATGTATTTAGGTAAAACCAAAGTGCCGGCTGGGATTTATACCCTTTATACCATTCCCACCGAAAATGAATGTGTCATTATAATAAACAAAGACAGAAATGTTTGGGGAGCCTACACGTACAACGAAAAAAATGATGTAGCACGCTTAACAGTTCCTGTAACTGTGGCAGATGAATATCTAGAAGCTCTTTCTATGGTTTTCACCAAAGCTGATAATGGAACAGTACTTAATTTAGGTTGGGACAAAGTGAGACTTGCTATTCCTTTTACAAAGTAAAAACAAAATCTAATTTATACAAAAACAGGCTACTCGAAAGAATAGCCTGTTTTTTTTATGTGCATTTTAAAATATTAAAAGTCAAATTTATAATTTGCTCCTAGAATCAATTGAAAACTCTGTACCGGATAACTTAACCATTTTTGGTATCCATTATTTGCAATATTATTAGCTCTAACAAATGCAGTCAAACGATCACTATAATTGTATCCAACATTTGCGTTAACATCAAAATATGATTTTAAGGTGGTTGGATTTTGACTTGGAGCAACTACATACACTATATCCATATTTGTTTTATAGTCTTTACGTTCTCCTACGTAAAACAAATTAGCTCCTGCAAACCATTTTTTTGTAATATTAAAATCAAGACTTGTATTTACTTTTATAGCTGGTAAATTCCAGGCTTCACTTTGATTATCATTCTTAAAACTACTGAAACTTCCGTTTACGCCAAAAGTTACATTGTCCGAAAAATCAGCTTTTAATTCTCCGTAAAAATTCAATGTTCGCATATCATCGTAAACTACTTGAAAAGAATTTCCAAAAGCATAGTTTTCATTAGCAGTATTTTCAGTGTAATCATTACTTCTAAATAATGCTTTGTTTCTTTCGTTAATATAAGAACCCTTAACATTATAACTTAAATTATTTGTTAGTTTTCCTTTTAAACCAGCAAAAATATCATATTGCTGATCCGAAGGTTTAATGAATAAAGTTGGTGACAAAAATGGATTTAAATCTACTAAATCTTGATACGAGTTTTGCTTTAAATCTCCCTCTGCTCCAGCATAAAAAATCATTAAGTCTCCAACTACTTTATAAGAAGCGTTGAATTTTGGATAAACATACAATTTATTAGTATTTTGATTTTCTATACTGTAAAAAATAGCAGCACCAATATTCAATGTCCAGTCTTCTTTTAGCATTACAAAACTAGGAGAAATACCTATGTTTGTAAAACCATATTCTAAAGACTGCGTATTATTGATGTAGTTTTTTTCGAAAGTTCCACCTACATAATCCACTATTATATCTGTTTTTACAGCACTATCCATTACGTCAAATTGTACTGTTGGTTTTATGTAGAATCTATTTTCCGCAGAATTAAAAATATCCGTAAAATGACTGAATTCCAAACTCATTTTATTTAAGATACTTTCTTTAAAAGCGATATTTCCACCTAAAGATATTCTATTGTAAGATTGTCTTGGATCAATACTATTTATTAGTTGCCCTCTGTTTTGCGGAGTTAATCCACTACCGAAATCAGTTGGTAAACCATACCAATTATAAATTTGATTCTGCAAACCTAAATCAAGATTCCACGACACATTTTCGCGATTTGAACCGTACATTAAATCTAATGAAGTATCATAGAATTTATCATCTAACAACACGTCTTTAATACCGCCTTGAGATGAATGATGACGGAACATTCCGCCCACATAATCCGTATCATTTAGATCATGATTTACAAACAATTCCCCAATAAATGTACCGTAGTTACCAAGACCTGCAGTTGCATAGTTTTTAAACAAATGTGCTTGCTCTTCTTTCTCTACTCCTTCAGCTTTTCCTTTAGAAGGTGCAAACGTTGAGGCTACTGGAAATGAAAAAATAGTATATTTAATCGTTTCTTTTTTAGCATTTCCCTCATCATCTAACTCAGGCACTTCTTTTACTTTAGAAGCATCAGAAATTTTTGGAGTATAAGGTTTAACCACATTTACCGTTTCATTTCCTATTTGTTTTTTGTCTTGCGCAAGTGAAATTTGCGATATAAAAAGCAGCGCCACTCCCACACTAAGTTTACTAACAGAAAGTAAATTGATGCATTGAGAAAAAGGCTCTTTAAATGAAATTGTATTATATTTTTTAATTACCATCTTATTTTATGTGTTTTTAACAAAGAGAAATACACTCTTGATTTTTATCAAATTTTAGATCTAAACAAAGATTAAATCGGCGAATTATTTTGTTATCGATGAATTTGTTTTAGCTTCTTCTGTTTTAATTTTGTCCAACGTTGTTTTAGCGTCTGCAACTACTTCCGGATAATCTGTGAAGTTTTTAATTACATTTTCTAAAATATAAGTTGCTTGAAAACTATCTTTCAGTCCGTAGAAGTTTTTAGCCATTAAGACTAATCCTTTTGCTCCAAAATATTTATAACTTGAATAATTCTTAGCCAGTTTCTGAACCACATCATTTGAAGCACTGTAATTTCCTTCTTTATTTTTGAAATACGCATCATAGTATAGCGCCTCAGCTGCTAATTCTCCCCTAGCAATATTCTGTACTTGCGCATAAGCGACTTTTGCTCGTGCCTCATCACCAGTTTCAAATGCTGCTCGTGCTATAATAATTTGAGCATCACTTTTAACTTTGTCATCCATTCTAGTGTTTGCTAATACTTTTTCAGCATACACTACTGCATTTGGATAATCCTTTAGCTCGTAGTAAGATTTCATCAAATTAGATTGTGCATAGGTTTTATTCTGAGCAACATCAGCTTCATTATCTAAACGTAATAAAACAGGAATAGCTTTCTCAGTTTGCTTGTTTTTCAAATATATTTGAGCCAAACGAGATAAAGATTGCTCCGTAAATTCGCTTCGTGCTTGTGCAACTACAAATTCATAATTTGGTATGGCTTTGCTTTCAGAACCCTCAGCAAAATAAGATTGTGCTAAGTAATAATTAGCTTTTAAAGCATGTAAACCACGAGGAAATTGACTTATATAACTATTAAATCCTGCAATTGCTTGTTTTGAATTATTCTGTTGAAATTGTTTTTCAGCCGCTTCATAGCTGTCATTTTCAAGCTCTACATCAGTTACGGCAACAAAATCTAAAGTACGAACCCAACTTGCATACTCATCAACTCTACCACTATCCACATAAATCAATCTAGCGGTTGCCACTGCTTCTAAAGCCTCTGGAGTGCGAGGAAAATCAGCAGCAACTTTTTTAAACTTAATTACTGCCTGATCATTTTTATCTGTATTATAATAAACTAATCCTTGGCGTAAAATAGCTCTGGAAGTAAATGAGCCTTTCTTGAATTCAACATTCAAACGCTCGTATGTTTTAATCGCTAAATCATTTTTATTATCAGCAACGTAAGTATTAGCTAATTCAAAAAGTGCATCATCTTTATATTCTGATTTTGGATACGATTGAATGAAATTATTTAACTCGTCAATTTTTTTGTCATTTTTAGACAAAAACCCATAAGAAATTGCTTTCTGGAAATAAGCATAATCCGCATCAACACTTTTAGATTCAATCACTTTATTATAAGCGTCCATAGCTTGACTGTACTTAGAAGTGACAAAACGACAATCAGCTAAACGCAAATACGAATCACTTAAACGCACCTTATCAGAAGGCGCCTTTTCTATTTGGCTTTGAAAATAATTACCTGCCTGATCGTACTCTTTTAGTTTAAAATACGAATAGGCAATATTGTAATTGTAATTTTTGTACTCAGCCGTTTTTGATGCTTGAGCCGAAGCAGCAAATTGTTTGTAACTCAACAATGCTTCTCTAAAATCATTCAAAATATATTCTGTTTCCCCTTTCCAGAAAATTGCTCTAGCTGCAAAAATAGGATCTTTTTGCTCTGTAGTTGCTTTGGTAAACATTTTTAAAGCATCATCATATTTCCCATCCGTGTATAACTCAAGTCCTCTGTAAAAAAGCACTTTTTGGTACGCTAATTTATTTTCAGGTGATTTATTTTTTTCCAATAAAACTAAAGCTTCCTTATAGTTTTTAGAAGAAATATAAGAATCGATCACTAATTTTTCAATCTCTGATTTACTTGTGTTATTTGGATATTTACTAAGGAAACCTTGCAGAATTGAAGGCACGCTTTGATACGAATTCCCTAATTCATAACTCAATTTAGCATAATTCAAACTAGCATCTTCTTGAATAGCTAGATCATAGCTCATCTCTGAAGCATTTTTGAATGCATTTAAAGCCTGTTGCTTTTTATTGGTATTAAGATAACTTTCACCTAAGTGATAGTACGCATTTTGTGCAACTGAATCTTTACCACCTATAATTTTATTGAACTGTGAAATTGCACTTTCATACTCTTTTTGCTTGTAATACGCATACCCTAATTGGTAATAATCAGTGTTATTCCATCTTCCATTTTTTCCTTTGTAAGCAACTAAAAAAGGGATTGCAGTGTCATATTTTTTTAAATTAAAGTAGCTTTCCCCTATAATTTTATTCAATTCTGATTTTTCAGCAGGAGTTGATTTCGCCATTGCTTTTTGACCTAAGTCAATCGCTTTTTGGAAATTACCCAACTTAAAATTCATATCCGCTTGATAATAGGAAAGCTTTTCTTTATATTTTTCTTCTGTAGAAACTTCGTCAAAATACTTTGTGGCTTGCTTATAGTCATCACCTTCATATGCCATAAAACCTAAATAATATTTTGCTTGAGAACCATATTCGGCAGAATTCACCACTTTGTTCAAATATGTTGTTGCCTCTTTTTTCTTTTGTGCATTAAAGAAACTGTAGCCTTTTTGAAAGTTAAACTGATCTTGATCATTTCTACTCAAACTACTTTCGTCCACTTTATCAAACCACTGTAACGCTTGCGGATAATTACCTTGATTAAAATGGTAATGCGCCACTTCAATATAGGCTTGGTTTTGTTTAACACTAGTAGGATAATCCGAAACGAATTTCTCCATCAAATCATCAGCATTCGATTGATTGGTTCGAATGGCACAATTAGCAGCGTAGTACGCACAATCAGATTTTAATTCAACAGTATTTGCCGTTTCAGCTACTTTATTAAATATAAGTTGTGCAGATGCATACTGTTGCCCTTTAAATAAAGAAACGGCTCTATTAAAATCCTTAGATTCATGTGTGTAAATATCTGATTTTTGTGCTGAAGCCCCAGCTGATATAATAAAAGAAGTAAGTAAATAGCCCCAAGAAAGTTTACGCATTGTAGTTTTATTTTAATAATTCAAATATATTATATTCCAAACTCTATAACGAATCAAAATTAACTTTTATTATCTAAACTTATTTTACAATCTCTATTTCACCTTATTTACTTATACTATTCTTAAAATCAAAGGTCCTACTTCCCATTATTATTTTTTTAATTTTCTAATTCTGCCTTTTACAGTAGAATTTATTTTGAATAGAACCGTTATCTTATTACTTTTACCACATAAACAAAAGCAAATTATGTCACAATCCGTCCTGTCTTTAAAAAATGTAACTATTTATCAAGAAGCAAAATCTATTTTAACAGAGGTAAACTTAGAGGTAAATCATGGAGAATTCCTTTACATCATTGGTAAAACAGGTTCTGGAAAAAGTAGTTTAATGAAAACTTTATATGCTGATTTACCTTTATCTGAAGGTGAAGGAAGTGTTGTAGGTTTTGATTTAGCCACTTTAAAAGAAAATGACATTCCTTTTTTAAGAAGAAAGATTGGTATTGTTTTTCAAGATTTCAAACTACTTCCAGACCGCAGTATCAATGACAATATGTTATTTGTACTTAAAGCAACTGGCTGGACTGATAAAGTAGAAATGGAAGACAAAATTGTTGAAGTTTTAAATAAAGTGGGAATGGGAAATTTTGGCAAAAAAATGCCCCATCAACTTTCAGGCGGTGAGCAGCAACGTGTGGCTATTGCACGTGCTTTACTGAATGATCCAGAATTGATTCTTGCTGATGAACCTACAGGAAATCTAGATCCACAAACTAGCGTTGAAGTACTAGAGCTACTAAAAAAAATCAATACGAACGGAAAAACCATCATTATGGCAACGCACGATTATGCGTTGTTAATGAAATTCCCTTCGAAAACATTGAAATGTGAGGACTCTAAAATTTTTGAAGTAGTTCAGCAAAGAGCAGTTTAATGCTCTCCATCCTGGTTCCAATATACAATTACAATGCTTTTCCGTTAGTATTTGCATTGCATCAACAATGTATGGAATGCGGGATTCCTTTTGAGATTTTATGTCAGGATGATTGTTCAACTATAACCTTTATTGAAAACAACCAAATAAATAAATTACAAGGTGGCCAATATCTGAGTAATAAAAAAAACCTTGGCAGAGCTCCCAACATCAACACGTTAGCTGAAATTTCAAAATTTGATTATCTGCTAATTCTAGAGGCCGATAGTTTTCCCTTAAATAAAAATTACATCAAGACCTACATTGAAGCAAGCAAGCAAGAGCCACAGGCGGTATTTGGCGGAGTAACTTATTCTGAAGCTAAACCTCAAAAGAACAAGCTACTGCGTTGGATTTACGGCAATGCAAGAGAAGCTAAAGATTTGACATACCGCATTACAAATCCGCATGACATCGTTTTTAGTTGGAATTTATTAATTGAGAAAAAACTTTTTTTAAACAATCGCTTTGACGCTACTATAACGACTTATGGATTTGAAGATTTAGTTTTTTTGAAAAAATTAAAAGAAAAGAATGTATCCATACGGCAGATTGACAATCCTTGTGTGCATCAAAATGAAGAACAGTCAGCTGTTTTTATTGAAAAATCAAAAATAGCAGTACTAAATCTGATTGAATTATATCGAAAAAATATACTTTCTACTTCTGATTCAAGTTTACTAAAGGCGTTTGAAATCTTAAAAAACACGTACTTAGTAGCTACAACTTCCTTTCTTTTTGATCGTTTTGAAAAACCATTGAAAAAAAACCTGCTATCTAAAAAACCATCCTTATTTTTATTCGACCTTTACCGATTGGGTTACTTTTGTAAAAATTCCAAAATGAAAAAGATCTAGTTTCATCTTTCTTTTCAAAGCTGCACTTAAAACTCAAAATTCAACATCATTAAAAAAATGTGATATTAACCCATTTGACCCTTAAAAAATATATTATGTTTGCTAATAAAAAAGTAGTTAGATGCCTTTATTTTCGGTCATAATCCCTCTTTTCAATAAAGAAGCTTTTATTGAAAACACTTTAAAAAGCATTTTCAATCAATCTTTTTCAGATTATGAAATTATAATCGTGAATGATGCTTCAACTGATAAAAGTGAAGAACTTGTTTTGCAATTCAATGATGCTAGAATTAAATATTTTTACAAAAAAAACGAGGGAGTTTCTGTCGCTAGAAATTATGGCATTGAACAATCAAAAGGAAATTATGTAGCATTCTTGGATGCTGATGATTTATGGCTTCCTGACCATCTTGCAGTTTTAAATAAATTAATTCACAATTTTCCTGAAGTCGGCCTATATGCTTCTAGGTATATTTCTAAAGTATCAAAAGACAAATACATCAAAAACAAGTTTTTAAAAATACCTGAAAATTTCACAGGTATCGTAACCGATTTTTTTTATTCTAGCTTAGTTAACAGAATTGCATTAACATCAGCAGTTGCAATCCCAAAATATATTTTAGATAAAATAGGAGGTTTCGACCCAAATATATCTAGCGGTCAAGACTTAGATTTATGGATAAAAATTGCCGTTCATTATCCAGTCGCTATAACAAATTCAGTTACTGTAGAGTACAATACAATAGACAACAATAGCCTTTCAAAAATCAATATTAAAGACAAAAAACTGATTGACTTTTCTCAATTTCAAGATACAGAAAAAAACAATCAAAGCCTTAAAGCCTTTATTGATATTCACCGTATGGATTATGCATTAAAGTTTAAAATTAGTGGAGATTTAAAAAAAGCGAAAGAGTATTATAAAAATATTGGCAAAGAAAACATAACATTAAAAAACTGGATTGTGTTCCATTTACCTCGATGGATCCAAATTCCATTGGTTACAATAAAGAAAAAGCTCTATAGAAACGGAATCGAATTTTCCGTATATCAATAATTAATATTTAAACCCTAGAAATTCTTCAAAATCTCTAATATAGTCATTTTCATCAAAAACAGCAGAAGCAACGACCAGACAAACACTTCCTGAAGAAAAATTATTGAGTTCACGCCAAATCCCTTGGTTAATCAATAATCCTTCATAAGGCTTGTTCAGGGTTACTATTTGCTGATTTTGACCATCATTCAAAACCACATCAAAGCTTCCGCTTAATGCTACAAGAAACTCTTTTTGGTCGATATGTGAATGTCCGCCGCGCTCAGCTCCCGCTGGAACATCATACAAATAATAGACTCTCTTTATTTCAAAAGGAATCACATCGTGCTCAATAACAGATAAATTCCCACGATTATCTTCAATTTTTGGAATTGATATTAGTTTTATATTCATATTAAACTTCATTGATACTCAATAATTTTAACCATTTTTTCTGAATATTTTCTCCTAAAAATGATTGAACTGACGTTTTTGAATTTTGTTTACAAAAATTGTACAAATGATTGCCATCTACTATTCTGTTAATTGCCATTTGAAGCGCTACAAAATCTTGATCTTTAACTAATAAACCATTAAATTCATGCTGTACTAATTCATTTGGCCCCGTTTCGCAGTCAAATGAAACAACCGGAATTCCAGCATTTAAGGCTTCTAATACGACCATTGGAAAACCTTCATATTTACTACTTAACACTAAAAACCTAGCTTCCTTAATATAGCAAATAGCATCATTTCTAAAACCTAGTAAATGAACGAATTTTGTCAATTTCAAACTTGCAATTTGCATTAATAAGTTTTCTTTCTCTATACCATCGCCAACAATAACTAAATGTATTTCGCTTTTACGTAAATTTGAGTTGCAGTATGCATCAATCAGTTTATCAAACTGTTTTAACTCTACTAATCTCCCAACAGCAATACAGTATTCAAAAGGAAATAAAGCATCTAAACACTCCGCTTCACATGATTTTTCAGCAATTGAATTAGGAATTACAACGCAATCATGGAACTGATATTTTTTTTTAATTTTCTCATTCAAGGCCCCAGAAACCGATACAATTCTATAAGCTCGATATAACATTTGTTTAGAAATCCATCCTTTAGAAGTTAAGTACACCTCTAATTTACTACTATGAATAGTATAAATAAATTTAAAACCAGAATAAATATAATGAATAAACAGCAGTTCCATCCAAGGATTTATGCGATGTCTAAAATCAATCACATAATTAAACTGATTCCTTTTTAAATAGCGTCTTAATTTAAAATATTTTTTAAACTTAGAATATCCTCCTAAATTAATCAATGTTCCATGAAAAGGATATTCAACTTCATTTTCTAAAACAATCCCACAAACTTCACAATTCGAATAATGCAACAACTCTGAAACCGTACTTAAAACACGCTCTAATCCGCCATTGGCTAATTTATATCCTACCAGCGCTATTTTAATCTTTTTACCTTGCATTGCCAATATCGAAGTGTTATTTTCGTAACAAATATAAAACTCTTATATCAAATTTATGCACAACAAGCCGTTAGTTACCGTTATTTGTTTGTGCTACAATCATGCTAGCTTTGCGATAGAAGCTTTAGAATCAGTTCTAGGTCAAACACATCCTAATGTGGAACTAATTGTTGCAGATGATTTTAGTACAGATAATTCAGTGCAAGTCATTAATAACTGGCTAAAACAACATCCAGAAATTCAGTTTATAGCTAATAAGGAAAATTTAGGCAATACCAAAACCTTTAATAAATGTCTAAAATTAGCTAAAGGTGAGTACATAATTGACCTAGCTGCTGATGATCTTTTGAAACCAGATAGTATTGTAAATCAACTTAAAGGTTTTGAAGAAAGTATTTATGGAAATCTAGGTTTAATTTATGGAAATGCCGAGTTAATTAATGAAGATGGCCGCTACATCAAAGATTATTTTGAAACAAACAGTAACCAAAAAAGAATAAGAAGGCAACCTACTGGAGATATTTACATCGGCTTACTAAATGGGAACAATAATCTTTGTTCTATAAGCTCTTTGGTCAAAAGAGAGGTTTTTGATTCCCTAAACGGATATGATGAAAACTTGGCTTATGAAGATTACGACTTCTGGATTCGTGCATCTAGAATTTACAACTTTGATTATGTGGATAAAATTTTAGTTCAAAAAAGGGTATTAAAAGATTCCATGTACACTTTACTCACTCAAAAAAACAATAAAAAGACCCGCAGATTCAACCACTCTACTTACCTAATTCTTCAAAAAGCGTTTAAATTGAATCGCACAAAAGAAGAGTTTGTAGCAATGCTGAAAAGAATTCATTTTGAAATGACAGTTGCTTATAAAACAAGGGATTTTGCGTTATTGATTAAATATATCTTTTTAGAGTTAAAAGTTAGACTAGAAACAAAAAAGTAAAGTTTTCTTAGATATTTCAGTGGATTCTGTGCTAGAAGAGTCACTTTCGATCAAAATTTAAATACTTCTAAAATAATCATTCAAAGGCTTTTCAACATAATAATAAAGTGTAATTGCAATTACATTTAAAGATAGAAAAACGAAAAAATAATTAGTCGAAATTGTATTTAAAAAAGTTCTAAAAAACCCAATGTGAATTAGATAAAAAACATAAGAACTTTTGCCTAACAAGATAAAAAAATCACTACCTAATACTTTCGAAAATGCTGTTTTTTCATTAATTAGTCCGTAAAAAAAAGGCATTATTCCAAAAACAGGAAGTAGTATACTATTAACTATACTTTTTTGAATAAAAAGCAGGTTGGAATAAGGATGATATTCTAAAATCGACAAAAAATAAATGAAAAATAGAATACCAAAAACACCTCCAGCTGTAAAAAATTTAAATTTGTAATTTGGATTCTTTTTCAACAGTAGTCCTAATGTTATACCTACAAAAAATTCAAATATCCGACCAAAGAAAGTATATCCTAACATAAAATTAATGTTATTCATAAAACCATGAAAATTGCAATTTTGGAAGATTCCAACTAAAAAAACCCCTAATAAAATAAAGCAGAATGGAATCAAAATTACCATCCATTTGCATTTTTTTATAAGTACAAAAAATAACGGCGCTAAAAAATAAAAGGATTCTTCTACCGTTAAGGTCCATCCTTGAGCAATATCGCTAAATTTTAAATCATCAAAAAAACCTCTCAAAAATGTAATGTTCAAAAAATAACTTCCTAAACTACCATAACTTTTAAAGAAAAAAATACCCTAAAAAAAATGTCAAGGAAGTTAAAATAAAATACATGGGGTATATTCGAGCCAACCGTTTTTGTAAATACGATTTGAGATCAAAATCACGACTGTCAAAATATCTATGTGTAATTAAAAATCCGCTCAATACAAAAAATAAAGTTACTCCTATGTGAAAACCATCAAAGAAATAATGCATACCAACACCAAATACCTCTGCTTGAAATGGATTAAAATGATGGATGTAAACCATATACGCTGCAAGAATCCGAATGCCTGTCAATGCTGGAAAATTCACTTGTCTCACTTGTTGAATTTATGTCTAAACTTTAATAAATATTCTTCGATTTTAATTCTCTTATTCAATTCTACATAAGAGAAATAGATAGATGTCAAACACAAAATTAACAGAATCAAATACGCATCAGGGTAATCAACGAAAAGAACGGTAATTGCAGCCAAAATTCCTAAAACCATAGATTTCACTATAATTCCTAATGTGTTTTTTCGAAAAGTAAATTGGAATTTGTTTTTGACCACGTTATAAACATAAACCCCATAAACCGTGTAATTGAATAGCATTGCCAATCCAATTCCTATCAGACCAAAGTATTCATAAAATAAAATAGTGAAACCAATATTCATAGCATCACCAATTAATTCCTGCTTAAAATAAAGTTTTTTTTCTCCCTTAGCTAAAATTATAAAAGCGAGCGGCCAAATAATTGCTTTTACGATTATTGCCAATAATGCCAATTTTAGAATTAAAACCACATTGAGAAAGTCCTTTGAATAGAGCAGTCTGACAACAACTGGTGCTAAAAAATAAAACCCTAAAATTAATGGTGTAATTAGTAATAATGCCACTTCAATTTGATCATTTACCATTTCTTTTACTTGCGAATTAACTTTTTGCACAACTGTCAGCCTCGGATAAAAATCAGTGGACATGGCGCTAAAAATCATTCCGACATAAGTAATTAACAACGTTGAAGCTACAACATATAATCCCAAAACTGAATCTGAAGTATTCTGGAAATTAAAATACAACTTCAGTAAATAAGACATTATTTGCCCAAAAATAACATTGATAGAAAGTAAAAAACCCAATTGAATCATTTCTATTCCGCGCGAAAGAGTTTCTTTTACGCTCACTTGGACAGGAATTATTTCAATCTTTCTTGAGAAAAACCAATTGACTAAATAATTCAAAACAGTTGTTAAAACCAATACGGCAACAATTCCGTCCATTCTAAAAAAGTAATAAATGGGAATGGTAACGAACGTTGCTAAAATAGCATATATAACCGTTGAAAGTACAATCGCTTTCATCGAACGCGTACCTTGCAAAACCACCATTTTATTAACTGCTAAACTTGAAAAAATGAAATTGATGGATAAGATGAAAAACCAGTTTACATAATCAGAAGAGCCAAAAGTCCAAATACTTAATGGTTTAGCTAGGATTAAAGTTAACAAAACCCCTAGAATTCCAGTTAAAATTGACCATCTTTTAAGAGCTAAAATTGTTTTTGAAAACTCTCGCTGATTATTTTCTGAATACGACAAAGCGACCATTCGAACCCCGCTAATATTGATTCCAAATCCAGTTAATGAGGTGATAATGGAAAGTGTGTTTTGTAAAAGTCCTACTACACCTATTCCTGTTGTCCCTAAAAATAGAGCAACAAACTTAGAACTAACTAATCCTACAAGTATCTTTAGCAGCTGGGCAAAGCCAAAAACCCCTGTTGTTTTAAGAATAGTTTTGTGTGATTCTTTTTTTTCTATTTCCACTTTTACTAAATGTTACAACCTATTTTCCGGAATTGTTGTTTAAAAAGAAATACCCATTTATTCCAATCTTGTACAGTCGCTTTAAAATTATTTTCTATTGACAAAACACCTTCAATTTTTGTAAGATTCACAACTTCTGAAGTATCATCATTCATATTAAATTGATCAACAAACCAAGCCTGATTTAATATTTTATTAAATACAAAAACATCAAAGTTACCTACTGCAAAATTTTTATTCGAAGCAGAAGATAAAAATCCAGTAGCTACATACTCTTCAGTAGTCCTAGCGAACTGAATTTTTGAATTTTTATACAAAAATTTAACTGCGTTTCTTAATTGTAAATTTTCATCCACTTGGTTTTCATGATCGTTCCATAGCGTTAGAAAATAATCTTTTTTAAAAACTGCACCGGCTACATTATAAATTGAATAATAATGCAATGCACGATCTTTTGAGTATACCTTAAAAACACTCATTATTCTTCTGATTTTATACCGTGTTGTCCCAAAAATAAGACGATGAAAAATAGGTCTCTTTACAAATAAATCCGGATTATATAGCGTAATATCACCCTTGGTTTTAATGGTGCTTCCATTAATTAACTTCGGGTTATTCAACCAAATTAATTTCAACAAGTAAATATTCTCCTCTTGCAAAATTTTTTGCGTTTCTTCTAAATTAATCTTTTTTGTAAATTGAAAATCATCTTCAAGTAGTAAAAAATAGTCTGTTGCATCTTTTGCAGCATTGATCCATAAATCTATTGGAATTCTCAAACTTTCTATTTCTCGATTGACATCAATTGCTTCTGATTTTTCATCATAATAGGATGATTTATAAATAAGAATTTTAGGATATTTAATTTGTAACTTTTCTAAGTAGCGAGAAGGTGTCCCGTCGTCTAAAACTTTGATTAAAATCGCCGTATCCAGTACATTTGCATAAATGCTTTGAATACATCGATCTAGGTAATACGGCCTGTTAAACGATTTTATTAGAATATCCATTGATTCACTATTTTTATAATATAATCAACCTCAACCATAGTCAAAACCGGGCTTATAGGCAAACTCAATACTTCATCATGAATTTTCTCCGTAAGTGGAAAAGATAGATTATTAAAAGAAACTAATGCTTTTTGCTTGTGCGGCGGAATTGGATAATGAATCATGGCTTGGATTCCGTTATCTAATAAAAATGTTTGTAATTCTGTTCTTTTTTCAGTTCGAATAACAAATAAATGAAATACATGATTTGACAAATTATCATAAAACGGCAAAATAATTTTATCATTTTTAATTTCAGACAAATACCTTTTTGCAATGATTCGACGCTTTTCATTTTCGGCATCTAAATATGGTAGTTTGACATTCAAAAAAGCGGCTTGCAACTCATCTAATCTTGAATTTACACCAATATAATCATTATAATATTTGGTTTCTGAACCATAATTGGACAGGGAATAAATGACATTTGCTAATTTCGCGTCATTTGTTGTTACTGCACCCGCATCGCCTAAAGCTCCTAAGTTTTTCCCTGGATAAAAGCTGTAAGCACTTGCAGATTGGAGATTATCGGTTTCAAGTTTTAGATTTTTTACTGCGCCGTGAGCTTGAGCTGCATCTTCTACAACGATCAAATTAAATTTTCTAGCAATTATATTTATCGTGTCCATTTCTGCTAACTGACCATATAAATGAACTGCTAAAATAGCTTTAGTTTTAGACGAAATTTTTTCTTGAATTAAATCTGGGTTAATGTTGTAGGTTTCCAACTTTGGCTCGACCAAAACAGGAATTAAATCTGCTTGTAAAATAGCGAGAATACTCGCAATATAAGTGTTTGCCGGAACAATAACTTCGTCACCTTTTTGCAATTTCCCTAACTGAATATATCCTTTAAAAATCAAGACTAAGGCATCAAGGCCATTCCCTACTCCAATACAGTGTTTTGTAACACAATAGTTGGCAAAATTAGTTTCAAATTCCTTGACTTCATTCCCTAAAATATACCAACCATTATCTAAAACCGATTTCAGTTTTTCCTGAAAAGCAATTTCATACGGTTCGTTTATTTTTTTTAAATCTAGAAATTTAATCATACTATTATATTGTCTAAATAGTAAAAATTAGCAGTTGAAACTTCATAAAAGTCCTGTACAACAATATTTGCTCCAAAACTTTCTTTCCAATAACTAAGTCCTTGATTTAAGTTTCGCCCCTGATTTAAATTAGAAATACCAAAATCAAGATAGGCTTTGTTTTTAAATACTTTTGTGACTAAATTATAGTAAACGAAATCAACACTACCTAAAGTACTTTTATCAAAATCACCTGAAATATATTGAGCGTGAGCCACGTTTTTAGTTTCGAAAATAGTAGTTCCTGCCACAATTTTATTTTCATGGTAAACATTAAACTGTCTTATATTACTTGGAAATTTTTGATGCAAATATTGAATTTCTTCTAGTGAATGAACAGGTTTAACCTGATAGTTTTCGCTAAGATTGGGAATTAAAATTTCATTCCAAAAAGCGTCAAAAGCACATTCCTCTTTAATAACTAGATTATTATTTCGAGCTTTTGCAACCCCTTGCATTCTTCCTTTTGCAATTAAAAATTTCTTTTGTAAATCGATAACAGCACATGTATCTCTTCTAAATAATTTGGCTTGAGCTAAAAACAATGCGTAGTTTATTTCCTCAGAATGCGCTATCGCATAAAAACTAGGCAACAAGTTTATTTGCAATTGTAAAATCCCTTTTTTATTTAAAAAAGCTAAAACACTTCTAAAAACCTCCAAAACATGCGTCAATTTCAGTTTTTGACCATAAACCAATCCGCCATACGTTAAACCTTGATGCGAATAAACAGTATCTCCTACTCGATTTGTTGGCAACACCGCAACAAGTTTTTGTTCATTATATATAAGAAGTGAATAATCCTCAAATCGGTCTTCATGGTATTCCATAAAATCGCGATGAAATAAAAAAGTAGCATTTTTGGCTTGACCAATAAAGGCATTCCAAGCTAAATAATCACTTTTTTGGTATTTTTTGACAGAATAATTTTTCACTATTTCCATTTAAACTTCGTGAAAGTAAACATTTTTTATTTATTTTCTACAGTAGGTAAAGACCATTTATACTTAACGGCCATTAATCGGACTATAATAATTACAAGCGAAGTCGTTAGGTACAAAACATCGTTATCTAAATTTAGTTTGCGAAGTAAAAAAAACACTGTTCCACCTAAAATGCAAATTGTAGCATAAATTTCCTTTCTAAAAATTACGGGAATTTCAGTACATAAAATATCACGAATCACTCCTCCAAAACAAGCAGTCATAGTACCTAATGCTATACAAATCATGGGATTAAGACCAATATTTATTCCTTTCTCCAATCCTATTAATGTAAAAACACCTAATCCGATAGTGTCAAATAAAAATAAAGAAGTGCGCAGTCTATCAAATTTTTTTCTAAAAATAATAGACAAAATAACAGCAGCAATTATTACATAAGCATATTTTAAATCTAGCATCCACCCTACTGGCGTTCTACCAATCAATACATCACGTAATGTTCCGCCACCAACCGCAGTTACAAATGCGACAATAAATACGCCAAAAGGATCCATCTTTTTGTTCATCGCCGTCAAAGCGCCTGACATGGCAAAAGCCATTGTACCAATGATATCCAGTAGTTGAAACATTTGAGTTGTAAATTTAGATTTTCAGAATTTTACAAAAATAAAGAAAATACTCGTCAATTCTGTTGTAAAGTCTTGTAATTAAAGAAACTGTTTACAGTTAAGAAATAATTGATTCCTATTAGAATAACTGGATTTACTCTCTGTATCTTTGTGGCTACTAATTAAACTGTTGAAAGTCTTGAAACAAATCACTTCAATACAAAATCCATACGTAAAATCTTTAGTGCAGTTGCAGGAAAAGGCAAAAGCGCGCAGACAATCAGGAACATTTTTAATGGAAGGAAAACGCGAAATTGAAATAGCCATTAAAGGTGACTACGAAATAGAAACACTCCTATTTTTACCTGAAATTTGTTCCGAAAGTGAAGTTCGCCAGTTATCAAAAAATGCGGAACTTATAGAAATCAACAAAGAGGTCTATCAAAAACTAGCGTATCGCGATACCACCGAAGGTATTTTGGCTGTAGCCAAAACAAAAACACTGCAACTATCTGATTTGAAACTATCAGAAAACCCATTGATCCTAGTGGCCGAAGCACCAGAAAAACCAGGAAATATTGGCGCATTGTTAAGAACGGCTGATGCCGCTAATCTGGATGCCGTCATTATTGCCAATCCAAAAAGTGACTTATACAATCCTAATATTGTGCGGTCGAGCGTGGGATGTTTGTTTACGAACCAAATTGCAACTGGAACAACTTCAGAAATTATTGCTTTTTTAAAAGAGCGAAAAATCAATTTTTATTGCGCAACGTTACAAAATTCAACGAGCTATCATACACAGGATTACACTTCGCCAACTGCATTAGTTGTTGGTACAGAAGCCACAGGTTTAACGGAAGAATGGAGAAAAGAAGCTACGCAAAACATCATCATTCCAATGCAAGGAGAAATCGACTCTATGAATGTCTCGGTTGCAGCAGCAATTTTAATTTTCGAAGCCAAAAGACAAAGAGGGTTTTAGATTGCAGATTTAAGCTTTTTAGAGAAATATCAAATTAATTACAATTATTGAAACATGAAAAAATTCACCATTATACTTTTGGTTTTAGCTATATCTCATACTGGTATTTACGCGCAAATTAGCTCGAAGCAAGTAGATGAACTTGTTGAAAAAACTCTGAAAACATTTAATGTTCCTGGAATTGCAGTTGCTATTGTAAAAGATGGAAAAGTCATTCATGCAGAAGGATACGGCGTTAAATCAATTTTGACAAAGCAGAAAGTAGATACTAATACACTTTTTGGAATAGCATCAAATAGTAAAGCGTTTACTAGTGCAGCCTTAGCCATGCTTGTGGATGAAGGGAAAGTAAAATGGAACGACAAAGTCATTAAATACCTTCCAAATTTCAGAATGTATAACGAATACGTAACTAATGAATTTACGATTCGGGACTTACTAACACACCGCAGTGGTTTAGGCCTTGGAGCAGGTGATTTAATGATTTGGCCTGACGGAAGTGATTTTACCGCACAAGATATCATTCAGAATTTACAGTATCTTAAACCTGTTTCCGCATTTAGAACGCAATACGATTATGACAATTTACTTTATATTGTAGCTGGCGAAGTAATACACGTTGCCAGTGGATTATCTTGGTGTGATTTTATCGAACAACGCATGATGAAACCACTAGAAATGAACAGCAGTGCTGCCTCGTTCCTACGACTAAAAGACACTACAAATATCATTGTTCCTCACGTTCCTATTGATGGCAAACTTAAAGTTATAAAACGATATCAAAACCAACTTTTTGATGCTGCCGCCGGAATTTATTCCAGTGTGAATGATTTGAGCAAATGGACCATCATGCAAATGAATAATGGAAAATATGGAACAAATAACAAACAATTATTTTCTACTAAAGAGCATAATGAAATGTGGCAATTGCAGACTATAATTCCAGTAAATCCGAGACCTCCTTACAATACTCATTTCAGCGGCTATGGTTTAGGATGGTTTTTGAGTGATGTAAAAGGATACAAGCAAGTGACTCATACTGGAGGATTAGAAGGAATTGTTACACAGGTTACACTAATTCCAGAATTAAATTTAGGAATTATTGTATTGACAAATCAACAATCTGGCGCGGCATTTCGGGCGATCACAAATACTATAAAAGACAGCTATTTAGGAATACAAGCAGAAGATTATATTACGAATTACAGCAAGATTGGAAAAGATAATCAAGATTCAGCCGATAAAAAGACAGAAGCAGTTTGGGCCACCGTAGCTAAGAACAAAAAAGATAAATTCAAAGTTGATTTCAAAACTATTACTGGAACTTACAAAGACAATTGGTTTGGCCAAGTAGTGCTATCAGAGAAAAAGGGTAAACTATACTTTGCTTCAAAACGTTCTCCTCAACTTAGTGGCGAAGTTTTTTTATACAAAGACAACAACTATGTCGTAAAATGGAACAATGCTTATTTCCATGCTGACGCTCATTTATTTTTTGAATGTGACGCAACTGGTAAAGCAGTTCGATTGACTATGAAACCTATTTCTGAACTGACTGATTTTAGCTATGATTTTCAGGATTTGGATTTTAGTAAAATTCAATAAAAATATATTGAATGTTTAAACTTTTTATTTAAAACAGAATGCCAATTTTTCTTGTGTATCTCCTAACTAATTTCTATTTTTAGGAATTGAATCCTTCCACTTATGATAGAAATTGATCTAGAAAAAGAAAATAAAGCAATTGCACAAGAGTATAAAGAGCTACTCCGTATTAGCTACCAAACCTTAACTGATGAGGATAAAAAACTCATCAGAAAAGCATTTGATCTTGCTGTAGATGCTCACAAAGACCAAAGACGAAAATCTGGTGAAGCTTATATTTTTCACCCCATTGCAGTTGCAAAAATTGTAGCCTCAGAAATTGGTTTGGGATCGACATCTATTGCTGCAGCTTTACTCCACGATGTGGTGGAAGATACTGAAATTACAGTTCAAGACATCGAAAAGATGTTTAATCCGAAACTAGCACAAATCGTCGAGGGTTTGACCAAAATAGCATTGGTTCAAAAAGATTTGAATATATCGATGCAGGCAGAGAATTTCAGGAAAATGATCTTAACTCTGAATGATGATGTACGCGTTATTCTGATCAAACTTGCTGACCGTTTGCACAATATGCAAACAATGGATTCAATGCGGGAAGATAAACAAACCAAAATCGCATCGGAAACCTTGTACATATATGCTCCTTTAGCACATCGATTGGGCTTATATAACATCAAATCCAAGTTGGAGGATTTAGGATTAAAATATACCGAACCTGCCATTTATAATGAAATTGTAAGTAAGCTTAAAGAAACTAAAGAAGAACAAGATGACTATATCAAATCTATTTCTGAAGTGATTAAAAAGTCATTAGACGAAGAAGGAGTCGAATATTTCATTAAAGGACGTCCAAAATCTATTTATTCGATTCGCAGAAAAATGCAAGCGCAAAACGTAAGCTTCGAGGAGGTTTACGATAAATTTGCACTGCGAATTGTCTACAAATCAAATCCACATGAAGAAAAATTCATTGCTTGGAAAATATATTCTATAGTAACGGATCATTATAGACCGAGTCCCAGCCGTTTACGCGATTGGATTTCGTCACCAAAATCCACTGGATATGAAGCCTTGCACATAACTGTTATGGGACCAAAAGGTCGCTGGGTAGAAGTGCAGGTCCGTAGTGAACGTATGGACGAAATTGCTGAAAAAGGATACGCGGCTCATTATAAATACAAAAATGGTGCTACTGAAGAAAGCGGTTTAGATCATTGGTTGAATTTACTTAAAGAAGCTTTAGAAAGTTCAGAAGCAAATGCGGTTGATTTCGTTGAAGATTTTAAAATGAATTTATATTCAAAGGAAATCTTTGTGTTTACACCAAAAGGCGAAATCAAATCCTTGCCTAAAGGCGCAACATCATTAGACTTCGCATTTAGCATTCACTCAGAAATAGGAATTAGAACTAGAGGAACCCGTGTAAATGGAAAATTAGTTCCTTTGAATTTTGAATTAAAAAGTGGAGATCAAATCGAAGTTATTACCTCACAGCACCAGAAACCAACAATCAACTGGCTTGATTATGTAACTACAGCTAGAGCTAAAACTAAGATTAAGAATGTTCTTAATGAAAATACTAAGAAAATTGCCGAGGAAGGTAAAGAATTGCTTACCCGAAAATTAAAACATTTAAAAATTACATTAAGTGAGCAAGTTGTTAATGAACTGGTCAACTTTTTCAAATTAAAAACAAGCTTAGATTTATTTTATAGAGTTGGTGTGGGTGCAATTGAAAACCAACAGCTCAAAGATTACGCTGCACAAAAAAGCAATACGTTCATTAATTTTTTCAAAAATAAAATGAAACGTGCACCAAGCACAACATCTGATGAGGATATACACAGACAAGTAATTAGCAGTAATTACGATATGCTTGTTTTTGGAAAAGAACAAGATAAATTAGATTATAAGTTATCTCCTTGCTGCAATCCTATTCCTGGCGATGAAGTATTTGGTTTTGTAACTATAAATGAAGGAATAAAAGTGCATAAAAAAGATTGTCCAAATGCAATAGGAATGCAGTCCAATTATGCATACAGAATTATGCAAGCGAAGTGGATTGATTCCTCACAAGAGGAATTCAAAGCAATTATCAACGTCACAGGAATGGATGTCTTAGGGCTTACAAACCAACTGACAAAGGTAATTTCAAACAATATGCACGTAAATATTCAAAGTATTGCATTGAGTACTGATGCTGGACTTTTTCATGGACAGGTCACCGTAATTGTACAAAACAATACCATTTTGAAAAAAATGATTAGCAATATCAAAAAAATTGACGGAGTCGATAAGGTAACGCGCGAATACAAAACATAGAAAACGAGCCTTCTTATGATTAAAGTTTAGTTTTAAAATAAGAAAGACTACAAACTTAAAACTAAACAATCGCGGAAGTTTTATTCTTTAAACTAAAAAAATTATCTTTGCCAGTATATGACACTCATTTCCACAGATAACACGAAAAACCAAGAAATTGTAAAAAATGTTTTTACAATGTATCTTGAAAATAAAGGACATAGAAAAACTCCTGAACGCTACGCTATACTTCAGGAAATTTACGATAGTGAAGAGCATTTTGATGTAGAAAATTTATACATCAAGATGAAAAACAAAAACTATCGTGTAAGTAGAGCAACGCTTTACAACACCATCGAACTATTGCTTGACTGTGCTTTAGTGAGAAAGCACCAATTTGGACAAAATCAAGCGCATTACGAAAAATCCTATTTTGACAAACAGCACGATCATATTATTATGACTGATACTGGTGAAGTAATAGAGTTTTGTGATCCAAGAATACAAACCATAAAGAAAACAATTGAAGAGATTTTTGACATAGAAATCACGAATCATTCCTTGTATTTGTATGGTGTAAAAAAACAAAAAAAGGACGTGGGACAAGATAGTTCCGAAATATAAAAATTAACTACAAATAACACACAGAATGACCGTAGATTTATTACTAGGATTACAATGGGGAGATGAAGGAAAAGGAAAAATTGTTGATGTTCTTACTTCAAAATACGACATCATTGCTCGTTTTCAAGGAGGACCAAATGCAGGACATACTCTAGAATTTGACGGTATAAAACACGTACTTAGAACCATTCCTTCGGGGATTTTTCACGGTAACAACATGAACATTATTGGTAATGGAGTTGTTATAGACCCAGTAGTTTTTAAAAGTGAAATTGACGGTTTAGCTAAATTCAACTTGGATTTAAAGTCAAAATTAATCATTTCAAGAAAAGCACATTTAATTTTACCAACTCACCGATTACTAGATGCAGCTTCAGAAGCATCTAAAGGCAAAGCAAAAATTGGATCTACTCTAAAAGGAATTGGACCAACATACATGGACAAAACTGGTAGAAATGGAATCCGTGTTGGAGATATTGAACTAGAAGATTTTGCTGATCGTTATAGAGCTTTGGCTGACAAGCACGAGGCAATGATTGCATTCTATGATGTGGATATCCAATACAACTTAGTAGAATTAGAAAAAGAATTCTTTGAAGCAATTGAAGATTTAAAGAAATTAGATTTTATTGATAGCGAAGAATATTTACACCAAGCTCAGAAAGCTGGTAAATCAATATTGTGCGAAGGCGCTCAAGGTTCATTATTAGATGTAGACTTTGGAACCTATCCTTTCGTAACTTCTTCTAATACTACCGCAGCTGGTGCTTGTACTGGTTTAGGGATTGCTCCAAATAAAATTAAAGAAGTATATGGAATTTTCAAAGCTTACGTAACTCGCGTAGGTAGCGGACCGTTCCCAACAGAGCTTTTTGATGAAGACGGTGCTTCTATGGCACGTGTAGGAAACGAATTTGGATCTGTAACAGGAAGACAAAGACGTTGCGGTTGGTTAGACTTAGTTGCCCTTAAATATGCGGTACAAGTAAATGGTGTAACGCAATTGATGATGATGAAGGGCGATGTTCTTTCAGGATTTGAAACATTAAAAGTATGTACGGATTACAACTATAAAGGAGAGAAAATTACTCATTTCCCTTATAATATTGAACCAGAAAACGTAACTCCGGTTTATAAAGAATTCAAAGGTTGGAAAGCTGATTTAACAGGCATGACCACTTATGATGAATTACCAGCTGAATTGAAAGCATATATTGATTTCATTGAAAAAGAAGTGGAAGTACCCATCAAAATTGTTTCTGTTGGACCAGACAGAAAGCAAACGATTTTAAAATAAAAGCACCAAACGCCTTGAAACTTTCGAGGCGTTTTTTTTGGATTTTATTTTTCCAATGTTTGTATTTCTATCAAACGTCTTTTAGTTTCAATTTTTATATTTTCAACTGTTTTGGAAGGAATTTTAACCTTCAAATTTAGTATTGAATTTCCCCAATATAATGCTTTGTTCCACTGTTTTGCTTCGTAATAAAACTGAAACAATACTTGCCTATTTCCAAATAATTTCGGATCTAAATAAACTACTTGAATAAATTGTTTCTCAGCTTCTGAAAATTGTTTCTTTTCTAAAAGCAAGTTTCCCATCAATAAAGCACATTTATCATCGTAACGATATTTCATTGTTTCATTTAGAACTATTATTGCCGAATCCAGTTGATTAACTTTAGTCAGTTCATCCGCATAATTATACATTAAATCTCCATCTTTAATAAAATCATTATACAATTCGCAATAGTTATTTATTGCTTTTTTTCTGAATCCGGTATTTGACAACAAAACCGTTTCATTAGCCTTTTGGTAAAAAAGAAAAGATTGATAACCAAAAAACAAAAGACAAATTGATGTTACTAAAAGTGTTATTTTACCAATGACTTGATATTTATTCTCATTCAAAAATTGTTGCTTTGAAGATTCCTTTTGGTGATAACTAGCTATAACTGCAATACACAATACAAAATGAATTAAAATTCCAATCATCTGAAATGGAAAGGAGAAAAAAGAACTCACAACTATACAAACAATACTTAAATAAGCACCAAATAAAATTGGTTTATCAATCAATGATAAGTAATCACGCCTTAAACATCTAAAAAAATAAATTGTTCCAACAATTAAAATCGCAAGTCCCAATAATCCAATTTCTATAACCAATTGCAAAGGATCATTATACATATAAATTGTATTTCCTGCTAATAAAGCTTCATCATTACTAATTGATTTTTTTGAAAAATAAACAGCTTGAAATAAGTTATATTGAGCTCTAAAATTCCCATAACCTATACCCAAAAATAATTCTTTAGGTTCTAATTGCGTATAAACCACTTTGTAAATAAGCAATCGTCCATTTGAAGAATCTGATTTAACATTTATCAATGCGAGCATTAAACAAGAAATAGTCGCTCCAATAATTAAAATACTGATTTTTGATTTTAAAAAATGGTAATTCAAAAAGAGTAAACCAACTGTAAATCCTAAAATTCCAGCTCTTCCTTTAGTATAAAACAAAATGAAGTAACAAAAAATAATAAAAATATACGGAAAAATTTTATTACTGTTTTTCTCTTTGTAAAACCGCTTAAGAGTAGGAATTATAAACAACAACTGTCCAGCCAATAATATTGAAAAAACACTTTCGTTGGGATAAAATCTAAAAAATTGAAAGTTTTTAGATGCCAAAACAAGAACATTTTCTATACTAATCATTATACCATAAACAACAATTAAACCTTTACTATTTATGATTTTGTTTCCAACTAAAAAACTATAAAACACTTCGTACAAAAGAAATAGAGCCAAAATAAAAATATAAGGGAATATATTTCCTAAACCAAAATAACACTTCAAATCTAGCCAGAACACACCTAATAATGTCAAGACATTAGCAATACTATTTCCAGTAAAATTTTCTCTTTTTAATACCATTAACAAACCAGTGAAACCAACAATAAAAACAAATACAGGCTTCATAAACATCCTCGCATCACTATAAAAATGAAAAAATGGAAAAATAATGATTAGGCAAAAAAAGAATACATAAAGATTAGTACAGAAATTTTTCATTGAATTAAAAGAAATAAAAAACTGACACAAAATTGTATCGGTTCAAATTACATTTTTCCTTTTTTACTCCTTAGGCTGATTTATGACTTTTATTCTCACAACAGCAAGATTGCCATATTTTTCAGCATCTTCTTTAGTCCATATCAGCTCATTTCCTTTAGGTCTTTTTTCCCATTTCCAATCAATTGGTTCTTTTACATAGACATAAAGGGATACACGATCTTCCCAATTGCCTTTATTCGTTCTCTGTTGTTCATATGTAATAAATTTAAATCTGAAAAAGTAAGGACTATCAATACTAGTGTCAGCTGTTCTAATTTCAGGCTTAATTTCTTTCAGTAAATCTTTTAGTGGTTTATTAATAAATTGTTGCTCGTTTGTTTTTAATAAATAGACATCTTTGGTTGTTTGCACCATTTGTGCCTTACAGCTATAGTTCATTAAAAGGAATACTATTACTGAAATTTTTAATAAGGTTTTCATAATTTATTATTTTAGTTATTACAAGGTATTAAAGTATATGTTTTGGAACCATCAGGATTTACGGTTTCTTCTATTTTAAAAGGCTTAAAGTTTCCGTCACTATCTTGCTTTAGTATCGTTATTCCAGATTCATATTTATCTAATAGGAAAGAAATTGCTCTCATATAATTTTCAACACTAGAACCTGAACCCATAGAATACCTTAAAGAATAAATTTCATCTAAAATTGCATCAGGAAATTCTGGAGGATAATTCAGTGATATATCTGCAGGATAAGCTACCACAAAATTATGAGCTGCTGACAAATCAGTTACCACTATTGCATATGAACCGTCGGGCAAATTCACAAATGAGGTAATATGCTCACTATTTATTTCATTTTTTTTAACAGCAGCATATACTATATCATTAGATGATGGTGGTCCATTTGTTGTGTGGTTATGAATATCTGCGAAAGCGCCAGGCCAACTAGTGTTTGTTGCTACAATATTAGGACTGCCATTATTCATAGGGGCTTGAGTAATATTCCCATGAACATCTCTTCCTAATGTGATACTGTGTTCATTGCCATCAGCACTGGCTGTCATTATGCTTGTATTAGCTGTTATGTAGCTACTATTTTGAGAAATAGTTGTAGTTGCTGAACCAGTTGAGCAAGGATCGTTTGGCGGTCAGCTGGTGGGTCAGTTGGTGGATCTCCTCCACCGTCGCTACAGCCCAAACCATAAAATTCACATAGGCAATTAGGGTCAGGATTATTATCACATGGATTTGTACCATCTGGTGCACATATTTCGTATGGTGCAGACTCCCAAACTAAAACCCAATTATCACATTCTCCTGTATATACCCAGACATCTCCTTGTTGCTCAATTTCACATTGTGCTTCCCAATACTGATCTTTAAATGTTTCGCAACTATTGTTTTTTTTTGGGGTTAATGTACTTTTATTAGTTTTTATTTTTACTTTTTTTAGGCATTTTTATGAATCCAATTAATTTTTATTTTTGATTAGGCAGTACCATCAAGGAAAATTCTCCATTTCAAATAATATCCTTCTCGTATTTTATAAATCACGTACATATATTGACGATGGTATCTTCCTTTCCTATATTGATCTGGAGTAATGTATTTTATACAATCGATTGACTTCAGTTTTTTAGGACGCTTGTCAATACATAACATTCTAATGCAGAAATCTTTTACATTTACTGGAACCATTTTTTTTTGAAGTTTTCTTATGCTATCAAAATGGTTTTTTCTCTGTTCTTTCGTTTCATATCCTTGCAAATAGATACAAAAATCTGCTTTGGTACTATCTTTCGAAAAAAAATATTCTACAAACTTTGTTCCTTTTTCTATATAAATAAAGGTGGAATCATTTTTATCGTTTTGTGAAAAAGAATAAAAAGATGTCATTAATAACAAAAAAAATGTTAGTTTTAGTTTTGACATTTTGGCGAATTTTGTATATAGTTATTTAAAGTTTGTATTAAATTAAGGCGCTCCTGCGCACTCAGATTTTTCCAAGCAGTTGTTGAATTAGGTAAAAGACCTGTACTATCAAACGAACTTCCCGTACCTTTCAATCCAAACCAAGCAATTGCATTATATACATCATTGGTTTGGGTATTATCGTATTGTTTTAATGCACTTACAATAATACTAATATAATGTTGAGCCATTAGTTCGTGCATAGCATTTGAAGGCTCTTGACCAGAAGGTACATTATATTCATATCTCATATAGTAATCATAAAGCCCTGGGAAATTATTTCTTAAACTTTCTACATAATCAATTTGTTGCTGTGTAGTCATAATAGTTGGGTCTATATTTCCACTTTCGGCAGCTATCATCATTTTTCTGAACATTTCAGCATGAATAATTTCATGAATAAAAATATCAGCAACAAATAAAGGAGGAGTTTCTGCCAACTTACCTGCATCAAGTGTAATAGTAATTGATCCATTATTAGGCGGTGAAGTTTCACCGTATGTATTTCCAACGAGAGTTCCAATAGCAAAATTCAAATTGGCAACGGAATTATTTCCGTCAAATCTTTTAAGATAATAATCAAATCCACTTGCTTGTCCAAGTTTAGAATACACTTCATTCAAACAAGGATTATTTTTCAACGCTTGATCATTAATTATTATAGCAGGTACAACCGGACTCCCTCCTCCATCACCACCGTCGCTACAGCCAAAACCATAAAACTCACATAGGCAATTAGGGTCAGGATTATTATCACATGGATTTGTACCATCTGGTGCACATATTTCGTATGGTGCAGACTCCCAAACTAAAACCCAATTATCACATTCTCCTGTATACACCCAAACATCTCCTTGTTGCTCAATTTCACATTGTGCTTCCCAATACTGATCGGTAACTGTTTCGCAACCATTGGTTTTGTGGGTTAATGTACTTTTACTAGTTTTTATTTTGACTTTTTTTTTATCCTCTGGTTTGATTGTATTAATCGTTTTTCCATTTGATAAAATCTTCATTGATAAAACTTCAGAGTCCCATGTTTTTATAATTACTTTTCCAGAAAAGTCATTCCCTTTCCGCAAATCTACATCACTTATATCAAAACCTTTACGCTCTAAATAATCATAATCTGGTATATACTGTATTTCACGCAAGTAAATTTTATCCTTCCCCATCTTAATGAATACCGCTCTAGTCAATGACGCATCTAAAACTCTTTGAGCTTGTGCTGAATTCAATTTTCCAGAGTTAACAAAACTAACTTGTTTTTTTGCTTTTATTAATGGAAATTCAATAATCTCAACATATCCTATTTTTCTATAATACTCATTATTCTAATCCGGATATTTTTTATCCTTCCTTTTAACAGATTTATTATATTGATCTGTTTTTTTAAACATAGAATAGTACCACAATTCAGCTTCCTCTGTAGAAAAAGAAGTATCAGTTGGTTGTTCATAAAGATCTTTTTCACAAGAGGTAAATAGCAGGTTAAGCATTACAATTAAACAAAATAGTTTGAGTAATTTAGGATTTTTTTCTTTCATTTTAATAATATATAATTTATAAAATAATTTTTACCTACTTTAAATTTGCAAAAAAACAACTTAATTATAAGAATTATTTTATTATTTTAACAAAAATTTAACTTAATAGTTAATAAAAATTCTTTAAAATTAAACAAATGTACATTGCTTTTTAAGATTCTAAAAATCTCATTTCACTGCTTTATACTATCTTTATAGATTAATTCAAACCAATGAAAAACCCAGCTATAAAAATCCAAAAAACAGAATTACTTTCTGATAATTGGTACCTATTAAATAAAGTAACCTTTGACTATCAGAAAGAAGATGATTCATGGATCACTCATAAACGAGAAGTCTATGATCGTGGTAACGGCGCTGCAATTTTACTTTATAATACATCTAAAAAGACAGTGATTCTTACGCGTCAATTTCGTTTGCCTAGTTATCTAAACGGAAACCAAACAGGCATGATGATTGAGGTTTGCGCTGGTTTATTAGACCAAGACAATCCAGAACAATGCATTATCAGGGAAACAGAGGAAGAAACAGGATACCGGATTTCTAAAGTCGAAAAAATAATGGAAACCTATATGTCTCCTGGCGCCGTAACCGAGATTTTACATTTATTTATTGGAGAATATGATGAAAGCATGAAAGTTAGTGAAGGTGGCGGATTAGAGCACGAACAAGAAAATATTGAAGTAATGGAAATGTCTTATGATGAAGCTTACTCCATGATTGCATCAGGCGAAATAAAAGATGCTAAGACTATTTTATTACTGCAACACGCCAAAATAAAAAATCTTGTTTAATGAATAATCAGACAAAAGGTGTCTTATTTGCCTTATTAGCTACTTTTTTATGGTCGGTTAACATGGTAATTGCAAGCGGAGTAAAAGGACATATTCCTCCTGTGGGACTAGCTTTTTGGCGCTGGACAATAGCTTGTATTGTGTTAGCTCCATTTGCATTAAAAGAAACTATTGGAACTTTTAAGATTGTTAAAAATCATTTTTGGTTTCTTACAGTAACCGCTATCTTAGGCATAACCATTTTCAATACTTTAATTTACTTTGCAGGAAAAACGACGAGTGCTGTCAATTTATCTTTGATTGCAATTTCAATTCCGTTATTCATTATTGCAATTTCGAGAGTTATGTTTAGAGAGAAAGTTTCAAACCTACGAATCCTGGGAATACTTACCATAATCACAGGCGTTTTTGTCTTGATCACAAAAGGTTCTCTGGAAGCATTACTCAATATTAACTTTACAATTGGCGATTTATTAATGCTACTCGCCTGTTTCTTCTTTGCGTGCTACACACTTTTAGTTCGCAAGAAACCTCAGGAAATAGATTCAAAAGTATTTCTGTTCAGTGTATTTGTAATTGGCGCAGTAGTACTTTTACCCTTCTATATATGGGAACATAATTATTATGAAAAAATGACATTCGACTTTAAAACTATACTAATTACCTCGTATGTAGGGATATTTGCCTCCTTGGTCTCCTATTATTTATGGAATGAAGCTATTGCATTAATAGGAACTTCAAAAACGGCTTTGATTTATTATTTGATTCCAATATTTAGTGGAATTCTAGCATATTTTTTTCTCGATCAAGCGATAGAATTTATTCAAATAATAAGCATGGTGATTATCGTTTTAGGATTATTAATCACCAATAGAAATAACTCTGAAAACAAGAAAGCAGCATAAAAATATACTGCTTTCTTGTTATTATACTTTACGAAAACTATTTATTAGGTTGCGGAGTCATTCTAAGATATGGTTTTATTCTTTCGTGCCCTTTAGGAAATTTAGCGGGAATATCTTCATCTTTAATAGCAGGTGAAATTACAACTCTTTCGCCATCCTTCCAGTTGGCTGGAGTTGCAACACTATAATTAGCGGTTAACTGTAAACTATCGATCACACGCAGTAGCTCATCAAAGTTTCTTCCCGTAGAGGCTGGATAAGTCAGTGTTAGTTTAATTTTCTTGTCCGGTCCTATTATGAAAACAGAGCGGACTGTAAAACTCTCACTTGCATTAGGATGCATCATGTCATACAATTCAGCTACACGCTTGTCTTCGTCAGCGATTATAGGAAAATTCACTACGGTGTTTTGGGTTTCGTTGATATCCTTGATCCATTCCATGTGTGAATCTACGCCATCAACACTTAATGCAATTACTTTTACATTTCGTTTTTGAAATTCCGGATAATAGTTAGCTACTGTACCTAATTCAGTAGTACAAACTGGAGTAAAATCTGCAGGATGTGAGAATAATATACACCAAGAATCACCAATCCATTCGTGAAACTTTATTTTTCCTTGTGATGTTTCTGCTTCAAAATCAGGGGCAATATCGCCTAATCGTACTGTTGCCATAATGGTTTTATTTTTTGAAATTAATAACAATGTAAGTTATTGAAATTAAACCAATATACTAAGAATATAATCCTAAAATTCTACTAATTTTTGACTGGAATTAAAAAATGAATTTCGGAAAATAGTGATAGGATTCCGGTTTGTATTGCCCTGATCGCAATGGCATCCCACGCTTTTTAGCGTGGATATAATGAAGAGCAGGATTAAGCTCCAAAAAAATAAAGGAATTACTTTTTCTTTAAATTGGGCAAAAATAAAGCGACAATCCCAATTAAGGGCAAGTAAGCGCAAAGGTAGTATACGTACGTTATACTGGTATGATCGGCGAGATTTCCTAACAAGGCAGAGCCTAAACCTCCCATTCCGAATGCAAAACCATAGAAAAGTCCCGAAACCATTCCGAGTTTTTTAGGGAGTAATTCTTGTGCATAAACCAAAATAGCTGGAAAGGCTGAAGAAATAATTGTTCCTATAAGAACCGATAACACAGCAGTCCAAAATAAATCGACATACGGTAATAACAATGTAAACGGAGCCGCTCCTAATACGGAAAACCAAATGACATATTTTCTGCCAAACTTATCTCCTAATGGTCCGCCGATTAATGTACCAATTGCGCAAGATGCTAAAAATAAAACCAAATAAAATTGAGAGTCTTGAACTGATAAGTTAAATTTTTCCATCAAGTAGAATGTAAAATAACTAGACATACTGGCCATGTAAAAAAACTTAGAAAATATCAAAACCATTAAAATTGCTACTGATAAAATAATTTTGTTTTGAGAAATATTTGGCAAATCGATTACTGCTTTCTTAGTACTTCTTAAGTTTAAATGATTTTGGTACCAAAGAGCAATTCTACTCAAAACTACTAATCCAATTATTGCTGCGGCAAGAAACCAAATAATGTAGTGTTGCGCGTTAGGAACTACAATTAGTGCAACTAACAATGGCCCTAATGCAGTTCCTGCATTTCCTCCTAATTGAAATATGGATTGTGCTAAACCACGTCGGCCTCCTGATGCTAAAAATGAAATTCGGGAAGCTTCAGGATGAAAAATAGAAGACCCTATTCCCACCAAAACAACGGAAACAATAATCATTGAAAAACCAGAAGCATAGGACAAACATACGATTCCAAGGGAGGTAAAAACCATTCCAAAGATTTGAGAATAAGGCTTTGGTTTCTTGTCTGTGTAAAGTCCGACCAATGGTTGTAATAAAGATGCAGCTAATTGATATGCAAGCGTTATCAACCCAATTTGCGTAAATGTTAAATTAAAATTTTCTTTTAGAATAGGATAAGCAGCGGGTATAACGGCTTGTAATAAATCATTTATTAAATGTGCAAATGCAATAGAAAACAATATAGGATAAACCGTTTGCGGAACACTAGGTACACTTGCAATATTCGAATTTGTAACCGAAGATGAACTCATTTTTTGAAAAGAACTTTAATGACTAATAATTAATTTAAAGCTGAAGTATAAAATACCAAAATAGTAAGGTAATAAACGATAATGGAATTCCAAAACCAATCATCATACTACACAATCGCGGCTTGAGTCCATGAGCGGAGGCAAGTATGCTTGCCGTAATCATTGGCGCCATTGCTGATTCCATAACTGCAACTTCAATCGTTTTTGAATGTTGCTGCAAAATTACAACATACAACACGTAAATGACAGCCGGAGTCAATATTAATTTATACAAAAGTCCATATCCTAAAAATCTCCAATGCTGGCTTTTCCTATCAAACTGTAATTGTAATCCAACAGATAGCATTGCTAATGGTGTCATCACAATACCTATTTGTTGAAGCGTGAACTGAATATAGTAATGAAAATCCAAGTTTAAAAAATTCATCAAACAAGCTACTAAAAAAGTAATAAAAGGTGGAAATATCGCAATTTTCTTTACAATTTGTAATCCGTTCGGTTTTCCACTGGAATACATTGTTGCTACAATAATTGCTAAAGTAGAAAGTACTACAAATGAGCCAGGCTGATCGACTAAAATAGCCGTTTTCATTCCTTCTTCTCCGTATAACGCTTGAATAATAGGAAATCCTAAAAAAGAAGTATTTCCTAAACCAGCAGTAATAATCAAACAACCAGTCAACTTTTTAGACCAGCCGAATTTCTTACTCAAAAAATTAAAGAACAAATAAGCACCTCCAAAAGTAATCCACGCAACACCTATTGGATATAGTAATTCATCGCTAGCCTCAATCTTTGGAATATAGTATAACGCTAAAGCAGGAAGACAAAAGTAAATCACAATAGTATTCAACACTTTGTACACGCTTACAGGGAATCCCTTGACATTCTGTAGAATTAGACCTAAGAATAGAAAAACAAAAATTAGGATGAAGTTGTACATATAAAATAATTGTGTACAAAAATACCAATTAAATTTAGCATGAGAATGAAGAAAAATCCATTTACATAATTAATGTATCTTTCCTATTTATTCAATGTTTAATTAGTATTTCGTGAAAAATCTCCTTTTATATTCATTAATCAACACGAATTAATAAAACAGGAAACAAAGTTTCTTTTAAGTCAAAATAAAGAGTTTGCGATGGCAATGCATTTTTTGAAAGTGTTTTTGTTTTTCTTACTTTTACATTTCAAACTATTCGCTTTGTCAAAAAAACAATATCCCAGCGCTCTAAACGAAAAAGCAGGAATTTCTCCTCCAGAAATCACTAGCCTAACTTCTATTGAACACATTCAAAATTATCGAAAAATACAACCGTCAGCGGCCGAATTAGTTGAAGGTATTCGATCGGGGAATATAACTGCTTTGAGTCGGGCGATTACATTGGTCGAAAGCACTAATAGCGATCATTTGGCTAAAGCCAATAAAGTAATAAATGCTTGCTTGCCCCATTCAGGCACCTCCGTCCGAATAGGAATAACTGGCGTTCCTGGCGTAGGGAAAAGTACTTTCATTGAAGCTTTTGGAAAATTCTTAACCAGTTTAGGTAAGAAAGTTGCCGTACTTGCAGTTGATCCTAGTAGTACGATTAGTCACGGAAGTATTCTAGGTGATAAAACCAGAATGGAAGAATTAGTAAAAGACAAAAATGCGTATATACGTCCTTCAGCTTCGGGAGAAACATTAGGCGGCGTGGCTCGAAAAACGCGCGAAACCATTACACTTTGTGAAGCCTGTGGTTTTGACACCATTATCATTGAAACCGTAGGTGTTGGTCAAAGCGAAACTGCCGTTCACAGCATGGTAGATTTCTTTTTATTATTAAAGATCTCTGGTGCTGGCGACGAACTACAAGGAATTAAACGAGGCATTATGGAAATGGCGGATGCCATTGTAATCAATAAAGCAGATGGCGATAATATAAAGAAAGCACATTTTGCTAAAATGGAATTCAATAGAGCACTTCATCTTTTTCCGGCTAAAAAATCAGGATGGACACCCAAAACTTCGACTTGTAGCGCGATAACACAAGAAGGAATTCCGGAGGTATGGGAAATTATTGAAAAATTTCTTGAATTAACGAAAGGAAATAATACCTTTTATGATAAAAGAAAAGACCAAAATCAATATTGGATGTTGGAAACCATCAATGAGCAGTTAAAACTGAATTTCTACAACCAGCCCGAAATTCATAATCTATTAGAAGATACTAAAAAAGCGGTGCAAAATAATGAAATATCACCTTTTGCAGCCGCTCAAAAATTATTAGAACAGTATTTTAAAAAATAGTGAATTATTACTCTTTCTCGTAACGCTCCATTTCACGATCATAAAACGTATTGGCTTGTTCGATCAAACCTTCCATTTCAGTATTTAATTCTCCTTCATCAAGATCCTCAGCCTCTTCCATAAACTCAACCTCATCATCTTTTAAGTTGATGATAAACCTTGGATAATCTAAGTGAATGATAAAAATATCATCGGGAAAATCAGTGTTATCCCCTAGTAAAAATTTTGGTAATTCCATTTTATTCTTATTTATTAATGCCGTTATTATCTCCTACTAAAATTAATTTCTTTGTCAATCTTACAAAGCGAATATACAAAAATATCGAGGCAGCTGTTAATCCTGCTAAAAGTCCGATCCAAATACCAATTGCCTTCAAATCTGTATACAATCCCAAGTATATTGAAATAGGAAAACCAATAATCCAATACGCAACAAAAGTAATGTACATAGGCACTTTTACATCTTGCAAACCTCTTAAAGCACCTAAAACAACAACTTGGATGCCATCTGAAATTTGGAAAAAAGCCGCAACAAACAACAGTTGCGACGCTATTAAAATCACTTCGTTAGTTTCTATTATATGACTCATATCATTTACATCGACAAATAATTGCGGTAAATACTGATGAAAAATGATGAAAATCGCAGCAAACACAATCTCAACAAGTATTGCTAATAAGAATATAGATCGTGCTACAAGTTGTAATTTTACATAATCCATTAAACCTTTTTGATTACCCACTCGTATCATTACAGCCACGCTCAATCCCATAGCAAACATAAATGTTAATGAAGCTAAACTTAAAGCAATCTGGTTGGCAGCTTGACTTGTAGTTCCTAAAACTCCCGATAACCAAATAGCTCCTGTAAATAAAGCAACTTCAAAAAACATTTGCATCGCTGAAGGCAAACCTAAGTTGATGATTTTATTCAGCATCTTTTTCTTAATTTCTTTAAAACTAAAATTCTCAAAATAAGGATGAAATTTCGGTTTTCTAATCAGGCTGTAATGCATATACGCTAACATCACAATTCTGGAAGCAATTGTTCCAATACCCGCTCCTACAATTCCCATTTTAGGAAAAATCCAGATTCCGTAAATCAAGAAATAATTGATAATCACGTTAACGACATTACCTATTATCGTGGCCCACATTGAAATTTTAGTTTCTGATTTACCATCAGCAAATTGCTTATAGGCTTGATAAATAATCAGTGGCACAAGTGAAAACGCGACAATATCCAGATAAGGTTTTGCCATTTCCACTACAATCTCTGGCTGCCCCATTAATGAAATTAATGGTTTGAAAAAGAAAATTATAAAGAAAAGCGTAAATCCTAAAATTGTGCATAAAAACAAACCATGGTGAAAAACACTTCTTCCCTCTTCAATATCACTCTTGCCATCTGCTTCAGCAGCTAAAGGTGTTATAGCGGTTGAAAAACCAATTCCTAATGATAAGGCTATGAAAACGAAACTATTACCTAGGGAAACTGCAGCTAATTCTGTTGGTCCAAGTTTACCAACCATTATATTGTCAACAATACCTACAATTGTATGTCCGAGCATACCCAAAATAATAGGATAGGCCAATCGTAAATTATAAGAAAACTCTTTTGTGTACTGGGATAAATTCACTTCATTTTTTTTAAAGGCCACAAAGGTAAGCAGAAGCTTTGAATTGTATCCCCTCAATTCAATATATAACGCTGTTATTTCATGAAATCGAATCGTTAATCTAATAATTCTGTAACAAAGCCTTTAAATGATGTAAGTGCAGATACTATTTGCTGTTTTACTTTTACACCGTTGATTTAGGTCAATAAAAACAAATAAAAAGAACCCAATTTTAAAAAAAAGATTATGAAAATCGCAGGAAAAATTAAATTAGCATTAGTATTTACAATGGCACTTTTTTTCGGAAGCCAAGCACAAGCACAAGAAACAAATTACGACCAAGGATTCCGTTTAGGATTTGGAGCAAATGTTGGATATGCAACTAACGACCCATACAAATTAGCATTAGGAGGAGATATTAGAGGTCAATACGATTTATCTAAAGTGTACTCCCTTACATTAACTACAGGTTATACTAACTTATTTGTTAGCAAAGCTGATGTTTTCCCGGGGCAAGTTGAAGGAAAAGACTTGGGGATTATCCCAGCTAAAGCAGGCTTTAAAGCTTTTGTATGGAATGATCAATTTTATTTAATGGGAGAAGCTGGTGCAGCATTTGCAGTAAGTAATGTAGATAATACGAGAGACAAAACTTCGTTATTGTTATCCCCAAGTGTTGGATACGCTACAAAGTACATCGACATTTCTTTGAACTATACACATTATAATCATTTTGATCGTATAAATGATAATGGTTCTGTTGGTAAAGGTGTAGGACAAGTAGGAGTTAGATTAGCTTACGGTTTTAAACTATAAAACAACTTTTAAAATCATAAAAAATGCGCTGAAAATTCAGCGCATTTTTTGTTTATTCCTTTGCCAAAATATCTTTGTACATTTCGATATTAGCCTTTACTTTATCATCTATTTCAGGATTTTTTATATCGGTGTGTTTCTGCATTTCTTCCCAAATAATTTTACCCACAATATAACGCGCCATTTCCTTATCGTCAGCCGGAATAACATACCAAGGAGCTGATGCTGTCGATGTGTTGTTTATAGCTTTTTCATAATAATCCATATATTCATCCCAGTGTTCTCTTTCTTTTAAATCACCCGTCGAGAATTTCCAGTTGTGTTTTCCTTCCTCCAATCGGCGTAATAAGCGCTGTCTTTGTTCTTCCTTGCTCAAGTGTAAATAGAATTTCAATACTATAATTCCGTTTTGTGTAATATGTTTCTCAAAATTCTTAATTTGCTCCATCCTATTTTGCCAAAACTCAGGAGTAATATCAGCCACTGACTCTATTCCTGGTAAATTCTCGTTCATTATATATTCCGGATGAACCCTAGTCACCAAAACATTTTCATAGTGCGACCTATTAAAAATAGCGAACTTCCCTTTTTCGGGTAAAGCTAAATAATGACGCCATAAATAATCATGTTCTAGTTCCGCTGAATTTGGTGTTTTGAAACTATGTACCACTACTCCACGTGAATTAAAACCTTTGAAAACCTCTCGAATCAAACTGTCTTTACCCGACGTATCCATACCTTGAAGACAAATCAAAACGCCGTATCTATTGTGCGCATACATCACATCTTGCAATTCACTAAGCTTCTCACTCACTTTTTCAAGCTTGTTCTCTTTTTTGTCGTCACTCGCACCAATTTCTAAATTTGTTGGTATTTGTGATAACTTAATGTTTTCAACTACTTTAAAATCATCGGGATCTATAGACTTCATAATAAAAATTTTATCTTTATAAACTCAAATATAGCAAATTTTAAGGAGCTATTTCCCGCTGTTCGCTATATCCACGCCCAAAAGCGTGGGATGCCGCTGCCATCAGGGCTAAAAACTTATTTTCAAAACACAACTAATGGATCAATTAAAACTAGAATTATTATTTCAAATCATCGGCATTGGTTCCGCCTCCGGACTCGTTTACAAAGACAATGCACTATGGATTATCGGTGACAATAGTGGCTTTCTTTATGAATATCATATGGATTCCAAAGATTTAAATCGGCATCCGTTAATCGAAAATCCATCTGAAAATATTCTTAAAAAAGATAAACCTGATTTTGAGGCCATTACCCATTTTGGCGAAGACCTTTATATTTTCGGTTCTGGTTCTACCGAAAAAAGAAACAAAATGGTTCAGATAAATGTGGCAGATAAAAAAATAATAACCACTAATGATCTTGGTGATCTATATGCCGTAATGCAAAGTTTTGGAAAAATAAAACCCGAAGATTTTAACCTCGAAGGCGCCATTTACAATGGTAAAAGTTGGTACTTACTAAATCGCGGCAACGGAAGCGCTACTAAAAATGTGCTGTTTACTATTGAAGGTGAAAATTTAACTGATCAATTTTCCGTTCTTTCAAACGACTATAAACTTCCTAAAATCAAAGGAGTTCGTACCAGCTTTACAGATGCAGTTCTGGTCGACAATACCATTTATTTTTTGGCCACAGCCGAAGACACCGTATCTACTTATGAGGATGGTGAAGTATTGGGGAGCATCATTGGAAGCATTGACTTGAAAACTATGAAAATAAAGTTTACAAAAAAAATAAGTGATAGCCACAAATTTGAAGGCTTAACATTGTATAGCCAATCTAGCGAAAAAATTGAATTTTTACTCTGCGAAGATAAAGACACGGAAGTTCTAGAAACTGATATCTATAAATTAAGCATTGACCTCAACTAAAACTTCGGAATGCTGTAACATTTATAAATCCTTATAGTCTAACCACTAAAAATAAAACAATATAGATGAAAAGAATATTTTTCGCATTAGCTTTTGCTTCCTTTTTCTGGAGCTGTAAAACTGCTGGAGTAGCTATCTTTACCAAGCCAGTTATTGAAAACGTAGCAGTTGCAATCAATCTAAATGATGTAAATGATGACAAAGTCTTAGTTACTATTACCGCACCCAAAATCAGTACGGACGAAGTAACCTATAGTATTCCTAAAATTGTACCGGGAACCTATTCTATTGACAATTACGGCAAGTTTATTGAAGATTTTAAAGCATTCGATAACAAAGGAACTGCTTTAACAATTGCGAAAACTGATGATAATACATGGTCGATCAAAAATGCAAAAACGGTGGCAAAAGTAACCTATTTAGTTAATGACACTTTTGATACTGAGAAAGGAAGTGGTTTTGGAAATAGCGATATTTTCTCGCCTGCTGGTACAAATATCGACGCTGGGAAAAACTTCATGCTCAACATGCATGGTTTTGTAGGTTTTTTTCAAGACAAAAAAGATTTACCTTATAATGTGAGCATTTCGCATCCAGCAACGCTTTGGGGAGCAACATCAATGACTGATCGTGACGTTAGCGACACAAATGACTTGTTTACAACCACGCGGTATGCGGAGTTAGTGGAGAATCCTATTATGTACGCTAAACCGGATTACACCACATTTACAATTGATGGTATGGAAATTCTAATTGGCGTGTATTCACCAACTGGAAAAGTAACAGCTGAAAGCATTACTTCAGAAATGAAAACGATGATGACCGCGCAAAAGAATTTTCTAGGAAAAATAAACGCAACAAAAAAATACAGTGTTTTACTTTATTTATCAACAATGACAGATACTGATGCAAAAGGATTTGGTGCTTTAGAACATCCTACAGCAACCACCGTTGTTCTACCTGAAATGATGCCAAAATCTGAATTAGTAAAATCAATGGTCGACGTAGTTTCACATGAATTTTTTCATATTGTAACACCATTATCGATTCATTCGAAAGAGATTCATGATTTTGATTACAATGCGCCAAAAATGTCAGAACACTTATGGATGTATGAAGGTGTTACGGAATACTTTGCTAATTTGTTCCAAATCAATCAAGGATTAATTACTGAAGAAGATTTCTTGAACAGAATGTCCGAAAAAATTGCGAACGCTAATGCTATGAATGATACCATGCCTTTTACAACCATGAGTGCAAATGTTTTGAATGAGCCTTACAAAGCGCAATATTTGAACGTTTACGAAAAAGGAGCTCTTATTGGAATGTGTCTGGATATCATTATCAGAGAAAAAAGTAATGGCGAAAGAGGAATTCTTGATTTAATGCAGAAATTATCAAATGAATATGGACCTTCAAAACCTTTTAATGATAATGAGCTTTTTGCAAAAATAACTTCGTTCACGTATCCTGAAGTAGGAACTTTTTTAGAAACGTATGTTTCTGGACCAACACCTATTCCTTATGATACTTTTCTAGCTAAAGTAGGAATTACAAAGTCATTGAAAAAAGTACCAACAAATGTTTTCCTAAAAGGACAGGTTCCGTATATCACCGTGAATCAGCAAACCAAAGAGATCATTGTAATTCCAAATAGTGAGTTAAACGATTTTTATAAAAATTTAGATTTAAAAGGAGGCGATATTATAGTCGCAATAAACGAAAAATCCTTTTCACTTGAGAATATTTACGAAATGATAAGTGTTAGCGAAACGTGGAAAGAAAATGATCCAATTGCCATCAAAATAAAAAGAAACGGCAAAGAACAAATAATCAAAGGAAAAGTAAAACTTCCTTATGAAGAAAAGGAAGGACTTAATACGACCGACTCTTCAAAAAAAGCATTGAAAGAAGCTTGGTTAAAAGGATAAGCTCACTAACAATTGAAGAAATCCCAATTTAGAAATAGATTGGGATTTTTTTTTAGAAATTTGGCACTAATACCTGAATCATATCAACAATTTTCTTTATTTTGCGCCAAAATTAAAAAGGAAATAAATTCATATTGATTTAAAGAAATCAGAAAAGAATAACGAATAATATTCCAAGAAAAATAAATTTTACTTCACATGAAAAAATCAATTATTGCAATTGTTACACTTCTTTTATTAGTTGCCTGCGACAAAAATGAAACTAAAGGCAATCTTCATATTACCGGAAATATCAAAGGATTAAAAAAAGGAACTTTATATATACAACGACTTGTGGACACTGCATTTGTAGCGATGGATACCATTATAATTGAAGGAAGTTCAACTTTCACTAGTAATTTAGATCTTAAATCACCTGAAATGCTTTACTTATTCCTAGATCGTGGGACAAGTAATTCATTAGACAATAATATACCTTTTTTTGCCGAACCTGGGAATATAAGTATCGAAACGACACTCGAAAATTATTTATCTAATGCTAAAATTACGGGTTCAAAGAACCACGAAATATACGAAGAGTACAGAAAAATAAATAGCACTTTTACAGACAAAAATCTTTCTAACATAGAGCAAAAATTCAGTGCTTTAAAAAATCAAAACGCAAAAAAAGTAGATAGTATCAACGTCGCACAAGATGCTAATGTAAAAAGAAAGTACTTATTTGCAGCTAACTTTGCTTTGAACAATAGAGATTATGAGGTTGCTCCTTACATTGCGTTATCTGACATCTATGACATTAATATAAAATATTTAGACACGATTCAAAAAGCGATGTCTCCAAAAGTAGCGCAATCACTTTACGGAAAAAAACTAACGGAATATGTTACGGCTGCTAAAAAAGAAAATTAAAACAGCTCTAATTTATTAAAATCAAAAAACCATCTTGTTAATCGCAAGATGGTTTTTTGATTTTAAGGGGTTTTTTTAATAGTAACGAAATAAATACTTTTAAAATATGTATTGGAATTAAAACAAAAGATTACAACGGCAATCTGCCCACAAAAACCCCAAAAAACATAAAAAGTTACAGTGAAAAAATAATCACCATCATAATTCCAATATATTGTTAATGTGATTTTAAATAGCATTAAGAGGTAATCAATTCTTCTGAATCATTATCGCGTAAAACTGCTTGAGCATTGGAAGCAAATTTATTTAGGTTATAAGTAGGTAAGAAATAAAATACTGCAACCAGAAAGTAGAGAAAAGAGATAAAAATCCTAAAAGAAGGATCACCAACAGCTAACATTGCATTTGCACTACAAGTCGCGGAAATTAGTGTCCCAGCAAAAAGTGCTATTAGAACAATAAACCCAATTCTTATAGAGCCAATAATCGTTAAAAAATAAGCCCATTTTGTGGTCTCTTTCAAAAGTTTCTTTACAGATTCATTTAGCTACCTATCGAGATTTACGATATTTGAATGTTCTTCCATACTTTATAATTTTAGTTTGATTTCGAATGTAAGTAAAAACAGTAAATATATTTAAAAACAAGTTTAATTATTTATGCAATAAAGACAAAAATTAGAGCACATTTAATTCAAAATTTTCAAAGAAATCATCTAACGTATAAAAAGTACCAAATAAATTAAAGAAATAATTACGGTCATCACTCCAATGTACTTGTAATGATTTTGCAAATATTTGAAAGACGCTGCTAGCATTTCTGCATCATTTTCATTAATAGCTTCTTTCATTTCTGACGAAAATTTATTCAAATTATAAACAGGATAGAAATAAATCAAAGCCATTGCTACTCTTAAAAGGGCCATCAAAATCCCCAAATTACCTCCTATTCTATACATTCCTGTACCTATTTGTCTCATGGAATAAGAAATTTTCAGCCCATATAATCCAGCGCTGAATATTAATACAATTGCGATGTAACCAATTATTGATACATAATAAGTCCATTTAGCAATTTCATTCAAAGAGTCTTTTGCAGATTCATTTAGCTTAAGATCATAATTTTCAATTTTGGATTGCTCTGTCATAGTGTATTCAAATTTTTTGGTTTAACATCAAATGTACTACTATTCTTTAGTAAAAAAACACATTTAATTTTTTATTTAATATAGCACTAACTACACGAAATACAGCAAAAAAATAACACTGTTACTGTATTCGGATTCAAAAAATAACAGCTAAATTAATAGTCAATCATCCGTATTTGCTGTTGCAAACAACTTGTTTAAAGCAGTGCGTTAACACTCATAACTTCAAAATCAAAAATTGTACAAAAACAGAAAAGGCCATCATTGTTATGACGACCTTTTCTTATAGGAATAAAATGAGTTTTATATAGTTCTTGCTTTTGCATTTATATTTGCTACGATAAACGATGTATCGTAACCACCAAACATTTTCATATAGCTTCTTATGGAGCTTCCGTACGCATCTTTAAAATTGCGTTTTCCTTTATATCTAAAAAATTTCTTTACAGATCCAGCTCCTCCAAGATGAGCAGCTGCTAAAATACCAGATTCGGTAACATGAAGACCATTGATTACTTTACCGTCGTATTTTTCAATTTCTTTTCTTAATTCCCATTTATTCTTTGCTAAAAGTGCTATAAAAGCTTTTTCTTGCAATTCTGGACTGTTCAAAAAGGCATCTTTATCATGTATGCCAACAGATTTTAAGGTTTCAATACCAAACTGGTATTTACCTATATAACCTAAAGAATTAATTTTTTTGTATTTACTTTGTGATTCTCGGAAGCCAACTGCTTCTCTAAAACCAACAAAGAAATTTCCAGTAAAAGGGATGCTCAAATTAGCGTATTCTTCTACTTCTTGAGATGGAAATAAGTAGTGTGTACCATCTTCTTCATTAATAAGAAACCAGGGGTTGGTTTCGACATTTGCAGGTTTAAAACCTAAGCTTAAAAAAACTGTAATTACAGTTAGACTTGAATAAAAATACCATTTCTTTATCATAAATTGTTTTTCTTCAAACGCTGTCCCGTTATGAAATTTCTACGCGCAAAGATACAATAAAAATATTAATACTGATAATCAAGTAGTTAAACTTTTCTAAAAGTAAACAAAGTGATATTTAGGAGCGCCGTGAGACCGCAACTCTATTGTAGGTGCCGGGATTTTTAATGTATTTACAAGCGAGAAAATGGTTTTCAAAAAAGCAGAATTTGTTTGAATTTTTTTTAAATCTACGTCCAAACTGAGGTAAAATTGTCTAAATCTTTCAGGATTTGAAGTTGAAAAAGTAGCTATATTTTGTGTGTTTCCAGTAATCATTCCATCGGCTCCATAACCTAATGCTAAATTTAACCATTTGGGTATTTTGGACTCTTTAAAAAAGGAATGCATATTGACAGAAAGCCAATAAGTTTGACCATTATAATCTTTTAGAATTTGTTCTGAAAAGGAACTTCCTAAAGCTTCTGGTCGTACATTAGCAAATGGAGTACTGTGAAAAGAAAATTTAGGAATAAGGCGCTGCTCGTTCCATAATAATTCCTGCGATATAAATAAAGCCGTTCCCGAAGCATTAGCTATTATATCGCCTGTAGAAGCGCCCCATTGTGAAGAATATCCGTCTAGAACCTCAACTGCTGTAAGAAAAGCAAAACCTAAACCTGCACCATAAAGCAATTGCTTTTGTTTAGAAGCACCGCTCCACTGCAACATTTCTGAACCAAGTCGGCCTGAATGATAGGATGAAAAAGCGTGTCCCACTTTATCCATTTGAAGCCACTCCGAATTATCATTAATAAAATGAAAATTAGAGCGAGGATAATCTGAATACCAAAGTTGGTTTAAACCTATTAAAGTACCCGCAGCGAGAACTGTTTCAGAAAGTAGTACTGTATTCTGTCTTCTTACGTTTAAAGAATCTGATGGTTTAAAGAAATCTCCAAATTGCCTATTTTGTGAATAGCCAATTTGAAAACCAAACAAAATCAGGTATAGAAGTCCTATTTTAAATTTCAAAACTATCTTTTCACGTCTTGACTGTTAATCCAGTCAGAATATTTCTTAGCATTTTTAGTATGCTCCTCATAAGTAGCAGCAAACTCATGATATCCGAAACGATCTATACTTGCACAGAAATAAATAAAATCATTCTTTTCAGGAGCTAACACCGCTTCAAGTGCTGTAATATCAGGCATAGCAATGGGTCCTGGAGGAAGTCCTAGATTATTATACGTATTATAAGGATGACTCATTGTTAAATCCTTGTAAAATACTCTTTTGATAACTTGTTCAAAATCATTCGACTTCTTTTTGATCGCATAAATAACTGTTGGATCCGCTTGTAGTGGCATTCCAGCTCTTAAACGATTCAAATAAACGCCAGCAATTCTAGGTCTTTCATCTTTTTTAACTGATTCTTTATGAACAATTGAAGCTAATATAGTCGCATCAATTGGCGTTAAACCTTGTTTTTCAGCTTTTACAACTCTTTCTTTGGTCCAAAAATTGCGGTATTCCTTAATCATTTTGTCGCGGAATTTCACAGCTGAAGTATTCCAGTACACCTCATACGTGTTTGGGATAAACATTGCTAAAACATTTTCTTCATTAAATCCATTCTCTTTTAAGAAAATAGAATCTTTAAAGGAAGTAAGCAATGACAAACTGTCAGCTTCGATTTGCGATCCTACACGTCCTGCTAAATCCTCAACTCGCTCTTGATTATTGAAAGCTAGTTTTACGGGCGAATTAAGTCGCATCGCTTTTACAATAGCGTAGCTATTCATACCTTTTGTCAACAAAAAACGACCAGGAACAACATTCTCATCATATCCTCTTTTGCTCGCTACTAAATCAAATCGATTCATGTTTTCAATGTAAGGCGAAACTATTTTCTTTACATCATCATATGTAGCAGCTGTTGGCACGTATACGTAAACTTCTTTCTCAGTAAATTTGGTATTTGCAGAAAAAATTTGGTTTAAAAGAATCAGTCCATATATCATTAACACTGATATTAAAACAACAGATACAATGGTGATAATTTTCTTTATGTTCATTTGAAGTATTTTTTATTTTTAGAAATTAAAGTAACTCTATTTTTCTTTTTTATTTTAAAATTACAAACCTTTATAACTAAAGGATTTAAAATTTAGTATTGATTAGCTGAAAAATAGCTTCGTCTTTGTATTTTCCATTTACAAAAGTCCAATCTTTTTTCACACCTATCAATTCGAATCCAAATTTAGTAAAAAGTGCTTTACTTGCTACATTTTCAGTGCCAATATTTGCATACAATTGATGTAAATTCAAAGTAGAAAAGGCGTACTCAATTAATAAATGCAATGCTTCTGATCCAATATTCTGATTTCTATTTTCACTTCCTTGAATAACGATGCCAACCCCTGCTCTATTATTCTTTGGATCAAAATCAAATAAATCTACTAAACCTACTGCGGGAAAATCCTGATCTTGACAAATAGCTAGTCTCAACTGTTTCGCTTCATATATATCTTGATGTGCATTTTCTAAATATTGTTTCACTAAAAACCGACTATATGGCGTATTGGTATTACTCACCTCCCAAATACTTTGATCGTTCTCTATACCATAAATAAACTCTAAATCATTTGGCTCCAATGCTCGGATATAAATGTCATTCCCTTTTAATGTTTTCATTTTTTAATTGCGTTTAAATCTCAATAGTTCCTTTAAAAACAAATTCGGCAGGACCTTTTAAGGTTACTTGCGTAAAAATGTTATCATCTCTGTCAAAAGAAACGATCAGTTTACCGCCTTCAACATTCAAATTTACCGAAGAAGCATCCGTCTTTCCTAGGACATTCATCGCAATGGCAACAGCTGTAGCACCTGTTCCACAAGAAAGCGTTTCATCCTCCACGCCTCTTTCATAGGTTCGCAAAGAGAACGTATGTGAGTCAATTTGTTTCACAAAATTAACGTTACTTCCCGCTTTTCCATACAAGTCACCATATCTAATTCGGGCTCCATTTTCCTTGATATTGTAATTTTCGAGATCATCAACTATTTGTACATGATGAGGTGAACCTGTATTCATAAAAACAAAATCTGGATTTACTTGTACATCTGTAACATCTATCATTTGCAAAGCAACTAATCCGTCATCACTGATAGTTGCGTGATGTAAACCATCCGTTGCAATAAAAGTAGTATGATTTTCAATTACTCCTAATTTTTTAGCAAAAGCCACTAAACATCTACCTCCGTTGCCACACATAGAACTTTGATTTCCATCAGAGTTATAATAAACCATTTTAAAATCGGTTTCCTTATTGTTTTCTAATAAAATTAATCCATCACCACCTATACCAAAACGTCTATCACATAAGCGCGCTATCAAATCAATATTCTCTTTTGGGAAAAATTCCGAACGATTATCAATCATTACAAAATCATTTCCTGTACCTTGGTATTTATAAAATTCTAATTGCATTTTATTTTTTATTTATTGACACAAAAGTACGAACTATTAATGAAATGTTAATCATTGTTAAAGAGCGTTAAACCTTAATTTATGGAATGATTTTAGTGTTAATTTTACATATAAATGTTTTAAAAAACGAAGATAATATGAAAAAAATTTCAACACTTTTACTGGTTTCGTTGCTAAGTGGAGCTGTAACACTTGGAGCATACAAAGTATTATTTGATACAAACGGCTATTTTTCACATGACAAAAATTCAGGAATAACAACGGTTGCCAATTCTTATGGTAAAAAAGTAGGTCTCTCAGCAGACGTAATTGATTTTACAGCTGCTGCTGAAAAAACAATTCATACTGTTGTTCACGTAAAAAATGTTTCGAGAAGGACAGTTAGCAACCCAATACTAGAATATTTCTATGGTTATAGAGGCGGACAGACACAAGAGCAAGTAGGAACGGGTTCTGGAGTGATAATATCTGAAGATGGATATATAGTAACCAATAATCACGTAATTAAAGGTGCTTCGGAAATTGAAATCACCTTGAATAACAAAAAATCCTATCCTGCAAAATTGATTGGAACGGATTCCAAAATGGATATCGCTTTATTAAAAATTGACGCAAAAGAAAAATTACCGTACACGGTTTTTGCCAATTCTGATTCGGTGAAAATTGGCGAGTGGGTTTTAGCAGTGGGAAATCCCTATAACTTAACTTCTACAGTAACTGCTGGAATAGTTTCAGCTAAAGCTAGAGATTTAGACACAAGCGGAATCCAGTCATTCATACAAACGGATGCAGCTGTAAATCCAGGAAATAGTGGTGGTGCGTTAGTCAACACACGTGGAGAATTGATAGGAATAAACACGATGATTTCGTCAATGACAGGTTCATACGTGGGATATTCATTTGCCGTACCATCCAATATTGCTCGAAAAATAATTGAAGATTTGATGGAATTTGGTAACGTACAACGCGGAATATTAGGCGTTGAAGGAGGTGAACTTAATGGAATTGCCTCTAAAGAATTAGGCGTTGCTCAAACTGAAGGGTTTTATATCAATAAAGTAACTAAAAACTCTGGTGCGCAAAAATCAGGTCTAGCAAAAGGTGATATAATTGTCAAACTAGACGAACAAAAGATTGCTACTTTTGCTGATCTTTCCGGCTTTATTAATACTAAAAGACCAAATGACTCAGTAAAAGTGACTTATATTAGAAATGGAAAAGAGAATGTAGTTTCAGTTGTACTTACTAAAAATGAGTTTTTCACCACTGATTTTAAAGGAATTGAATTAGAAAATATTGAAGCTGCTGATAAAAAGAGATTCAAAATTGATTATGGTGTGAAAATTAAATCAATAACAAGCGAAAGCCTAAAACAATATACTGATGAGCTTAAAGGGAATATTATTTTGAGCATTGATAATGTAAAAGCTACCGATGTAGAAACAGTGTCAAAATTATTAAGTAAAAAAGAAGAAAATCAAACCGTACGCATCGAAATGATTAATAAAAATGGAGAAATAATGCGTGTGATTATCTAAGAAATATTTGGCTTTAACAAGATTTAATAACCTTTGTTTAAATCTTATACTAAAAAAAACGCCCTCAAATAGTCAAATGCTATCTGGGGGCTTTTGATTGAAATAGAAAAAAAACTATTACATCTAAGCATTTAAACTTAAATAATGTTCTAACTTCTCATATTTTTCGCCTAATTTTTTCCTTAATCGCTGCTTTGATTTTTTAATAGCTTCAGTTGTAACTCCTAAAAGTTCCGCTATTTCAGTATTACTAAAATTAAGTTTCTGAAGTAATAGTATTCTCATATTTGAATCCGTTATTTCTTTATATTCAAATAATAACATTTGATAGAAATCAGGATGTTCTTTTTCAAATTCTCGCTTAAAAATATGCCAATTACTTTCAGTCATCAAATGTGACTCTAATAATGCATTTAGCTTTCCACTTTTCTCTTCTAAATAATGAGAAGAAGATTCCTTAACTGTAATGATTTCACTTTTTAACTTCTTAATTTGAACATTTTTATTTTTTAGATATTCAATTTGAGTGCTTAAATCTTCGTGAGCCTCAGATAATCTTTTATCCATTTCAACCTTGTCATTTTCTAATGATGTCACTTTCTGAGTATAATCCAATTGTCGCTTTTTTAATCTTTTCTTAAAATTAAAATAGATGAATAAAGCTATTAAAATGGCAAAAAATGCAATAATAGCATACATAATCTTAAAAAATGATTCTTGTTGGTATTGTAATTTTGTAGTGTTTAGTTTTTTTTCAAATTTAGTTTTGTTAAAAATCCAGCTGGCATTGCCTATTGCAATTTCACCATCTTTTGTTTTTAAAGAATCATCTAATGTCGCCAAACGCCTCCTAAGGATTAATTCATCCTCTGCGTTATTTTGCTTTTGTAAAACAGCTAATTGAAGCTTAATAATTTTATGCTCAGAAATATTAAAATATGATTTTGAACGGGCAATAAATATTGCTTTATCAAGAAACTCCTCTGCCCGTTTCAAATCATTTGTCGCTACATACAATTCTGATAAGGAAATAGCAGCATGCATCGTGTTTTTATCATTTCCACAACTTTCAGATAGCCTAATGTCTTCCTTTAATAAAGAAATTGCCTTGGTTAAATCACCCTCTTTTTGACGTACCTCAGCAATATATCCTAATGATTTTGCATAATTCAAAGTATCTCTAATTTGTTGAGATAGCTTCGCGGTTTTATAGTAATAATAAAGCGCTTTTTTTGAATCATTATTTTTAAAATAATGCGTCCCAATAGAGTTTAGCACACTGGCATATTCTGAACTGTTCTTAGCTGTATAGGCCTCTGCTAGTTCTAAATAATACATTGCCGTCTTGTAATCACCAAATGATTGTAAGATCCACGCTATTTTTTTAAAGGATTCACCCGGAAAGATCATCTCATCAGGAGCTATAACCTGCGTTTTGTTGATAACCTCTAATAGTAAAGGAGTTAATTTTACGTAATCTCGATAATTATACAAATAGCTAATATAATTGAGTTGTGTCCAAATTTCTAATGCGGGTTTTTTGTCCCTTTTTGCCCAACCAATAGACTGTAAATAATGATGATTACTTTTATGGTTTATTTGATCAAAAGCCACACTGATACCATTTGCTAACACAGCTTCGTATACGACTAGAAATTGATTGTCTTTTAATAAAGGATTTAAATATTTTTTTAAAGAAATTGTATCGGTCCCAAAATCTTTATTTTGTAATAGTATAGCTTCTATAGTTTTATTCTCTTTTTTAGAAAAAGGAATTTTTAAAACTTGTGCATTTGCTTGAAAAAAAGCAAAAAAAATCATTAAAAAAAAGTAGGTCTTTTTTTGGAGCATAGTTACTTTAAGATAGCTTAAACCTTTTCGTTTATAAAAGCCAAATTACTCTTATTTTTATTTATTACAAAACATCGTTTTAAAAGTTAAAAAAAAAATCCTAATAAAATTACACTAATACTAATTAAGAAGCAGTTATACGATTTTAAACCATTGGCAAAATTAAGTGTAATTACCCTTACCTTCTGCATTAAGGTTAATAAAATTTAATGAATGACTTTCGCTGTCTTTTTATAAAATATACTGTATAAATGACTTGAGAACATATTGGTTTTTACCATAAAATGCATTCTTAAATCCAAGACCTTAGGAAATAACGATTGTGTTTTAAGCAAAAAACCTCCTAAATCAAAAATTTAGAAGGTTATTTTATCCAATTAAATGTTTAATCCTATATCATTGTTAACATATTATTAATTTAGTTATTCAACTAATTCAAAATCTCCTTGTCCCTGGTATTTAAGGTACGCTTTATAATCACTACCTAATATTTGTGCCAAATTATCTCCTTCTACAAGTACAATTGGAATTATTTGCGCCCCTTTTATCGAGAAATTCATTGTATACACAACTCCATTAACAGAATAATCTACACGTAGCGGCTGGCCTTTAGTTTTAAATTTAGAGGTAGTTTCTACCTTGATTGCGTATTTCATATTGGGATTAATACATTCATTTTCAGCAATTGCCGTGCCATCTGCATGAACAAAAGAAATATTTGACGGACTCATTACGTTAGGTTCTTCATCTGGCGAACAGGAAAAAAACGCCATAACTAGTAATAGTAGTAAAAAAGAGTTTTTCGTTTTCATGATTAGTTTTTTTGTTTAATACTTACTTCTTTGTTCATACCTCCTACATTTATTACGTAGGCACCTACTTCAAGATTATTAAAAATAGTTTCACCATTAGTCACTTTTTGAGAGGTGATTAATTTACCATTTTTAGATAATGTTACAGTAGCATTATTGTCATCATACAAAACTTTGATAATACCTCCAGCATAACACACTGCATCTTTTTTATAAAATTTTGCTGTTCCTATCTTTACAATTACTGTCCATTTTTTTAATACAGATTGATCCTCGGATAGTACTTGAAATTCAACTGGGTTTTTAAAATCTATAGTGTTTGAACCTGACACCTGATTTATAGTTCCTACAAATAATTTAGCTCCAAGACTTAGCTCAAATATTCCATTCAATGCCGAAACATTTGTGTCTTTATCGACAAAGAGTGTTAGTTGCGATCCTACAGCCGTTTTATCTATTACTTTTAAATCTTTAAATTTAAAATCGACTATTTCAGCACTACTATTCAATGATGGACTAGCAAAACTGTACGCTTGAAACAGGTTTCCAAAATGCTTATTATTTTCGAACACTTTTGTTTTTTCCACATTCTTAATGGAATTAGTTGCCGAATCATAAATTTTAAAACTGATTACCTCACTATCCACATTAGCAAAAACGGTTAGATAAGCAATGTACTTTTTTTCTGCTGGCACGTATAATAGCCTCGCACTACCGCGACATTCACCATTTACAAAAGCTGCCACTTTATCATTTACGTTGGATAAAGTTTTTCCATCCACATTGATAAAACCTTCAATTGACATAGTGTATTGAAAACTATTTTCGTTCACAGACCAATCCGGTGATTGTCCAAATGCATTAATACTCATTAAAACAAGTATAAATATCTTGTATATATTATTCCTCATATTTAAGTGATTATAAGCTCCTAAAAATTGTTTTATGAGCAACTTTTTAGGAGCTCAATAATTAGATTATTACTTTTTAATTACTTTAAAAATTTCTATTTTCCCATCTCTTTCAATTTGCAAGATATAAACACCTTGAGCTACATTTGGTGCAACTTCAAGTAGATTATTGCCTTTTTCCACCTGTTTTTCTTCAGTAAACACTAATTGGCTTGCTACTGTAAAAAGTTGAATTTTCACTTCTTGACTTTTAGCTACAGTAAGCGCTATGTTTAATTTCGTGTCAAAAGGATTCGGATAGATACTAGTACCATTAATAGTGCTATTTGAAATTCCTTCTAAAACAATAGGATTCAAGGTCGTTCCTAGGACATCATTACCTTTAAAAACAAAAGTTTTAGCCGTAGTTGTCTTATCGAATTCATTTCCTATTGTAAAAGTTAGTGTCTCAGAGTCATCTCCGAAAATGGTTATAAAACATAGTTCTCCACCGTTAACTTTTTGATTCTTTGTTACCCCTTTTAAAGCCCCTTTAGAATCATATACAAATAGTTCATCGAAACCTTTAGGTAGTAAAACAATAGCATTCATATTCTGTGAATACTGTTGAAAATCTGGTCTAATTGCCTCTTGCTTATCCTCTGAAACTGTTTTCAAACGAGCCTTTGACTTTTCATTTTGATAAGTTGGATACTTAAAGGTTTGAGGTTTCGTTGACTTAATCATATAACCTTTTCCAGCCTCTAAATATTTTAAAGTTCCGTGCCATCCGATAAGTGGATCATAAACAGCAAATAAGTTCTGAGATTTAATTATATCCCCATCAGTGGCGTCAAAATAAGCTAATGCCTCATTTGTAGATTGATTATTGGTCAATGGATAAGGAAGCCAGTTCCAGTTCTCTTTGATTGGAAAACTCCAATTAGCAATATCAAGACGTTTTCCTTTAATAGTTAAAGTTTGCTGATTTGTTAAATTAGTCTTGTACATTTTTGACGCTAGCAATCCTCCATCAGTACTTATCGTTCCAGACCAACCACTACGTGAAGGAGTAGATAAATCTTTGAAATAAGTTTCTAATTGTGCAGGAGAATGACTCAAAATACGATTAGAGGTTTCCAATATCAAACTCTTAGTCAAGCTATTAATTTTTGAAAAACTTTCATCATATACATTCAAAGAAATCCAAGACCATCCTTTATTGAGCGCAATTTGTTGTTCTACAAATCCAGTATTAGCAAAAATACTTGGCTTACTTAAAGTTCCAAACACTTCATTATCCCTAAAAGTAAATGATGTGTTAGCATTAAGACTTGCATCGACGACCATACCTTGAGAAGCATCCCAGATCTTAAATGTTAAATCTTCACCAGAGTTACTGTTGCTGTAAACTGTCAAAAATGCAAAGTATTCTTGATACGGTTCATTATAAACTAAATTTACTGATCCTCTAACTTCTCCATTATGGAAAACGGCAATTTTATCGTAAGAATCGGTTGAAAGTATACCATCAACCTTTATTTTTCCAACGATGCTCATGCTATAATCGAACTTGGTAGCATCAACGTTCCAATCTGGTTCAGGAGCCAAAACTCTCAATTTTACTTGTATTTTTTGATCGTAACCAAAGTCTGTTTGCAATTGCAAATTCTCTAAATACGCACCAGCTGAAATTTCTTTATCAATGGTTGCTACGATAGTTACTCTGCTATCAGGTTCAATTGTGCCCGATTTTTTGCTTAAACTTAACCAACTAGGTACATTATTGATTGTGTAAGGGTGTTTTTTTCCTCCTTTATTAACCAACGTGATATCAAAAGATTTTGTTTCACCACTGTTCTTAACAATTTCTACAATTTCATTGTATCCTTCGGCAAACCAGCTTACTTCATTGCGATTTACATAAGCTGTCCAAGTCGCTGGAGATTGTTGCATATTATTACCACTATCAAACATTCTGTGTACCGTAATATCTACTGTTTGTCCTTTTAATGATGCCCAATCTGTAATAACTGGTTCAATAATCATTTCGCCCTCTTTAATTACATGATTTGTCATAAATTTAATTAACTGGCGTTCTGGTTTTATAGCTGGAACATCATTAGAATAATTTACCACTCCACTACTTAGTGTAGCATTACTCGCAACTACGGTTTGGTTTACATCTGCATGATAGTATCTTGGACCATTAGCTGTAACTGGTTCTGGAACATTCATCCGTGCATATAGCATCAGGCCTATTGTTTCTACATCTAATTCGTGATAACTATCTCGAGTTATTTGTTCCACATTTCGCAAAGTATTCCAAAAACGGAATTCATCAATTTTCCCTGTAAATTCACGATCAACAGTTTCTATTCCTGCTAAATCTTTTGAACCTCTAGCACCTAACCAAACTTTATTGCCCGAGAAGCCGCCAATGCTAGTCATTTGATTAGAAGAAACTAATTTTGTATCTACATACGTTCTTAATGAACCAATTCGATTGAATAATAAAGTCACATGATGCCAATTGTCATCAGCAACACTTTTTGTTGTTAGTTCATATGATTTGCCCTCACTTTTCAATGATAACAAACCAGAATTATTGATATCAACAGACCATTTATTAGATAAGCCATTGCTTTGAATTACATCCGATCCATCTCCTTTTCCATTTGAAAAGATGGTAGCTTCCTGGGAAGTTCCTGTTTTTATCCAAAACTCCATAGTAGCGTCCATTTCATTAGTCAACTGAACAAAATTCACATTGTCCATTACCAAATGTTGTCCGTTAGTAAATTCATATGAAGTCCCTTTTGGTTTGATATCCCAAGAAGTATTGACAGTAGCATGTTTATATCGCGCCAAATCTTTAGCCAAATTACTTCTACCTTCATTCATTGGCCAATAACCAATCAATTTAGACTCATTACCTGATAACTTACTAAACATTTTAGCATACGAGTCTTCCTTTGTGATTGATTTATTCCACAAACGAAGGTCATGCATATTTCCAACAAATGTATTTCCTCCAATTATCAATGCATTGTTATTTGCAAATTGCATATTAGCACTTGCTGTTTTAGTACCTATTTCAGTATCATCTTCGAAGATCCGAATAGCACCAGTAGTGCTATTATAAGTAAAGGTATAGTGATGAAATAAGTTGTCATTTGTCAAAATTCCATCTGTAGTAACACCTCCTAATGTGAAAGAAATACCATCAGTACCACGTAATCCGATACTCAAGCCACCTTCTTGTGAAAGAATAGTACTTGGACTACTAGTTTTTGTTCCATTTTTCATCCAAAATTCAAAAGTCAAATCTCCTGAAGCAATTTTTGGATCATTTATTACAGCAGTGTTACTATTTCCTTCAAAATAAAGAGATACATTATGATCAACTGGCAATTGATTGGTTTGTCCTTTTATTTCTATAGTACTTACTGCTGAGTTGTAAAAAACATCTTCACTGAAATTCACTTTCAAATCTTCTCCCACTCCTAAAATTCCATCAATAGGTAGAGGGGTGCCAAATAATTGTGGCGCACGTAAATCGACTGTTCCGGTTATAACATCAGATATAAACTCAGTATCATTCGTACACGTACTTCTCGCTCTAATTTCATATTTTCCATCAAGCAATTTTGAAGTTGCAATGTCAAAATTATAGGTCAAATTAGAAGCTGAACCAATAGCCGATATTTGAGTCTCTTTGTTTAATACCGCTTCGTCGTAAAATGCAGTAGTGCCATAATAAGTATGTAAACGAATCCAATTAGGACTTGACGCCAATCGATACTCTAAATCAAGTTTTTTGAAACTCTTGAATTTAGTACTAAAATTATTCAAATTTATTGCTAATGGTTTCGTTGTACCATCAGTATTAAAAGCCTTTTCTCTATTGTAAACCCAATTGTTTAACGGAGCACTCACCGTTACACTAGAACAGGAAGGTAAGAAACCTGCCGAAATTAGTACTTCTGAACTTACCTCTTCTGCATCACATAAAGATTCCATTCTAATTTTTATATCCTTGTAATCATAAACATCAGAAATGGATTTAGCTAGAGTTAATTTATAAACCACTTCTTCTCCATAAGGAACATATACAATAGTTCCATTAGGCTCAATATTGATTAAGGCATTATTTGGATTAGTAGTATTGTCTACAATTAATCGGAAGCTTGCATCTAAAAAGTTGGCTCCAGATTTAGCAGCACTATTGTTTGTTAATATTAATTCGAATTCAGCATTTCTATTTTCAGAAATATTACTAACATTGTTTTCAGTTACCTTCAGTACAGGAACTTCTACCATTTGAGTAGCAAAACTTAATGCTTCTTGTTTATCTTCAGGCAACTCCTCTATTACTTTCGATAAAGGATCGTAGGTCGCTTTATTGTAAAAAAGTGACATTTCTGCACCTTCCTGAGGACATGATGTTTGACCTCCTTTAGTTATAAAAATAGGACCGTTACCATCAAATGGATCAATGACATCAACGCTTAAAAAGTTGGCTACATCATTATCCTTAATCGTATAACTGATGTTTGTCGTATTTGCAGTTTCTTGAGATACCGAAGAATTAATATCCTGCTGAAAAAACGCACTCGTATTTACAGTCAGTCCTACTTTATTTATCTTAAAACCAAGCTCCAGCGCTAGCGATTCATCAATAACAAGGTTGTAGGAAGTAGAAGATTCTTCTACTACACTAGTCTCTACACTTTGTGTAAAAGAACCCAAGCCAGCATCAAAAGAAAGATTTTTTTTAAAATTAGAATCTAGTAAGTTTTTAACAGCATCGGATTGGTTAAGTTTTCTTTTTAATTTATTTTCAGCTACAGGATCTCCAACAACAGTGCTATATACTCCGTTAACTTTATTTTTAAAATTACTTATGACATTTGACAAACTTGCTTTGTATTCTTCTGGACTATTTTTTGCCGCATATTTGCTCTTTTCATTATCTAAAATAACTTTTCTCCACAATCTTATCTTCTCCATATATCCCTCTCTTAATTCGATGTTTTTCTTAGAATTAGGGTCTGGTCCATTTAGATTATTCGTAATGAATACATCGTATTCAGGAATCAAAGTATTCAAAATATATTTCTGCGAATACATGAAAAATGTGGGGCTAATGCGATCATTTATCATCAAAGCTTTTTGCTTACTGATATAAACAGGATTTGAGACCGTACCTAAATTTACATACTCCGTTATTGGAAGTTCTTGTAAAACACCATTAACTGATTTTTTGGGTATTGTATTAGACAGCTCAACATTATCAAAAGATCCATAATACATGTTTTTTGAGTTTCCAATATATAAATCACCATCAGAACCTACATAATCTACACCATCGCTAGTTGATATTGCCTTATTAAAAGTATAAGTACTTGTTATACTTTTACCATCAAATGACGTATTACTCAAGCCTAAATTAGATTCCAGACTATTTACAACCTCAGTATCTATTTCTGGGGTTGGTACTATTCCTCCAGAAATAACAAATCGTGTTCCCATACTAGCAGTAGTATTATTTAAAAAACCCTCCTGGTCAGTTAAAGAAGCTTGAGAGGTAAACGAAATACTAGTTCCTTGTTCAATAGTAGCAGAGCTGTTCGACCCTGGTGGATCCCTTAAGATAATAGCTGGAATTTCAGGCGCTTCAGTTACAAAAGTCTGACTTCCGTCTGAAGCACCCCCTATAATAATACCAGTATCTTTAAAGTTTTCAACTTCATAATCAATCTCGTTTATTCTATATTTTAAAGTGCTTCTTACTTCAAATGGAGGTAGTACCGATGGCACTCCTGCTTTAAACGTATAAGTTAATGTGTTTCCATTCGTTACAATTGACTCTGAATCAGCTAAAGCTAGATTATTGGTTTTTACTAACTCTCCATCTGTTACCGGTACATTGACATCAATACCTATTCCAGAATCATTATTGGTATAACGCTCAAAACGGTTCATAACAATTTTATATTCTAAAAACTGTTTATAAATAGGTTTTACAAAGTTTTTTGTTGACACAGAAACTCCATTCACATCAAGATTTTGTTCAGAAGTTTGCTGGGTTACTTGTAATACTGGAGTAGATCTGAAGGTAAAACTTTTTTCATAATGATAGGCCGTTCCTTTTAGTATTTTATCAATACCGCCTTCTTTGTATTGATATTCAGGTATTTTAACAGCTGGTATCGCTAAAAAGTCAAATATCTCTGTAGTTCCTGCTTTTAATAAGGAAATAGCTGAGTTAGTTTTGATTTTTAAGTCACTATCTTGAAGATTATAACGTAGTGGCATTACAGCAACTCGATACTCACCCGATTTTTCATTAGTCGTAAAACTGAATTTAGTGTAATCTGTAACATTAGCTCCTACTGGAGCATAGCCTAATGTAAAATCAGCTTTACCGATATTGTTTTTAGCACTAACTTCCAGTGTTTTTGTTATACCAGAATCGACCACTGTTTTTGTGACTAAACCCTTGTCACCAAATCCAATAACTTTAGCAGACTCTACAGCACCACCTACCACTTTACCTACTACATCAACTCTAGTTGTATTAATAAAATAAACGGGAGCATTAGAGTCTTCAAAAAATTCCTTAAACTCACTTGTAGCTGCTGGAAAACGACCATTATAAGTAAATTGATGTCCATCTTTTTTTACTGTGATGTAATGTTTTCCAATAGGTACGCTGATATCAAAACGACCTTCATCATCAGTAACTACTGGAATATTATTGGCATCTAACACAATAGCTCCATCTATATAAACATTAGCTCCTTCTGTAAAAATAGTAGCATATCGATCCAAATAATCATCTGACTTGTCCGCAGGAGTTCCAGCATCATGTATCCAATATTTACCTTTAGGATATTTTTCGCTATTAATTTCATATTCGTTATAGCCTTCATCAATAATATTACTCCCCCCAGCAACCCATACATCACCTTCATTAGTTGCTTTTTTATCATCTACTTTTGCAAATGAAGGAAAAACACCTCGAGTATCAAACTGAACAACTCCTTTGAAACTAAACGAAGACTGATCAATAAAGTCAATTTTATTTACCACCTCTGAACCTTGTCCTAAATAGACCAATTGTTGATTGGGCTCAAATTTGTGCTGACCATATAAAGGTGTAATATTAAAAGATTCACCAGTTCCAGAATACTGTATTGATGTTATTTGATAGTTTCCGTTTTTATCAGTGACCCCTAAAACTCCCAGTTGAGAGGTAGTTGGATAATTGTCTGCTGCAGTCGCCCACTTTACTTTGGCTGTTGGATCTGTATCCTCATTCGAAAATTTTCCATGATTTTTGTTATAATTAAAACCATTTCGTGATAAATCATAAGCATAAGCACCTGTTTTCTCGTTCGCTCTTAAATACGAAACCAATCGGGAATCATTTCCACTTATAAATCGAGAATAGTCGGTACGTATTATTGCTTCGTCCAAAGGTGCGTTCCATATTCTGATTTCATCAATATAACTAGCCTTTCCACCTCCGACTTTAGTATTGCCCCAAGATCCTTGTACCAATGAAATGGTACCAGTAGGAATACTAACATCAAAAGTTGAATAGATTCCTAATTGAGCTATTTTCTGCTTGTATTGGGCTGTAATAGCTCTACCATTAATATAAAGCAAAGGGACTTGAGTGTCATTAAGCACTATTGAAAAGTGAGCAAATGAAGTGTTAAACTCTGAAATTGGCACTAGCACATCATCACCTCTTGTATTCAATTTTCCAGAAGGAAAATAATCTTTCAAAGTATACGTATTGCCTCCAATAGTAATATCCATTGTTTTATTAACAGGGTTTAATTTTACCGCAGTTTCTATAGTAGTTGTAGCGTTTGATATTGTAAATAATCGAATAGCCGCTTCTGTATCGCTAGTATATCCATTCTGAGGCTTTACCCATGCTTGAAAAGTCGCCGAATTAGATAAGAGTGAACTCGCACCACCGATGCTTACAAAGCTAGTCGCTGGAATACTCAAAGAACTACCCGATTTTAACTCACTTCCGCTAGAGACCGCTGTAACAATCACATCCTTTACCGGATTTCCTCCTTTAAAACTAATGTTACCTGTAACAACCGCAGTAGGGTTTCTATACCCAATACCAGTTATATAGGTATTATAAAGACTTGAAATATTACTAATTCCTTCTGCTTCTACTTTGTATTCGTAGAGTACTCCTCCTTCAACATATTTGTCTTCATAATTAGTTTCGGTCGAAGGAAGCCCCACAACTAGATTATACGGTTTATCTCCCTGCTCGGAATAAATTCTTCGGTATATTTTCAAACCTTTAACCAAGTTAGAATTAGCTCTTAAACTCCAACTAATAAGTATTTTATCACCATAAAAGCCTTTAGATACTTCAAAAGACTCCTCGGCAAAAGTATTATACAAATAAAGTACATCCCATGGAAATCGGATATCTGCAGGATTTGTAATCCTCGGTCCATTTGTATTTTGTCCCAAATAAGGAAGTCCGACTTGTATACTGAAGCCCTTATTTTGGATAGCCTGAGATACAGGTACAATTTTAGCTCCACCTGCATTTTGGGCTCCTACTCCTGTTACCAGAAAAAAGAGTCCGAGTGCTGTTAGTATTTTTTTCATAATTACAGCTTATAATTTTATGATATAATTTACACCGTAGTTTACTGGTCGAGTTTCATCAATCCCTATTTCTTGTGTTACCCCAGCAGTGACGGCATGCGAGTGGGAACCAGCATCCTTCATTTTTTTTGGATATTTAACATCTGGCTCACCACTAGTATCATCTATATTTCCACTAGTATTATCACCGGTAACTCGTAAAATATATTGATATTCACCGTCGGAATGGTTGTGATTTCCAGTCGTATTTGTTGTAAGTGTACCAGGACCATGAGCGTGTTTTTCAAAACTATCTTGTTGTACCGCTTTTAAAGCAGGTCCTGTTTGTCCTGCTCCAGCTGTACCTGTCCCTCTAAGAAACATTCCTTGTAGATTCGGAGCATTAGCACCTACCATAGCGATTAAAGCTGTAGCTGTAGTCGGTAAAGGAGTTCCATTGCACAATGCCCATCCAATAGGGGCAACTGCGCCAATAAATGGCATTATAGAACCCGTAGGCACTCCGTTGTTTGCAGAAATAGCATAAGGAACATGACGTAATTGCTCGTCTGAAATTACATCATCACCATTTTCAATTTTAAGGTAAGCGATATTGTCCGCAAACAAAAAATTATTTGTAGCCGCTGGCTCAATAACATCTGAGAAAACACCAAAATTATCAGTTGTTACATTTTTAGTAGTAGTATAAATTTCTTTAGGAGCTTTAGCCGCATCCAAGTAATACAAAGTATACGTAAGACTGATAGTCTGATTTGTCCTAGCTGTATTATTATTATCTCGGGCAATACCTTGGACAGCAATACCTGATTGTGTTGCTGAACTTTGAGCATAGTTTAGAGTTATTGAACAGATCATGAAAAACGCTGATAATAGTAATTTTGATTTCATAAATAATTGATTTAAGTTTTTTATTTCATTATGTTAATTGTGACTGAAGTCACTAATTAACTTGATGTGAAATTATTTCAAAAAAAATCAATACTACTAAATAAGAGGGGGACAAAAAAGGGACAAAAAACTTTTAAATGTTTGATATACAATAATTTAAATCATAACTATTTATTAAAAAGCAAAAAACACCTAAATAATAGGATAAAATAGCCTTGCAAATTAGAATACAAACGTAAAAGAGAAAGCTTTTGTAATGAACCATATTGAAAAAATATTAAATCAGAAATCAAAACTCTTCTTTATCAAAAGCCCGTACGTTAAAAAATTGACATCTAAAAATTAGCCCAACCAATAAGAATTACGATCGTCTGTCTTTTAAAAACAGAACTTATTTTTATATTCTAATGAAATCTGCTTTATTTAAAAATAAGTCACAAAATAGTTTACGAAATCGATTGAAATGGGTATTTTTGCACAAAATTTTAAAAAATACACTAACTTATTTTCATTAAATTTTCAACATGGCAACTACCACTTTATACGAAAAAGAAGTTTCTTTTCAAGCCGACAGGCGACGTGCAGGAGTAAAACTGATTAAAATCATCAGTGATTTATGGTATGATAAATCAATAGAAATGGTTCTGTTTCGCAACCAATTAATTGATCGAAATGTCAGCGACATTATTAACCTTCATGGTTATGCTGCCGAATTTGTAGGTAAACCAATTTCAATTTTCAATTCCGTTAAAATTGCAAAAGCTATTTTAGAGTTAGACCTTCCACCTGCAAAATTAGACATTGGAAAATTAGCCTATGAATATGCTTTGGAAGAAGACAAATACCAAGATGCCAAGTATTTTGTGATTGACAAATTAAAAAACGCCAAAAACTCAGAAGAAATTCATCCAAAGGATGTTGTTCTTTATGGTTTTGGTAGAATTGGACGCTTATTAGCGCGAGAATTAATGTCAAAAACAGGAAAAGGAAGCCAATTAAGATTGAGAGCTATTGTAACGCGAGATAAAAACGATGCAACAACACTAGAAAAAAGAGCCTCTTTATTAAGATATGATTCTATTCATGGTGATTTTCAGGGATCAGTAACTGCAGATACTAAAAATAACGCATTGATTATTAACGGCACTACCGTTTACGTCATAACTGCAAATAGTCCAGAGGAAATTGATTATACGCAATACGGAATTGATAATGCATTAGTGATAGATAACACAGGAGCCTTTACCACACACGAAGCGCTAAGCCGCCATTTAGTTTCAAAAGGAGCTAACAAAGTGTTGCTTACTGCTCCAGGAAAAGGAGTTCCAAATATTGTTCATGGGGTAAACCAAAATGAATATAATCCTGATGAGATTGATATTTTTTCTGCAGCTTCCTGCACTACAAATGCAATTACTCCTATTCTAAAAGTTGTTGAAGATAATTTAGGTATAATTAGAGGACATTTAGAAACAATTCATGCCTATACTAATGACCAAAATTTAGTTGATAACATGCATAAAAAATACCGTCGTGGCAGAGCAGCTGCTTTGAATATGGTAATCACTGAAACAGGTGCTGGAAGTGCTGTTGCGAAAGCTTTACCTTCATTAGAAGGAAAGTTAACTTCGAATGCAATTAGAGTTCCCGTTCCAAACGGTTCATTGGTGGTTTTAAATCTTGAAGTTTCAAGAGAAACTTCAGTTGATGAAATCAATGCCATAATGAAAAAATATGCATTGGAAGGTGAATTGGTAGAGCAAATCAAATTTTCTATGAATAACGAGTTAGTTTCATCCGATATTGTGGGTACTTCACAACCTGCAATTTATGATAGCAACGCAACTATTGTTTCAAGAGATGGAAAGAATATAGTATTATACATCTGGTATGACAACGAATACGGATATAGTCACCAAGTAATTAGACTAGCAAAATATATTGCCAAAGTAAGACGTTTTACGTACTACTAGTCTTTAAGTTACAGGTTGAGGATTGTAGTTGTGTCTTGTTTTTTAGTTTTTAGTTTTTAGTTTTTAGTTTAAATTTAAAATAGCAGCAACTCAACCTGAATTCAATAGAAAATCCGTCGCGTTATGATAACGAGACGGATTTTATTATTTAAGAACTCAACTCATTTACCACCAAAACTACTCCTTAGCTTTAGTCAAATAATAAATTGGGACTCCCATTAGCATTATCAAAACTCCCCAACCACTTGTACTTGTTTTAGTATATAATAATGCCATACAAATCGCAGAAGCTATTATAATATAAATCGCTGGCAAAAATGGATAACCAAAAGCTTTATACGGTCTTTCGACATCAGGAATTTTCTTACGAAGAATAAATATCCCTAAAATAGTTAGTATGTAAAATATCAAAACTACAATCACTACAAAATCTAATAAATCACCATATTTACCCGTCAAACATAATGCCGAAGCCCAAAAACATTGTACTCATATTGACCAAGCTGGAACGCTTGCTTTATTCAATTGGGCCGCTTTTTTAAAGAATACACCGTCTTGCGCCATCGTATAATATACTCTAGCACCCGCCATAATTAATCCATTATTACAAGCAAAAGTCGAAATCATTATCATTACGGCAATTATCAAAGTCCCAATAGAACCAAAAATATCTTGCGAAGCCACAACGGCAACCCTATCAGATTCAGCAGTCGCAATTCCTTGTATAGGTACCACTGCTAAATACATCACATTTGCCAATATATAAATAACACTAACAATTAAAGTTCCTAAAAACAAACTCAAACCCACATTGCGTTTTGGGTTTTTAATTTCTCCTGCAATAAAGGTTACTCCTTCCCAAGCCACACTCGAAAACAAAGACCCCACTAAAGCTGCAGAAATAGCAGATATTAGAGCTAAGCCACTAATAGGCATCCAACTTCCCGAATCTTTATCCAGTGATTGTGAAACCCAAGCATTAGACCAGTTGGCATCCCAAACGTCTGCTTTAGCAGCCATGAAACCAAAAATAATCAATCCAGCGATGGATAAAATTTTAATTACCGTAAGAACTGTTTGTAAAATCTTAGAGTTTTTTACCCCACGACTATTTATATAACTTAATAAAATAATTGTAGCAATAGAAACAATCTGCGCAGCATTGAGCTTGAAATAGCCAATCTCATATAAAATGTTTTTATCACTGAAAGGAGCGTATAAATAAGCAGCAAATTTAGCAAAAGCAACACCTACAGCAGCAATTGTACCTGTTTGTACTACTGCAAAAAAGCTCCAGCCGTATAAAAAACCGATTAGCTTCCCGTAAGCTTCCTTTATATACACATATTGTCCGCCTGCTTTAGGAAACATAGCACTCAACTCACCATAACTCACTGCAGCAATGACAGTAATAACTCCCGTAAGAATCCACATAGCAATAAGCCAACCAGCAGAACCCAACTGTCGTACCATATCTGAACTGACAATAAAAATTCCCGAACCTATCATAGAACCCACAACGAGCATTGTTCCATCTAGTAATCCTAATTCTCGTTTAAAATCTTCTGGCTTATTGTCTTCCATATAGTAGTGTTTGGTTTTACTTTGGTTTTGTTAAAGATATACTTTTTTTTAAAATCTTAAATAAAATGAAAAACATAATCTTAAACGCAACAAAGTTAAAGAGCTAATGCATTATAAATAAAATGAAAAAGACGCTTCCATTCCTATTAAGGAACGGACAGCGTCTTTTTAATTAAATCCTACTTTGATTTTAGTAAGCACCAACGATATTAAAAAATAGCAATTAATCTAAACTGTTTCAAGAAAACATACTTTCTTAATTCGTTTTCATTGGAGGCAAATCAAATGCTTCACACTCATGCTCAAAATTATTACGGTGCGAACCATCACAGAAAGGCTTATTCTTTGATTCTCCACAACGACAAAGTCCTAAAGCAGTTCTGCCTCCTAAACCGAATACATTTCCCTGGCTATCTGTTATTTCAAAATCACCTTCGATTTTTATAGAACCATTTCGGTTAATTGTCAATTTTGTTTTACTCATTATCTTTTGATTTAATTCTAAAATTATTAATATATTAAACGATAATATTAGTTAAGTAATGCGTCAAACTCAGCTTCAATTGTTGGGCTTGAAGGTCTTGGAGCATCAGCTTTAACAATATTTCCATTTGGATCAATCAAGATAAATCTCGGAATTCCTGTAATATTATAATCCTTTACAAATTGAGAATTCCAATCTTTGTCAGCGAAAACCTGAACACCACCTAGTTCTTTATCTTTAATTAACTTTCTCCATTTTTCAACATCTTTTACTTGATCAATAGAAAGACTAACGAAAACAATATTTTTTTGATGGTATTTCTCTTCTAATTTTTTTAGAAAAGGAATTTCTGCACGACAAGGAGCACACCAAGTAGCCCACACATCAATGTAAACATATTTACCTCTAAAATCTTCTAGTTTAGTCTTTCCTCCCTTGTAATTGTCATAGTCAAAAGTTGGAGACGGCGTACCATTCATTTTTTTTGTCATCAAAGCTTCTTGATGATACTTGCTTAAACCAGCTATTGATCTATCGATGCTCTTTTTTTGTAATTCAATAAAATTAGGATCTAATTTTTTGTTTTCTAAAGCCAATAGATCAGCGGCCTTTTTTTCGTTGACGCGAGCGGTAAAAACCTCTTGGCTTGATGCCAATAGAGAGTCATAATCATATTTTGCTTCTTCAACGCTGTTCTTCGCAAGCATATTATTCTCTAAAGATCCTTTGCCAGTGTATACTATTGATTCGTCGAAATTTTTAGCATCCATTTTAAGGTTTAGGTCGTATCCATTTTTAAGAAACAATTGAGTGTATTCCTTTCCATCAAATAACATGTAAAATCCTTCTGCAACTTCAAAGGAATCCTTAAAAATACCATTTTTGTCCACGGCAATCTTCTTGATTTGCTTACCATTATTTCTATCTAGAAAACTGATCGTATCTGTATTTCTGTTGGCAATTTCAGCCTTAAAATTTAAAGCAGTTTTGCTTTGCCCTATCGCATTTGCAGCACTTATAAATGCTAATGCGATAAAAAGTACTTTTCTCATGGAGTTATGTTTTAATTAGTTGCTCAAAACTAAAATATTAATTTGACGTGATATTAACAATTAACAAAAAATTAATGGCAGAAATAAAAAAAAGAGTACATATTCTTTATATTACACTGTATGAAGTTAAAGCACTGAAAATCTGAAACTTTTATTTCAAATTCTGTAACACAATATGCACTTTAGTTAACCAACTTTGTAAAATACTAAAGAGTAATTATTAATTATTTAAAAATAAATATCATGAGCGATAAAGAAAATAAATATATGATAGAAGGAATAGACAAATTAAAGAGCTTAGTTAAAGATATAACTATGTGCCTTTTTTGTACCAACATAGAAAACAATGATGGATCAACAACTAGACCAATGAGTGCCGTTCATGTCTGCGACCAAGGAAACATTTGGTTTTTCGATCAGAAGAATAGCGATAAAAATAAAGAAATAGAACAAGATCCGAAAGTTCATTTATTTTTTGCACATCCAGGTAAAGGCAGCTATATGGTTGTGAATGGCGAAGCATCAATTGTTATAGATCAACAAAAAATTGATGAGTTATGGAACCCTATAGTGGGTATATGGTTTAAAGACGGTAAGGACGACCCAAATATTGCTCTAATTAAAGTAGCTCCTAAAAGTGCTTATTTTTGGGACACAGATGGGAATCAGATGATCAACTTTCTCAAAATGGGAGTATCTGTAGTGACCGGCACCAATCTAATTAGTGGTAATCAAGGTGAAATAATAGTTTAAAAAATTAAAAAAAAACGCTTCAGGTAATTTGAAGCGTTTTTTATAAAAACATGTTTTACAAATCTACTGTAATACTCTATTGATTTGACTAAAATTTTTCTGGTAATATCTTTCTTTAGTTGAAGAGATAATTACTCCATTACTTACTGATGAGTGGATGAATTTAATTTCTCCCTCGTTTACCTCAACTACCATTCCTACATGATTGATTTGGCTTCTACCATTAGTTTTAAAGAAAATTAAATCTCCTTTTTGCGCTTCCTCAGTACTTATTTTGGTACCAATACTTGATTGTTCACGTGAAGTCCTTGGTAATTTGATATCAAATGCACCATACGTAGTTAGCATCAATCCTGAGCAATCAAATCCTGATTTTGAAGTACCGCCAGTTCTATATCTTGTGCCTATATTTTCTGAAGCTTCCTCTATCAACTGATCTAGAAAAGCAGTATTATGAAACGATTGTACAGAACGATTATTAAAATCAATTTTAGAATTTAGAATTTCGCTATTAGAACTGTTACCCGAAACAGCAATTTTTGATTCTTCGGCAGGTAAATTTGGACCGCTAATAGTCAGTTTATGACCAACAAGAAGTTTTCTTTTAATCTCCGGATTTTGCTTTTCTAATTCTTGCACTGTAATCCCGTATTGCTTAGCAATCGCGTATTTTGTTTCTTTTGGCAATACCTCTCTAACAATAGTTGAAATGGAATTGTTTTCGATTACTGTATTTGCAGCAACTGTATTATTTTCCTTTTGTGGTAAATCAACTTTAGCTACAGCTAACTTCTCTTCTATTTTAGATAATTCTTTCTTTTCCTCTGCTGCAACTACTGTTTCAGCAATTGGCTGAGGATTTCCTGGAATATTGATTTTCTGACCTACTCTAAGAGACTTAACACCTAATTCAGGATTTACTTTGTCAAATTCCTTAATCGTTATTCCGTATTTTTTTGTAATTGAATATTTAGTTTCTTTTGGTTGAACTTCCCAAACAAATGTTGTGGGACTTTCAACAGCAGTTCGAATTATTTCTTGTTTTTGTGGGGTCGTTTTTGTGGTTGTAACAACTGCGATTTCACTTTTGATTGCCGCAGCAGGAACATTTATTTTTTGTCCAATCTTTAAATCTGTAGAGGCTAAAATTGGATTCAATTGACTTAATTCATTAACTGAAATTCCGTATTGCCTTGCGATTCCGTAAAGTGTTTCTTTAGCTAGTACTTCATGTTCTGAAGCGGGAATATTTTGTACTACAGGAGTAGTTGCTGATTTGTTATTTGACTTTTGTAAAGCTGAGACAGGGATTAATAAAACAGAATTAAGTTTTAAAAGTTTTTTGGCACTAGGATTTAATTTAAAAATTTCGCTTTGCTTAACATCATACTTGGTAGCAATACTCGAAATGGTTTCCCCTTTTATAATAGTATGCTTTATATTTTTTTCCTGTGCAAAAAGGAACATGCTATTCAAAAAAACTATTGTGACAATTACTCTTAGACTCATATTCATTTATTTCAAATTACTTACCCCATGGTATTATTACTGATGATTTCGGGATATAATTATTAAATTTCGACACCATGTGCTCCTCAAAGATATGTAGGAAACAGTTTTTGCATATTTGACGTTAAGATTAAAAAACAAAAAAATGTCCGCTTTTATACCTTAAAAAAATCATAATAATGCAAAAAGGCTAATTTAAAACAATTAATCAAAAAAACGACTCTTTTACTTCAAAACTTTTTAAAATTCTTATATAATAACTGCTTTTTCGACTTTTAATTATGTTTTAGAAACAAAATTAAATCGCTGTTATTACTTCATAAGACAATCCTTTTTTACAAATTGCCGATTTGAATATTTTATTTAATTCGAAATTAAACTTGGTTTTTTATTAATCAAATTCTGAGAACAAGCTTCTATTTAAGGATTTTCAATAAAACTGCGAATCCTAGCCCTGATGAAAGTGGAAAGCCTTTTGAAGTGGAATTGCATTTTTTCCTGATTAAAAAGAGCGACAAGAGGAAGCTCCTTTTAATCAGGAAAAAAGCAATTACACGAAAAAGCTTGCAACGGACAGCAGGATAAGCTTCTAAAACAAAGTGAACAAAAAAAGTGCTTAGAAATTAGAAACAGTTTTTGAATACTGTTTCTAATTTCTAAGCACTTTCTATTTTATCGAGTCTCGTAAAATAAACCCGCAAACTTTATTATGCTTCGGCAGCAATTAAATTTAAAGCTGAACCCGCAACGAACCAACCAATTTGCCCTTCATTATAGGTATGGTTTGTCATAATAACATCTGAACTTCCATCAGCATGAACGAATTCGAGTGTTAACTGTTTCCCCGGAGCAAATTCTGTTAAATCTAAGAAATTGATGGTATCATCTTCTTGAATTTTATCATAATCTGATTCGGAAGCAAAAGTCAATCCTAACATCCCTTGTTTTTTCAAATTTGTTTCATGGATACGAGCAAATGATTTGACCAAAACCCCTTTTACACCAAGAAAACGAGGTTCCATAGCTGCATGTTCACGAGAAGAACCTTCACCATAATTGTGATCTCCCACTACAATTGAAGGAACATCTGCCGCTTTGTAAGCGCGTGCTACAGCGGGAACAGCGTCATAAATACCTGTTAATTGATTTTTGACAGAATTTGGTTTTTGGTTGAACGCGTTGATCGCGCCAATGAGCATATTATTAGAGATATTGTCCAGATGCCCACGGAAACGCAACCACGGTCCTGCCATCGAAATATGATCTGTTGTACATTTTCCAAAAGCTTTTATAAGCAATTTTGCGCCCGTGATATTTTTTCCATCCCAAGGTGCAAATGGAGCTAATAATTGCAGTCTTTCAGAAGTTTCACTTACAATTATTTCAACACTGGAGCCGTCATGCGCGGGAGCTTGAAAACCAGGATCAACAACATCAAATCCGTTAGGTGGTAATTCATCTCCGGTTGGCTCTTCTAAACGTACTTCCTCTCCATCCTCATTAATTAAAGTATCAGTCAACGGATTAAAACCTAAATCTCCTGCAATCGCCATAGCGGTAACCAATTCTGGTGAACCCACAAAAGCTAATGTATTTGGATTACCATCGGCTCTTTTTGAAAAGTTACGGTTAAAAGAGTGAACGATTGTATTTCTTTCCTCTTTCTCTGCTCCTTCTCTATCCCACATTCCGATGCACGGTCCGCAAGCATTAGCAAAAACTGTAGCACCAATTTTCTCGAAAGTGTCAATAAATCCGTCACGCTCAATGGTGTAACGAATAGTTTCAGAACCGGGATTTATGGTAAACTGCGCTTTTGTTTTTAACTTTTTATTTGCAACTTGTCGCGCTAGTGAAGCCGCACGCGAAATATCTTCGTAAGAAGAGTTTGTGCAAGAACCAATTAAACCCACTTGAATTTGCATTGGCCAATCGTTTTTAATGGCTTCTTCTTTCATTTTAGAAATTGGAGTGGCTAAATCAGGAGTAAATGGTCCATTTAAATGAGGCTCCAATTCAGATAAATTAATTTCGATTACTTGATCAAAATATTTCTCTGGTTCAGCATACACTTCTGCATCACCAGTTAAATATGGGGCAATTTCATCAGCAGCATCAGCGACATCAGCTCTATTAGTCGCACGTAAATAACGACCCATTGAAGCATCATACCCAAAAGTTGAAGTGGTAGCTCCAATCTCTGCACCCATATTACAAATTGTTCCTTTACCAGTACATGACATTGCAGTAGCGCCTTCGCCAAAATATTCAACGATAGCGCCAGTTCCTCCTTTTACAGTAAGAATTCCTGCTACTTTAAGAATCACGTCTTTTGGTGCGGTCCACCCAGAAAGTTTTCCTATTAGCTTAACTCCAATTAATTTAGGAAATTTTAATTCCCATGCCATACCTGACATGACATCTACTGCATCAGCACCACCAACACCAATAGCTACCATTCCTAAACCACCTGCATTCACCGTATGTGAATCCGTTCCAATCATCATTCCTCCTGGAAATGCATAATTTTCAAGAACTACTTGGTGAATAATTCCAGCTCCTGGTTTCCAAAAACCAATACCGTACTTATTTGATACTGAAGACAAGAAATCGAAAACCTCATTGCTTTGTGTTTTGGCTCGAGCCAAATCTTTCTCTGCACCTACTTTTGCTTGGATCAAGTGATCGCAATGCACGGTTGTAGGTACCGTAACTTTAGGTTTACCAGCATGCATAAATTGCAACAGTGCCATTTGAGCAGTTGCATCTTGACAAGCCACTCTATCAGGCGCAAAGTCAACATAATCAGCACCTCTAGTAAAAGCTTGCGTAGGCTTTCCTTCCCAAAGATGGTTGTAAAGAATTTTCTCCGTTAAAGTAAGTGGTCGTCCAACTATTTTGCGTGCTGCATCAACACGACTTGTCATGTTAGAATACACTTTTTTAATCATTTCAATATCAAAAGCCATAGTATATAGGTATAAATGTTATTAAATTTTAAACATTACAAGTTACAAAAAATACTAGAGCGCACAAAAATTAAGAGTTGCAATGTTTCTAAACAAAAAGTTAAACTATTGATTAATAAAAATGAGGAAAATGAACGTAGTTTTTTTTACTTCAATCAGAAGGTTAGCGCAATATAAACTCAGCATATATGATCTTATTAATTTTATAAAATTTTCATTTTCACCATATTATTGCACCTTATTTAAATAGCATTTACATTACATTTTAAACACATTATAAGTATAAAAAAAAGCCTGAGTCAAACTCAGGCTTTCCTATAAAAAATAATTTATGGCGTCTTATTTAACCAACAATCGATGAGATGGTGCAAATTGAGTAAGATTAATACCTTTTACAGCAGCTTTATATTCCTCAATATTAGGCGTTCTTCCTAAAATAGTAGATAATACAACCACAGGTGTTGACGAAAGCAAAGATTCTCCCTTTTTACCGTCAGCATCTTCAACCACTCTACCTTGGAAAAGTCGCGTAGAAGTTGCCATTACAGTATCTCCTTTTTCTGCTTTTTCTTGGTTACCCATACAAAGATTACAACCAGGACGCTCTAAATATAGCATCTTTTCGTATGATGTACGTGCAATCCCTTTCGGAGCATTATCATCAAACTCAAAACCAGAATATTTCTGTAAAATATCCCAATCCCCTTCTGCTTTTAATTCATCTACAATGTTATAAGTTGGAGGCGCCACTACTAATGGTGCTTTAAACTCAACCTTACCATATTGTTCGTCAATATTCTTAAGCATTTGAGCAAGAATCTTCATGTCCCCTTTGTGAACCATACAAGAACCAACAAATCCAAGATCTACTTTTTTAACTCCACCATAAAAAGACAACGGTCTAATGGTATCGTGTGTATATCTTTTAGAAACATCAGCATTATTCACATCTGGATCTGCAATCATTGGTTCATCAACTATATCTAAATCAATGATTACTTCAGCATAATACTTAGCAGTAGCATCTGGAACTAAAGCAGGTTTTGCACCTGATTTTATTTCCTCGATTCTATTATTAGCGATGTCAATTAATCCTTGAAGAACTTGTTTTTCATTATCCATTCCTTTGTCGATCATGATCTGAATTCTACCTTTTGCAATTGCAAGTGATTGAATTAAAGTATCATCTTCTGAAATACAAATAGAAGCTTTCGCTTTCATCTCTGCAGTCCAGTCCGTAAAGGTAAACGCCTGATCAGCAGTAAGCGTGCCTAAGTGAACCTCGATAATTCTACCTTGGAAAACATTCTCTCCACCAAAAGTTTTAAGCATTTGAGATTGAGTAGCATGAACAACATCACGGAAATCCATGTAGTTTTTCATCTCGCCTTTGAACGTCACTTTCACTGATTCCGGAATAGGCATTGACGCTTCACCAGTAGCAAGTGCCAAAGCAACTGTTCCCGAATCTGCACCAAAAGCAACCCCTTTGGACATTCTTGTATGAGAGTCACCACCAATAATGATTGCCCACTCATCTACAGTAATATCATTCAAAACTTTGTGAATTACATCGGTCATTGCAGGATATTCTCCTTTAGGATCACGAGCCGTAATTAAGCCAAAGTCATTCATAAATTTCATCAATCTAGGAATGTTTGCTTTCGATTTATTATCCCAAACCGAAGCAGTATGACAACCTGATTGATAAGCACCATCAACGATTGGAGAAATTACAGTTGCAGCCATTGACTCTAATTCCTGAGAAGTCATCAATCCCGTTGTGTCTTGCGAACCAACAATATTTACTGTTACACGAACATCAGAACCAGCGTGTAAAACTTTACCTGGAGTATTCCCAACCGCATTTTTATTGAAGATTTTTTCAACCGCTGTAAGTCCTTGACCGTCTATAGAAACTTCTTTTGATGGAGCAAATACTGGAGCAATAGCAATACCTAAAACCTTAGAAGCAAAAGTTTGTAATTTTTTCCCGAAGACAATCGCATACGAACCACCAGCTTTTATAAATTCCATTTTCTGAGGTGTAAATGCCTTAGAAATATCAATTAGCTCATGGTTACCATTATATAATTTCTTTGTTTTTGTATTAATAGTAAGTACGGTTCCTGTCGCAACAGAATACGATTGCTCTAATATAGGCTCCCCATTTTCATTACGGATAGGATTACCATTTTCGTCTATTTTTTTAACCCAGTTTTTAAGGTCAAGACCTATACCACCAGTTACATCAACCGTAGTAAGAAAAATTGGAGATATACCATTTGTTCCAGCTACAATTGGAGCAATATTAATAAACGGAACATAAGGGCTTGCTTGTTTTCCAGTCCAAAGCGCGACATTGTTTACACCAGACATCCTTGACGAACCCACACCCATTGTTCCTTTTTCAGCAATTAACATCACGCTCTTATCAGGATGTTGTGCTTTTAAAACCTCAATTTCAGCTTGTGCTTCAGGAGAAATTAAACATTTCCCGTGAAGTTCACGATCTGAACGAGAGTGCGCTTGGTTCCCTGGAGACAATAAATCTGTTGAAATATCTCCTTCACCAGCTACATAGGTAACTACTTTAATTTCTTCTACAACTTCTGGAAGTTTAGTAAAAAACTCAGCCTTAGCATAACTTTCTAGAATTGCTACAGCAACTGTGTTTCCTTTCTTGAAAGCTACTTCTAAACGATTCGTATCTGCTTCATACAAGAAGAATTGTGTTTTAAGAACTTCCGCAGCATCATTTGCAATAGCAGTATCATTTCCTAAAGCTAAATCTAGCAAAACCTCAATTGAAGGACCACCTTTCATGTGAGATAATAATTCAAAAGCAAAAACTGGAGTGATTTCTTTAACCGCAGAATCTCCCAAAATAATTTCCTTCAAGAAGCTTGCTTTTACTCCTGCAGCAGGCGTAGTCCCTGGAACAACGTTATAAATAAAAAACTTAAGAGAATCTTCTCTATTGGCATTATCTACATCTTTAATTTGTGTTATGATCGTGCTTAACAATTCAGCACCATCAATTGGCTTCGGATGAAGCCCTTGCGCTTTTCTTTCCTCGATTTCTTTTAGATAATCGTTGTAAATGTTCATATTAGCAGTATTTTCAATGTTAAAGGCTTTTTATTTTGATAAACTCAAAATAAAAAGCCAGAATATATAGGTGATTTTTATTTGTGATACAAATTTAGTTATTTCAGGTGATATTAGAAAGAATTTAATAAAACTCGTTATTCTAAAACTTATTATTACAAATAATTAGTTTTCTTAATGTATTATTGAGAAAAACCTAAAATATTAATATGATTTTAATTAATTGACAATTTTAGACTTAATCTGTGACATTTTTAATATAAAACATCACTGGAAAATCTAAAAAAAGCATAACTATATCGTTTTCTTTGACCGGAATTCTGTCGAAATTAAATCAATTTAGCAATGATCATTTCCTCTGTAATTCCTTCTGCATCGGCTTTGTAATTTTTAATAATTCGATGACGCAAAATTCCAGTCGCAACTGCTTTTACATCTTCAATATCGGGAGAGAATTTTCCGCTAAAAGCAGCATTGGCCTTTGCCGCCAAAATTAAATTTTGTGACGCTCGTGGTCCTGCACCCCAATCTAAATAATTTTTAACAAATTCGTTAGACAATGGATTATCGGGCCGCGTTTTACTTACCAGCGAAACAGCATATTCAATCACATTATCCGCAACAGGAATCCTACGAATTAAGTGTTGGAAATCAATGATTTCTTGCGCCGTAAACAACGGACTTACAGTAGTTTTTGTATCTGATGTAGTTCGTTTTACTACTTGAACTTCCTCCTCGAAAGAAGGATATTCTAACTTTATAGCAAACATAAATCGGTCTAATTGCGCTTCAGGTAAAGGATAGGTTCCCTCCTGTTCTATAGGATTTTGAGTAGCTAAAACAAAGTAAGGCAAATTTAACTTATAATTTACGCCTGCACTAGTAACAGAACGTTCCTGCATCGCTTCAAGCAAAGCCGCTTGAGTTTTAGGTGGCGTTCTATTAATTTCGTCAGCCAAAACAATATTAGAAAAAATTGGTCCTTTTATAAATTTAAAATTCCGACTTTCATCTAAAATTTCACTTCCTAGAATATCCGAAGGCATTAAATCTGGCGTAAACTGAATTCTTTTAAAATCCAAACCCAATGCTTGAGCTAGCGTATTCACCATTAATGTCTTGGCTAACCCAGGAACTCCAACTAACAAAGCGTGACCACCTGAGAAAATACAAAGTAAAATTTGATCTACTACAGCATCTTGTCCTACAATGATTTTCGCGATTTCGTTTTTTAAGTCGTTTCTCTTCTGGACTAAGTTCTGAATTGCTACTACGTCTGACATGTATAAAGTATTTGAAATTAAAAAGAGTTAGCTTTATGAATTCATAAAACTAACTCTTTTTCTTTATCTAACGAAAATTATTCTACACTAATCTACAACTAAAGTGCTAAAAAATAAACTATTTCTTAAGCCAATTATTAGTGAAATCACAATCTCTATATTCACCAATAATTTTTATATAAGTTTCTTTAATTTTTTCATCAAACCATTTTCCGATAGCAGTGATTTGTTTACTTTTCAAAGCTAAATCTTTTATTTTGATGTAATCTTTTGCATAATCAGCAGCATGTTCATCAATTCTATTAGTAACAGTAATCAATTTGAATTTCTTTTTACCTTCTTCTCCTTGATCTAGAATTGGAGCTGAAATTTGATTTGTTTTCAAATTAGAAACTTGACTATAAAAAGCAGGATCCATTTTAGTCAATTCAAAACGCGTATCTTGGGTTTTTGGATTAATTAACGCACCGCCATTCGCTCTTGTTTCTTTTTCATCAGACAATGTTCTGGCTGCTTCTGCAAAAGTGATTTCTTTATCTTCAATTCTTTTCTTAATCAAAGTAATTTTATCTTTTGCTTCAGTTAGAGCGGCTTCAGTAACTGTAGGAGTCAATAATATATGACGTAATTCTACATCTTTTCCTTTTATTTTTTCAACATAAATAATGTGAAAACCAAAATCAGTTTCAAATGGTGCAGATATCTCACCTTCCGCTAAGCTAAAAGCAACATCTTTAAATTCTTTTACAAATGGTGTTTTGCGATTCATTTTGTAAAATCCACCATTAGCTCTTGATCCAGGATCTTGCGAATACAAAACCGCTTTTGTCGAGAAACTAGAACCCTCTTCTATTTCTTTTTTGAAACCATTTAATCTATCAATAACTTTTTGCTTATCATCTGCTGAAACTTTTGGAGTGACAACAATTTGCGCAACTTCTAATTCTACACCAAAAAATGGTAAATCACTTTTAGGAATTGTTTTAAAATAATTACGAACTTCCTCAGGAGTTATTTCGACCGCATCAACGATTTTTTTCTGCATTTCAGAAGTTAATTTTCCTTCTTTCAAAATATCTGAAAAATAACTTCTAAACTCTTCTTCTGAGTCTTTTTTGTAATACTGAATTACTTTTTCCATAGAACCAATTTGCTCTACCATGTATTGCAAACGGTCTTCCATCATTCCCTTAACCTCAGCATCAGTGACAACAATACTATCTTGAACCGCTTGATGAGCATATAATTTATCTTCTAATAATTTTCCTAGCATCTGACATCTAGTAATATCCTTCACAGAACCTCCTTGTGCAGAAATTTCAAGAAATGACTTATCAATGTCTGAATCTAAAATAATATAGTCACCTACTGTAGCAATTACACCATCAATTTTTAGCTTACCCGTAGTAGATTGTTTCTTTGCAACGGGAGTACTTACAACAGAATCTTTAATAATTTCTTGAGCACTAGTGATAAAACTTGTGAAAATTAAAAATAAGAAAATAAGTGAAAATCTATTAACATTGAATTTCATTGGTATTTTGTTTATTGGCATTGGTATAATTTAATTATAAATGTAAAAATCGTATTTGTATAGTTCTAAATTAAGCTGTAAGGCCAATTTATTGGCAAATATACACTTTTAACACCCAAGATAATGAAGTGAATTAAACAATACAATTCCTTCGTCTCTTTTAAATTTAAAACGAACAAAAATAGTAATTCAATACTACAATACAAGTTTCCGTAGTACTATTAACAAAAAATTATATTGCACCTTATTTTTGCTAGTTTGAATATGATTTACTGTAATAGAAAGACAATCTAACTTTAAGTTAAACTAGTAAAACACAACCAATCTCAACCTTTCCATTCGTTTACTAAACTTCTCTAAAAAGCAAAAAAATGAATTTCGTTATTTACATTTTCAATTAAAAGATAGTATTTTTTCAATTGGCATTTTTAAATAGTACTTTTGCACCCTATTTATATAAATATGGGCTTTTTAGAAGAAATACAACGCAGAAGAACTTTCGGGATTATCTCACATCCTGATGCAGGAAAAACAACACTTACTGAAAAACTACTACTTTTTGGTGGTGCTATTCAAGAAGCAGGTGCTGTAAAGAATAATAAAATAAAGAAAGGTGCTACGAGTGACTTTATGGAAATTGAACGCCAAAGAGGTATTTCAGTTTCCACCTCTGTATTAGCCTTCAATTATAAAGACAAAAAAATAAACATTCTAGATACTCCAGGACATAAGGATTTTGCCGAAGATACCTTTAGAACACTAACGGCAGTTGACAGTGTTATTGTTGTAATTGACGTTGCCAAAGGTGTCGAAGAGCAAACAGAAAAATTAGTTGCTGTTTGTAGAATGCGTAAAATTCCGATTATTGTATTCATCAACAAATTAGACAGAGAGGGTAAAGACGCTTTTGACTTAATGGACGAAGTGGAACAAAAATTGGGTTTACGAGTAACACCTTTGAGTTTTCCTATAGGAATGGGTTATGATTTTCAAGGTATTTACAATCTTTGGGAGCAAAATATCAACCTATTTAGTGGCGATAGTAGAAAAAATATTGAAGAAACAATTGCTTTTTCAGATGTACAAAGTCCGGAATTAGAAAAAATTATTGGTCAAAAGCCAGCTGATACACTTAGAGAAGAAATAGGATTAATTGACGAAGTATATCCAAAATTTGATCGTCAAGAATATCTAGACGGAAAGTTACAGCCTGTATTTTTTGGTTCTGCTTTAAATAATTTTGGAGTAAGAGAATTATTAGATTGTTTTATACAAATTGCTCCTTCACCAAGACCAAAAGATTCAGAAACAAGATTGGTTGATCCAAAAGAAGAAAAAATGACAGGTTTTGTTTTTAAAATCCATGCTAATATGGATCCAAAACACAGAGACCGATTGGCTTTTATAAAAATTGTTTCTGGAACCTTTGAAAGAAACAAACCGTATTATCACGTACGCCAGAAGAAAAATTTAAAATTCTCTAGTCCAAATGCTTTTTTTGCTGAAAAGAAAGAAATCGTAGACATCTCTTATCCTGGTGATATTGTAGGTTTACACGATACTGGAAATTTCAAGATTGGGGATACGTTAACCGAAGGGGAAATCATGAGTTTTAAAGGAATTCCAAGCTTTTCACCAGAACATTTCAGATACATTAATAATGCTGATCCAATGAAAGCAAAACAATTGGATAAAGGTGTTGACCAGCTGATGGACGAAGGTGTTGCACAGTTATTCACGTTAGAAATGAACAACAGAAAAATCATTGGAACTGTAGGTGCGCTACAATATGAGGTTATTCAATACCGATTAGAGCATGAATACGGCGCTAAATGTACGTATGAAAACTTCCCCGTTCACAAAGCGTGTTGGGTAAAACCAAACGATTCTAAAAGTGATGAGTTTAAAGAATTCAGACGTATCAAACAGAAATATTTGGCACATGATAAATATGGACAACTAGTATTCCTTGCTGATTCTGATTTTACGATACAGATGACTCAAAACAAATACCCAAATGTTAAGTTATTCTTTACTTCAGAATTCGAATAAAACAGCATTAGTTTAATGCTAAATCTTAGACATAAAAAAAACGCTAATTTCTAAAAATTAGCGTTTTTTTTTATTTTAAAACTAGTTCAATTAGGCAAGCATACTATCTAATTCAACTGCTTTCTTCAAAAAAGCCTTGATCAACAAACGATTTGGCGCTGTTCCCGAAGTAATCACTTGTTTTTTTGTATTGACACCTTCTGTAGAAATAGTGGTTTTTGGATCTTGTTTAGATCCCATAAACCATAAAACAAAGTTCATAGTATTTGATGCAGATGAAAAGGCACTAACATTTTGCACTTTACTCTCAGGAGTTGCTTCAACTGCAGTTTCAATAACTACACTATTTGCAGTTTGAGCTACAACAGCTGTACTTGACAACAATAGAAAAGCAAGCAAGAATAAGCCTTTAAATAAAATATTGTTATTCGCTATGGAAGCAATAGACTTCATACTAATTTAGATTTTTATTAGAGCTGCTAATCGCAATTCTATTTCGAGTGCGAAAGTATATCAATTGCAAGGTTGCAGAAAATAATTCCGATAAATCACCCGAATACTCGATTAAAGGATGAATTTATAATTCTAGTCGAATTACGGATCTCTGAATTGATTATTTTACAAAAGAACACAACTAAAAATACAGTTTAAGTAAATATGAAATTAAATTGTGACTATTAGGATTAGACGCCTATAGTCACTTGAAGAGAAGAATTAATATGACTGTAGAAAGATTGAGCCGGTAAGTATATAAACTAGTAAATCAAATAAAAGGCTGTTTTTACACTATAAAAAGAGAAGCATTTAAAATGCTCTAAAAGCAAAAAGGCTTTCACCGTAGTGAAAGCCTTTTAAAATATTATGCTTGTCCCGCAGGACCAAAATTAAGCGGTATTGGTGCTTGCTCCGTGTCTTTTATTTCGCCATGAGCGACTTCAAATCGATGGATATTTTCACCTATTGCCTTAAATAATCTTTTAGCGTGTTGTGGTGTCAAGACAATTCTTGATTTCACCTTAGCTTTAGGAATACCAGGCATAATACTAACAAAATCTAAAACAAATTCTGAAGAGGAATGATTTATAATAGCTAAATTAGAATAAATTCCTTCAGCCGTTTTTTCATCTAACTCAATATTAATTTGCTCTTGTTGTGGATTAGAATTACTCATATCTTAGTAAATATATTCCTCTTTGTTAGCCATCATATCATTGTAATCATCTTTCGAACCTACTATTGTTTGGTCATATTCTCTCATACCCGTTCCGGCAGGGATTCTATGTCCTACAATAACATTTTCCTTCAATCCTTCTAAGTAATCGATTTTACCTGCAACAGCAGCTTCATTCAATACTTTAGTAGTTTCTTGGAACGATGCAGCAGAAATAAATGATTTCGTTTGAAGAGACGCTCTTGTAATACCTTGCAATACTGGTGTTGCAGTTGCAGTAACAACATCACGAGCTACAACAAGATTTTTATCTGTACGCTTCAATAAAGAGTTTTCATCACGCAACTCGCGAGGCGTAATTATTTGTCCTTCTTTAAGCGCACTAGAATCCCCAGCATCTTCAACCACTTTCATACCGTATAATTTATCATTTTGAACGATAAAATCTTTAGTATGAATTAATTGATCTTCTAAGAATAAAGTATCACCTGGATCCTGAACTCTTACTTTACGCATCATTTGACGTATTACTACTTCAAAGTGTTTGTCATTGATTTTTACCCCTTGTAGACGGTATACTTCTTGAATTTCATTAACCAAATACTGTTGAACAGCTGCTGGTCCTTGAATTCTTAAAATATCATCTGGAGTAATTGCTCCATCAGACAATGGCACACCAGCTCTTACGAAGTCATTTTCTTGAACTAGAATTTGGCTTGATAATTTAACCAAGTATTTTCTAATATCTCCAAATTTAGATTCGATAACAACCTCACGGTTACCTCTTTTGATTTTTCCAAAAGAAACAACACCATCAATCTCAGAAACTACAGCTGGATTAGAAGGATTACGAGCTTCTAATAACTCAGTAATTCTAGGTAAACCTCCTGTAATATCTCCAGATTTAGAAGAACGACGAGGGATTTTTACCAATACTTTACCTGCTTTAATTTTCTCACCGTTATCAACCATCAAGTGGGCTCCAACTGGTAAGTTATAAGAACGAATCAATTCACCATCTTTACCGTAAACCAATAAAGTTGGGATTAATTTATTAGCTCTTGATTCAGAAATTACTTTTTCTTGGAAACCAGTTTGCTCATCAATTTCAACCATGAATGATTGACCTTGCTCTAAATCTTCATAAGCAATTTTACCAGTAAACTCAGAAACGATAACTCCATTATATGGATCCCATTTACAGATTACATCTCCTTTTGCTACAGACTGACCGTCTTTAACAAAAATACTTGAACCGTAAGGGATATTATTAGTACTCAATAAAATACCTGTTTTCTCATCAACTAATTTTAATTCAGTAGAACGAGATACAACAATATCAACTGCATTACCTTCGCTATCTTCACCTTTAACCGTTTTCAAATCTTCGATTTCAAGTCTACCACCGAATTTAACTATAATACTAGATTCTTCAGAAATACCTCCCGCAACCCCTCCAACGTGGAAAGTACGAAGTGTTAACTGTGTTCCTGGTTCTCCAATAGATTGAGCTGCAATTACACCAACTGCTTCTCCTCTTTGTGTCATTTTTCCAGTAGCTAAGTTTCTACCGTAACATTTAGCACAAATACCTTTTGTAGCTTCACAAGTCAATGGAGAACGAACTTCAACTTTCTCAATAGGAGAAGCATCAATCGCTTTCATTATAACTTCTGTGATTTGCTCACCAGAACGAATCAAGATTTCATTAGTTAAAGGATTAACTAAATCTTGTAATACTACACGACCTAATATTCTTTCTCCTAATGACTCAACTATTTCTTCATTTTTCTTCAATGCTGAAACTTCAACACCTCTAAGTGTACCACAATCATCGATATTAACAATAACATCTTGAGATACATCATGCAATCTACGAGTCAAGTAACCAGCATCTGCTGTTTTCAATGCCGTATCCGCAAGTCCTTTACGAGCACCGTGAGTAGAGATAAAGTACTCAAGAATCGAAAGACCTTCCTTAAAGTTAGAAAGAATCGGGTTTTCAATAATTTCACCACCACCAGCAGTCGATTTTTTAGGCTTAGCCATCAAACCACGCATACCAGTTAACTGACGAATTTGCTCTTTAGATCCCCTTGCACCAGAATCAAGCATCATATACACCGAGTTGAAACCTTGTTGGTCTTCTCTAATGTTTTTCATTGCTAATTCTGTCAATTGAGCATTCGCTGAAGTCCATACATCAATAACTTGGTTGTAACGTTCGTTATTTGTAATAAGACCCATGTTATAGTTCATAGAAATACCTTGAACTTGTTCTCTCGCGTCTGCAATTAATTTTGGTTTCTGATCTGGAATTCTAATATCCCCTAATGAGAATGACAAACCACCTTTGAAGGCAAATTTGTAACCCATGTCTTTCATATTATCCAAGAAAGCTGCAGTTGTAGGTACATCAGTAGAACTTAAAACGTGTCCAATAATGTCTCTAAGGTTTTTCTTAGTCAATACATCATTGATATATCCAGCTGCTTCCGGTACTACTTCATTAAATAATACACGTCCAGCAGTTGTTTGAATGATTTGGTACACTAAGTCACCAGCTTCATTAAAGTGTTTTGCTCTAATTTTAACAGAAGCATTCAGTTCTAATCTACCTTCATTTAAAGCAATATTTACTTCTTCAGCAGAGTAGAAAGTGATTCCTTCACCTAAAATTTTCTTTTCAGGAGTTGACAAACGTTCTTTGGTCATATAATATAGACCCAAAACCATATCCTGAGAAGGTACTGTGATTGGCGCTCCATTTGCAGGATTCAGAATATTATGAGAACCCAACATTAAAAGTTGTGCTTCCAAAATAGCTTCTGGTCCTAAAGGCAAGTGAACTGCCATTTGATCCCCATCAAAATCCGCATTAAATGCAGTACAAACTAAAGGGTGCAATTGGATTGCTTTTCCTTCAATTAATTTTGGTTGGAATGCTTGAATACCTAATCTGTGCAAAGTAGGAGCACGGTTTAGCAATATTGGGTGACCTTTAATTACATTTTCAAGGATATCCCAAACTACTGGCTCTTTCTTATCTATTATTTTTTTTGCTGATTTAACCGTTTTTACAATTCCTCTTTCTATCAATTTACGGATAACAAAAGGTTTGTATAATTCTGCTGCCATATCTTTAGGGATACCACATTCAGATAATTTTAATTCAGGTCCAACAACAATTACCGAACGAGCAGAATAATCCACACGTTTTCCAAGTAAGTTTTGACGGAAACGTCCTTGCTTACCTTTTAGGGAATCAGATAACGATTTTAGTGGTCTGTTTGATTCTGTTTTTACTGCAGATGCTTTACGAGTATTATCGAAAAGTGAATCTACAGATTCTTGCAACATACGTTTTTCGTTTCTTAAGATCACTTCTGGAGCTTTAATCTCCATTAATCTTTTCAAACGGTTGTTACGGATGATTACTCGACGATATAAATCATTTAAATCTGAAGTTGCAAAACGACCTCCATCAAGTGGCACAAGCGGACGTAATTCTGGCGGAATAACTGGTACCACTTTCATAATCATCCATTCTGGACGGTTCTCACGGTTCAAGTTAGACTCACGGAAAGATTCAACAACTTGCAATCTTTTTAGTGCTTCAGTTTTACGTTGTTTAGACGTTTCATTATTTGCATTATGTCTCAATTGGTAAGACAATTGATCTAAATCAATTCTAGCCAATAAATCCATAATACACTCTGCTCCCATTTTGGCAACAAATTTATTAGGATCAAAATCATCTAAATATTGGTTGTCAGCAGGAAGAGTGTCAAGAATATTCAAATATTCTTCCTCTGTAAGGAAGTCCAATCTTTGTACTGATTCACCTTCTGCATTTTTAGCAATACCTGCTTGAATTACTACATATCTTTCGTAGTAGATGATCATATCTAATTTCTTAGATGGAAGTCCAAGAATATAACCAATTTTATTAGGAAGAGAACGGAAATACCAGATATGAGCAATTGGCACAACAAGGTTGATGTGTCCTACTCTGTCTCTACGTACTTTTTTCTCAGTAACTTCAACACCACAACGGTCACAGATGATCCCTTTGTAACGAATTCTTTTATATTTACCACAAGCACATTCAAAATCTTTTACTGGACCGAAAATACGCTCACAGAAAAGACCATCACGCTCTGGTTTGTGCGTTCTGTAGTTGATAGTTTCTGGCTTTAAAACCTCTCCTCTTGACTCTTTCAAGATAGATTCTGGCGAAGCTAATCCTATCGAAATTTTATTGAATCTTTTTACAGGATTCTTATCTTTATTATTTCTATTATTGATCATAGTTTTTACTATTGATTTATTTGCAATTAAAAATTGATTTTAGATTTATAATCTACTCTTACTAAAAAGAGTTAATCATTCAGCTACTACCTCGAGTTACTTCTCTAAACTTCAAACTACTTTTGAAGCGCTAGTTATAAAAAAAAGTATTTTCTATAAAAAATCGGAACGGTTTACGGGTATAAATCCTAAAAACTTCTATAAATGCCAAAGTAGAGACGTGATTACTCGCGTCTCTACAGTTGGCAAAATTTATTTATTCTTCTAAACGAATATCAAGTCCAAGACCTTTCAATTCATGCATCAATACGTTGAATGATTCTGGCAATCCTGGCTCTGGCATAGACTCTCCCTTAACGATTGCTTCGTAAGTTTTAGCTCTACCAATTACGTCATCCGATTTAACTGTTAAGATTTCACGTAAAGTACTTGATGCTCCATAAGCTTCAAGTGCCCAAACCTCCATCTCTCCAAAACGTTGACCTCCAAATTGTGCTTTACCTCCAAGTGGTTGTTGCGTAATTAAAGAGTACGGTCCGATTGAACGGGCGTGCATCTTATCATCAACCATGTGACCTAATTTCAACATGTAGATAACTCCAACTGTTGCTGCTTGGTGGAAACGCTCTCCAGTACCACCATCATATAAATGTGTATGTCCAAAACGTGGTATTCCAGCTTCGTCAGTCAATTCATTAATTTGGTCTAGTGAAGCACCATCAAAAATTGGAGTAGCAAATTTTCTACCCAAGTTTTGTCCAGCCCAACCTAATACTGTTTCATAAATTTGACCAATGTTCATACGTGAAGGTACTCCAAGTGGATTCAACACGATATCAACTGGCGTTCCGTCTTCAAGGAAAGGCATATCTTCATGACGAACGATACGAGCAACAATACCTTTGTTACCGTGACGTCCTGCCATTTTATCCCCTACTTTTAACTTACGCTTTTTAGCGATATATACTTTAGCTAACTTCAAAATTCCAGCTGGTAACTCATCACCAACAGTAATTGTGAATTTCTCTCTACGTAAAGCACCTTGTAAATCGTTCAGTTTAATTTTATAGTTATGAATTAAATCATTAACCATTTTATTAGTTGCATCATCAGCAACCCATTGACCTTTACTTAAGTGAGCAAAATCTTCAACAGCATAAAGCATTTTTTGAGTATATTTTTTACCTTTTGGTAAAACTTCTTCACCCAAATCATTCATTACACCTTGAGATGTTTTTCCGTTAACAATCACGAACAATTTCTCTACTAACTTGTCTTTTAATTCAACAAATTTAGTTTCGAATTCCATTTCAAGTGCTCCTAAAGCATCTTTATCTTGCGTACGTTTACGTTTATCTTTAACCGCTCTTGCGAACAATTTTTTGTCTAAAACAACACCATGTAAAGAAGGAGATGCTTTTAACGAAGCATCTTTTACATCACCTGCTTTATCCCCGAAGATTGCACGAAGCAATTTCTCTTCTGGAGTAGGATCTGATTCTCCTTTTGGAGTAATTTTTCCGATAAGAATATCACCAGGTTTAACCTCGGCACCAATTCTAATCATACCATTTTCATCTAAATCTTTAGTAGCTTCTTCAGAAACGTTCGGTATATCGTTCGTTAATTCTTCGTTACCTAATTTAGTATCTCTCACTTCTAACGAATAATCATCAACGTGAATAGAGGTAAAAATATCGTCACGAACCACTTTCTCAGAAATAACGATTGCATCCTCAAAGTTGTATCCTTTCCATGGCATAAACGCCACTTTCAAGTTACGACCTAAAGCCAATTCACCATTTTGAGTAGCATATCCTTCAGATAATACTTGACCAAGAACCACTCTATCCCCTTTTCTTACGATAGGTTTAAGGTTGATACTTGTGCCTTGATTGGTTTTTCTAAACTTAATTAGATTGTATGTTTTCTCATCAGATTCAAAACTAACCATTCTTTCTTCCTCAGTACGATCGTATTTGATAGTGATGATGTTTGCATCTACATACTCTATAACTCCATCTCCTTCAGCATTAATCAATACTCTAGAATCAGAAGCAACTTGACGCTCTAAACCAGTTCCAACAATAGGAGCTTCAGGACGAATTAATGGCACGGCCTGACGCATCATGTTAGATCCCATCAAGGCTCTATTCGCATCATCATGTTCTAAGAAAGGAATTAACGAAGCTGAGATAGAAGCAATTTGATTTGGAGCTACATCCGTATAATCAACTCTTGTAGGTTCGATTACAGGGAAATCACCTTCTTGACGTGCAATAACATCTTCAGCAGTAATTTTTCCAGTAGCGTCCATTTGGATATTTGCCTGAGCAATCATCATTCCTTCTTCTTCTTCTGCGCTTAAGTACACTGGAGTAGAATCTAAATCTACCACTCCATTAGTTACTTTACGGTAAGGTGTTTCAATGAAACCCATACCGTTTACTTTAGCATAAACACCAAGAGATGAAATCAAACCAATGTTTGGTCCCTCTGGAGTTTCAATTGGACATAAACGTCCGTAATGCGTATAGTGAACGTCACGTACCTCAAATCCAGCTCTCTCTCTCGAAAGTCCACCTGGTCCTAGTGCAGATAATCTTCTCTTGTGCGTAATCTCAGCAAGTGGATTCGTTTGATCCATAAACTGTGACAACTGGTTAGTACCAAAGAAAGAGTTGATCACTGATGATAATGTTTTAGCATTAATCAAATCAATTGGTGTAAACACCTCGTTATCTCTAACGTTCATTCTCTCACGAATAGTTCTAGCCATACGCGCCAAACCAACACCGAATTGTTGAGACAATTGTTCTCCAACTGTTCTAACACGACGGTTTGATAAGTGATCAATATCATCAATCTCTGCTTTAGAGTTGATTAATTCAATCAAATATTTCACGATAGTTATGATATCTTCTTTGGTCAAGACTTGCTTTTCCATTGGAGTATCTAAACCTAATTTTTTATTAATTCTATAACGACCAACTTCACCTAAGTTATAACGTTGATCAGAAAAGAATAATTTATCTATGATACCACGAGCAGTTTCTTCATCAGGCGGTTCTGCGTTACGAAGTTGTCTGTAGATATGCTCAACAGCTTCTTTTTCAGAGTTTGTTGGATCTTTTTGCAACGTATTATGAATGATGGCATAATCACCTTGATTAGCATCTTCTTTATGTAACAAAATAGATTTAACGTTAGAATCAATGATTTCTTCCACATTATCTTTGTCGATAATAGTATCTCTATCAAGGATTATTTCGTTACGTTCGATAGAAACAACCTCACCAGTATCTTCATCTACGAAATCCTCATGCCATGTATTCAATACACGTGCAGCTAATTTTCTACCGATATATTTTTTAAGACCTGTTTTAGATACTTTAATTTCCTCAGCAAGGTCAAAAATCTCAAGGATATCCTTATCTCTTTCGAAACCAATAGCACGGAATAAAGTAGTTACAGGTAATTTTTTCTTTCTATCAATATAAGCATACATTACGCTGTTTATATCTGTAGAAAATTCTATCCAAGAACCTTTAAAAGGAATTACTCTGGCAGAATATAATTTAGTTCCATTTGCATGGAATGATTGACCAAAGAAAACACCTGGAGATCTATGTAATTGAGAAACAACTACACGTTCAGCACCATTAATAACAAAAGTACCACTTGGTGTCATATAAGGAATTGTACCAAGATATACATCTTGAACAATCGTTTCAAAATCCTCATGTTCTGGATCTGTACAATATAGTTTCAATCTTGCTTTTAAAGGCACACTATACGTAAGACCTCTTTCTATACACTCTTGAATTGTGTAACGTGGTGGATCTACAAAATAATCAAGGAATTCTAATACAAAGTTATTTCTTGTATCAGTAATTGGGAAGTTTTCCATGAAGGTATTGTAAAGCCCTTCGTCGCCTCTTTCGTCAGATTTTGTTTCTAATTGAAAAAAATCTTTAAACGATTTAACCTGAACATCTAGAAAATCCGGATATTGAGGTATGTTTTTTGTAGAGGCAAAATTTAATCTTTCAGTCTGATTTGTAATCATCAATGGAGAAATTTTGATTAAAAAAAGTAGTTTTTGTGCAAAACACTGTTTAATTTATAAAACAATCTATACTTTTTTTTTATAATCGATACATCTTTAAAAATAAATCAAGAGAGCCTCTATCCTATATTTTCTTTCATCGTATTGATTTAAAAACCTATTTGTATTTATGCTATTTTATAATAAAACCTAAAAATAATTTTATTATACGAAAAATGGTTTAGGCCTTAGACATACATCTAAGACCTAAACCTTATTCTTAAAAGAGAGATAAACTATTTAAGTTCAACCTCAGCTCCTGCTTCTTCTAGAGATTTTTTAAGACCTTCAGCCTCTTCTTTAGTAACACCTTCTTTAACGTTACTTGGAGCGCTATCAACTACATCTTTAGCTTCTTTCAAACCTAAACCTGTAAGTTCTTTTACCAATTTAACAACAGCTAATTTAGAAGCACCTGCTGCTTTTAATACTACTGTAAATTCTGTTTGAACGTCTTCAGCAGCAGCTTCACCACCACCTGAAACTACTACAGCTGCAGCAGCTGGTTCGATTCCGTACTCATCTTTTAATATTGTTGCTAATTCGTTAACTTCTTTTACAGTAAGGTTAACCAATTGTTCTGCGAATTGTTTCAAATCTGCCATTTTTTCTATCGTTTTAAAATGATTTGTAAAAATATAATTTATTTATTGTGCGCTTTTTTAAATTAAATTAGAGTAAAACTCTATTTTAATTATGCTTCTACTTCTTCTGTCGCCTCTTCGCCTTTTGCGAATTGGTTTTGAAGAGCAGAAATAACTCTTTGAGCTGGTGATTGAAGTAATCCAATGATTTCGCCAATAAGCTCTTCTTTAGATTTGATAGTTGCTAATGCATCTAATTGATCATCTCCAATATACACTTCAGCGTTAATATAAGCTCCTTTTAAAATAGGGGTAGCTGATTTCTTTCTGAAGTCTCTAATTATTTTCCCAGGTGCATTTGCAACATCTGAAATAAAGATAGCACTGTTCCCAGTCAATACTGATGGTAAATCACCATACTCATTAGTAGAAGCTTCCATTGCTTTTGCAAGCAAAGTATTCTTAACTACCTCTAATTTTATACCTGCTTTAAAACAAGCTCTTCTCAGGCTTGAAGTAGTCTCTGCATTCATTCCAGAAATATCAGATACATAAATAATATTTGTACCAGCTAACTGTGCAGTTAAATCTTCAATCGCGATTGATTTTTCTTCTCTAGTCATACTAAAAATTTTTAACTACCAATTATACTGCTTTAGGATCCAACGCAATCGCTGGACTCATAGTGCTAGTTAGGTAAATACTTTTGATGTAAGTCCCTTTAGCCGCAGTTGGTTTAAGTTTGATTAATGTTTGAATAATTTCGTGAGCATTGTCAATGATTTGTTCAGCTCCAAAAGAAACTTTACCAATTCCTGCATGCACAATACCAGTTTTATCAACTTTGAAATCGATTTTACCAGCTTTTACCTCTGCAACAGCTTTTGCAACATCCATAGTTACAGTACCTGTCTTAGGGTTAGGCATTAAACCTCTAGGTCCTAATATACGACCTAATGGACCCAATTTACCCATAACAGAAGGCATAGTGATGATTACATCAACATCTGTCCAACCGTCTTTAATTTTTTGAAGGTAATCGTCAAGACCAACGAAGTCTGCACCAGCTGCTAAAGCTTCCGCTTCTTTATCTGGAGTAACTAATGCTAATACTTTAACGTCTTTACCAGTTCCATGAGGTAATGTTACTACACCTCTAACCATTTGATTCGCTTTTCTTGGATCTACACCCAAACGAACTGCGATATCAACAGACTCATCAAATTTTGCAGAAGCAACTACTTTTATCAATGCCGCAGCATCTTTAAGAGAATATAGTTTGTTCTTTTCAATTTTTGAAGCAGCCTCTTTTTGCTTTTTTGTCAATTTTGCCATGTCTTTCTCTTAATTAAAAAGGAGCTTCTCCTGATACAGTTATACCCATAGATCTAGCTGTTCCAGCAATCATGCTCATAGCAGATTCGATTGTGAATGCATTTAAATCTACCATTTTATCTTCAGCAATTGCTTTGATAACATCCCAAGTAACGCTAGCTACTTTTTTACGATTTGGCTCACCAGACCCGGACTTTAGCTTTGCAGCTTCCATTAACTGGACCGCCGCTGGAGGAGTTTTTACAACAAAATCAAATGATTTGTCTTTATACACAGTAATTTGTACTGGGCATATTTTGCCGGCTTTATCTTGAGTTCTAGCATTAAATTGCTTACAGAACTCCATGATGTTCACACCAGCAGCTCCTAAAGCAGGTCCAACCGGTGGCGACGGGTTCGCAGCACCTCCCTTAACTTGTAGTTTAACTACCTTACTAATTTCTTTAGCCATTTTTTAAAAAATTTAACACTGCAATCATTGGAAGCGATTACAATGGATATTATAGATGTAACAAAAAATTATACTTTTTCAACTTGCATAAAACTTAACTCTAATGGTGTTTTTCTTCCAAAAATCTTAACCATTACTTCTAGCTTACGCTTTTCCTCATTAATTTTTTCAACAGTACCGTTAAATCCATTAAAAGGCCCATCAATAACCTTAATAGTTTCTCCAATATTGAAAGGTATTGCACGAGTATCAGTATTCACTGCTAACTCATCAACTTTACCTAACATTCTGTTTACTTCTGACATTCTTAAAGGAACAGGTTCACCACCTTTAATTTCTCCTAAGAAACCAATAACACTAGTTATAGACTTAATAATATGAGGTATTTCTCCAACAAGATTTGCCTCGATCATTACATAACCTGGAAAATACACCTTGTCTTTGACTATTTTTTTTCCTTCTTTTACGGTAACGACTTTTTCAGTAGGAACTAGAACTTGAGAAACATAATCAGTCATTTCTAATCTTGCGATTTCAGTCTCGATATATGCTTTTACTTTATTCTCTTGTCCGCTTACCGCTCTAACTACGTACCACTTTTTAACATTACTATCTGCCATAACAAAAAATTTAAGCTTTTATCCAGTTAAAAAATCCAGCTAAAACTTTTGCGAAAAATTCATCAACTCCCCAAGTTGCCAAGGCGAATAATACTGAAAAAAGAGCAACAACAATCGTTAGACGTTGCACCTCAGGCCATTCTGGCCAAGTTACATTTGACTTTAATTCCTCAAATGCTTCCGATATATAATTTACAACTTTTGCCATTATGTTTTCTTTTTTGCACGGGCGGAGGGATTCGAACCCCCATCAACGGTTTTGGAGACCGCTATTCTACCCTTGAACTACGCCCGTATGTTAAAAGCCAGTTAGATTTCAGTTAAGAAAATTAACTGGCTTTATATAATTTTTAGGATTAACCTACAATTTCAGTTACTTGACCAGCACCTACCGTTCTACCACCTTCACGGATAGCGAAACGTAAACCAACACTCATTGCGATTGGGCTTAATAAAGCAACATTGATAGTTAAGTTATCTCCTGGCATTACCATTTCAACTCCTTCTGGAAGAGTAATAACTCCTGTTACGTCAGTCGTACGTACGTAAAACTGTGGACGGTAGTTATTATGAAATGGTGTGTGACGACCACCTTCTTCTTTTTTCAAAATATAAACCTCAGCTTTGAAAGTAGCGTGTGGTTTTACTGAACCCGGCTTAATGATAACCATTCCTCTTTTGATAGATTCTTTATCAACACCTCTTAACAATAAACCTACGTTATCTCCTGCTTCACCTCTATCAAGGATTTTACGGAACATCTCAACTCCTGTAATAGTAGAAGTTAATTTTTCAGCTCCCATACCAATGATTTCAACAGCATCTCCTGTATTAGCAATACCAGTTTCGATACGACCTGTAGCTACAGTTCCACGACCAGTAATTGTAAATACATCTTCAACCGGCATCAAGAAAGGCTTCTCAGTATCTCTGATTGGTTCTTCGATCCAAGCATCAACAGCTGCCATCAATTCAAGAATTTTTGGTACCCATGTAGGATCATTATTCAATCCACCTAAAGCAGAACCTTGAATAACTGGACAGTTGTCACCATCATATTCATAGAAAGACAATAAGTCTCTAATTTCCATTTCAACAAGCTCTAACAACTCAGCGTCATCAACCATATCCACTTTATTCATGAATACAACCATTCTAGGAATACCAACCTGACGTCCTAAAAGGATATGCTCACGTGTTTGTGGCATAGGTCCATCAGTTGCAGCTACCACAAGAATAGCACCATCCATTTGAGCTGCTCCTGTAACCATGTTCTTTACGTAATCCGCGTGACCTGGACAGTCAACGTGAGCGTAGTGACGATTAGCAGTTTCATACTCAACGTGAGATGTATTAATTGTAATACCTCTTTCTTTTTCTTCAGGAGCATTATCAATTTGATCAAATGATCTTGCTTGACAGTAACCAGCATCAGATAATACTTTTGTGATTGCTGCTGTTAAAGTAGTTTTACCGTGATCTACGTGTCCGATCGTACCAATATTTAAGTGTGGTTTCGAACGGTTAAAGGTTTCTTTTGCCATTTTACTTAATTTTTAATCTTGTTATATATTAATTTCTATTTCTTACTTACTTGAGCCAACTACGGGAATTGAACCCGTGACCTCTTCCTTACCAAGGAAGCACTCTACCCCTGAGCTAAGTCGGCAGAGAATGATACTATAGCTTTAAGCATTCATTTTTTTTACAAATTGAACACTTTCCACACACTCATATCTAGATTAACTCCCAAAAGGTCGTTGATCATGCACCGATATTTTCGGCACTCAAAGTTTTAAAACAAATTTACCCGAAAGCAAACTTTAGGATCAATCTTTATTTAAAACTTTGTGGGGAGAGCAGGATTCGAACCTGCGAAGTTTACACAGCAGATTTACAGTCTGCCCTCGTTGGCCGCTTGAGTATCTCCCCTTTTTTTTCATCAATAAAACCATGAACACTTTTCCAAATCGCATTGGAAATTTAGAGCCGGCGGAGGGACTCGAACCCACGACCTGCTGATTACAAATCAGCTGCTCTAGCCAACTGAGCTACGCTGGCAATATCAATAAAAAAAGTCCGCTATTTCTAACGGACTGCAAATGTAGAGATTTTATCTCTCAATCAAAACATTTTTTTAAAAAATTTTATATTAAATATGTGAACTTATTTTTTCTTTTCTTTTTACTAACAATCGCTCCAGCGATTCTGAGGCAAGTTCAATCGCTTCTTCAAATGTTTTACATTGCTTTTTAACTAGAAAATCATCACCAGGAACATTAATTTTTAGCTCTGCAACCTTATTCTCTTTGTCACTTGTGTTTTCAACCTTCAAAAAAACATCTGCAGACACCACCTTATCATAATATTTCTCTAATTTATCCAATCTCTCTTGAACAAAATCTACTAGCTTTTTGTCAACTGTAAAGTTAACTGCATGAACACTTACCTTCATAATTTTCTTTTTTAATTATTACTCATCTAAAAATAACTTTTTCCCACGTGGGTGCGCATCCTTATGTACATTTTTAAGCTCTGACAAACTACTATGAGTGTAAACTTGAGTAGACGCCAAACTAGAGTGCCCTAATAATTCTTTTACAGAATTTAAATCTGCTCCATTATTTAACAAATGCGTTGCAAAAGTATGCCTCAATATATGAGGACTTTTTTTTACTTTCTCTGATACAGTACTAAAGTAAGAATTTATTAGACGATACACAAAAGATTCATTCAATTTTAATCCTTTTTTTGTGAGAAAAAAATAATCACCATCCAGTAGCATCACTAGGGATTGTCTTTCTTTTATATATATGTAAAATTGACTGATAATTATTGGCAAAATAGGCAGGATACGTTCTTTATTCCGCTTTCCTACTACTTTTATCGTATTGTTCGCCAAATCAATATTTTGCAATTTCAATTCAATTAGTTCCGCTCTTCGTATTCCGGTAGTATAAAGCAAATCTATAATAAGCTTATCTCTTATTTGCTCAAATCCAACTGTTATTTGCATTTGATCTAAAACACTTTTCATTTCTTTTTCAGAGAAAGGAATTTGTATACTTCTAGCCACTTTAAGGGATTTATGCCTTAATAACGGACTAATTTCTATTTGTTTGGTTTTTAATAAAAATCTGTAGTAGGCTTTTAGGGAAGCCATTTTTCTATTAACAGAAACATTCGAAACACCATCGTCGATCATCGAAACAATCCAGCTTCTAATTTGGCTGTAATCCACTTGATCAATATTGTCTTGATCGAAATTTAAACAGTTATAAGTTTGAAAAGATACAAGATCATCACAATAAGCCTTTAAAGTATGAGGGGAGTATTTTTTCTCGAATTCGAGATAATTCCGAAATGCATCGTGATTTGTAGACATAAAAAAAAAAAAAACCGTTAGCATCAAAGTTATAAAATTTTGATGACTAACGGTATTTTTATTTAATTGAATCGACTAACTCTCTAAGTTATCTCTCATATTTTGGATATAAGCCGCTTTTTGAATTTTGATTCTATTGGTTACTGAAGGCTTAATAAAAGCAGTACGCGCTCTTAGTTGACGAACAGTTCCTGTTTTATCAAATTTTCTTTTGTAACGTTTTAACGCTCTATCGATATTTTCTCCGTCTTTAATTGGTATAATTAACATAATATAGACACCCCCTTTCTTTAAGTGTGCAAAAGTAATCAAACTTATCGATTTTAGAGCATGAATTTCAAATTATTTCAAAACATCAACAAAGGCCAACAAAAAAAAGCCAATTCAAAAATGATGAATCGGCTTTTCTTTGCGTTATTTAAACAAATTAATTGCTATTATTTTACAGCTGGCTTATAATCTTTATTATCAATGATCATTTTTGATAATATCTCTTTTAAGATTTCAGAAGTTCCACCGCCTATTGGTCCTAAACGACTGTCTCTAAGTAAGCGCGCTAAAGGATACTCTTCCATATAACCGTAACCTCCTAGCATTTGCAAACAACTATAAATTGTTTCATCCGCTACTTTAGTGGATTTTAACTTAGCCATAGTCGCTTCTTTAACCACATACTCACCTTTATCTAAACGCGCCACGGCTGCATAATTAAACACTTTACAGTGCTCCACATCTGTAGCATGCTCTACAATTGTATGTCTTAATGCTTGAAACTTATCTAACGTTTTTCCAAAAGCCTCTCTTTGCGACATATACTCAATTGTATAATCAATAGCATATTCCGCTCTTGCATGGCCATTTACAGCCATTATCAAACGCTCTAAAGCAAAATGTTGCATAATATAAGCAAAACCTTTGTTCTCTTCTCCCATCAAATTCGTCAATGGAATTTCGACATTATTGAAGGCTATTTCTGCCGTATCAGAAGCGCGCCAACCTAACTTGTCTAACTTAGTGGCAGAAATTCCGCTAGTTTTTGTGTCAATTAAAAATATACTTATTCCTTTATTCCCTAAACTTGGATCTGTTTTAGCAGCAACTACATAGTAATCCGCGTAAACGCCATTTGTTATAAATGTCTTTGAACCATTTATAATGTATTTATCACCTTCTTTAACGGCAGTTGTGCGCATACCTGCAACATCACTGCCACCAAATGGCTCAGTAATGCATAACGCACCTATTTTTTCCCCAGAAATACTTGCTGCTAAATATTCTTGTTTAATTTTTTCATCACCTTCTGCATTCAAGTGTGTCATAGCAAGGTAAGCATGAGCCCACATTGCTGCAGCAAAACCTGATGATTTGATTTTTTGAAGCTCTTCAAGAAAAATAACTGTATAGAATAAATCTAAATTTAACCCACCATAAGCCTCAGGATATGGAATGCCAAAAAAACCCATTTCTCCGAACTTTTTCCATATAAAACGCTCTATTTTTCCTGTTTTTTCCCATTTCTCAATATGCGGCACCACTTCTTTTTGCAGAAATTCCTGCAGACTTTTTCTAAATAATTGATGCTCTTCAGTGAAATAAATTGATTCCATATAACTTCTATCTTTTTTTTAACAAATTGTATTATTGAGATAAGACAAGGTCTTTCGTTCTCAAATTATGATTGATTGAAGAACTAAAATAAGTTTCGATTTACACATAAAATAGCGCTTCGGAAACATAGAATCCGACTGAAGCAAATTATACTTAAACTAACATATTATGAAGTTCTAATTAAAGTCCAAATATAAGGCAATTGTTTTTGCTTTTTCAACAGGAAATCCTTTAATTTTTGTTAAATCCTCAACGTTCTTAAAATTTCCATTCATACTTCGATAGGTTATAATTTCTTTAGCTAATGCATATCTAAAATAATAAAATTGCGAAAGTTCTTTTAACGAAGCATTATTTACGTCAATTTTTTTAAATTCTGGCAGCGAACTTATTTTGAAATGCGAATTCAAATTCTCAATCACTTCAGGAGATAACCCCCAAACATCAGACATTTGATCCATCGAAACAAAACCTCCTAACACCTCTTTTTGTTTTAAAATTCTCAATGAAATAGCCTCTCCTATTCCATATATCTTTATTAAATCCTCTTTAGTCGCTTGATTTATATCTTTTTGTATTATTTTTTCATTTTTGGCGAAAGCCTTACTAGGAAATTTTTCAAATTGCTTTTTCTCTTTTTTATTATTCACCCAATCAGGGAATTTAAACAAGGGCGAAATCACATTCAATAATGAATCAGAAATTTTAGTAACTTTCTGAAATTCGTCAGCAGAGTTAACAAATTGATTTGTTTTACGAAATTCTAACAATCTATCAATTTCTGCAACTGACATTCCTAATTTATAACCTTTATAATCTGTTATAAAATTTGGATTAAAAAGATATATTTTTTGCTCCTTATTTTTATCATGACTTTTAAAGGAATCCATTTCGTATTGAAGCGAAAGCCATTTTTGCTTCTCAGGATCTTCTTTTATTGGAACAGAAAAGTCAACAAAAAAATAAACGAGTTGCAAAGCTATGATGATCCCAAACAAAAAGAAAATACCAGCACGTTGTTCTCTGGTAAAGTTAAAATAACTAAGAATTGTTTTAAAACTCATTTGACACGAATGGAATTAATTAATGCATTAGAATTCTAAATTTATAAATTAAATCAAGACCGATTACTTTCCAAAGAAAAAATTTCAGAACTAAAGTAGTTATAAACGGAAAATCTATAAATTAAGATCGAAAATCAAAAACCAAACAGATAATAAATTACAGTAATTCACATTAAGATTCATTACGATTTTAGAACTCATCTTGTTAAATTTTCTAGAAAACGAACTTACTCTCTAACTATTATTTATACAGAAATAACACCTAAAAATGATAATAATTTATAGTTTATGACTTAAATCTTAAATTATTGTTTTTATTTTTTGTAAAAAAGAATACATTTGAAAACTAAAAACAATAAAACCCATAAATATATGTCGATTTGGAAAACAAAACCACTCTCGGTTTTACTAAATGAAGCATCAGAGGATGAAAAAGGACTAAAAAGAACTTTATCAGCTAGATCACTTGTAGCTCTGGGCGTTGGTGCCATAATAGGTGCTGGATTATTTTCATTAACAGGAATTGCAGCAGCAGACAATGCAGGCCCAGCTGTTACATTATCTTTTATATTGGCCGCCGTTGGATGTGCATTTGCCGGATTATGTTATGCTGAATTCGCTTCGATGATTCCTGTTGCAGGAAGTGCATACACCTATTCGTATGCAACAATGGGTGAGTTTGTAGCTTGGATAATCGGTTGGGATTTAGTTTTAGAATATGCTTTAGGCGCCGCAACTGTAGCCGTAAGTTGGTCTCAATATGTGGATAAATTTCTCGGGAATTACGGATTACATATTCCGCAGTCTATCTTGCACGGCCCATGGGACTCCACGCCAGGATTTATTAATTTACCTGCTATTCTAATCATTTGTTTACTCTCTCTACTATTAATACGAGGCACAAAAGAATCTGCTTTAATAAATAACATTTTGGTTATTTTAAAAGTAACCGTAGTAGTTGTATTTATTGCATTAGGATGGGGCTTTATGAACAGCGCAAATCACACGCCTTTCATCCCTGTTAATGAAGGAGAAGCACTTTTAAGTTCTGGAAAAATGTCTTTCCTTAATTTCTTCAGTAGCGATTATTTTGGACATTATGGATGGAGTGGTATTTTACGAGGTGCTGGAGTGGTATTTTTTGCCTTTATTGGTTTTGATGCCGTATCTACAGCTGCACAAGAAGCAAAAGATCCACAAAAAGGAATGCCAATTGGTATTTTAGGCTCGTTAATTATCTGTACCGTTTTATATGTTCTTTTTGCTTTTGTTTTAACTGGTCTAGAAAATTATCTTAATTTTAAAGGTGATGCAAGTCCTGTTACTACTGCTTTTGCAAAGACAGGTTACACATTTTTAAATTCAGCACTTACAATTGCCATCATAGCAGGTTACACTTCTGTAATGTTAGTAATGTTAATGGGACAAAGTAGAGTTTTCTACAGTATGAGTATAGATGGTCTATTACCGAAGTTTTTCAGCTCTTTACATACTAAAAACAGAACACCTTATAAAACAAATCTTATTTTCATGGTATTTGTTAGTTTATTTGCAGGCTTCGTTCCAGTATCAGACCTTGGTCATATGGTGAGCATAGGTACTTTATTTGCCTTTGCACTTGTTTGTATTGGTGTTATTGTTATGCGAAAAACCAATCCAAATGCAGAACGAGGTTTCAGAGTGCCTCTTGTCCCTTTATTTCCAATCATCGGTGTTGTTATATGCCTAGTTTTAATGGCTGGCTTACCGGTTGAAAGCTGGGAGAGACTAGCGATTTGGATGATACTAGGAGTTGCTATCTATTTCTTATACAGTAAGAAAAACAGTAAATTAAACAATCCAGAAAAATAATTATAGCCATAAAAACAAAAAAGGATTATAGAGTAGCGATACTTTATAATCCTTTTTTTATGACAAATTTTAACTTACAAATCAAAAACCGAAGTACGTTTGGCCCGAATTAGATCTTTTAATCGAATCCAAAACGCCAAGGTTAGATAAACTCCAAACCCTAATCCTACGGTAACAAAGGAGATGTAAATAAAAAACAATCTAACGCTACTCGCACGCATTCCTAATGTATCCGCTAATCGGGAAGACACATGAAAGCCATGTTTTTCGAAAAAGAATTTAAGTTTTATAATTGCAGACATATTTAGCAGTTATCGGTTATCGGTTATCGGTTATCGGTTATCGGTTATCGGTTATCGGCAAAATTACAAAATTAACCAATTGACAAATTTTCTAATTAATAAAAATTTCAACTGCTTTTCAGTAGCTCTATACCAACGGCACATTCTAAACATTTACTTTTATTACAATAATCATTTTTAAGTTGCAACAAAGATTGGGATTCAAAAGCGTTTTTAGGTTTTATTCCAAAAGAAGTAAATTTATCAATAATAGCATTTTTCTCTGAAGTGACTTCATTTAGCAAAAGTATCAAATCTTCCGACGCTTCTTTTCCGATGCTTTTTGCATACGCAAACTGCAGTGGAATAATGGTGTTGATAACAATCAAATCGATGAAAGACTTAGAAAGCATTTTCTTTTTCTTCGGACTTTCTTTATCAAACTGATAATGGTTTTGCCAATAATTAGAAGCTGTGATTTGAAATACTTCGTAAATACTGTTCAACGAGATTACGATACTAATTTTTGAAAATAAATTTTGATGCGTATGGTAAAGATTGGCTAATTGCGATAGTCGAATGGTTGGAAAATTATCTGGACGATGTTTAAAAAACTGAACTGGTTCAACAAATGTTTTATCTATTTGATATTTATGCAACAAATAGAAATACCGAAATTTTAAATCCTTGTAATAGTTATCTTCTTTTTCCGAATCTAGTAAACCAGCAGCACCAAAAATTAATGCTTCTAGATTTTCGACTTCAAAACTTTCTTTTCGGATAATTGGAAAGGGAATGGAATGCGCAATTTTCATGAAAATCTCACCGTTGGTATTTAAACCAAAATTCTTCGCTAAAAGTAAAAACAGAACAGCTTCCCAATCCTGATTAGTTTGCTCCAGCAAATCAAAAATAGGTTGTGACTTTCGCTCTAATCGTTCAAAAAACAAACGTTCTTGCCAATTTTTCAAGATAAAGTCATCTACATCCTTAATTTGCTTTTCGCAAAAAATCCAAGATTTTGGAGATAGTAACGATTGATAATTTATCACTGTTTCACGATCCACATAATTTTTAAGTTCTAGAACGGGGATTTCACTATTGTCACTTCTATAAATGGCAGTATCATTTTCCCATACTACATGCAGAATCACATTTTCATATCTCGAATCACACTCATGATGATGTACATACCAATCTGAAGATTTAAGATGAATTTCTACATTCCCAGCCCACTTTTGACTCCCAATGGTGATTTGAGCATTAAAAAAATCAGGCCCTGCAAGTTCTAAATATTGACCAACACTAATTATTATAATCTCCTCTCCATTCGAAGTTTTCAAATTTAAAGTGTTAAACTTCTTGAATTTCCAAAGGTAATGGAGAAAGTCTTCTTTCATTGTACGACTATTTACAGAATAATAACAAACTGAAAACTAAGATAGTAAATAATAACAAACAAAAACCAACACGTTCATTACATTAAAAGAACTTTCTCTGGCTACTTTGAAAAAAATCTAACTCAAAATTCTCATTCATTTATTTATATTTGCTCACTTAACAATACACCATCATGAAAAAGCACTTTGTTTTATTCTTTGCGTTCGCGCTTATCTTTACAGCGGAAGCACAAAAAAATATTAAATCAATAAAAGTTACTTATTTAAGAAGTAATAACGGTAAAGTATTTGAAAATCAAGACCCCATACTTCTCTTCACTTCTAAAAAAATGAGCTTGGTTACAACCGAGAAAATCACTCTTAAAAAAGCTAATTTTCCAATTGAACAAACCTACGTGGATTTTCAATTCAAAACTACTTCACAACTGGCTGAATTCAAAAACAAAAGCGCTATTCTTAGTGTGGACAGTTTGGCATTGGGAAAACAGAAATTCACTATTACAGATCAAACTAAAAAAATATTAGGTTACACTTGTAAAAAAGCGACAACCTCCATCAACTCGAACAGTATTGAATTATGGTTCACTACTGATTTAAATTTAAAAGGAGCTCCTACTGCTCTAGGACAAGATTTAGGTCTGGTACTTGAAATGGTGCGAAATGGGAATACAAAAACAACTGCTAGCAAAATTGAAATCTTAAAAAACACTCCTGCACTGCTTGACTTACCAAATCCACTTCCAAAAAAAGTAGATCAACTGACTTATAAAGACTTGCTTTGGAAAAGCCGTTTTACCACTATTCCTGTTTTCGAAAAAGAAATTATTAATTTTATGGATAACCCCAAAAGCAATGATAGTATCCTGAAATTTGCTAGTGGAACAATTATCCTCAAAAAAGTGAAGTTTCCTAAAATAAATAAAGGAAGCAATATTTTTATAGATGTCACAGAACAATCTAATGGAGACGCGTATGACAGAACTGGTTCTGTATTCCTAATTCCAACAGACCAATCGATTTCTTTTTTAGACGGTTTGCAAAAAGGAGCAAAATCATTACCTGTTTATGAAAATGGCAATGGTGAAAAATACCAAGGAGTCGTTCGAACTGAAAACTATGCTCCACTTTTAGAACTGATGCGTTTTTTCACTCCATTTGGGGTAAAACATTTCAACAACTTAGAACTGAAAAATAAAGTGTGGCAAGACAGTGTGTATTATCGCCAAGATATATCTGAATTGACTGCTGCTTTGGACGAGAAAGAAGTTTGGATTGGAATGAATATTGGAAATTACGATAACGGTGGCCATAAAGTTAGTCTTAATATCACAATTCATCCAGGCTACGCAGCTAAGTCGGAGGATAAATGGTTACTTCCATTATTCAACACAAACAATGTTATGGAAATGGCGGGGCAGCAATATGCAACGATGTTTAATACTGAAAAAGGATTAGAACTAACATTTGAAGTTCCGGCAAGCGATAAAAATTATAGACTGCGATACATTACTACAGGTCATGGTGGCTGGGGAAATGGGGATGAATTTGTGCCAAAGAGAAATACAATTCTAGTAGATGGAAAAGAAATTTTCGCTTTTGTTCCTTGGCGTACTGATTGTGGATCGTATCGCTTGAGTAATCCCGCTTCGGGAAATTTCAATGACGGACTTTCTTCATCTGACTTAAGCAGATCTAACTGGTGTCCCGGAACTGTAACTCCACCAGTTTATATTGAACTAGGAAAGCTTTCAGCAGGAAAACACAGCATGCAAATTAAAATACCTCAAGGAGCTCCAGAAGGCACAAGTTTTAGCTCTTGGAATGTTTCTGGAGTATTAATTGCCGACTAAGACACATATAAAAAATGTAAAATGCCTATGACGAACATCATGGGCATTTTGTATTTATATTAAAAAATTATTTCATTAGGTATAATTTGGCGCAAGCTCTAGCATCAGATAAAGCTTCATGATGATTGAGTTGAATATTCATTTCTCGGCAACAATCGCTCAATTTGGCTGGCTTTAAGCCTTTAGCTTTATAAATTTTTACCGTGCATTCCCAGCGTGAAGCAATATTCAAATCAGCATAGTCTAAATTATAAAGCGCCATCGATTTAGCTAAAACATTACGGTCGAAACTTTCATTGTGCGCTACTATTACTCTGTTTTTTATTCTTTTTTGGATTTCTGGAAATACTTGTGCAAAGTTTTTAGCATTTACAGTATCTCGAGGATAAATACCATGGACTTGAATAGTGTAGGGAGAATATAAATTATTTGGCGGCTTAATCAAACTAACGAACTCATCTACAATAATTCCGTTTTCCACGGTAACAATTCCCACGGAACAAGGGTGAAATGCCGTTGCTGTTTCAAAATCTATGGCAGTAAAAGTCATTTTGATCTTAGATTTAGGATTAACGATTTTTGATTGCTCATTTTGACAAAATGTATTACGATCAGTCGAACATCATTTGACAAAACGGACTTAAGAGCGTTACTTTATTGAACCAATAATATCGTATTTAGTAATAATATGATGGGTACCATTTTCTAACTCCAGTAAAACCGCTGCGTTATCTCTAGTGAATAATTTAGACACCTCTTCAATTGAAGTTCCTTGTTTTACTATTGGGAAGGGTTCTCCCATAACATCCTTTATTGGTTTATCGGCAACATCTTTGTCAGCCACGTACCACTGAAACAAATCACCTTCATCCACAGAGCCTACAAAACCAGTGACATCAATAACAGGAATTTGCGAAATTTTATATTTGCGCATGCGCTCGATAGCATGTGAAACTAACTCTTCGGTGCGCACTACAATTAATGGTTTGTCAATATGATCTTTGATGACATCTTCGGCTTTTGTGATTTCTTCTTCTAAAAAACCGCGTTCACGCATCCAGTCATCATTAAACATTTTACCTACATAACGACTTCCTGAATCGTGGAATAAAACTACGACAACATCTTCAGGTTTAAAATGCTCTTTCAATTGCAATAATCCTTTGATAGCTGCACCTGCTGAATTACCGACGAAAATCCCTTCTTCTAATGCGATCTTACGTGTATAAACTGCTGCATCTTTATCTGTTACTTTTGTAAAGCCATCAATAAGAGAAAAATCGACATTTTTAGGTAAAATATCCTCACCAATTCCTTCAGTTATGTAAGAGTAGATTTCGTTTTCGTCAAAAATTCCGGTTTCATGATACTTTTTGAAAACAGAACCGTAAGTATCTATTCCCCAAATTTTGATGTTAGGATTTTTTTCTTTTAAATATTTAGCAACTCCAGATATAGTTCCACCTGTTCCTACACCTACAACAAAATGAGTAATTTTCTCCTCGGTTTGTTCCCAAATTTCAGGTCCTGTTTGCTCATAGTGCGCTATAGCATTTGAAGGATTGTCATATTGATTGACATACCAAGAATTAGGCGTTTCTGATGCTAATCTTTTAGATACAGAATAATAAGAACGTGGATCAGTTGGTTCTACATCAGTTGGGCAAACCACTACCTTTGCTCCTACTGCACGTAGAATATCCATTTTCTCTTTAGACTGCTTATCAGAGATTACGCAAATTAACTTATACCCTTTTATGATAGCTACTAGAGCTAATCCCATTCCCGTATTTCCTGAAGTTCCCTCAATAATAGTGCCTCCAGGCAGCAATCTTCCATCGGCTTCCGCATCTTCAATCATTTTAACGGCCATTCTATCTTTGACAGAATTTCCGGGATTGAATGTCTCCACTTTAGCAAGCACAAGTGCCTTTATTTCGGCTGTAATTTTGTTTAATTTTACTAATGGAGTGTTCCCTATTGTACCTAAAATATTTTCTGAGTAGCGCATTTTCGTGTGATTTTTTAAAACTATAATTTGTTATAAATCTTTCAGCAAAGATACTATTTTGTTACAAATATTATCGCTTGCTCGATTTTGCGTTAGTGATAAAAGCGGCATCCTTTGCTTGCTGTCTTTAAGCAAGGAAAGATATAGCGCTTAGCACGTAAAAACGCCCAAAAAAATAGCTTGAAATTAATTGAAGAAGTTCCAAATTAACCCAAAACGAATGGTGAAATCGCGCGAAGGATTATTTGGCGAAGCGTAAAAATTATTTCCGGTAAATGAAGAATTAAAATGCTCAACTTTGAAATATATTCTGGTTCGTTGAATTTTTGCATTGATGAAGAAGTCAAGATTTGGATGATTTCCTATCTGTTTTTCATTTTGAACAAAGAACTCACCAATTACTGGATTGTAGTCATTAGCATAATATTTAGAAAAATAATTTAGTACGATACCAGTCTGCAAAAACAACGCTTTTTTGAACATATAAGTCGTATAGTAAAAGCTGTTTCTGGTTACAATTTCCGGAACGTTTAAAACAGCGACATTTTGCTCCGTTTTTTGATATAACACTGTATTATCTAAAGCAAATTTTCCAAATTTAAACTCTCTATTTGCCTTAATCGACAAATAATTAATTGTTCCATCATACTGTGATGGTGCTACAATTTGCGTAAGCACTAGCTTTTGAGCTGCAGTAGAAACATCGTTGAAATACAAGTGATCGTTGAAAATGGAATACTGAACTTCTGCATTGACCCATGGCGAAATAGCATTTGCTTTTATGGTATTAATTTTTTCGTTCTTGAAATCGTTAGACCAGTTGTACTGCACATAACTACTTTGGTACAAATTGTAATTGTTATTCGGTAGTTTATTTATATTTTGATATTGAAATCCTAACTGAATTTCATCATTTAAATCATACGTCAGTTGTGCATCTAAGTTAGAAAGTGACTGCGCTGTTATTGACCTAGAGTACAAAAATTTTCCATTCCACTTGTCATGGCGATACTCGTATCGCCCACCTGCACTATTAATTTGCTGGCTATAAAAGCTAGGAATAGTTCCTTGATTATCAAAAACAAGGACTCTACTGTAATAGTAATTTGACCTGAAATCATCTACAAAAAAGAGAAATTTACCTAAAACCGTATTCTCGTAAACAAGTCCTGCACGATTATACATTTTGTTATAACGAGTCTGATCGTTAATTCCGCTGTCTAGAAATGAATTCCCAAAACGAGCCACTGTTTGATTTCCTACTGTTGAAGGAACCGTAGCTTGATTGTACTCGAAAAACTTATTCTCGTAATTAAACTGATGGGTAATGTAAAGATTATTGATTCCTTTTTTAGAATTGACTCTGAAATTATGGTCTACAAATATTCTTTTACCCTTTAAGAAAGACTTAGCATCATTAAAATACACTTCAAATCGTTGCCGATTGTTATAATTTGGGTCTTCGCTTTCAAAATCCTGAATAGTGGTTATACCGCCATTTTCTTCATTTAAAATATCTTGATACGTATAATGCGCATTAGCAAAATAGCGTTTGTTTTTAGTATTATAACTAGTTGTAAACCTGAAATTTCCTGTACTAGCTAACTGGTTTATATATTGACCTTCAGAACGCAGACCTTTGTAAGCCATAGAAAAATTAAGGTTTTCAGAAGTATTTAGCGTTATGAAAGCATCGACAGATTGTCCTTTTTTGATGGTACTTTTAAAATACAATTCGGTTACAGGAGTCGCTACTGAATAATATCTAATTTGGTTCGCCTCCATGAAATTAAAATGCTTCGCTTTGAAACCAAATTCTGGATAAGGCGAAAAATCAGTCAAGCTGTATTGCAACGTATTATACGTTTGACCTTCATTCGCAAAAGGCAAAAGTCCAAAAGTATCTTTTCGTAAATAATTGTGACTGTATTCTTTTTTTATAGTGAGCGATGTGTCTATATAAGTAGTATCGCGATCAATGGTGATTACTCTATATAAGTCAATAGGAGCTATTTTTTGCTTTTTAGTTGTGTCTGATTCTCGCTGGTATTTACTATTAGAGTTAGAGTCGCTGTTATTATTTGTTTGCGAAAACAATAGCGTAGGAAATACTAGAAAAATTAGAAAAATGAAAATCCTCATTTGGAAAAGGTATAGTTAGGTAATTATTACTGTAATAAAAATTAGTGTAAAGGTAAATTATAAAACGTATAAATAAAAAACATTCTTTTTATTGTACAAAAAAACCCTTCTGTAGTTTATTACAGAAGGGCTAAAAAGTTAAATTTACTATTTAATTAGTATCCTTTATTTTGAACAGTATTAGAATTTGCATTCATTTCTCTCAACGGAATTGGGAACGCATATCTGTAACTACCATAAGTAATTCCTGCTGCACCTAAATCATCATACGTTTGTTTGATTTCATCAACTACAGGCATATCCATTTTGTAACGTGCGATATCGTCAAATCTAAAGCCTTCAAAGCATAATTCTTTTCTACGTTCTAAAAGAATGTTTGCTACCGAAACAGTAACATATGGTAATGCACCACGATTTACCGCTACAAGATTTAAATTTGTCAAAGCCGAAACATCAGTTGGGTCAAGTTTGAAAGAGGCTTCTGCATTGATCAATAACATCTCCTCAAAACGGAATAATACTACGTTAATATCAGACTTTATAAACTTACCTGTATTTCTCAATCTTGATTTATCAGCTACAGTAATCAAATTTGCCCTTACGTCTAAAGGCGAAAATTGTTGTACTAAATCTTCTAAAACAACAATATCGCCATAAGCAGTATCGTTATATATCTGAAATAAACTATCATTACTACGGTTGTCATCAGCTGAAAATACTAACTCAAAAATAGAGTTTGCTTGCAAGCTCCCTTTAAATGAATCTGCATATTCTGATGCTAGAAGAACTCTAGCTCCACTATTATCTAAAACTTCCTGAGAAGCAGCTTTAGCAATAGCCCAATCACCGAAATACAAAGCAACTCTCGCTTTAATTGCATTAACAGTTACAGTTCTAATCGCTTTTTTGTCACCATCTAATGAAGAATTCATCATTGACAATGCTTTTGTCAAGTCCTCGTAAATAAAGGTTTTAACTTCACCAACAGAACTTCTTTTTGGTTTCATATCTTTTACATCCAAAAATTGCTTAACATAAGCTATTCCTAAAGAATTCAAATCACCACCGCCAACACCAATATGTTGTTGACCAAATAAACGCAACAAGTCATAATGAACTAATGCGCGCAAAGCTAATGCTTGCCCTTTTATATGATCAATAGCAACTGCATCACCTTCAATTGTAGAATTAATAATAATGTTACAATTTGCAATCACAGCATACATTTGTAAAAAAGCAGCATCTGCATCTCCATTAGAATTGGTCATATCCATAGAAGCTGAAGTTAAAAACCTTCCGGAATTTCCATTAGCATATGCATTATCTGATCTTACATCTCCAAAAATTAACATGTTTCTTCCGTAATAGTTTGCAGAAGTTATTCTATCGTAAGCACCTGCTAGCAGTCCTTTTAAATCACCTATATTAGTGATTGCTGTAACATCTTTATTTACACTTAAAGTTGGGTCTAAATCATTATCCGAACATGAATTAAAAAAAATTCCGGAAAAAATTAAAGCACCATATATTATTTTTTTCATTTTCTTAAAATTTTATATTAATTGCAAAAACTACTGATTTTACTGGAGGACTTACTAAGCGAGTAAAACCATCTGCTCTAACTTCTGGATCATATTTCATATTATCATCTTTAACGAAAGTTAATAAGTTTGTACCTCTCACAGAAATATCAAGACCATCAAGACTTATCGCTTCAGTAATAGTATTATTAAATTTATATCCTAAAACTAAGTCTTTCATTCTTAAATAATCTCCATCATATAAAAATCTTGTTGAAGTAGAAGATGCATTTCTTCCAGCACCAATTTCCATTTTAGGAACAGAAGCAATATCTCCTGGTTTTTGCCATCTATCCATCAAACTTTCTGTACCATTGAATGAAACAAAAGTGTTGTTCCCTGTACTTTGTGTATAAAAGGCCCAGTCTTCATATACTTTATGTCCACCTGCAAAGTAAAAAGATACATCAAAGTAAATTCCTTTATAATCAAGATGAGTCCCGAATCCACCAGAGAAAACAGGTGAAGATTTTCCTTGCATAGCTACTTTAGCATTATTATAAACAGAAGTTGTTGCTCCATCCACACCATTTACAAACCATAACGGCAAACCATTTGCAGGATCTACACCAGCCCATTTACGCATGTTCCAAGTGTTGATAGACTCACCAACTTTAGTAATTCTAGTACCAGTAGTTATTTCAATATCCTTACCTGAAGTATCTTTCGCAAGTTTCTCAACTTCATTATTGTTGTGAGAATAATTTCCAGAAACAGACCAGTTAAAATCATTTCCACGTATAATATCAAAATTCATATCTACTTCAATTCCCTTATTCAAAACAGAACCAACATTCATTAATTGAGATGTTGCTCCTTGTGTCAAAGAAACTGGTACACTTTGTAAAAGATCGTATGTTTTTCTGTTGTAGTATGACACACTTCCAGAAACTCTATTGTTCATTACACCAAACTCTAAACCAACATCAGCAGTGTTGTTTTTTTCCCATGTTAACAATTCATTTCCAATTGCTGAAGGATAAAAAGCAGGTTCAGAATCATAACTTGCGTCAAAACCTAATAACCTTTGGTATGAATTTTCATTAATACCACTATTTCCTGAAGTACCATACGATGCTCTTAGTTTTAAATTATTAAAAACTGAACCTTCCATAAATGACTCATTGTGGATATTCCACGCCGTACCAACTGACCAAAAATCACCAAAGCGATGATCCGGAGCAAACTTAGAAGAACCTTCTCTTCTATAAGTAGCGTCTAATACGTATCTGTTATCATAAGAATAATTGAATAAACCTAAATAAGAAACATTCAACCAATCTGAGAAATTACCCAAAGTAGATTTGTTTTTTGAAACTACATCTAAATAAATTAATCCATCTGCAGCAATATTCTCACCGTATCCACCTAGAAAGTCATTTTTGTTTTTCTGATATTCAAACAAAGCGGTAGCGTCAAAACTGTGTAAACCTATTTTTTTAGTGTAATTAATAGAGTTTTGAGCAACAACATTAGTATTTCTTCTAATATTTTGTTCAACAGATCCATTAACATCAGCACCATCTCCATGAATTCTGTTTGCATAGTCATGAAATGTATTCATATTATAATCTATTGCAAACACAGATTTATACTTGAAATTATCTGAAATTTTCCATTCTAAAGCATTGTTAGATCTAAGACCTAACAAATTATTAGTTTTTTTATTATTTGCTAACGTATAAAATGTATTATGCAAAGAGGTCCAATATCCAATATCAGATACATTTGTACCATCACCAATATTATAAGAACCATCGGCGTTATAAGGATTAACCCATGGATTCATGAAATATTTTGTAAGATTTGGGTTACTAAAAGTAGCTGAACCTTCTAAAATACCATTTTGCTTTGCTTCAGAAAAAGTGTTATTTGTACTAAACTTAAGTGATTCAGTTAGTTTTCTTGTCACTCCCAAAGTTGCTGTCAAACGCTTAAAGTCTCCACCTATAACTGTCGCTTCCGTTCTGTTATATCCCAAAGATGCGTTAAAAGTAGTCTTCTCATCACCAGCAGATACTGAAAAATTAGTGTTTTGCACAGTTGCATTTTTATTTTTCAATAATTCACCCCAATTATGGCTAACTCCATCCCAATCTTGTAAACCTGCTGCATCAGCATTTAATCCAGCACTAGTTCCTAACAACCAATTTTCGGCTCCAGCTCTATCAAAACTATTTGCCGTACCATAACTATTGAAAATTGCATCTAAATACAATTCTTTTCTTTGATCTCCAGTTAGAGGAGTTCTTCCATCAACAGCGTTGTTCTGAAATCCTATAGAGTTGCTAATAGTATATGCAGGCTTTCCAATTTTTCCTTTTTTAGTTGTAATAACAATTACACCATTTGATCCTCTAGCACCATAAGCAGCAGTTGCTGAAGCATCTTTCAACACGGTCATAGTTTCTATGTCATTACTATTCAAAGTAGCCAAAACAGATATCGATGAAGAGGTACCTTCATTACCATTAGTTCTATTATCATTTCCTCCCGAAAAATCCCCACTTATCACTGGAACGCCATCAATAACGTATAAAGGTTGATTGTTTGCAGAAATTGATCCTACACCTCTAATACGAATATCCTGCACCGATCCTGGAATCCCAGAAGAACTAGAAACTTGTAAACCTGCAACTTTACCTTGTAAAGCTTGATCTACTGAAACGGTAGGAACACCACTTAAAACTGCACCTGAAAGTTGTTTAGAACTCCCAGTCATACTGTTTTTACTTTTAGTAACATACCCCATTACAACAACTTCTTCCATTTGTTGCGCATCTGTAGTCATTTTAACATTTAAAGTGTTTGAAGATCCAACCGTTACTGATGCATCATTCATTCCGATAAAAGAAAAAACTAATACATCACCAGTTTTTGCCTTTATTGAATAAGCACCGTCAAAGTTAGTTTGAACTCCTGACTAACTCCCTTTAATTAAAACATTTACTCCTGGGATTGGACCCGAAGCATCTGAAACAACACCTGAGACAGTTTTTTCTTGCGCGAAAGAAAACTGCATAGATAACGCTAATAATAGCGTAAAAATCCATTTGAATTTTAACCTCATATTAAATTTATTTGTGAATTAGTTATCTCGCAAAAATGACACTATTTTACTAAAGAAACATGTGAGAATAGGAATTTTGAGCGCTTTGACTCTAGCACAAAAGTTACCTATAATACATATTTATGACTATAATTATAAAAAATTCACATAATAGAACTAATAAAAATGATTACAATTATATATTTACTAAAATATTAAAATTTCAATAAATCCTTACAGTATGCTTTTTTATCGAATAATTTGAATAACTATCGCTGATAGAATAAAACAGTTCAAAATCGTAAAAAAAAGCTCTAAATTTGCAGCATGTTTTCACTATTTAAATCAAAACCTACACTTAAGGATCTAATTCCTGATAACCATATTGACATTCATTCTCACCTTTTACCGGGAATTGATGACGGTGCCAAAACTTTCCAAGACACATTACGACTTACTAAAGCACTTCAAGCAATAGGAGTTTCGGAGTTTATCACAACACCTCACATCATCCAGCACGTTTGGGATAACACAAGCGACGAAATACAGTCAAAAAAAGCAGAAACAATCCATCAATTAGAGAAGAACGAGATAATCGTACCTTTTAGGGCAGCTGCCGAATATTTAATGGATGATCAGTTTGTCCGTTTATTTGAAACTGGACAACTACTGACGCTTAAAGACAATTATGTATTAGTCGAAATGTCCTATATTAATGCACCTATACAATTATACTCCATACTTTTTGACTTACAGGTTGCAGGCTACATTCCAGTACTAGCTCATCCTGAACGCTATCTTTTTTATCAAAACAACTTTAATGAATACGCCAAACTAAAAAAAGCAGGATGCTTATTTCAACTCAATTTATTATCCATTGTTGGATATTACGGTGCTGGAATTACTAAAACAGCAGAGCAACTACTTCAAAAAGGAATGTACACCTACGTAGGCTCAGATGTACACCATAATAATCATATAAAAGCATTTGATTTAAAAGTACAAATCAAAGACTTAGCACCACTTAGCGAAGCTATTGTAAACAATCAATTTTTTAAATTCGATTAATTTAGAAAATCACCAACTCTTTTTGACCGTATTACCCTATTAAACCATAAACAAAAAAGTTCCCAAAGCATATTGCCGTGGGAACTTTTTTTTGTGTCAATTAATTACTACTTTTTATTTATCCAGTAATTGAAAAGTGGAATTCATACTTCTAAATTCTGGTACTATTTTCTTCATTTGCATTACAATATCATCACTTTCGAGAAAATTAGCTTTATGTATCAGATCAATAATTTCATCATTCAAGTCGTCGAATTCCTCTTGTAACTCTTGAGCAATCATGATTTTCTCGTGATAGGTTGGTAAAGTTTTGGAAGAATCATTTAGCAGCTCCTCGTACAATTTTTCACCTGGTCTCAAACCTACTATTTTGATTTTGATTTCCTTCTCAGGAACAAATCCAGCTAGTTTAATCATTTTTCTGGCTAAGTCTATAATTTTAACTGGTTTGCCCATATCAAAAATATAAATTTCACCTCCGTTACCCATAGCGCCAGCTTCTAAAACCAACTGACAAGCCTCAGGAATAGTCATAAAATAGCGAATTATATCAGGATGAGTGATTGTAATGGGTCCGCCTTCAGCAATTTGCTTTGTAAACAAAGGCACTACCGATCCATTCGAACCTAAAACATTACCGAAACGAGTTGTAATAAATTTAGTAGATGACTCATCCTTTAGCTTATTATTTTTACACTGTAATGACTGCACATATTTTTCAGCAATTCTCTTACTTGCACCCATCACATTACTAGGATTAACTGCTTTATCTGTAGAAACCATTACAAATTTTTTGACTTTGTAAAAACAGGATAAATCAGCTATATTCTTAGTCCCTTCTATATTAGTAAGTATCGCTTGCGAAGGGTTATCCTCCATTAATGGTACGTGTTTATAAGCAGCTGCGTGAAAAACAACCTGAGGTGTATATACTTTAAAGAACCTCTTCATCGCCTCTTTATTTCTAATATCTGCCACCAAACTAACTATTTCAGTATCAGAATTTAAACTCTCCGTCTCTAATGTCAAACTATGTAATGGAGTTTCAGCTTGATCTAAAAGAATAATTTTCTTCGGATTGAATTTTAATACTTGCCTTACAATTTCGCTACCAATTGATCCAGCAGCTCCGGTAATCAAGATCGTTTTATCTTTCAGTTGTTTTGAGATTAGCTTACTATCTAGAACAATTGGCTTTCTCTCCAGTAAATCTTCGATTTGTATCGTTTTTACTTTTTGAGAAATTTCTTTTTGATTTTCCCAATCCGTAATTGAAGGTAAGTTATATACTTTATAATTAAATTCGATGCATTGCTCAATAATGACTAACTCTTCCTCTTTAGACAAACCTCTATCTGCAATAATCACACCTACAGCACCTACAGAACGCATTAATGTTGGCAATTTTTTCTTTTGAACAAAGATTGGTAAATCCAACATTCTCTTTGAGGCATTTTGATTGTTTTTATCTACAAAACCAATGATTTTAAACCGGGTTGGAGTTTCAAGCTTAAGTGCATTGGCTACTGATATTGCATTGGCATCCGTTCCATAAATAATGGTTCTAATCAATTTTTCACTTCCAATTTCAGAAAAATAAAGTTCAAAAGTTTGTTTTATAATTACGCGGTACACAAAGAGCCCACAGAAAGAAAGTACTATATTGATAAAAAAAGCAGTGTTTAAAAATACTTTTTCCTGATACAAATACTCAAATAAAAAGTTAAAAAACAAAAAGACTACTAACACTCCAGTTTGGGAAAACAAAATCTTTACGGCATCAATATACGAAGAGTGTCTGATAATTCCAGAATAGGTTCGGAATAGCCAAAAAAAGAAAATATTTATTACGAAAAGAGCTGTTGTAAATATAATAGTGTGAGGTGTAATAATGTACTGCAATCCTGTCCCTCTAAAGATTAGAATTGTAAAGAAGAATGCCAATAACAAAACGCTAACATCGATCGAGATAATTACCCATCTAGGCAAGTACCGCAAATTTTGAATATTAAATTTAAGATTATCTCTTGAAAAAAAAATAGAACTAAAGGATGCCAAATCAAATTTTTTATGTGTACTCAAAGTATTTTATTTTAATATTAACGCTCTTTATCTGCCTCAAAAATAACGTATTTTTAATTAGAAAAAAAAAAAACTCCAATGTCTTCGTTTTATTTTTTCATGACTGCTTGTTAAACGAACTAAATTCATTTTAGCCACGAACTACACCAATTGACACGAATTAATTAGCATAAATTAGTGTAGTTCGTGTTTGCTTATTTTTAGATTGTGAAAAAAAACAATTATAATAGTCACCGATAGCTATGTGGTTTTTATAAATTATTTTTGACTATTCCTTCACCATTTTACAACAGTGCTAAAGATCATTCTTTCACTCTATACTACTTCTACATTTATCATCACAAACATATTAGAACAAGCTTTCTGCTTAACCCAAAGGACACTACAATCCTAGCTTAGCGAACTAATACCAAAAACTCAATAGGCATTATCTCGCAAAAAATAAGCAGAATGTACTCTTTTTTACTATTATAATTTATGCTTTAGTAATCCCATTAGATATTCACCATAGCCCGATTTTTTTAAAGGCTCGGCTAGTGTTTTGAGTTGCTCTTCTGTAATAAATCCTTGCCTCCAGGCAATTTCTTCAATACAACCTACTTTTAACCCTTGTCGTTCTTCAATTACCTGAACAAACTGTCCCGCTTGCATCAAACTATTAAAAGTTCCTGTATCTAACCAAGCAGTCCCTCTACTTAGAATACCAACTTTCAATGCTCCTTTCTCTAAATAGACTTTATTCACATCAGTGATTTCATATTCACCACGAGCACTTGGTTTGATATTCTTGGCGATTTCTACTACTGAATTATCATAAAAATACAAACCAGGTACGGCATAATTAGATTTCGGTTCTACTGGCTTTTCTTCGATGGAAAGCGCTTTAAGGTTTTTATCAAACTCCACCACACCATAGCGTTCCGGATCTGAAACGTGGTACGCAAAAACAACTCCACCTTCTGGCTGTGTGTTAGACTTTAACAATTCATCCATATTTGCTCCGAAGAAAATATTATCTCCTAAAACCAATGCGACGCTGTCATCCCCTATAAATTCTTCTCCTATAACGAATGCTTGCGCCAATCCATTAGGAATTGCTTGTTCTGCGTAAGAAAATTTACAACCAATAGCAGAACCATCACCCAATAATTTTTTGAAATTAGGCAAATCATGTGGAGTGGAGATAATTAATATCTCGTTGATTCCTGCTATCATCAAAGTTGACAACGGATAATAAATCATGGGTTTGTCGTAAACCGGCATCATTTGCTTGCTCATTGCTAGCGTTAATGGATGCAAGCGCGTTCCGGAACCTCCGGCTAGTATAATTCCTTTCATCTTTTTACGAATTTTTACGAATTAATCCGAATTTTACGAATTATTTCAAATTAATGATTCTTTTATTAAGTTAAGGAAGAAGTTCCAAAATTAATCAACATTCCCAACTCTATATTTGTGCATTTTAAATAATTTTGTAATTATACCTAAAACGCAGTAGGTATTTGTGTCACTGCTTTTATTTCTACTATAATTTCATCATAACAAATAAAATCTGCCCGATATTGTTTGTTCAACAGCTGCTTATAGTAATACAATGACAACTTTAGTTGCCTCTTAAAGGGAATTTTCTGAAGGAGAAATTCTCATTGAAATGCTTCTTCATAAACCGCCTTCAAGAATCCTGCTCCTAATGAGCGATTCACTTTCATACAAGCACCAATAATAGCACCACTTACTTCTTTCTAAAGTGCTTTTTTGGCTACATCCATTAGTGAAATTCGTTTTGATTCGTTTTAATTTGAATACTGTTTTTCATAATAAGAAGCATAAGCTCCCGAAGTAATATTATTCAACCACGTCTGGTTTTCCAAATACCAGTTTACAGTTCTTTCCAAACCTTGTTCGAATGTAACTGATGGTTTCCAACCCAATTCTTTATTAATCTTACTGGCATCAATAGCATAACGCAAATCATGCCCAGGACGGTCTTTTACATAAGCAATCAGTTTTTCTGAAGTCCCTGCTGCTCTTCCTAATTTGCCATCCATGATTTTGCACAATAATTTGACCAAATCAATGTTTTGCCACTCGTTAAAACCACCAATATTATACGTATCGTGATTTTTTCCTTCGTGGAACACCAAATCGATAGCGACTGCATGATCTTCTACAAAAAGCCAATCACGAGTATATTTTCCATCACCATATACTGGCAAGGGTTTGTTATGAATAATATTATTAATGAATAATGGAATTAATTTTTCAGGAAAGTGAAATGGTCCATAATTATTAGAGCAATTTGTCAACACATAAGGGAAATCATAGGTTTCACCATAGGCTCTCACAAAATGATCTGAACTTGCTTTAGATGCTGAATAAGGAGAGTTTGGATCGTAAGCCGTAGTTTCTGTAAACAGTCCTTCGGCACCTAAACTTCCATACACCTCATCGGTGCTAATATGATAGAAACGTTTTCCTTCTGAATTATCTTTCCAAATCATTTTGGCGGCGTTCAACAAATTTACTGTACCAATTACATTTGTCTTTACAAATGATAATGGATCCGTAATAGAGCGATCTACGTGTGACTCTGCAGCAAGATGTAATACCCCATCAAATTGATGCTCTATAAAAAGTGCCTCTATAAAAGCCGCATCAACTATATCTCCTTTTACAAAAGTATAATTTGGAGCAGCCTCAATATCAGTAATATTCTCTAAGTTACCTGCATAGGTTAAGGCATCCAAATTGAATATTTGATACTGTGGATAGTTGTTTACAAAACGCCTTACGACATGGGAACCAATAAAACCAGCTCCACCTGTTATTAGTATTTTTTTCATTTTTATTTCTTTTTTTAATTATATCAATCGGCTCTAAAGCCAAAGTGATAATGATAATATAAATTTTATTTTAAAAAAAACAAACTCTTACTCATACCACCCTAACACACTATTACCTATATAGTGTTTGTTTTACTTGCCTAATTCCTTTTTAGCTACAGTAGCTAAGGTCGCATAATTTTCATTAATCAAGGCTTCTTTTTTAGCTCTGGACCATTTTTTTATCTGTTTTTCCTTTGCAATTGCAAGATTAATGTCTGTAAACTCACAATAAAAAACTAGTTCTAAAGGTCGTTTGTTGGTCGTATAACAATCAGGATAAAATCCAGAATTATGCCTAAAGATCCTCGCCGACAGATTACTAGTAACACCCGTATAATAACTATCGTCCGAACATTTTAATATATAAACATAAGATTGCTTCATTTTTATTATTTAATGAGAACTACTTCTCGATACATTTTTGGCTACTTGTAACCGTTTTTATTCTAATCCCTGCTGGCCAAAAACACTCGAAGTGACGGGTATGAAAACAAAACTTCTCGATACATTTTTGGCTACTGATAACCGTTTTTATTCTAATCCCTGCTGGCCAAAAACACTCGAAGTGACGGGTATCAAAACAAAACTTCTCGATACATTTTTGGCTACTTGTAACCGTTTACATTCAAATTCTTACTAGCCAAAAACACTCGAAGTGAAGGGCATGAAAGCAAAACTTCTCGATACATTTTTGGCTACTGATAACCGTTTTTATTCTAATCCTTACTAGCCAAAGACACTCCAAGTGACGGCGAACTGATTAAATTGACGAACATGTCTACTACTACAATCGTTCGAAAACACTATAACTCCATCATCTTTCTCAAACTCACTTTATATTCCGGAACAACCACGCCAAAAGTAGCTTTTATTTTACTTTTATCCAATAAAGAATAGGCAGGTCTTTTAGCAGGTGTAGGATAATTAGAAGCTGGAATTCCACCGACTTCACACTCAAAACCACCTATTTCTTGAATTGCCAAAGCAAATTCGTACCAGCTAATTTCTCCTTCGTTAGAAAAATTATATATTCCTGGTTGCCAATTTTTATGTTCTATGATCGTCATGATGGCTTGTGCTAAATCGGCTGCATACGTTGGACTACCAATCTGGTCACTGACTACATTCAGATTGTCTCTTTCCTGCATTAGTCGAGACATCGTTTTTACAAAGTTATTTCCAAAACTAGAATAGACCCATGAGGTGCGGATAATAATGGCATTAGGATTTTGCTCTACACACGCTTTTTCGCCAGCTAACTTAGTCACCCCATACACATTTATAGGATTGGTTGGTGCTGTTTCAGTCAAAGCCACCGCTGAATTTCCATCAAAAACATAATCCGTTGATACATGTATCAATTTACAATTATTGGCCTGACTCCATTTTGCTAAAATCGCTACCGACTGATGGTTCAACACATCCGATAATTCTACCTCTGTTTCTGCTTTGTCCACCGCAGTATGTGCGGCACAATTAATGATTATTTGAGGATTAATTTCTGTTACTTTTTCTTCTAAATGAGTTAAATCACATAAATCTAATTCCTTATAATCAGTAAAAATCCATTCGTATTGTGTTTTAATTACAGCTATTTGTCTAAGTTCAGAACCTAATTGGCCATTGGCTCCTGTTACAAGTATTCTTTTTTTCATGTTACTCTTATGTTTTTTTTTCTAAAATTAATAGCAATGACAATAGCAACAGCAAAAATCAATAATAAGCAGTTGCGCATTGCATATGATAATTTAGCGCTTTTCCTAACTCCTGCAAAAATAGTGAATTAATCAAATATAAATAATGTGAACTGAAAATCGTGCAGTATTAATAAACTATAGACTATATCCGCATCAGCTCTAAACAGCTTACCTTGTATACGATGCCGTATCAACCGCCTATTTAAATAGGTTGCCTAAACTAGTTGTTGAACTGGTTGTACGATTGTATGAAAAGGTCTATGAGTAATTTAACTCAAATGCTTAACCCACAATCAGCGGCTGTACCAGTTCTAATTTTAAGTCTGTATATAAACAAAATTCTTCAATGCTTACGAATTGATGTTCTTGTTTATTTAACTGCTTTTTAATAGTAATTAAAAGTAATCGTGCATATCGATAACTTTTACCTGTGATCCTCTGAACGTCTTTTGGGTAAATACATACTCTTTTCAGTTCTGTTTTCATGCTTTATCTATGCTTTATCCATGCTTTTGCGTGGTAGTATCTCTACTTTAATTTGCGAAAGACAGAATGTGCTTTTCAAAGTTATGGAATATTATTTATTTAATAAGTAAATACTTATTTTATATGTGGTGTTACTATGAATATTTTAATAGGTATTGTCTGTTAAGGTTTTCGGTCTTGCTATGGAGAGTGAGGGTATCTTGCTGGTGCGCATGATTTTGGTTCTCGATTTCGTTTGATGAGCCCTTCGTCTCTGCTCAGGGTGACAGTAACAAAAAAATCACTACCTGAAAATTAAAAACTTAAAAACTAACATAAAAAGCCGCATTTCCACAATATCGTTTTTTAACGTGTTTTTACTTTTTTGCTTGATCAACCCTTCGACTTCGCTCAGGGTGACGGAAACAAAAAAATCACTGCCTGAAAATTAAAAACTTAAAAACTACCTCAAAACACCGTTCTGCGCCCCGAGCCGTTCGCCAAAAGGCTCAACTCGCGGAGCGCTGCCACTCCGTTTTCTCGTTGTTTTTTTACGTTTTTAATTTAAGGGCGGGGGTAAAATTGGTAATGATAAAATTCTCTGTTTATTTTTAAAAACAAGTTAATAATATGATTATTTCAGTGTTAAATCATGTTTTTTCTTTTTTATCTCAGGTAGCTTTTATTTTAAGGGGTCTTCGAAGAATCTTCGATTTGTCTTGATGAACCCTTCGACTTCGCTCAGGGTGACGGAAACAAAAAAATATTCATGCGTTATTATTGTTTTTTTGTATTCATGACCCGAGCCTGAAAGGCGAACAGATGAAATAATCTTCGATTTCACTGCCTGAAAATTAAAAACTTAAAAACTACCTTAAAACACCGTTCCCGCCCCGAGCCGTTCGCCAAAAGGCTCAACTCGCGGAGCGCTGCCACTCCGTTTTCTCGTTGTTTTTTTTACGTTTTTAATTTAAGGGCGGGGGTAAGATTGGTAATGATAAAATTCTCTGTTTATTTTTAAAAACAAGTTAATAATATGATTATTTCAGTGTTAAATCATGTTTTTTCTTTTTTCCTTGATCAACCCTTCGACTTCGCTCAGGGTGACGGAAACAAAAAAATATTCATGCGTTATTATTGTTTTTTTGTATTCATGACCCGAGCCTGAAAGGCGAACGGATGAAATAATCTTCGATTTAACTGCCTGAAAATTAAAAACTTAAAAACTACCTCAAAACACCGTTCCGCGCCCCGAGCCGTTCGCCAAAAGGCTCAACTCGCGGAGCGCTGATACCTTACTGCCACTGGCAGTCCTCCCTTTAATTTCAAATGTTGTTTTTATACACTTTTAATTTAAGGGCGGGAGTAAAATTGGTAATGATAACCGCCTTCTCGATACAATTTTATAAAAAGGCTATCGCTATTTTATAAAATCACTCGAAGTGACGGAAATCAACTGAGAACTGAGAACCGACAACCGACAACGGATAACGGATAACTGAAAACCGATAACATCTAACTAACAAACACCGGCACCGCCAGCCTATTTGAACAAAAGGTCTCATTAATTTAATTTGAATTTATTAATGGTGCAGGATGTATTTTATTGTGAGATGTGAGATGTGAGATGTGAGAGTATAGAAAATAGACCAACTCCTACTCTACTGAATTTATTAATAAAAGAAAACTATTTTTTCTTTTATCTTGATGCAAAAGAAACAAAAAATACTCAGGTTAATATTTAAATTTTTGATTTCGTGACCCGAGCCTGAAAGGCGAACAGATGAAATAATCTTCGATTTCAAGCCTGAATAGTTGCATCCTGAAAATCTTCGGGAGCATTTATCTCACTAATGCCTTATTGTAATGGGTGTTCGATGAACCTCACTGCGTTTCGGTTTCCCTATCGCGACCCCAGCCGCTCGTGTTGCACACTCAACTCGGGGGTCACTCCCGCCGGCCAACGCTTAAATCCTTGCCCGGATTTTCTTGGATAAAAATATAAGGGCGGGGTTAAGCGGAAACTTATGGCCTTAAGTGAAGGAAAAACACATTAAAACCAACTGAAAAACTACTCCAAAAAAAAAGAGGATACTAAATCCTCTAAATATTCCTCAATTAATTTTGCGATAATTCCATAGTTCCTGCCAGTGACCGGTTCTCCCGCTAAAAATCGGGACAGGAGCTTTGATTACTTCGTCCGTTCGCTAAGCTAGGGTGTTCGTGTTGTGTGTACAAAGAAAGCTTAGCTTTTGTGCGTAGTTATTTGATTTGTAATTTAACTTCCTGAGAAACCTGAAATATTAAAAATTCCAACCGCTAGGTCTATCCAAATTAAAACAAACGTCAATAAAATGAATAAACAAATTAAAAGTCTTAATTTCTGTGTTTTAACTTTTCGGAGCACAAACTCGCATAATATTGCTGTGCCGAATAAAAGAAACCCAATAATTACAAAGTCGTTTAATTTCCAATTAAACCCTTGTCCATCAATACCTGTACCTATAGTTAGTTGTAATGCAGCAAATATTAGTAAAATAATACCTATACCAGATAATAAACTCAATAGCCTTTTATTGGATTTTTTTTCTAAAGTTTGAATTGTTTTCATCTTTTAATTATATTAATTAGTGGAAGTGCTTTTAAAAATGTGTGTTATTCCTAAGTACCTTAATTCGGGGAAAGTATATTTACTCCCATTGATAAGAGAAAGTCCATAGAAAGTTAAAGTCAGTGAAGGTAGAATACCTATAAAACCTTTATTTAATACCATTAGGCAGAAAACCCCACCTGTTATCAACGGAATTAACAAATTTAATAGAAGTCGTTTCGACAGACCATTCTAAATTATTTGCTTTTGAATTTTCGACTTCCTCCTCATAAAAAAGATTGCACTACCAACTGAAAGTATGATTGTACCTGTAGTTATAACCAACAAATAGATTTCTGTGTCATTGTGGAGTGTTACTGCATTATAAACCGAATAGTCTTGGTCTTTGAAAACAGTTATGAAGGCTAACCATATTCCCGTCAAAGCAATGATACCTGTCAAAACACCTGAAAGTCAGCTTAAGGAAATGAACTGAGTAGTTCGAGACATAATTTCTTTTATCTGCTTTAAATCATCTATATATTTTACTTTTTTAATTTTAAAAGTACTTTGTAATACAAAGTAATCTATAATAACTCAAGCTGCAAAATGTTTTGTCTATAAATATATAATTAATTGACGACGAATGTCTTGTACATTTACGCACAATCCTGTCACGCAAGGGAATTTCACCCCTACGTTCTCACGTCATCGTACGTGAAAGTGTCCCTTCATACGACTGTTCATGTTAATAAATCACACTAAATTTAATTCAATCTACGGATATACCAACAACCAATGTATAAATAATGCAGGTTTTTCATTACACTTTGTTTTTAAGTATCGAACAAATACCTTTTTATACAAATCTATTTCACATATTATCCATTTAAGTAATCAGGGGATGTTGCTTTTCCATCCATTTGTCAAACTCAACGTTAAGAAATAAATTTGCTAATAATTGATTAATTACTCCTCCTTCTTACGTTCCTGATAGCGAGGCCCGCCTGTTTGGTATCTTGGCGTTAGCCAGTACACGAATTCCTGTAAAAGTTAATTTTATGGGTAAGGGAAATTGTACCCAATCCCGAAGCTTCAGGTCAAGGAAAACACTAGAAAAAACATCCTTTATTTTATTGCAAAAAAAAGAGGCATTTTTGTCTCTTGTAACATCTGCAATAATTTTACGAGAACGCCATAGTGCTTGAGGGCATGTAATCGGTTCGATTCTCAACCGCGGGTTCATTGTTGGCTTTTCAAGCCCAACCCTTATCTGTTAACGGCTGCCTTTTTGTTTTCGTTTCAGTTTGTTAGTTTTAGTTTCATCATAATATCCGTTTGTTCATCTTCTCCAAGTTTGAAAATATGCTTGTCAAACTCTACAAAACCATTTTTCTTGTAAAAACTTATGGCTCTCGGATTTTCTTCCCAAACGCCTAACCAGACATATTCCGAACCTTTCTGTTTTGCAATTTCGATTGCTTTATCATACAATAATTGTCCAACGCTTTTGCCGTGAAACTCTTTTGACACGTAAATTCTCTCGATTTCAAGAGCTTTACTGTCTTTCAGTTCGGTTTGTGATTCTTCACAATTAACTTTTAAATATCCAATTACTTCTTTTTCCAGCGTTGCAAAGTAAAACTCTGAGTTTTTATCGCTCAGTTCTGCAGTCAATTTTTCTTTTGAAAAACCTTCTTCCAAATAGCTTTTCATGTTTTCTTCGGAATTAGATTCTGAGAATGTTTCTTTAAAAGTCTGTCTGCTAATTTTCTGTAGTTGGACAATTTCTGTCAAGCTTATTTTCTGGATTTGGATATTTGTCATTTTCTGTTAGGTTCTTTGAAGGTTGCCACTAACATTCTGGTGCTACAGCGGGTTTGGGACTAAATTAAGCCTTATCTTCGGATTTGCCAAATATTCCCAAATACAAGACCATTTTTAAATTAAGCCTATTGCCCAAATCCGTTGTAGCGTGTGTTGAACTAAACCTTCGGTAGCGCGAAACCGAAAAAGTAGTACTTTTCAAAGATAACTAAAATCTATTCTTATGACTACAAAAAAAAGCATCCTGATGCCTTAAGAGAAAACAATATTCTCAACCAAGCCAGGCGAGAAGTTCCGGGTTTTGAGGAACTAATAGATCGATTTGAGCGCACCATTTCGGTTTTAGGACGAAGCCCAAGTACTTTTAGAAATTATTCGCTCCATGTAGCTTCTCTTGCTTTGTATTTTGGGAAGATTCCCACCGAATTGGACCCTGAGCAAATACATGACTACCTTTTTTATCTACAAAAAAAGTCGAAAACCCCTTCACAAACCTATTTTAAACACACTGTTTACGGTCTTCGATTTTTGCTAAAATCGGAGGGGTTAGCTTATGAATACTTACGTTTACCTTCTATAAAACACGAGAAAAAACTTCCTGTAGTACTCAGTAAAGCTGAAGTTTGGGCGATGCTTCAAGGGGCTAAATTGCTCAAGCACAAAATCCTTATCGGTTTGCTTTACGGCTGTGGACTTCGTTGTATGGAAGCACGTTCGGTGCGTTTACAAGATTTAGATTTTGATAGAAAACAACTCAAAGTAGTACAAGGTAAGGGAAAGAAAGACCGTTATGTACCCCTTTCGGTTCATTTAATCCGAGGATTGAAGAAATATATTGAAGCCGAAAAACCCAAAGAGTATCTTTTTAATGGTCAGCCGATAGAACGATCTGGAGGCGATTTTGACAATCGATACAGCCAGCGCGGCGTACAATGGGCGGTAAAACAAGTCGCCAAAGCCGTTGGGATTATCAAAGAAGTTCATGTACACACACTACGCCATTCCTACGCCACACATTTGCTTGAAGACGGTATGGATATCATAACGCTCAAAGATCTTTTGGGACATCAAAATATAGAAACAACCATAGAATATTTGCAGATTGCTCAATTAGAGAGCCAACAAAAATTTAGTCCGCTTGATACTCTTTTTGCTCAATGCAGCCCAGGTTTGAAGTAGCCGATGTGCTGAGAAAGCTTGGAACAAGAATTGAAACTTTAGGATTAAACACTTGGCAACTCCGAACTTTATCTGCCCTAAAACGCTGTAGAACATCAGAACTAGGTGGCCATATTGATGCCTGTGATGGTTGCGGAAAAATCAGGATCAGTTACAACAGTTGCCGCAATCGGCATTGCCCAAAGTGTCAGGGTAACAAGCGAGAAGATTGGATTCAGGCAAGAGCCACTGAGCTTTTGCCAGTACCTTATTTTCATGTGGTTTTTACCTTGCCAGATAGTATTAATTCTTTAGCAATTCATCAGCCCAAAATGGTTTATGACATTTTGTTTGAAGCGACTTGGGAAACGCTAGGACAATTTGGTAAAACCAAGGATATACAGACTGGAATGATAGCCGTTTTGCACACTTGGGGACAGCAATTGAGTTTGCATCCGCACTTGCATTGTATTGTTCCTGGTGGAGGAGTGAATAAAGAAGGGAAATGGCAAAATAGCAGAATGGATGGTAAATTCTTGTTTCCAGTAAAAGCTTTATCAAAAGTTTTTAAGGCGAAATATTGCGAAAAACTCAAAGCAAAAGAGCCGATTAAATACGAACAAATACGTCAAGAATTATGGAGAAAACCTTGGGTAGTTTTTGCAAAGAAGCCTTTTGGAAGTCCAAAGACTGTGGTAGAATATTTAGGAAGATACACCCATAAAATCGCCATTAGCAACCATCGAATAAAAAATATCGACAATCAAAACGTCACTTTTGATTACAAGGATTATCGGGTAGCGGGAGCAAAGAAGCAAATGACGCTCACTCACGGGGAATTTATCAGGCGGTTTTCATTGCATGTTTTGCCCAAACGTTTTGTAAAAATCCGTCATTATGGCTTTTTGAGTAGCAGCTGGAAGCGCCAAAAGTTGAAACTTTTGCAGGAGAAACTCAAGGTTAAAACATTGGAAAAAGTAGAAAAAAAGCCCTTTTTACCCAAATGTCCGTGTTGTAAAACTGGGAATTTACACCGAATAGCGGTTTTTGACCAGCGTGGTCCGCCTGCTTGGTATCTTGGCGGTAGCCAAAGTGCTACTTCCTGTGAAAGTTAATTTTATGGGTAAGGGAACTTATGTTCTATTGTGACGTAAAACAGATTAAAACCAACTGAAAAAATACTCCAAAAAAAAAGAGGATACTAAATCCTCTAAATATTCCTCAATTAATTTTGCGATAATTCCATAGTTCCTGCCAGTGACCGGTTCCGTTCAACACGTGCTTCATTGTTGGTGCTTCGCACCCAACGAATCCCTAGCTGTTAGTGGCTGTTTATTTTTTTATTGGATTATCATTTTCCCAATTTTCTGCTGCATTAATTTCTTCTTTCAGCCATTTCACATATTCATAAATTATTATTCCTGAAATATAATCTCTGTCAGTTATTCCTCTTTCATTGAAATAAATTAATAATCTTGAACCACCATTTATTCCCCAATTATTTCTAATCCACATTCCTAAACCACCACCGTGAGAATTGAACATAAATAAGTCTGTTGATTCTTTAAGCTGTTTTTTACTTTTATTGTTCAATGTTTTATCTAACTGAATAAAACATTCTTTTAAGTTTTTTGGAATGTAAAAATTATCTATAGTATCAGCATATTTTCTATTTTCTTCTACTTTTAATTGTTCTAATTCATACTCTTTGGTGTCTAGTATTGCAATTTGATTATCAGCATTTCTGAATCTCCAAAAGAAATAATGATAAAAGAATTTATCAAATTCCTTCGGTAAAAAGCTTACATCGTAAGTTTGTTCTTCAAAGAAACTTTTAACTTTATCATATGGAAGTTTTTTGTCTACTTTTAAATTTAGTATTTCTAATTTTCCGTTTTGGTCAACAAAACCATTTATGTCAATTGTAAAATAATGATATTTTCCATCGTCACTATCGTTTACATACAATGCTTTCATTCCAAGCATTTCAGCTAATGCAATTGCTGTTTTTTTACCATTCTTCAAATTTGGAAAATAGGTATCATTATTTTGAGGAGTAGGAAATTGTTTTTGTTCAAATTTTATTTTATAGTTGCTCAAATTAAGTTTTGGATAAACTTTACTGAATTCAATTTTTTTAATAATTTTTTGATGAACTAAATCGAAAATTGTTGTAATTCTATTTGAGTTTGTTGAGTAAATGGTGTCATTTAATATGAAAACTGGATTCTTGGACAAGAATAATTCTTCCTGAGTTATATCATCTTTATATATGATTGTATTTTTTGTGTCATTAAATTTACTTTTATTATAATCAATTATATTGTCAAAATTATCATAGATAAGGTTACAAGTTTCATTTTCAGGATTGCAATTGCTAAATTCTTCAATTGTAAAAGTTTTTATTAACTTTCCTTTTTTATAAATAGTAACATTTCTCAATTCAACTTCTTTTGAATTTGAATTTTCCGACATAATATAAATAACATATTTACCATCATTACTTATTGCTAAATAACTTGAACTACCAAGCATTACGAATGGTCTTTCAATTTTATATTTTAATTTATTATTTTTGAATATTAAAGATTTACCTCTTAAACTTGGATAAAAATCATCAAATGGAGTTGATTCAATATAATATTTTCCATTTTCTGAGAATGTTTTTGAGATAGAAATTGGATTATAGTTTGTTTGTGAGTTAGAATTAACCCAAAATAAAATTACTATTAAAGTTATTATTTTTCTCATGTTTTCGGGTTAAATAGCTACTAACGTTTCGGGGCTTTGCGAAGTGGCGGGAAATCGAAGCGGAAAGTTTCGATTTAGACGATACATAGCAAAAGCCAATTTCTATTTGCTAAATTATGAAAAAAAGCCAATAAAATTGGCTTTTGCGGATTACGAAGCACAAACTTTCAACTTAGCCGTTACCCCGCCATTTTGCAAAACCCTTGTTGAACTAAACCTTCGGTAGCGCGAAACCGAAAAAGTAGTACTTTTCAAAGATAACTAAAATCTATTATTATGACTACAAAAAAAAGCATCCTGATGCCTTAAGAGAAAACAATATTCTCAACCAAGCCAAACGAGAAGTTCCAGGTTTTGCGGAACTAATAGATCGATTTGAGCGCACCATTTCGGTTTTAGGACGAAGCCCAAGTACTTTTAGAAATTATTCGCTCCATGTAGCTTCTCTTGCTTTGTATTTTGGGAAGATTCCCACCGAATTGGACCCTGAGCAAATACATGACTACCTTTTTTATCTACAAAAAAAGTCGAAAACCCCTTCACAAACCTATTTTAAACACACTGTTTACGGTCTTCGATTTTTGCTAAAATCGGAGGGGTTAGCTTATGAATACTTACGTTTACCTTCTATAAAACACGAGAAAAAACTTCCTGTAGTACTCAGTAAAGCTGAAGTTTGGGCGATGCTTCAAGGGGCCAAACTACTGAAACATAAAATCCTGATTGGTTTGCTTTATGGCTGTGGACTTCGCTGTATGGAGGCTCGTAGTGTACGATTGCAAGATTTAGATTTTGATAGAAAACAACTCAAAGTAGTACAAGGTAAGGGAAAGAAAGACCGTTATGTACCCCTTTCGGTTCATTTGATACGAGGATTGAAGAAATATATTGAAGCCGAAAAACCCAAAGAGTATCTTTTTAATGGTCAGCCGATAGAACGATCTGGAGGCGATTTTGACAATCGATACAGCCAGCGCGGCGTACAATGGGCGGTAAAACAAGTCGCCAAAGCCGTTGGGATTATCAAAGAAGTTCATGTACACACACTACGCCATTCCTACGCCACACATTTGCTTGAAGACGGTATGGATATTATGACGCTCAAAGATCTTTTGGGACATCAAAATATAGAAACAACCATAGAATATTTGCAGATTGCTCAATTAGAGAGCCAACAAAAATTTAGTCCGCTTGATACTCTTTTTGCTCAATGCAGCCCAGGTTTGAAGTAGCCGATGTGCTGAGAAAGCTTGGAACAAGAATTGAAACTTTAGGATTAAACACTTGGCAACTCCGAACTTTATCTGCCCTAAAACGCTGTAGAACATCAGAACTAGGTGGCCATATTGATGCCTGTGATGGTTGCGGAAAAATCAGGATCAGTTACAACAGTTGCCGCAATCGGCATTGCCCAAAGTGTCAGGGTAACAAGCGAGAAGATTGGATTCAGGCAAGAGCCACTGAGCTTTTGCCAGTACCTTATTTTCATGTGGTTTTTACCTTGCCAGATAGTATTAATTCTTTAGCAATTCATCAGCCCAAAATGGTTTATGACATTTTGTTTGAAGCGACTTGGGAAACGCTAGGACAATTTGGTAAAACCAAGGATATACAGACTGGAATGATAGCCGTTTTGCACACTTGGGGACAGCAATTGAGTTTGCATCCGCACTTGCATTGTATTGTTCCTGGTGGAGGAGTGAATAAAGAAGGGAAATGGCAAAATAGCAGAATGGATGGTAAATTCTTGTTTCCAGTAAAAGCTTTATCAAAAGTTTTTAAGGCGAAATATTGCGAAAAACTCAAAGCAAAAGAGCCGATTAAATACGAACAAATACGTCAAGAATTATGGAGAAAACCTTGGGTAGTTTTTGCAAAGAAGCCTTTTGGAAGTCCAAAGACTGTGGTAGAATATTTAGGAAGATACACCCATAAAATCGCCATTAGCAACCATCGAATAAAAAATATTGACAATCAAAACGTCACTTTTGATTACAAGGATTATCGGGTAGCGGGAGCAAAGAAGCAAATGACGCTCACTCACGGGGAATTTATCAGGCGGTTTTCATTGCATGTTTTGCCCAAACGTTTTGTAAAAATCCGTCATTATGGCTTTTTGAGTAGCAGCTGGAAGCGCCAAAAGTTGAAACTTTTGCAGGAGAAACTCAAGGTTAAAACATTGGAAAAAGTAGAAAAAAAGCCCTTTTTACCCAAATGTCCGTGTTGTAAAACTGGGAATTTACACCGAATAGCGGTTTTTGACCAGCGTGGTCCGCCTGCTTGGTATCTTGGCGGTAGCCAAAGTGCTACTTCCTGTGAAAGTTAATTTTATGGGTAAGGGAACTTATGTTCTATTGTGACGTAAAACAGATTAAAACCAACTGAAAAAATACTCCAAAAAAAAAGAGGATACTAAATCCTCTAAATATTCCTCAATTAATTTTGCGATAATTCCATAGTTCCTGCCAGTGACCGGTTCCGTTCAACACGTGCTTCATTGTTGGTGCTTCGCACCCAACGAATCCCTAGCTGTTGGTAGTAGTTGTTTTTATTTAAACATCTCTTTGTATTCGTATTTGAATTTGTATTCGGTTTGTCCCAAATATTTAATTTTTTTCTCAATTTCAGATTTCATAGTCGTATAATTTCTATGGTAAAATTCTGAAATTGAAGCAATTCTTTTGCCTTTACTAAGTATAAAAATATATTCATAAGTACCAGATTTACTTGGTTGAATTGAGACATTAAACCCTTCTAAATCCTTTAACTTAAAAACTTTATTTTTTCCAAGTCCAAAATATTCCCTTACTATAATCTTTTCATTTTGGATTTCTATGTTATGAGCTCTAGTTCTGAATTCAGTTAACCAAAAATAAATTACGAATATCAAATAAAGTATAGGAATAACAATTCCTGCTTTAGACGAATTTATAGTTAAATATAATAATCCCAATGCTGATATTGTCAGAAACGAACAAATGATGATTGGAAGGATAGCAAATTTTGTTTTGTTATCCATTTGAGTATTTGTTATTGTGTTTTCCACTTTCGGCTCTATTTTTTTGCGTTAATGTTATATTTTTAATTTGTAATTTAAACTTTTTTCAGCTTTTTAATATCAATTATTAACTGTCAATTTCTAATTATTTCTTTCTTTTCGCGTATTTTTGGAAGTAACTGGCTACTAACGGAAAAAGTATTTGCGAAGGGCGGGCTAAATTTAACTGAAAGTTCAATTTCGACCAACCGGAGCAGATGCTTTTTCAGATTGTTAAAATTAAGAAAAAAACAATATGAAAAGCAGCTGCGGCTAAAGAAAACCAGCGGTGATTTTATATATTCAACCCCGCCTTTTGCAAATACAATGTTACCTGCTGTCTCTTTATTCCCGAAGCCATTTATTTAGTTCGTTAAAAGTTTGTTCTCTTTGTTCAATCCAAGGAAAATGTCCTGCTTTATCAACAATTACCAATTTAGAATTTGGTAAACGAAGATGCAATTCTGTTGCAAATTCAGGCAAGTTATTTGTGTCATATTTCCCGTTAATAATTAAAATTTTTGTTTTTAAATCTTTAAATTTCTTTTGAATTTGTAAATATTTGTGGCGTTCTTCGGGCGTTTCCTGATAATAATTGTCTGCTATCGGTTTTCTTCTTCCCGCCTTTGTAACTTCTTTAACAATTGCGATAACTTTTTGAGCAGTTTCTTCATTGTAAGTCCACCATTTTGTTCTTGCAGTAGAAATATCATTTCCATTTTTGTCAAAAGTTGTATTGTTTGCAACCATATAATCCCAATCGTCAATAACTTTTGCAAACCATTTGGATTCTTTGATTCTTTTGTTTTCAGAAAGTTTCCGTCTTTCAATTGATTCATTTTGGCTTCCAACATAACTTGTTCCCGATAAAATTATTCCTGAAACATTTTTTGGAAATTCAACAGCGTATTGCAAAGCAATTGCACTTTGGTCTGAATGTCCAAAAAGCCAAATTTTTTTTGCGCCAAGTTTTTTCCTCAATAACTCAATTTCTTTTACGGAATTTTCAGCGGTATAATCTTCAAGTTTTTTTGGTACCTCAGATTTTCCTGTTCCACGAGAATCGTAATAAACCATTGTAAATTTTTCCTCAAGTGGTTTTAAAGTCATTTCGTAGCCAATTTTTCCCGAACTTGGGTGTCCGATAAGCATAATTGGTCCTTTTCCCTTTACGGTAAAATTGATATTTAAGTTGTCAACTATTTCGGTATGATTTCCATTCTCAATTTTGGAACTTGAAAAGCAGGAAATAAGGAAAGAAAAAATTATAAGTATTCTAAAAACTTCTTTCATAAACGCTATTTTGGTGAGATTGCAGGTAACGTTTCGCAGCTACACGATGCACAAGGATTCGGAACCAGAGTATTTTCGGCTTAACGAAAATATGATGCGAATCGATAATTCCACTAAAGCCTTGTGTATTGTGTAACTGCTGTTATGCCTTCGTGCTTTGTTCTTTATTTGTTTTATCCACTTCTTTTCCGTAAATGTCAAGGTTTTTCTCTTTGGAATATATTTTCCAATTCTTTATTAATTCCTTAAATTCAATTTCGGTACAATTATCAAACTTTTTTAAGGCAAAATACATTGCAGTTATTGAAATAGACCTAACTTTTGAGCGATGTCTTTTTTTGCAATTCGGACACCACATCATTGGGGGGTGAATTTTTCTTTCAGCTCTAATTTGGTTGAGTTTATTATCTAAATCGGCCACAAGTTTAAAATGTTTTGGAATTGTCAAATTAGTCTTCCAATTCTCTTTCAAAAGTTGCTTTAATTCAGGAAACCAAATTGTATGTGCTTCTCCAGATGACATTTGCTTTACTTTTATATTGTATCGTCAGTTTCGTGTTTTTCATTTTCAATTTCATTCATTTCTTCGTGTGTCACTCCATAGGGTGCGCCACCAGAAGTGTATCCAATAATAAAAGCAAAATTTTCATCGCTATCAAATTCAACGTCTTCAACTTTTATTTCTTTGTTTAATTTACGATTTTTTCTTTCGCTCATCTGTCGGTTTTTTAGCATGAGGCATAACGTTCTGGCACTACAGCGGGTTTGGGACTAAATTAAGCTCTATTTTCGGATTTGCCAAATCATCCCAAATACAAAACCATCTTTCCATTAATCCTTATGCCCAAATCCGTTGTAGTGGCTGTTGGCAGATCGGCTGTTTATTTATTTCGTTTGTGCATTCCACTTTATTTCAATTATCTTTTCGAATTGGCAATTCATTTTTGCTGTTTATTTTATTAAACAACTTTTTAAATTTAAAAATAAAAAAAAAAGAAAATTCCTCTTATAAGTTTCTTTTTATATTTGGTTTTTCGTCTGAGAAAAGCCAAATATTTTATTCTTTTTGTTAATCGCGTGATTTATATTTTTTGAATTTTTCATATTCACGATAAATATCATTTTCTACTGGTTTCCATAATTTTATTACTGAGCCCAAAATATCAAATACTTTTCCGTGATTCTTTTCTCCAAAATTTTTCATTTGTTCAAAGTTTGATTTAAAAGTTCTTATATTTTTACATTTTTCTGCAAGTATATCGTATTCCACAGAATTATTATTTTCTGCTAAACTCAGATAGTTTATTAAAATCTGAGAGCAAATCATATTTTCATTCCTAAACCATTTAGCGAGTTTAGGTGTAACTTTGTTTATTTGGTAAATTTCATTTTCGTTAATCATCTTTTAAATATTTTATTTGTTTAAACGATCTTCACTTTTTTCGTCTGCGCACAGCTGTCTGCCAACGTCCCGCTAGTAGGCGATGGTCGGGCTAAATAAAGCTATTATTTTCGGATTATCACTAATTTCCCAAATACAAAACCATTTTCCCATTAAGCCTAATTCCCGACTATTGCTTACTAGCTGTTATAGCCAGTGGTTCTTGTTACTCTTCGTTTGTCGGTATGTGCTTTTCTTTACAATAAGTTTCTACTTCGGTGTCGTTAGCAAAGTAACCGTCGCAAAACTCGTTAAGTTCTTTTTCTGCACCTGAAATATATTTTTCACTGGCTGTCATTAATTTCTCTGTCTGTTCAATAAACTTTTCAAACTCTTTATTCATTTTGCAAAGTTTGTCAATAGTTTTAAAATCTAAATCACGAAATACTGAAGGATAAAGGACTTTACTTTGATACGGATTTGCGTTAAGTTCAATGATCCCAATTCCAAACGATTGACTAAGTCTAGCCATTTCTTCGTTTAAACTATCACTAAATTCAAATGCTACTAAATAACCATAATTCGCCCAACTTGAATTTGAAACTGCTTGGAAAAATGCTTTTTTAAGTTCGCTGTCACTGTTTATTTCTCTTTTTAACTCGTATGAGCTTATTTTAAAAGTATCAACACGATTTATCGACTTTAAAAAATTTTGACTGACTTTTGTCTGCAAATTCAAGAACTTAATTCCAACCATATCGGGATGTGTCCAAATTTGATTATTATCTTTTCCGTTTGATTGTTCGTGAAAAATAGTTTTTGAGTAAGTATCTGTATTCTTTAAATAACTACTTAAAAGTTTGTGTAAGTCTCTTTCGTCATAGGTCTTTGACTTGTTTATTTTGGTAGGTTTTAATATTTGAGTTTCGATGTCTCCACTCAAAATTTCAATACCAATATTTTGTTCGTTTTTTGTCAAGTAGTAGGAATATGTTCCGCCATCTTGTTTAATCCGTTTTACTCTAGTGTCGCCATTGCGTATGAAATCTCCAAGAATTGCTGAAATTGTTGAGCCTGGTGTTTTTGCAACACCAAAGTCATAATAGTTTTTGTCAACAATATGATTTAGAACCGCTAAATAATTGGTTATGTCGTTAATATCTTCTAAACTTTTTAATACGGCTTCTTTTAATGTCATTACTTGTTAGTTTTTGTGTTGCAATTCGGTCTTCTTTACCATTGGCTATAACGTCCCGCAGCTTGGCGATGTGGCGGATTAAGGAAGCCTAAAGTTTCGGTTAAACACGGACTTTGCAAGTACAAAACCAACTTTAAATTAAGCCCAAAACCCGCCATATTGCCAAACTGCTGTTGGCGGTTCGGTTTTTTGTGATTTATAATTTATTTAATAAACGCACTTTTGATATACTTTTATTTTTCATATCTTTTTTTTAACTCTGCTAAAATATCATCTTGACTAATTTCAGTTATGTCTTTATCCTTTAGTAAGTAAGATAAGGTTGAAATATATGCTTCTCCAAAAGCCACAGTAAGTGCTGAAGCTGTTGCAGCGGCAATAGCGCCACCCGCAATGCTGCCTGCTCCAGGAAACATTTTCAATAAATTTGAAACTATTGTTTTTCCAATTAAAGTTGCACCTGCTCCCGTAATTGTGGAAGAAACTAATGTGGATAAAAAGGATTTGTTTAAATCAAAACCAAAAACAGCAGTTATTCCTGCTAACATTCCGACTTGAATTGGAACTAAAAGTGCAGCGTCTGAAAATGGTATTGGAACTGCTCCTGCGCCAGCAGCAGCAGAAGCCGCCGCAACGACAATAGCGTGAGATTTGTTTTTTTTCTGAGTTATACTTACTCTTTGCGCAGCTACAAAAGCATTTTTTTGTCCTTCGGGAACTATTTCCATTGCTAATTCCACAAGTTCATTTAAACCCGTAGGTTTAATAATATGACCATCATCTAAAGTTTGGGCTAAAGAATTGACACGAATAACATTTTTGGCAGACTTCAAAAGATTTTGGACTTCCAATCTAAAACCTTTATCAGCAGATGCTTTTGTTATAATTACAATAACAGGCATATGTTTTGAAAGAATTTTACAAAGTTCAATTTCTGCATCCTCAACTCTTCTAGAGCTTTCATCAATACATATCCAAGCCATATGTATATGTTTCATTGGGTCAGAATCATTGTTTTTTTGAGTTACAAAACTTTCAAGCTCTTTAAATGTTTCATCAAATTTTTGAAGTTCTAAACCTCTAGTATCGTATAAAGTTAAAGGTATTCCATCTTTTTTTATTTCTCTGGTCTCTTGAGTCACTGGTTTACCTTGCCCAGTTGTTGCAAAATTCCCTTGAAAAACAGCATTAATTAGAGTTGATTTTCCAACGCCAGTTTTACCTGCAATTAGTACATTTACTTCGCCTCTATCTTTCATTGCTTTCTTAATTGCATCTTCGATTATTTTTCCAATATTTTCAGACATATTTTTAATTTTCTGTTTAAATTAATATGATTTATTTTTTATTCTAGTAATTATTTAGCGTTTAAAATGAAACTACAAAATTCTTTTCAGATTATGTGAAGACGTCATTTTCGGCTAAACTGACCGCCAACGTTTCGCAGCTTGGCGAAGTGGCGGATTTTACAGCACTTACTTTCAATTTAGCACTAATGTTTATTAGAAATCCGAATGTTCAATTTAGCACTGAACCCGCCATTTTGCCAAACTGCTGTTAGCGGTTCGGCTTTTATTTTATAGTTTAAATTTTCTGTTTTTCAAAATTATAATTGATAGGATATATACTATAACAATAGCTATTGGAATTGTTATAAATCTGTCAGAAGGAAATAAATACCAAAGAACTAAAATTAAAATTGTCCTCAAAATTGAATGAAATAGTCCAACCCAATGGTCAATAATCCAAGTCAATGGAACCCACATTAGCCCTGTCAAAATTCCAACCGTTAATGGAAGAGATGTATAGTCTTCAATAAAAAATGGTATTGCGATTGAATACACTAAAATCGCTTGGGCAACTGTAAGAAAAAAAAGAGTGTCAAAAGTATTTTTAGGCTTGCTTTTGTCAAGATAGTCTTCACCAGTCAACTTTGAAATTCCCATAGCTAAGTAGACAATCGAGCCTGTTGCTATAAACAAAACCCAAACAGTAATATTGTCAGGAAAAAAAAATCCTGAAATAGCAACAATTAACCACGCAATTAATCCAGCAATCGGAGATGCTAAAAGTTTCTTTCGTTTAAATTCTTCTTTTTGTTCTTCAAGTGTTCGTTTATTGTCTGTCATATCGTGTCAATTTGAATTCGTCAGGTCATTTTTTTTAGCTGACCGCTAACGTCCCGCAGCTACAAGGAGTGGCAAACTTCGTAACCGAGACTTTTCGGCTACTACTAAATTTCTTGCGAAACGTAAACGTGAATTTACCGCATAATTTGCCATTTCTTGTAACTGCTGTTGTGCGTTCGGTTTTTTTATTTTAATGATAAACTCATTGTTAAATTATCATAGTATTTTCCATTTAGTTTAAAGTAATTTTTTATAATTCCATTTTCTTTAAAGTTCATTTTTCTATATAAACTTACACCTAATTCATTTTCGCAATAAACTTGAAGCCATAAAAGTTCTAATATTGGATTTTCTTTTGCCCAATTGATAGAATGTTTCATTAGTTGAGTTCCTAAACCAGAATTTCTCCATTCTGTTAACATTCCCATTCCTATAACTCCAGTATGTTGCATAATTACTCTAGAACTTCCTGTAATATCAATATTTCCGATAATTTCACTTTCATATTCGGCAATTAATAACAATGAATTTTCTTTTTGAATAAATGAATTTATCCAGTCTTCTTCTTGTTGAATTGTAAGTTTAATTTCATCAAAAAGTTTTGGAATAAATTCACTATCAACTATATATTTTTTAATAGTTTTCAATAGATTTTCAGCATCAGAAATTTCAGCACTTCTAATTTTTACTTCTTTTGCGTTTTTCAGTTTAACAATTATTGGATTAAATTTTATTTTCATTTTTCTTTCGGTTTTGTACGTTCCAACAAACTGACGCACAACGTTATGCCACTTTGAGATGGCTGGAAGTTCGTAACCGCTCAATTTTCGGCTAAACGAAAACTTGATGCGGAACGATAATTCCACTAAATTCCAGCTAGCTCAAAATGGCGGTTGGCAGTAGGTTTTTTATTTATAATAAATTTCGATAATCAGAATTCAACTTTTCGCCTATTGTTCTATATTTTGATATTGACAATTCATATTCTTTATGCAGTTCATCGTAGTTTCCATAAGAAGTTATAGCTTTATAATTATTTATACTTTTTTGATATAAAAATATTTGTCTTTTTATGAGGAGATTTATGGTTTCTTTTAATGATTTTGAATAAGAAAACAATGTATTGAAATATTTTTTTTCACTTTCATTTAAGTTTAAATATTCTTCTCTTTTGTATTTTTCCAATTCTTCAAATATTTCATTCCATTCTGGCAGAAGATTTTCAGAATAGTTTAAAAGTTCTTCTCCACTGATTCCTTTTCCAAATATGTTTTTAATCAAACTTTTAAATGTTGCTGACTCTTTGAAAATTAGATTATGCACATTTATATAATTAGTTAATCCAATATGTACTTTTGTAGCTAAATTTATTAATTCAAATGATTTATTCATATTTTTTATTTCGTCTTTTTTAATAAAGGTTGGTTTCAATTATGACCTTTCTGTACTTTGTTATGCTGTAGTTCGATGGTTTTTATTTAATCCAATAATTCGATAAACTTTTTGTTATCATAGTTCCTAAAACAAAAAATAAGTGTCTTGAATTTGCAAACTCCTTTATTTCAATGTTATGTGGGTTTTTACTGTATAAATCAATAAAAACCCAAGCACCGATTGCTTCTGATAATTCATCTAAATCTTTGATTTTATTTTTTGATGTTAGGTCATTTATATATCTACCGAATTCGATGATTAATTTTGAACTCTCGGAATTCCAACTAATAGCTTCTTTATTAATTGAAGAGATATATTCTTGTGTTTCTTTAATATTATAAGAATATCCAATTTGTGTCATTACAAATCCAATTGACGCAATTGTTACAAGAGTATCAAATTCTTCAAGTAATCCAGAGTCATTTATTAATGTTAGTTTTGGATATTCATTAACTAGTGGCATATAAAAAGAAACTGCTAATGTATTTGCAACTTTTACTAATTTTAATGCTTCCACAGATGTGTTTTTATTTTCAACCGTATTTTTTTTCTTTCCGAATATTTTTTGAAATATTTTCATATAATAATTGCTATTGTATATTTAACAGTTGATTAGAAAATAAAATTATAGACTGTCTAACTTATCGTTTATTAAATAAAGCTTTCCACTTAATTCAGCATTAGACTTTTTTAGTTCTTTAATATCAGTTTGCAGACTTTCAATTATTGTCATTAAATCGAGGATTGTTTGTTCTAATCTTTGTAAATCTGTCATTTTTTTTCTGTTTTTTTTTGGATAAATGTCGCGAAAATAAAAGTTGTTTTCTTCGATGTCGCGTTAAACTTACTGCCAACGTTTCGCAGCTACACGATGCACAAGGATTCGGAACCAGAGTATTTTCGGCTTAACGAAAATATGATGCGAATCGATAATTCCACTAAAGCCTTGTGTATTGTGTAACTGCTGTTATGCCTTCGTGCTTTGTTCTTTATTTGTTTTATCCACTTCTTTTCCGTAAATGTCAAGGTTTTTCTCTTTGGAATATATTTTCCAATTCTTTATTAATTCCTTAAATTCAATTTCGGTACAATTATCAAACTTTTTTAAGGCAAAATACATTGCAGTTATTGAAATAGACCTAACTTTTGAGCGATGTCTTTTTTTGCAATTCGGACACCACATCATTGGGGGGTGAATTTTTCTTTCAGCTCTAATTTGGTTGAGTTTATTATCTAAATCGGCCACAAGTTTAAAATGTTTTGGAATTGTCAAATTAGTCTTCCAATTCTCTTTCAAAAGTTGCTTTAATTCAGGAAACCAAATTGTATGTGCTTCTCCAGATGACATTTGCTTTACTTTTATATTGTATCGTCAGTTTCGTGTTTTTCATTTTCAATTTCATTCATTTCTTCGTGTGTCACTCCATAGGGTGCGCCACCAGAAGTGTATCCAATAATAAAAGCAAAATTTTCATCGCTATCAAATTCAACGTCTTCAACTTTTATTTCTTTGTTTAATTTACGATTTTTTCTTTCGCTCATCTGTCGGTTTTTTAGCATGAGGCATAACGGTTTGGGTATTGCCGAAGGCGGGGATTTTTAGCACAAAAGTTCAATCGAAGAACTAATGTTGAACTTTGTAAAAATGTCCAATCGAAGCCGTTCAGCCCCGCTTTTGGCAATACCTTGTTAGCGGTTCGTTGTTTTTTCTGTCTTATTTCTCGCAATTCTAAATCCAAGGTCGTCAATTTTAAATTTTAGTGGATGACTTCTTCTTCGAGTTGTCGCCATTACACTTCGTTCTTCGTCTGCCCAACCGCCACCTCTAAAAATTCTATATGAGCCATAAACGGTTTCGTCATAGATGTCTGAACACCATTCCCAAACGTTGCCAAGCATATCATAAAGTCCCCAAGAGTTCGGTTCTTTTTGTCCAACGATATGCGATGTCATTGACGAGTTGTCTTTGTACCAAGCAATTTTATTCAATTCTCCATATCTTATTTTAGTTTCACCTGCTTTACAAGCATATTCCCATTCCGCTTCTGTCGGCAAACGAAATCCATTTGCTGTTTTGTCAAAAGTAATTTCTTCGTATTCATCTGTAACCGCATAACAAGGATTTAGTCCTGTTTGTATTGATAACTTATTGCAAAAAATTACTGCGTCGTTCCAAGTAATAGTTTCAACAGGATATTTATTTCCTTTAATTGTACTTGGTTCTTCCTTTGTAATGTCAAAATACAATTCTTGTGTTACTGGAAATTTTCCAAGCAAAAACGGATTTACTTGAACTGTCCATTTCTGTTTTGTTCTGTCATCTCTCAACTCAATTTCTCCACTTGGTATTTCTACCATTTGGTCATTTATAATTGAACTAAAAGATATTTCTGTATTGGCTGTATTCATTTATTTGTCAATATCTTTACTGCTTCCGATTGTGAAGGAACAAAGTTGATTTGTTTGCCTTTGTTGCTTTCATAGATGAAGTCATTAACACTCTTGCTTGTATATTTTGAGAAGTCTCCAACGATAGCTAAACGTACACGATAATTGGAAAACTTTTGAAGTATTTCACCTGCAATACCGCTTTTTAGGTCGAAAAAGTCAGGCGTAATATTTTTGTCGTAAATTATAATCTTATCAAAGTCTTGGTAGTATAAGTTCCCCAAGAAGTCTAGTCCATCTTCAATGTTGTTTATAAGAGTATCTTCCGAAATCAATTCGGCAATTTTTGTTTCGTTTATATCGTGGGTTTTAATTTTCATTTTGTTGTCTGATGTTTTTTGCAAGGTCGTCCGTTACAATGACCGCTAACGTTTCGTTGCTTGGCATCTGTTGCTGATAACGTGAACGAACTTATGAAAACTAAATTTAATATCAGCAGAGTATTTTCCGCTGAAAAACAAAACGGCAATAGTGCCAAACAACTGTTATAAGCTGTTTTATTATGAAATACTTTATATATTTTGAATCTACCGAAGGAGGTATGGATTCACACAAATACGAGTTTAAAGACGATAATATTGAATTTAGTCTTTATTGTTGGATGAATGAAAATTACGGATGCGATACTTCCGACAAAGAATTAGTTGAATGGGCGAAAACTTGTAAAATAGGCGAATACTTTGAACACAGAATGGGTACGTGTGTTAGGGTAAATAGCTTATAACGTTCCCGCGCTACACGCAGTTTGGGACTAAATTAAGCCCTATTTTCGGATTTGCCAAATCTTCCAAATACAAAACCATATTTAAATTAAACCAAATACCCAAATTGCTTGTAGCGTGTGTTGGCGGATCGGCTTTTTATTTATTCTTGTTTTCGTATTCTTTTTCTGCTTCTATTAAAGGTCTGTGCCAGTCCCATAATTCTTCAAGAGTTTTTAATTCAGAATTTACAGGATTACTTGCACTAAATGCTTCATCCGGAGTCATTGGTAAAATATGTTGGAAATAACTTTCGCTTGTTCTTCTTGGATTATCAGCAAGTGAACTTTCAAAAAAATTATTTGAATAATCATAATGATGTGAATGAATAAAATTATCCCAACTTTCTCTAACAGTTTCTTCATCACGAATGTCAATTATCTCAAACTGCTCCATATTTCTTTTTTCTCCAGTTCCCCAAGATTCATTTAGCAGTTGGACAGCTTCAAGGTCTGATTTCGGAGCGCCATAACCAAAAATTGTTACAAGTTTAGTTGAATCAGAATTTAACCAATATTTTAATCTATCCCATTCAGTATTTATGAATTCGTCATCAGTATAATTTTTTTGCTCAATTGGATATAACAGTTTAGTTGGTTCAAAATATCCACCGTCTTTCCGCATATACATTCCAGCAGGTCCACATCTTTTGTCTTCTGCACTATATCCAATTGCAACGTTTCCGTGAAGAAATGAAAGTCTTGGTAAATCGTTTGTAAATTCTCTATTTCTTATCCAAGCTTGGTAAAGAAAAGGATCCCAATGAAAAGTTGCAATTAGATCTTTTCCTCGAAGTGAAAGAACGAGATAATCATAAATTGTAGGCTCATTTGGTAATTGCATATCTCCAAAATATTCAGATATTCTAAACTCAATTTCTTTAATTAAATCAGATTTTGGATTGTCTTTATGAAGATTACTATATAATGTTTCAAAATTTTTAGCAATTAGATTTTCAGGTAAATTACTAATTAAATCTTCAAGTCCTAAAATCTCAATAAAATTGTCCATTGAAGGCAATTTTTTTCCATATAATTCGCCATTTCTAAAAGTTGAAGCAATGCTTGCACCAGCTCCAAGAATTACGACGTGACCTCCGCCACCCATTACAGTTTTAATTCTATCTTCTTTTGTCTTTGGCATAATATTATATTTTATGTTTTCCGATTTTTTTTGAAGCTGTCCGCCAACGTTCCGGCGCTTGGCGAGGTTGCGAACTACGGAACTGATTATTTTCTATCAAAGATAAAATTTCTTGCGAAACGTAAACGTGAATTTACTACAAAATTCGCAATCTTGCCAAACGCTTGTTGTGCGATGTTTTTTTTATAATTTTATTAATATAACGCTTGTATTAAAGTCTTTAAATCTCATAGTTTTTCTTTCTTCAAGATAGTAATTGGATTCTCTTATTAATTTCAAAAAGTTCTTTTTTATCAAATGTGCTAAATCAAATTTTATAGCAATTTGCTTAAATGAATTATATAAAACTGTTGGATTTATTGCTAAAACATTTGAATCCACTGTATAATATGCTTCATCAAGATATTTTATTGATTCTTTAATTAACAGATTTACGTTAGTTGAGTCTATTTTTTCTGAGTTATTTTCCTCAGATTTATAATATACAATTTTATTATCACTTTTGTTACAGACAGTTTCGAAATAAATTAAGTCGTTTTCGAAAGATTTATATTCAATAAGTTTAATTTTATTCTCAACATTTTCTATTCTGCGAATAGTTGGATGATTAAAATTTTTCGCAATTAATATAATTTCAGGTTTTAATTTATTCTTTAATAGAATATCTTTTTCATTTTGATTTAAGTTTTCAGAACTTAAAACAATTAGATTATAATTTTCAATTATAAAATCAGTGTAATCTAATGCTTGGAAAAGAATGTTTTTATTGTTATCTTTTTTTAATTCAAAGACAGCTAATCTATTTTCATTTATGTTTAAAGCAAAAATATCAATTCTACCACTAATTCCGAATTTTCTAACATCACCTTGAAGTTTAAATTCACTGCTTAAAATTTTATATTCTGGAAATAATATGTGAAAATTATTTACAACTTGTTTTTGTAAATAATTTTCGGTTATTGAATTTTCATTAAATTTTGAATTGCTATTTATATCTAAAATCATTTTATTAAGTTCGAATTTTCAAAATATCGCACAACGGTTTACGGCTTGGCGATGTGGCGGAAATCGAAGCACAAATGTTCAGTTTTGCACAAAAGTTCAATCGAAGAATTGAACTTGAATTTAGCACTTCAGCCGCCATATTGCCAAACCGATGTTAGCTGTTCGTTGTTTTTTCTTTCGTTATTATTTTGTTTAATCTGTCGGCTGTAATTATTCTGTTCGTATAAGAATTTATTGTCAACCGAATGTTTTTTTCATTGTTTGTTATGTAAATATTTTTTCCTGTTTTTTGAAAATTTGTTTCGTCAGTTTCTATAATTATTGTTGAAATTAGCTTTTCAATTCTTTCTTTTGAGAGTTCTATATTTAATTTCTTGGCAATTCGTCCATAAACAAGTTCAGTGTAACAAATTTTGTCAATAATCTCTTTTTTATAATTCTTCATTCTTGTTCGTCTTTATTGGCAAATAAATGTCGATTTCAGAATTCGGTTTGTCCCAACCAAAACGATAGTCATACTTTTCAAAATGGATAAAACCTGATTTTGAATGTTGTTCTATCATCAGATTTGATTTGGGTAAAATATTTTTATAAATATTGTGAATTGTCAGCTTGATATTTTCCATTTTTCCTTTGTGCGTAAAAATCTCGTATTCGCCTTTTGGAATTTCTTTATTTACAAAATGTTCAGGAAAAATCATTTCGTTTTGTGGAATTGTAGTCAAGTAAAAATACTTTTCGTTTTTCTTAAAAGTAATTCCATATTTCTCCCAATTTCCACGGTTTTGAATTAAGTTATATTTTTTCAATTCAGCGTTGAACTTTTTCCAATGAGTTTTTATAATCTCAAAATTGTCAGTTTGAGATTTTGTAAGCTCTGTCAAAAGTCCAAAAGTCGATATGTTTTTGTCAATGGTTTTCATTCGGTGTCGGCTTTTTACAATGACAGCTAACGTTTTGGCGCTTGGCGAAGAAGCGGATTTCGATGCACTAAACTTTCAAGCCAGCACAAAAGTTGATACGAGGTAGAATGTTCAATTAACCACTGAACCCGCTTTTTTGCCAAGCGGCTGTTAGCGGTTCGGCTTTTCTCGTCAGCAAGTTTGGTGTATCCACACATATTTCCCATTTATAAATGTTATCAGTCCGCCACCAACTTCGTCCGCACCTAAAGCGATTGAATGGTTTTGAAGTTTTACTTCCTTGCTTCCCAAAACGTCACCGTCTTCCGTGAATGTTGTTTCACTCGTTTCTCTGTCTTCTACAAGTCCCCAATAGTCAACCCAATCAAACTCTGTAAAATGTGCGAAACTTTTACCGAAACCAATTTTAATTACTTCGTTTGTCTGCCCGTGTTTGATTATAATTCCTGAAGTTCCATTTTCTTTTCTATAGAACGCTTTGTCAATAATACCGTCTCCGTTAAAGTCTGCAGATATGGTGTCGGTCAACTTATATAGTGTCACTTTTTTAAATCCATTTAAAGACTGTTTTCTATCGTCTCCTTCGTTCTGGTTTTCTTCTGCTGATTTTTGTTGGTCATTAATTTTGTTGTCTTTTGAAATCGTGTCAGAGTTTAACACAAATTGTGTATCAGAAACAGATACAGTATTCTGTTCTGATTTTAATTGTCCGCAACCTGTTAAAATTAAAAATGTCAATATGTAGATTATCTGTTTCATTGTCGTCTTTTAAGCTGACCGCTAACGTCCCGCAGCTACAAGAAGTGGCAAACTTCGTAACCGAGACTTTTCGGCTACTACTAAATTTCTTGCGAAACGTAAACGTGAATTTACCGCATAATTTGCCATTTCTTGTAACTGCTGTTGTGCGTTCGGTTTTTTTATTTTAATGATAAACTCATTGTTAAATTATCATAGTATTTTCCATTTAGTTTAAAGTAATTTTTTATAATTCCATTTTCTTTAAAGTTCATTTTTCTATATAAACTTACACCTAATTCATTTTCGCAATAAACTTGAAGCCATAAAAGTTCTAATATTGGATTTTCTTTTGCCCAATTGATAGAATGTTTCATTAGTTGAGTTCCTAAACCAGAATTTCTCCATTCTGTTAACATTCCCATTCCTATAACTCCAGTATGTTGCATAATTACTCTAGAACTTCCTGTAATATCAATATTTCCGATAATTTCACTTTCATATTCGGCAATTAATAACAATGAATTTTCTTTTTGAATAAATGAATTTATCCAGTCTTCTTCTTGTTGAATTGTAAGTTTAATTTCATCAAAAAGTTTTGGAATAAATTCACTATCAACTATATATTTTTTAATAGTTTTCAATAGATTTTCAGCATCAGAAATTTCAGCACTTCTAATTTTTACTTCTTTTGCGTTTTTCAGTTTAACTATTATTGGATTAAATTTTATTTTCATTTTTCTTTCGGTTTTGTACGTTCCAACAAACTGACGCACAACGTTCCCACGCTTGGCGTCAGTTGCGAACTTCGGAACTGATTATTTTCTGTTAAAGATAATATTTCTTGCGAAACGAAAACGTGAATTTACTACAAAATTCGCAATTGCGCCAAACGTGTGTTACCTGCAGTGCCTTTTTCCATTTCTATTTAATAGGATTATTTTTTACATCTTCATTCATTTGCATTAAAATTTTAGAATTTGGTAAATTCTCAATTTTTTTGCGAACAATTTCAGGAAACATTTTGTTTATATCTTCTCCATACAAACTTCCGTCACGAGGTTTTTCTATATTCACAATTTTATCTTCCGTTATAGGATTTCCGTTTAGATTGATTTTTAGTGGAAGAGATGTTCCTGTTCCTTTTTCAACATTATTTTCCCCATAAAATTCTTGCAAAGTTGTCCAAACATAAACTTCTGATGGATTTCTTTGCAGGACAATTAAATCCCCAAAAATTTTTCCTCCAAATGCAGGTTTAATAATTTCTGCACTTATTTTTTTCAATAAAACAGTTTTTTCACTTTCCGAAATTTGATTTTCGGAGTTTTCACTTTTTTTGCAACTAAAAATTGTTAAAAAAATTGTCGTAATAATTAATATTCTCGTCATTTTATACGGTTTTTTTGATGGCATTGCAGGTAACGGTTTAGGCTATGAGTAGTTGCGTGGGTTAGCACTTAACTTTGCAAGTATGCACCAAGCTGAAAATCCGTGAGGATTTTCAGAAGTAGGCGAGAATAAGCAATTACTTATAGCCATTGTTAGCCACAGTACTTATTTCCACCAAATTGTAATTCCATCAAATTTTGCGTTGTCAGGAATTTTGGATTTATCGATTCCATTTCCATTCCACCAATCTTCCTTAAGTTCCGATTTCTTAATACTAAACCAAGCGTTAATATGACTTACATCCAAAACAATATGTTCCATATCGGGTGAAATTTTGTCTGTTGAATAGTATTTTTTTAAGTCTCCAAAAGTTGAGCTAAGTCCAATTTTTTCAGTTGTTTTAAATCGATTGTCTAAAATCGAAATTCGATTAATTTTTGAACTTGTATTTCCATTCTGCTTTGGTGTCAAAACCAAAATCTTTTTTCCGTTTGAGTCATAGATTTCGTAGTCATCATAGGTGTCGTCTGCGAATTCTCCATATCCAACAGTTTTTTTAATTTGTTCCTTTGGAATGGAATTATATACATCACTAATTGTCATACCTTTTGAAAATATTCCAACACGGTTTTCGGAAATGTGGAAATTGTCAAAAGTATAACCAGTTGTTTTTTTAACAGGTTCTTTTATTATTTCATTTTTAGTAGTTTCTTTCTTTTTTTCGATTTCTTTGGGCTTTGTTAATTCAATTGCTTTAGATTTAGAATTCTGCTCTTTTTTAGTCAATTCTAACTCACGTTGCAAAAGCTCATTTTCTTTTTCGAGTAATTCTTTTTCTTTTTTAGATATTGAATTACAACTTATTAAAATCAAAATAAAAATGGCTCCTAAAATTTTTTTCATAGTTTTGGTTTTGTATTGTGGCTAACGTTCTCGCGCTACAGCGGGTTTGGGACTAAATTAAGCCCATTATTCGGATTTGCCAAATCATCCCAAATACAAAACCAACTTTCCATTAAGCCAATTGCCCAAATCCGTTGTAGCGTGTGTTGGCAGTAGTAATTTTATTTAGTAAACTTTATCAGGTTCTTATTTGGCATTGGCATAGGAGGAAAGGGCAATTCCAAAGTGTCTTTGTTCATAGAATATTTTTCAAAATCTCTGCGTTTTATTTCTAATTCCTTCGGATTGTCAATTTTATTAAATCTCTTTTCTGAAAAATTATCATTTATTACATTTTGTAATTCTACAAATTCTTTATGCTTTGAATCAGTTTTGTATTCGGAAAAGTTAAACGTTAATTCTTTTTGATTTCTATATTTGATTTTGATTCTATTTATCGGACCGCAATAAATTTCTATCAAGTCATTTTTAGGTTTTACTTTATAATAATCGTCATTTCTATTTTTATTACTTAAAGATATTTTGTCAATAATTTTTTTGTCGATAATTGACTTAAAATTAATAAACGAATTTTCAGAAAATGGAATTTTTTGAATTGTTTCAACATTTCCATTTTCGTCAATTACAGAATAATTTACAATTTCAGTTTTAAATTCCGTTTGATTTTCGTTTAAATTGTAGTAATAAGACATAATTTCAATACTTTCAATTCCATCACTTTTTGAAGAGCAACTAAAAGTTAAAATCAAAAAAAGCAACATAAAGTTTCTCATTTTCCGCTCATTTTTGGGATTATTACTGCCAACGTTCCCACGCTTGGCGTCAGTTGCGAACTTCGGAACTGATTATTTTCTGTTAAAGATAATATTTCTTGCGAAACGAAAACGTGAATTTACTACAAAATTCGCAATTGCGCCAAACGTGTGTTACCTGCAGTGCCTTTTTCCATTTCTATTTAATAGGATTATTTTTTACATCTTCATTCATTTGCATTAAAATTTTAGAATTTGGTAAATTCTCAATTTTTTTGCGAACAATTTCAGGAAACATTTTGTTTATATCTTCTCCATACAAACTTCCGTCACGAGGTTTTTCTATATTCACAATTTTATCTTCCGTTATAGGATTTCCGTTTAGATTGATTTTTAGTGGAAGAGATGTTCCTGTTCCTTTTTCAACATTATTTTCCCCATAAAATTCTTGCAAAGTTGTCCAAACATAAACTTCTGATGGATTTCTTTGCAGGACAATTAAATCCCCAAAAATTTTTCCTCCAAATGCAGGTTTAATAATTTCTGCACTTATTTTTTTCAATAAAACAGTTTTTTCACTTTCCGAAATTTGATTTTCGGAGTTTTCACTTTTTTTGCAACTAAAAATTGTTAAAAAAATTGTCGTAATAATTAATATTCTCGTCACTTTATACGGTTTTTTTGATGGCATTGCAGGTAACGTTTTGGCGCTTGGCGAAGAAGCGGATTTCGATGCACTAAACTTTCAAGCCAGCACAAAAGTTGATACGAGGTAGAATGTTCAATTAACCACTGAACCCGCTTTTTTGCCAAGCGGCTGTTAGCGGTTCGGCTTTTCTCGTCAGCAAGTTTGGTGTATCCACACATATTTCCCATTTATAAATGTTATCAGTCCGCCACCAACTTCGTCCGCACCTAAAGCGATTGAATGGTTTTGAAGTTTTACTTCCTTGCTTCCCAAAACGTCACCGTCTTCCGTGAATGTTGTTTCACTCGTTTCTCTGTCTTCTACAAGTCCCCAATAGTCAACCCAATCAAACTCTGTAAAATGTGCGAAACTTTTACCGAAACCAATTTTAATTACTTCGTTTGTCTGCCCGTGTTTGATTATAATTCCTGAAGTTCCATTTTCTTTTCTATAGAACGCTTTGTCAATAATACCGTCTCCGTTAAAGTCTGCAGATATGGTGTCGGTCAACTTATATAGTGTCACTTTTTTAAATCCATTTAAAGACTGTTTTCTATCGTCTCCTTCGTTCTGGTTTTCTTCTGCTGATTTTTGTTGGTCATTAATTTTGTTGTCTTTTGAAATCGTGTCAGAGTTTAACACAAATTGTGTATCAGAAACAGATACAGTATTCTGTTCTGATTTTAATTGTCCGCAACCTGTTAAAATTAAAAATGTCAATATGTAGATTATCTGTTTCATTGTCGTCTTTTAAGCTGACCGCTAACGTTTTGGCGCTTGGCGAAGAAGCGGATTTCGATGCACTAAACTTTCAAGCCAGCACAAAAGTTGATACGAGGTAGAATGTTCAATTAACCACTGAACCCGCTTTTTTGCCAAGCGGCTGTTAGCGGTTCGGCTTTTCTCGTCAGCAAGTTTGGTGTATCCACACATATTTCCCATTTATAAATGTTATCAGTCCGCCACCAACTTCGTCCGCACCTAAAGCGATTGAATGGTTTTGAAGTTTTACTTCCTTGCTTCCCAAAACGTCACCGTCTTCCGTGAATGTTGTTTCACTCGTTTCTCTGTCTTCTACAAGTCCCCAATAGTCAACCCAATCAAACTCTGTAAAATGTGCGAAACTTTTACCGAAACCAATTTTAATTACTTCGTTTGTCTGCCCGTGTTTGATTATAATTCCTGAAGTTCCATTTTCTTTTCTATAGAACGCTTTGTCAATAATACCGTCTCCGTTAAAGTCTGCAGATATGGTGTCGGTCAACTTATATAGTGTCACTTTTTTAAATCCATTTAAAGACTGTTTTCTATCGTCTCCTTCGTTCTGGTTTTCTTCTGCTGATTTTTGTTGGTCATTAATTTTGTTGTCTTTTGAAATCGTGTCAGAGTTTAACACAAATTGTGTATCAGAAACAGATACAGTATTCTGTTCTGATTTTAATTGTCCGCAACCTGTTAAAATTAAAAATGTCAATATGTAGATTATCTGTTTCATTGTCGTCTTTTAAGCTGACCGCTAACGGTTTTGGGCTTGGCGAAGGTGGGGGATAGGAAGTACTAAAGTTCAAATTTAGCACAAAAGCTAATAGAAAGTACAAATGTTCAATTTAGCACTAAAGCCCCACTTTTGCCAAACCCATGTTATGCGTTCGCTCTTCTTTCTGTCTTTTAGTTAGGCGAATTAAGTGCCATTTTATTTCCCTCAGAGTCAATGAAAATAGCAAAAAATCCACTGCCGTCTGCATGAGCAGTTTTTTGTGTTAAGATTTTGCCACCACTTTTTTCAACCTTGTCAAGAATGATTTGAAGATTGTCGCCACCGTTTAAATAAATAGTTACACCGTCAGCCGAAGGTTTATATCCGTCAGCTTTTATGATCACTCCTGTAACTAATTGATCTTCATATGGCAATATTCCCATTTGCATTCCTTCAACATCCATTTTTTCAATTTTAATGTCCAATATTGCTTGGTAAAAATTAACTGCTCTTGAAATATCCGTTGCTGGAATTTCAAACATTGAAATATAACTTTTCATATCTTTTACATTTGAATTTGTTAATGTGTCTTTTGCTGTTGTTTCCGAATTTGCCTTTTTATTGTTAGGGTTTGTACATGAAGCAAGGGAAAAACCCAAAATTATTGTTACAATTATTAAATTTCTTATTGCCATATTAGTTGTCTTTAAAATTTATTCAAAATTATGTCAGTATTTTTTGTCAAAATAGTATAAATGCGACATATCGTACTTTATTTATAGAAAAGGGTAGAAAGAGCCATATTTTCATTTCCTAAAAATTCTTTTGGGGTAATTCCAACAAATTCTTTGAAGTCTTTTATAAAGTGATTTTGGTCGAAATATTCATTCTCGTAAGCAATATCAGTCAAAGTTTCGGATTTTTTACTGACTAACATTTGTAATGTCGCTTGTAAACGAATTACCTTACCTAACTGTTTAGGACTTATTCCAATTTGTTTTTTAAAATGTCTTTCGAGTTGTCTTCTTTTTGAGAGATTATCTTTCAAAATAACATTAATTGATATGTTTCCGTTTGTGGTCAAAAGTGTATCAACTGTAGTTTTGACGATATTTTCAATAGTGGCTTCTTCGTTTAATTTGTTAAGAAGAAATGTCTCAATGATCCCTATGCGTTCTTTTGTACTTGTTGATTTAATAATATTTTCCTCTAATACATTTGCTTGAATTTCATTAAAAACATCTTGAATTGGTGTTTCTTGGTCAACTAAATTTTCAAGTGGCAAGTTTACGAAGTTTGAAAACCCATGTGGATAAAAGCAAATTGCAATAGTGTCAACATTGCCAACTGGTTCTATAAAATAGGATTTGGTTCTTTGTCCCATTACCATAGCATTAGGATTGAAAATAAATTCCGTTTCCGAAGTATATCTTTTAATCTTATCGCCAAGGTTAAAAGTCATTTCAATGCAACCGTCAGGAATAATTTTTTGTTTTTGATTATTTCTGTCAAACGGCACTTCCAATGTCCAATAAAATTTTACTAAGGCTTCTAAGTCTGAATGTGGCTTATATGTCTGATAGTTCATTTTGTGTTGGGTGTTTCATAGAGTGACGCATAACGTTAAAACTATACTGCGGTTGCCTATGCGGTTTAGTAGATTCGGCAACTGCTGTATAGTGATTGTTATATTCTCGGCTTTTTTTCACTAACAATAAAATTAAAATTATGAAAATTAAAACCCTAAATTACATAGAAGTTGAAGGTTTAGAACACGAATGGGCGGTGAAGATTGATGATTGTAAACAAGAAATGAAGCCAATAATTCCAATGTTTATTTTTGTTCATAATGATATAAATCCAGATATTATTTATGTAGATAATACATTGAGCGACACGAAGCCTGAAAAAATAATTGAAGGAGTTACCGGAGGAATAGCTGAGGGATATATAGAAGTTGGATTTTGGAAAATAAAACACAAACAAACAGCGAGAGTAGCTTTGGCTACAAAGTTGCTCGAAGCTGGAATATAACGTTTTGGGGCTTTGCGATGGTGGGGCAATCGAAGCACAAATCTTCAATTTTGCACAGAAGTTCAATCGAAGAAATACCGTTGAACTTTGTACTTTTGCCCCACTATTGCAAAACCCTTGTTGTAGGCAGTGCCATTTTAGTATCTTGTTTTCAGCACTATCTTTCCAAGGTCTTTTATTTCATCTTGTGTGGTGAAAAACACTTCCCCTTTTTTAGAAATTACTTCCCACGCTATGTTACTCGTAATGTCGTCTATTGCGTTAGGCGTTGTTGCATCGTCTATAATGTCAAATGTTCTTTCGTCTTTCATCAACACAGCTTTTGAAAAGTCTTGGTGAACAATCAAAAGTTCGCCACGTCCGTCAATAGATGCTTGATAAATTTCTTGTAAATCTGTAAGTACTTTACCTTGTGCTACTGCTTCTTTCATTTCTTCAATAGCATTTTTCCTACGTTGTTGTTGCAAACCTTCAATGGTATTCCACGATTGCTTTACTATTTGATGTGTAGCGGTGTTGTTATAATCAATGGCTGTGTAACCAAGATATACCGATGGCTTGTCTGCCACTTGTTGTAGTCTGCTGTAATTGTCTTCTGTGCAAATAACTACACAATTTAAGTCAGTTTCATTGTGAACTTTTACCAAAGCTTTATCTACTTTGTTTAAAAATTCTCGAACCAAATCGTCTAAATGTTTTGGGTCGCTTCCTTTGTCGGAATGGGTGTTGTAATGACGATTTTCTGAAAATGGAAAATCATCATTTCTAACTTCTGCAATAATTTCATCATTTATAGCTTCATACAATTGTACACCACTTTGAGAAAGTAACATTACTAAATAGCTTACGCTTCTGTTGAATGATTTGATGATGGGACGAACCGCAAAGCTGTCAGAAATATGTACTCCTTCGTTGTTAGTTTTCCAGCTTGATTTTACAATTTCTTTTGTATCGTTTGATAGAAATAGGTGTAAACTATCTAAGTTATAATTTACATCGATTTCTGCGGAAACATTTTCTAATTTTTCTAAAAGTGAAGCTACTGGTCGTTTTCCAAATTCTGCAATTACTCTATCTTCTGCTTCTTTTAGAAGATTTTTTAAAAGTACTTCATCTTTTGCATTGTCTGGATGTGCACGATGTGTGTTTAAAGAAATGGTTACACAAGGTGTGTTTTTTTCGGTTGCTAATTTTTGTAGCTGTTCTTTTAATGCCATACTATTGTTTATTTTATTTGTTTTTGTTAAATGCTTTTGCGGTGTAATATCCAATGAAAAATACGATGGCTATGAGAATGACTAAGGGCATTTCAAAGCCAAATGCAATAAATTTTACCTTTACACTTTCAAGATTTTGACCAATGAAAATGAGTAGTAAAATCAATAAAACGATGTCAATAATTTGACGAGTTGAGATATTTTTCATTTGAGTTATTTTTTAAGTTCAATAATTTGCACATTGTTTGTACCATCAGTTGATTTCCATTTTTGATATTTCTTTTTGTTGGTCATAATAATCCACGTTTTAGAAAAATCAGAACCATTACTTTCTATGGAAATATACTTTCCGTCGTTCCAAGTCCATTTAAATGGAAGTTTATCATCTCTTTGGATGCCAAGAACGGAATAGTTTAGATTTTTTTCGCCACTTCCGTTTCCTTGAAACTGCATAGTTCCAATGTTGCTTAATGCCACGCCTTGTTGTCCTGGTGTTGTGGTTTCGTATCGTTGTACTGTCCAAGTTCCCACCATTCTGTGCGAACAAGAAGTTAATAATGTCGTTGCAATAACGAATGCCGATAATTTTAATGTTTTTAATGTCATACTTTTTGTCCTTTTTATGTTGTAAGTTAGTTATTTTATTTTTAAGGTTTGTTGTGGAAGCATTGCCTACAACGTTTTGGGTATTGCCGAAGGCGGGGATTTTTAGCACAAAAGTTCAATCGAAGAGCGAATGTTGAACCTTGCACAAATACCCAATCGAAGCCGTTCAGCCCCGCTTTTGGCAATACCTTGTTAGCGGTTCGGGCTTTTGCGGTTATTACTTTTCATATTTCAATCCAGTTGGTTTTTCAGTCAATTTGAAAAATGGTACTTGAGATAAAATCAAAATTATACCAGAAGATGCTCGTCCGACATAGTTTTGATTAATGTAGTCACGAGTTATTGAACCATCTGTCAAAAGTTTATTTACAGCTTGTTTAATTATTTCTATTTTAATTTTTCCATTATTTCCATTTGAGGTTTTGCGTTCTATTCCGCTCCAATCTGCTTTAATTATTTGATTTGTTTCTCCACTATTTCTTTTCAATATTTTGCCTTGAAGAGGAATTATGTAGTCTTCCCAAATTTGCTCAAATGTTTTGTCGTTCTTGTTTTTTGTTGCCGTTATAATTGTGGAAGTACTTTTCTGCATTTGATTTAAATACAGAATTTCAATTTTCAATTTTTCAGCTACAACCAAAGCGTCTTGAAGAAAAATTCCGTCTGTTGCTATAACTGCTTTTGTGCAATCAAAAAAATCTTTAGCACCGTGAAGTTCCATTACCATTTGTCGGTTAATTTTTCTTGTTGTATGCCCGTACATTTTTGATTGTATAGCAATTTTCTGCTTTCCCTTAATAGCGAAGCCGTCAATTCCATAATCGTTGCTGTAAGTAGTAAGTTCTGTTTTATATCCTTGTTGGCGAAAATGTTCACAAACAAATTCTTCAAATTGTCTTGGGTTCATTAGTCAGCAAGATTTGCAAAAGGTCGTTTAGAAAATTCTGAAACAAACTTTTTGATTAATGTATTCTCAAATGTTCTTGGGTCGTCATTTAGTAGTGGTTTCCAACAAACTATCAAATCATTACTATTTTTTAGTTGCCAAATTAATCTTCCGCCCCAATGTCCAATATTTTTCCCTTGACCAAAACCGAAATATTGTTTTAATCGAGAGTTAAGGGTTGCTTTGCTTGTTTCGCTTCCTGCCTTTCCGATATAAACAACAAGAGAATTTTCAACCCAATTTGATTTTAGTTCGTCAATAAAAACATTTGGATTTTTGCCTTTGAAATGTCCACCTGTTCCAATTTGTAAATATTCTGCTTTTTTAAAGTTTGGATTTAAAACAAGATAAACGCCTTTGATTTTCGGAATAGATGAACTGTCAACAAAAAGTTCGCTCATTTTTTTGAAGCCTATAAATCCCGCTTTTTTTATTTCGTCAATGTTGTTGAAGTCCATAAATTCAGTTTTTCGTTTTTGTTTTGGGACGGTCGTTTCAGCCTGACCGCTAACGTCCCGCAGCTACAAGGAGTGGCAAACTTCGTAACCGAGACTTTTCGGCTACTACTAAATTTCTTGCGAAACGTAAACGTGAATTTACCGCATAATTTGCCATTTCTTGTAACTGCTGTTGTGCGTTCGGTTTTTTTATTTTAATGATAAACTCATTGTTAAATTATCATAGTATTTTCCATTTAGTTTAAAGTAATTTTTTATAATTCCATTTTCTTTAAAGTTCATTTTTCTATATAAACTTACACCTAATTCATTTTCGCAATAAACTTGAAGCCATAAAAGTTCTAATATTGGATTTTCTTTTGCCCAATTGATAGAATGTTTCATTAGTTGAGTTCCTAAACCAGAATTTCTCCATTCTGTTAACATTCCCATTCCTATAACTCCAGTATGTTGCATAATTACTCTAGAACTTCCTGTAATATCAATATTTCCGATAATTTCACTTTCATATTCGGCAATTAATAACAATGAATTTTCTTTTTGAATAAATGAATTTATCCAGTCTTCTTCTTGTTGAATTGTAAGTTTAATTTCATCAAAAAGTTTTGGAATAAATTCACTATCAACTATATATTTTTTAATAGTTTTCAATAGATTTTCAGCATCAGAAATTTCAGCACTTCTAATTTTTACTTCTTTTGCGTTTTTCAGTTTAACAATTATTGGATTAAATTTTATTTTCATTTTTCTTTCGGTTTTGTACGTTCCAACAAACTGACGCACAACGTTTCGCAGCTACACGATGCACAAGGATTCGGAACCAGAGTATTTTCGGCTTAACGAAAATATGATGCGAATCGATAATTCCACTAAAGCCTTGTGTATTGTGTAACTGCTGTTATGCCTTCGTGCTTTGTTCTTTATTTGTTTTATCCACTTCTTTTCCGTAAATGTCAAGGTTTTTCTCTTTGGAATATATTTTCCAATTCTTTATTAATTCCTTAAATTCAATTTCGGTACAATTATCAAACTTTTTTAAGGCAAAATACATTGCAGTTATTGAAATAGACCTAACTTTTGAGCGATGTCTTTTTTTGCAATTCGGACACCACATCATTGGGGGGTGAATTTTTCTTTCAGCTCTAATTTGGTTGAGTTTATTATCTAAATCGGCCACAAGTTTAAAATGTTTTGGAATTGTCAAATTAGTCTTCCAATTCTCTTTCAAAAGTTGCTTTAATTCAGGAAACCAAATTGTATGTGCTTCTCCAGATGACATTTGCTTTACTTTTATATTGTATCGTCAGTTTCGTGTTTTTCATTTTCAATTTCATTCATTTCTTCGTGTGTCACTCCATAGGGTGCGCCACCAGAAGTGTATCCAATAATAAAAGCAAAATTTTCATCGCTATCAAATTCAACGTCTTCAACTTTTATTTCTTTGTTTAATTTACGATTTTTTCTTTCGCTCATCTGTCGGTTTTTTAGCATGAGGCATAACGTTCGGCGGCTTTGCGAGGTTGCGAACTTCGTAACCGATTATTTTACGTTAAAGATAAAATTTCTTGCGAAACGAAAACGTGAATTAACCACAAAATTCGCAATCTTGCAAAACCGCTGTTGTAGGTAGTGCTTTTATATTGGTCGTGCGATTAAATAATTTGTTGAATTCAATATAATTTCATTGTACGTTGTTAGATTTGATTTTCCTGTTGATCTTCTAATTTTTCTCAAAAATTCAAAAGGTTCAATAAAATCACGATTTCCTAATAAACTTTGAACATACTTTTTTCTAGATGATAAACTTTCATGAGCAATATAATTTCTCAAAATCTTCATATTATTGAATTCGTTGAAATAGTTTACGTCTCTTGTAATTATTTCAAAAGGATTTTCCACAAAAATATGTTCTGAAAGTTCAATTATATTTTCATAATAATTTATATATGCTTTATTTTTAGTTCCTATTACACCGTTTAAATGATTGTCATCTATAAATGGTAATTTTCTTTCTGGACAAAAATCAAATGAACTGTTTTGACCTGTGCAATAATAGATAAATAAATCTGATGTAAATTTTTCGAATTTTATATATATTTTAAAAAAAGCCATCTCTAACAATTTTGGATTGTCGGATGTTGCTAATATTTCATTCCAATATTCAATTTCATCAATTACTAATGAATTATCCATAATTATTCACACATTACGTTACACAAAATTTTTATTCTTTCGGTTCTTTCTGCAACGCTTGTTGTTCGTGTTTTGTGATATTTTTCAAAGTTTAAATATTTACTAATATCATTTTCATCTAAAAATTCTTTTTCCGAAAGAGTGTGTAGTAATTGAGCTTCAAAATTCATAAGTTTTGAAACAAGTATATTGATATTGTTATGAATATTTTGATTTGAAAAATCATCACAAACTATAATATCTTCATGTTGAATTTGTGAAATTTGAAAGTTTAAAGCACAAAAAAGAGTAAATAAGTAATTCTTTCTATGATATATTTTAGTTTCAAATAATGGATTTACAAAGATTTCATTTAAAATATAAAATATAACATTAAGTCTTTCCTCTATTTCATCTACTCGCTCAAATACTTTGTCATATTGTTTATAGTTTTTATCAAATTTAGATGCAGTATCATTGACAATTCCTTCCAAAAGATGTGTGATTAAAGAATTGAAAAAATCTACATCAATCATTCTTGAAAATTCCTTATCCTTAAAAGTATTATTGTTTATTAGAAAACTTTTAAATTCTGAAGATTTACGATAAACAAAAACTTTAAATTCTCCTGTAAATTGAGCGTTTCTTAATTCTTGTTTATTTAATGCCATATTATTTGTATTAAGCCTTGCGAACATTTCATAAATTTTCGCATCATCTTTAAGCTTAATAATTTCCACTCCAATGTTATAATGTAAAATCTTTTCTTTTACTTCATCTGATAATTCATTATAAAATTTCTTTCCAAATTCAGCATTATGTGAAGGTAAAATAGAAAATCTATTTTCAGTAAATTCAATTATGCTTCTAATTCTTTGTTGACCATCAATTATTTCTCTTGTAGTTTTTCTTGTATTTGTATCAATACTTTGTCTTAAAAATATTTGAGGAATTGGAAAACCTCTTATTATTGTATCAATTAAATAGGATTTAGCATTATTTCCCCAAACAGCATTTCTTTGATATTTTGGAGATAGTATTAATTCGTCATTGTCATACCAATTTAGGAAATCGTTTATGCTGTATGCTTTAGTATCTTTTATATCTGTCATTTTTGTTTTTTTTTATTTACGTAATTTTGTGATAGCATTACCTACAACGTTCCGCGGCTTGGCGCAGTAGCGGCTGCGTGAAACGATTATTTCTTGCTAAAATAAGATTTTCCAGCGGAAAATCGAACGTGTTGTTTATTGGAATTTTAGCTATTGTGCCAAACCGTTGTTAGCAGTAGTGTTTTTAATTTAATTGTTCAAGTTTTGCAATAAATTTCACGATTTTTTCCACTTTCTGATTTTCTGTAGCGGTTGAATTTATGCTCAGAATTATTTCATTTTGTTCGTCAATTTTGAGTTTGTTGAATATACTCAATACTTCAGCATCTTTGAAACATTCAAAAATCATTTCATTTTCATTAGTTTTTTCTTCGTTTTGATTTTCAAGAAAAAGTGTAACATTGACAAAATCTCCAGCGCCTTTTCCAATAGAATTTCTAATTTCAGAGTTTAACGCCATTTTTTTGTCGGAGTTTTTCATTGGACCTAAATTCTTATTTTTGATTTCGAAATTGTCAATTTTACCAGAAACTTTTAGATCACCCCATTTTCCTTTTATGTTTTTAGTATTTGGTATAATAAGTTGATAAGTCCAAGCACCATTTCCTGGAATATATTGAATTTCTAATTTTTCATTTTCTACAATAAAATTCATAGTTCTAATTCAAAGTTTTAGTTTCTATTTTCGTTGTCTGGAAACATTACTGCTAACGTTTTGCAGCTTGGCGAAGTGGCGGATTTAGAAGCACTTACTTTCAATTTAGCACAAATGTTTATTAGAAATCCGAATGTTCAATTTAGCACTAAACCCGCCATTTTGCCAAACTGCTGTTAGGCGTTTGTGCCTTCTACTTTTTATAGTCGTATGGAAAATATGCTTCCCATTTCCACGGTGTAAATGTGTCTCCAATTAATGTTTCTAAAAGTTCTTTAAATATTAGTTCACCGTTCGCACTATTTGTCATTATAATTATTGAAATTCCCTTATCAATGAAGTTGATATTATAATTTCTCCAAGCATCATCGTGTCCTTCTTTGAAGAATGCTTTTCCATATTTACATTTTAAAAGACCCCAACCCAAACCATATGATAAGTCAATTGCTTTGTTTTCTGTTGTAAATTCTTTTGTTATAGTCGGAAATTGAACTTTTGAGTAAATTCTAATTTGAGGCGAAAGCATCTCCTTGTATAATTTTTTACTTAACCCTTTTTGTTGCATTACAAATTCAATAAATTTTGAATAGTCGGAAATTGTCGTCACTAAGGAACCGCTTGCAACAGGCGTAGTTCGTTTTTTCTTGGGGTTTAAATTTCCATCTTCTAAATGTCCAATTGCATAATTATCATCAAATTCTTTGTGCCAAGTATAACCTGTTCTTGTCATTCCAATTGGCTTAAATACTTGTTCAATGGCTAAATCTTCAACTGTTTTATTAGTTATTTCTTCTTCTACTAATTGTAAGAGTTTTAATCCTTCACCTGAATATGCATATTTTGTCCCTGGTTTAAAGTAAATTTTAATTACTCCAAGTGTATCTTCAACTCCTGTGGTTGGATGCAACCATCTAACATTAGGAAGTCCTGTGGTATGACTTAAACACATTCTGGCTGTAATTAATTTCCACCTATCATCAGATTTTAGGTCTGAAAAATATTCATACTCGGAAATTGGTTTGCTCAAATATTTATAAATTGGTTTGTCCAAGTCTATTATGTTTTCTTGAACAAGTTTCATTGTCAGATATGCAAAAACTGCTTTACTGAAAGACGCACCGTACATTACTGTACTCGTGTCCAAAAGTTCAGCATTAATTTTATTTTTGTATCCGTAAGATTTAATAAAAACTGTTTTTTTGTTATTGAGAATTGCTAAATCTAATCCTTGAACATTTGCTGTGTCCATAAGGCGTTTAACTACTTTGTCAATTTCGGATGCTGAAATTTCACTTCCATCAAGTTTTTTTATTTTTTGAGTTTGTCCAAATGTCAAGTTGAACGAAAGTAACAGTCCAAGTAAGATTTTTAGTTTCATATTTCTGTCTGTTTATTGTTAATTTTCGGTGTGTCGCTGTGGCATAACGCCTAACGTTTTGGCGCTTGGCGCAGTGGCGGATTTCGGGACTCAAAACTGTCAATACACCACAAAAGTTGATGCGAGGTAGAATGTTCAATTAACCACTTCACCCGCCATTGAGCCAAACGCCTGTTATCGCTTCGGTGTTCTTTTTCGTCCGCTGGTTTGTCGGTCGTTTTGCTCGTGCGGTTGGACAGACACACTCTTTGCCAAGCTTGGGTTGTAGCGTTGGCTTGTGCGGCTTGGCAATGTGTGTGACTGTGAAGGGTTGGCATTATATATTTTCTTCTTTTTTTGTTTTCCACCATTGTCTTAGCTCAATAATTTTAGGTTCACCTATATTTATTAGACCTTTCCCCGATTCTAATTTTTTGATTTCTGTTTCGAGTTTGTATTTACTGCTCGGTGTACCAACAAAATTGCTTATTGCCTTGTAATCCTTGTTTTGAACATTTAAACAAATTGGTAATTTCACTTGAGAAGCAAAATCAAAGTCTTTTGTTTTATAGTCTTCAACTCCTTGAGATAACATTACTATTATTACACCTTTGGATCTTAAAAGTCTTAAAAGTTCTTCAAGTGCTTTTCTTGCATTTTTGTTTTTTAAATAAATATGTGCCTCGTCAATTACAATTACATATCGAAGTGGAAAAATATGATCAACTGGTTCGCAATCATTTGTCGAACTAAAATAAGTATTGAAATATCTTAATAACAAAAACACAACAAGCTGTCTTAATGTGTCTGAAAGAGCAGGGGGCAGATTTAAGTACAAGCTCTTATCTAAAATATTTGGATTGTTTGGGTCACAATTAAAAATGTTAGTTGTCAAGTCTTGAATGCCTGCAAAAAGCGTATCTGGTCTTCGATTATTTTCTTCGTAATATTCTTCTATTGCTTCAAACAATTCATTAATTGTTGGATAAGCCCCGTTTTTACTATCAAATAGGTCTGTAATTACATTTGTTAAAATATTTTTTTGAGCTACACCAACGCTTGGAACAAAGGTGGCAATTGTATCAACAAAAGCTTTGATACTAAAAGGTCGTTGTCTCTCGTCTAAACTAATTGATAAAAAAGGGTTGAATTTCACACCATTGTCATTTACTATATCAATAAATTCACATTTTGTTGCATCAAGAAATGGCTTTAATTGTGAAGGATTACCTTCTCCTTTGTAATCAAAAAATATAAACTTTAACTCATTATTTGTATTCTTAGAAATTTGATAAAGTATATCTTTCATCAATTGAGTTTTGCCTGAACCTGCCATACCTGCGATAGCCATATTTCTGTTATCAAACTCTCTCAAATCATTTATTCTAATTTCAATTGTTTCACCACTTTCCGTTTTACCCAGTTCAAACGAGAGTAATGAAGTGATTTCTTTCATTGAATTCATTTGAACAATTCCACTGTTTATTTTAACAGTATTTGACCTTAATGTAAGTCCATTTTTTATAGATTTTAGAAGAATATCAATATGGTCTCCATTGGAAATATTAGAGCTTTCAATTTTTTCATTCCAAATATTTAAACCGTGATTTAAATGAAGTTTGAAGAGTTTCGCAAATTCATCCTCAAAAGTATTCTTGCTATAATGTTGGTCAACAATAGTTTTGAAAATTACGAGATTTGAACCTTCTCCAATAACTGTCCCAAATAATGCTTTATCATCACGAAATTCTTTACCATCTGAACTTGGTGTTATCTCTTTTTCTATATCAAATAATTTACCAGAAAGCAAACTAAAAGATAAAGCAATTCTTGGAACAACACCATCATTTTTAAAGTTATATAGAGTTTTTATTCTATAAAGTAACTCATCGTTTTCTTTGCTTATTTTAATTCTCATAACTATTGAAATATCCGTTTTTTAAATTTGTATTTACTCCATCATTGAAAAGTAAATATGATTTTGAAATGTTACCTGAAATCTCTTTGAATCTTTTTGGTGTTATCTCACTGTTTGTAGAGAATAAAACAACCTGTTCAGAAAGTGTTGGATAATATTTTTTAGTAATACTATCTCTGTGTTCCTCGTCAAGCCTTCCTAATGGCGTATCAATGAAAATTGGAAGATTTTTAACTGATTCTTTTAAAATAGCCTTTATCAAACAAGAGATATAAATTTGCTTTTCTCCTGATGAAAGACTTTCTTTTCTGATCTCATTATCATCTTGGTCAAAAAGTGTGATTTTCATTCCTTGCCCTGAAGCAAGAATAGTAACCTTTACATCTTCAATAAATTTAGTCTGATTAGGCTCGCTATTCAATTTGTGCATAAGAATTTTAAGTTCAGAAAGAATTGTCTCTTCCAAGCTATCTTTATGATTATTCTTTTGTTCATCAAGAAACTGATTTAAAACATCAATATATTGATTACTCTTTTGAATTTTCAATTTATTCTGTTCATTAATGTCAACTTTCTTTACAAGGGTAACTAATTGTTGATTGAGTCGTACTATATCACTTCTCAGTTTTGTGATTTGTTGATTATTCTCACCAATTTGCCTGTTTTTTTCTGTAATATTATAATCTGCTGTTTCTTTTTTAGAAGAATACTCAAGAATTAATTCGTCTTCAAGATCTGCGTCAACTTTACTTAGGGTTTTATTTAAATCTGATAGTTTTACTTTTATCTCGTTAAATTCTTCAATTGTAGTTTCAAATAAATCTTTGGATTGTGTATTAACCAAGTTGATAGCATCTGCTATTAGCTTCTTTTCAGAATTATTTAGATCGTGTTCAAATTCAAGCTCTGAATATTCACCATTTTCTTTAAATAGTTGCGAACCTAATGTTTGTGCTTTTTCGTAATAAAACATTTTGTCCTTTAAAGACATTGTAGAATTTTCTGGCTCAGGAGGTTTATTGAATAGTAGTTCAATAAAGTTTTCAATTTTATCCGAGTTTTCTTTTGATGAGTTTTGTGAAAGTTCGTTTTTTTCTTGAATGTCCAAATGCTCTTTTACTTCTTCCAGTTTTCCTGTGAGAATAGCAAGAGGGATAATTTCACTTAATTCATTAAATCGTTCATTGAGTTCTACTTCTTTAGCCTTTAATTTATCAATTTCAATTATCACAGCGTTTCGATCAAATATAGAATTACCTTGCTTGCTATGTTGTGAAATTAGATTGTCATATTCTCTAATTTTTTTCCTTAAATCATCAATTTCTTTAAGTCTTTCAGCATTTTCTTCTTCAAGATTATTAATTTGATCTTCTGAAATTTCAATCGCTTTTTCGTTATTGATTATTTGTTCTTGAAGGTTTTTTGATGCTCCTTCTTTTTTCAAACTATTGATATAATATTCAATGTCCTCAATTAAAGTCTCATATGTATCTAAACCTAAAATCTTTCCTAGAGCATCATTAATAAAACTGCCTTCATCTTTTATTGATAAATTTGCTATTTCTGCTATTTTTTCAGCATCAAAAAACACAAATTTTGCTGCGTCAATTGGAATGATGTAATCGTTAATAAAATTGATTTTATCACTTTCATCATCAAATATTTCAAGGTTTGAAGCAACATCAATGATTGAAAGAGCTTCATTCATTGAAGCAACATCAAAAGTTCTTTTTATAAGTATAGAATCTGTATTTGAATTAAGTGTTCTTAATTCTGGTAATTCAATATCTGATATTTTAATGCTTACTGAGAATTTGGTTTTATTTTCTTTTTTGGCTGTCCAATTAATAGATTGTTGCATAAAGGAAGAATAGTTTTTTTCCTTTTGAATCTCTTTTTTGAAATTCTCATCTATCTGTGAAATCTTATCGCCAAATAGACACCACACGATTGAAAGCAGAAAGTTTGTTTTACCATAACCGTTTCGACCTCCAATAATTATGATGTTCTTTTCATCATTTGTTTCAAGGTCAACATTTACAGAGTTGTAATACTGCCTGAAATTATTTATTTCTATGTTTGAAAATTTCATTTTGTTGCTTTTTCAATAACGTCATTAATTTTTTGCTGATGATAATTATTTCTTTTCAGCAACTTCTTTGTTCTAACAGATTCAAGTAGCGACTTTAATGAATCATAATCAACACCTTTTTCCGTTGATATTTCATTCAATCTTTGCTCTTGCAATACTTTAGTTTCTTTTATTTTCATACTTATAATTTTGAATTATTTTAGCGATTTCAATAAATTGGTTTTCTTCGGATTGTTCTAATTCTCCTTGTTCAAACAACTTTCTTTGTTTATAAAGAAACTGATAAAGACCTCTTTCATTAGTTTCTCTGGAATCGGGCATTCTCTTATTGATCTTAATAAATTCCATCAGTTGATCAATTGTATATTTAGGATGTTTAGAAGATCCAAATTTCTCTATTAATTCCACTAATTTTACATCTTGTGCTGATAGAGCATCAATATTTTCGAGAGTCTTTTTGTTTCTATAATAAAATTGATAAAGGCTACTTTCATTTGGATCTCTGGAGTCGGGCATCCGCTTATTAATACTTATAAATTTAGTTAGGTCTTCATATGTATATTTAGAATTACTACTCACCTTTTTTCTTCTTCCTATATTATTTGTGCTTGTCCTTTGAGTAGATTCACCTTTTTCGAAATTTTTAATTATCTCGTTTATCAAATTACTTTTTTCTTCTTCGATTCCCCTATTTTTTGTTTTTCCAACTTGGATTTTATACCATCTGTAAAGTTTGATTTCGTATTCAGGACAACCACTTGAAAAAGGTAATCTATTGTTTAAAGCTAAAAATCCTGTGAGCTCAGTATATCTTTCTTCCCAAGATTTTTTTTCAATTGTTTCTGAATTCGTCATTGAAACAAAGGTTTTGTCATATGTTTTATTTAACAATCCGACAAATGAGTTTTTAAAGAAAATAAATGTTTTAGATTCATCTAATTTTATGTTTTGAATAATACTGTATTCATTTGTCTTTGGTCGAAATTGTAAAACATAAGAAGTAATATCTGAGTAATGCTGTGGTGATGAACAGTTACTCAAATATTCAGCAACTATTTGACGAATAGTTCCTCCTTTAAAATTTTCTAATTCATTTTCCCATTCCTTTAATCCAAATATGCTTCTTCGACCAATAGGAACAAAACCATTATCTCTTTTCATAGAGGCACGCACTTTTGCTTCATTAGTTTCATAATCGGGATGTAATTCTTCAACTTTCTTGGTAATCTCATTGACTTTTGATGGCTTACCTAATAATTTTAAAGCTTCATAAGCATATTCGTGTGCTTGCTTTAGAGAATTTCTAGTAAATTTAATATTGTCATTAGTATCAATATAAATTCCAAATTCATTATTTAGAATTTTTTCGGCAACTTCTGATATGTTATTTATTACATCTAAATTAGTTGATGTTAAAAAACTCAATAAGTAACTTTTAAAGTTGAAAATGTAACTTTCTTCTATACGTTCACTTGATCTTTTATCTAGGTCATTAGCAAAATCAATGAAATTGAATAAACAACTTATTTTCTTGTTCACTAAATAAAAATTATCCCAATTATGACGCTCTCTTGAATTAAAATACTTAGGTAGCAAAACATCTTCAATCTCTCCAATAAGATCAAATTTATCAGAAATGTATGTGTAGATTACGAATGAGTTAAATTCATTTGAAAAATTAGTTTTATTAACGTCATTAATCAAATTATTCAAATCATCTTCAATATTGGTCAAAAGTTGGGTTTGGTCAATATTGTATTTCTGATATAAATCGTCTTCAATATTTTTAGTAAATTGGAGGCTATTGAATAAATTTTCCACAATACCTTTCCTTATTTGCCGGACTCTTTCTCTTGAAATATTTATTTCCTCTGCTATATCATCCAAAGTAAGTTCGGGTTGCTTGTCATAAATTTTAAAGGCTTTCTGAAAAATGATGTTTTGATTTTTATCAAAGATGGCGTCTTTACTTATCAAAAAGTCAACTAAGCTAAATATTGATTGTGACTCTAATATTTCATTTGGAATTGATGATATTGAAAATGTTTTTTCAATGAAAAATCTGTTTCGCAAAGCAACTAAATCATTTTCGCTCTCAACTTCCGCCACCTTTTCGATAAATTCGGTTATCGTATGAATAAAAGTCTTTAACTCCGTTACTGTTTTTGTTCCGACATTTTTTATATCTTGAAAATTGAACCTATCATTAGTTAAAATTCTCTCGCTAATGTTTCTGATTTTTAAATTCCCATTTAGAAAGGACGTAATAGCATTTTTACTCCTATTTGATAGATTATTTGAGTTTATTTCGATAAAGCTATTTACAATTTCCCTTTGTGTTCTATTAAAACTAGATATTGTCGTAATAAGTTGTTTTTCAGGTTTTGATGGCTCAACTATTTGACTACCGTCATAATCAATATATTTCACACATAAATCTGTCAATTCTTCATTAGACTTTCTTCCGCAATTTCTTAAATTGCCAAAAGTTTTATGCTCACGGTAGTGTTTTAATATTGCACTCAAGTCTTTTAAGTCATTGTCATTACAGACGTTGAAAGAACGAACACTAATGTCTTCAGAATAATATATTTCCTCAATTGTCATTTAATCCTCATTCAATTTAAGTTCGGCAGTTTTTTGGCGTTGGTAAAATTCAGGCTCTTTTGCTTGCGAAGCGGTCGCCCGTGCGTTGGGGCAAGCAAATGTGCCTGAATGTGCGGTTGGCATTTTATTTCTGTCGTTCATTTTTATTTCTGTCGTTGTCTTTTACACTGAGCGATAACGTGTGGCCTGTAACCGCTGTCGCGGATCAAAGCGAACTGAGTTTCCTCTGCTAAGATATAATTTCTTCGTGAAAATAAAACTTCATTTTACCGAAAACTCCGCGATTGAGGTTACAGGCGGTTAGCGGCTTTAGCCACGGCTAGTAATTAAATTTTCAACTTCAACGCCAGCTCTTTTTAAAGCTGAAATTATTTTTCTCAAATCCTCACCAAAATAGGTAAGGGCAAATTCGTTTTCAGTATCATTTGTAATTATTTTAAGAACAAAGTGTTTTCCTCTAGCCATTTGAAATTCATAGAAAATAATTTTTCGGGTTTTTGCAGTTTTAAATATTTCGGGTTTTAAAAAAGGCCTATTAACCACAAAGTATTCGGAACCAATTTCGAAAGTCTTTAAAGTTCTTAATATAAGAAAAATTGAGAGTAAAATGAATGTTGCTAAAATTACATATGCAACCGTTTTATTGTTATAGGTTTTCGTAAACAAGAATATTCCAGGCATCAATATTATAAAACTTCTAAAAAAAGCTGTTATAAATTGGCTTGATTTAAGTTCGGTCTTGTGATATACTTTATTGTTCATCTGGATTTTCTTGGCTATTGCCGCTAACGGTCGCGTATTGGCGATGGGCGGGCTTTTTAGCAATACACTTCAATCGAAGAGCAAAATTTGAATATAGCTAAAATCTTCAATCGAAGACTACATCCCGCCTATTGCCAATACGATGTTGTGCGTTCGTTTCTTATTTCAATTTGAGTATAAGTTTTGTCCAGTTTTCGTCAACTAATGGTGCGTAATGGTCTCCGTCTTCGATTTTTATCAGAGTTTTATCTTTTGATTTTGAATTTTCATATATTTTTTCGGACATTGAAAAGGGCAGATTTTCGTCCTTTGTTCCGTGTAATAAAATTAACTTTCCAAAATAATTTTTAATGTTTTCTGAATTGTTTCCTTCCTTAGAAAATTCAGATTTTTTAATTTCCGAAAAATTGAAATATGGTTTTGCCCAAAATGGCGCTAAGCCTATGAAATAATCTGCAACATCATCTATATTTGATGCAGGTGCTAATAGTGCTAATTTTGGAATTTTATTATCTGTTGCTAATTTAGTTGCGAAAACAGTTCCCAATGAATGCCCTACTACAAAATCGACTGAATTGGAAGAATTTACGAATTCAAAGAAATTCTGATTAATTTTAAATTGAGTTGAAAAATTGGAATCTCCCTTTGAGTAACCATTTCCATTATAAACAATCACATAAATTTTTACGCTGTCTTTCTTTGAAAGTTCTGTTAAGTCATCAAGCATATTAAATATATTAAACTGATTGCCTAACATATATATACCTGCCTTTTTATAAGTCCTTGGTGTTATCGTATAAAATTCAGATTTAGAGTTTCTTTCAAATTTTTGAAATTTTCGTTTCAATATTGTTTGATTCAATTTGACTGAATCCTCTTTCGTAGATGAAATAAATTTATTCGCAGCGAAAACTATGGAGTCCTTTGTAATATACGTTAGATATTTTGCATCTAATTGATTAAATATATTTTTATTGTCATATTTTGTTGGCGTATAAAACATAGTTTCTTTAACAACATTTTTACTTCGTAAATAAGGAATTGAAAATAAGTATAAGGCAATTAATACAAATAAAATAATTCCTAAAATTTTTAATGTTTTCTTCATTTAGCTGTTTTTTTTTCTTAAATATCGTTTATTTTATGCGGTTTGTTGAAATGACGCACAACGTTCCCGCGCTACACGCAGTTTGGGACTAAATTAAGCCCTATTTTCGGATTTGCCAAATCTTCCAAATACAAAACCATATTTAAATTAAACCAAATACCCAAATTGCTTGTAGCGTGTGTTGGCGGATCGGCTTTTTATTTATTCTTGTTTTCGTATTCTTTTTCTGCTTCTATTAAAGGTCTGTGCCAGTCCCATAATTCTTCAAGAGTTTTTAATTCAGAATTTACAGGATTACTTGCACTAAATGCTTCATCCGGAGTCATTGGTAAAATATGTTGGAAATAACTTTCGCTTGTTCTTCTTGGATTATCAGCAAGTGAACTTTCAAAAAAATTATTTGAATAATCATAATGATGTGAATGAATAAAATTATCCCAACTTTCTCTAACAGTTTCTTCATCACGAATGTCAATTATCTCAAACTGCTCCATATTTCTTTTTTCTCCAGTTCCCCAAGATTCATTTAGCAGTTGGACAGCTTCAAGGTCTGATTTCGGAGCGCCATAACCAAAAATTGTTACAAGTTTAGTTGAATCAGAATTTAACCAATATTTTAATCTATCCCATTCAGTATTTATGAATTCGTCATCAGTATAATTTTTTTGCTCAATTGGATATAACAGTTTAGTTGGTTCAAAATATCCACCGTCTTTCCGCATATACATTCCAGCAGGTCCACATCTTTTGTCTTCTGCACTATATCCAATTGCAACGTTTCCGTGAAGAAATGAAAGTCTTGGTAAATCGTTTGTAAATTCTCTATTTCTTATCCAAGCTTGGTAAAGAAAAGGATCCCAATGAAAAGTTGCAATTAGATCTTTTCCTCGAAGTGAAAGAACGAGATAATCATAAATTGTAGGCTCATTTGGTAATTGCATATCTCCAAAATATTCAGATATTCTAAACTCAATTTCTTTAATTAAATCAGATTTTGGATTGTCTTTATGAAGATTACTATATAATGTTTCAAAATTTTTAGCAATTAGATTTTCAGGTAAATTACTAATTAAATCTTCAAGTCCTAAAATCTCAATAAAATTGTCCATTGAAGGCAATTTTTTTCCATATAATTCGCCATTTCTAAAAGTTGAAGCAATGCTTGCACCAGCTCCAAGAATTACGACGTGACCTCCGCCACCCATTACAGTTTTAATTCTATCTTCTTTTGTCTTTGGCATAATATTATATTTTATGTTTTCCGATTTTTTTTGAAGCTGTCCGCCAACTTGTATATATGCGCTACAAAGTAGCGCATAGCCACCCAGAAAAGGGTGTATACACGCTATTTGGTTGCGTTTTGTTATTCTTTCAAATGTATTAAATTATTCTTACAAATCATCAAATGGACTTTTTATTTGTTGCAAACTTTTCGTACTTACGTGAGTATAAATTTCGGTGGTTTTACTGCTATTGTGTCCCAGCAATTCTTGGATATAACGTAAATCGGTTCCGCTTTCCAATAAATGGGTAGCATAACTGTGACGGAGCCAATGAAGAGTAACAGGTTTTGAGATTCCTGCTTTTTGCACCGCTTGCTTTATTACTTGTTGTAGGCTTCGTGCGTCGTAGGATGTTCCTGCTTTTTGGCCTTCAAATAAATAGGCAGTGGGTTGGTAAACTTTAAAATATTCCCGTAACATTTCCAATATCTTCGGACTTAACGGGGTGATTCTATCTTTCTTTCCTTTCGCATTTTTTAACATTACAAGATTCCTTTTCGAATCAATATGAACAGGTTGCAGCGCTAATAATTCGCCACAACGCAATCCACAACTATAAATTAAGCTCAACATCATTTTGTGTTTAATGTTGCTATGCGCATTCAATATCAATTTTACTTCCTCCTTACTCAATACATTAGGCAAAACTTTAGCGCGTTTGGGACGATGAATCTTGTCGAACTCTATTTTGGTATCTAACACCGTTTTAAAAAATAGTTTGATCGCATTAACAATTTGGTTTTGATACGATGCCGATAAATTATTATTCAAAATATACTCATTATTGTATCGTATAACATCGTCATTCGTGATTTCGGCAACTGGCTTTTCGTTGTAGAATATCAGAAAGGATTTTAAAGCTTCGGTATAGGTTTTTATGGTATTCTCACTGTACCGTTTGGATAGTAGCCAGTATCTGAATTTTTCTATTTGCACTGTTCCTTCTGCCGAAGGACGTTTGATAGGCGTTTCGATAATCTGAAACTTCATTCGGTTCTCTAGGGTGTCAGGCAAGTGCCATACGCCTAGCGTTTGGCTCCATCGCGAGCCTTCTTGTTGCTTCATACGGGCAATCCAATCTGGATTTTTTTCGAAATAAATGGCGATTCGGCTTTCACCACGATGTTTGATTAGTTTCGCTGTCCAGTTCATGGGCGTATAATTGAACTATAAAGATAAGAGAAATTATTTCAGAAGACAGAAGGGAGATTGTATATTCTACTACAGTTGCTTTTTTTAGCGCTGTATACCTCATCTACTTAAGCAAAAAAAGGCACCTCTCAGAATCTTACCACCTCTTCCCCCTACTCTTCCAGCTTTCATTATAATGCCTATCCCTCTCATAAATCTTCCCTCTCAGATAAAGACCTAAAAACCAAACCACAATAAATCCTATTATTTCATACCATTCCATACCTCAAATATAGAACGTATAGAAAGTCATTCTTTAGCATGAAATCAATTCCTCCGTTTTCGACAAGCTTTAATCCCGAATTGACAAGTAGTATGTATCACTATTAAACAAAAAGACACGCCTAGCCATCTCTTTTTTGTGCTAACTACTAAATTACTCAAATAATATCTTAATGTCTACTTTTAAAGCCTTTGCTATTTTGGTAAGAGTTTTAACTGTTGGATTACTTTCGCCTCTTTCGATTCTTCTAATCTGATTTTCTGACATACCTACTTCAATAGATAATTTGGATTGAGAAAAATCTGTTGTTTCTTCTCTAATCCTCCTTATAGTAGCCCCAAGTGCAATCTGTACCCTATTTAATTCTTTTTCTTCCACATGATAAATTTGCGTTATAAAAAAATATTAATCCCACACATATATGTGTGGTATGGTATTTTTTTATTATATTTGCTTTTGAATACATATATTTGCGATCCTTCAAATAAAATATTGAAGCATTCGCTTAGAATCTAGCTCTTGAAAACTGGTAATTTTTGCAACTAGATGATAAGTAAGATGCTCACGTCCCATGGCGTGGGCTCACTTATTGTTGCACGGTATACCAGTACCTCAAGGGCAGTAAGCTGAGTTCCATGCCATTTTTTTTGTCCAATATTTAGGTAAAACTCAACTTCATTCTTAGCACCGCTTCTTCATTTTCGTAGTCTCGCAGCAGTTTAACCCGCAAAACCCGCATGCCTATGAGTAAAATAAAAACACATCCCTAAAACAGCCTAAGCTAAACCTTAGCAGTGGTTTGAATCACTAAACCACAAAATCCCAGTTAAGAAAACGCCCTTTTCATAACTGGCACAAGATTCCTATGCCAACTTTAAACCAATAACCCATGACCAATAACTAAGAAATACCTGCACCGATAGGTCCATTGAATAATCGCCTAGTTAATTTAATTTGAATTTGTTAATAAAAGGTGCAGGTTATTTATTCCTACCTAACAACCATAAACTAACACCAAAACCCCTCGCCTATGACAAAATAATAAGCACATAAAAAAAGGCCCTCTAAATCAGGTCGGAAAACTAGCATAGAGGACCATCGCAAACAAAACTAACGTTTCACTTAACTAAACCAATATTATGAAAAATTTTTCATTAAACAAGGGATTGGGAGCACTTTGGTATCCGCTTATTTTCAGCTTTTACCTCTGTTGTACACCTGCTCTAGCAAACAACAGACTGAGGCAAAATCAGTCGCTACCACAACAAAACCAAATAAGCGGTACCATTACTGATGGCATCAATCCTTTACCCGGTGTAACAATTTCTATAAAAGGAAAAGCTACAACCGTTACTATCTCTGACGTGGATGGGAAATATACTCTGACAGCATCGCCCAACGACATTCTTGTTTTTACGTTCATCGGATTTAAAACCGTTACAATACCAATTAATGCTCGCTCCGTTGTAGACATCAAGATGCAAGAGGATGCTACCCAACTGCAGGAAGTTAGTGTCAACGCAGGTTACTATAGCGTTAAAGAAAGTGAGCGCACCGGAAGTATTGCTAAAATCACATCAAAGGATATTGAAAAACAACCGGTAACGAATGTTCTTGCTACCATGCAGGGACGCATGGCGGGAGTCAATATTATTCAGGAAACTGGGATTGCCGGAGGAGGATTTTCGATACAAATACGGGGTCAGAACAGTTTGCGTACTATTGCAAACGACCCGCTATACATTATAGATGGCGTACCCTATTCATCAGAATCTATAGGTAACAGTATTACTTCGCTCGTACTTTCAAAAGCATCAAGTCCTCTTAACAGCATCAATCCAGATACTATTGAAAGTATTGAAGTGCTTAAAGATGCCGATGCAACTGCCATATATGGTTCTAGAGGAGCCAATGGTGTAGTATTGATTACAACTAAAAAAGGCAAAGAAGGGAAAACGAAATTTACTGCGAACCTTTCAAGCGGTTTGGGGCAGATTACCAGATATATGGACTTGATGGATACCCAACAATACCTGCAAATGCGCAAACAAGCCTATGTAAATGATGGCATAACGACCTACCCTTCTAATGCCTACGATTTAAACGGCAAATGGGATGCTAATAGGTACACCGATTGGCAAAAAATCTTAATTGGGGGAACAGCCGAATTCACAAATCTGGGAACAACTGTATCCGCAGGCAATGCACAAACCCAGTTTCTAATAAGCGGGAATTACGCCAAGCAAACTACCGTAATGCCGGGTGATTTTAGCTATAAAAAAAACGGCATACTATTGAATCTAAATCACGAATCGGAAAACAAGAAATTTAAAATTAATTTCTCAGCTGGTTACACACTACAGGATAATAACCAGCCCTCAACTGATTTTACAAGAGAAGCCAGAACCATTGCGCCTAATGCCCCTGCCCTTTATGATGATATGGGGCATCTAAATTGGAAATTTTTCAATAACCCTTTGAGAAATCTCGAAGGAAAATTTAAGTCTAAAACTAATGATTTAATCACTAACACACAGTTATCCTATCAGATACTTCCGAAACTGGAAGTAAAATCCAGTTTTGGCTATACAGATTTGGGTCATATAGAGACGAGCACATCACCATCCACCATATACAACCCCGCTTTTGGTTTTGGTAGCGAATCCTCAACACTATTCCTAGATAATGCAAAGCGACAATCCTGGATTGCAGAGCCACAGTTAAATTGGAAAAAAAATTTAAGCAATGGAAGGATAGAGCTGCTCCTAGGCAGTACTTTTCAAGAACAAAAAGGCCACCAATTGCTACAGCAAGGAACAGGATTCTCCAGCAACAATTTGATATACAACCTGGCTGCAGCCAATACCAATTCCATACTGAATAATATGGAAAGCATTTATAGATACCAAGCCTTTTTTGGTCGCATCAACTATAATTGGCTTGATAGGTATTTAATTAATATAACAGGACGTAGGGACGGATCCAGTCGTTTCGGCACTGGAAATCAGTTTGCTAACTTTGGAGCTATTGGAGGAGCTTGGTTATTCTCCAAAGAAACTGCCCTTATTAATACGTTTTTAAGTTTTGGAAAACTTCGGGCAAGCTACGGAACCAGCGGTAATGATCAAATTGGCGATTACCAATATCTTGACACCTACTCTTCTTCCGGATCCAACTACCAAGGCACAATTGGTTTATATCCAACGCGATTGTTCAATCCAAATTTTGCATGGGAATCCAATAAAAAATTGGAAATAGCCTTAGAAGCCGGTTTCCTCAAAGACAGACTGTTTTTTACCGCCAGTGGGTACAGCAATCGCTCTTCAAATCAATTGGTGGGTACTCCATTGCCTGCTACAACTGGATTCACCTCTATTCAGGCGAACTTAAATGCTACTGTAGAAAATAAAGGAATTGAATTGACTTTGCGCACCGTTAATTTTCAAAAAAGCCAATTCAATTGGACTACTAATTTTAATTTGACAATAGCTAAAAACAAATTGGTCTCTTTTCCTGATTTGAAAAGCTCAACTTACAGCCGGCAATTTGTAATTGGACAAGCTTTGAATATCCAAAAGGTCTATCATTTAATTGGGGTAAACCCACAAACGGGCATCTATCAGTTTGAAGATGTGAACGAAGATGGTCAAATTACGGCTGCAGATGATAAACAAACAGTAAAGGATTTAAATCCTAAATACTATGGAGGACTCCAAAACCAACTTAGATACAAGCATGTGCAATTGGATTTTCTGTTTCAATTTGTAAAACAAGAAAATTGGAATGCCTCCACCATGTTTGGAGTTCCCGGCACCCGATCAAATCAAATAAGTGATGTTACCAACCATTGGCAAACATCGGGAGACACAAACCCTTATCAGGCATATACTTCTGGAACAAATTCAAGTGCTGTTCAAGCCTATTACAACTATGTAGAAAGTGATGCCGCTATAACGGACGCCTCTTACATTCGTTTAAAAAACATTTCCCTTTCTTATGTAGTCCCAGAAAAATGGACAAAAAACATGCAATGTCGTCTCTCCATTCAAGGACAAAATATGGTAACTCTTACCAAATACAAAGGAGCCGATCCTGAATTTAAAGCTATTGGGTATTTACCTCCGTTAAAAGTATTCACAAGCTCGATTCAGCTAACTTTTTAATTTACAAAACCATGAAAAAAACACATCAAAAGGGTATTTATAATTGCAATAACAATATAGATACTCAACCCAATATTGGCTGTTATATCTGGTTGGGTAAGTGGTATCCGTACAGCGAATTGACTGGAATAAGACTTATCTTATTCTTAGTAATTATCAGTGCATTACAGCTAAGTTGTGATGATTTTGTAGAAGTACCTCAACCCAATTCGCAACTGACAAGAGTTACTGTTTTTGAAGATAAAGCAACGGCAAATGCAGCCCTAGCTGCCACATATGCTAAACTGCGTGAGAATGGCTTATTAGCCGGTACGACATCCGGACTCTCTCATCAATTGGGCAATTATACAGATGAGCTTACTTATTTTGGCAATCCCCTTAATACCTCACTAACTTTTTACAACAATACGCTGCGTGCTTCTGACAGAGAATTGGCTAATTTATGGAACAACAGCTATAATCAGATTTATGCAGCAAATGCGATCTTAGAAGGCATTCAACAATCCAAATCTTTAACAGAGGCTACAAAAAATGAATTCATGGGCGAAGCGATCTTTATAAGAGCTTTACTTCATTTTTATTTAGGGAATCTCTATGGGAGTATTCCCTATATCACAACAACAGACTACCGTCAGAATGCTAAAGTATCTAAAAAAGAACTTAGTGATGTTTATGTTTTGATACAGAACGATTTGAAACAAGCGATTCGTTTACTCCCCGAAGCTTATAGTACTGAAGATCGTGTTCGCCCTAATAAAGCTGTTGCTCATGCCTTATTGGCTCGTCTAAGTCTCTACGCAAGAGCCTGGAATGATGCTGCCGATGAAGCGTCTTTGGTAATCAATAACACTGAATTATATACTTGGAATAGCAATCTGGATGCCGAATTTTTAAAAGGAAGTACGGCAACGATCTGGCAGCTAATTTCCGGTGTCGATGGTAAAAATACAGAAGAGGGGATCACCTTTATTTTCACTTCTGGCCCTCCTCCCTCATCTGCATTAAGCAACAACCTGATGGCTGCTTTTGCTCCTAATGACTTGCGTAAAACCCATTGGATTGGCACAGTGACCTCTGGATTATCTAGCTGGTTCTATCCAAAGAAATATAAGAAATCTCAATATACAGGAAGTTCTGTAGAATATTCGATTCTATTTCGATTGGCAGAAATGTACCTGATACGGGCAGAGGCAAGAGTTTATCAAAACAACCTTGAAGGCGCTAAGGAAGATTTAAATAAAGTGAGACTCAGAGCTGGACTTTCCGAAACAACCGCAAATACAGCACCAGAAATTATAGATGCTGTACTGCAAGAAAGACGTTTTGAGTTTTTTACCGAACTGGGACATCGGTTCTTTGATTTGAAAAGAACCAACACTATCGATCAGGCATTAGCACCGGTGAAACCGGGTTGGGATACTAAAGATAAATTGTTTCCAATTCCCGATTCTGAACTGCTGCTCAATCCTAATTTAAAACCACAAAACTATGGTTATTAAATCAACACTTATGAAACGATATAAAACTACCCAATTACCAGTTTTGTTTTTGTGTTTCCTCCGCTGCATTAGCTATCTATTTATTTTGTTAGTTTCCTGCCCTATTGTTGGGCAGGAAAAACAAAAAAAAGAACTCACAGTTGCAGATTATAAACTATGGAGCAGCCTTAACCCACAAAAAATTTCTGATAAAGGGAACTGGATCAGTTATGCTCTGCGCTATGAAAGTGTTACGGATACTTTGTTCCTTAAAAATGCTACTAGTAAAGCAACTTTTAAATTTCCGCAAGCATACAATGAAAGTTTTTATGAGGAGCAATGGTTTACCTGCCAAACAAAGGATAATAAATTACAACTTCAAAATTTAAGCACTAACGCTATTGAAGAAATACCGAACGTAAAACGATATGCCTTTACTAAAAATGGCAAATACCTGATCTTATTTATCACTGCAGCGGATACCAATTCAAAACTTGTGGTTCGAAACTTAAAGAATAAAAAAATCCAAACCATTGACAATGTAAGTAAATGGCTGATGAATCCCAATGGCAATGCCTTAGTTTATTTTACTACTTCAAAAAACGCAAAATCAGTCAGTCTTTTATTTTTACAAAATGATTTGGAGACAATTTCATTAATAAAAACACCAGACTACAATTTCAATAATCCGGTATGGCAGGAAGAGGGAAAGGCGATTGCTTTCTTGAAACAGCCATTAAGAAAATCAAAAAACGATGTACAGTTAAAAAATCAATTGGTTTTGTATAAGTTGGCAGACAAGAAAGGTTACACCTTAGATCCTGCTACCCATAAAAACATGCCTTTGACTATGAATATAGTAGTCAGCAGTTGGAATGGTATTACTATTTCTAAAGATTGCAAAAGAGTCATTTTCGGTATACAAAAAGAGGTGTCATACGCTCCATTTGACCGACAAGCTGTTCAAATTTGGAAAGCAGATGATAAAAGCCCCTATCCAGAACGAGAAATTATTGGCCCCCGCGATCTTTTACCTCATACCTATGTTTGGTGGCCTGAAACAGATCGTATTGAACAACTTAGTGACGATACTTTTACAGAAGTAATGCTTAATGGTAACCAAACACATGCTGTAACCTCTGATTTTCTTGCCTATGAGCCGCAGTTCAAAATGAATAGTGATCGGGACTACTATATAACAGCTATGGCAACAGGACACAAAAAATTATTGTTGCAAAAACATTCAGGTTTATCTAATAACATTTTAGTGTCTCCCGGAGGAAAGTATATTTCCTATTTTAAAGATAAAAACTGGTGGGTGTATGATATTTTGAATGATACACATAAAAAGGTAACCGCTTCAATAAAAGCCCCCTTAGACAATGTTTATCACGACAGAGGAGAAGACGCCTTTGCTTATGGTAATCCGGGATGGAGTACAAACGATAAAACTTTATTCATTTATGATAGTCACGACATTTGGGAAATAACTCCAGACGATGCTAAAGCAAAAAGGCTTACTAACGGTAGGGAAAATCATATCGTATTTAGGATTAGTGAACAACAGGAATTGCAAAAAAGAAAACAGAATTACAGTGGTTTTACAAATGGTACCATTGATATGAGTGCGCCTTTATTACTAGAAGCGATAGCCGATGATTTTAGTCAATCCGGCTATTATTTGTGGCAAAACTCCAAAGGTTTGTGCCCCTTGGTATTTGAAAAATCAGAAATCAGCAATTTGTTAAAAGCAGCAAAAGCCCCCGTTTATTTATTCATGCAGCAAAAATTTGACCTTTCACCGGAGCTGATGCTAAAAAATGGGAATGAGGGTAAATCGACTCTGTTTTTTAAAAGTAATCCCCACCAAAAAAAATATTATTGGGGTACTGCACGACTTATTGATTATACAAATGCTAGCGGTACGCGGTTAAAAGGAATACTTCATTATCCAGCAAACTATCAACCGGAAAAAAAATACCCAATGATCGTTCATATTTATGAACGCCTTACAAAATATCTCTATGATTATACCAATCCTTCAGAATATAGTAGAGATGGATTTAATGTGACCAATCTGACCAGCCAAGGTTATTTTGTATTGAGTCCTGATATTAGCTATACCCTCGGTAATCCGGGAATTTCAGCAACGGATTGTGTTACGGCAGCCACCAAAGCTGCTTTAGCAATTGCTAGTATTAATCCAAAAAAAATAGGCTTGATTGGACATTCGTTTGGAGGTTATGAAACTAACTTCATCATTACACAAACCAATATTTTTGCCGCAGCGGTTGCTGGTGCTGCATGGACTGATTTGACAAGTGCCTACCTCTATCCAGGATTAAATATTGGAAAACCTGATCCATGGCGTTTTGAATACCACCAATTGCGAATGAAAAAATCCTTATTTGAAGATCCAGATAGTTATAATCGAAATTCACCCGTTTTACACGCGACTAATATTATAACCCCTTTATTGGGATGGAATGGTGCTAAAGATATTCAAGTCCCCTATTATCAGAGTACAGAATTATATGTTGCTTTGAGAAGACTGCAAAAGAGACATATTTTATTGGTATATCCAGAGGAAGCGCATGACTTGGATAACCCAATGAACCAAAAAGATCTTACACATCGTATCGAGGATTGGTTTGCTTATTATCTCAAAAATGAAAAATTAGCTGCTTGGATGTTGCCTGATGGTCAGCAGGAGCTTGAGTTTAACCAATTATCCAAAAAGTAAAAAATAACAATGCAGTTCCCCGAAAGGAACTGCATTGCATTTTTGCCCGGTTTATAGGCTTCTTAATATCCTAGTTCGATCTGAACAGTGGCGTTGGACAAGTAGCACCCGATTTAGCGTAAAGCTGACCCGCACCCACAACAGTACATGCATTTACTCCAGCTTGATCACACATAATTTCCTTGTGACACGGATCGTCTTCCAAATGACTATACCCTTGGATAGGGTCAACATCTGAATTTTTACTCATTGCCTTAGTGCTCAACGCACCTGCAATTCCTACTGTAATGACTGCCATAGGCAGAATCATTTTGAAAAAACTTGTTTTCATAATAATACAATTTAAGTGTTGTGATCTACTCTTTTACAGGTTTTCAATCTAATCCCTGATACAGCGCAGTATATTTTTAAAGAAAACTATCTGTTTTTCGTAGCTATTTTAACATAATTATTAGTTATACTTTTTCCTAATTTATAGACTATTAGCTGATTGTCAATCAATACATATAAAAAACCATCAATTATCAAAAGACTGTTGAGCTTTTTTCCTTTAACATCATAGATGTAAAAACTAGAAATATAACTGTTGATATTAAGATTATAAACATCGATGATGCTGGCATGCTTCCAAGTTGAAGTAGGCTCATACTTCCCTGGCAATGCAGAATTAACAAAAAGTAAGTTGCTATAAACAGCGTTTGCGTTATTCACAGTCAGCGGAGCTGTCCCGAATTTTTTTTCATCTCGGCTGGACACATATCTTATATCGAGTTTGGGATGACTAATGGTATCAATTGTATTGCCTCTAAAATCAATATTAAGGTTTCGGTCAGCCACGATGAATTGGTTTCTGTACCTATACTGATAAACAATCCGCTGCAATTTGCTATTATAAAGTAAGTACCCATCCGTATCCAAAAAACCGTCTATCTGCCTTTCCAATAGTTTGGGTTCCAGATGTATTTTTAAAGTATCGCGCAAGTTTATCGTTCCCAAAACACTTTCTCCATTTTTCTTGTTCATTGCCCTGATTACCATGGTTATCGAATCTATAGGTTCTATTTTTGTAAAATACTCAGAGCCTTTCATAATGTACTTTGCCTTCCAATCTGTTATGCTACCTCTAAAAATACAAGGGACCGTTCCATCAGTGATAAAAAAGTATGGAGGTACTACTCTTACCGTTACAGAACGGAATGGTAAATTTTTCTTATCAAGTTCAATACGATGTGTGTTTTTAGTTTTTAATGCAGTGTCGATTATTAGGATTTGTAGAGGTGCTGTGAAGTTTCCTAAGAATATTTTGCCTTCGCCGCTGCCGGCAAAATAATAGGAATTGTACTTTAAATCCACTTTATTCTTTTCGACGGTCGAAAAATGCGGAAATCGTCTAACAAAATTATTGTGATACTGGGTGATATTTTCAGACAAGTTGAACAGAAAAACAATAATCCCAATGCTTAAAGCGTTACAAATGAGAAGGGAGTACAAAATTGTTTTATTTTTTTGAGAGAGTAGGAGAATACCTTGTGCACCTATGAGAATAAACACAATATTAAATATCAGATGCTGATCCCAACTCATTTTTTCCAAAACACCTCCACAAGAACAAGGTACAAACGAACTATAATGTAAGATGATATAAATATAGGCAGTAAACATAACCATCAGGCTGAAAGCAGCATAAAGTCCTACAAGACGAAATCTTGGAAAAACCAGCATTAACGCAATTATAATTTCTACAATAGGTACGCCCCATGAAACCCAGCCCGCAAAAGCACTCAACAAGGGCGATTGCCCCAGTTGCACCTGAAAGTTCTCAAAATCCAGCAGCTTACTAACTGCTGCATAAACAAACAGTAAAATATAGAGCAGACAAATTAGCTCTAAAATCACCTTTTGCATTCTAACAGTCAGTTTCATAGCGTTATAGTTTAAATTCTATAAAGCAAATTTCTGAAATTCAAAATGAAAGTGCTTGTCATTACGGGAGCAAAAATTGACTAAAACGGATTATTTAAACAATGAAACGTATTGGATTATTTCTAAACCTGTCAGGTTTAATTCCTTCAAAATCTGTTTTTTTTTTAAGCACTTATTCAAATTTATCTGAAAAGGATACAATGGGATAGCTCTGTTGAAGTACAGCACTATCTTCATTTCGATGCAATTCAGAGGGAGAAAAAGCAAAACGTTTCTTAAAGGATTTTGAAAAATTAGAATAATTATTGAAACCATACATCAAGGAAATATTTTTTAGAGGGATTACCGAATGTTCAACCATGAAGTAAGCTCTTTTCAAACGTTCCTCATTATAAAATTTATAAATACTTGTTTTGAAAAAATGACGAAAGCCTGCTTTTAATTTATACTCATTAGTACCAAATTTTTGTGCAAGCACTTGTAATGAAGGCAGAGGTGCATCAAGATGTGCTAAGATATAATCATATAGTTTCTGAATCAAAAAAGCATCAACTTTTCTAGGTTTAATTTGTTTTTCATCTCCATTTTCAGCAACCTTGGGGTGATAAGTGTCAGAATGAAGTGGAATAACAAGATTTAATATAATTTCAGAACGAGGAGTTAATTTACCCACACTACAAGCAACAGCAAGCGATAACTGAGCTTTGGTAATAAAATCTAAAGTGACAACTGCTGGTAATGGAGTACAGCCATCAACTAGATATTGAATCTGAAACAAGGAACTGGGGCTAATAATAGTTGTTAAAGGTTGACCAATCAATTCACTTTCAGAATAGCCTAAGAAAAGAATAATCTCTGAAGATAAACTGCTAATAAAGTAATTAGAATCCAGTATTAAATTTGTTTGAGTAATAAATTCGGTAGTACTATGAACATTAACAAATTCTAAAAGGGACCCCTTTATTTCCTCCGCGACCATATTAATTAAAACCACAATAGTTTCTAATTCGTCCTTCTCCTTACTTTCTGGAATCTTACTATTAAAGTTACCTCGCGCCATTTCAAACAGCATCTGGTGAACGCTAACGATCCGTCTTTGATTATAAGTTTCATCCATAATAAGTCTTTTTTTATAATCTCTCCATTTATTTGCTACTACATACTTTCTAATTTTCAATAAAAGCCAATCACTATGAACTAAATACTAGGTAGTAATCACTAAGTACTAATGACAAACTACTAACCACCCTTAAAATCCTGCAAATACTGTAACGCATCAATGTCAGTAGAAAATATCTGAGTAGGAACCACAGGTTTATTCACTTCCAAATAAAAATTACTTATAGCTACCAGGTGACTTTCGTGAACAACCAAGCCAACAGCAATTGCTAACACAGAACCAAATTGTGCTAAATAATCCCTACCGGCCTTATCTGTGGTAACTACGCCTCGCAGATCACATAAAATGGGATAAGCCCGTTCACGTTGAAAATGGATTCGATCAGTCACAACAAGTTGAGCAACTTTAAGATTAATAATTGTATTGATCTTATATTGGAAAAAGAGAACCTCATCGCTAATCCAAAATTTCGCAAATGCATTCTCATAAAAATCATGGGCTGCAATCATGTTTTACGAATTTATAAGATAATAATTAACAAAAATATACAGATTATCACTCATTACGTATGTCTATTCGGGATTATTTACTATTTTTTAAGTGTTTTGTTGTCAATTCGGGATATTTAGTTGTCAATTCGGGAGTATTTTATAATAACATGAAAAAACTTTCATTTATTATGTTGAATTTTAGCGCTTTAAACAAAAAGTTAACTAAAAATAAACAAACAAATGGCAAAAATTAAACACAACAACTTCATCGATACAGTAGACGAGGTTTTATCAGGAGCAAAAAAAGAAGGCGTATTGCACTTATATGCTGAAGACAAAGTATTGACTGGAAGAACCATACAAATCAAAGGAAAAGAAATGTTTCATTTCGGTACAACAGGATATCTTGGTTTAGAACAAGACAATAGACTCAAAGAAGCGGCAATTCAAGCCATTCGCGATTATGGTACGCAATTTCCGCTGTCAAAATCATACATTTCACATCCATTATACTATGAATTAGAAAGTAAAATCGAACAAATGTATGGTATACCTCCTATTATCACTAAGAACAGTACCTTGGGACATTTAGCTATTATTCCAACACTCATTAGAGATGAAGATGCCGTAATAATGGATCATCAAGTGCATTGGAGCGTCCAAAATGCATGTCAACTTTTAAAACTACGTGGTATTCCGGTAGAAATGATAAGACACAGTAATTTGGATATGCTGGAAGATAAAATCAAATACCTCACAACCCGATGCAACAAAATCTGGTACATGGCAGACGGGGTATATTCCATGTTTGGTGATTATGCACCCATCCCGGAATTATTGGCTTTAACTCAAAAATACACACAACTAAATCTTTATTTTGATGATGTCCACGGTATGAGTTGGAAAGGCAAAAACGGAACTGGTTTTATTTTTGACGCTATTAAAGAATTGCCTGAAAATTGCATTGTGGTAAGCACACTAAGCAAAACCTTTGGAGCTAGTGGAGCAACAGTATTTTGCAAAAATCAAAAACTGCGAGATAAAATAAAAAACTTTGGTGGACCACTTACTTTTTCCGCACAACTGGAACCTGCCTCTGTAGCAGCTGCAATTGCATCCGCAGACATTCACCTTTCACCAGAAATTGCAGTATTACAATTTGAATTATCAGAAAAAATAGAATATTTCAAATCATTATTGGAAAAAACTGCACTTCCAATGATTGCATTGAATAGCTCACCCGTATTTTTCTTGGCAACAGCAACACCTTTGACCGGCTATAAAATGGTGCAACGCTTATTTGATGAAGGTTTTTATGTAAATCTGGCTATATATCCAGCTGTGCCAATCAAAAACACAGGAATCCGAATCACACTTTCACGTCACAATCAGAAAGAAGAAATAAAAAGTTTAGTCGAAGCGATGGAATACCATTTTCCAAAAGCATTAGAAGAATCCGACAATAGTCAAAACAAAGTAATGAAGGCTTTTGGCATACATGAAAGAAATAGACCCGAAGAAAATTTAAAAAAGGAAACGACCTTACTACTCCAATACGAAACAACCATACAAAAAATAGTCAAGCAAAACTGGAATGAACTATTGGGAAAACAAAGCACTTTTGACTGGGAAGGTTTATCTTTCTTGGAAAATGCTTTTATAAATTCGGATTACCCGGAAAACAGCTGGGACTTTCATTATTATATAATAAAAGACCAAAGCGGAATTCCAGTATTAGCTACTTTTTTTATGTACGGACTTTGGAAAGACGATATGCTGGCATCAGAATCGATTTCATTACAACTAGAAGAAAAAAGGATACTAAACCCATTATATTTGACCTCAAAAGTCTTAGGAATGGGCTCCTTATTTACAGAGGGTAATCATTGTTACATAAATAAAGTGCACCCATTAGCAGAAGAAGCCATAATGCTCTTACTTGAAAAAGTGGAAACCTTGTACCATCAATTAGATGCTGACATGCTTGTTTTAAGAGATTTTGAAGAAGACGAACAATGGAATCGCATTTTTCACAATCATGGCTTCTTAAAAATAAACATGCCCGAAACCTGCATCATACAAAATATGAAATGGAACAGTATCGAAGAATTTTCGGCTTCACTTTCCCCTCGTTCTAGAAAACATTTTTTAAAAGAAGTACTTCCTTTTGAACAGGCTTTTGATATTGTAATAAAAAATAAATTAACTAATGAAGAATTAGAACAAGCGTATAAACTGTATCAAAATGTTAAAGATAACAACCATGCCATAAATACATTCACCTACCCTATCGAAGTATTCCAAAAAATGGAGGATCATTCCCAATGGGAATTCATTCTATTATATTTAAAAAAAGGAGCTTCAAACCCATTGGTCGGAATCATGTTTTGTTATAAAAACACAGAGCAAACTTATGCTCCAGCATTGATAGGAATGGATTATGATTATGCTAAAGAATTCCACCTTTACCGCCAACTACTCTTTCAAACCATCAAACGGGCTCGGGAACTAAATTGGAGCAAAATTGATTTTGGCTTTTCTGCAACTTTTGAAAAGAGAAAACTGGGTGCAACCATAATCCCTAAAGTCGCCTACATCCAGGCAAGAGACAATTTCTCCATGGAACTGATGGGCACCCTCCAAAACTAACCCATCTTGATCCCTATCGGGACTGGAATACGGAACACTCTCGGAACCACTCCTCTCCCCGCCCTTAAATTAAAAACGCCAAAAAAACAACGATATTTGAAATTAAAAGTAGGACTGCCAGTGGCAGTCCGCGAGTTGAGGACGAAGGACGAACGGCTCGGGCTGCGGAACATTTGAAATTAAAAGGAGGACTGCCAGTGGCAGTCAGATATATAACTAGGTTCTTTTTAAGCTTTTAATTTTCAGGCTTAATCTTTTGTTTCTTTTGTTTCTTTTGCATCAAGGCAAAAGAAAAGAAACTTACATAATAAGATAGGCTTAGCACCCTTAATCATTGCGATCCTCTGAGCTGAAACATTCGATAAACAGCGAACGACATTCGATGGACGATAGACGTCTGCACAACTATTAGGACTGAATACTGAAAACTACTATTCCTCCCGATCCCTATCGGGGCTCACAACCGATAACCGATAACCCCCTAATCACTATTTACTAAAAAAAATGAAACACATCACCCATCTCACCGAATTCTTCGACCGCATCATCCAAGATCGCAACCTAAACCCTACCCATATCAGCCTTTACATTGCATTATTCCAATATTGGAATGTGAACAATTTCCAAAATCCAATAAGCATAACCAGGGATGAAGTCATGTTAATCAGTAAAATTTGTTCCACAGCAACCTATCACAAATGCATGCGAGAACTAAACGAAAAAGGATATATTAAATACCAACCCTCATTCAATCCGTTCAAAAGCAGTATGGTAATTCTATATAATTTCTCAGAAAACCAAAACCAACTCAAAAAAAATAAAGACAAAAAAGTCACTTCTTTCAACATCCCCCTCAATACAAGATCAAGGAAAAAAGTAAAAACCCCTTCATAAAACTCTCTTTTCTCTTTTTCACCACTCTTCACCCAACGAACAACTTTAAACTCTTTTCGATTTTAAACAGCTAAACTCTACTCACTTCTCACTATTCAACCTGATTTAAAGTAAAAAACCCTGATGGCATAATCACGCATCAGGGTTTTTCAAATTAGTTTAGCTTCTGGTTAGGAATGCTCGATTATTTAGAACTATCCAAAAATAGGGTTAAAACTCCGAATCAATATCCTTAAAATCCTGCAAAACTAAATCTTTTTCAGATACAATAGCTTCTTTCAAATCCATCCCCCAATCAATATTCAGTTGGACATCATCAAAACGAATTCCGCCTTCACTGGCTTTGTTATAATATTGATCGCATTTATACAGCACTACGGCCGTCTCACTGATTACAGAAAAGCCGTGAGCAAAACCTTGCGGCACTAACAATTGTTTTTTATTCTCAGCAGTCAGTTTAATACTGAACGACTGACCAAATGTAGCCGAATCTTTTCTTAAATCTACTGCAACGTCAATGATTTCTCCTTGCAATACCCGTACTAGTTTCGTTTGCGCATACGGTGGATTTTGATAATGTAACCCTCTTAGCGTCCCTTTTTTTGAAAACGATTGATTGTCTTGGACGAAGTCAATAGAAATTCCTAAAGCAGTAAATTTCTCTTTATTATAGGCCTCAAAAAAGTAACCCCTTTCGTCATTAAAAACGGCTGGGTTGATAATCACAAGATCTTGAATTGTTGTTGTTTCTAAAGTCATTTTATTTAAAGTAAAGAATTTTGTTAAATGTGGTTTATTATTTTATTTAAGATGTAACTTTCTTTTTAGGTGAATTATTTTCATTATTTAATAAAAAACTCCACAAACAATTTATTTTTATGTGCAATATGAAGCGTATATATGAATATTGGAAAAAGTAAAATAGAAAATTTATTTAATAGTACTACAATTTTATTATTGCTAATCTCCTCGAAAGGATATACTAATAAAGCAAAAATCACATAGGGTGAAAATCGATGTGCCACGATAGGATTGATAAAAAAAGTGATTCCATAAAAAAGCATTGTAGTCACCAAGATAGGATGCAACATCTTCTTTTTATAAAGCAAAAAACCTGTTAGAAACAAGCCAGAAATAAACATAAAAAATAGGATATGCATGAAACCAACCACTTGCATTCCTTTTGAATAAATATCGATCTTAGATACTATCGATTTGAAGGCATCAATCGACGCCAGAAAAGGCTTCATTATTAAAAAAAAGGCTCCTATCAATACACTCGCCAATACTAATCCTTTGAAATAGTTTTTCCATTTATGGAAATAGGTGACTAACAGCACACAAGAACTGATGTGCATCCATGGGGTGATCAAAACCCAATTGAATTTTTTACCTCTAAATGCGTAATAGAAATACATGGCAAATAACATATAAGCCGGACCGTTTCTAAGCACCACAAAACCAAAAAGAAAATAATGAAAAACAAACAAAATCATTTTCTTCCAGATTTCAACATCTTTCCTATAGAGTAACCAAATAAAAAAAATGGTAGCAATCAAGAAATTAAACCAATACATCGCCAGGAAAACCTCTTTTTTAGCCTCAAAAAAGAGCGTAAAAAAAGCATAAATCGAATAGAGGTACGGTTCGTTTAGTAGATAAGAAAGAAAACCAGTGGGTTTATGAAAAATGCCAAAACTATAATAAAAATAATAATCGTTATTCAAAGTAACATCTAACAACACTCGTAGCGCAACCGAAAAAAAAACAAAAAAACTGGTGTATACTATCTTTTGATTACTGTTTGCAGTGGCTAAACAGGCGAAGTAGTAAAATAAAAAAGTGAACAGTAGTGTGCCTATAATTTCGATCATCGAATAAAAATCAGAATTAAAACCAACGTAATATGCACCAAAATTCGACTCGTAGTCAAGATTTTAATTTCTTTATACCCTGCACCATCGTCTATTGCTCCCATAATCCTTGGATCAATAAAAAGTATTAAAATGATAGACCCAAACATATTAATGAGTTGTGTCATCGAACTTAAAATCAACGCCTTTTGAGGAAATGAAAAACTAACGTAATACAAAAAGGTGATGCTGATAGAAAATAAAAAACCAGCTATATAATTAGAGGCAAACAAAACCCAATTTTTAGAGAAAAGGTTTACCTCTCTCGAATGTTTTCTTATTTTTTCTAATTGCACTGGCTTTGATTTTCCGAAAAATCGATTCAAAACTTCGATAACTACTATAGAGAAAGAGGAAGTAAATCGATAAGAATAAAGTGGCAATAAAAAAAGAATGACCAAAAAATGGGCTAGTATCGTGATAAACCACACCTCTTCTTTGTCTTTAACCGACTCGGTTACAAAGGCCATTATTGGGGCAAATATCAAAATAAAACCACGAGAACAATACTGAAATATATTTATCAAAGACAAAAGATGCCTTGTGTTTTTATTGTCTTGTATGTAATATTTAAAATGATATACCGATACATCAATAAATATTGAAAAAGCATACGCTATTGCGGCTATAATAAACATAAATACGTATTCAAACCCGCTGGGTATTGTTATTTAAAAAGTTAGTTTGTCCAGACCTTTCGGGATTTTACAAAAAAACAATATAACATTCCTGCTGTCCCACTGAGCGCGGTTGAAGGGCTCGATGTCAATGTCATTACCTTACTCTATTTCAGCCGTCACTTCGAGTGTTTTTTAATAGTAATGCGATAGCTTTACTATTAAAAAATGTATCGAGAAGCCTTTATTGTCAAATGGTTCTCGATACTTCGCAAAAATTTTCTGTCGCAAATTTTCACTCAACTCGAACTGACGAATCCTTAACTTAAATTACTTTGCGCTCGATGTCAATGTCATTAAGTTAATTTCAGGGGGACTCTTAAAAAAAAACAACCACAGATTCACAGATTAAAATTAGATTGTGGATAACTATAAAAGTCGCCTATTTTATAAAACTTATAAATAAGAGCCCTTTATTAAAACAATCAAGATTAAAAAATCAGTGAATTTGTGGCAAAAAAATTAGTCTGTTTTGCAGGACATTCTATTTAAAAAAATCAAATACTACTTTTTTTATCCTTACTCTTTCTTCGTCACTTAGATTAGAACCAGAGGGTAGGCACAATCCTTTTTCAAACAAAATTTCGGCTACATTGCTGCCGTAATACGGATATTGTTCAAAAATAGGTTGCAAGTGCATCGGTTTCCACAATGGTCGTGATTCAATATTGGCAGCTTCAAAAGCCAGACGCAACGTTTCCCGATCGATTCCTTTCGCTGTATTGGGTTCAATTAAGATGGCACTCAACCAATAATTAGCAAAATAATCCGTGCTCGGGACTGTAAAAACATTAACTGTCGCTATATCTTGAAATAAATCCAAGTAAAAAGCTTGCATGTCACGACGCAATTGCACATGCGCATCAAGTACCTCCATTTGACCTCGACCTATTCCGGCACTAATGTTACTCATTCTGTAATTATATCCTATTTCCGAATGCTGATAATGTGGTGCATTATCTCTAGATTGAGTGGCAAAAAATACTGCTCTCTCTTTTAACTCCTTACTTTTAGTAACTATTGCTCCCCCACCTGAAGTTGTAATAATTTTGTTTCCGTTAAATGATAGGACTCCAATATCACCGAATGTTCCGCATTTTTGTCCTTTGTAAGAACTTCCCAAAGCCTCCGCACTATCTTCTAAAACCGGAATGTTATATTTATCCGAAATAGCCTTAATGGCTTCAACCTGATAAGGCACACCATACAAATGCACCGCTATAATCGCTTTGGGTTTATTTCCTATGGCAATTCTATCTTTAATGGCTTCTTCTAATGACACGGGACAAAGATTCCAAGTCTCCATTTCACTATCAATAAAAACAGGCTTAGCACCCAAATATAAAATGGGATTAGCCGAAGCCGAAAAAGTCATACTCTGACAAAGCACTTCGTCACCAGCCTGAACTCCCAATAAAATGAGTCCCAAATGAATCGCTGCTGTCCCGGAACTTAAAGCGCCAACATGAGCTCCATTTCCTAAATATTTTTCTAAATCCTGCTCCAAACCATTGACATTTGGTCCCAATGGTGCTACCCAGTTGGTATCAAAAGCTTCGTTTACAAATTTTTGCTCGTTGCCTCCCATATGTGGGGAGGAAAGCCATATTTTTTGATTCATAACCTAAAATAATTTAAATTGTCCCAGAATCAACGTGAATATTTTGTCCAGTAATGGATTCCGCACCATCAGAAAGTAAAAAACAGATTGTCTTGGCGACCGAATTTAATGTTGTAGGTACTTTCAATGATGTTCTTTTGAAAATTCTATTTCTCTGTTCATCTGAAAGTGTTCCACTCATTTCCGTTTCCATAAATCCGGCTACGAGACAATTACTTCTTATTTGCTTTTCTCCCCATTCTCTTGCTGTATTTTTCGAAAAAGCCTCTAAAGCCCCTTTAGAACCGGCATACATTGACAAACCTTTATAACCCGTATGAACACTTATAGATGAGACATGAACAATACTACCTTTAGTACGATTAAATATCATATTGCGCAACACAGATTTAACCGCAAGTAATGGACTGAACACATTGACTTTAAACATAGATTCCAATAAGTCCACATTCATATTTGTAATAATATCATCGTATGCAACAGCTGCATTATTTACAAAACCATGAATGGCAATTTTATTATTAAGCCATTCTTTAAAAATTTTAACTTCTACCTCATTAGTAGCATACAAGTCAAATTTTTTAAAAAATACTCTTCCACTATATTGCTTAAGAAGTGAATTAAACTCCGGCGTAAGGGTTCTGCTAACCCCATAAACATTTGCACCATTAAGAAGAAGTTCTTTGATTATCTCTAAACCAAGTCCTCTGGAACATCCTGTAACTAAAATATTTTTACTTTGTAACATTTGCTCTGCTTATTTTTCCTGTTCGATTTAAATTTAACTTATCAACAAAAAATATTTTACGCGGAATTTTAAATTGTTGTAATTTCATCCCTAAAATATCTTTAATTTTTTTCTCTTCTATTTCAGCTCCTTTTTCTAAAACAATCTCCGCACAGATAAGATTTCCTAATACAGAATTTGCTTTCCCAAATACAAAAGCATTCTCAATTCCATCGATACTCCTTAGTTCTAATTCTACTTCATGCGGATTTACTTTGTATCCCCCTACATTTATCATTTCGTTTGATTTACCAATCAATTTGAAATAATGATCTGAATCATGTTTCCATTCAATAACATCGCCACTACAGTACCAGCCATTTTCTATCAAAAGATTCGACATTTGCCCTAATAATGACTCATTAATGTAGAGTACATTTTCTTTAATAACAATTTTATCCTTCAACCGCTCCGGGATATAAAAAAATTCACCTTCTGAACACAACAATGATCCTGCTTCAGTTGAAGCGTAAATATTTTTAATTTTTGCAAAAGGAAACATTCTTTTAACTATCCTATACAAATTATCATCCGACTTTTCCCCTCCTAAAGTAACAGACTTAACATCATTAAAAAAAATATCTTTACTATTTAGTAATCTGTAAAATGTTGGTGTTGCTGAAATATGAGAAATTTCATATTTCAAAATCGATCGATTAATGGTTACTGCATCAATATTAAATAAATCAACCAAAGTGTTACTGTTAAATAAAGCCTGAAAGAATACCTGTAAACCCGCCATATGAGTAGCATTGAAAGCCAAACCCCATATTGAAGAGTCAAACTTTGGTCCAGTCTTAATTTCTCTACTAAACGAACTTACAGAGTGCACAACTTTTTTAGGAAGTCCAGTCGTGCCTGAAGTATAAATAGTAATTTGACTTTTTGACTCAGTTATTAACTTCAAATATGATTTAAAAGAATCTAGTCCCAATCTTTCTACATAGACCACTTTCTCAGTATATTTTTCACCAACAAGCGAAATTATTTCGGAATCTGTAAAATCCTGATCCAACAAGGTTACATTTTGGTTATGGATCAATGCCTTAATCAAATTAAGAAACAAGTCCACAGTTTTGATTTTATATGGATTTATAATAACACTATTTGATTCATTTAAGTACCTGACAAGATCTTCATAACTAAAGGATACTGATTCATTTTCGTTAATGTAAAACATAGTTTATTACAATTTATTTAGCCTCCAATATATCCAAAATTTCTCCTACAGTAGAAACAATTCCATTAGAGAATATATCAATATCAGTATCTTCCTCTATACGAACGGTTAATTCTGCTAGATCAAAAGAATCTAATCCAATATCATCACGCAATTTTGCGTCTGAATTAATATCTGTTAAATGTTTCATTTTTTTACCTTCCAGTACTTCGTTAATTTTCAATAATAATAATTCTTTCATCTTTTTAATATACTTTATAATCAATTGTTTTAAAAAATTTTGTTTTTGACAGATTTGTATAGCAGCCTGCCCAAGATAATCCAACACCAAAACCACACATTAAAACTTTATCCTTAGTAATTGGTTTATCTGAAATATGGCTTAACAACAACGGTATCGAACATGGCCCAGTATTTCCATAAGTTTCAACTCCTAAAGGCACTTTTTCAGGAATAATTTTCAATTTACGGCGTAAATATTCAACCATAAAATTATTGGCCTGATGAAATAAAAATAAATCAACTTCAGTTTTAGACCATCTAGCTTTTTCTAATAGATCATCAACTAACTTTGGCACTTTATTTATAGCAAAATTAAAAATTTCAGTACCATTCATATACAAGTCATTTTCAGATCTGACATTTCCATCTTGATCCATTATTTCATTTGCAGTTAGATTTGAAACTGGTTTTCTGAATCCTCCGGCAGGAACTATTAACTCTGAAAATCCTGAACCTTTATTATGAATTTTAAAACCAATATCATCAATACCTCTTGTAACATATGTCGCCGAACCAGCGTCTCCAAAAACCATTCGTAAAGACTTGTCTTTAGGATTTATTAGTTTAGAAGTCGTATCTCCTGCTAAAACCAATACATTTTTACAAGCACCTGAATTTATCAATAAAGAAGCCTGGAACAAGCCAACAACATAACCACTGCACCCTAATCTGATATCTAAACAAAAAACATTTTCATTAAGTCCTAATCGGCTTTGTAAAACATTGCTAGTTTGTGGTAAACAATAATCATTAGTCTGAGAAACAAATACTAGTCCATCTATTTCATCTTTTACTATATCCATCTGCTCTATCAAATGTTCTGCACTTTGATAACATAAATCTGAAGCTGTAGTTGAATCATCCGTTATTCGCACTTCTTTAACCCCTGTAGTAGCAATGATTTTACGAACTTCTTCCTCACCATATACAGAACTTAATGAATCTAATTTTAAAACCTTTTCCGGAACGACTGTAGCAACCCCAACAATGCAGATATTTTTAAATACTGTTTCCAAATTAATTATTTTTAAACATAACAAGTTCTACCTCCATCTAATATAATATCCTGACCCGTCATCCATTTACTCGCATCTGAAAGTAAAAAAGTAATGCAATAAGCAACATCATCAGGTTCACCATATCCCAAAGGATATTTTTGTTCATCCAAAACAAGGTCTTCTTTTGTTAAATGCTGTCCTTCAGCATTATTAACCATTTCAGTTCTGACAATTCCAGGCGAAACTGTATTAACTCTTATTTTTTTATTGGCTAACTCTTTTGCAAAAACTTTTGAAGTAGCTATAAGAGCAGCTTTGTTCCCACAATAAAGAGAGCTACCAGGTATAGCGAAATGAGCCGCAATTGAAGCAAGTGAAACAATAGACCCACAAGAATTAATTTTCTTCTTTTTTACCAACATTTGTGTTAAAAACAAAAAAGCATCATAATTTAATGATCGCTCCATTTCAAGAAATTCACGATTAATAAATTGTAAAGGAATACTATTAACTACTCCTGCAGAGTGAACAAACCCATCAATTTTAGAAACATTCTCTACAATCATTTTTATATCATCAATATTTCGCAAATCAGCTTCAATAGATACAACTTTTCCTTCACCTAGAATTTCCAGTTCTTCAAGTTTTTCTGTATTTCTACCAACTACATAGAGTGAACATCCTAAATTTATTAACAATCGACATGTTGCAAAACCAATTCCTGAAGTAGCTCCTGTTATTAAGATGTTTTTATTATTAATATCAAATCTATTGTTAAAAATCATAAGTATTTATTTGTGAACAATAATGTTCATGAAATTCTTTTATCCTAAACTCTTCCTTATTAAGATACAAACTTTTGTTACTCATCGTTAATCCCTTTTGAACATTCTGAATTATCTCTTTGTCTTCATTTAAAATCTCATTCCCAAAATTAACTATATCAACATTTACAACATCCTGATAATTACGATAGTCCTCCATATTATTAATTTTACATTCAAAATATCGGGTACGAAGATTAGTCTCACAAAAACTATTAGGTAAAGCGTGACCAATATAAAAAGAAATCCCTTCAGTTGAAGAAATGAATAAATTCGGATAAATAAATAAATGATAATAGGTATCATGTTTAAATTCTCTATTATCAAGATACTTAAGTATTTTTTTTCTTTTTAGTGACGTTTCATTCTTTTCTACAGGTAAATGACCAGAGGAATTTCCATTGAAAAAATCAAAGTTTACAAATGGCTTTAGACCAATACCAAGGCGTTCCACCAACGAATTTTTATGAACAGGCAAACAATGATAACACTCCAAAACATTTTCCGATAGCAACTTCCAATTACACTGATGCAAATTACAAGTATATGTTATTTTTTTTCCTAATCCTTCGGATATATCAATTAGTTTGTTGTAAAAAATCCCCAATTGATCTTCAATTGTTTTTGCTGATTTTCCAATATTCACAAAAACAAAGTCACCAACAATCTGAACTTCATATTGGTCTAGTAATAAATCTGATTCTTCCGGCGTTTCAAAGAATTCTTTTGCAAAAGCATTAATTGGTTTTCCTTCACTATTATACGTCCAATTATGGTATAAACACATTATTGGTCTTTTCCCAAAATCATTAATAAATATTTTATTGGCACGATGCGAACAGACATTTTTAAATGCACGGATTCCATCTTTTCCTGTATTCGTAACAAAATAGGAGTTTTGATTATATTCAACTACAAAATAACTGAATCTTTCTGACAACTCAGATTTCATACAGGCAAATTGCCAATTGGCTTCAAAAACATCTTTAATTTCTGTTTCGAAATATTCTTTATTGGTATAATGAAATGGTGTAAGTTTCTGTATCATACTAGATGTGAATTATTGGAGTTACAATTACATTATTAGTCTCAACATACATAGCTCCCCATGACAAACCAACTCCAAAGCCTGAAAGAATCATTTTCAATGGTTTTTCTTGAATCTCATTTTGTATTTTATCTAATATTGTAATAGGAATAGTAGCAGAAGCAGAGTTCCCGTAATCATATAGGGAATAGGGAACTTTTTCGACAGGTAATTTCAATCGCTTACGAATCATTTCATTTAAATACTTATTAGCCTGATGAAAAACAAAATAATCTAAACTGTCAAAATCTATATTGTATTGACCAATTAACTGATTAACTGTTTTCGGCGCCGTTGATATTGCAAATGAAAACACCTCAGTCCCTATCATCGTCGCATCAATTCCTCTTAGGCATATACCATCCCCCTTCTCAACATATTCCAATGATTCTTCAGAAAAACGATTACGATAACCACCATCATTAATCATAATGTTTTGAAATCCAGAGCCATCATTCCCTAAATCAAAAAACATATCTGATGCAGTTGCATCCAATTCAAATGCAGTTGCAGTAGCAGCATCGGAGAATAAAGGCTGTGTACTTCTATCTTTCTTCGAAGCTTGCTTTGTTAACGTATCACCTGCTAATAAAACACCTTTTTTTATCTGATGTGACTGCATTAGTGAAGCTATCAAAAAACTGCCATATATATAACCGCTACATCCCAATGGAACATCTAAACATAGGCATGTTTGTTCTAACCCTAAACGATCTTGTAGAATTATACTTTGCAAAGGCACAACATATTCAGGTGTTTGAGTAATAACAATTAAAATCCCAACCTCACTTTTGTCCCACTTTAACAAATCCATTTGTTTGTTAAAAGCAGGTACAAATAAATCTGCCGTACAAGTATCTTCGTCTGTTACTCTTCTATAACGCACTCCAACAGTCTTTACATATTTCTCTGCATCATCTGAATCATTAAAGATGGAATTGGTCAAATTATCCTCGATATAAGCAGGGGCTACACCAACGATTGAACTTAATTTTACCCCTTTTACTGTAAACATTATGCTGTAGCTATATTATATAATTCCTGAATAATTACCGCGTTTTTTATTTGATCACCCGATAGTTTCTTTCCTAAATTAAAATCAAAATGCGCAATCAAAGACAATGCTGTTAATGAATCCCACTCATCTAAATCTTTAAAATTGGTTTCTAATGTCATTAAAGAAATCTCTGTTTCCATAAATACTTCTTCTTGTAACTCCTTAATAAAATTCTCTGCTGTCATATTTATTTATTTATTTATTTATTAAAATTTTTGTTTCATTGCTGGAACACCAAAATATACTCCATCATCCTTTATACTTTTGAACAAGCAAGAATGCAAATTTACAGTATTTCTGTCACCTACCGTTATATTCTGAATAATTGAGGAGTTTAAATTAAATGTATTTAATTTACCAATTTTTACACATCCTGAAATAGATGTTCTAGGACCAAATAAATTAAAATCACCAATAGTTACATCATGACCAAAACCTGATGTCCCGTTTAAAATATTGAAATTTCCAATTGAAATATTACAAGTAAACATAACATGATGTCCAATAATATTACCAAGCCCTATACGATTAGAATTATCAAAATCAACGGACGGATCAATGATATTTGGAAAAATAAAATTCATGTCTTTAAGTTTTTCAACAATAGAAGTTCTTACAGTATTATTAGCTATTGCGATACAAATATTTTTAACTTCGATTCTATTACTTAATATATCACTTAAATTACCAACAACTTTTATCCCATAAATTATATCGCTTCCGAGAACATTAGGATTGTCGTCTATAAAACCTATAATTTTAAACCTAGGATTTATTTTATTTATCGATTTGATATAATAAGCCACTTCTTTTCCCAACCCGCTTGCGCCTATTATTAATATATCTTCCATTTTTAATTATTTCCTTTAAATGCTTCTGTTGTAACTTGCCCTTCCATATTTATTCCTTCTCTTAAAAATACTTTTTTTAAAGTTAAAAAATATATTTTAATATCTAATATCAAACTAACATGATTAACATACCAAACATCATATTCAAATTTTTTCTCCCAACTAATTGCATTCCTACCATTAACTTGCGCCCAACCAGTAATTCCTGGTTTAACTTCATGCCTTCGACATTGTATATTATTGTATAAAGGCAAATATTCAGGCAATAAAGGTCTTGGCCCTATTAAACTCATATCTCCTTTTAAAACATTTAACAATTGAGGTATTTCATCTAAAGATGTTTTACGAACAAATTTACCAATGTTAGTTAATCGATAATCATCAGATAATAGATTCCCATCATGATCTTTTTTATCATTCATTGTTTTAAATTTAATAATCTTAAAGATTACTCCATTTAGTCCAGGACGAAATTGAAAGAAAAAAGGTTTTCCTTGATTTGCAATATACAATCCAATTGTCACCACTATAAACAAAGGACTTAATAAACATAAACCCAACAACGCTAAAACAAAATCAATTATTCTTTTAAAAAAAAACTTATACATTTTCTATTTTATTTTTGATAAGAGAATAAGAACGACCCACTGTATATTCCTTATGTAATAAATCGATGGAGTTTTTGCACATTATTTTATACATCTCTTCGTTAGAACAAATTTCATCAATTACTTTATGCATGTTTACAATATCACCTGCTATAATCTTGAAACCACATTTATTAGCTTCTAATATATCCCCTAGATCAGTAACTTCGTCAGTTGCTGCAATAACTGGCTTACTCATTTCTAAATAAGATAATAGTCGTGAAGGAAAGTTGGGAATTGTAAAATCCTTATCCAAAAAAATCATTCCAACATCACAGGCATTTAATAGTAAATCATAATCTGACTTCTTTAAACCAGATATTAATTTTGCGTTTTTTACTTGTTTTTCAATAAACCACTTTTCAATTCGGCCATATTCAGTACCAGAACCAACGACCAAAAAGAATACATTCACATTTACATTAGTCTCTATTGTCTCTAAAAGAAAATTTAAGCCTTGTGGCTTCCCAAGATTGCCTCCATACACAAAAATCTTTTTGTCTAATGGCAAGCTATACTTTATCTTAATTTCTTTGTATTCTGGAGAGACTTGAAAAGACGGTATTGGTTCGATTGAATTTGGGTTAACTTCCACATTATTTGGGTTTAAATATGGATTATGAGTTATTACATATTCTTTATTTGCAACGGACATACATCCAATAGTATCTGATAACTCATACAACTTTTGTTCTTTTCTTAAAAACATTTTATGAAGCATCCCACCATCCTTTAGCATTTTCATATCCACCGCATTTTGTGGGAAAATATCTTTTAATAATAAATAGGAATAGGCATTATCTCGTTTTTTAATATAATCAATCACTTTAGAAAAAGTAATTGGTGGTGTTGAATATAAAACCAAATCAAATTTAACAGCCGTGAAATAACTTTTAATTGCATTTAAATACTGATACTCAACAGCTAAAGTTCCTAATCCCTTTTCTACTATATTTGTTTTTTGCAGATTAAATGTGCGTACTTTTAAAATACTTACATCTGATTCTTTGACTAATTGAGTCGGTTTATTTTCCCTACGTTCTAAAGGTGTTACAACTGAAACATTATGCCCTTCATCTCTAAACTTGCGCAGCAAATCAGTATAAATTCCCCGTTCATCTAGGGTGTTTATTTTAACTAAGGTCAAAAAAAGAATATTCATAGAAACTTAAATTAATTAGATTCACTCCATACCACACGCTTTATATAATCCGTATAACTCAAAATGATTCGGATCACTTTCTCCGATACATTAGGCATCGAATAATCTGCTACTGCTCTAAAATTGCGCTCTACTCCTCTCTTCTGTGTTTGCAATTGAACCAGTCCCTGCATTATTCTTTCTGGATTCAATCCCACCATCATTACGGAAGCTTCCTCCATTGCTTCAGGACGTTCATGTGCATCACGAATATTTAAAGCTCGAAAATTCAGAGTCGATGATTCTTCAGAAATAGTACCGCTATCTGACAAAACCGCATAGGATTTCATTTGCAAAGCATTATAATCATTAAATCCCATTGGTTTCAAAAACTGCACTTCTGGTCTCATGACAATCTGTTTAGAATCAATCATCTTTTGTGTTCTCGGATGTGTACTTACAATAATAGGATAACCATACTTTTCTGCAATCAAATTCATGCTTTCCATCAAACCTTTAAAGTTCTTTTCACTATTGATATTTTCCTCCCTATGAGCTGATACAACAAAATATTTATTTTCTTCTAAATTTAACTTTTCTAAAACAGCTGAAGCATTAATATTTGGTAAATAATGATGTAACACTTCATACATTGGAGAACCCGTTTTAATAATCCTATCGGCAGGCAATCCTTCTCTTAATAAATATTCACGAGCAATGGAACTATAGGTCAAATTTATGTCTGAAACGTGATCTACAATTTTCCGGTTAGTTTCTTCTGGTACTCTCTGATCAAAACAGCGATTACCAGCTTCCATGTGAAAAATAGGAATGTGACGTTTCTTTGCTGGAATAGCACACAAACAACTATTCGTATCTCCCAAAACTAAAAAAGCATCAGGGTTTTCGCTCTCTAGCAAAGGATCAATTTTAATTAATATTTGACCAATTGTTTCAGTTGCTGATACACCCGCAGCATTAAGGAAAAAATCAGGTTTGCGTATCCCCAAATCATCAAAGAAAATTTGGTTTAATTCGTAATCATAATTTTGACCTGTATGAACAATAACGTGCTCAATAGCTTCCGAAGAATCTAAAGCAGCTATTACTCTTGACAATCGTATAATTTCGGGTCTTGTACCCACTACAGTCATTACTTTTAGTTGTGCTTTCATTTTAGTTCTTTATTCTTAATCGTTAAAAATTTTATACATTCTCGAAATACGTATCCGGATCATTTGAATCATAAAACTCATTAATCCAAAAATTTGTGTAAAGCACATCTTCACCTATATTTTTTATATTATGAGTATACCAGATTGGCATATCAACATAAGCCGGTTCATTGCCGTCTAAATAAAAATCTAATACTTCGTCCGTACCAATGCGACGTAATTGTATCAATGCCTTTCCCTTGATAACAGCAAAACGCTCTATTTTTCTTGTATGATAGTGATTTCCTCTTGTTATCCCAGGAACAGTAGTCGAAAACGATACTTGCCCTCCAACTCCCAAACGAATGATTTCCACAAAAGAACCTCTTGGATCAGTATGCTCAATAAATTTTACAGGAAAATGATTCGCAATATCCATATAACAACGAAACGTATTGAATAAATTCAACTCGAATGTGTTATTTATTGAAGGAATAATTCCGCCATCCTGATATTGTTTTTTATAAGATTCAAGAAGCAATAATAATTGAGACACCTTAGACTCTGAAGTATGAGCAACCAATATTTCAGGATTCCCTTCATTATTTCTAATTTCGGCAAGAATCACATTGACTAATTCGCCAACATAAATCAACTTCATATCGCCATCAACTTCAATGACGGGAATTTCATTATGAGATAATTTATGACAAAAAGTTGCTACTACTGAATTGTAATTGGGATGGCCAAAAGGACCAAATACATTAGGAATTATCATTCCTGTGAATTTTCCACCATCAGTTTTTGCCCAATCAATCATTAATTCACGTCCAACTTTTTTGGACTTCCCATACAAGTTATCCCTTTCTTCTTGAGTAGAAGAGGAGAATAAAACATGTGCTTTAGAACCAGTGGATTTAAGAGCCTTTACTAATTTCTGAACTAAACCAATATTAGTGTCATAAATAACTTGAGGGTCATTATGACGATTCATCGCTGCTAAATGTACAATTACATCACAATCTCCTACAAAAGCATTTAGTTTATTTACATCCTCAAACATTTCTTTTTGAAAATCCACTCGGATAAATTCTTCTGTAAACAGACCTATTGTGTTGTACAAATGTGTCCCAACAAATCCAGCTTGTCCTGTTATTCCTATTTTTAACATTGTGTAATTTTAAATTTTAAAATAATCAATATGATAACGATATTCATCTTCAATTTCTCCTAATAAATAATCAGCCATTATTAATAGTTTAGAATTAGATTCTAAAGATTGAATGCTACTTACATACCCTTGAGGAACATGAATTACATTTAATTTATCTGAATTAATTACAAAAGAAAATACTTTTAACCCTTTTGTAGGTTGGTCCCAATTGTCAATCTTAATTAAGTCGATTTTAAATTTACCTGAAATTGCGCTGAACCACCTCTGCTCAATTTTATGTCCTTGCCATCCCCTAACAAATTCAAGATCTATATTGTTTATGATATAAATCCTTTTTATTTGTGAAGCGTCAAATTCATTATTAAAAAACAACGAGCCTCTCGCGTCAGAATAGCAATCTCCTTCTATCACACTAGGTTGCACTACCATTGTTAACCAGGCATTTGTTGTACGTCCTCTCCAAATACTTCTTTACGAATCAATGGCAAAGTTGACAAAAGTTTTTTCATTCCTTCTACTCCTTGCTGCTCTGTATTATGCGAATGGTAATCTTCTATCAGAGAAACATCTTCTTCTCCTTCTGAAAAATATTGTGCATAATTCAAATCCCTATTATCAGCAGGTATGCGATAGAAATCCCCCATATCTTCAGCTTTGACCATTTCTTCACGAGTACACAAGGTTTCGTACAATTTCTCACCATGTCGTGTTCCGATAATTTTAATTTCATTATCAGCATTGCAGAGTTCTTTAAGTGCTTGTGCCAAATCTCCAATCGTTCCAGCTGGCGCCTTATTCACAAATAAATCTCCTGAATTCCCATGCTCAAAAGCAAATAAAACCAATTCGACAGCCTCATCCAATGACATTAAGAAACGAGTCATATTTGGATCAGTGATAGTAATTGTTTTGCCTTCTTTAATTTGTTTTAAAAACAGTGGAATTACAGAACCCCTAGAAGCCATTACATTACCATATCGTGTCAAACAAACAGTAGTATCAGATAAGTTTCTGGATGCTGCAACAGCGACTTTTTCCATTAAAGCTTTAGAAATCCCCATGGCATTAATTGGATAAGCCGCTTTATCAGTACTTAAACAAATTACTTTCTTTACCTTATTTGCTCCTGCCGCGTCAATTACATTTTGAGTTCCAAAAACATTTGTCTTTGTTGCTTCTAAAGGAAAGAACTCACAAGATGGAACTTGTTTTAAAGCAGCAGCATGAAATACGTAATCTACCCCACGCATCGCACGTTCCACACTACTGTAATCTCTTACATCACCAATATAAAACTTAAGCTTATCATTTTTCAATTGATTCCGCATGTCGTCTTGCTTCTTCTCATCACGAGAAAAAATACGTATTTCTTTAAAATGATCGGTGTGAAGAAATCGGTTTAAAACTGCATTTCCAAACGAGCCTGTACCACCTGTAATTAAAAGGGTTTTCTTTTTAAACATTCAATTCTATTTTCTAATTAAAATTCTATCACTGTTGCACCATACGAATAACCAACGCCAAAACCTACAATGAGAACCTTCATGCCTTTTTTAATTTTTTTAGAAGCAATAGCTTCACTCATAACAATAGGAATTGTTGAAGAAACAGTATTTCCAATATCCTCAAAGTACATTAAAAATTTATCTTGTGGAATTTTTAATTTCCTACGTATATAATCTAACATAAACTTATTAGCTTGATGAAATATAAATAAATCTACATCTTCTATATTTAATCCATTAGAAGCAAGACATTCTTCAACTAATATTGGAACGGAAGCCGTTGTAAATTTAAATATTTCCTGACCATTCATATAAAGGTTATCATCATTTTTAAAGAATTCACCATCTATATAAACATCATCACTTTTTTGCTTCGAAAATTTAGCTGCACCATTCTTTACTATGAGATTATCAGCTCCTGACCCATCAGTACCGAAAACAAAATTGCAAATATTTCCAGCTTTTGACCCCGATGAAATTAAACAAGCGGCAGCTGCATCTCCGAAAATTGTTCTGTTTGATTTATCTTTTTTATTTATATATTTACTATAAGTTTCAGAAGTAATCAACAAAACATTTTTAGCAATTCCGCTAGCTATCAATCCCTTTGCTAAACCCAGGCCATAAACAAAACCTGAACAACCCAAATTAAAATCTAAAGCTCCGCAATTCTTAGACAAACCTAATTTATCTTGAACTACGCATGCTGTTGTTGGCAAAAAGTAATCTGGACTTTGAGTACACAATAATACAAAGTCTATACATGACTTGTCTATTAAATGTTCTTCAAATAATTTAATCGAAGCTTTAATTGCAAGGTCACTTACAAATTCATCTTCTGAAGCAATAGTTCTTTTAAATATACCTGTTTTACTAGATATTTTTTCTGCAGTCCATTCAGGAAATTCATTGTTTAAATCTTCATTTGTTAATGTGTTTTTTGGAAGATAAACTGAAATTGAATTAATATATGAATTCATTATTTATCTACTTTTTCTATATTCTCTTCAATGTACTTAAATAAAGCAGTTGGAGTCTCAATAGTATTTAATACACTATTCTCAAGATTAATCTTATAATCATCTTCAATGAATGCAATTATAGAGAATCTAGTTAATGAATCCCAAGTATCTAAATCCTTAAATTTAGTTTCCATCGTTAATTTTAAAGCGTCTATTTCTTCAAATTGAATTTTAAGCCCTGATAAAAAATCATCTTTTTTCATGTCTTTCTTAATTTATTATTTTATGAATTTCTGTGTCTAAGTTATTATTTTTCAAACTAATATTATGTGCAAATAAAAACTCCGTTTCATTTATACCCGTAGGAAAAGTAATTGCACCAAATTGAAATAAAATAAATGGAAACATATCCTTCTTATTTCTTGTTAAGCTAGCAAATCCCTTTTCTAAATTACCTCCAACAATGTGAGAAAATCCCTCTTTAATCCCAGGCCCAGGCTGACGATCTAAAAATTTAAAAAACCTTCCTTTTGATTCGCTATCTCCTTCTACAGAAGTAGAAAAAAATAAATTATCTTTAACTTTACAACCATAAATAGCCGGACCATTTATTTCGCAAATGAAATCAGACACCCATTCATCGTTTTCTTTTTCATATAAAATCCGTATAGAATTGGTTTCAAATTGACTATCTGTTGCATAAACAATTCCTTTTTCCTCAGGAAAAGCAACACATGCCCTAAAAATTTGTTCTCCCCTCAAAATTGGTTTAACATCTTTAAAATCATTTTTAGCCATCCATATTCCTGAAGCATTATCAAAATCACCTGTTAATATCCAGAGACAGTTTCTATAACTATCCGGTATTATTGCATGTACATGCTCAATAATACCTTCTGGAAAAGAATAAACAATTATCCATTTTCCATTTAAAAGTCTCTTGTATATATTAACAGATTCTCTTTTAAAATTACCAAAATATTCACCAAAATATAATGTGTCATCAAAACTACTTAAATTTTCAACTTTCGCTATATTTAAAGGTCTATTTCCTCGTGGAATATCAAAAGTTACTTTGTATGAATTTGTTAAAATATTAATTTCAAAAAATTTTTTATCAAAAACAACCAATAATTTGTCATCTGAAATTGCCACAGCATAACGAACACCAAGCCTTAAAACTCTCCATATCAAACCAAACTTTGAAAAAAAACCTAATATTTTAGAGCATGGCAGCGAAAGTAGAAACTTTTTATCTTCAGTTGAAATTTTATATATGTATAAATTGTTACTTTTTGAAATAAGAACTTCGTCATTATTTAGAACAGATAATACATTAAAACCCTTTAATTTTGAATTAAATTCTAATTCCATTTTTTTTCTTTACATTAAAATAAGGATAACCTTTATCATTTTTTGAATTTAGAAAATCTATTAATTCTTTAGATTTTAAAAATTCTAACAGCACACCGTCTATTGTAACTGTTTTTAATATATTCGCCGCTATAAGGTCTTTACACAACGTTCTTTCAGCAAAATGTAATTTACCCCATTTAGGTTTACGTTCTTTTACTTTAACTATTTCATCAAAACTTTTATCTATAACCCTAAATTTCCTTTCACTATACCAGTTACTAATAGGCCAATTATCCCCCATTACTTCTTCAGCAACATGCATTATTGTTAAACTATGTGTTAAGTCGTTACCTAGTCCTACGACAACAGCGTTGTTATCTACACAAAATTTCCAAGATGAATTAACTCCACAAGATGAATTTAGTTCACCGCTAATATTTTTTGCAATCATCTCTTCAGCATATCTTCCAATGGCCACAACTGGGTTAATAGGAAATCTACTAATCTTTGAGTTTTTGTGTTTCAACATAAAGAAAGGCAATACTCCAGTCCACACCCTTGACTTATGAACATCATATTTTACAATTTGATTTGGATGGCTTCCTTCTAAGTTAATCATTTTTTTTTCCTCAGGAAATATTCTAGCAGAATTCATTACCAACGTACCTTGGTCTCCTAATAAATCAAGTAGTTCTTCGATTATAGCATTTGGAGATTTACCTGTTCCTTCAATTGATTCATAAGTACCATGCAAAACCAGAATATCTCCTTTTTTAACACCAAAATCAATTAATTGATTTTTAATTTTATTGAAATCTTTTAATTTAGATATATGTATCGAGTTACCTTTAAATCTCGAAACTAATCTCTTATTATTCCAATAAATTCTTCTAATAAGAAGCTCAATATATGGAGATAATGATAATATCTTATTTTTTATTCCAGAATTTGCCATAATTAATCCCTATTGTATGTGCTTTAAATTTTTTAAATAATACCTGAAAGAATCTTGCGAAAAACTGTAAAGCTTTTTAGAAGGCACTTTACCTATTGAGGTATGGTCATGATGATTAACTAACAGATCAGGACAATATAAAGTGACTCCATTAGCTCCTAAAACTTGATTAGCAAGAATCCCTTCTTCGCCCATCAAAAAAACAGGTGCTGATAATTCTTTAAAGATATTAAAGAAATGTTTTGTTAATATATAGCATGCCCCATACCCCATAAGTACTATTTGCTCTTTATCATTATTAACTCTATCTTCTTTAATAAGAATCGATTTTACATTATTATAAAAAAATTGGATCAGCATTCCAATATAGTAGTTACTGAAATATAACTTTCTATAAATATTTTGTATTTGGGAAAACTTCTTTACAATATGAGGGTTTTGATGAACACCATCTAATCTAATAATATTCGGTGCTATTACAAAGACATCATTATTAATTTCTTTTGATCCCAAATTCATAAAAAATGTATCATCAAATGTAAGATCATTATTGCCCACTATAACGTAATCATATTCAGATGAATTAATATAGTTTATTCCTACATTCAAGCCTTTAAAATATCCTAAATTAGTACTCGATTTTAGTAATACGACATCTATATTATTTAAATCCTGAATAAATTTATACAATCCTTTAATATCACTTTCTTCCGATGCATTGTCTACAACAATAATCTTTACATCATTCTCCTTTTTAAGATCTAGAATGTTCCTGATAAATTCTTGAGTTATTTTTGAATTATTATAATTCACGCAAATAAATGCTGCTTTCATAAACTTATATTTCTTTTAAATTTAAAACTGAATTTGGAAATTTGAATAATAAACGGAGGCAAAATACAACTCAATAGAAAAGAATTAAATTGCGTTAAAGGTGCTATAAAACTAAACATTAAATAAATATATAAAGAAATACACAAAGAAGTGCTAGTCAAAGATCCTCTTAGTGAGTAGCGAAAAACAAAATTTGAAATTACACCCAGCATTAAAGCCCAGAAAATCAACCCTAAATATCCAAAGTCCTCTAACAGTGGCCTAAAAATTGAATAGATGTTAGCCGTTTGAGAAGGAGAAACGTTAAGGTATTGATCATAAACACCTGCTTCAGCTTTGCTAATACCTAAAATATTATATAAAGAACTAAATGTATAACGCCCATAAGTTAAATCATTGGTAGATTTATGTATGTCGTCTAAGTAACTAGTAAAACCTGCCACTCCTCCAAAAGAATACACATTCAAAGAATTAATAGTACTATTAGATTTATCACCACTAATCTCAAAGCTTTGATGTCTGAATGAATCAATAAAACTAAATATTAAGAGTAAAATGGGAATTATAAAAAGTAATGGTTTTAACAGCTTATATTCTACATTATTTTCCTTCTGATTTAAAAGTCTAAAAACTTTGCCAACAAATATTTGAAAAATCATTATAACAATACCTGCTCTAGCAGCTTGACTAAAAGCTGATATCAAAACACTAACAAATGGCATCATTTGAAACCACCTAAATCCATATTTTGTATAATAAACCATTGCCAAGTTAATAGCAGAATAACTTAATAACATCGAAAAAATAGAAATACTAGAAATAGAAATATTTCCATCAAAAAGGTCTTCCCTAATCAAAGACCCTGCAATCAAAAATTCAGCTAAAGACCCAAAATGATCGACAAAGGATTTTAAATAAAATAATGATCCTATTAAGGAAATCATACTTATTAGTATAGTATACTTTCTAAGTCTTGTTTCAAAGTTTTCACTATAACAATAGTGATACTTAATTACATTAATTTTTATTCTATTTAAAGCAAAAAATAAAAACTCTCCAATAAAAAAGAATAAAGAAAAACTCAATATATAAAAAACTGCTTCATATGTAAAATAAAAATCAGGGGCCATTAATTGCATTAATGATAAAATTAAAATCCAAATACCACAAAAAACCCCCGTAGGATTTAAAAATGTTACCGAAAATAATTTACGTAAAATTATAATTAAGAATAAAGGGAAGATTAATGCTAAATGTACCAATAATAATTTTTTTTTAAATTTTAGATATAGTTTTTATGCTCACTGAATCAACATTGTATCAATAACAAACAACTATTATAATATAGTTTGAACCATTTCTTTTAATTCTTTTGAACTTAAAAGCACATAAATTGCACTAATTAATAAAATACAAACCCGTATAACTAAAAAAGTATCTGTAATTAAAATATAGTTGGAAATAAACCACGCACATAGTATGAGAAAAAGATTTTTATATATGAAAATATAAGAAATTTTTATACAAATTATCTCTTTAGAAAAATGATACACCGCTGCGCAATATATTATTTGAGACGCAACTGAAATTAAAACTGCTGCTTTGACACCATACATTGGAATGAAAAAGATATTCAAAATTAAACTCAAAAACGCAACTGTCAACGCAATTTTCGCCATTAACATTGTTCTTCCAGTAACTTCCAAACCTTTATGTAGGTACATCGAAACGGTTCCAAAGAAAATAGAAAACACAACTAAAAACATTAAATTATTATCCAATAAATATTCCAGGCCCACCACTTGGGTTAAAACCCAGTCTCCAACCAAAAAAATACCAATAAATATTGGAGTAAAAAAAGTTAGTAACAATTTGATGTTTTGCGTCAAAACTTTCTCAATTTCTGCAATATCAACATTTGTCTTCCACATTTGAACAATAATTGGGTGAGAGGCCATTAACAAAGGCATCGTAATAAAACCCGATAGGCCAACCGAAAGATCTCGAAAAGCAGCATAATTACCGACTAAATTATGAATATTAAAATATTTAAAAAGCACCCTGTCACCAATCGCATAAAACTGTGATGCAAAAAACCAAACACAAACTGGAAGTCCATAAAAAAGTATTTTTTTTCCAATACTAAAATCAAGAAAAGAAAATGATCGCTTGTCTAAAATCAATCCATAAATTTTATCACAATACATCACATAATTACTTGCAACAAAATAGCTTAAAAAAAGAACTCCCATAACGAAATATAAGTTTTCTTTATAATAATAAAAACAAATTGACAAGCCAATTATTTGAATTACACTCTGTATTGAGGTAGACTGAATTTGTACAAAAACTCGTCTTTCCGCTTGCAAAAAACTATACAATAAATTTAAAAAAGTTTGAGATAATAATAACAGTAGCCCAATTAGTATTATTGAAAAATCCTCTAATCCTATATAACAAGTAATCGCAAAGCCAATTGCCCCTATAACATAAAGCATTAACTGTAAAGCTATTACATTTAATTTTAACGCATCTAGCGAGTTGTTTACGGCATACTCTGGATAGAAAAAAATTACTGAACTATTAATCCACCCACTTATTAATTGACCAAATAATAATATTATCGCCGTTAAAAACGCATAATTTGAATAAAGCGACATAGAAAGTGTTCTAGTTAACAAGTAAATAGTTAGTAATCCGGAAAAAGCTGGTAAAATCTTTACTGGTAGATACTTTAAAACATCTTTGTTTAAATTATTTTCATGGGATTGTTTGTTCATTAAAAATTAACTAAATAATAAATTATTAAAAAAAAGAGGTATTATGGTAGTTTCTCTAACAAAAAATATAAAACCAAAGAACCAAAAAAGAAGATATAAAAGCAACAAAATTTTAGGAAAAATTGTATGATCAACCATAAATGATTTGTTAGTGATAAAGACAATATTAACAATAGAAAAATTCAGGAGAATTCTAACAAACACAGCCATTTCATAATACACGGGAATCAAAAAAAGCATTAATATATTTATATTTAACACCACAATATTAGCCCTGGAATTTTCATCATCTCCAGAATTACTATCGAGCTTCAAGAAATAATTTACCACATATAAATTTAAAATCTGAGTAAATGAGTAAGCTAAAAATAGAGGTAAACTTGTCCTATAAAAAAGAGCCTTCTTTTCATGAACCAACGTTAAAGTAGAAAAAATAAAATCATGGTTTATAAATAATACAATCAATAAGACAATAGCCCACAAACTAATTGTTTTTATTTTGACTTCAGTTTTCCCAAATGCAAATAAGAAAACTAAATAAAACAGGGAAGAAATATGTATCGTTGAAGCCAGCAGCACAAAGAAAACATACTTTTCGTTACTATATTTCTCATTCCGTAATACAGAAATAAGACCCTGCAACATGATGGAAAACGCAATAAAATTTCTAAACAAAACAAATTGCAAAGGAAAAAAAATCCAAAAAAAACAAACCGTTAAAAGTGCTGGTAAATAGGAAAAGGAATGAAAAAATCTAAAAACTAAAAGTAATACAATTGCTGCTATTAAAGCATGAAATTGATGAAAATTTAATCCAATTGACTTACAACAAAAAATTAAAAATTCATAACCGCCTTCATATTCAAAAAAAATAATCTCTGATACTGAATCGCCATACATATCATTATACATACCATAATCAGCATTCCAGTAATTCCATCCAAAAAGCACCCACATTAAAACAAATAATAGCGTGGAAATTATTCCAGATTTTTTAAAGAAAAAAGAAAAAACGGTTAGTAAAACAACCAAAAAGACAGGCACCATTTATTCACAAGAGGTATAACAGCAAAAATTACACATGTAATTTTGAATCCAATTATTGAGCTATAGACTTCAACACCTTTCTGATAATCAAGCCTAACAATGTCAAAAATCCCGTTAAGAATCCTCCAAACACAATCCCTTTGGCCTTTCCAAATTTTTCTTTCTTCAAAGGCAAAATAGGTTGGTCGATCACTTGAATTAATGGGGTTTCTTTACGTACCGTAACTTTAGCTAATTCCGTTTGTTTCACCAATTCCGTTAAAATAGCGGTATTCGCCTGCACATCTACCTGTCTTCGTGCAGAAGGTGCGCGACGAACATTAAGTGCTGGATTCAGCATAAAAGTATTATCATTAGCAACCGCAACTCCCGTAATAGCTCCGTTCAATTCTCTACGGATACTATCGGTTTGTCTTTCGAGTATATTCATATTCATGCGTGCCTTTTTACTTTTGGTCGTCACATAAAAGTCAGACACCTCTTTCACCAGAGCTTCGGTAAAATACTTAGAGAACAATTCATTCGTAGAATTCACCTCTATCGTAATAATAGAAATTTTTTTGTCTTTTTGTCCTACCGACAAGCCGGTTTTAGAAAGATCTTGATAGATCACGCCTAAAATACTGTCATGCACTCGGGTAAAATATTTACGTTTTGTATCGGGTAAAAACTGAATGGATGCCAATTTCGGTTTTTCGTTCCATTTTTTTCGCCATTCTTGATTTTGGATGTACATTTCCGCCAAGGAAATCGTCTTACCGTCAACCACCACAGGACTCAACAAGGTTTGCTCTACCATGGCACGAGACTTAAACAATTCAGTTAAATTAGAGCCTGTAAAAATACTGCCACCTCCGCCACCTAAATCAATTCCGAAGGAACTGGCTAATCCCAGAGCGCCACCTAGTCCTCCAGATTTTTCGTCTTCCAAGGCAAATGACAAAGTTGCGGTATAAATAGGTTTTTTACTAAAAGAATAGGCTAGGCCTAAAGCAGCCCCAATGATCCCTGCTAATAGGATAATTTTCCATTGTGAAAGTAAATAGTGCCACCACTCTTTCCCTTTATCAATTAATTCCTTTAACGATATTTCGTCGTTAGTATGTTGTTCGTTCATCTATTTTTGTTATTCTATGATCAATTTTCGTTGGACATTATCCACTATTACTTTTTTGAGGAACAATACACTGAGTAAGCACACCATTCACCACTCCCTATTCACTCTCTACCTAATGTCATTACGTTTAGCTATTTCAGCCGTCACTTCTAGCGTTTTTTTAATAGTAATGCGATAACTTTACTATTAAAAAATATATTGAGAAGCTTGTATTGTCAAATGGTTCTCGATACTTCGTGAAAATTTTCTGTCGCAAATTTTCATTCAACTCGAACTGACGAATCTTTCCTTAGTGGCATTCATTACCGACCCAATTTCATTACGTTTAGCTATTTCAGCCGTCCCTTCTAGCGTTTTTTAATAGTAATGCGATAACTTTACTATTAAAAAATGTAGCCTTTATTGTCAAATGGTTCTCGATACTTCGTGAAAATTTTCTATCGCAAATTTTCATTCCACTCGAACTGACGAATCTTTACTTAGTGACATTCACTCCCTACCCAATTTCATTACGTTTAGCTATTTCAGCCGTCACTTCGAGTGTTTTTTTTCTAATAGTAATGAGGTAGCTTTAGCATTAATGTATTGAGAAACCTTTATTGTCAAATGGTTCTCGATACTTCGTGAAAATTTTCTATCGCAAATTTTCATTCCACTCGAACTGACGAATCTTTACTTAGTGGCATTCACTCCCTACCCAATTTCATTACATTTAGCTACTTCAGCCGTCACTTCTAGTATTTTTTAATAGTAATGCGGTAGCTTTACTATTAAAAAATGTATTGAGAAGCCTTTATTGTCAAATGGTTCTCGATACTTCGTGAAAATTTTCTATCGCAAATTTTCATTCCACTCGAACTGACGAATCCTTAACTTAAGGACATTCACTCCCTACCTTCTTAACACAGCAATTATTACTCCAGCTACACTGGCTAGTACGCCTGCAAAACCAATAATTTCAGCTGCTCCTGTCTTTTTTACTTGTGGTTTTTCAGGTACTATGATTTGAGAACCCGGTTTTACTTTTGGATAAGATCTAATAAAAAGAAAAGAACTTGCTACTGCAGCCTTTCCATTAGGATAAATAACATAGGCTTTTCTCTTCCATCCTTTAGCATCTATACCACCAACAGCATCTAGGTAATATCCAAATGAACGTCCGTTTTCGTAAGGAATCTCCGATGTCAATACTACATTTCCTGACACTTTTACCCCTTCGTTGAAAGTAGCGACTTCAATCTCATCTCCTGGGAATAACGTTACATTAGTATTGCTTTGTTGATTTTTAACAATCGATTTCCAATCTACTGGTATTGTTGCAAATTTTACTTTTTCTTTTAATTTAGTAATCAATTTATCTTGAATGGTATCTTTTTTACCTAAATTTAAATTCACATTTTCGACCTCCTCAATTTGTTTTGCCTGAATCGGTCTTTTGATCTTCACTCCTTCTATATTAGCAACAGAAGTTAACCCACCTGCTCTTTGTATCACATCGTATATTTTATCTTTTTTGTTGGCTAAAACATACTTCCCTTCATAATTAACAGCTCCTCTTACAATCACCATTTCAGGCTTATCGTACACCGCCATTCTACGAATGTTAATCACATCAAAAGGTTGCAATTCAAAATTTTTAGCTTGCTCATTGTTACCCGGAGTAATCTCAATGTTAAATAATTCGGCTTTATTGGGATTCGCATCATCTATTTGTTCCGCTATGATCATTCTGGCAATTTCTACACGCTTTGAAGCTGATCCTGTCAATCCACCTGCTTCAACCAATAAATCATTCAAGGTTAATCCTTCATTGTAATTATAGACTCCCGGATTCTTGATTTCTCCATCAATGGTGATTTTATATTCTTCCGCAAAATCCAAAATAGAATATACCGTCACTACATCTTCTTTTTGCAAAGCAATATTAGTCTGAAGGTCACCTGCTACTGCTTTTTCTAAATTTACATTGACAATTTCTGTAGTCAGATCTGGTTTTAATCGAATGATGCGTGCTCTTTTGCTATATGCATCTTCTTTTAGTCCATCCGCTTTGTCTATCAAATCAGAAAAACGCATGCCTTCATAAAACGAATAAGAGTTTGGTCTAAAAACAGCTCCTTCAATTGTAATGCGATTCTCGAATCGGTTTAATATTTTTGTTACTCTAAACACATCACCAGACAAAGGTTTATAGGTGTTAAACTCTGCAGATTTTATGTCGCGAACTTTAAACTCTTTACTTGTTTTTTGAGAAACATTTACCGAAGCCGTATAAGCAAGATCCGTAAATCCAGAAGCAAAAGTTAATAAATCTGAAAAAGTCTCCCCTTTTTTCATTTCAAATATACCAGCACGTTTTACTTCCCCTTCAATAGTAACTCTTTGATTGTACGCTGGAATTCGAATAACATCATTGTCTTTTAATCCTACATTGTCTGACTGGTCGCCATTTACTAAGAAATGATAGATATCAATAGTTTTGTACACCTTATTATTGCGTAACAATTCAATATTTCTATAGCTCCCATTCTTTCCTGGACCACCACCTAAAAACAAGGCGTTATACACTGTTGCTAAAGAAGAAATAGAATAGTTTCCGGGTTGTTTACTCCCTATTATCGTAATTTTAATGGTTCTGATACGACTTAAACTCACACTTACTTGAGATTGTCCTGAACTAACAGTACTATACACTCTAGCCATAGCGCTTCTGATTTTTTGGGTTGCTGCTTCAATGCTCATGCCTGAAACTGCAATCTCACCTACATACTGTATGGTCACCTTTCCTTCAACGCTTACCGGTATACTGGCGTTAAATTCTTGCACCCCATAAACACTCACTTGTAGCTCATCAGCAGGTCCCAAAATGTAATTAAGCGGTGTAGCCAATTTTAAATCTGGTTCAAAATTCAACGTAGGATTATCAAACAGCTCTGAACCAAAAATCAGTGCATTTATAGAATCCTTAACTTTAGTATTACTAACCTTGTCCTGTTTTCTACCTGAATCTTTTACTGCGGTAGTCCCCGCTTTATTTTCACTACCAGTACCTACAACTGCAATTCGTGTTTTTAATTTAGCGAACTCAGTTGCAGACATTCCTTTTGCAATAGCCATGGGCTGTGCTTGATCAATGGTCATATTATTAGATTGCAACTGCGCCTTTATTTTTCCGATTTCAGCATCGGATAAATTATCGACTTTTAAAGTGCTTAAATCTGTATTTTTCAGTAAATCTTGCGCCATGATTGTTGATGATTGCATAAGAGCAACAAACAATACAAGAACAGTAATAATTTTTTTCATAAGTATGTAATTGAAGAAAATGGCAATAATATAGTTGAGATCTACTTTAGTACAGTAGCATTTAACATCTTAAATAGTAAAAAAATAGCCTTGTTTCAATGGCTTCGCCTTAGTGAATCCCAATATTGGCTCACCTTTTTAATTTTATTGGCTTATAATTATAAGAAAATCCATCTAGCCCATAATTTTGCAAATATAGTCTTAAATATCAAAAATGGAAATTTTCTTTTACCCATCGGTTTGATCAACAAAAAGATGACCATTAAAATAAAAAATAAATAACTATAAAACAACCCACTACACTTTAAAAAATCAAAAAGCACTATATTGAATATCACTAAATTTAGTGATCTATTTAAAAAACTTCAAGTGGCAGTACCATTAAAAAAAGCTCCTCGTAAAAATTGTCTATTTTGCTGCTTAGCTTTTTTATTGTTACTCAAAGACTAGTCAATATTCAGCACTTTATTCCAGTAAATAATTGTGTATTTTGATGATTTAAGCAAACTATGTGCTAAAAACAGACCCTATATCAATCGTTCACTATTTTTCTTACTACAATCGTCCATCAACGTTTTCTCCTAAAACGCCTTTTACATCATAAACAACGCTCTTATCATTTTGTAATTGTGAAAGATCCAGTTCTAAAAACTCGCTGTGCGCTACTCCTAACACAACAGCATCAAATTTTTTAGCTGGCAGAACAGTAGTTGTTATTAATTTATATTCATGAAACACAGCTTCTGGATTAGCCAGTGGATCGTATATAGTTACTTGCATTCCGTAATCTGCTAAGGCAGCAATGACGTCTACAATTTTTGTATTGCGAACATCAGGACAGTTTTCTTTAAAGGTAATTCCAAGCATCAGAATGGTTGCTCCATTAACAGAAACTCCTTTTTTGATCATTAGCTTTACTATTTGTGAAGCGATGTATTCCCCCATGCTATCATTCAGGCGGCGTCCGGCTAAAATAATTTCAGGATGATAGCCAAATTCCTGTGCTCGCTGCGCTAGATAGTACGGATCTACACCGATGCAATGTCCGCCCACTAATCCCGGTTTGAATGGTAAAAAATTCCATTTGGTTCCCGCAGCTGCAAGTACAGCGTGGGTATCAATTTGCATTAAATTGAATATTTTGGCCAATTCGTTTACGAAAGCAATATTAATATCACGTTGGGAATTTTCGATTACTTTGGCAGCTTCGGCCACTTTTATAGAAGGTGCGAGATGCGTTCCTGCTGTAATTACAGATTGGTACAGCTCATTGACTTTTATTCCTATTTCAGGTGTAGAACCAGAAGTAACTTTTAAAATTTTATCTACTGTATGTTCTTTATCACCTGGATTAATGCGTTCAGGCGAATAGCCAACAAAAAAGTCGCTGTTAAATTTTAATCCAGAAGCTTTTTCTAAAACCGGTACACATTCCTCCTCAGTTACTCCAGGATAAACCGTAGATTCGTAAATCACAATATCTCCTTTTTTCAAAACTTTTGCTACCATCTCGCTAGACTTATAAAGTGGTGTGAGGTCAGGTCGGTTATTTTTATCTACCGGAGTAGGAACAGTAACAATATAAATCGTGCAATCGCGAATATCATCAAGATTATCAGAACACAACAAACCAATAGGGTTCTCGACTGCTCTCGAACTGACAAAATCGTCTACTAATACTTCCTGCAGCGCAGCATCGGAAATCTCCAGTGTATGATCTGTTCCTGATTGAAGTTCGCCAATTCGTTTTTTGTTTATATCAAATCCAACAACCTGATATTTAGTTGCAAATAGGCGTGCCAATGGCAAGCCCACATATCCTAATCCTATTACTGCTATTTTCTTCATTTTGCTACTTCTGATTTTATTGCTTAACGATTGTAAAAGGCTGAACAATTTGTCTCTTACTTTTTACTAATCGGTGCTTACTTATTGCTCACGTTACTCTTTCAAATTTTCCCAATACCAAGTCACCGCTTGTTGCAATCCTTGTTGCATTGAAAATTGGGGAGTATAGCCTAATAATTTTTTTGCTTTATCAATACTAGCCAATGAATGGGGAATGTCTCCCACGCGATTAGGTCCATAAATTGTTTCAATCCCTCCTATTTCCGGATCAAAATCAGCTAAGTATTTTTTAAGAGAAGCCATCAAATCATTTAAAGTAGTACGATCTCCAAAAGCGGTATTGTAAACGGTATTCATAGCCTCTGGATCTTCAGTACCTAGAGCCAATACATTCATTTGAATCACGTTGTCGATATAAGTAAAATCACGAGAGTAGTTTCCATCACCATTAATAATTGGACTTTCATGCTTCATTAATTGCATTACAAACTTTGGAATAACAGCTGCATAAGCACCATTAGGATCTTGCTTGCGACCAAACACATTAAAATAACGCAAGCCAATAGTATTTAGACCATAAGTACGTTGAAAAATATCAGCATATAATTCGTTCACATATTTGGTAATCGCATAAGGTGATAATGGTTTCCCAATTACATCTTCTACTTTAGGTAAACTTTCAGAATCACCATAAGTGGATGAAGAAGCGGCATAAACCATTTTCTTCACTTTGGCATCGCGAGCAGCTACTAACATATTCAAAAAGCCAGATACATTAACATCGTTGGTCGTAATAGGATCATTTATGGAACGAGGAACAGAACCAAGAGCCGCTTGGTGCAGAATATAATCTGCGCCTTCAGCTGCTTTGTGACAATCAGCTAAATTGCGAATATCACCAACTATCAATGTAAAATTAGGATTACTTAATAAGTGCTGTATATTAGATGATTTTCCCGTAGCAAAATTATCTAAACACACTACCTTATTGTTGTGCTGTACTAAATGTTCACATAAATTAGAGCCTATAAATCCAGCTCCACCTGTTACTACTATTTTCTTATTTTCTATTTGTTGCATTTTTTTCTTTGTTGCTCGTTATAAGCTGATTAGCTGCGGTTTCGTTTATTCTTGAAAAAATGTTAGTATTTTTTTTTTAAATTGTCACACTGAATTTTATTGATACTAACATGGCGAAAAATGAGCTATAACCTTCTTCATCTGATCGTTAGCGGAACTCAATTTAAATTAGAATGCACAACAGACAACTAAAACGGACACTAGTTTACATCTTCACTTGTTTATAATTGCTTTCGTTTTCTAAAAACCAATTGTAGGTTTTTGTAATACCCTCTATCAAGTCTACTTTGTGTTTCCATCCCAATTCGTGACTTTTAGAGGCATACTTTAATTTTTATTGTATCCAATCCTTTAGAAATGTTAAATAAATGATTTGGAAATATACTCCTTGATTGTTCAAAAAAGGCACAAAATCCGAAATTAAAGACATAAAGCCGTATACGTTATTATCTAAACTCAAATTTTCTAGCTATTTTTCTATTTTTCTTATGTTTTTAAGTTGCTGAATTTACTAACAATCTGTTATTTGGGTTCTATAATTATTTTCACGTAACGGTTAAGTACCGGTGAATTTTCATTTACTTCAGTGACACAAGCTGTTACTTTTAACATAGATTACATTATTTTTAAATCACTTGCCATCATTTCTTTGACCAAGGCTTTTAAATCATATTGAGGCTGCCAACCTAATTTAGTTTTAGACTTAGTTGGGTCTCCAATTAAAAGGTCGACTTCTGTTGGACGATAATATTCTGGATCTACACGGACTACTATTTTACCAATTTCTAGTTGATACAAAGGATTAGTACACGAAGCGACTTTTGCCACCTCACTTTCATTTTCGCCTTCAAAACTTAATTCAATACCAATTTCTGCAAAAGCCATAATTACAAAATCTCTAATATAGGTAGTTAGTCCTGTAGCGATTACATAATCTTCTGGTACATCTTGTTGTAAAATTCGCCACATCGCTTCTACATAATCTTTAGCGTGACCCCAATCTCTTTGTGAATTCAAGTTCCCTAAATACAAACAATCTTGTTTTCCTAAAGCAATTGCAGCAGTTGCCATTGTAATTTTACGTGTTACAAAAGTTTCTCCGCGTCGTGGCGATTCGTGATTAAAAAGAATTCCATTACACGCAAACATGTTATATGCCTCACGGTAATTTTTAGTAATCCAATAAGCGTATATTTTAGCTACACCATAAGGAGAACGAGGGTAGAACGGAGAATTTTCATCATAAAAACCTTGAGCATTTTTATTTTCAGCCAGTCCACCATACAATTCTGAAGTAGAGGCTTGATAGATTCTAGTTTTCTTTTCCAATCTAAGAATACGCACGGCTTCTAATATTCTCAAAGTACCAATTCCATCAACATTAGCCACATATTCCGGAGAATCAAATGAGACTTTTACATGTGACATAGCACCAAGATTATATATTTCATCTGGCTGTACTTCTTGGATGATTCTAATAATATTTGTCGAATCAGTCAAATCTCCATAATGCAGTTTGAAATTTACATGAGACTCGTGTTGGTCCTGATAAATATGGTCAATTCTTTGCGTATTAAAAGAGGAAGCTCGTCTTTTAACTCCGTGCACTTGATATCCTTTCTCTAATAATAATTCGGCTAAATAGGATCCATCCTGACCCGTAATCCCAGTTATAAGGGCTACTTTTTGTTTTGTGCTCATGGTGGTTGTGTGGTTAATCGGTTATTTGACTAATTGGTTATTTGGTTAATTGATTATATGATAAATTGGTTACGTGGTTAATCAGTTGCCCCCTCCCAACCCCAGTTAAACTATTAAAAAAACAAACAGTTAACCCCCTTAAACAAATAAACCCTAAACAGTTAAACAGTTAAACCATTTTTATTACATCTTCACTTCTTTATAATTGCCTTCGTTTTCTAAAAACCAGTTGTAGGTTTTTGTAATACCTTCTATCAAGTCTACTTTGTGTTTCCATCCCAATTGATGCATCTTTGCAACATTCATTAATTTGCGTGGTGTACCATCTGGCTTGCTACTATCCCACTCGATAGCACCTTGATGTCCTATTACTTTTTGGATATTCTCAGCTAGTTCCTTAATTGTCAAGTCGACGCCAGTACCTACATTATAGAGATAATCAGGCAATTTGTTTTCTAATGCAAAAACCACTGCCGCGGCCATATCGTCCACAAAGAGAAATTCTCTCCTTGGCGTTCCGCTTCCCCACAATTTTACAGTAGCATTGTTATTACTTTTTGCTTCATGAAACTTTCGGATCATCGCTGGGAGAACATGTGAGGAATTTAAATCGAAATTATCATGTGTACCGTATAAATTAGTTGGCATCAAGCTTACATAATCTTTATCAAATTGTTTTCTGATCGCTTGACACGCTTTAACTCCCGTAATTTTTGCAATAGCGTACCATTCATTTGTTGGCTCTAAAGAATCAGTCAGTAAATACTCTTCTTTTAATGGTTGTGGGGCTAATTTAGGATAGATGCAGGAGCTTCCCAGAAAAATAAATTTCTCTACATCAGTTTGCAATGCGGTATCAATTAGATTATTCTGAATTTGCATGTTTTCCATCAGAAATTGATATGGAAAATCATTGTTGGCCAATATGCCTCCTACTTTTGCGGCAGCATCAATTACTACCTTTGGTTTTTCGGCAGCAAAAAAGTCTTTAACTGCTTGTTGGTTTTTCAAATTTAATGTTGCACTTGATGCACCAATTAAATTAGTATACCCTTTAGTAGAAAGCGTGCGCCAAATAGCGCTCCCAACCATACCCTTGTGCCCTGCGATATATATTTTAGTAGCTTTATCCATACTATTGTGTTATTTCAATAAATCTGAATTAATCTTTTCTAAAGCGCCATAGACGTTTTTGACATCTTGAGAACATTCTTTTTTCAAAATTAAATTGGCAGTATCCGTATGAACAAAAATGGTATCTTTCATTCCTAAAAAGGCAGTATAATTATTAGTGCCAATAACCATATTTCCATTGTCATCAACTGGATGACCAATAGTACGCAAATAGTCATAGACCGACTCAAAAGATCCTAAATCAGACCAAGTAAATTTAGAAGATACTACTTTGATTTTTTTAGAACGCTCCATTACTGCATAATCAATACTTATAGAAGGAATATCCATAGAAAGATCTAAATCTAGATTTCCATCTACATTGTTTTCCCAAGCAATTTTTGCTTTCTCATAGACTTCTGGAGCATACAATTGCAACTCTTCTAAAAACACCGACGCTTTAAAACAAAACATTCCGCTGTTCCAAAGAAAGTTGCCTTTCGCTATAAATTCGAGAGCCAACTCTTGACTTGGTTTTTCTCTGAAAGAAAGTACATCATCGCCATCGCGCTCTATATAACCATACCCTATTTCGGGTCTGATAGGAATGATTCCAAAGGTAACAATAAAACCATTCAACGCTTTTTCGACAGCTTCTAGAATAGCATTTTTATAGTATTTCATTTCACCAATAATGTGATCCGAAGGCGTTACTACAAGAATGTCTTCTGGTTTTGATGCAAAAGCGGCAAAAGCAATAGCGGCAGCGGTATTTCTTGGCGTGGATTCAACAATATCGATATACGATTTATTTGCCTTATTTAAAACTGCTTTACTCAAATGACAATTATCAATATTCCCCACTACAATTAATTTAGTAGCGATTGTGCGGTTGCGATTTACGGTCATTTCAAACAATGATTTTCCATCAAAAATATTTAGATATTGCTTGGGTTGACTTTTACGTGACAAAGGCCACAATCGACTCCCAATACCACCTGTAAGTATCACTTGTGTAATTGAATACTTTTCCATAGTTATTATCTATTTTATAACCCAAAGGGCATAATTAGCTTTTCATTATCTATCGTTGCCCGCTTCCTTTGTTCTAAATAGAACTTAAACAACGGGATTATCAACAATACTAACATTTTATTACAGTGCTTATCGTCTGTGAAAGTGCACGGTTTCGTTTTACAGTTATTAGTACGCCTCCGGACAAGAAAAACGCAACAGACGCTCCTAATTTGATTTTTTATTTTTGCTTAATGAAGCTTTTCACTTCGCTTGGGTCAACAGAAAGATAATGATTCTTCAACATGTTTACTTTTTTACGGACTCAGTTAATCTCCGATTTTAAGTCTACGTGCGCTTTTTCTTCAAATTAGTTTCCGAATGCTATAACAAATACCATATTTCCTCAAAGATAAAAGAATTTCTTTTGAATTATACCAAGTTGTAATGCACCAGAAAATTATCTTCACAGAATCCTTAAGCCTAATTATTTAATTTTCATTTTTAAAACGCAGCCTAAGGATTCTAAATACAACACGTAATGTGTTTTATTTATCTCTTGAACAACTGCTTTTTGATCAGAAAACGGTCCCGAATCTATTTTTACCACATCTCCGATTTTATAACATTCTATCGAAAAATCTGTATCATTTGAAGCGTTCAACCATTTCTTTATCACATTGATTTCTTCCTCTCTGACAATTGCGGGTTTACTTAACCAAAATAGATAGCGCACCACTCCTGAACTTTGAAATACAGCATTTCGATTATTTTCAGCTAGTCGAACAAAAACATAGGAATTAAAAAGCGGCACTTCCACTTTTTTCTTTCTATCAGACCATTGGCGCTCTTGGATTATCAGTGGACAGTAACATTCTATTCCACTTTTTGTCAATTGTTCTGCAACTTTTTTCTCCCATTTGGGTTTTGTGTAAACTACATACCAATTCATACTTTTTTACTTTTTATTGAGAAGGGGTTTTTGGGTTGTCTGTTATCGGTTTTAGATTTTCTGTTCTCAGTTAAATGTTTTGGTCTATTCGCGTTTTGATTTATAAATTATTCTCTTTGCCTTTAATACTTTTTTTGTCAAACTTCGAATTTCGTACCTCATACTATTCAACCCTCGCAGCTCGTACTTTTAACTTAGGATCCTACTCCTTGATATACAAATCCAATTGTTTCTAAATCTTTAGCATTTAACAAATTTCTTCCATCGAAAATGAAAGCGGGTTTTTTCATAGAATCATAAATTCTTTGCCAATCGTATGTTTTGAACTCATCCCATTCCGTCAACACGGCGATAGCATGTGCATCCTGGCACGCTTCATAAGGATCCGAATACGATTTTACACTGCTATTGTTATCTTCTACTGATCTTGTTTCTAAATAATTCAAATCATCCATTATCTTTTTATTAGAAACTTTAGGGTCATAAACTGCAATATTTGCATGCTCATTGATCAAATCATCAGCTACGTAAATTGCAGCAGATTCTCTAGTGTCATTAGTATCTTTCTTGAAAGCCCAACCTAAAAACGCAATCTTCTTATCAGAAACGGTATTGTACAGCGTGCGAACAATAGTATTAGAGAAACGTCTTTTTTGATGATCATTCATAATTATCACTTGTTCCCAATAGTCCGCAACCTGATATAATCCATAGGACTTGGCGATATAAACTAAATTTAAGATGTCTTTTTGAAAACAGGAACCTCCAAAACCAACCGATGCTTTTAGGAATTTAGGGCCAATCCTGCTGTCCATACCGATGGCTTTTGCTACTTCATTTACATTTGCACCCGTCTTTTCACAAAGTTCAGACATTGCATTGATAGAAGAAATTCGTTGCGCTAAGAAAGCATTTGCAGTAAGTTTTGATAATTCTGATGACCATACATTTGTGGTTAAAATTTTATCAGTAGCTACCCAATTTGAATAAACATCAACAAGTGCCTGAATCGCTTCTTGACCTTCGGCAGTAGTATCTCCACCAATTAAAATCCTGTCGGGATTTAATAAATCTTCAACAGCAGTACCTTCTGCCAGAAATTCAGGATTAGACAAAATTTGGAACTGAACACCATTGCCGGTATTGTCTAATATACTTTTAATAGCCTCTGCTGTTCGTACTGGAAGTGTTGATTTCTCAACCACAATTTTATTATCCTTAGCTACTCTTGCTATTTGTCTCGAACATAATTCAATATATTTCAAATCAGCTGCCATACCTTTTCCTTTTCCGTAGGTTTTAGTAGGCGTGTTAACTGATATGAAAATGATTTGGGCTTCATGAATGGCTTTATCAACATCCGTTGAAAAAAACAAATTTCTACCTCTAGCCTCTCCAACAATTGCATCTAAACCTGGCTCGTAAATAGGGATATTACTTAAATCGGCATCATTCCAAGCTGCTATTCGCTCTTCATTTAAGTCAACAACCGTAACTTGTATGTGCGGACATTTCTGCGCTATCACTGCCATAGTTGGCCCACCAACGTATCCTGCTCCAATGCAACAAATTTTTGTAATTTTCATTTGTATTGTTTTGTGTTATCCGTTGTCGGTTATCTGTTTCCGCTTTCGGTTATATGAGTTTTGATTTACGATTTCAGTCGTCGGTTTTTCGTTGTCGGTTTTCGGTACTTTGTGCCTCAGTGTTATTGATTCTCAATCTTGTATTTTATAAATTAATAACAATCACAAAAAAAACTGAAAACAATTTTAAAACACAGATAACGGAAAACAACTAACAACTACTACGTTAATTTCTTTGTTATCTTTTTAGCTATCTTTTGATAAACACTTGCGGATTTGTCTTCTTCATAATAGCCATTAGCATAAGCGCCATAACCGTAACCGTATCCATAACCTGTTCCGTATTTCGCTTTATTTTCTAAACCGTTCAGTATAATACTGGTGTTATTTAGCTCACCGCGTTTTACACGATTATTTAACAACGAAATCATTTCCTTTTTAGTAAAATTCTGTCTTACGATATATAATGTTACATCACAAAAATGGGTCAGTTCCAATGCATCAGAAACCAAGCCAACTGGTGGCGTATCCAGTATAATATAATCGTATTTTTTCTTAAGTTCTTCAATTAGTTCACTCATACCTACGCTTATAATCATCTCTGAAGGATTAGGCGGTACAGGACCTGATAAAATAACATCTAAATACGGAATGTGCGTGTGGTTTATAATTTCATCAATCGTTTTTTGTTTGATTAAATAGTTAACTACTCCAACTTCATTTGTTAAATTAAACTCCGCAGCTAATTTAGGTTTTCGCAAATCAAGACCAATTATTACTGTTTTTTTCTCGCTTAAAGCAAAAACGGTAGCGATGTTTATCGAACAAAATGTTTTACCCTCACCACTTATTGACGAAGTAATCATCAAGGTTTTGGCACCATCAACATTTTGCATTTTGTACAAAAACTGAAGTGAAGATCGGATCGCCCTAAAAGACTCCGATAATGCTGATTTTGGCTTATCAAAAACAGCTAAATTGGTGTTTTCTTTATTTACACCAACCACACCAATCAGCGGAATTTTAGTCAATTTACTAATATCCTCAGCATTTTGAACTGAATTATTAATAAAGAAAATGGCAAAAACAAATAGCAATGGAATAAGAATACCCAGAAACAAGGCCAGAACATAATTAACAGAAGTTTTTGGACCAATCAATCCACCACCAACATCCTTTGCAGGGTCAATAAAATGTACATCTGACAAATTAGCCGCTTTTACAATATCTGCCTCGCTTCTCTTTTGAAGAAAAGTGCTGTAAATGTTATCACTTAAATCATACTTCCTTTTAATCTTAATTAGCTCTTGCTGATCCTCAGGCAATTGCCTTATCGTGCTTTCCGTTTCGTTAATTTTACTACTCACCATAGCTAGATCATACTGTAAAGAAGATTTTGCAGTTGCTATATTTTCGAGAAGCACATTTTTTACCGCTTCCATTTGATTATCAAAATCATTGAAGATCTTATCACTTTTTACCGCATAAGCCATTTCAGATCGCTGTGTAGAGAGTGCAATCAGCTTTGAAACATTAACAACAATATTAGGATCTTCAATTCCTGCTACAGAAGGAGCTGGAAGTTTAGCATAATTAACGCTGTTTTTCAAGTACGCTTTAAGGGAATTATAATAAGCTACTTTGCGATTAACCTCGTCCTTTTTGACATCAAACTCTAAAATTTTCTCTGAGAATTTAGCTCCACCTTCCTCGATATCGTAGATGTTTTTACCTTTTCTAAATGATTTTAATTCATTTCCTGTTTCCTTTAATTGCGATTCCATTGCTACTAAGGTGCTATCGATAAAGGAAATAGTGTTTGTTGCAAATTGGTTTTTACTATCAAGTTGCCTTTTAATAAGCATTTTAACAGTAGAATTCAAATACTCTACCATTCTTGCTTTATTAGTTCCTTGCATTCCTAAGGTAACAATAGAGCCACCTTTATCATCTGTTCGAACATTTATCCCTCTATACGCAGATACTGTTCCGTTGAAATCATTAAATCGTACAAAATACTCGTTTCCTTTATAAATACCAGGATTGTCATTCATTTGTAGTTTCCAATTTAAGAAAGGTAACGATACCTGCTGGCCTACTTTATACTTTTTGACAAAATCACCAGTTGCAACAGCTGTATTACTATAGGTGTTATTAGAATACGTAAGTATTGAAACGCTTGGATTTTCAAATGAGATTCTAATCTCATATTCGTTTTCACTCAAAAACTTAATCCCAATTAATGTACCTGCAAGTTGCCCTTTAGATTTGTTAATTCCTACAGAAAACGGAACTGCTCCATAAGCATCAACTAAATTATATTTACCCTGAACCAAATAATCAATGTAGTACTGCAGCTTGTCGACCACTAACTCATTGTGTGAGCGCGATTGCAATGTTGTTGAAATAGTTTGAACCTGATCTGAAGTACCACCCCAATTAAAAACCAAACTCGTATTTGACGTAAAAAGAGGATTACTTTCCTCTTTTATAGAAATAAGTGTTTCCATACCATAGATTTTCTCCTTGCGTATGTTCACTTGGTAAGCAACAGTAAAGGCGATTAGCAAACTAATCAAAAACCATTTCCAATAACTTCCGATTTTTATTAAAAACCCTTTAAAGTCAAAGCTAACTTGATTTTCAAAAATCGAAAAATCTTTTATATCTAACATTTATATTTTCAGTTTTTATCTTTTTAATAGTAAAAAAGTCGTGGTGGCTAAAGATAATAAAGTAATAATTGTTCCCAATGACTCTATCCCTGTTTTTCCAGTTCCCCAAGTTTTCTGTTTCAGCGGTTTGATATACACGTAATCATTTGGCTGTAAGTAAAAATAAGGTGACTTCATTGCATTAATGTCCGTAAGATCTATATCGTGCATTTCAACTCCAGTTGGTGTTTTTCGCATAATTGTAACTGCTTTTCTATTTCCTGTTATAGTAATATCTCCAGCATTAGCGATGGCCTCCATAATATTTACGTGTTCCTGAAACAAACTCTTAGTTCCTGGACTACCTATTTCTCCATTGATGGTATAACGAAAACCAGCAAGTTTAACGGTTACGAATATATTAGCTTCTTTATTGAAATATTCCGCAAGCAATTGTTTTTCAACACGTGCTCTGACTTCATCTAAGGTGTAACCAATTACATTTATTTCGCCTAAAACTGGAAATCTTATATTCCCATGGTCATCCACTGTAAACCCATCAAAATACAATCCCGTTTCTGATTTACCTGCAGAAGCATCATTACTTGAAGGATTAAAAATACTAACTAATTTTGGATCGCTAGCTTTTATTGTAATACTTAAAACATCATTAATCTGTAGTCGATAGGGTTTAGTTTCAACAGCTGAAATCATCGTTTCTGGCTCTGAATTATCTTTTTTTTGAAGGTAAATTAAATCTCTTGTTGGAATACAAGAAGAAAGTAAAAAACTGATAACTAAGGATATATAGAGTACGTATCTGCTCATTTTTACTATTTATTTAAGCGACAAATATAGCTTTTCATTTATAAAATAAAAGCATCGCTAATCTTTATCATGTATTAATTATTCTTAAAACTTTTTTCGAATGGTACTCTGTGCAAAATACTTCGTCCTAAGGTGACTTCATCAGCATATTCCAGCTCGTCTCCAACTGAAATTCCACGGGCGATTGTTGAAATAATTATTTCACAGTCATTTATTTGTTTATAAATATAAAAATTGGTGGTATCACCCTCCATTGTTGAGCTTAAAGCAAAAATGATTTCATTTACAACACCTGATTTTACTTTTTCAACTAAAGAACTTATATTTAATTGGCTTGGACCAACACCATCAATAGGAGAAATTTTACCCCCAAGAACGTGATAAATACCTCTAAACTGTCCTGTATTTTCAATTGCCATAACATCACGAATATCCTCTACAATGCAAACTATTTGATGATTTCGGTTTTTGTTTGCACAAATTTCGCACATTGTACTGTCAGAAATATTATGACAACTTGCACAATACTTGATATCCTCGCGCATAGCAACTAAGGCCTGAGATAAAAATCCTGTTTGCTCTTTAGGTTGTTTTAATAAATGTAAAACCAATCGCAGTGCTGTCCTTTTACCAATACCGGGTAGCTGAGACATTTCATTTACTGCTTTTTCTATTAATTTTGAAGAAAATTCCATAAAAGCAAAAGTAATCAATTTGCAAATTAGATATTTTGAAAATTTAAAGAATATTTATATGCTTGTATACTGACAAAAAATGATACTGTTCACAGTTTTTGTCATTTTAAAAACACACTAAATGAGGAATTTTGAAATGTAGTTTAGCTTTGAAAACATGAGTTTGCAAGAGGTATTTATAGTAAAATCGATTTGAAGAATGTTGAAAATTGAATCTATACCTAATTGATTATTCTAAAGCGAATGGGAGTTGTCATTGATTTATGACCCTTGCGAAAAAAAGTCATGAAGAAGTTGGAGCCATACTTTTAGCCAAGATTACAGCGGCATCCTTTTTCTTGTTCCGTTTGACAAAACGGAACAAGAAAAGATACAGCGGAAAGCTGAGAAAAGCTCCTAAAAAATTTAATATTGATTTGTAGTCAGCATTACCAAAGTGCAAGCTACTTCAACTTTAATGTCGTTTAGTTTCAATAATTGATAGAATTCTGGATTTTCAGTTCCAGGATTAAAAATTACTCGCTTTGGTTTTGCTTCTACTATATAATTATAGTAGTCACGCTGACGGGTAGGATTAAGATACAAGGTAACGGTATCAATATTTTTAAGTGGAATCGCTTTAGTTTGAATTTTCACACCCGCAACTTCACCTGCATTTTGACCTAGCGCAAGCACTGAATGTCCTTTATCTACTAGCATAGTCACTGCTTTGAATGCGTATCTGTCTGGCTTTGTTGTAGCGCCAAGAACCAAGGTTTTTTTACTCTTTATCATTTTCTGTAATTGTATTCAGCAAAAGTAATCAAAAAGGATTGTTCGTTTCCCAATTTTAAGTTTTAGTTGCAAAATCAATAAAAACAATAGCTTAACATTAAAACATAAAAAAAGAGTATTTTTGCGCTGTTAAAAACATATCATGGATTTATTTACTTACCTATTTGTCGCTCTTTTCTCCGTATTAAACCCAATCGGTACGGTTCCTATTTTTGTAGGGTTAACTCAACACGACACAAAAAAGGAGCGTTCTAGAATTTCCTTATGGACGGCTATCAATGTTTTTATCATTTTGATTGTTTCCTTTTTTATTGGACAATATGTTTTGATTTTCTTTGGCATCAGTATTGACGCTTTGCGAATTGCCGGAGGAATTATAATTGTGAATTCGGGATTTTCATTACTTTCTGGAAAGTTTAATAAAAAGAGAGGTATTAGCAAAAAAGCGGAAACAGACGCACAAAAACGAAACGACATTGCCTTAACACCTCTGGCAATTCCTATGCTTGCTGGCCCTGGTTCAATTTCCTTACTTATTGCATTTTACCAAGAACACAATTCTACACAAGAAATAATCCTTTCTACACTAGCGATTCTTGCTATTGCTGTTACTATTTTTGTAATATTAAGAAGTGCTCATTATTTAGCTAAAATCCTTGGTGCTTCGGGGATTGTTGCTATCTCAAGAATAGTTGGCTTTATAGTAATCGCAATAGGAATACAATATATTGTAAGCGCGATTATCAATATTATAAAAACTAATTTGTAACAAACTAGTGCGGACCGAACTTTTCTAAGTTTGCTATTTAAGACTGATAGTCTATAAAGAGTACATTTTAAAAAAAATCAAAAATTAGCCACAGATTAAATTGACTTAGACAGACTTAATCCTTCTAATCATACAAATCTGTGGCTAAAAATTTTAAAAGCTAAGGCAATTTTCGCTAAATGTGCAAAACTCCATTTGGAATAAAAAAATGCGCTGAAAAGAATTAAAAGCCATCATAGCGCTGAAAAGTTAGTTTGTTGGCAAGAAAACTTCCGCCATCATACATCTTGCACTTCCACCACCGCAAGCCTCTATGGTATCAAAACTTGAACTCAGTATTTCAGCATGTTTTTCTAATTGCTGAATTTGTGCAGGAGTCAAACATTGATGCGCAGCGGCACTCATAACTAAATATCTTTTATCATTAGCCCCTCGCACTTCTAGCATGTTTCCAGCAAAAGTGTTTACTTGAGCTTCAGTGATCAAAATGATTTCTTTATTATTTTCTTTCAGATTATCAAGAACCATTTTACGCTCTTTCTTGTCATCAATACATTCCGCACAAATTACCGCAAAAGTTTCACCTAAGCACATCATTACATTAGTGTGGTAAATCAGTTTTCGTTCCCCATCAACAGTTTGAAAAGCTTCAAAAATAACTGGAGCATAATCAAAATCCTCACAGAATTCGATAAACAATTCTTCATCAGCTCTAGGAGACAAAGCACAATAGGCTTTATTGTTTTCTCTATCTAAAAGCAAGCTTCCTGTTCCTTCTAGATAAAAACCATCTTCCTCAGCCGAAGTATAGTCTACGATATTATTGATTACAAAACCTTTGTCTTCCAATATATCTAATATTTCTTCACGGCGCTCTGCACGGCGATTTTCAGCAAACATGGGATACATTGCTACATCTCCATTTTCATGAAAAGAAATCCAGTTATTTGGAAAAATACTATCTGGCGTATCTGGATCTAAAGTATCATCAACCACAGTTACATCAACACCAACTGCACGTAATTTTTCGACAAAAGTGTCAAACTCTTGTTGTGCTTTAGCATTTACAGTCGCTGGCAAAAGTCCATCTAATACTTTTTGATAATAATTATTCACTGCGGTTTGCTCATTCATTCGAAACGCTACAGGGCGAATCATTACTATAGAATTTGTTGTTTGTTTCATATCTTTTTAGTTTAATGTTTAATAATTTAAAGTTTACTATTGAACAACATTAAACTTTAAACCGTAAACAAATATTTATTCTCTAATTAAAGGCAAAGTAGAACAGCGCAATAATCCTTCTTGCTTTGCAATTTCTGCATAAGGAATTTCTTCAACTACAAAACCGTTTGAGCGCAACCAATTATTCAATCGGGTGAAATTTCTCTCTGAAACTACAACATTCGTGTCAATAGAAAAAACATTAGAATTCATATTATACATTTCCTCTCGTGTAATGTGAAACAAATTCTTTTCGCCAAATAGTTTCACTAGAAATAAATAATCAGCCTCTTGGCGGAAACCATTTTTGTAAATAATTCCTTTGTTCGTCCCAACTGGTTGAAAACAACAGTCCAAATGCAAAGCATTATCACGAGCTTCACTTTTAGATTTAATCAAATCAAATTCTTTGATAATTTTATTCGGAAATAAGTCTTTAATATATTGAACTCCTTCCTTATTTGTTCGAGCCGTGATGAAATCTTTGTAATCACTGCCTTTGTACGTACCAATGAAAATATATTCATTCCACAACATTACATCGCCACCTTCAATATGGGCTTCCTCTGGTGGTCTAACTACTTTATCAGGATTAATTTGGTCAATAATATATTGAATCGCTTCTAGCTCTCGCTCTCGCTCCGGTAAAATATTTGATTTTATAAAAACATCGTTAATAACAAATCCGATATCTCTTGAAAAGATTTGATTGTAGTTCTCAATCATTTCTGGACGAAAAACGGTAACATTATATTTTTGTAGTACCGTACTAAAAGCTTCCATTTCATTTACCATATCTTTCTCAAGCGGGTAAGTGCCGGCTAAAATATGCTCTAATGATTTTGGGTCGTATGCCTCTTCAACCTTTGGAGTAGGTCCATTATGTACCGCTGAACCTAAAACTACAGTTTTCAGTCTGGAAGTTTCATTATTTATATTTAACTGTAACATCTTTATACCACTTTTAGCAAATATAAAAAAAGCTCCACAATTTTGTGAAGCTTTTGAAATTGTATTTATCTTTTATCTGAGGGTGTAAAATCGCGTAGCGGATGTCCTGTGTAAATTTGTCTAGGTCTTCCTATCGGTTCTTTATTTTCACGCATTTCTTTCCATTGTGCGATCCAACCTGGTAAACGTCCAATTGCAAACATCACTGTAAACATATCAGTAGGGATTCCTAATGCTCTGTAAATAATTCCAGAATAGAAATCTACGTTTGGATATAATTTTCTAGAAACAAAATACTCATCTACAAGTGCTGATGCCTCTAATTTCTTAGCAATAGCAAGAATTGGATCATCTACTCCTAAAGTTGATAATACTTCGTCAGCTGCTTTTTTGATAATTTTGGCTCTTGGATCGAAGTTTTTATAGACTCTATGACCAAATCCCATCAAACGGAATGGATCATTTTTATCTTTGGCTTTAGCCAAATATTTATCTGCATCACCACCAGTTCTGTGAATTTCTTCTAACATTTCAAGCACTGCTTGGTTAGCGCCTCCATGTAAAGGTCCCCAAAGTGCTGAAACACCAGCTGAAATTGAAGCAAATAAACCTGCATGTGAGGAACCTACCATTCTAACAGTTGATGTAGAACAGTTTTGCTCGTGATCAGCATGTAGAATAAATAATTTATCTAAAGCATCTACAACAATTGGGTTTGGTTTGTAAGGTTCGTTAGGCAATTCAAACATTAATCGCATAAAATTCTCTACATATCCTTTTGTATTATCATAATAATTTAGAGGATAACCCATGCTTTTTCTGTACGTCCATGTTGCAATAACTAAGAATTTAGCCATTGTTTTACAAACAGCTTCGTACATTTCTTTTTCATTATCAACATTAACTGATTTTGGATTAAAAGCAGTCAATGCACTTGTCAACGCAGCTAACACACCCATTGGATGAGCTGTTTTTGGAAAACCATCAATGATGCTCTTCATTTCTTCATTGACTAAAGTATATCTTCTGATATCTTTTTCAAATTGTTCTAATTGAACTGCTGTTGGTAACTCTCCAAAAATAACTAAATAAGCAACTTCAAGAAAATGGCCTTTTCCAGCTAAATCTTCAATTGAATAACCTCTGTAACGTAGAATTCCAAGTTCACCATCTAAGAAAGTGATTTTACTAGTACATGAACCTGAATTTTTGTAACCTGGATCGAGTGTTATCATTCCTGATAAATCTCGTAATTTACTAATGTCGATACCAATCTCGTTTTCACTGCCTTCTACAATAGGTAGTTCAAATTTCTCACTATCAACCTCTAATATTGCTGTTTTCGACATAATATATTTGAAATAACTTTTAAAAATAATAATTTACCAAATCTAGGGAATTTAGCATTAAATAAAAAGAGAATAACACAATGAATATGTTAAATATAACAAAAAAACTGCTCCTTTTTGAGGAACAGTTTTTTTATGATAAAAATTATATCGAAAAATTATTTTATTTTGAATGCGTTTTTTCCTGGAAAATAAGCAGTATCTCCTAATTCTTCTTCAATTCTCAATAATTGATTGTATTTAGCCATACGATCAGAACGAGATGCTGAACCTGTTTTGATTTGGCCACAGTTTAATGCTACGGCTAAATCAGCGATTGTGTTATCTTCAGTTTCTCCTGAACGGTGAGACATTACAGAAGTGTATCCTGCATTTTTAGCCATATTCACCGCTGCAATAGTCTCTGTCAAAGTTCCAATTTGGTTTACTTTAATAAGGATAGAGTTAGCAATTCCTCTTTCGATACCAGTTGACAAACGCTCTACATTAGTAACGAATAAATCATCACCAACTAATTGTACTTTATCACCAATTTTCTCAGTTAATAATTTCCATCCATCCCAGTCATTTTCATCCATCCCATCTTCGATAGAGATAATTGGATATTTAGCTACTAATTCAGCTAAATAATCTACTTGCTCCGCCGATGATCTTACCTTTCCAGTTTCACCTTCAAACTTAGAATAGTCATACTTACCATCAACATAAAACTCTGCAGCTGCACAGTCTAAAGCAATCATAATTTCATCTCCAAAAGTATATCCAGCGTTTTCAACTGCTTTTTTGATTGTATCTAAAGCATCTTCAGTTCCACCAGGAAGATTTGGTGCAAAACCACCTTCATCACCTACAGCTGTAGAAAGACCTCTATCGTGCAATACTTTTTTCAAACTGTGAAAAATTTCAGTTCCCATTTGCATGGCTTGAGAAAAAGTAGTGGCTTTAACTGGAAAAATCATAAATTCTTGAAACGCAATAGGCGCATCAGAGTGTGATCCTCCATTGATGATATTCATCATAGGAACTGGCAACGTGTTCGCTGAAACACCACCTACATATCTGTATAAAGGTAATCCTAACTCATTTGCAGCTGCTTTAGCGACAGCAAGAGATACACCTAAAATTGCATTTGCACCTAAATTAGATTTGTTTGCAGTTCCGTCTAAATCAATCATCATTTGATCAATAAGATTTTGTTCGAAAACGGATACTCCTAAAAGTTCTTCAGCAATAAGTGTATTAACATTCTTCACCGCATTTAAAACCCCTTTTCCAAGATACGCTTTTCCTCCATCACGCAACTCAACAGCTTCATGCTCACCAGTAGAAGCTCCAGATGGAACTGCTGCTCTTCCTAAAACACCGTTGTCTGTTACTACATCTACTTCTATAGTAGGATTTCCTCTAGAATCGAAAATTTGTCTTGCGTGAATTTTGATAATTATACTCATAATACTAAATTTTTAAATTTAAAATACAAATATATCCTATCTTTTTGAATCATAATATGAAAACAATGAATCTTATTAACGAAAACGATGTAATTCTTTTTTAAAAACCCGAGGCAACCGTTTGTCCAGAAAACGACAATAATTATAGCTAACACAAATAGAAATTATAATCCTGATATAATAATTAGGGCTAATATCAAAATTATAGATAGCCATTAAGAACATTAAATCACGTTATGTAAAAATCACACCAAATACTTTAGTCGAGATGCAGAATATAATTACTTAGGCCTCGCACTCTTAATAACATATTTAATCAATGATCATAAAAAAAGGGATTGACTTTTTTACAAAAGCCAATCCCTAAATACTATAAATTCTGCACCTGAAAGCAGACCAAAATTATCGCTTAATATTTTCAATAAATTGATCGAATAAATAAGAAGAATCGTGTGGACCGGGACTCGCCTCAGGATGATATTGAACAGAGAAGCAATTTTTATTTTTCATGCGCATTCCAGCAACAGTTCCGTCATTAAGATGAAGATGTGTAATTTCTAGATCAGCATTAGCTTCTAGTTCTTCTTTGTTGACAGCAAAACCGTGATTTTGAGAAGTAACTTCACCTTTACCATTAATTATGTTTTTTACAGGGTGATTGATTCCTCTATGACCGTTGAACATTTTATAAGTCGAAATACCGTTAGCCAAACCAATCACTTGGTGCCCAAGACAGATTCCGAATAAAGGTTTGTCATTTTCCAATATCTCTTTAGCAACTTGAATAGCACCAGATAGTGGTTCTGGATCTCCAGGACCATTCGATAAAAAGAAACCATCAGGATTAAAAGAGGCTAGATCTTGATACGTAGCATCGTACGGAAATACCTTGATATAACAATCTCTTTTAGCTAAATTACGTAATATGTTAGTCTTTATTCCTAAATCAAGTGCAGCTATTTTGTATGTAGCATTCTCATCTCCGTAAAAGTATGCCTCTTTAGTAGAAACTTTAGAAGCCAGTTCTAAACCTTTCATGTCCGGAACATTAGCTAAAGCGATTTTCAAATTCTCAACAGAAGTACCATCTGTGCAAATTACTGCATTCATAGCTCCGTTATCACGAATATAACTAACCAATGCTCTTGTATCTACATCAGAGATACAAATAAGATTTTGCTTTACAAAATAATCTTCTAAACTTCCAGAAGCATCTTCACGAGAATAATTAAAGCTGAAATTCTTACAAACTAATCCAGCAATTTTGATGCTTTGTGATTCTACTTCCGAATCATTTACACCATAATTTCCGATATGTGCATTAGTAGCTACCATTAACTGCCCAAAATACGAAGGGTCAGTAAAAATTTCTTGGTAACCGGTCATTCCTGTATTAAAACAAACTTCTCCAAAAGTAGTTCCACTGATACCAATAGATTTCCCGTGAAAAATAGTTCCATCACTTAGTAAAAGTATAGCGCTTTGTCTTGTTGTGTATTTCATTAGTTGATTTCTAAATGTTGTAATGTGTTATAGAACTCGCATAGCGCGTTTCACTTGTAGTTAATTATTGTGCAAATTTAATTTATTAAAATAGCCAAAACAAAAAATTTAAAGAAATATATGATTTTAAACTTTCTTTATAAAAGTTGTTAGAAAGTAAACATTCCTAACATAGCCCTGATGGAAGCGGCATCCTTATTGCCCAGAGTTTGGGCAAGAAGATATAGCGAACAGCAGGACAAACCATGTTCTGAAATTTAGGCTTCTTCTAAAAAAAATCAAAAAAAAAGGATAAACTATAAATAGCTTATCCTTAATTTTTATTGAATGATTATCTTCATAATTATTCAGCAGCGTCAGTAGTAGTTTCTGTTTCAGCAGCTGCAGCTTCGGTAGCTTCATCTGCCTTCTTAGTTTTAGCACCACGACGGCTTTTTGCTTTTTTAACTTCTTTTTTACCACCATTGTAAAGTTCGTTAAAATCTACAAGTTCGATCATTGCCATATCAGCATTATCTCCTAAACGATTTCCAACTTTAATGATACGAGTGTATCCACCTGGACGGTCACCCACTTTAGCAGCTACGTCTCTGAACAAGTCAGTTACCGCATATTTGCTACGTAAATAAGCAAAAACGATACGACGATTGTGAGTCGTATCAGATTTAGATTTTGTTATTAAAGGCTCAACAAATTGTTTAAGCGCTTTCGCTTTAGCAACAGTAGTGTTAATACGTTTGTGCTCGATAAGAGAACAAGCCATATTAGCTAACATAGATTTTCTATGCGCTGTCTGTCTGCTTAAGTGGTTGAATTTTTTTCCGTGTCTCATGACGTGTTTTTTTATACTTTCATCTTGATGCTATCCATTTTGGAGATCAAAATATGAAGTAATTTATTCTTTATCTAATTTGTATTTGGCTAAGTCCATACCGAAGTTTAAATTTTTAACTGCAACAAGTTCATCAAGTTCAGTTAAAGATTTTTTACCAAAATTACGGAATTTCATTAGGTCATTTTTATTGAACGATACTAAATCACCAAGTGTATCAACTTCAGCCGCTTTCAAACAATTTAATGCTCTCACAGAAAGATCCATATCTACAAGCTTAGTTTTAAGCAATTGTCTCATATGTAATGATTCTTCATCATACGATTCTGTTTGTGCAATTTCGTCAGCCTCAAGTGTAATTCTTTCATCAGAGAACAACATGAAGTGGTGAATTAGAACTTTTGCAGCTTCAGTAAGAGCATCTTTTGGATTGATAGAACCATCAGTTTTAATTTCAAAAACTAATTTTTCATAATCTGTTTTTTGCTCTACACGGAAGTTTTCAATAGCATATTTTACATTTTTTACCGGAGTAAAAATTGAATCAGTAAAAATAGTTCCAATTGCAGCATTCTGTTTTTTATTCTCCTCAGCAGGAACATATCCTCTACCTTTTTCGATTGTTAAATCGAAATTCAGTTTGATTTTACTATCTAAATTACAGATAACTAGTTCTGGATTCAGAACTTGGAAACCTGAAAGAAATTTTTGAAAATCACCAGCTGTTAATTGATCTTTACCTGAAACAGAAATAGTAACTGCTTCATTATCTATATCTTCAATTTGACGTTTGAAACGTACTTGTTTTAGATTAAGAATGATTTCGGTAACGTCTTCAACAACTCCTGGAATAGTAGAAAACTCATGATCTACACCTTCAATGCGAACAGATGTAATTGCATAACCTTCTAATGCTGAAAGCAAAACTCTTCTAAGTGCATTACCAACAGTCAATCCGTAACCAGGTTCTAAAGGTCTAAACTCAAATTTACCTTCAAAATCGGTTGAATCGATCATGATAACTTTATCGGGCTTCTGAAAATTAAATATTGCCATAAATTTCGACTAAGTCAATTATTATTTGTTGTACAACTCTACGATTAATTGTTCTTTAATATTTTCTGGAATTTGAAGTCTAGCTGGTACAGAAACAAAAGTACCTTCTTTGACGTCATTGTTCCAAGTAATCCACTCATAAACATGACTTGAATTAGATAAAGAACGTTCGATAGCCTCTAAAGATTTAGATTTTTCACGAACTGCAACTTTGTCACCTGGTTTAAGGTGGTAAGATGCGATATTAACAACATCACCATTTACAGTAATATGTCTATGAGAAACTAATTGTCTAGCACCTCTTCTAGAAGGAGCAATACCCATTCTAAAAACTACGTTATCTAATCTTGCTTCACATAATTGCAAAAGAACTTCACCAGTAACACCTTTAGTAGCTGATGCTTTTTTAAATAAACCTCTGAATTGTTTTTCTAAAATTCCGTACGAATATTTAGCTTTTTGCTTTTCCATTAACTGGATTGCATACTCAGATTTTTTACCTCTTTTTTTAGCCATCCCGTGTTGTCCAGGTGGGTAACTTCTTCTTTCAAATGCTTTATCGTCTCCGAATATTGCTTCGCCAAATTTACGAGCAATTCTAGTTTTTGGACCAGTATATCTTGCCATTTCTAAAAATTATTAAGGTAGAGATTATGAATTCAGGTCATATCCTTCGATAATCGTTTATTCTACCTAGTTATACTTAAATATTTTATTAAACTCTACGTCTTTTTGGAGGACGACATCCGTTGTGAGGCATTGGAGTAACATCGATAATCTCTGTAACTTCAATTCCACCGTTATGTAAAGAACGGATAGCAGACTCACGTCCGTTTCCTGGTCCTTTTACATAAACCTTAACTTTTTTCAATCCAGCTTCAAGAGCTACTTTACTACAATCTTCTGCTGCCATTTGGGCTGCGTATGGAGTGTTCTTTTTAGAACCTCTAAAACCCATTTTTCCAGCTGAAGACCAAGAAATAACTTCACCTTTTTTGTTTGTTAAAGAAATGATGATATTGTTAAAAGTAGCAGAAATATGAGCTTCTCCCGTTGATTCAACGATAACTTTACGTTTTTTTGCAGTTGCTTTAGCCATATTACTTATTATTTAGTTGCTTTTTTCTTGTTAGCAACAGTTTTTCTTTTACCTTTTCTAGTTCTAGAGTTGTTTTTAGTTCTTTGTCCTCTTAACGGAAGACCAGATCTATGACGGATACCTCTATAACATCCAATATCCATTAAACGTTTGATGTTTAAAGAAACTTCAGAACGTAATTCTCCTTCAATTTTGAAAACTCCAACAGCTTCACGAATTGCTCCGATTTCGTCGTCATTCCAATCTTGAACTTTTTTATCTTGGCTTACTTGAGCTTTTTCTAAAATCTCAATAGCTCTACTTTTTCCTAATCCAAAGATATAGGTAAGTGCTATAACACCTCTCTTGTTTTTTGGGATATCTACCCCTGCTATTCTTGCCATAATTATCCTTGTCTTTGTTTAAATCTAGGATTCTTTTTGTTTATTACGTACAATCTCCCTTTTCTTCGCACAATTTTGCACTCGGGACTTCTCTTTTTTACTGAAGCTCTAACTTTCATTTTGAATATCCTTTAATATCTATAAGTAATTCTTGCTTTTGACAAATCGTAAGGGCTCATTTCTAGTTTCACTTTATCACCAGGTAATAATTTGATGTAATGCATACGCATTTTTCCAGATATATGGGCGATTACTATATGTCCATTCTCTAACTCTACACGGAACATAGCATTTGATAATGCTTCAATTATTGAACCGTCTTGTTCTATTGCTGATTGTTTTGCCATAAAGTTAAGCTACTGCTTTTCTATTTTTTCCACTTTTCATTAAACCATCATAATGTCTATTCAACAAATATGAATTGATTTGCTGCATTGTATCGATGGCAACACCAACCATAATTATTAATGAAGTACCTCCAAAAAACATTGCCCAAGATTGCTGTACATCCATTATACTTACAATTATTGCTGGGAACACAGCAATTAGAGCTAGAAATAAAGATCCTGGAAAAGTTATTAAAGACATCACTTTGTCAAGATAATCAGAAGTTTCAACTCCTGGACGAATCCCTGGAATAAAACCACCGCTTCTCTTCAAATCGTCCGACATTTTATTAGTAGGAACAGTAATGGCTGTGTAAAAGAAAGTAAATACAATTATTAAAGTTGCAAATACTAAATTATACCAAAAACCAAACATGTTACTAAAAGCACCAACTACAGACTGTGATGCATCAGATTTTGACAAACCGGCTAAAGCAGCTGGTATAAACATAATTGCTTGAGCAAAGATGATTGGCATAACTCCTGAAGCATTAAGCTTCAGAGGAATCCATTGTCTGTTACCATTCAACATGTCTTGTTCGAAATCACCTGAAGTTGTACGACGCGCATACTGTACAGGAATTTTCCTAACAGCCATAACAAGTAATACACAACAAATAATAACTAATAACCAAACGATGATTTCAATAATCAACAACATTGGACCACCATTATTATTAGTAATCCTACTTGTCGCCTCTTGAATAAAAGCCTCTGGCAATCTAGCCAAAATACCAACCATAATCAATAATGATATTCCATTTCCAATTCCCTTATCAGTAATTTTTTCTCCTAACCACATGGCAAATATTGTACCTGTAACTAAAATAACCACTGATGAAAACAAAAATTCGAATGAATTGAACCCTAGTAAAAATGCATTACCAGGTAATGTTCTATACAAATTATAGATATAAGTTGGACCTTGAACTAACGTAATTGCAATTGTCAACCAACGAGTAATTTGATTAATCTTTTTTCTACCGCTTTCTCCATCACTCTGAAGTTTTTGCAAATAAGGAATTGCAATCCCCATTAACTGAACAACAATAGAAGCAGAAATATATGGCATTATGCCCAAGGCAAAAACGGAAGCTTTAGAAAAAGCACCTCCAGTAAACATATCTAAAATAGATCCGATACCATTTTTGGTTTGACCAGCTAAACTTGTTAATTGAGTTGCGTCAATTCCTGGAAGTGTAACGTGAGCTCCAAAACGATAAACTAAAAGAATTCCTAAAGTTATTAAGATTCTGTTTTTTAGTTCCTCAATTTTCCAAACATTACTTATTGATTCTATAATTTTCTTCATACTAATTGAAAAATTACATTGTTACCGCTTCTCCACCAGCAGCTTCAATAGCAGCTTTTGCAGTAGCAGTAAATTTGTGAGCGGTTACTTTTAATTTTGCTGTCAATTCACCTCTACCTAAAATCTTAACGATTTCATTTTTAGTAGCTAAACGATTAGCAACATAAACTGTCATATCAACAGTATCTTTAATAACACCATTATCAACTAATAGTTGAAGTGTATCAAGATTTACACCTTCGTAATCTTTACGATTGATGTTTGTGAAACCAAACTTAGGCACACGTCTTTGAAGTGGCATTTGCCCACCTTCAAATCCAATCTTTTTAGAATAACCAGAACGAGATTTTGCTCCTTTGTGTCCTCTTGCAGAAGTACCACCTTTTCCAGAACCTTCTCCTCTACCTAATCTTTTATTTTGATTGTGTGTAGAACCTTCAGCAGGTTGTAAGTTACTTAAATTCATAACAGTATTTGTTATTTAGTTTCTTCAACAGAAACTAAGTGTTTAACTTTATTTATCATACCAAGGATTGTAGGATTTGAATCATGCTCTACAACTTGTCCCATTTTACGTAGACCTAAAGCTTCTAATCCTCTTTTTTGAGTAAGCGGACAGTTGATTTTGCTTCTAACTTGTTTTACTAATAATTTAGCCATAATTTCCTTGATTTAACCTTTAAAAACTTTTTCTAAAGAAATACCTCTTTGTTTTGCAACAGCATAAGCACTTCTCATTTGTAATAAAGCATCAAAAGTTGCTTTTACTACGTTGTGAGGATTTGAAGATCCTTGTGATTTAGATAATACATCATGAATCCCTACTGACTCAAGAACTGAACGAACAGCTCCACCAGCAATAACTCCTGTACCATGAGAGGCAGGAATTAAAAATACACGTGCACCACCAAATTTACCTTTTTGTTCGTGAGGAACTGAAAGACCATTCAAAGGAATCTTAACTAGATTTTTCTTAGCATCTTCTACTGCCTTCGCAATTGCTTCAGAAACGTCTTTAGATTTCCCTAAACCATGTCCAACTACTCCATTTTCATCACCTACAACTACAATAGCAGAAAAACCAAAAGCTCTACCACCCTTTGTAACCTTAGTAACACGATTTACACTTACCAAACGATCTTTTAATTCAAGACCACTTGGTTTTACTAACTCTACATTCTTGTATTTACTATTAGACATACTATATTAGAATTTAAGTCCAGCCGCTCTTGCGCCTTCCGCTAATGATTTAATACGACCGTGATATAAATAACCTCCTCTATCGAAAGTTACTACCTCTATTCCGGCTTTTAAAGCTTTTTCAGCAACTAGTTTTCCAACTGCTGTAGCCACTTCGATATTCGTACCGTTACCTATTTCTTTTTCTCTTGAAGAAGCTGCTAGTAAAGTAACACCGTTTACGTCATCAATAAGTTGAGCGTAAATTTCTTTGTTACTTCTAAATACAGAAAGTCTTGGATTTGTAGCAGTACCACTAATCGTTTTTCTAATTCTGAATCTAATTCTTTGTCTTCTTTCAGGTTTTGTTAATGACATAATCTTATTTTTTAAGCTGATTTACCTGCTTTTCTTCTTAATACTTCACCTACAAATTTAACACCTTTTCCTTTATAAGGCTCAGGCTTACGGAAACCTCTAATTTTCGCAGCTACCTGACCTAAAAGTTGTTTGTCAAATGATGTTAATTTAACTATAGGGTTCTTACCTTTTTCAGAGATTGTTTCTAAAGTAACTTCAGGAGCAATTTCTAAAACAATATTGTGAGAGAATCCAAGTGCTAAATCTAATTTTTGTCCTTGATTTGAAGCTCTATAACCAACTCCAACCAACTCTAAAGACTTAGTAAAACCTTCTGTAACACCGATAATCATATTATTGATTAAAGATCTGTACAAACCGTGCTTTGCTCTTTGGTCTTTGTGATCCGACGATCTTTCAACTTGAACTTGATCGCCTTCAACCGTAACAGTAACGTCCGAAAACTCCTGAGTTAGTTGACCATTTTTTCCTTTTACTGTAATAATACCGTTTGCAACTTCAATTGTTACTCCCGCTGGTATTGTTACTGGACTTTTACCTATTCTTGACATCTTTATATAGTCTTTAAATTAGTATACGTAACAAATTACTTCACCACCTACGTTCAATTGTTTTGCTTTCTTTCCAGTCATTAAACCTTTTGAAGTTGACACGATAGCAATACCTAACCCGTTAAGGATTCTAGGAATAGATGCAGAACTTGAATATTTACGTAAACCTGGTTTACTAATTCTTTGGATATCTTTAATTACTGGCTCTTTCGTATCTTTATCATACTTTAAAGCGATTTTGATTGAACCCTGAACAGCGTTGTCCTCAAATTTGTAACTCAAGATATAACCTTGATCAAATAAGATCTTAGTTATTTCTTTTTTTAGATTAGATGCAGGAATTTCGACAACTTTGTGGTTTGCAGCCACAGCGTTACGAACTCTTGTCAAATAATCAGCAATAGGATCTGTATACATTATGTATCAATTTGCGGTTTTGGTTTTCGATGAACTATTCAGCGAACCTGAAACCAGTTTATAAATATTAAAGATACAGACGAAACTAGGTTGCGTCTGTATCTGTACGTAATAAATTACGTTTTACCAAGATGCTTTTTTAACACCTGGAATCAATCCGTTATTTGCCATTTCACGAAATGTAACACGTGAAAGACCGAATTGACGCATATATCCTCTTGGTCTACCTGTTAATTTACAACGATTGTGCAAACGAACTGGTGAAGCATTTTTCGGTAACTTTTGCAAACCTACGAAATCTCCAGCTTCTAACAAAGCTTTTCTTTTCTCAGCATACTTAGCAACTGTTTTTTCTCTCTTAACCTCGCGGGCTTTCATTGATTCTTTAGCCATGTCTTAATTCTTTTTAAAAGGTAATCCTAATTCTGTTAATAGAGACTTTGCTTCTTTATCCGTTTTTGCAGACGTTACAAAAGTGATATCCATACCTGATATTTTGTTTACTTTGTCAATATCAATTTCCGGGAAAATGATTTGCTCTAAAACACCAAGATTATAATTTCCTCTTCCGTCAAAACCAGTAGCTTTAATACCACTGAAATCTCTTACACGTGGTAAAGCTGAAGTAACAAGTCTATCCAAAAACTCATACATTCTTTCTCCACGTAGAGTAACTTTTGCTCCAATCGGCATCCCTTTTCTCAATTTAAAAGACGCAACGTCTTTCTTAGAGATAGTAGATACTGCTTTCTGTCCAGTGATCTTTGTTAACTCATCAACTGCATAGTCAATTAGTTTTTTATCAGATACAGCTGCACCAACTCCTTTACTTAAAACGATTTTTTCCAATTTAGGAACTTGCATTACGTTTACGTATCCGAATTCCTCTTTAAGAGCAGCTATTACTCTGCTCTTATATTCTTCTTTTAGTCTAGGTATATACGCCATTACTATAGTACTTGATTAGATTTTTTTGAAAATCTTACTTTCTTATCTCCTTCTACTCTAACACCTACTCTAGTTGTCTCCTTAGTTTTAGGATCAATTAAAGAAATGTTAGATATTTGTATAGAAGCTTCTTTCTTTACAATACCACCTTGAGGGCTTTTTGCACTTGGTTTAGTATGTTTACTAACCATGTTTACACCTTCAACAATCGCTTTGTTCTTGTCTTTGTACACACGTAATACTTTACCTTCAGCACCTTTATGGTCTCCAGCAATTACCCTTACGATGTCACCTGATTTTATTTTTAGCTTTATCATCTTAAAACGAATTAAAGCACTTCTGGTGCTAATGATACAATTTTCATGAATTGTTTTTCACGAAGTTCTCTTGCTACTGGACCAAAAACACGAGTTCCTCTCATTTCCCCTGCAGCGTTCAAAAGAACACATGCATTGTCATCGAAACGGATATAAGAACCATCAGCTCTTCTCACTTCTTTCTTGGTACGTACCACAACTGCAGTTGAAACAGCTCCTTTTTTAACGCTTCCGTTAGGTGCTGTATCTTTGATAGAAACTACAATTTTGTCACCAACAGAGGCATACCTTCTTTTGGTACCTCCTAAAACACGGATAGTTAAAACTTCTTTAGCTCCTGTGTTATCTGCTACTTTTAATCTTGACTCTTGTTGTACCATAATTATTTAGCTCTTTCTAAGATTTCAACTAACCTCCAACATTTAGTTTTACTTAAAGGACGCGTTTCGCTAATCCTTACAGTATCTCCAATGTTACAGTCGTTCATTTCGTCGTGTGCGTGATACTTTTTAGTTTTCAACACGAACTTACCGTATAATGGGTGTTTTACTTTACGAACTTCAGCAACAACAATCGACTTGTCCATTTTGTCTGAAGTTACAACACCAATTCTCTCTTTTCTTAAATTTCTTTTTTCTTCCATCTTTCCGCAGACTACAGTTATTGTAACTCTCTTTTAGTAAGTTCTGTAGCTAATCTAGCAACCACTCTTCTCGCACTTCTAATTTGAAGCGGGTTCTCAATTGGTGAAATAGCATGCGCCATTTTTAGATCAGCATATGTTTTCTTAGACAAGCTAAGATTCTCTTGCAACTGTGCTGCAGAAAGACCTTTTATTTCTGATTGTTTCATAATATAATATAGATTATGCTTCGAAATCTCTAGCAACAACGAACTTAGTTTTTACTGGAAGCTTTTGAGCTGCAAGACGTAACGCCTCTTTTGCAACTGACAAAGGTACTCCTCCAACTTCAAACATAATTCTTCCGGGTTTAACAACAGCAGCCCAATATTCAACGGCTCCTTTACCTTTACCCATACGTACCTCAAGAGGCTTCTTAGTAATTGGTTTGTCTGGAAATATTTTGATCCATAATTGTCCTTCTCTTTTCATAAAACGAGTTGCAGCGATACGCGCAGCTTCGATTTGACGAGAGGTTAAGAACATTCCATCTTCATGTACAGATTTAATACCAAACATTCCATTAGAAAGTTCATGCCCTCTTTGAGAGTTTCCTTTCATTTTACCCTTTTGTACCTTACGGTATTTTGTTCTTTTAGGCTGTAACATTTTACTTTAGTTTAAAAATTTACTTTCGTTTACGAGCGTCTGGTTTTCCACCTTTGTTAAAAGGCTTTCTATCTCCTCTTGGAGAATCACCACCTTTACCTCCACCAGTACCAGATTGTTTTTTGTCCATTCCAGCAAGCGGAGAAAGATCTCTCTTTCCATAAACTTCACCTTTCATGATCCACACTTTGATACCCATTCTACCATAAGTAGTATGCGCTTCAGCTAATGCATAATCAATGTCGGCTCTGAAAGTTGATAGAGGAATTCTTCCTTCTTTGAAACCTTCTGAACGTGCCATCTCTGCACCATTCAAACGACCAGAAATCAAAACTTTGATACCTTCAGCGTTCATACGCATAGAAGCAGCAATAGCCATTTTGATTGCACGTCTGTAAGAAATACGGCTTTCGATTTGACGACAGATGCTTGTAGCAACTAGATACGCGTCAAGTTCAGGTCTTTTTATTTCAAAGATGTTGATTTGAACCTCTTTGTCAGTAATTTTCTTAAGTTCTTCTTTCAACTTGTCTACCTCTTGTCCACCTTTTCCGATAATAATACCAGGTCTAGCAGTAGTGATAGTAACGGTTACAAGTTTCAAAGTTCTCTCGATGATTACTTTTGATACACTAGCTTTTGATAAACGAGCATGGATATACTTTCTGATTTTGTGATCTTCGGCAAGTTTATCACCATAATCATTTCCACCATACCAGTTTGAGTCCCATCCTCTGATGATACCAAGTCTATTTCCAATTGGATTTGTCTTTTGTCCCATCTTGTATTAAATTGCTTGTGTGTTATTAATAGATCCAAGCACGATTGTTACGTGATTAGAACGTTTTCTAATTCTGTGAGCACGACCTTGTGGAGCAGGACGAAGTCTTTTCAACATCATTCCACCATCTACTGTAATCGTTTTAACAAATAAACCTGCTTCTTCCATATTAGCGTCAGGGTTTTTTGCTTGCCAGTTGGCAATAACAGATAAAACCAATTTCTCTAATTTTCTTGAAGCTTCTTTAGAACTAAATCTTAAGATGTTCAATGCTCTCTCTACCTTCTGACCTCTTACCAAGTCCGCTACTAAGCGCATTTTTCTAGGTGAAGTAGGGCAGTTATTCAATTTTGCGAAAGCTATAGACTTATTAGCCTCTTTTCTCGCATCTGCTGTTTCTCTTTTACGAACTCCCATTGCTTCTTATTTTTTACCTTTATTTTTTGCTCCAGCATGACCTCTAAAAGATCTAGTTGGTGAAAATTCTCCTAATTTGTGACCTACCATGTTTTCTGTTACGTAAACTGGTACAAATTGACGACCGTTATGAACTGCGATAGTTTGTCCAACAAAGTCTGGAGTAATCATAGAAGCTCTAGACCAAGTCTTAACCACTCCTTTATTTCCACCTGCAATGTTTTCTTGAACTTTCTTGTCTAACTTATAATGAACGAAAGGTCCTTTTTTTAATGAACGTGCCATATCTTATTATTTCTTTCTACGTTCTACGATATACTTGTTACTCGGGTTTTTCTTAGAACGAGTTCTATAACCTTTAGCTGGTATTCCATTTCTTGAACGTGGATGTCCACCAGAAGAACGTCCTTCACCACCACCCATTGGGTGATCGACAGGGTTCATTGCAACAGGTCTTGTTCTAGGTCTTCTACCTAACCATCTTGTTCTACCTGCTTTACCAGATACAACTAATTGGTGGTCAGAATTTGAAACCGCTCCAATTGTAGCCGAACAAGTTAACAAGATTAATCTTGTTTCACCAGAAGGCATTTTGATTGTAGCATATTTTCCATCTCTTGCCATTAATTGAGCAAATGTTCCAGCAGAACGAGCGATTACAGCTCCTTGTCCTGGTCTCAATTCGATACAAGAAATTACAGTTCCTAATGGAACTCTACTTAAAGGTAATGTATTACCAATTTCAGGTTGAGATTCTGGACCAGAAACTAATTTCTGACCTACTTTCAATCCGTTTTGAGCAATAACATAAGTTTTCTCACCATCAGCATAAACTAATAATGCGATAAACGCAGTACGATTTGGATCATATTCGATTGATTTCACTGTAGCTGGAATTCCTTCTTTTGTACGTTTGAAATCAATAATACGATATCTCTGCTTGTGACCACCACCCGTATAACGCATGGTCATCTTTCCTTGACTATTTCTACCTCCAGAGTTTTTTATCGGCGCTATCAAAGAGCGTTCCGGCTTATCAGTTGTAATGGCGTCATAACCATTCACAACTCTAAATCGCTGACCTGGGGTAATAGGTTTTAATTTTCTTACTGACATTTTATCTTAGATATTGTTGTAAAAATCAATTGTTTCTCCTTCTTGTACTTGTACAATTGCTTTTTTGATAGCATTTGTCTTTCCACTGATTAAACCACTTTTAGTGTATTTTGTAGTTCTATCCGGTCTTACGTTCATCGTGTTAACGCTCAAAATCGTTACTCCATAAGCAGCTTCAACAGCTTTCTTAATTTGTACTTTATTTGCTTTTTTGTCAACAACGAATCCGAAGCGGTTTAAAACTTCACTTTCTTTGGTTACTTTTTCCGTTACTATAGGCTTAATTATGATGCTCATATCCTATTATTTACTTAAATTTTCTTCAATTATCTCTAAAGAACTCTCTAAAAGAACTAAGTTATTAGCATTTAGAATAGCGTAAGTGCTTAATTCTAAGCTACTTACAACACTAGAGCCTTTTAAATTGCGTGAGGACAAATATACATTTTTATTGGTATCACCCAACACAAATAGAGATTTTTTATTTTCTAACTCTAAAGCTTTCAAAACGTTGATGAAATTTTTAGTGTTTGGTGTTTCAAAATTAAAGTCTTCAAGTACGATGATATTCGACTCTTTTGCTTTAATTGAGAAAGCAGACTTTCTTGCCAATCTTTTCAAGCTTTTATTCAATTTGAATGAATAACTTCTTGGTCTTGGTCCGAAAACTGTTCCACCACCTTTAAACAATGGATTCTTTGCACTACCCGCACGAGCAGTACCAGTTCCTTTTTGTTTTTTTATCTTACGAGTACTTCCCGCCACTTCAGCTCTTTCTTTAGCTTTGTGCGTTCCTTGTCTTTGATTAGCAAGATATTGCTTTACATCAAGGTATACTGCGTGATTGTTTGGTTCTATACCAAATACTGAATCAGAAAGTTGCACTTTTCTTCCAGTATCTTTTCCGTTGAAATCTAATACTTTTGCTTCCATTACTTCTGAATGATTACATAAGAGTTGTTATGACCAGGAACACATCCTTTAATAACAAGTAGGTTCTTTTCAGCAACTACTTTTAAAACTCTAAGGTTTTGAACTTTTACATTGTCTCCTCCCATTCTTCCAGCCATACGCATTCCTTTGAATACTCTAGATGGATAAGAAGAAGCTCCCACAGAACCTGGCGCTCTTAAACGGTTGTGTTGACCGTGAGTTGCTTGTCCAACACCACCAAAACCGTGACGTTTAACAACCCCTTGAAAACCTTTACCTTTAGATACACCTTGTACATCTACAAATTCTCCTTCTTCAAAAATAGAAACATCAATAAGATCTCCTAATTTTTGTTCAGTTGCAAAATCTTGAAATTCAACGACTTTTTTCTTAGCTACAGTTCCAGCTTTTTTAAAGTGACCTAAAGCCGCTTTAGTGGAATGTTTCTCGTTTTTGTCATCGAAACCAAGTTGCAACGCTTCGTACCCGTCAACACCTTTGGTTCTGACTTGGGTAACAACGCATGGTCCAGCTTCGATTACTGTACAAGGAATGTTTTTCCCGTTCTCGTCGAAAATGCTAGTCATGCCGATTTTTCTACCAATTAACCCAGACATAATTATTAATTATTAATTATTAAATATAAACATAGAACGCAGCTTTTAACTGAATGCTATTTTTTTTTAGTGGTGCAAAAGTATAACTTATTTACACACAAACCAAAAAAAATATTTTCAATCAAAAGCGGCGTCCTTTTTTACTCTTAAACTACTTAAACTTTGATTTCAACTTCAACTCCACTTGGCAATTCAAGTTTCATTAACGCATCAATAGTTTTAGATGAAGATGAATAAATATCAATCAATCTCTTGTATGACATTACTTCAAATTGCTCTCTCGCTTTTTTGTTAACGTGTGGAGAACGCAATACAGTGAAAAGTTTTTTGTGAGTTGGCAAAGGAATTGGTCCTGTTACTACTGCACCTGTACTCTTAACAGTTTTTACAATCTTCTCAGCAGACTTGTCTACTAACATGTGATCGTAAGATTTTAATTTTATTCTGATTTTTTGACTCATTTTCTTAAAGATTAAGCGTTTCCTTTTGCTTTTTTGATTACTGCTTCTGAAATATTAGCAGGCGTTTCAGCGTAATGTGAAAATTCCATTGTAGAAGTTGCTCTACCAGAAGAAAGCGTTCTTAATGTTGTAACATATCCAAACATTTCTGATAACGGAACATCCGCTTTAATAGTTTTTGCACCAGCTCTATCACCCATGTCATTTACCTGACCTCTACGACGGTTAATATCACCTACGATATCTCCCATGTTTTCTTCTGGCGTAATAACTTCCATCTTCATTATTGGCTCAAGAATAACAGCTCCAGCAGCTTTAGCTACTTCTCTGTACCCCATTCTAGCAGCTAACTCAAAAGATAGTGCATCTGAATCGACAGGGTGGAAAGATCCGTCTGTCAAAGTTACTTTCAAACTATCTACTTGGTACCCAGCTAATGGACCAGTTTTCATAGCTTCACGGAAACCTTTTTCAACAGATGGGATATATTCTTTAGGAACGTTACCACCTTTTACAGCATTTACAAACTGTAATCCTACAGCAGCTTTACCGTCAACTTCATCAGCAGGCTCTAATGTAAATACGATATCACCGAATTTACCACGACCTCCAGATTGTTTCTTGTACGTTTCTCTGTGTGTTGCAGATCTTGTAAAAGCTTCTTTATATTCAACTTGAGGTTCACCTTGATTCACTTCAACTTTAAACTCACGTCTCATACGATCGATAAGTACATCTAAGTGAAGCTCACCCATACCTGATATAATAGTTTGACCTGAAGCTTCATCAGTTCTAACTGTAAACGTAGGATCTTCTTCAGCTAATTTAGCTAAAGCCATACCCATTTTATCAACATCAACTTTAGTTTTAGGCTCAATTGCAACCCCGATTACCGGTGCTGGGAATTTCATTGACTCAAGAATGATTGGGTGTTTTTCATCACACATTGTATCTCCAGTCTTGATATCTTTAAATCCAACTGCCGCTCCAATATCTCCAGCTTCGATGTAATCGATTGGATTTTGTTTGTTAGCGTGCATTTGGTAGATACGAGAAATTCTTTCTTTGTTTCCTGAACGAGTGTTCAAGATATATGAACCTGCATCTAAACGTCCTGAATAAGCACGGAAAAACGCTAAACGACCTACGAATGGGTCAGTAGCAATTTTAAATGCTAAAGCCGCAAACGGCTCAGCTACAGATGGCTTACGCAAAATTTTAGTTTGATCCTCTTCTAACAATTCAGCGTCATCAGGATGAATTCCCCAAATACCTTCTTTCTCCATAGGAGATGGTAAGTATTTACAAACTGCATCTAATAAAAATTGAACTCCTTTATTTTTAAATGAAGATCCACATAACATAGGAATAATCGCCATGTCAATAGTAGCAGCTCTTAATGCGTTGTTAATCTCTTCTTCAGTAATAGAAGTTTCATCTTCCATATACTTATCCAAAAGATTCTCATCATAATCAGCAACCGCTTCAATAAGAATAGATCTGTATTCCTTTACTTCTGCAAGCATATCCTCAGGAATAGGCACAATGTCATAAGTAGCACCGTGATTTTCATCATGCCATATCATAGCTTGATTTTTCACTAAGTCAACTACTCCTTTGAAATCGTTCTCTTCACCAATAGGCAAAGTGATTGCAACAGCGTTAGATTTTAACATGTCTCTAACTTGCTGACAAACTCCCAAGAAGTTAGAACCTTGACGGTCCATTTTGTTTACGAATCCCATACGTGGAACTCTATATTGATCCGCTAATCTCCAGTTAGTTTCTGATTGTGGCTCAACACCATCAACTGCACTAAATAAGAAAACTAAACCATCAAGAACACGTAACGAACGATTTACTTCAACAGTAAAATCAACGTGTCCTGGAGTATCAATAATATTGAAGTGATACGGTAAAGATTCAGGTAAAACTTTACCTTGTTGTGTTGGGAAATTCCACTCACAAGTTGTAGCAGCAGAAGTAATTGTAATACCTCTTTCTTGCTCTTGCGCCATCCAGTCCATTGTTGCAGAACCTTCGTGCGTTTCACCTATTTTGTGATTTTTTCCTGTATAGAAAAGGATACGCTCTGTTGTTGTTGTTTTACCAGCATCAATGTGCGCAGCGATTCCAATATTTCTTGTATATCTTAAGTCTCTAGCCATTTCTCTATGAATTAAAATCTAAAGTGAGAGAAAGCTTTGTTAGCTTCTGCCATTTTGTGAGTATCCATTCTTTTCTTAACAGCAGCACCTTCTTCTTTAGCCGCAGCTAAACATTCTGAAGCTAACCTTTGAGCCATAGATTTTTCATTTCTTCTTCTTGAATAAAGTATTAACCACTTCATCGCCATAGAAATTTTTCTATCTGGTCTAATTTGCATCGGAATCTGAAATGTAGCTCCACCTACTCTACGACTACGTACTTCTACGTGAGGCATAACGTTAGTTAAAGCATCTTTCCATATTTCTAACGATGGCTTTTCAGCATCTTGTTTTTTAGACTCAATGATGTCAATAGCATCATAAAATACTTTAAACGCTGTCGATTTTTTTCCATCCCACATTAAGTTGTTCACAAAACGCGTTACCAGTTGATCATTAAACCTTGGATCTGGTAAAAGTGGTCTCTTCTTTGCCGCTCTTTTTCTCATGTCTTTTTTTTAATAAAATTTCATACTTATCTAGGCGCGATAAATCGCGTCACTACAAGAATTACGTTTTAAATTACTTTTTTGCTTCTTTTGGGCGTTTTGCTCCGTACTTAGATCTCCTTTGTGTTCTTCCTGCTACTCCTGACGTATCAAGTGCACCACGAACGATGTGATATCTAACTCCTGGTAAATCTTTTACCCTTCCACCCCTAACTAATACTATCGAGTGCTCTTGTAGATTGTGTCCTTCACCAGGGATGTAGGCATTTACTTCATTACCATTTGTCAAACGTACACGCGCTACTTTACGCATTGCAGAGTTTGGTTTTTTTGGTGTTGTAGTGTAAACACGCGTACAAACCCCTCTTCTTTGAGGACAAGAATCTAAAGCAACCGATTTACTCTTCTTAGTCATCTGAGTTCTTCCTGTTCTTACTAATTGTTGAATTGTTGGCATAATTAATACTAAAAATTTCTTATTATATTAAATTCCCGCTTTTTACGGGGTTGCAAATGTAGAAAATATTTTTTATTCTACAAACGTTAAATCACTAAATTTTTCCTAACTAATAATTTGTTATTGAAACAAATAACAATTATACCTATTGTAATTTTGTTTAAAATGATCTATTTACAATCTTAACTCTAACAGAATTCTTTTCAACTTTGATTTTTATTTCAAACTGGAGATATTTGCATTACTTTTATTAAAACAAATAATTGATTGAAAACCTCCCTCCTACTTTTACTTTTCTCAACCTTAAGCTGGCACGCAACGAGCCAAGAATTTCACTTGCGCATAACTGGACAAACAAGCGAAGAAACAAAAATGATAGACTCATTAAAATACAACACAAAACACAAAAACATAAAGTTAATTACCGACGAAATAAACACCCTTTCCGCTAATTTATATAAAATAGGCTATTTATATAACATCGCATCACAAGCTAGCAAAATAAACGATTCGATTTATGATGCAAAAATCACCTTAGGACAAAGAGTAAAAACGATCCACCTATATATAGGCGTTGACAAACTTTTACATAGCTTGACTTCAATCGCTCCAAAAAATAATAAAATAGAGATACCTTACACAGAGTTAGATTTTTTCCTTAATGAGAGTATCAAAAAATTAGAACAAGACGGATATGCTTTAGCAAAATTAAAGTTGATTAACATCGAAATAAAAAATGACAATCTATACGCCGATCTACAACTAGAAACAGAGGAAAAAAGAAAACTCAATTCCATTATAGTTCAATATCCAGAAAACGGACAATCAAACAAATTCCCTCAAGGGCATTTAAAACAAATCAACAAAAAATATAAAAACTCAGTCTTCAATCAAAAAACAGTAGAGCGCATTTATAGCGATTTCCAAAAATTTAGTTTTGTTAATCAAATAAAATATCCAGAAATTTTATTTACCAAAGACAATACTAACGTCTATATCTATTTAGAAAAGCGAAATTCTAATACATTTGATGGCTTTCTGGGCTTTTCTAACAATGATAATAAAAAAATCACATTGACAGGATATTTAGATATCACACTCGAAAATATTTTAGGATCTGGCGAACAACTATCTTTATATTGGAAAACTGATGGCAACGACCAAAAAACATTTAATGGCCAAATTGAAGTACCCTATCTTTTTAAAACTCCAATAGGAATAAAAGCACAACTACATATTTTTAGGCAAGACTCTACTTTTCAAAACACAAAAACTGCAATCGATTTTAGTTATTATGCGAATTACAATTCACGATTGTATTTAGGATATCATGTGACTCAATCTAGTGACATACAAAACTCAAGCAACAACTCAGTTAGCGATTATAACAATTCATTTATAACTTCAAGTTTTGAATATACTAGTACTGACCCAACAAATCTGTTATTTCCAATACAATCTAAATTTCAAACCTCATTGGGAATAGGTTCAAGAGGAATCACTAATTCAACGGACGATTCAAAGAACAAACAATTAATTGTTAACATTCACGCAACGCACAATTTTTATATTAACAAAAAAAATTCATTTCATTTTAACAGTCAAAATAATTATTTAAAAAGCAACCGTTATATTACGAATGAATTATTCCGTTTTGGCGGATTAAATAGCATTAGAGGATTTAATGAAAACAGCCTACAAGCCTATTTTTCATCCACCCTACTTACAGAATACCGTTATCTACTTTCACCGAAATTATATTTACATAGCATACTGGATTACAGTATATTTAGAAATAAATCCGAGATAGAAAAAGCAGATATTTCAGAAAATTTAATTGGGATCGGAGCTGGATTTGGCTTACAAACAAATAACGGGTTATTAAAATTAGCGATCGCCAATGGTCATGCAAAAAAACAGCAATTTGAAATATCTAACACAATTATCCATATTAGTTATAATGTTAAATTTTAGATGCATGCATAAAATAACTTTTTGTTTACTTGGAATGTTAACAATTTATTAAGAAGTTTGTTGAACTAATTCAAAATAATTAAAAATGAAACTAAAGTTCAATGGATTCTTAGTACTATTACTAGTACTAGTAGCGCAAATCACTTTTGCGCAAGAAAGAGTTGTTTCAGGGACTGTATCCGACAACACAGGTTTGCCAATACCAGGGGTAAACGTGTTAGTTAAAGGATCACAAACTTCGACACAAACAGATTTTGACGGAAAATTCTCAATTAAAGCTACGCCAAGTCAAGTATTAGTATTTAGCTATATTGGTATGAAATCTCAAGAAGCTTCTGCAAGCAATGCAAAACTTAACGTAAAACTTAAGGACGATTCAGTAGTTCTAGAAGGAGTTGTTGTAACTGCTTTAGGTATTAAAAGAAGGCCAAAAGAACTTGCGTATTCTACAGACAACATTAAAAGCGAGGATTTAACGAAAACAAAAGCGGTAAACGTTGCAACTGCACTGGCAGGTAAAGTGTCTGGTTTACAAGTAAATGTTACTAATAATGGAGTAAATCCAAGTACAAGAGTAGTATTAAGAGGTAACAGATCATTACTTGGAAACAATGAAGCGCTTATTGTAATCGATGGCTTTCCATCTTCAAGAGGTGTTCTAGATCGCATTAACCCAAATGACATTGACAACGTAACTATCTTAAAAGGAGCAAATGCATCAGCTCTTTATGGTACAGAAGCAGCGAATGGTGTTTTAGTAATAACTACTAAAAAAGGTAGCGGAAAATTATCTATTACGTATAACAATTCAGTTCAACTAGAAACAGTATCATATTTGCCGCAAATTCAAGATGAATTTGGTGTTGGTGGATTTCCTGACGGAACTCTTTATCCTTTAGAAAATGTTAACTGGGGACCTCGCTACGATGGTCGTATGGTTGAAGCAAGTGAAACTCTTGATGACGGATCTGTGTGGTTAGTACCGTTTACACCGGTAAAAAACAATGTTAGAAACTTTTTTAACACTGGTGTATCTACAAGACATGGAGTCACTTTTAAAGGAGGAGATGAAACTAGTGATTTTCTATTTTCTGTAGATCAAACAAACACTACAGGAATCGTACCTAAGGACACTTATAACAGAACTAATGTTAGATTAAAAGGATCTAGAAAATACAACAATTTGACAGTAGGCGGAAACGTAAGTTTCTATAGATCTCACGCAAACCAAGTGAGTGAAGTAGCTGGACGACAAGGAAGACCATTGTACTGGAACGTCCTAAACACTCCTTTACACATTCCTTTAGATCAGATGCAAAACTGGCAAACTGGACAGTTTACGAGAAATGAAGTTTCTTTCTACAGATTTTATGAAAATCCTTATTTCATCATTGACACTCAAAGAGAAAAGAATAATTATACTGAGTTCAATATGTTGTCTAATATTGATTACAAATTTACTGATTGGTTAACCTTATCTGTAAACACAGGTTACACAAGTAACTCAGCAGATTTCAAAAGACAATTTGGAGCATTCACTTATGCATTTCATCTAAAAGATGTATATTCTGAAATGGATGCCTATGGTGCATCTACAGCAAATAGAATAACAAATGGCCAGCGTTTCAACAACGACATTTTACTTAAATTTGACAAAGACATTAATAAAGATTTTAATACGAAATTAACAGTAGGTGCAAATACTAGATTAACCACCTCTAATCAAGTTTCAGTTAATGGAGACAATCTAATCATACCAGACTTTTACAATGTATCAACAAGAACGGGTGAATTAGGCGGTGGAGAATATGCTGACCAATTTAGAAGACAAGGTGTTTATGGAGACTTTACTTTAGGATTTAGAGACTACCTTTTCTTAAATGTAACAGCTAGAAATGACTGGTCATCAACTTTACCGAAAGACAACAACTCTTTCTTTTATCCAGGAGCTGGAATTTCATTTGTCGTTTCAGATGCATTCCCAGGAATTAAAAGTGATAACGGAATTGACGTACTAAAAGCTACCGTAAACGTAACTAAAACGGGTAATGATCCAGAAGTTTTTGCTACACAAGGTATATTCTCAGCACCTGCTGGATTCCCTTACGGTTCTCTAACAGGATTATCACAAGGATCAAGAGATCCAGATATTAATTTAAATCCTGAATTTACGCTATCAAAAGAAGTAGGTGTTGAATTAAGCTTATTTAGAAGTAGATTAACATTTAATGGTACTTACTACCAAACAAACTCAACAGACCAAATTGTACCAATTGAAGTTTCTCTGGCTTCAGGTGCAGGAAGTATTTTAACGAATATTGGTGAGATTGAAAATAAAGGTCTTGAATTAGATTTGAAAGGAACAATTCTTAAAACACAAGATTTTTCTTGGAAATTAGGAACAAATTATTCTGGAATTAAATCAAAAGTTTTATCATTATTTGATGGTGTTGAAGAAGTAAACATAGGTGGATTTGCTGACGCACAAGTTATTGCAAAAGTTGGAGAATCTTACCCATTACTAAAAACATCAGCTTATACAAAAGACCCACAAGGAAGAGTAATCGTTGGACCAAACGGTAATCCATTAAAAGATTCTAAAAATGCTGTACAAGGCAAAACAACTCCAGATTACATATTAGGTATGAATACAACATTTTCTTATAAAGGTTGGACTTTGTATGCTGTAGCTGATTATAGAACTGGTCACGTTTTTTATAATAATATAGACAACTTATTATCATTTACAGGTTTATCAGAACGTAGTGTTACTGCAGGTAGACAACCTTTCGTATTCCCTAATTCATCATATTCTGATGGCGCTGGTGGATTCATTGCAAATGAGAATCGTTTGACTAACGGTGGTGGTAATGCATTTTGGGATGAATACAACACTGTACTTGCAAATTACATATCTGATGCAACAACTCTTAAGTTAAGAGAAGTTTCACTCTCTTATGATTTCTCATCAACTTTTACAGACAAAGTTGGTATCCAATCTATGAATGTAGGTGTTTTTGGAAGAAACTTATTGACTCTTAGACCTAAATCTAATGTTACTACAGATCCTGAATTTAACTTTACTACAGGAAACGCTGTTGGTGTAGGAACACAAGCTCAAACACCACCAACAAGACAATTTGGTCTTAACTTCAATATAACATTTTAATACATAAATTATGAACACAATAAAAATCATAAAATCATGTGTAGTACTTTTAGTTACTACCATGACTATAGTAAGCTGTAGTGATTATTTAGATGTAAATACAAATCCTAATAATCCCGCAATATCTACCCCTCGATTAACTCTTCCTGTAGCACAAAGAGACCTTGCGTCTTTAAATGCAAGACAGATGACTTATTTAGGACAGTTTATTGCATACAACTGGGCAACGCCATCTAACTGGTCTACAAATCAGGAGTTTTCTAGATACACAGTTAATTCAGGCTTTTACGCTACAATTTTCGAAACCTCTTACGCAACAATTTTCAAGAATTTGACTTACGTTCAAAATTATGAAGATGCAAGTGGAGCTGTAGATTACAGCGCATACAAAGCGATGGCAACAACCCTCAGAAGTTTTCAATATCAGTATTTGGTAGATCTTTACGGTAATGTTCCTTATACTGAAGCAAATAAAAGGAGTGCTATAATTACTCCAAAGTATGATGATGCGAAAGTTATTTACAAATCGGTAATAGATGAATTGACTGCTGCCGCTACCTTAGCATTAAACCTACCTACTAACGCTGAAAATCCTGGTGTTCAAGATATAATTAACGGAGGAGACATGGTTAAATGGGCGAAATTTGCTAACACCATCAAATTGAGAATGCTAGTTCGTTTAAGTAATACTAACCAAGATGCATATATCAAGGGAGAAATCGCTAAAATAGATGCAAATGGAGCAGGATATATATCAGCTGACATTGTTGCAAATCCAGGTTATAACAATAATACAGACAAACAAAATCCATTCTTTGATTATTTCAGAAAACCTACAACGGGAGCGGAACAAGATAGAGGAGACTTTACTGTAGCAACTGATTACGTTTTGAATTTCCTTACTACAACAAATGATTTACGTAGAAACAGGCTATACGCTCCAGCACAAACTGGCGGAGCTTATAAAGGTGTACCGCAAACCACTACTCTTCCAGGTACAGGATTTACTTCTAAAGACGTTTCTAAAGTTGGACCTGGCCTAATCGTTAGTGCAACAGGATCACAAGCTATTATGACTATGCCAGAAGCGCTATTACTGCAAGCTGAGGCTATATCTAGAGGTTATATTGCTGGTGGAGATGCAGCTGCAAAATCAAAATATGAAGCAGCAATCACAGCATCATTTACAAGATTGCAAGTGCCAAGTGCAGCAACTGCAGCAGCAACATATTACAATCAAGACATAGCCAATGTTTCTTGGGCATCTTCACCAAATAAAATTCAAGCGATCATCACTCAAAAATGGGTTGCTTTAAACGGTACCTCTTCTATCGAGTTGTGGATCGAAAAGACAAGAACTGGTTTCCCTGCTGGATTACCACAACCTGCTGAGGGTGGCGGAACACGTCCAGTTAGACTACTTTACCCAGCGTCTGAAATTGCACGAAACGCTTTAAATGTGCCAGCACAGACTGCACAAAATGCATTTACTGATAATCCTTTTTGGAAATAAAAATTAAAATTTATGAAAAATATAATTAATAAATCAAAGATAGCAGCGTTACTGCTAATCATGGTAGGTTTTACCTCATGTGATGCTATATTAGACCAAGAAGAAATTGATTTCGGTAAAGGTCCAGTATTAACATCGTTTGCAAAACCTGTAAATGAACTTAATGTCATAAAAACCGTTGCTAATACACCTATACAATACGAATTTGACATTACGTATAAAGGTGGTAAAGGTATTGCTTTAGACAAAGATGTTACTGTAGTAATTGCTACAAGTCCAAAATCAAAAGCAAAGGAAGGCGTTGAATTTTCATTACCTGTAAAATCATTTACAATTCCTGCTGGTTCAAAGACTGCAAAAGCTTCGATGACAATATTAACAGGTGGCTTAGTTCCATTTGATTTTAAAGATATCGTTCTTGAAATAAAAGAGTCATCACAATCAATCGCTGAATTAAACACTTTCACTTTAACTGTGAAAGCATTAGGAGCTGAGAGTTTAGCAGGTGAATACGAGGTAATTGGAGGAGACTATTGGAGACTTGGTGTAAATAACGGCTGGGGTGCACTTGGAGGAACTAGAATTATAGAAGCAATATCGGCAACAACTTACAAGCACGCAGGTTTCTTTGGTCTATTTGAAGGATTCTTTTATTTTACCGTAGACGCTGCCAATAATGTTACTGTTTTAAAGACGAACCCTGTGACTGGCGAGACTTTATTACAAGGTACCGCTCCATTCCTAACATGTAATAATGACTCTAGTAGTTTAACAAACGTGAAATGTGGTACTTCAAATAAGGTAACACGTACTAATGATAGACGCGACATTATTTATTTAAGCTATGGCTATAACACTCCTGGTTCTGGTCCTAGAGAATTTTACGAAGTTTTAAAAAGAAAAAAATAGTTCACTATTTTTATGCTTTCTACAAATCCACCAGTCAAAAGCTGGTGGATTTTTTTATATCTTTGCACCATGGAAAAAGAACATCAAATATTTGGGATTAGAGCAATAATTGAAGCTATTCAAGCAGGCGCAACTGTAGACAAAGTTTATATTCAAAAGGAAGCGAGTAGCGAACTGATGAAAGACTTGATGAAAGTAATGAAAAGAGGAAACATCAACTTTTCGTATGTACCAGTTGAAAAACTGAATAGATTGACTCCTAACAATCATCAAGGTGCCGTAGCTACTATCTCCCCTATTTCGTTTTTTGATTTAGAAACGCTTATCGAATCTGTGCAAGAAAATGGTAAAAAACCATTGTTTTTGATTTTGGATCAAATATCAGATGCTCGTAATTTTGGCGCCATAATCAGAACTGCTGAGTGTACTGGGGTGAATGGAATCATTGTTCAAAAAGCAGGTTCAGCTCCCGTTAATGGTGATACTGTAAAAACATCTGCTGGAGCGGTTTTTAATATTCCTATATGTAAAGTAGAACACATAAAAGATGCGATTTTTCTTTTGCAAGCTAGTGGAATTAAGACTGTAGCCGCTACTGAAAAAACTGACCAAAACATATACGACATTGCTTTAAATGAACCAGTGGCTATTATCATGGGATCAGAAGATAGAGGTGTAAATCCTTCTGTTTTAAAAATCGTAGATGAGAAAGCAAAACTGCCAATGTTCGGAACAATTGGATCTTTAAATGTTTCTGTTGCTTGTGGTGCTTTTTTATATGAAGCAGTAAGACAAAGAAGTTAAAATTTAAGATTGTTGATTAACGATTTTTGATTTCAGATTAAAAAACGAATTATAACTCCGGTTTTGATTCGTTTTTTTCGTTAGAAGTGATTTCGTACGTTACAGGAATGTCAGAAGAATAATAGGTAAAAGTGCATACCTCCTCTACTTTAGGAAGATTTACAAAATTACCATTTTCGTCAAATCGCTGCATAAATGTATCATTTTCCGGATTATAATCTGGTTTTTCCCACTCGTATTTAGGTGCTTTTTTATATTCGGGCGTTTTACAGATGGTAGATAAAATAATACCTGCTAGTAATCCAGATAAATGTCCTTCCCAGGAAATGGACTTTTCACCGGGAACATCTGCAGTTGGGAAAATATACCAAACTAATCCACCATAAACAACAATTACGGCAAGCGACAGGGCCACAAGCCGAATATGCTTTGTTTGAATTCCCTTAAAGAAAATAAAACTAAACAATACATAAATTAATCCGCTGGCACCAATATGATAATTTTCCCGACCAATACTCCACGTTATAATTCCTGAAAGTACAATACCATAAGTTATAATCTGGAACGATTGTTTAGCATAAAAAAATTGTAATGCCGCTAAAAGCACCAATAATGGTAGTGAATTATTATATAAATGTTCTAAATCAGCATGAATAAAAGGGCTGAAAATAATACCCTGTAATCCAGAAAAGGTTCTTGGATAAATTCCATTTTGAACAAAATCAAAATCAAAGCGGACTTCTAACCAAAAAACAAACCAGAGCAATACCACAAAAAAAAGTGGTAGTACAACAACAGCATTAGTAAATCTAAATTCCTTATCCATTTAGTAAATATCGTAAATCAATACTTATTTTGTTTCAAAAACATAGCCAAAACCCAATTAATGCTAATTTGTCATGGCACAGACCAAAAGACAATTACAAACAAAAAGCCTAGCCCAGATTGCAGCGGAAATCCTTTTCTTTTTTTTATTTGCAAGGAACGAGTGAATAAAAAAAAGAAAAGATTGAAACGGAAAGCTGGAAATAGCTCCAAAAAATAAAAAGAAAGGTTATTTTTACCAATGGCAATTTTTAATTTGAAAATTAAAATTTAATAATAAATGGAAGCACCACTTGCAGAACGAATACGACCACAAAAGTTAGAAGACTACATCAGTCAATCCCATCTGGTTGGACCAAACGGCTCTTTGACGCAACAAATAGCAAAAGGAATTATCCCATCTTTAATTTTTTGGGGACCTCCTGGAACTGGAAAAACAACTTTAGCACAAATAATTGCACAAGAATCAAAACGTCCCTTTTATATTTTGAGTGCTATCAATTCGGGAGTTAAAGATATTAGAGATGTGATTGAAAAAGCGAAGCAAAGTGGTGGTTTATTTACTGCCAAAAATCCAATTCTTTTTATTGATGAGATTCACCGTTTTAGTAAATCGCAACAAGATTCCTTATTAGCAGCAGTCGAAAAAGGATGGATTACACTGATAGGTGCTACAACAGAAAACCCAAGTTTTGAGGTTATTCCCGCACTACTTTCCCGCTGTCAGGTTTATGTTTTGAATGCCTTTTCTAAAAAAGATTTAGAGTCTTTGTTGGAACGCGCGATGAAAATAGACTCCTATTTATCGACTAAAATCATAAAATTAAACGAAACAGAGGCATTACTGCGACTTTCAGGTGGCGATGGACGCAAACTATTAAATATTTTTGAACTTGTTGTAAACGCTTCGAGTGAAAATGAAATTACAATCACGAATGATCTTGTTTTTTCATTAGTACAACAAAACACGGTTTTGTATGACAAGACTGGAGAACAACATTATGACATCGTTTCAGCATTTATAAAATCTATTCGCGGGAGCGATCCTAACGGAGCCGTTTACTGGCTGGCGAGAATGATTGAAGGAGGCGAGGATGTAAAATTTATTGCCAGAAGAATGTTGATTCTTAGCAGTGAAGATATTGGAAATGCGAATCCAACTGCTTTTATTATGGCCAACAATACATTTCAAGCAGTTAGTACCATTGGCTATCCAGAAAGCAGAATTATTTTGAGTCAATGTGCGGTTTACCTTGCTACTTCTCCTAAAAGCAATGCTTCTTACTTAGCAATTGGGACAGCACAACAATTAGTAAAGCAAACTGGTGATTTGCCTGTGCCAATTCATTTGCGAAATGCTCCAACCAAATTGATGAAAGAATTAGGGTATGGTGAAGAGTATAAATATTCGCATGATTATGCTAATAATTTTGCAGAACAAGAATTTTTACCTGAAGCGATCAGTAAAAACCCAATATATATCCCCGGAAACAATTCAAGAGAGAATAGCATCCGGGAATTTCTTAAAAACCGTTGGAAAGATAAATACGGTTATTAGCTTCTGATTTTAGATTTTAAAATTGTAATGAAGACAAAAGATATATTCTTATTCACATTGGACTTTGAATTACCTATTAAAACTTAACATTAACTTTCTCAGAAACTAATTTATCGTTTTGATAATACTCAAAAAACCATTGATTCTCTTTCAAAATCAACGAACCTTGAATAGCATCCTTTATAGCGATAAAAGAATTAGGTTGAGATGTTTTCATCAATTTCATTACAACTTTTGGAGTGCTATCAATCAATTGATATCCCGTAGGAGTAGCTTGCGCATAAAGTAAGTTAGCGTCATTAATAACTGCATTTGACTGCATTTTATCAGCAACGACTTGCGTATTTACTGCTGGTGTAAGTGGCGTTAATGGTACACTTAGCACTTGCGCTTTAGGCGCTACGCCGCTGTATTTATACTGTAAGTCGTACACCGATTGAAACGCCTCGTTTAACGCATCCATATACGCCTTTTGATAGTCTTTTTCTTTACTTTTCCCTACATTTGATTTAAAAACGACTTTACCATTACAATCCTTTAATAGCACATAAAGCTTTGTGATTAAAAATCCATTCTCTTTTTCGACATCAGCGTATAGTAAACCACAACGGTCACTATACTCTGCTGGAACAATCTCAGTCGCATAGAAAGCAATAAAACCTGCATTATTAAAATTGAACTTAGTTAACGTATTTAAACGATATTGATTATCCGATTTTAGAAATTCATATTTTTGAGGAACAATTACAGCCTTATAATCATTTACAGATTGACCGTACGAAACTCCAGCTAACAGGATTAATAATAGTAAAAATGACTTTTTCATAATTTATAAATATTTTTTAAGTTCTAATAAATGATTAATTTGTTTGATGTGATCTTCGACAATTTCCTTATTTTCATTGAAATAAATAGCATCTAAACCCGCATCTAGCGCGCCTTGTACATCGGCATCTAAGCTATCACCAATCATGATGCTATTTTCTTTTTTGGCTTTAGCCAAATCTAAAGCGTAATCGAATATGATGGGATTTGGCTTCTTCACACCCGCCATTTCAGAGTTAGTAATTGTCAAAAAGTACGAAGTAATCTTTGAGTTATTCATTTTTTTAAACTGAACTTCAGCAAAACCATTTGTAATAATATGCAAATTATATTTTGGTTCTAAATAGTCCAAAAGTTCAATCGCACCATCAAAAAGATGATTATTTTCTGGTAAAAAAGCAATATACTCGTCAGATATTTTATTTATTTCATTATCTGAAATGGAATAATTTATGGCATCAAACGAATATTTTAATCTATTATAACGCAATTCTTCATGCGTAATTTTGTCATATTGATATAATTTCCAACACGACTGATTAATAGGCACATATTTCTCAATAAAATCTTTAATTTGTACTTCAGGATGGTTTCTAGAAAATATTCCACCAAAAGTTAATTCAGAATTTTTGTCAAAGTCCCACAGTGTGTGATCTAAATCAAAGAATACGTCCTTTATATGTGTTTGTTTCATTTTTAAATTTTAAAATATACCTTCATCTGCAAAGCTATAATAACTAGCTTCAGTTACGATAAGATGATCTAGTACTTTTATTTCTAAACTTTCTCCTGCTAATTTCAACTTTCTAGTAATCTGTTTGTCTGCTTCGCTTGGAACCAAAGTTCCCGAAGGATGATTGTGACATAATATTAACGCAGTTGCTCCCATTTCGAGTGCCGTTTTGAATACAATTCGCACATCGACCAAAGTTCCCGTGATTCCACCTTTACTGAGCTGCGATTTAGAAATTACCTTATTCGAATTATTCAAATAAATAATCCAAAACTCTTCATGAGGTAATTCACCAATAATAGGCTGCATGATTTCAAAAATAACCTTACTAGAGGTAACTTTTTTCAATTCCAGCGCATCTTCAGAACGCCTGCGTCTTCCTAATTCCATGGCAGCAATTATTGAAATTGCTTTTGCTTCGCCAATTCCTTTAAAAGTCATTAATTGCGTAATCGATAGTTTACCTAAAGCGTTCAAGTTATTATCAACACTCGCTAAAATTCGTTTGCTTAAATCAACTGCTGATTCATTCCTGCTCCCCGATCCTATTAAAATAGCAATCAATTCTGCGTCACTCAAAGCACTTTTGCCTTTTAGCATTAGTTTTTCTCGTGGCTTATCATCTTCAGACCAATTGGTAATAGGGAAAAAGGAATTTTCAGCCATAATATTAATTTTAAACTAATTCATACTAAAACTTTAACCGATAATTAAATCTTTTACCTCATCAAAATTCAAACCACCATAATTACCTGAACTCATCAATAATAGAGCCGAATTATCGAAATCTTGTTTGAATAAAAAATCTTTGAACTCTGCTGGATTAGTATATATAATTAAATCTTTTCGATTAAAAGCAGTAGCAATTTGATCATAACTCACTTCATCTAGTTGTTTAATTTTCACTGCATCTGGTGAGTAAAAAACAACTGCTTTATCCGCAAATTCTAATGCACCTTCGTATTCCTTTAAAAACTCGGCATTCAAACTGCTATACGTATGCAACTCTAAACAAGCTATTAAAGTTCGGTTTGGATATTGTTCTTTGACCGCTTTAGTAGTCGCCGCAACTTTACTTGGAGAATGTGCAAAATCTTTATAGGCTACTTTAGTTTTACTTTCTACAATCTTCTCTAAACGTTTAGATGCTCCTTTAAAAGTAGCAATCGCTTCGTAGAATTCCGCTTCATCAACTCCCATATTTTGGCAAATCCATTTGGCGCCAGCCAAATTATTAAGATTGTGCGCACCAAAAACTTCTATCGGCATATCGCCTTCAGGAGTCTCCAGTAATGTCACACCATTTTCAACTGTATATTTTGGCGTATGATACGCCATTTTTCTAATGGGATTCGTTGCTGCTTCCGCAACACGTTTCACCTCAGCATCTTCTTCATTATAAACTAAAATTCCACCATTAGTGATTTTACCAATAAAAACCTCAAACTGCTCGACATAATTCTCATACGTTGGAAAAACATTAATATGATCCCAGGCAATACCAGAAATTAGAGCAATATTCGGTTGATATAAATGAAACTTAGGTCTTCTATCAATAGGTGATGATAAATACTCATCTCCTTCTAAAACGATAAAATCATTTTCTTCTGTAAGATGAACCATCGTGTCAAAACCCTCCAGTTGTGCACCTACCATATAATCGACAGCGATGTCATGGTAATGCATTACATGCAAAATCATTGATGTTATTGTGGTCTTTCCGTGAGAACCACCTATAACAACGCGTGTTTTATTTTTTGATTGTTCGTATAAAAATTCAGGATAAGAATAAATTTTAAGTCCTAATTCCTGTGCTTTAAGCAATTCAGGATTATCAGCTTTAGCATGCATTCCAAGAATAACAGCCTCAATATCAGCAGTAATTTTTTCAGGATACCAACCTAAATCTGCTGGTAAAATTCCTTTTTTGTCTAATCTGGATTTCGATGGCTCAAAAATAGCATCATCACTTCCGGTAACTTGATACCCTTTGTTGTGCAAAGCGAGTGCTAAATTGTGCATGGCACTGCCACCAACTGCTATAAAATGTGTACGCATTCTAATTATTTAGTTTAAGTTTTTTATACTCAAGGTTAATTAAGCCTCCCTTGATTTTTTTTATCATTATACGATTCTAAAATAGATTTTGCCTTTTCAGGATCTCTCATCTTATTTTTATAAAGACTAGCTAATTTATAATAACTAGTTTTTGAACCTGTTAACGCAACTGCTTTTTTATATTGTTTTTCAGCTGCTTCATATCGCTTGAAATACTCATCAATATGTCCTCGTGACAAATAGCCATCAACAGTGGAAATTTGTAACAATTCATTAGAATACTTTATAGCTTTAGATTCACTACCTCCAACAAAACCTGGCAACTGAATATACAATTCAATTAAAGCCCAACGCGCATCAATATGTTTTGGATTTAGGCTTATGGCTTTTTCAAAAGAAGCTTTAACTGCATCAATCATTCCAAGCGCCTTGAATTTATTAGATTCCTTAGCTTTCATTCCCATGGCGCCACCATATTTATAATGGTAATCGGCTTCTGCGGGTTTCAACTCTTTGAGTTTTTTATAATAGACAATTGCCTTATCCCAGTTCTTGCTTTGTCCCGCTATATCGCCTAAATACTCGATCGTTTTTAGATTAGATGGATTAGAACTATACAGCGATTCAAATAAGGTTTGTGCCTGTTCATACTTCTCTTCTTGGAACAAATCCTCTGCCTTTTCAAAATTAGATTGAGCCCCCATAATGATGGGTAGAAATACAATTAAAAAAATACTATGTTTCATTGTTCAAAAATAACGAAATTTATACTTGAAATCTATTTTCAATTCAAAAGGTTTTTGCAATAAAAAGCCTCTTAACTTGTTTTCGATCACAAGTTAAGAGGCTTTTATAATTTATAACACTAATTTATTTTACAATTGTCATTTCATCAATGATATGTTTAGCGCCTGCGTACTTATCAATAATCCATAACACGTAACGAATATCAACGTTAATTGTTCTTTGTAATTTTGCATCAAAGATAACATCTCCAGCCATCGCTTCAATATTTCCATCAAAAGCAATACCCGTAAGCTCTCCTTTTCCGTTTAAAACCGGAGACCCTGAATTCCCACCTGTTATGTCATTATCAGTCAAGAAATTTACTGGCATATACCCATTTTTATCAGCATATTGTCCAAAATCTTTCGCTGCATTTAACTCTAATAAACGAGCTGGTAAATCAAATTCTTGATCTCCTGCTTTGTACTTTTTAACCATTCCGGTCATTGTAGTATAATTGTTTACTTCTGCATCATTTCGTTGATCAGCTGGCAAAGCGCGTACTTTTCCGTAAGTCAATCTTAAAGTTGAATTTGCATCTGGATATTTAATAGAGTTCATTTTAGATTCACGTAAACCCGCTACAAGATTGCGAAAAGCTATTTCGAAATCATCAGCTGCTTTTACTTGCTCAGCAGATCTTGCTCTCATTTTCACCAATAATTCATTCGAAACGACATATAAAGGGTCATTTGTAATGTTCTCTGGTTTAGGATCTTTCATGAAAGCTAATACACTTTCTTTAGTAGCAAAAATACTTTTTGCTACGGCATTATTTACATAAGAAGTAAAATCACCTTTATTATCTTCTTTTAATCTTGCAACAACTTCAGGAAGTCCATAAGCAGCCCCTTTAGAAGTGTATAAATTTAATTGCGCTGCAAAAACATCTTTCTCTAATGGAGCATGAAATTTGCCATATACATTTTCAATAAGCACATTCAATCTAGGAAGCATTTCTTTTCTTTTCGCTTCATTTTCTTTGTAATAAGCGATTAATGAATTTCCTACATTAGCTGGAGCACCTCCATAAGAAGAAGTTCGCATTAATTGCGATAAGTAATTATCATGGCTTGTCTTTAAATTTGTTTGAGCATAATAGTCATTAATCGTTGCGATTACGTTACCATATTTTGATTTGTTCGCTTTTTTGTTAGCCCAAACATTAAATTTAGCTTCTTCTTTTTCTTTAGTTTTTGCCGTTCCTGCTTTAGTCAAAGCATCAATCATTCCCTGACGGTTTTTCCAGTAATTAGCAGTCGAAGCGTATTTAGAAGCATATTCTAACTTCACCGTTTCATCTTTATCCATGTAACGTTTCATTACATCCATTCCGGTTTTAGCACCCTCAACCCATGCTGGATAAGCAAATTTTACATTTTGCTCAATTCCACCTGCTGGCATCCAACGGTTTGTACGTCCTGGATAACCCAATATCATAGCAAAATCATTTTCCTCAACACCTTTAATGCTTACTGGCAAATGGTGTTTAGGTTGCAATGGCACATTATTTTTAGAATATTCTGCTGGATTTCCATTAGCATCTGTATATACTCTAAACATAGAGAAATCAGCTGTATGTCTTGGCCATTCCCAGTTGTCAGTATCACCACCAAATTTTCCTAGACTTTCTGGAGGAGTTCCTACTAAACGTACATCTTTATAATCTTGATAAACGAAATAGTAATACTCATTTCCTTGAAAGAAAGGACGAACAGAAACGGTGTATTTTCCACCTTCGCTATTTTCTTTTTCGATCAATGACATTTCTTGCTGAATCGCTTTATTTCTTTCTGCTTCTGTCATTTTATCATTTACTTTAGATAAAATTCTTTTAGAAACATCATCCATACGAACGAAAAAACGAACGAATAATGATTTTGGTTTCATCTCAGCGCTTTTATCCTTCGCCCAAAAACCATTTTTTAAATAATTTTGCTCTTCAGAAGAAAGCTCCGCAATAGCGTCATAACCACAGTGGTGATTTGTTAGAACTAATCCTTCTTTAGAAACCATTTCAGCAGTACATCCACCGTTAAATTGAACTACGGCATCTTTCAAACTATGATTATTGATGCTGTAAATTTCTTCAGCTGTAAGCTGCAACCCCATTTTCTCCATATCTCTATGGTTCAATCTTTCGATAAACATCAAAAACCACATTCCTTCATCTGCTTTCGCTGGAAAAGCCACGAGGCACATTGTAAAGAAAAAAATTATTTTTCTCATAATATAACTATTTTTTTGTTGTGCGAATATAAATCATTTTCGCAATCTCCCCATCTATTTCCTAAACAAACATCAATATCACTTCTCTTTTTAATATAATTTTATGAATTTAACAATTTCGCATAAAAAAAGGCGCTCTATTTCTAGAACACCTTTATTATGAAAATTTTATGGTCTATTCATTCAACATTTTCCATAATTTATCTTTCAATTCCGTCAATCCTTGTTGAGCAATAGAGGAGATAAACATATACGGAATACCTTTGAAAGAAACATCTAATTCTGCTTTCAATTCTGCTTTCAATTCATCATCCAGCATATCACATTTAGAGATCACAATCATACGTTCCTTATCTAACATCTCTGGATTGTATTTCGTTAACTCATTAACTAAAATATCATATTCACCCTTAATATCTGGCGTATCCACAGGAACTAGAAAAAGTAAGGTTGAATTACGCTCAATATGACGCAAGAAATAATGACCTAATCCTTTTCCTTCCGCAGCTCCTTCAATAATCCCAGGAATATCAGCAATTACAAAAGATTGAAAATCTCTGTAGGCTACAATTCCAAGATTCGGTTTTAATGTTGTAAAAGGATAATCCGCAATTTTTGGTTTAGCAGAAGTTAAAACAGATAATAAAGTTGATTTACCAGCATTAGGAAAACCTACTAATCCAACGTCAGCAAGAACTTTTAATTCTAAAATTACATCCATTTCTACGCCAGGCAAACCCGGCTGAGAATATCTAGGAGTTTGATTTGTTGAACTTCTAAAATGCCAGTTTCCTAAACCACCTTTACCTCCGCGAGAAAGCACTTGCTTCTCACCGTCTTCGGTAATTTCAAATAATGTTTCTCCAGTTTCTTTGTCTTTTACGACAGTACCTAACGGAACTTCTATGTATTTATCATCACCATCAGCACCAGTACTTCTGTCTCCGCTTCCATCTCCACCGTTACCAGCTTTGATATGACGCGCAAACTTTAGATGAAACAATGTCCAAAGACCTTTGTTTCCCACTAAATAAACGTGACCACCACGACCACCATCACCACCATCAGGCCCACCTTTTTCAATAAACTTTTCTCTATGCAAATGCGTAGATCCTTTACCTCCTTTACCGGAAGAAACAAATATTTTTACGTAATCTACAAAATTCCCCTCTGTCATTTTTTCTACTATTCAATTTTCAACTCTATCAATAAAACTCATTTCATATTGATACAAAGCTATTATTATATACGTAATGCTTTCACCATTACTTTATCAATCTTCACGCCATCCATATCAATCACTTCCAACTCAAACTTTTGCCAAATCAACTTCTCTCCTTGTCTTGGTATACGAGAAAGTTCCGTCATTATTAATCCGCTCACTGTAGTAACTTCATAATCATTGATTAATTCGTCTAACTCGAAGTAAGTCAAGAAATCGTGTAATGAATAATGACCGTCAACTAACCAGGTGCCATCTTCTCTTTCTATTAGTTGAAAATCATCTTTATAAAAGTCAGACGCATCACCTACTAATGCTTCAAGAATATCATTCAATGTTATAATTCCTTGAAAAACGCCATATTCATCAGATACAAAAGCGTAATGAATACCCGTTTTTTTAAAGTTTTCCAATGCTACATAAGCAGTAGTTTGCTCCATCATAAAAGGAGCTTCAGTCATTATATTTTCCAGATTGAAATTTGGATTTTCAAAATTGGCGAAAATATTTTTGAGATTTACTACTCCTACTATATCATCATAATTTCCATTATAAACCGGATAGATAGAATGTAATTCTTTCAGCATAAAATCTTTTACTTCTTCTTTATTAGCATTTTGAGGCAGAAACATTACTGCTTTTCTATGTGTCATCAAAGAGTTTATTTTTCTGTCTCCGATGTGAAAAACGCGTTCCACGATATCTTGTTCTATTTCCTGAACTTCTCCACCTTCAGTTCCTTCTTTGATAATTGCTTTTATCTCCTCTTCTGTTACCTTACCGTCAGCGGTAGGTTTTATTTGCAAAACATTAAGTAAAAACTCCGTTGAGTGTGTTAGCAACCATATAAAAGGCGCTGTTACTATTGAAACAATCTTCATAGGTAGCGCCACCGCTTTAGCGATTGCTTCAGGATGGTTTAATCCAATTCTTTTAGGCAATAGTTCACCTAAAACTAAAGAGAAAAATGTCAATACTACAACCACAACTCCTACTGCAACAGCAGGCGCGTAGGGTTTAAGAATCTCAAATCCTTGTATAAATATTTGAACATCAGTGGTTATTTTATCACCACTGTATATACCGGTCAAAATTCCTATTAAAGTAATTCCTATTTGTACGGTTGATAAAAATTTATTTGGCGAGTTCGCCAAATCCAGCGCTATTTTTGCGCTTTTGTTGCCTTTTTTTGCTGCAGTTTCTAATCTATTTTTTCGTGCTGAAATTAAGGCAATTTCGGACATGGAGAAAACCCCATTTAGCAGTATCAGAAAAAATATTATTATTATTTCCAAGTTGTTATTTTGATTCGTTTAGGTATTCTCATTCGATTTTTCGTTTTTTAAAATCGAGTTTTTAATTATTCATTATTTTAGCCCAGATTGCAGTGCAAAGCCCAGAACTTATAAAAGGTAATTTTCTTGACAAAAAAGAGCGACCAGCGGAAGCTCCTTTTATAGCTGAGAAAATACGTTTTATAAGTGAGGACTTGCAATGAAAAGCTGGAACAAGCTTCTATAAATTATCTATAATGTTACTTACTCTATCAGTAATTTCTGCAATGGAACCTATTCCATTTACTGCGTGAAACTTGCCTTGAACTTTATAATAATCCATTAAAGGAGCTGTTTTTTCATTATATTCATCGTAACGATTTCTGATTTTCGCTTCATCTTGATCGTCAATTCTACCACTTGTTTTCCCTCTTTCAAGTAAACGTTGAACTAAAACTTCATCATCAGCTTCAAGTGCAATTGTAGCTGCCACTTTTGAATCAATTGAAGTAAGAAAGACGTCTAAAGCCTCCGCTTGAGAAATCGTTCTTGGGTAACCGTCAAACAAAATTCCATTAGTATCTGGATGTTTATTTACCTCATCAATCAGCATTTTTGTAGTTAATTCATCTGGGACTAAGTCACCAGCATCCATATACACTCTTGCTTGCTTGCCTAGTTCTGTATCATTTTTTAGATTAAAACGAAATACATCTCCAGTTGATATGTGCGTTAATTTATATTTTTCTTTTAAAAATTCGGCTTGGGTTCCTTTCCCAGCTCCTGGTTTTCCAAATAAAACAATATTAGTCATGTTGTGGTTGTATAGTTATTCTTTTAGTTTATATACTTCTGGCAAATTTCTTCCTAAACCATCGTAGTCTAAGCCATAACCAACAATAAATTTGTTAGGAATTCTGATTCCAACGTAATCTATTTTTACATCCTTTGTATAGGCTTCAGGTTTAAAGAAAAGTGTTGCTATTTTAAAATGTTTTACATTTTGATCTTTGAACAATGCTTTTAGCTCCACTAATGTATTTCCAGTATCTACAATATCCTCAATTATTATCACGCTACGACCAGTCAAGTCTTGATTAAGACCTATTAACTGCTTTACTTCGTTTGTAGTAGAAGTTCCTTCGTAAGACGCCATTTTTATAAATGACACTTCACACGGTCTTTTATACAATTTCATAAAATCAGAAACTACCATGAAAGAGCCATTCAATACTCCTACAAAAACTGGTGTTTCATCAATAAAATCATCCTCTATTTGTGCAACCATTTTTGTCAAAGCAAACTCGATTTCTTTAGCAGAAATGAACGGAACAAATTGTTTATCGTGAAGTTGTATCATTTTTAGATGTTTAAAATAATTGGCAAATATAGCAATTTCTGAATTGAGAATTCAGGTTTAGAACCACAAGAATAGTGTACATTTGAAAATAATATGTTTTTTAGCACTTTATGAACAGCGAACTTTATAAAAAAATCTCTGATAGCACTGCTCATCGTACAAGCAGAGATGCTATTGCTAACGGAATTTTAACTGATCAAAACTTATTCCCTAGCCTATTTGAAATAGCATTAAACACAAAAGACAAAAACCATCATAAAGCCTGCTGGATTATGGAATTAGTCCTAGAGAAAAAGTTATTTTACTTAACTGATTTTCTCAATGACTTTTGTAAAAATTTAAAAACCTTTGACAGTGAGAGTTCTTTGCGATCCATTTCAAAAATATCAATGTTTTTAAGTAAATGTAGTATTTTGACAAGCTTTCAAGAGGAGCTAATTATAGAAAGTTGCCTCGATTGGCTCATTAGTGATCGTATCAAAGTGGCTACTAAGGCGTATTCCATTAGAACTTTACACCAACTTGGCAAAAAGTATGATTGGATTTATCCCGAATTACGTCGAATTCTTACTGACGATTACAGCAAACATTCCTATGCGTATAAAGCAGTTGCTCGAGAAATTTTGAAGAAAATTAAATAGCGTTTTCGGATTTAGTCTTTATAAAGTATCTTTGCATAAACATACAACTACACAATGACACGTGCGGAGCGACTGCATTTGACAGTTAATAAACAATAGCTAAAACAAATGAATTATTTTTCTTCCGATTTTAAATTAGGAATTTTAGGTGGCGGACAGCTAGGTAAAATGCTATTATTTGACACACGAAAATTTGATATACAAACTTATGTTCTAGATCCAAGCGATGAAGCACCTTGCAAAATTGCTTGTGACAAATTCTTCAAAGGTGATTTGATGGATTTTGAAACGGTTTATAATTTCGGAAAACTAGTCGACGTTTTAACTTTCGAAATTGAATTAGTTAATCTGGAAGCTTTAGTAAAATTAGAGGCAGAGGGATTAAAAGTTTATCCTTCGCCAAAAACACTGAAATTAATTCAAAACAAAGGCGTTCAGAAAGATTTCTACACTGAGCATGCTATTCCTACAGCCAACTACAAAAGGTTTAAGAATATAAAAAGCTTGGTTGTAGCAATCTTGGAATCGAAAATCGAATTGCCTTTTGTATGGAAATGTACTGAATTTGGATACGATGGTAATGGTGTAAAAGTAATTAGACAAGTATCCGATTTAGACAATTTAGCTAATGTAGAATGCATTGCGGAAGAAATGATACCGTTTAAAAATGAATTAGCAGTTATTGTTTGTCGGTCCCCGTCAGGCGAAATAAAAACATATCCTGTGGTTGAAATGGAGTTTCATCCAGAAGCGAACCAAGTAGAATATGTAATTTGTCCTGCTCGAATTGATGCTAAAGTCGCTGAAAAAGCAAGAGAGATTGCTCTAACAGTTTCAGAAAAATTCAATCATGTTGGATTGTTAGCTGTCGAAATGTTTCAAAGAGAAGACGACGAGATTATAGTAAACGAAGTAGCTCCCCGCCCGCATAACTCAGGACATTATTCTATCGAAGCTAGTTATACTTCACAATTTGAAAACCATTTGAGAGCTATTTTAAATTTACCGCTAGGTAATACCGAAAGTAAAGTGGCTGGAATTATGGTAAACTTAGTTGGTGCTGAAGGATATTCTGGAGATGTTGTTTATGAAAACATCGAAAAAATAATGAGTTGGAATGGCGTTACACCACATATTTACGGAAAGAAACAAACGCGTCCTTTTAGAAAAATGGGGCATGTTACTATTGTAAATTCTGATATTGTAGAAGCAAGAAAAATTGCTGAAGATGTCAAGAATAGCATTAGAGTAATCAGCGATTCGAAAAAATAAAAAACACCTATATAAAGGTTGTCTACAAATATCTAAAAAACAAACATGAAAGTAGCCGTAATAATGGGAAGTATCTCAGATATGCCCGTAATGCAAGAAGCAATAGACATATTAAAATCATTTGAAATCGAGGTAGAAGTTGATATTGTATCAGCACATAGAACACCTGAAAAGTTATTTGACTTTAGCCAAAATGCACATAGAAGAGGCGTTTCAGTAGTGATTGCTGGAGCTGGTGGAGCTGCGCATTTACCAGGAATGGTTGCATCTATGTCGCCACTTCCAGTGATAGGGGTTCCAGTAAAATCTAGTAATTCTATTGATGGCTGGGATTCAGTTCTTTCTATTTTGCAAATGCCTGGCGGCGTTCCAGTTGCGACTGTAGCTTTAAATGGCGCTAAAAATGCTGGAATTCTAGCTGCTCAAATTATAGGAAGTAGTGATAGTTCTGTTCTAGATCGAATTATTGCATATAAATTAGATTTGAAAGAGGCCGTACTTACAGCTTCCGAAAGTTTAAAAAAATAAAAATCAGGCCAATTAATCAGAATTGATTAATTTCGAATAATTAGTTAAAAAGTAAAGGCTTTCAAAAAATTGGAATCCTTTACTTTTTTTTAAGCTCTTAATTAAACTAAATCGTTTCAACACTTTCTTCTAGTGCGCTTTCAAAATGGGAACTTATTAAATCCTCATTATTTATCCAATTTTCAGAAGTTACTAAAGTATAGTTAACTTTATCAATTGTATTCAGTTCCCATATAATTCCTTCGGACTCTGGAAATGGAATATTTTGAGTCATTTGATCATCAAATAATCGTTTGATCAGATTTCGATCAGATAAACCATTGTTCAATAATTTCAATACATTTTCTTTAGTCAAAATTTTTGACTCATCAACTTCAGCTGGAGTAATTGAAAAATGAACTACTGACGCTTTCGCATTTGGAAACTTGCCATTATAAGCCTTAAACAACAATTGATTTACATGAAACAATCTCCCCTGCATGTGAATTTCAGGATATTCTTCGCACACTTTATCAATCAACATATTGTGAGCAATTTGCTGTATTTGCCCTTCGTTTAACTCCTCCGAAAATTTATAGTGTAATACAATTTCAGCCGCTTCACTAGGCTCGTAATCAGAAATTGCCATTTCTAATAGCTCTGGCAAATTCTTTTTCTCAGCGTTTGCTCCATCTGGATAATTGAACTTATCAAGTAATTGAATTAAATCGTCATCTGACCAATATCCTTCTACATCATTCACCGTATCAATACGTTTTATTGCAATTTTGTAATTCATAACTTTATTTTAAAATGTTTTTGATCAACTACATAGAATAATTAATCTTTTTCCAATTTACGACTTTTAAACCCAGATAGTAAATAAATAACATAACTATAACATCATGTTAGTATCATCATAGCAAGATATTGCCGACTTTTACATTACTGCCTTTTTTTATAAATTGCTACCTTTGCACTTCAAAAACTTATTATTCAAATATTAGAATCAACCACATAAACAATGAATGTTTTAACAAAATACTTTTCTACAAAACACAATACGGCTCCGTTTTCACAAATAAAAAACGAAGATTATTTACCCGCAATACAAGAAGGAATTACTTTGGCAAAAGCCGAAATTTATGCTATTATAAAAAATCCTGAGACTGCTACATTTGAAAACACGATTGTAGCAATGGATTATGCAGGAGAAATACTAGACAGAGCTTCAAGTATTTTCTTCAACCTAAATTCTGCTGAAACTAATGACGAAATGCAAAAAATCGCACAAGAGGTTTCGCCATTATTATCTGAATTTGGAAATGACATAACCTTAAATCCAGAATTGTTTGCACGAGTAAAAGCCGTTTATGATTCAAAAGAGTCTTTAAAACTTAGTCCTGAGCAAAGCACTTTATTAGACAAGAAATACAAAAGTTTTTCTCGTAATGGAGCTAATCTTGCGGAAGATAAAAAAAATCAATTACGTGAAATCGACAAAGAACTATCGAAACTAAGTTTGCAGTTTGGCGAAAATATATTAGTTGAAACGAATGCTTTCGAAATGCACTTGACTGATGAAAAAGATTTGTCAGGACTACCTGAAGGCACTATTGAAGCTGCACGATCTTTGGCGAAAGCCCAAGACAAAGAAGGCTGGATATTCACGTTAGACCATCCGAGTTATGTTCCCTTTATGACCTATGCTGATAATCGAGAATTGCGTAAAAAACTAGCAATTGCATTTGGTGCAAGAGGATTTCAAAATAACGAATTTGATAATCAGGAAATTGTATTGAAAATTGCCAAATTGCGTTTTGAAAGAGCACAATTATTAGGATACACTACACATGCTCATTTTGTTTTAGAAGAAAGAATGGCGCAAAGTCCTGAAAAAGTTCTTTCATTCTCGAATGATTTATTATCAAAAGCAAAACCTGCCGCATTAAAAGAATTCGAGCAACTATCGGCTTTCGCCAAAGAATTAGACGGAATCGAGCAATTAGAAAAATGGGATGGTGGTTATTATTCTGAAAAATTAAAACAGCAACTTTTTAATTTAGACGATGAAAAATTAAAACCTTATTTTCAATTAGAAAAAGTTCTAAAAGGAGCGTTTACAATTGCTGACAAACTTTACGGATTGACTTTTACAGAGGTATTTGACATAGATAAATACCATCCAGAAGTTATGACTTATGAAGTGACAGACGAAAATAAGGATTTAGTAGCAGTATTTTATGCTGATTTTTTTCCAAGAAAAGGAAAACGCAATGGCGCTTGGATGACTTCTTTTAAATCGCAATATGTGAAAAATGGCGTTAACGAAAGGCCACACGTTTCAAATGTTTGCAATTTCACTAAACCGACTGAAACAAAGCCTTCACTATTAACCTTTAATGAAGTAACAACTTTATTCCATGAATTTGGACATGGATTACACGGGATGTTAGCCAATACTATTTATCCAAGTTTATCAGGGACTTCGGTTTACTGGGATTTTGTTGAATTACCAAGCCAAGTGATGGAAAATTGGTGTTACGAGCCTGAAGCTTTAGCTTTGTTTGCAACACATTATGAAACCGGTGAAGTGATTCCACAGGAATATGTAAATAAGATCAAGGAAAGTGCTAGTTTCCAAGAAGGATTAGCTACGATGCGTCAGCTTAGTTTTGGATTATTAGATATGGGTTGGCACGGTCAAGATCCTTCAAATATCAGCAATATAAAAGCTTTTGAAACCGAGCAATTTGCCAATACTCAATTGTATCCTGAAGTAGCTGAAAATGCTATGAGTACTGCATTTTCACATATTTTTCAAGGCGGTTATTCTTCAGGTTATTACAGTTATAAATGGGCAGAAGTTCTGGACGCTGATGCTTTTGAATATTTCAAAGAAAAGGGAATTTTCAATAAAGAAGTGGCAACAAAATTCAAAGAAAATGTACTTTCAAAAGGCGGAACTGAACCACCAATGGAATTATACAAGCGTTTTAGAGGTCAAGAACCAAAACCAGACGCATTGTTAAAGAGAGCGGGGTTATTATAGAACTTTGCTATTTAGATATATAACCGAAGTAGCAATACTTCGGTTATTTTTTATGAACATTATCAATCAAATTCTATCCACCACTAGCAACCTTTCTAAATAAAAACTACCATCAACCACCACAAAATAGGAATGCTTTCGACCCAAAAAGACGTGTAATATTTAGATCGTTTTTTGTTTACAAAAAGCAACGAAAGCGAAACTAAAACCACTAAAACAAAATTCACGATTAATTGTTTGACGTCAAAATTGCTTTTCATAAATTCTAAAAAATAAAAAAGAATCATTAGCGTAATCCCTAGCTTTTTTGTCATTTTAGCTCCTATTTTTTGCGGAACAGTTTGCAAATAAGGATCATCATTTGACATATCAATGATTTCAAAAACGAGGACTAAAACAAAAATCAGGATAAATCTTTGGATGCATTTTAGAAAAAAATCAGATGTTATGGCCACCTCAGCATTCAACAGCGGTAAACCAATGGTTACACCAGCCCAACACAAAGCCACAATATAAATTTTTACACCAACCCAATTCCGTGCGTTTTTTCGATTTGGAAAAAAAGGAAGGGTATACAACAACGTAATACTCAAAAAAGCAATAGCCGTAATTTGAGTTATTCGCTCCAATAGAAAAAAATAATAACCAACTAAAGCTAGCGAACAAAGACTAAATAAAGCAATCAACTTTAATTCGGTACGCATTTGGGCTTTTTTGGCTCTAGCCAAGGCATCGTATTTTACAAAATTGTATCCTACAACTGTTCCAAAAAAAGCAAAGTTAGCAATAGTTTCTTCATAAGAAATGTGGAACATGTGTTGGGTCATACGGACTAAGGCATAGCAGGACAAACCCACATGAATGCTGCTGTTGATATAAAAATCAAATAGTAGTTTCAAAATCCTCATTAGACAAAATTAATCAAAGTGTTAATAAGAACGTCTTTTAGTTGAAAAATTCACAGAAAATCAAGTCAGAAAAGGCTATTTATAGCATATTAATATTTAATTTTACAGCCTTTTAAAACAACAAACACACAACACATTTTATATACAATGAAAACAGACGCTTTTGCATTAAGACACATCGGCCCAAGAGAAAATGATTTACATCATATGTTGAAGACAATTGGGGCTGAAAGTCTAGATCAATTGATCGATGAAACTATTCCAAGTGATATTCGCTTAAAATCAGATTTGGATTTAGATCCAGCAATGACTGAATATGAGTTTGCTAATCACATCACTCAATTAGGAAATAAAAACAAGATGTTTCAATCATACATTGGGTTAGGATACAATGCAGCAATTATTCCTGCAGTTATCCAGCGCAATGTATTTGAAAACCCAGGGTGGTACACGGCATATACGCCATACCAAGCAGAAATTGCGCAAGGTCGTTTAGAAGCGATTTTGAATTTTCAAACTATGGTTATCGAATTGACTGGAATGGAAATTGCAAATGCATCTTTACTTGACGAAGCTACAGCAGCAGCAGAAGCTATGGCTTTATTATTTGATGTTAGAACCCGTGACCAAAAGAAAGCTAACGTATGCAAATTTTTCGTTTCTGATGCAATTCTACCACAGACATTATCTGTTTTACAAACTCGCTCTACTCCCATAGGCGTTGAGTTAGTTGTGGGAGATCACCAAGAATTTGATTTTTCTACTGAATTTTTCGGAGCAATCCTTCAATATCCAGGGAAATTTGGACAAGTTCATGATTACGCTCAATTCATCGCTAAAGCTGCCGAAAACGAAATAAAAGTAGCCGTTGCTGCTGATATTTTGAGTTTAGCAAAATTGACTCCTCCAGGAGAAATGGGCGCTGCCGTAGTTTTAGGAACTACACAACGTTTCGGAATTCCGTTAGGTTACGGAGGTCCACACGCAGCGTATTTTGCTACCAAAGACGAATACAAACGAAGCATGCCAGGAAGAATCATTGGTGTAACCATTGATACTAACGGAAATCGTGCCCTTCGTATGGCATTACAAACCCGCGAACAACACATTAAACGTGACAAAGCAACTTCAAACATTTGTACTGCTCAGGTTTTATTATCTGTAATGGCAGGAATGTATGCTGTTTATCACGGACCAAAAGGTTTGAGATATATCGCTAATAAAGTACATGCTTCTGCAGTAACATTAACAAACACCTTAGAAAAATTAGGTTTTGAACAAACTAATACTGCTTTCTTTGACACTATCGTTATAAAAGCTGATGCTCAAAAAGTAAAAGAAATTGCACTACAAAACGAAGTTAACTTTTATTACATTGACGAAAATACGGTTTCAATCTCATTGAATGAAACAACAAGTATCGCTGATTTAAATAAGATTGTTGGGATTTTCGCTTCCGCAAAAGGGACTCAAGCAACAACAATTGAAAGTTTATCTCAAACGAATCATTTCCCAGAAAGCGTTGAAAGAACTTCAACTTTCTTAGAGCATGATGTTTTTACAAAACACCATTCAGAAACAGCATTAATGCGTTATATCAAAATGTTAGAGCGTAAAGATTTAGCGTTAAATCATTCTATGATTTCATTAGGATCATGTACAATGAAATTAAATGCTGCTTCAGAGATGTTGCCTTTAAGCAACGCACAATGGAACAACATTCACCCATTTGCACCACTAGATCAAGCGCAAGGATATCAAGAAATGCTTGCTAAACTAGAGAAACAATTAAACGTAATTACTGGTTTCGCTGGAACTACATTACAGCCTAATTCTGGTGCTCAAGGAGAATATGCAGGACTTATGGTTATTCGTGCGTATCACCAATCAAGAGGAGATCACCACAGAAATATTGCTTTAATACCTTCATCTGCACATGGAACTAATCCTGCTTCTGCAGCAATGGCTGGAATGAAAGTAGTGGTTACAAAAACATTAGAAAACGGAAATATCGACGTAGAAGATTTACGCGCAAAAGCAATTTTACACAAAGACAATCTTTCATGTTTGATGGTTACTTACCCGTCAACTCACGGTGTATTTGAAAGTGCTATAAAAGAAATCACGCAATTGATTCACGATAATGGTGGACAAGTATATATGGATGGTGCTAACATGAATGCACAAGTTGGATTAACAAATCCAGCAACTATCGGTGCTGACGTATGTCACTTAAACTTACACAAAACGTTCGCTATTCCTCACGGTGGTGGTGGACCAGGTGTAGGGCCGATCTGTGTTGCTCCACAATTAGTTCCGTTTTTACCAACTAATCCGGTAATACCTACAGGTGGTGAAAATGCTATCACAGCTATTTCTGCTGCACCTTGGGGTTCTGCATTAGTTTGTTTGATTTCTTACGGATACATCTGCATGTTAGGTGCTGAAGGTTTGAAACAATCAACAGCATATGCAATTTTAAACGCAAACTATATTAAAGAGAAATTAAACGGTCATTATGACACTTTATACTCTGGAGAAATGGGTCGAGCAGCTCACGAAATGATCCTTGAATGTCGTCCATTCAAAGAAAAAGGAATCGAAGTAACTGATATCGCAAAACGATTGATGGATTACGGTTTCCACGCTCCTACTGTTTCTTTCCCAGTTGCAGGAACCTTAATGATCGAACCAACAGAAAGTGAAAACTTAGAAGAATTAGATCGATTTTGTGATGCAATGATTGCTATCCGAAAAGAAATTGAAGAAGCAACTTTGGATAATTCTAATAACGTACTAAAAAATGCACCACATACTTTAATGATGGTAACCACTGATAATTGGATTTTTCCATACAGTCGTGAAGCAGCAGCATTCCCATTAGATTATATCGCTGAAAACAAATTTTGGCCTACGGTTCGTCGAGTAGATGAAGCCTATGGTGATAGAAACTTAAATTGTTCATGCGCACCAATTGAAGCCTACATGGAAAGTTAGATTACAACTAAAATGTCTCGAGAAATCGGGACATTTTTTTTATAATATTGCAATTAAATTGATGAATAATTCGCAAGGTAAAAATAAAACCGAGTCAAACATTTAAAATAATTATTTCTACACAAAAGCGATATATTATAAGAAAATCGCATCTATAAAAGAACTTTACAATCATATAAATAATATTTTGACTCAATATTAACTATTTAATAATTATATGCACGCATAGTAAATATTATGAGTGTAATTATTTTTTTATGTTTAAATTAGCATAAATTTTGGAAAAAAACGCAATGAAAATAAAAATAGCCGGAATAGGAAGTTATATTCCTGAGAAGAGAATAAGCAATGCAGACTTTGGAAACCATGTATTTTTAAATGAGGACGGAACCGCATTTGGCTATCCTAACGAGGTTGTCATCAATAAATTTAAAGGAATTACAGGAATCGAACAAAGGCGTTATGCTGAAGATCATTTATCCTCATCTGATTTAGCTTATTTTGCTGCTAAAAAAGCAATTGAAAACGCACAAATCGATCCTGAAACAATAGATTATATCATTTTTGCACATAATTTTGGTGACGTAAAAAAAGGGGCAATTCAATCAGATATGCTACCTAGTTTAGCAACCAGAGTAAAGCATAAATTACAAATAAAAAACCCAAAGTGCGTTGCTTACGATATCCTTTTTGGTTGTCCAGGATGGATTGAAGGCGTACTTCAAGCCAATGCCTTTATCAAATCTGGAATGGCTAAACGTTGTTTAGTTATTGGTTCTGAAACTCTATCAAGAGTCGTTGACGACCACGATAGAGATTCAATGATTTATTCTGACGGTGCTGGCGCTTCTATTATCGAAGCTTCTGATGACGAATCAGGATTGCTTTCATACGAGAGCGCAACTTATGCAATGGAAGAAGCTAACTACTTATTTTTCGGTAAATCATACGATCCAGAAGCAGATCCGGACCACCGTTATATAAAAATGCATGGTCGTAAAATTTACGAATTTGCATTGAACAACGTTCCAACAGCAATGAAAAGTTGTGTAGAAAAAAGTGGACTTGGCATAGACGATGTTAAAAAAATTCTGATTCACCAAGCCAATGAAAAAATGGATGAAGCAATCATACAACGCTTTTACAAACTACACGACAAACCGGTTCCTCAAGATATTATGCCTATGAGCATTCATGAATTAGGAAACAGCAGCGTAGCTACGGTACCTACTCTTTTTGACTTATTAATTAGAGGTGAAATTAAAGACCAGCAAATAAACAAAGGCGATATTTTATTATTTGCTTCTGTTGGAGCAGGAATGAATATCAACGCCTTCATATACAGATACTAATTAATGTAAATTCATAAGAATTTAAATTACCAAAAATCCACAGTTAGTAAAATTAACTGTGGATTTTTCATTTGTATCTGCAATAAAAAACATCAAAATAAGGAATTTATCTTTGTACATTTGCATCCTGAATCCTGACAGCAAAATTAACCTAGATAAAGAACGAAAAATCACTTCGTTCCTCGCAAAGACTATGTACGAAAAAACGTTTCCTAATAAAAGATTCAAACACACATTAGAATTTCTAAACAAACACATTACAACGACATCCACTATTTTAGATTTAGGGGTCGAAAATCCTTTTTCTAAAATCATGAAAGAAGAAGGTTTTACAGTTACAAATACAACTGGCGAAGACTTGGACAATGATCAAACGGTTTTCCAAAAAGGAAAAACAGATGTTGTTACTGCCTTTGAAATTTTCGAACATTTATTAAATCCCTACACTATCTTAAACGAAATCAAATCGGATAAGCTATTCATTTCTATTCCGTTACGTTTGTGGTTTTCTCCAGCTTATAGAAGCAAAACTGACATGTGGGACAGACACTATCATGAATTTGAAGACTGGCAATTGGATTGGCTTTTAGAAAAAACAGGATGGAAAATAATAGACCGTCAAAAATGGACAAACCCCGTTAAAAAATTTGGCATTCGTCCTTTATTGCGAAAATTCACGCCAAGATATTATATTGTTTACGCTGAAAAAATAAAATAAGCCTTGGTAACTTTGGCAAAGTTCAAAACTTCGACAAAGTTGAAAAGTCAAACATACAAATAATGAATTATTACATCGTTATACCTGCTCATAATGAAGAAGAATTGATTTCTTTGACATTAGAGTCTCTAATTTCACAAACACTTTTACCTAAAAAAGTAGTGGTTGTCAATGATAACTCTACTGATAAAACTTCGGAAATTGTTTTGGCTTTCGCCGAAGAACATCCGTTTATATCATTGGTCGAAAAAAAATCAAGTACCATTCATTTACCCGGAAGCAAAGTAATTCAAGCGTTCCAGACAGGATTTGAAACCTTAGATGAAAACTACGATGTGATTGTAAAAATTGATGCCGATTTGATTTTCCCAAATAATTATTTTGAAAAAATCGATACACATTTCAAATCAGATCCTTCAATTGGTATGGTTGGTGGCTTTTGTTATATTGAGAAAAACGGAGAATGGATTTTAGAAAACCTAACCGATAAAGACCACATTCGAGGCGCTTTAAAAGCCTACAGAAAAGAAACTTTCAAACAAATTGGCGGTTTAAAACCACAAATGGGTTGGGACACCGTTGACGAATTACTTTGTAAATTTTACAATTGGAAAGTAGTCACTGATACCTCTTTACATGTAAAACATTTAAAACCAACTGGTGCTAATTATAATAAAACAGCACGCTATAAACAAGGTGAAGCTTTTTATACTTTAGGTTATGGCTTTATAATTACCGCTATTGCTTCAGCAAAACTAGCGATGATGAAAAAAAAACCATTGCTTTTTTTAGATTATATTAAAGGATTTTGGAAAGCTAAAACAGCTAAAACACCTTTAATGGTCACAGCAGAACAAGCAAAATTCATACGTCATTACCGTTTAAAAAAAATGAAGGAAAAGCTTTTCTAACGAAAACTGAACCCTATTGACCAATAACTCGTAACTATTTTTGTATTTTAGCCCTTATTCACAATACTATGATGCTCATTCGATATATAACACAGATAGGAAGATATTTCCTGATGATAAAAGAAATTTTCAACAAACAAACCAAATGGTCTGTGATGAAAAATCTAATCTTCAAGGAAATTGATGACTTAATAATTGGTTCACTTGGTATTGTAGCCTTTATTTCCTTCTTCGTGGGAGGTGTTGTTGCAATTCAAACCGCATTAAACTTAACTAATCCTTTGATCCCAAAATACCTTATTGGTTTTGCCACCAGACAATCAGTGATATTGGAATTTGCTCCTACATTTATCTCCATAATTATGGCAGGAAAAATGGGATCATTCATAACGTCTAGCATCGGTACGATGAGAGTTACAGAGCAAATTGACGCTCTAGAAGTAATGGGAGTAAATTCGCTGAATTACTTAGTATTCCCAAAAATAATTGCACTGTTATTATATCCGTTTCTCATCGGTATCGCCATGTTTTTAGGAATTCTAGGAGGATGGATGGCTGGAGTTTACGGCGGATTTATATCTAGCGACGAATTTATCAATGGAGCGCAAATGGATTTTATTCCTTTTCATATTGCTTATGCATTTCTTAAAACATTGATTTTTGCTCTTTTATTAGCAACTATACCTTCGTTCCATGGCTATTATATGAAAGGTGGTGCACTCGAAGTAGGTAAAGCCAGTACTGTAGCCTTTGTTTGGACATCAGTTTCAATAATACTTTTCAACTATATACTAACGCAACTGTTACTAGGATCATGATAGAATTAAAAAACATAGAAAAATCATTTGGCGGTAATAAAATCCTTAAAGGCATTTCGACAGTTTTTGAAACTGGAAAAACTAATTTAATTATAGGGCAAAGTGGATCAGGCAAAACAGTTTTACTTAAAAGCCTTTTAGGTATACATACACCTGAATCAGGACATATCTGTTTTGATGGAAGAATATATTCCGAATTGGCTGCCGATGAAAAGAGAGACCTTAGAACCGAAATAGGAATGGTATTTCAAGGTAGTGCATTGTTTGACTCCATGACTGTTGCTGAAAATGTTGGTTTCCCTTTAAAAATGTTTACTAGAGATAACAAAGCTAAAATTAAAGAGCGTGTTGACTTTGTACTAGAAAGAGTAGCACTCAAAGATGCGCATCACAAATTACCTTCTGAAATTTCAGGAGGAATGCAAAAAAGAGTTGCAATTGCACGAGCAATCGTAAACCGTCCAAAATATCTTTTCTGTGACGAACCTAATTCTGGTCTTGATCCAAATACGTCTACCTTAATTGATAATTTAATTAAGGAAATTACCGAAGAATACGATATCACAACCGTTATTAATACACATGATATGAACTCGGTTATGGAAATTGGAGATAATATTTTATTCTTAAAAAATGGTCTTAAAGCTTGGCAAGGAACCAAAGAAGAAATTTTCATAACTGATAACGAAGCCGTAGTTGACTTTGTTTATTCTTCAAATTTATTCAGAAAAGTGAGAGAAGCGTATTTGAAGGGGTAAAGACTCTTATTTATTTACCTGCAATGAGTTCGGCAACACCTCCACCTCAGCATTAGGATTGAATAAGTACATTTTTCCAGAACTTACTTCGATGCATTCAAAACGCTTGGTGCGAACTGCCATTTTCTTAAAAATCTTTCCATTAGAAATTCTAAAAACGCTGCCGTACGGAATTTCGAAAACATAGTTTTTATCATTTTTTTGGTCAAATTGTTTTAAAGCCAAAGATAAAGTAGCATCGGTGTCACTACTGGCACTTGGATTTCTAAAATGTCTTGCCAACAAAGGTAAAATTTGATTTGGAAAAATTTCTGGTCTAATGTAAGGAACCATCAATTGCTGAAAAGTATACTTCCATTCGTTTCCATGCGGCTTGATGTTTCGACCAAATTTTTCGAAAGCCACTAAATGAGAAATTTCATGAATCAACGTTATCAAGAAGCGATACTTATTCAAACTTCCGTTTACGGTAATTTCATGCTTACCATTCATTCCCTTTCGATAATCACCATGGCGTGTAGCGCGCTCATTGACAATTTTCAAATGCACTCTATGGGTCACAATCAATTCAAAGGCAGGTTTTACTGCGTGATCAGGTAGATATTTCGTTAATGTTTCGCTCAAAACAAACTATGAATTATGGATTCGTAGAGGAAACCTGTAGCACTTTTCCATTGAAATATTTATTGCCTGTCAAAGTAAAATTAAAAATATAATCGGCCATTTCATTCGCTGATATTGGCGCTTGATAACCTGGAAAAGCTTCTTCAAGCATTTCTGTTTGAACAGAACCTAAAGCCAAAACATTAAAAGAAATTCCACGATCTTTATATTCTTCTGCTAATAATTCCATAAGCGTAATTACAGCTCCTTTACTTGAACTATAAGCCGCAAGTCCAGAAAATTTAAGACTTCCTTGAATTCCTCCCATAGAACTAACAGCGACTACGTGACTACCTTTTTGTAAATAAGGCAAAGCGATACGAGTCAAATTTGCAACAGCAAAAACATTGACTTTATAGATATTTTCAAAATCTTGTTTCGTAGTTTCTGAAAATGGTTTCAATATTAAACTTCCGGCATTATGAATAATAGCGTCTATTTGTTTCCAAGATTTATACAAAAAATCGTTTACCTTAACTAACTCCGATTCATTAGACAAATCAACTGAAAGACAAGTGATGTTTTTATTCCCTAATAAAGTTTGAGGAATTTTTCTAGAAATAGCTAAAACATGGTGTCCCGCATTTGCAAATTGTAAAGCTAATTCATGCCCTATTCCCCTACTCGTACCTGTAATAATAATATTTTTCATAAGGCAAAAATAAACAAAAACGACAAATTAGCATCGCTTTACGCAAAGGATTGTTTTTCAATTTTAAAAACAAAGAATATTAGAATTTTACTTAATTTTGATAAAAGCCATTAATTTAAACTTCACATTCGATGATAGAAAACATACAATTTGAAATAGCAACATTAAATGATATTGATGGCGTATTGGCATTACAAGAATTATATTTGGTTTCTAACTTATCTGATGAGGAAAAAGATGCTGGATTCGTCACAACACCATTTACGATTACTCAATTGACAGAAGTAATCAACTGCAAAAACTTATTTGTTGCAAAAGACAACAATAAAATCATCGCTTACATTTTTACTGGAAGCTGGGATTTTTTCAATCAATGGCCCATTTTCAATCATATGATTTCATTACTGCCTGCCTTAAAATTTTTAGATTTTAATTTCACCACAGAAAATAGTTTTCAATATGGACCAATATGCATTCATAAGGATTATCGAGGAAAAGCATTGATTTTTTCATTCTTTGAATTTATGAGAATCAATATGAAAAGCAAATATCCATTTAGTTTAACTTTTATAAATAAAACGAATATTCCATCTCGCAAAGCACATACTGAAAAACTAAACTGGACTATTATAGATGATTTTCAATTCAATCAAAATGAGTATTATATTTTAGCCTATGATATGAATCAGGACTTTTGTTAAAAAATCATCTTGTCACTTTTCTTGCTTTCTATATTTAAAAATAAACACATGCAAAACTAACACTTGAATAAAAAGAAAGGCATTGAAACACAAAACCCTTTTCAACCGAAATTGAAAAGGGTTATTCTTAACCAGTATTTATTATTTATGATATTAATCCTCTAGAAATTACTATTCTTTGAATCTCCGAAGTTCCTTCATAAATTTGGGTGATTTTTGAGTCACGCATCATTCGCTCTACATGATATTCGGCAACATAACCGTTTCCACCATGAATCTGAACCGCTTCATTTGCAACTTCTAGTGCAATTTCTGATGCATATAATTTTGCCATGGCTCCAGAGTGTGCAATATCTTTACCTTCATCTTTTTCAGCTGCTGCTTTCATTACTAACAATTTGGCAGCTGTAACTTTAACATACATATCTGCTAATTTAAAAGCAATTGCTTGGTGATTGAAAATGGCTGTGCCAAAAGCTTTACGCTCTTGCGAATATTTTAAAGCAATTTCATAAGCTCCGGTTGCAATTCCTAATGCTTGTGATGCAATTCCGATTCTTCCTCCATTGAGTACATTCATCGCAAATGCAAAGCCGAAGCCGTCTTCACCAATTCTATTTTCTTTTGGAACTTTTACATCATTAAATAATAACGAATGCGTATCACTTCCGCGAATTCCCATTTTTCTTTCTTTTGGCCCAATATCAAAACCAGCCCAACCTTTCTCCACTATAAAAGCATTGATTCCTTTGTGTTTCTTTTCCACATGAGTTTGTGCTATTACTAAATAAGTTGATGCAGTTGCACCATTTGTAATCCAGTTTTTTGTCCCGTTTAACAAATAATGATCGCCCATATCAATCGCAGTAGTTTTTTGCGAAGTAGCATCACTTCCTGCTTCTGGTTCCGATAAACAAAAAGCACCAATCACTTCTCCTTTTGCAAGTGGAACTAAATATTTGATTTTTTGTTCTTCGTTGCAATATTTTTCCATTCCAGCACAAACAAGTGAATTGTTTACAGACATAATCACGGCTGCTGAAGCATCAACTTTTGCAATTTCAGTCATTGCCAATACATACGAAATACTGTCTAAACCTGAACCACCATATTTTGGATCCACCATCATTCCCATAAAACCAAGATCAGCCATCATTTTAACCTGTTCAGTAGGGAATTTAGCATGCTCATCTCTTTCAATAACTCCTGGCAACAATTCATTTTGAGCAAAATCTCTAGCAGCCTGTTGAATCATTATTTGTTCTTCGGTTAGATTAAAATCCATATGTTTATGAGGTTATTTGTTCTTAATTTTGTTTCTCAAAAGTAATTATTAAAAATTAAATTTCAAACGTTTTCGTAATTTTACCCAATCTTTAAGGAAAAACATAATTATTAGAGAATTAATATAAAAAACGTTAATAGATCATATTGATTTAGCACTACTTATGCATATTTCCTTTATCAGACTTTATACTTTTTATCATTTAAAATAAAGCTAAAAATACATAATTCACATTAGTCTATTATTTATATTTGCCAAAATTAAACATATCGCAAAAAATGAAAGATTTATTAAATAAATTCGAAAACAAAGAACCTGAGATAGTTTTCCATTGGAAAGATGCCGAAACTGAAGCGGAAGGATGGACAGTGATCAATTCATTACGTGGCGGTGCTGCAGGTGGAGGAACCCGAATGAGAAAAGGGTTAGATATGAATGAAGTTTTGTCTTTGGCAAAAACTATGGAAGTAAAATTTTCAGTTTCTGGCCCAGCAATTGGTGGAGCTAAATCTGGAATTAATTTTGATCCTAATGATCCAAGAAAAAAAGGGGTATTGCAACGCTGGTACAAAGCCGTTTCTCCTTTATTAAAAAGTTATTACGGGACAGGTGGAGATTTAAATGTTGATGAAATTCACGAAGTGATTCCAATGACAGAAGAATGTGGCGTTTGGCATCCACAAGAAGGTGTTTTTAATGGACACTTCAAACCTACAGAAGCAGATAAAATCAACCGAATTGGGCAATTGCGTCAAGGTGTAGTTAAAGTAATTGAAAACCCAAAATATTCTCCTGATGTACTAAGAAAATATACAGTTGCTGATATGATTACTGGTTTTGGTGTTGCTGAAGCAGTTCGCAATTATTACGCTATTTACGGCGGAGATGTAAAAGGCAAGAAAGCAATTGTACAAGGTTTTGGAAATGTAGGCTCAGCAGCTGCATTTTACTTAGCTGGAATGGGCGCTAAAATAATTGGTATCATTGATCGTGATGGCGGAATAATCAATGAAAATGGTTATTCGTTTGAAGAAATAAAAGCATTATTTCTTGCAAAAGATGGCAACAAACTTGTTGCTGACAACATGATTTCTTTTGAAGAAATTAATCAAAAAATATGGACAATTGGAGCTGAAATATTCACTCCTTGTGCTGCTTCAAGATTGGTTACTCAATCGCAAATTGATAGCTTAATTGCTAATGGTCTAGAAGTTATTTCTTGTGGTGCCAATGTTCCTTTTGCTGACACAGCTATATTCTTTGGCCCAATAATGGAAGATGTAGATCACAAAGTGAGTTTGATTCCAGACTTTATTTCTAATTGCGGAATGGCTCGTGTTTTTGCTTATTTCATGGAAAAGAAAGTACAAATGACGGATGAAGCTATTTTTCAAGACACTTCAGATACTATTAAAAGAGCCATTGAAAAAACACACGCTTTGAACAACGCAAAAACTAATATTAGCGCTACTGCTTTTGAAATTGCATTAAATCAATTAGTGTAATCTTATGCTAAATTACAAATGATTCACTTGTTTGTACTTTCACTACATAAGGTCAGTTTACTGCATTCCTTTTAAAGGAAATACAGTAAACTGATTTTTTTTACCCCAAATAAAAACCTTTAAAAAATCAGTTCTGTTACTAATTTTAATCTAACAGATTAGCAATTTTTATAATATATTAGCGTTTTCATAATAAATAAAATTTCTATGAGTCTATTGTTACAAGCAGACAGCCTATCTGTTGCAAAAGAAAGTTTAGTTGAAGCAGTTCCTGTTGAAAAAACTTTATCAATTATTGAATTACTAACTAGCGGAGGATTAGCAGGTCAAATAATTATGACTGCCTTATTTTTAATGTTTTTCGTCGCTTTATACCTTTATTTCGAACGATTAATGGCCATAAATGCAGCTTCAAAAATTGAACCCAGCTTCATGGCACAAATTAAAGACAACATCAAAAACGGACGTATTGATAATGCAAAAATGGCATGTGCTCATTATAAATCTCCAGTTGCAAGATTAATCGAGAAAGGAATTTCAAGAATAGGAAAACCTCTTGATGACATAAACACCGCAATTGAAAACGCTGGTAAACTAGAAATTTACAAGCTAGAAAAAAATGTAAGTATGCTTGCTACTATTTCAGGAGCGGGTCCTATGACTGGTTTCTTAGGAACGGTTGTTGGTATGATTCAAGCGTTTCATAAAATGGCTAGTTCTGGCGGACAAATTGAAGTAGGCGCGCTTTCTGAAGGAATTTACACCGCTATGACAACAACAGTTGTTGGTTTAGTAGTAGGAATTATTGCTTATGTGGGCTACAATCACTTAGTAGTAAAAACAGATAAAATCGTTCACCAAATGGAAGCCAATGCAGTTGACTTCTTAGACTTATTAAACGACCCAGCATAATTATGAATTTAAGAGGAAGAAATAAAGTTAGTGCTGAATTCAATATGTCGTCCATGACAGATATTGTGTTTTTATTGCTGATATTCTTTATGCTAACGTCAACAATGGTAACCACTAACGCATTAGATTTAGTCTTGCCAAAAGCAAAAGGAAAAACAGATAGCAATAAAAACGTAGCAGTAAGCATCAATAAGAAATTAGAGTTTTTTATTGACAAAGAACCCGTTTCAGAAGCTGAATTAGAATCAAAATTATTATCGATGTTTGCTGCAAACAAAGATAAAGCTATTATTTTAAGAGCTGAAGAAGGAGTTCCAATTGAGAAAGCGGTTAATGTTTTAGACATTGCAAACAGAAACCAAATCAAAGTTGTTTTGGCGGTAAGACCTAAATAGTTTTCACTATTTTAAAAAAAGAATTATTCTACATGAAATATATAGAAACAGAAGAAGAAAAGAAATCATTTGTAATCACATCAATTATTTTTGTGATTCTATTTGTTTTGTTCTTTTATTTAGGATTAACCTCTTTAGATCCACCACCTGAAAATGGAATTGCGATCAACTTTGGCACTACAGAATTTGGATCAGGAAACATACAGCCTACTGAAGCAATACAATCAGCTCCGAAAGCTGTGGCTGCAAAAGAAGCTGCCGCAAGCAATGATGATGTATTATCACAAGATATTGAAGAAGCTGTTGTTATAAAGGAAGCTAAAAAAATACAACCTACTAAACAAACTGCTAAAGAAGAAGTTAAACCAAAGCCCAAAGAAAACCCAAAACCTTCAAAAAGCACCTCTGATGCGTTATCAAGTCTAATAAATGGTCCTAAATCTGATGGAAAAGCTCAAGGCGGTGAAGGAAATGACAATTTAGCCGGAGATAAAGGAAGTCCAAATGGCAATCCTTACGCTAACAGTTATTATGGTTCTGGAAGCGGAAGCGGCAATGGAAGCGGATGGGGATTAAACGGTAGAAGCATTAGTTCTAGAGGGAAAGAAGTTCAAAAATGCAATGAATTTGGGACAGTCGTAGTTCAAATAACAGTAAACAGAAATGGCAATGTGATTGCTGCGAAATATACTAAAGGAACAACAAATACTAACCCTTGCTTAATAGAGCCCGCTTTGGCGACAGCCAGAAAATACAGATGGCAACCAGATGCTAACGCCCCAGAAACCCAAATAGGTTTTATAACGGTTAATTTTAAAATTGGCGAATAATCATAACTATAAATAATAAAAACTCAAGTATCTTTGAGTTTTTATTATTTATAGACCTCATGAATTACCAAGAAACTACGCATTGGATGTTTAATCAACTACCGATGTATCAAACCCAAGGCGCATCGGCTTATAAAGAAGACCTCACTAATATTTTATTATTATCAGATCATTTAGGTAGTCCCGAAAAGAAATTACAATGTATACATGTAGCTGGAACTAATGGCAAAGGCTCTACTTCCCACATGCTATCTTCAATACTACAAGAAGCCGGCTACAAAGTTGGTTTATACACTTCCCCTCACTTAAAAGACTTTAGAGAGCGGATCAAGATAAATGGCAAAGAAATTTCAGAAGATTTCGTTTGTACATTTATTGAAAAACACAAATCCTATTTTGAAAAAGGAGCTTTCAGTTTTTTCGAAATGTCTGTTGGCTTAGCTTTAGACTATTTTGTAAAAGAAAAAGTGGAGATCGCAATTATTGAAGTTGGGATGGGTGGTAGATTAGACGCTACCAACATAATTACGCCTCTAGTATCAGTGATTACAAATATCGGATTAGATCATACCCAATTTCTGGGAAACACACTAGAATCAATTGCTTTTGAAAAGGCAGGAATTATAAAACCAACGATTCCTGTAGTCATTGGCGAATACACTCCAGAAACAAAACCTGTATTTCTAAGTAAAGCCAAAGAATGTCATTCGAAAATCTATTTTGCTTCTGATTTATTAGCAGAAACTTTCCCTTCAGACTTAATTGGCGACTATCAAACACATAATAAAAAAACTGTTTTAAAGACAATCGAAGTCTTAAATTGCCAAAATGATTATACGATCACAGAGAACAATAGTAAGTCAGGTTTTTTAAATGTTGTACGAAATACAGGATTACAAGGTAGATGGCAACAATTAGGAGAATCGCCAAAAGTAATTTGTGATACAGCACACAACAAAAACGGACTAGAAATAGTACTTAATCAAATCCAAAAAGAGACTTTTGGCAAGTTACATATCGTTTTAGGAGTAGTAAACGACAAAGATTTAAACGAAATATTACCTTTATTTCCTAAAAAAGCAATTTATTATTTCTGCAAACCTAATTTACCTCGTGGATTAGACGCATCCATTTTAAAACAAAAGGCTCTCAATTTTGAACTAAACGGAGAAGCATACAGCTCTGTTTCAGAAGCTTACAAAAAAGCAATAGAAAATGCTTCAAACAGTGACTTTATCTATATTGGAGGGAGTACTTTTGTGGTAGCAGAAATATTATAATTTTTTTATTTTTTTTCTTGCAGAATTAAAAAAGTGGCGTATATTTGCACACGCAATAACGGCAACGAAATTTGTCAAACTGCAAAAATAGGGCGATTAGCTCAGCTGGTTCAGAGCACCTCGTTTACACCGAGGGGGTCGGGGGTTCGAACCCCTCATCGCCCACCAAGAAACTCCTTAAGAAATTAAGGAGTTTTTTTATGTTATCATTAAATAAAGTCTAAAGTCCTTTCCAGAGCCATTCCTCGCGAGCCTTTAATCAAGATTGAATTATTTTCAAACGAATCTTTTAAAAGCGATTCTGAAAAAGCTTCGAATGATTCAAAGAAGTAAAAATTATCTTGCTCTACTTTATTCGCATAAAATTCAGAACCAACAAAATAACACCTCACTTCTTTTCGATTGGCCAACGACTCAACGACAGCTTCATGCTCATCATGACTTTCTTGCCCTAACTCAAACATATCGCCTAAAATCACCACTTTACCGGATTGCGCTAATTGCAAGAAATTCTCAATTGCAACTGCCATACTACTCGGGTTGGCATTATAAGCATCTAATATAATTTGATTTGTTCCTTTAGTCATTAACTGCGATCTATTATTTTCAGGAACATAGCTTTGCAACGCCTCTTTTATATCGCCGTCAGCAACTCCAAAGTAAACGCCTATACAAATAGCAGCATTTATGTTGTTTGCGTTATACAAGCCTATTAAATGAGATTTTATCACCTTTGCTGAGTACGTTATTTCTACAAATGGATTCGCTTTTATATTAGTGATATTTATATCTGCATTTAATTTATTTAAACCAAAAGTGTAGGATTTTAAACTTGCCGATTTTTCCACTTGAATAGGATCCTCTAAGTTGATGAAAGCAAGTTTTTCATTTCCTGAAAGATAATGATACATTTCACTTTTTCCTTTAATAACTCCATCAACTCCACCAAATCCTTCCAGATGGGCTTTGCCAAAATTTGTTATGTATCCGTAATCTGGCGTTGCTAGTTCACATAAAAATTCAATTTCTTTCTGATGATTTGCTCCCATTTCAACGATTCCTACTTCGGTTTCTAATGTAAATGAAAGTAAAGTTAACGGGACGCCAATATGATTATTTAGATTCCCAACTGTTGATTTAGTTCTGAACTTTTTTGACAGAACCGCATTAATTAGCTCCTTTGTGGTGGTTTTACCATTGCTCCCAGTTAAAGCAATTATTGGCAGCTTTAGATACCCTCTATGGTATTTAGCTAATTCTTGTAACGCAACTAAACTGTTCTCAACAACGATTGTTCTTTCATCAATAAAATGAGATTCGTCATCAATTATTACATAATTAGCGCCTTTCTCTAAAGCGGTTTTTGTAAATGTATTAGCGTCAAACCGATCCCCTTTTATAGCAATAAACAAAGAATTGCTTTCAATTTTACGTGTATCAATTGAAACTGAGGTGCATTTTAAAAATAAAGTATGAATGTATTTAATATCCATTTGAAATGATTTAAAAAAATAAAAGCCCTAATCAAAGGGCTTTTATTTGTATTTTATAATTGAATTTAATTTCTTGCTGATCTTTTTTTATCTGCTTTAGGCCCTACTCTAGACATAGCACATCTAAACCCGATATAATCTGTAGCCATATCTTGTGGAAAATATCTTCTTTGTGCTGGATCTAACCAATATGCCCTGTCTCTCCAAGATCCTCCTTTATAAACTCTAGATTCGTCATTAATTAAAGTAGTTCTTTTACTAGACTCATCATACTTTCTGACCATTTTACCTAAACTATCTGTAGTAACGTTGTGTCGAGGAGAATTGTACATTGCTCTTTCCGATTTTGTTTTGGCATCAGCCGATTCTGCATCAGCTAATTTATAGTATTTTGACGATTGCTCATCACCATCTCTATAATTTGTATTATCACTTTTATCAAAATTAGTTCTTAGATAAGTTTCATTTTCATCAACTGGAACTTGAACGATTTGACCTGGAAAACTGGTAGCGACTCTTTTTCCATTACTTAAAGTTTTATATTGAATATTATCTTTAGTAACAATTTCTACTTTACCATCTGGACCAATTTTATTCTTAGTGTATTGATTCCCTCTAAAATAGTTAAAGTCGTTTGCTTCATTATCAATTATAGGTCTGTAAACGTCTTGAACCCATTCTGCAACGTTCCCTGCCATATCATATAATCCAAAATCATTTGCTGGATATTTTTTAACTTCATTTGTAATATCAGCTCCGTCATCAGACCAACCTGCTATTCCACCATAATCTCCATTTCCTTGCTTAAAGTTTGCTAGCTGATCTCCTTTACTTTGTCTCTTTCCTGAACGTGTGTAACTACCTGACCATGGATATTTTTTCTGACCTTTGTAGATGTTGTATTCTCTTTGCCCTACATCGGCAGCTGCAGCATATTCCCATTCAGCCTCTGTTGGTAGCCTATATTCTGGAAGAATGATTCCTGATGAACGTTGTGCATACAAACCTTTCGCTGGTGGAGTTACACCATTTTTTCCAGCTTTAGAAGATTTTTTCGCTCCTTTCTGTAATACAATACTTTCATCTCCGCCGTAAACAGAAGTAGGAGAATTTAAATAAGTTTCAGTATCAAAATTACTCTCAGCTGATACATCAAGTGTTTTTGCGTTTTTTTTCAAATAACCATTTTTCTCTAACTGAAGTTCGTTTACACGATCGGTTCTCCATTTACTAAACTCAACAGCTTGAACCCAGTTAACTCCCACTACAGGATATTCTGCATATGAGGGATGTCTCAAGTAGTTATTGGTCATTGTTTCGTTATATCCAAGTCGGTTTCTCCATACCAATGTATCTGGCAAAGCACCACCATAAATGTCTTTGTAATTATCGTCTGTTATAGAATAAACACCTTTCAGGTAATCTAAATAATCTAAGTACATTGAATTAGTAACTTCGGTTTCATCCATGTAAAAAGACTGAACGTGCTGTTGTGTTGGTGTATTATTCCAATCGTGCATCACATCGTCTTGAACTTTACCCATTGTAAAAGTACCACCTTCAACAAAAATTAATCCTGGACCTGATACTTGCTTTTTACTGCTTGAGCCTTTTCTGCCATCCATATTCCAACCGGTTGCTCTTGAAGTGTTTTTTGAACTGGATTTTTTACTGCAACTAGTGAAACTCACAATCAACATGATTGACAGTAACAACTGCATGCCCATAACTCTCTTTGCTTTCATACTCTTTAGTAGGTGATAATTTTAGTGACGCAATATAATAATTAAGAATTAATAGCATCAAACAATTTTTAATAAATCTAACTTTAACATTAAATTATCTAATAGAACGCAAATTTATATTATTTATTATTTAGTATTACACTAAATGAATTATTTTTACTAACTAATAATAACTTGCTATTTATTACGTTAGAAAAACGATGAGAAAAATATTATTGACTCTAATTATCTTATTCCCGTTTGTTTCTTCTGCTCAAATTAGAGGTACTGAATCCATCGAATGGTTAGAAAAAAAAGAAATGTTTTATGGCGATTTCAAAGTCATAATCCCTCAATTTACAGGAAATAGCTTTCATTATAACTCTTCTACAAACACGTTGCTTTTTACTTTAAAAATTAAAGAACCAATTTCTTTTGATAAGGGTAAGATTTTTATTAGTAATGTTGTTTATGAAACAATTTCAGTGATGCAACTTGGCGACTTGTCACTTGAAAATATTACAGATAACCCAAATGCTAAATTTACCGTTACTAACTCAAGAGACATAAGAGAAGCTTTTATTACTCTTACACCTATTATAAAAGACGATTTTGGTTATAAGCGCATTAAATCTTTTTCATATGAGGTTGAAAATACTAACTCGAGAACTACAAGATACAGCGGTGTTGCTAAAACTGCGTCTATTTCTAACTCTGTCTTATCTAGTGGTAATTGGTTTCGCTTTTACATAGAAAAATCTGGTGTTTATAAATTATCTAAAAATTTCCTGCAACAAATAGGACTCGATATTTCTACCACTGATCCCAGAAAAATTAAAATATATGGTAATGGAGGTCGCATGTTACCTTTATTGAATAGCACATATTACCCAGATGATTTAGTTGAAAACGCAATTCAAGTTTTAGGTGAGAGTGATGGTGTCTTTAATAATGAAGACTATGTGCTATTTTATGCGGAAGGAGTTGATACCTTTAATGAAGAAAGCCAGACGAACGTTAATTTGTACGACACTAAATCCTATTATTATGTTACAACGCAAGGTGTTGATGGAAAAAGAATACAAAATTTAGCGCAACCTACTGGAAACAGCACTCTAGATTTAACCACATTTGATGACTATCAGTTTCATGAGCTTGATCTAGTGAATATTGCTCGGCTGGGACGTCAATGGTTCGGAGAATCATTTGAAGTTAAAAATGAACAAGAGTTTAGTTTTACATTTCCCAATATTGACACTTCTGTGCCTATTAAAATAAATGTCGGAGCTGCTTCAAGTGCATTTGTAACCACCTCTTTTGATGTTAGTGCTAATGAAAATCTAATTTCAAAAATTTCTTTTCCTGCCATAAATACAAATTTCGGAATCGAATTTGTATCAGGGTTTCTACCTATTAATAGCACTTTTGCAGCAGCAGAGAATGTTAAAATCAAACTCAATTATACTAATAATGGCGTTCCAGGCTCAAAAGGTTTTCTTGATTACATAAGGCTATTCGCCAAAAGAAAATTGATTGGATACGGTAAACAATTTCATTTTCAATACAATCAATCTTCCGGCAGTAGCGGAATTGTCAATTATCAATTTTCTAATGCGACAGGAATCAATCAAATTTGGGATGTAACTGACATCTATAATGTATCTAAAATAGAAAACACTAGCCTGAGTAATACTTTGAGTTTCAAAGCAAGTTTAGGTGAACTACGTAAATACGTTGCAATAGATGCGAATGACTACTACATTCCGTTGAAAGAAAGCAAGTCTAAGGTTGCAAATCAAAACCTGAAAGGAACATTATTTAATAACAAACAGGGACAATTCCAGGATATTGATTACGTAATTATCACGCCGTCATTTTTACTTTCACAGGCCAAAAAATTAGCTGATTTTCATCGCAATCCCAAGTACTCAAATTTGAACGTAAAAGTTATTCCCTTAGAATTAATATATCAGGAATTTGCATCCGGAAAACAAGATATAGCCGCAATTCGTAATTGTATTAAATACATATATGATAATGCTTCTTCTAATGAAAAGAGGATCAAATACATCAATCTTTTTGGAGACGCCTCCTATGATTTTAAAAATAGAATCCCGAACAACACTAATGTTGTACCAATTTATCATGCTTTAAAAAGCAATTCAACTAGAGAATCTTCTTTTGCTTCTGATGATTTTTTTGGACTTACGGATGATGATGAAGGGAATATTGATTCTTATTTTGGAGATATTGATATAGCAGTTGGTAGGATGCTTGTGAATGATGCCAAGCAAGCCGATGAAATGGTGAATAAAGTTATTGATTATCATGATATCAAATCTTTCGGTAGTTGGAGAAATAATTTTGTCCTAATTTCTGATGATTCAGATAATGGTTCCGATGCTACCTTACAATCCCGACAAAATAAACTAGCTGAAACTATTTCCTTGAAAAAACCTTTTTTGAATATCGATAAAATATTTTTAGATTCCTACTCTCAAGAAGCCTCTGCTGGCGGTAATAGATACCCAAAAGCCCGTACTGATTTCTTCAACGCTTTTGAAAAAGGAGCCTTGGTTTTTAACTATTTAGGTCATGGTGGTGAAGATGGCTTATCCTCTGAAAGAATTTGGGAGAAATCAGATGGCCAAAATCTTAGCAATCAATTCAAATATCCTTTATTTATAACTTTAACGTGCGATTTTTCGCGATTTGACAATCCTTTTAGACCAACTGCCGGCGAATATACGTATTGGAATCCAAAAGGTGGTGCTATAGCAATGATTACTACCATTCGAACCATAAATCAAACTGGTGCTGAGAATTTCAATGATCTGTTGACAGACTATCTTTTATCGTACGGTTCGAATCAATATACATCTATTGCAGAGGCACTGCGTCTTTCAAAAAATAGTTTCCTTAATTCAGCTAAGAATGTTATCTTTTATATAGGTGATCCAGCACTAATGCTTGCTATTCCAAAACCAAAAATCAGACTAACAAAAGTAAATGACATTCTGGTTACAGAAAACACTGAGGCCTTTAAATCATTATCAAAAATGAAACTAACTGGAGAAGTTACTGACGAGAACGACAAACGGCTGACGGATTATTACGGAGAGGTTTCAACTATAATTTTTGATAAAACCATTTCAAGAAAAACTAATAACAATGATGGATTTAGTCCTGCAATGAATTTTAATGTTTTAGGAGAAACGATTTTTAGAGGTAATGCACGGGTTAAAGAGGGTCAATTTGATTTTAGTTTTGTAGTGCCTAGAGATATTAGAGTCCCCTTAGAAAAAGGCAGAATTAGTTTTTATGCGAAGGGGAATAATCAATTAGAAAATGAAACTGGTTTCGATTCAACTATTAAAATAGGTGGAATTAATGAAAATGCCATCGCAGACAATATTAATCCACGAGTGCAGTTATATATGAATGATGAAACTTTTGTTTCAGGAGGAATTACAAACGATTCACCCTTTTTAGTTGCTATTCTTGAAGACGAAAACGGAATTAACACTGCAAGCGGAATAGGTCATGATATTGTTGCAATTCTTGATGGCGACGTTAGTAATCCGTTTATTTTAAATGACTATTATCAAACAAAATTAGATGATTTTACAAATGGTAATCTTCGATTTCCATTACGTAAGTTAGCTCCAGGATTACATACCATTACTTTTAAAGCTTGGGATGTTTACAATAATCCAGTAACTGCCGAAATTCAGTTTATTGTGGCAGGTGATGATACGATAACATTGTCAAATGTTTTGAATTATCCCAATCCATTTGTTAATTACACAGAGTTTTGGTTTACGCATAATAGACCTTACGAGCCTCTCGAAGTTCAGGTCCAAGTAATGACAATAACTGGAAAAATTGTTTGGACTAAAAATCAAATAATTACTACAGAAGGCTTTCTGTCAAAAGAAATTAATTGGAATGGCAAAGACGACTTTGGTGATTCCATTGGAAAGGGCGTTTATGTTTATAAGCTGACGGTAAGATCAACTCTAACAAACATGAAAAGCGAAAAATTTGAAAAACTTGTAATACTTTAATACTATATTTGCCTAATTAACATTACACATAAAATGAAAAAAATATTATTCATTATTGTTTGTCTATTTACCATTTCGTTTGCTAAAGCGCAAGATCGCGTTATATCACCTGGAGTTCCATTTTTATTAGTAGCTGCTGACGCAAGAGCTGCAGGTATGGGTGATATGGGAGTTGCTACTTCTAGCGATGCATTTTCTCAGCAATGGAATCCAGCAAAATATGCATTTTCTACTGATGCGCAAGGATTTTCTGTTAGTTATACTCCGTACTTAACTGATTTAGTAAATGATATTTCATTAGCACAAGTTACTTATTTCCATAAATTAAATGAGCGAAGCGCATTTGCTGGAAGTTTACGTTATTTTGGGTTAGGAAAAATTGAATTGCGTCAAACAGGCGATCCAAATGAAACTTTTCCTATTGTATCTCCTAATGAATTTGCTATTGATGGATCTTACTCTTTAAAGCTAAGCGAAAAGTTCTCTATGGCTATCGCAGGGCGTTTTATTAATTCTAATTTAAAAGTTGCTTCTGATAATAATGATGCTACATCAGCAAGTTCTTTTGCTGTTGATGTTGCTGGTTTCTTTCAATCAGAAGAACTTGCATTTAATGAATTTAATGGCCGATGGAGAGCAGGATTTAATATTCAAAATTTGGGCCCTAAAATTAGTTATGATAGAACAGACCTAAGCACTAATTTTCTGCCAGCTAATTTGAAAATAGGAACAGGTTTTGATTTTATTTTAGACGATTATAACAAAGTGGCGCTAAATGTTGAGTTTAACAAACTATTAGTTCCAACACCTCAAAATCCAGATTTAAATAATGATGGCACTACGACGCCTGATGAATACAATCAAACTATTGAAAATTATCGCTCAATAGGCTGGACTTCTGGCATTTTTAAATCATTTGGTGATGCGCCTGATGGCTTTAGTGAGGAAGTGAAAGAAGTTACTTATGCAATTGGAGCTGAGTACTTGTATCAAGATTCCTTCGCCATGCGAATGGGTTATTTTCACGAAAGTCCTTTAAAAGGTGCTAGACAATTCTTTTCTCTTGGAGCAGGTTTTAAATATAATGTTGTCAAAGTCGATGTTTCATATTTATTTTCAGCATCTAAAGTAAAAAATCCGTTAGAAAACACATTGCGTTTCTCTCTTACATTTAATTTTGGAGACAAATACGACGAATACTAAACGAATTATAATTAATAAATAATAATCCAAATTTCAGTCCCGATTCTTCGGAGATGAGATTTGGATTTTTTTCCTTAAAAAGTATGAAAGAAATATCAATTACGACGCACTTTAATGCGTTCGATGTCATAGAAGATTTACCAATTGACGTCCAAGATTTAATGGCGAAAGCAATAAAAGTTAGAAAAAATGCTTACGCTCCTTACTCTAAATTCAGAGTTGGCGTGGCAATTTTATTAGATAATGGGGAAGTTGTTTTAGGTTCCAATCAGGAAAACGCGGCTTATCCTTCAGGGTTATGTGCAGAACGTGTCGCTATATTTTACGCTGGAGCTAATTATCCACAAGCTAATATTTTAAAAATGGCAATTACAGCTGCTTCAGATTCGAACCAGACTACAGCACCAATCCCGCCATGTGGATCTTGCAGGCAGTCTATAGCGGAGTATGAAATTCGACAAGAAACACCTATTGAAATTTATTTCATGGGAGAAGTAGGAGTCATATATAAGTCTGAATCACTAAAAAACTTACTCCCATTTATGTTTGATAAAAAATTCTTGTAAAAATTCTAAAAATTGCCTATTAAATTTTAGTTCTAAGTTGGAATGTGTTATTTTTGCATTTCCTAAAATCCCGAATGGAATCTAATTCGCGTTATTCAGGTACAAATTGACAACACTTTAGCAAAAGAAAAAATCAGATGAAAGAAGTTACAAAAGAAGTATATTTAAAGTGGTACGAAGACATGCTGCTTTGGAGAAAGTTTGAAGACAAACTTGCAGCACTATACATCCAACAAAAAGTTAGAGGATTTCTACATTTATATAATGGTCAAGAGGCTGTACTAGCTGGAGCATTGCATGCAATGGACTTGACCAAAGACAAGATGATTACTGCTTATAGAAATCACGTTCAACCGATAGGTATGGGTGTAGACCCTAGACGTGTAATGGCTGAACTTCTTGGAAAGGTTACAGGAACTTCAAAAGGTATGGGTGGTTCTATGCATATTTTTTCGAAAGAACACCGTTTTTATGGTGGTCACGGAATTGTAGGAGGTCAAATTCCTGTAGGTGCTGGTTTAGCTTTCGCTGATAAATATTTTGAAACTGGTGGAGTTACTATGACCTATTTTGGAGATGGTGCAGCGCGTCAAGGTTCATTACACGAAGCTTTCAACATGGCTATGCTATGGAAACTTCCAGTTGTATTCATCGTTGAAAACAACGGTTATGCAATGGGAACTTCTGTTGAAAGAACTGCAAATCATACTGACATCTGGAAATTAGGATTAGGATATGAAATGCCTTGTGGACCTGTTGACGGAATGAATCCTGTAAAAGTTGCTGAAGCAATGACTGAAGCAATTGACAGAGCACGTCGCGGTGACGGACCTACTTTTCTAGAAATGAAAACATACCGTTATAGAGGTCACTCTATGTCAGATGCACAATTATACCGTTCGAAAGAAGAAGTAGAAGAATACAAAAAGATAGATCCAATTACACAAGTTTTAGATGTAATTAAAGATCAAAAATATGCTACAGAAGAAGAAATTGAAGCGATAGATCAAAGAGTAAAAGATTTAGTAGAAGAATGTGCAACATTTGCTGAAGAATCAGACTACCCTCCAATTCAACAATTATATGACGTAGTATACGAACAAGAAAACTATCCTTTTATACCTCATAAACTATAAATCAATATGGCTATCAAAATAACAATGCCTCGTTTGAGCGATACTATGACGGAAGGAACAGTAGCAACTTGGCTAAAAAAAGTAGGAGATAAAGTTAGCGAAGGAGATATTCTTGCTGAAATTGAAACTGACAAAGCAACGATGGAATTTGAGTCTTTCAATGAAGGAACTCTTTTATATATAGGTATTCCAGAAGGAGAAACTGCTCCAGTAGATTCTCTATTGGCAATAATAGGAAAAGAAGGTGAAGACATTTCATCTTTAATTTCTGGAGGTGCTGAAACAGCTGATGCTACATCTGCAGCAACCGAAGAAAAGAAAGAAGAAGTTGCAGCTCCCACAGCCACAACAATTACTTCTCTTCCAAAAGGACTCGTAGTTGTTACTATGCCTCGTTTGAGCGATACAATGACAGAAGGCACTGTCGCTACTTGGTTGAAAAAAGTAGGTGATAAAGTTAGCGAAGGAGATATTCTTGCTGAAATTGAAACTGATAAAGCAACAATGGAATTCGAATCCTTCAACGAAGGGACATTGTTATACGTAGGAATTGAAGAAGGAAACACAGCTCCAGTTGACAGCCTTTTAGCTATCATAGGGCCTGCGGGAACTGATATAAGCGGAATCGCTGCAAATCATAAAACGGGCGGAACACCACAAACTGCTCCTGTATCAACAGAAGAAAAAGCAGTTAAAACTGAAAAAGCTACAGAAGCAATCGTTCAAGAAGGTTCAACTGATGGACAAAGAATTTTAGCATCACCGTTAGCAAAGAAAATTGCTAGTGACAAAGGAATTCAACTAAACCAAGTGAAAGGTTCAGGAGAAAATGGACGTATCGTAAAAAGCGATATCGAAAACTTTACTCCAGCATCTGTGGCTCCACAAGCTGCTGCTGCAAATACACCTGTTAAAACAGAAACTAATTCAACACCTGCTGCAAAAGTATTTGTTCCTGCTGGAGAAGTATTTACGGAGGAAATTAAAAATTCGCAAATGCGTAAAATCATTGCGAAACGTTTAGCTGAATCATTATTTACTGCACCGCACTACAACTTAGTGATCGAAGTGAATATGGATGATGCAATGAAGTCAAGAGCAATTATCAATAGTATTCCTGATACAAAAGTATCTTTTAATGATATGGTGATTAAAGCTTGTGCTTTAGCATTGAAAAAACACCCAAAAATAAACTCACAATGGAGAGAAGATGCTATTATCATCAATCACCATGTGAATATTGGAGTTGCCGTAGCTGTTGAAGATGGTCTAGTAGTTCCTGTATTGCGTTTTACTGATGCAATGAGTTTATCTCAAATAGGCGGAAACGTAAGAGATCTCGCTACAAGAGCGAAGAATAAAAAATTACTACCAACAGAAATGGAAGGAAGTACTTTTACCGTTTCTAACCTTGGAATGTTTGGTATTACTGAATTCAATTCTATTATTAACCAACCAAACTCTGCTATCCTTTCTGTAGGTGCAATTGTAGAAAAACCAGTAGTTAAAAATGGTCAAATCGTTGTGGGCAACACGATGATGTTGTCTCTTGCTTGTGACCACCGTACTATTGATGGAGCAACGGGAGCACAATTCTTACAAACATTAAAACAATACATAGAAAACCCAGTGACTATGCTTGCATAATTACTGATTAACATATTTTTTAAAAACCCGTCATTTGTTAAAATTGACGGGTTTTTTATTTGGGCATGCCCCAGCTTCCACTCCCGAAAAGTCGAGACGTTACAGCGCTGTCGGGCTGTACGCTATATCTTTTATTTCATTCCATTACATAAAAGGATACCGCTTCCATCCCTCGTACGGAAGAAATTAGGGTCTAAAACTTATTTTTCTCCTCAATCCATTTTGACATATATTTAGTACTTCTCAAAGTATGATGTTGCAGCAGTTCTCCCATAAAATTATTCAAACGATGTTGTTGCACATTATTTAGCAAATATTCTACATGTTCTTTAAAATCACCTTCAAATAATCCCTTTAAATAACGTTGATTTATTATATCAACTCCATATTTTTGGGCTTGAAGCCAAATTTTTTCATCTTGATACAATTGAACCGCTTTCTCTGCAAAACTTTGTGGATTATTTACAACGAAACCATTCCAAGGCAATTTATCATGCATTGACTCCGCGCCAATAGAAGTCGTAACACTTGGCGTTCCACATTGCATAGCTTCTAACAATTTACCTTTTATTCCTGCCCCAAAACGTAAGGGAGCTAAAACAATTCGTGCTTTAAGAACTACTTCATTGGCGTTTTCCGCACGCCCCTTTATCAAGAAACCATGTTTTACATTATTTAATTGAAGTACTTTTTGAGAAGGATAAGCACCATAGATATTTACAACGGCTTCCGGTAATTGTTTTTTGATTAATGGCCAAATCGTCTCTTTTAAATATTGAATGGCATTCCAATTAGGTTCATGAAGAAAATTACCAATGAAAACAAAATCTTTTCGTTCTTCAAAAGATGGTAAGTTTTCTAGATTAGGAACATGATCTGTTTCTAATAAAAGCGGCAAATAATACAATAAACAATTATCAATTTTAAATGTAGTCTGTAATAATTCCATTTCAAATTCAGAAATCATCAAAGATAAATCACAGCGGAAAACACTGGCTATTTCTCTTTTAGATACTTCTTCAATTAGCAAATCTGTTGTTTGAAATTCTCGTTTTTCTTTGACAGCTTTTTGTCTAGCTAATCGCAAACAATGTAAATCTTCGGTATCTAAAATTCGTAATGCATTGGGGCAATTCTCGGCTACGCGCCATCCAAATTGCTCTTCGATCATAAAACGATCGAACAAAACAATTGTCGGATTTAAGTCTTTTACGAAAGTATCAAAAGTGGAACAGTTTAACGCGATTGACTTTTTATTGACATCATACTGACTCAAATCAACCATAAAGTCACTGTCTTGAGCTGGACTGGCAAAAGTAACTTGAAATCCTTGTTGTTGAAAGAGCGAAATCAATTGCATCATTCTCCCACCTGCAGCAGAAGAATTGGGCTCAGGCCAAACAAAACCTATTACTAAAAGTGATTTCTGTTGATTCATAGTTTTTAAAAGTTGTTGCTGCAAAATAATGCTATTTTGAACGGAATTAGCACGTAAAACTGATTAAAGTATTAAAAAATAATCCAACAGAGATTTCGTAGATTAACATAGATTAAAGTTTTGTCTATATACTAATGAATATAAATTTTTTAAATTTAGAAACAGATCAATTTATATTGTTTTTAGCATAAGAATCGTGTTGTTTGCACAGATTTGCGTGAGGGATAGCAGTGTAAATCCTCCCGATTTTTATCGGGAGATTGCAGCGAATAGCCCGACAGTAATAAAAAATGGCTATACGAATTTGTGCTTTGCCATTTTTTTATTGCTGGCACGCCCAAATTATTCAAAAGTTAATTGACTCCATTAACTACCTAAATCAGTCAGAAAAGACTAATTTAGCGCTAAATAAATTGCAATATTATGTTAGGATTAAAATTAGCCACAGATCCAAGATGGGTAAATATAGTTGAATCAAACATTCACGAAATTTTGACTGACCATGCTTGGTGCGAGCAAAAAGCGGCTTCGAATGCAATTAGTTTAATCACTCAAAATCCAGAAAAGGAGGAGTTGGTTACTGAACTATTAGTTATTGCGCGAGAGGAATTAGAGCATTTACAGATGGTTCATGATATCATTAAGCAAAAAGGACTTCAGCTTGGTCGTGAAAATAAAGATCATTATGTGAACGAACTTTTTAAATTCATGAAAAAAGACGGCAGCCGAAATGATGCTTTAATTGATCGATTATTATTTTCAGCGATGATTGAAGCAAGAAGTTGCGAGCGTTTTAAGGTGCTATCTGAAAATATAGAAGACAAGGAATTAGCAAGGTTTTATCGAGATTTAATGATTTCTGAAGCTGGACATTATACCACTTTTTTAAATTTTGCTCGACAATATACGGAAAAAGTAGATGTAGAGAAACGCTGGAAGGAATGGATTGAATTTGAAACATCAATCATCGTAAACTACGGTAAAAACGAAACGGTACACGGATAAGAGTTTTAAAAATAGTCTGTAAAAAAGGGATATCTTTCAAGTATCCCTTTTTCATTTTAACCTATTCTTGTTTTACAATCATAAATTCAGATCTTCTATTTAAGGCATTTTCCTCTTCGGTGCAATTTTCTTTGCAATCAACTTTTGGATCTGATTTCCCGAATCCTTTTGCTGATAATTTTTCTGAGGAAATTCCTTTGGAAACAAGATATTGAAGTGTAGCATTCGCTCTTTGCTGCGAAATCTCAAGATTTATCATATTAGAACCTCTTGAATCGGTATGTGATTTAATAAGTACTGCTAATTTAGCATTTTGAGACATTACGTAAGCTAATTTATCTAGTTCAATAGCTGCTTGCGAAGTGATATTACTTTTGTTAGCCTCAAAATAAATTGGATTTAATATGATCTCTGTATCGGTAACAACTACACCAATAGGATCCACAAGGACTTCTATATTTTGTTTTCCACTTTTAATTTTAGTAAGGGCAACTGATTTAGTTACAAAACCATCTTTGTAAATATCGATTGCATAGCTTACTTGACAATCTGAATTGTATACTACTTCACCATTTTCGTCAGTTAGTTTGGTTGATAAAATATTTTCATTTTCATCCTTAAAAACTACTTTGGACTTTTCTAAAATCTCACCCGTTTTAGCGTTTTTTACGATTGTTACCATTTCTGATTTACAGACAGGAATTGCAGTGTAAATATCATCCACCCCTAATCTATTACTAGACATATAACCAATATTTTTTTCTTCATTAAAAGTAAATGCAAAATCATCCTTCTCTGTATTCACTGGACTTCCCATGTTGCTTGGTCTTTCATTTGTATTTAAATCAACATAGTAAATATCTAAACCTCCAAATCCGATCCAACCATTTGAAGAAAAATATAGAATATTGTCATCGGTTGTAAAAGGAAAATTCTCATCACCAACCGTATTAACTTTATCTCCAAGGTTCTCAGGAATTCCATAACTTCCATCTGAATTTACAGCTACTTTCCATATATCTGAACCTCCTATTGACCCCGGTCTGTTAGAGGAAAAGTATAGAAGAGTGCCTTCTCTATTTATAGATGGATTACCAGTAGAATATTGGTCACCATTAAAAGGAAGAGAAATAATTGAGCCCCATTTTTCATTTACTTTAGTGGCTCTATGCAAATTGATTTGACCTAATTTTAATTTCCCAACCTTATCTGTTAAATATGATTTTGAGTTAAAACTTTCACTAGAAAAATAAGCCGTATTCCCATCTTTAGTTATTGTCATTGGTCCTTCGTGATAAACCGAATTTAATTCTGAAATTGCTTTAGGATCTGAATATGTTCCATCCACATCATTATAATTTGACTGATACAAATCTAAAAAAGGCTCATTAGTACGAGCGTATATTTTGTTATTCTCATTTCTAGCACTCGCAAAATAAAGTATATTACTGTGGAAAAATGCTCCAAAATCGGATTTTTCAGAATTCAGTGCTATGTTATTTACGACAAATCGTTTTTCTATTTTCCTTAATTTGGTAAGATAATCTAGATTTTTATTAAACTCTTTAGCTCTTTCATCATTAGGTGACATAGTGACGAAAACTTTCATTTGGCTATCAGACTCAGAATATTTACTATTTGATTTTAAAATTTGAGCATAATTAAAATAGGTCTCTGCATCTTGTTTAGACTTCATTGCTTTTGAATACCACTTTTCTGCTTCTACTGAATTCCCATTATTAAAATAACAGGAGCCTAGTTGCTTATAGATATAGGGATCTGACATCCCATTTTCAATTAGAGATAAGTATTCCTTAGAAGCTAAAGCATATTCGAATGAGCTGAAAAGTTTATCTGCATTCTTAGTATGCTTATTTTGTCCATTTAACGCCAGACACGTAAATACAAAAAATAAAAGTATAGTAGTTTTTTTCATTAATTGAAGTGTTTGATGTTAGAAAAATCTAGGAGAACGTGAAACTTTTTTCGATTCAAATAAATCATACAATAATATAAATTCATGAGATGATGAAGTGGTTACCTTCAAACTAGAAACAATATGATCATACGCATAACCTATTCGTAATTCCGGTGTTATTGCAAAATTCACCATACCGCCAAAACTATCTTGCAAACGATAAGTAGCACCAATTTCAACTTTTTCATTATATAAAAAATTTGCAGATAGATCCAAAGAAGGACTTACATTAAATGCTGATTTAAGCATGAGTGAAGGCTTGAATTTCAAATCATAATTCAAATCAAAAACGTATCCTGCTGCCAAAAAATAGTGCGATACATCTGAACCATATTCACGCCCATTGAAATCTAAATGGGCTGATTTTATTATGTTAGGAATCGAAAATGATAGATAGTATTTTTCAGTGTAATAAAAAGCTCCCGTGCCTAAATTCAACGATGCGTCGCTACTATCTTCACCAAAAACACCTTCAGAAGGATCAGGTAATGAAGACTGGATAGCTCGCAAGCCAACTTTATGAAGAGTTAAACCTGCTTTTAATCCGAAAGCTAATTTACTTGTTTCATTTAGTCTTATCCTATAGGAGAAATCTCCAAACACATTTTGTTCTGTTATGGGACCAATTTTATCCGATACTAATGACAACCCTACACCAACATTATTTCCTACAGGAGTATGGCCGGAAAAAGTAAAAGTGCTTGGAGCACCATCTATATTTACCCATTGTTTTCTATATAAAAGACCAAGAGAAATACTTTCTTTAGAACCTGCGTAAGCTGGATTTACTACATTCAAATTATACATATACTGCGAGTAATGAGGATCTTGTTGTGCTTTTGCATCTATAAAAGTTATAAGAACTAAAAGAGATGCTAAAAATATTTTATTCATATCTATTTGTTTTTCGTTTTAGTCGACCAGAATAAATTATTGGATTTCAATAAAAATAAATTTTATTTATTATTGCTATCGGATTAGATAAATCCAACCTGTTTTTGCTTCACCATTATTAAACTCAATTACATAATAATAGGTGGCACTTGGCAGATCTTCTCCTTTATTGGATTGCCCTTTCCATTGGTCCGTATAATTAGAATAGTTGTACACTTTTATACCATAACGATCAAATATTTCAAGTTTTTTAACATCCATTAATCTTAAATCAAAGTAATCATTAGATCCATTTCCATCCGGTGAAATTCCTTTTTGAATATTACAGAATATTGTTTCCACTGTAACCTTTTTTGTTATTTCACAGTTTGTATTTGTAGACATAATGGTTAGTGAATAATTTAAAGGGAAAGTTTCTTTATCTGAACTTGATGCAATCAAATCCGAAACATTTAAAATATTAGAATTTGTTCCTACAATATTTCCGTTAACATCTTTCCATTGATAGGAAACCTCATTAGGATCATATGAATTTGATAATGGAGTAGCTGTCAATATATATTCTTTATCATCACAATTTCCGTTGATTTCGAATTGGATCTGCTGAGGAATTGACTTAATTATTTGAACTGCACCTTTAATTTCGCAGGAAGTATTGTTTTTAAAGCGTACACTAATAGTATAGTTCCCTGGGGATAAATCAGAAAAGATGGGGCTATCTTGAAATGTATTTCCACTACTATATTCAACACCTGCCTGAGATAAAATCTTTATTACTCCTACGGAAGCAGAACATGATGGTTGCTTAGTAATAGTTGCTATTGGTACTGCAGGAGTTGCTGTTATCGTTAATATTACCTTAGTTCTCGATGCACTTACACAATCTCCTATTGAAGATTCAGCATAATAAGAAGCGGTTCCTACCCCAACCTGAACAGGGTTAGAAACAAGGATTCCACCCACTAAATCTGTGTACCATTTAATGGTGTTTCCAACTGCTGTTGCTGTCAATGTTTGATTAGAAGTGCCATTAGAACAAACCGTTTGATTATTTGCTGTTGGATTTGGTACGACTCCAACAATTGTTAAAGTAACAGGTGTACGAGTAGTACTTGTGCAAATACCACTTGAGGATTCTGCATAATAAGTTATACTTCCCACTCCAACTTGGACTGGATTAGCAATTGCATTTCCACCAACTGGAGTTGTATACCAAGTTATCGAATTACCAATTGCGGTAGCTGTCAAAGTTTGAGTGGATGTTCCATCTGTACACTTCATAATATCTCCGCCACTAGGTGGTGCATCAGGTCTTGCATTTATTGTTAAGGTTACTACAGTTCTAGAATCGCTTATGCAAAATGTTGTGCTATTCACCGTTTCGGCATAGTAATTAATTGTACCTACTGAATTCAATGTAGGATTTGCTACCACGTTTCCAGCACTTGGAGCATCGTACCAAATTATTGTTTCTCCACTTTGAGCCGTTGCAGTTGCGGTCAGAGTTTGAATGGGAGACGAAGCACATTCGGTTTTATTGCCTCCACTTATAGGAATAAGTGGTTTTTGATTAATAATTAATGTAACTGCAGCTCGAGAATCGCTAGTACATAAGGTAGTACTATTCAATGATTCGGCATAATAAGTAATGGTTCCTAAAGAATTTAATATAGGATTCGTAACTATATTTCCGCCAGTTGGGGCATCATACCAAACAACAGTTTCTCCTACTTGGGTTGCTGCTTTAGCTGTTAAAGTCTGAATGGGCGAAGTCGCACACTCCGTTTGATTACCATCACTTACTGGAGCACCAAGTTTTGGATTAATAGTTAAAGTTATTGAGGTACGTGCTGTACTAGTGCAAGAGGATAAATAATTTACAGATTCAGCATAGTAAGTGATTGTCCCTACCGAGTTCAATGTAGGATTTGCTACCACGTTTCCAGCACTTGGAGCATCGTACCAAATTACTGTTTCTCCACTATGAGCCGTTGCAGTTGCGGTGAGAGTTTGAATGGGAGACGAAGCACATTCGGTTTTATTGCCTCCACTTATAGGAATAACTGGTTTTTGATTAATAGTTAATATCACTGCAGCTCGATAATCGCTAGTACATAAAATTGTACTATTTAATGACTGGGCATAATAAGTAATAGTTCCTAAAGAATTTAATATAGGGTTTGCAACTATATTTCCGCCAGTTGGAGCATCATACCAAACAACAGTCTCTCCTACTTGGCTTGTTGCTTTAGCTGTTAAAGTCTGAATGGGCGAAGTCGCACACTCTGTTTGATTACTAGCAGTTGGAACTTCTGGCGCAAAGCGAAATTCTATTTGTACATCGGCAGTTGATTGCAAGCAGGCTCCATTTGAAATGGTCCAAGTAAATATATATATGCCTTCTGCACTTACTGTGGCATTAGCATCACCGCTATTTATATTGCTAAAAGTAACTGTTCCTGGCCCTGATTTGACTGACCAATTTCCTATACCTATCGCTGGAGTATTACCCCCAAGGGAGGTACTTGTTAATGTACAGTTTTTTTGACTCGCAGCAACAGTGGCAATTGTAGTTTTTTCAATTAAATTAATAGAAATACTCGCCTCATTATAACATGGGATTAAAGCATCTGCTGAAACAACTACAGGGTTAGGATCTCTAAAATTAAAATTAATAGCGCCATTTCCATAATCCAAACCACTTGTTAATTCAGGACTTAAAAAAGAATTAGTCAAATTAAAATCCACTGCATTGTCATCTTGTACTGTAAAAGCAAAGAATTTTATATCTCCTATAGTATATCCTATTAAAGATTTCAAAACTTCAACTTCAAATCCACGATTATAATCATTTACACCAGAATTGCCGATATTAACTCCCATACTGGCGGAAGGCATTCCAGAAGACGCATTTCCTAATCTTATCTTAGTGGAATTTCCAGTCTTTAATTCAATAATATCCGCAAAATAATTTGTTCCGCCATCATCAGTTGCAATTGCTAGACAGTAATCAGCTTGAAAATAAGAGTCAAATGTACTTAGGTTATTGTTGAAAAAATTAAATCCTTTTACAGATGGAACTATATTGGTTTCATCACCATAATTCGAAATATTAAATCCTCCAGGTTTTGTGTCAAGAAATAATAATAATATACTCCTGTTATTTTCTAATTTACCGGGTATACCAAAAACTAATTTATCTTCGGTTGGACTAATTTTTATAGCACTAATATACCCTTGTGATGCCTTAGGAGATAGAGCAGCAGAAAGCATATTGTCCTCAACAGCACCTTTTCCCCAAGCAGTTTCATTTAGAGAACCATCTAAACTTACAGCATACCGAGTCTTAACAGTTACTACTTGACCTTTTTTTAATAAATTACTTGTATAAGTTCTATTGGTAGACATTGCCTGCACTATAGCTCCATCAACAGAAAACTCGAAAACATCACCGCCCGCCACCAACAGCAGAAAAAGAAATCGGCAAACCTTCACATAACTCATCATTGGAAGGAAAAGAAATCAAAGTGACTGGTGGAGGAGAATCATATACAGAGGCTACAACAGGAACTCTAATACTGACATCACTTCCTGCATGACTTTGAACATAAAATGTTGTTGTTTCACTAACATTAGGACCATAGATAGAACCCGTATGCAATATTGTATTTGAAGTTTGATTAGAAAACCATTCAATTGCGTCACCACTCCCACCAGATGCAGTAATAAAAACTCTTACTAATGAATCTGTTGCTAGCTTACAAGAACTTCCTGCGGTGGTTAGTGGAGGAGGTATAAGTGCTTTTGTCTTGGAGTTTTTTAAAGCTTTACTTGCTTTTTTAACAGTATCAATTACCTGCCTATCAAGTACTAAGTGTAGATTTATTCTTGAATTGCTAAAGTTTTTTTCAAAATTACCAGCTTTAGTTTTACTTCCTAATAAAGAAAAAAATAATAAAATTAAAAATAAAAATAATTTATTTTTCATAGGTTAATATTGAAATTAATATAATTGATTGGGGGTTATATTAAATTAAAAGATAAAATTATGTTATTTTTATCTTAAAACAATCAAAAAATTAATAAATATTTAACAATACAAAAAATAACAAGCTATCAACTACAAACAAAATATCCTCATAAGTTTAACAACAAAAAGACTATTATTTCAAATAAAAAATGACCTTTAAAATTCAATAAGATAACACACAATCAATAAAACCTAGATAATTAGATTTTTTTAAATAAAGGAATTTTATCTTCATTATAGAAGTAAAAATTACAACTTTTATATTTTCAAGATTAAAAATTCATATTTCAAAACACCTAAAAAAATTCATAAATAACCTGATTTATTAACAACATGTTCAATGGCTTTGATTTCTTAATTTTGTTTGATGAAGTATAATGGCTGCTTATAGTTAGCAATTTCAATTAAAGCATTATAAATATATTTACATACTAGTGCACCACCTTCGCTGTTAATAAACTCTATATCATCTTCTGGTGTATGATATTGTGGATGTCCGCCCGTATGAAAGCCAATACAAGAGATATTACTTTTGTAAAAAGAAACGTGATCAGAACCTCCAACTTCACCAGCATGCACGATAAGATTTAAGCCACTATTTACTCCTAGCCTTTTCATTAAGTCGACCCCATCAGGAAAGGTTCCAGCGCCACCCATATAAAGATGATGTTCTGAATTTAATCTTCCTACCATGTCCATATTCAGCATTACTTTTACTTCATTTTTACTTACAGGCAAATGATCTACAAAATATTTAGAACCTAACAATCCTTCTTCTTCACCGCTGAATGCTACGAAAATTATACTCCTTTTGGGCTTCAATTTAGAATTTGATAATTCTTCTAAAATAGAGAGTAGTGCAGCAACACCTGATGCGTTATCATCCGCACCATTATGAATTGCAAGAGTATCCTTTTTTTTACTACCAGAACCTTTTCCTCCCCATCCCCAATGGTCATAGTGCGCCCCTATTACAATAAATTCATTTTTTAGCTCACTATCAGAGCCTCCAAAATACCCAACAACATTTTGAGCAGAAACTGTACCTGATTTCATCTTATTGATATCAGGCTTAACGAATAGTTTAAAAGATTGATAGTAGTTATTACTAAACTTTTTTAAGCCATATTTTTTAAAATGATTTTTTATGTATTTAGCAGCCTTATTATTCTGTTTTGTTCCTGGAAAACGGCCTTCCATCTTATCAGCAGAAAGATACTTGTCATGCTTGTGAAAAGTCTCAGCATTAATACCTTTTTGAGCAGTTACAGATGTACTAATAAATAGAATAACACTAATAATAAGAACCCATATAGGCTTTTGAAATAATAACATCTTTTGAATATTTAATAAAGCTAAAATAACGCTTTTTTTAAGAAAATGAATAAGACATAAACAAATTCAAGAAAAGAAAAGAAAAGAAAGGAGAAGGCCCTACTCATAGAATCCGAACCTTTTATAAAACAAAAAACCCCTCATCTCTTGATGAAGGGTTTTTAAAGAAAGGCGACGACATACTCTCCCACATAACTGCAGTACCATCTGCGCAGGCGGGCTTAACTACTCTGTTCGGGATGGGAAGAGGTGAGCCCCGCCGCAATAACCACCTTAAGGTCGTTTTGCAATGGGTAACTAGCCTGGAGCTAATTAACATTACACAATATCTTAACATACTGAGATAAAGAAAAAGTAAATTATTAGAAAGTTTCTTCCTCCGGGCCGAAGCACGGAGGAAAAGCGTACATAAGCTTACGGGTTATTAGTACTACTCGACTATGACATTACTGCCTTTACATCTATAGCCTATCAACGTGGTCATCTCCCACGACCCTTAAAAGAAATCTCATCTTGTGGTGGGTTTCGCGCTTATATGCTTTCAGCGCTTATCCCTTCCAAACGTAGCTACTCTGCCATGCCACTGGCGTGACAACAGATACACTAGAGGTTTGTCCAATTCGGTCCTCTCGTACTAGAATCAGATCCACTCAAATTTCTTGCGCCCACAGTAGATAGAGACCGAACTGTCTCACGACGTTCTGAACCCAGCTCGCGTGCCACTTTAATGGGCGAACAGCCCAACCCTTGGGACCTTCTCCAGCCCCAGGATGTGACGAGCCGACATCGAGGTGCCAAACCCCCCCGTCGATATGAGCTCTTGGGGGAGATCAGCCTGTTATCCCCGGCGTACCTTTTATCCTTTGAGCGATGGCCCTTCCATGCGGAACCACCGGATCACTATGCTCTACTTTCGTACCTGATCGACCTGTATGTCTCTCAGTCAAGCTCCCTTATGCCATTGCACTCTACGCACGGTTACCAAGCGTACTGAGGGAACCTTTAGAAGCCTCCGTTACTCTTTTGGAGGCGACCACCCCAGTCAAACTACCCACCAAGCAATGTCCCCCGCAATCACGGGGTTAGGCCTCAGATAAACAAAGGGTTGTATTTCAACAATGACTCCACAACGCCTAGCGACGCCACTTCACAGTCTCCAACCTATCCTACACATCATTTATCCAAGGTCAATACTAAGCTATAGTAAAGGTGCACAGGGTCTTTTCGTCCCACTGCGGGTAAACGGCATCTTCACCGTTACTACAATTTCACCGAGCTCATGGCTGAGACAGTGTCCAGATCGTTACACCATTCGTGCAGGTCGGAACTTACCCGACAAGGAATTTCGCTACCTTAGGACCGTTATAGTTACGGCCGCCGTTTACTGGGGCTTCATTTCAATGCTTCTGATTGCTCATAACATCTCCACTTAACCTTCCAGCACCGGGCAGGTGTCAGGCCCTATACTTCATCTTACGATTTTGCAGAGCCCTGTGTTTTTGATAAACAGTCGCCTGGACCTCTTCACTGCGGCCAGCATTACTGCTGGCGACCCTTCTCCCGAAGTTACGGGTCTATTTTGCCTAATTCCTTAGCCATGAATCTCTCGAGCACCTTAGGATTCTCTCCTCGACTACCTGTGTCGGTTTGCGGTACGGGTACTTATTACCTGAAGTTTAGAGGTTTTTCTTGGAAGCCCTTAGGCGCACTATCTCTTCTACCGAAGTATCCGAGTACTATCGTATTTCCCCAAAGCCCGTGGATTTGCCTGCGGGCCTTATAGGTAGGTACTTCAACGAACTATTCCGTCAGTTCGCGGCGCTTTCATCACTCCGTCACCCCATCACAGTAATAACTAGTACGGGAATATTAACCCGTTGTCCATCGACTGTCCCTTTCGGGTTCGCCTTAGGTCCCGACTAACCCACAGCTGATTAGCATAGCTGTGGAAACCTTAGTCTTTCGGTGTGCGGGTTTCTCGCCCGCATTATCGTTACTTATGCCTACATTTTCTTTTCTAACCAGTCCAGCATGCTTTACAACACACCTTCAACCCTGTTAGAATGCTCCCCTACCACTTACGAAATAAATCGTAAATCCATAGCTTCGGTAATATACTTATGCCCGATTATTATCCATGCTCGTCCGCTCGACTAGTGAGCTGTTACGCACTCTTTAAATGAATGGCTGCTTCCAAGCCAACATCCTAGCTGTCTGGGCAGACAAACCTCGTTCTTTCAACTTAGTATATATTTGGGGACCTTAGCTGATGGTCTGGGTTCTTTCCCTCTCGGACTTGGACCTTAGCACCCAAGCCCTCACTGTTAGTGAACATTATATAGCATTCGGAGTTTGTCAGGAATTGGTAGGCGGTGAAGCCCCCGCATCCAATCAGTAGCTCTACCTCTATATAACTTTATAACTAACGCTGCACCTAAATGCATTTCGGGGAGTACGAGCTATTTCCGAGTTTGATTGGCCTTTCACCCCTACCCACAGATCATCCCAAGACTTTTCAACGTCAACGGGTTCGGTCCTCCACTGTGTGTTACCACAGCTTCAACCTGTCCATGGGTAGATCACACGGTTTCGCGTCTAACACTACTGACTAAAGCGCCCTATTCAGACTCGCTTTCGCTACGGATCCGTGGCTTAACCACTTATCCTTGCCAGCAACGTTAACTCGTAGGCTCATTATGCAAAAGGCACGCCGTCACCCCACAAAAGGGCTCCGACCGCTTGTAAGCGTATGGTTTCAGGATCTATTTCACTCCGTTATTCACGGTTCTTTTCACCTTTCCCTCACGGTACTGGTTCACTATCGGTCTCTCAGGAGTATTTAGCCTTAGCGGATGGTCCCGCCAAATTCAGACAGGGTTTCACGTGCCCCGCCCTACTCAGGATACCACTATCGTTATCTTCTATTACTTATACAGGGCTATCACCTTCTATGGCTCTACTTTCCAGTAGATTCTAATTCTATCCGCAACAAATGTCGTGGTCCTACAACCCCAAATATGCCGTAACATCTTTGGTTTGGGCTAATCCGCGTTCGCTCGCCACTACTTACGGAATCACTTTTGTTTTCTTCTCCTCCGCCTACTTAGATGTTTCAGTTCAGCGGGTTTGCCCACCTATCGGTGTACTATGTCTTCAACATAGTGGGTTGCCCCATTCAGGTATCTACGGATCAATCGATGTGTGCTCGTCCCCGTAGCTTTTCGCAGCTTATCACGCCTTTCATCGCCTCTGAGAGCCAAGGCATCCCCCATACGCCCTTATTTTGCTTATTGTACCAACACATTAATTAAAATGCGCCGTTTCTTTTACTTGCCTAATGATAAACAAGTAAAAAATGCTTTCTACTTTTTATTATTTTCTTATCTCAATATGTCAATGAACTTTTATGCTGAATTTATTTCAGCATCTTGTGGAGAATAACGGAGTCGAACCGTTGACCTCCTGCGTGCAAGGCAGGCGCTCTAGCCAGCTGAGCTAATCCCCCAATACAGTTGGCAATGTTTCAGTGTTCAGTTTTCTGTAACTTTACCGTACATCCAAATGAGTTGTGAATTGCTAACTCTAGATTCTTCTTTTTTTTAAGTAATTGTTGTCTCGGACAGACTCGAACTGTCGACCCCTACATTATCAGTGTAGTACTCTAACCAGCTGAGCTACGAGACAAGGTGATTTCTGATTTATGATTAACGACTTTTGATCTCAGATTTAAAATCTGCAATCAATAATCAGCATTCAACAATCCTAAATCGTTTATCTTTTACTTAATTGTATTATTTGAACTAACAGCAAGAGTAATAAAATACCCACATTCTATACCTATAAAATCTTTGTCTTCTTTCCCTAGCGTGTATTACTACTAACACTAAGGCTCTAGAAAGGAGGTGTTCCAGCCGCACCTTCCGGTACGGCTACCTTGTTACGACTTAGCCCTAGTTACCAGTTTTACCCTAGGCAGCTCCTTGCGGTCACCGACTTCAGGCACCCCCAGCTTCCATGGCTTGACGGGCGGTGTGTACAAGGCCCGGGAACGTATTCACCGGATCATGGCTGATATCCGATTACTAGCGATTCCAGCTTCACGGAGTCGAGTTGCAGACTCCGATCCGAACTGTGACCGGTTTTGTAGATTCGCTCCTGGTCGCCCAGTGGCTGCTCTCTGTACCGGCCATTGTAGCACGTGTGTAGCCCAAGGCGTAAGGGCCGTGATGATTTGACGTCATCCCCACCTTCCTCACAGTTTGCACTGGCAGTCTTGTTAGAGTTCCCGACATGACTCGCTGGCAACTAACAACAGGGGTTGCGCTCGTTATAGGACTTAACCTGACACCTCACGGCACGAGCTGACGACAACCATGCAGCACCTTGTAAATTGTCTTGCGAAAAGTCTGTTTCCAAACCGGTCAATCTACATTTAAGCCTTGGTAAGGTTCCTCGCGTATCATCGAATTAAACCACATGCTCCACCGCTTGTGCGGGCCCCCGTCAATTCCTTTGAGTTTCATTCTTGCGAACGTACTCCCCAGGTGGGATACTTATCACTTTCGCTTAGCCACTGAACTTGCGCCCAACAGCTAGTATCCATCGTTTACGGCGTGGACTACCAGGGTATCTAATCCTGTTCGCTACCCACGCTTTCGTCCATCAGCGTCAATCCATTAGTAGTAACCTGCCTTCGCAATTGGTATTCCATGTAATCTCTAAGCATTTCACCGCTACACTACATATTCTAGTTACTTCCTAATAATTCAAGTCTAGCAGTATCAATGGCCGTTCCACCGTTGAGCGATGGGCTTTCACCACTGACTTACTAAACCGCCTACGGACCCTTTAAACCCAATGATTCCGGATAACGCTTGGATCCTCCGTATTACCGCGGCTGCTGGCACGGAGTTAGCCGATCCTTATTCTTACGATACCGTCAAGCTACTTCACGAAGTAGTGTTTCTTCTCGTATAAAAGCAGTTTACAATCCATAGGACCGTCATCCTGCACGCGGCATGGCTGGATCAGGCTTGCGCCCATTGTCCAATATTCCTCACTGCTGCCTCCCGTAGGAGTCTGGTCCGTGTCTCAGTACCAGTGTGGGGGATCTCCCTCTCAGGACCCCTACCCATCGTAGTCTTGGTAAGCCGTTACCTTACCAACTAACTAATGGGACGCATGCTCATCTTTTACCGTTGTGACTTTAATAGTGGTTTCATGCGAAACTGCTATACTATGCGGTATTAATCCAAATTTCTCTGGGCTATCCCGCTGTAAAAGGTAGATTGCATACGCGTTACGCACCCGTGCGCCGGTCTCTAGGTCCGAAAACCTATACCCCTCGACTTGCATGTGTTAAGCCTGCCGCTAGCGTTCATCCTGAGCCAGGATCAAACTCTTCATCGTATATTGTGCGTCAAGCTAAGCTTGACTATTATTATGCGACTCCAATTCTATCGGTGTTATTCAAATCTTTCGATTCTATTACTCTTATTCTTGTGTCACGCTTGTTAGCGTGACGGCTGTCAATTCAATATGTCTAGGAACGTGTTCTTCTTGTTTTTTTTCGCCTCGTTCAACTCACATGGTGTGTCTCTGGAAGCGGCTGCAAAAGTAAAACTTGTTTTCTTAACTGGCAAGAAAAATTTGAAGTTTTTTTTGAGAAATTTTATCCCTCTTTTCTTCTGGTTTTCTTATCAATCTGTCAAGGAACTTTGCTTGTTTTGCGGGGTGCAAATGTAGTAAGGACTTTCGAATCTCACAAGCTTTTTTAAATCTTTTTTAGAAAATAATTTCTAATCTTAATTTGATGTGCTTGTCAGTATTTTAAAGAACGCCTGCGTTGTTGCGGGTGCAAAAGTAGGGAGTTTAAAACACTATTCAATACTTTTTAAGCGCTTTTTTAAAAAATTTTAAAACATTTTTTTTAACCCGCTCTAAACCTGAAGCTTGAAGTGAAAAGTTTTTTTCTTAATCATTGCTACCCTTTAAATAGAGTAACTCAAATAACGCAAGAACTAGTCCCGTAGGGTCTTTTGATTGATTTGATTGTTCTTGTTTTAGGCACGCTCCTATGCTTCTTCTTATACCTACTATATCTAGTAGTCCTATGTATCGCTTTTTATAGCAAGTACCCGAACGCTTATTACTACGAAATCCAACCGTAGATCAGCCCACGACTGAAACCATCAGCGATGATTGAGCATAATTAATTTAAGCTTTATCTCTATACCTTATATATAGGAGTGATCCTGATTTTCAAATAATAACAATAAGCCCTGATTCTAAACCCAGGATCGCATTGGGATTAGAAAAGCAGAATCAAACTTGACATGGACTTGCGGCTAATAGCCCGACACTTTGTAAAAGAAATTAAAATTTCAATTAGCTTTAGCTGCTCTTTTATAAAGGGAAATGTTAAGAAAAATTAAAACTTAATCATAACGAATAGCTTTGACTGGCGAAATCTTAGTGATTATATAAGAAGGAATGAGCAAAACCAAAAAACATATTGTTATTGTAAGAAGGTTAAGTACCAAAATATAACCAAAATTTAAATAAACGGGGGCCTGGTTGACATAGTAATTTTCTGGATTGAGTTTTATTATTCCGAAATGTTGTTGAATTAGTAATAACGAAATCCCGATGAGATTCCCCCAAAAGAGGCCTCTAACTATTAAATAAAATGCATTGTAAAGAAATATTTTTCGTACCGACCAATTGTCAGCACCCAACGCTTTTAATATTCCTATCATTTGAGTGCGCTCCAAAATAAGAACTAGCAGCGCCACTACCATGTTGATTGTTGCAACGAGAATCATGACAACGAGAATGACTAAGATATTAAAATCGAATAACTGCAGCCATTCGAATATATAACTGTATTTTTCAATTATTGTTTTTGTATCTAAAGTGGAAGAGGTTTGCTCATAGACTTGCTCACCCGTTTCTTTAATATTATCAAAATCATTTACAAATACTTCAAATGCTCCAACTTCATCATTGCTCCATTTATTAATTCGTTGCAAATGCCTTATATCACCTATTATATACGTAGCATCAAATTCTTGAAATCCTGAATTGAAAATTCCTGTAATTCTAAAACGGCGACTAAGAGGCAATTTATTTTGTTCTTCTTTTATGAAGAACGTATTAAAGGAATCACCGACCTTAAGATTTAGTCGATTTGCGAGGAATTGCGAAATAACGACGTCTTGATTTACTTCTTTTGAGAAATCAGGAAGCTTTCCGTAGACTAAGTATTCTTTAATATTATTCCATTTATAATCTTTACCAACACCTTTGAGTACGATCCCTTCAAAAGCCGTTTCAGTTCTAATTATTCCTGCTTTAGTAGCAATGGCTTGAATGTGACTTATTCCTGGAACTGAAGTGAAATTAGGGTAAAAACTTTGTTTAGTAGAGATAGGAACTAAAGTGACTTCAGATTGGTTATTATCATAATTTGAAATAACAATATGCCCATTAAATGCCGATACCTTTTCTCGGATTTTTTGTTGTAACCCAATACCTGTAGCTACTGAAACAATCATCATAACCATACCAATGGCAATTGCCGAAATTGCAATTTTAATAATCGGAGCAGAAATACTGCTTTTATAATCCTTAGATGTAATAAGTCGTTTGGCTATGAAGTATTCTAAATTCAATGTGGGCTATGTATTTAATTATAATTTAAACCGCTTAGTATAGGGCTTTCGCCAAAAATACTTCTAAAACACGAATTACACTAATTGACATTAATAAAATTTAATTTCCTAGAATAAAAGTCAAGAGTTGCAGAAGGAATTAGAAACTAATTCAGCACCATACTTTAAATCTAAAGTGGTAGTTTTTTTTTCATTTCTTCGACAATATTAAAAGCTGCTGGACATATACCTACATTCTTTAAAGTAAGATCCGTGATTTGCTGAAACTTTTTTCTATCAGTATGCGGAAATTCTCTACAGGCCTTTGGTCGCACATCGTATATGAAACACGTATTATCTTGGTCTAAGAAGGAACACGGAACACTTTGCAACACATAATCCTGATCTTCATCGATTCTTAAATATTGTTCGATAAATTGTTGTGGCTTTTGTTTTAAATACTTGGAAACACGCTCAATATCAGCAGAGGTAAATAACGGACCAGTCGTTTTACAACAATTAGCACATTTTAAACAATCTGTTTTTTTAAATTCAGCATTGTGTAGATCCTGCATTACATAATCTAAATTTTTTGGTGTCTTCTTTTTTAGCTTATCAAAATACTTTTTGTTTTCGATATGCTTATCTTTGGCTTCTTTCGGAAGTTCGTTTAAAGTAGGTTTCAATTTTTAATATTAAAGTTGATTCTACAAAAGTAATCACTTCATGCTCTAAATATAAAATAATAACAAATAAAGAGGATAGATTTTAGCAATCCTCCCATTGAAACTATGAAAGATCTTTTTGGCAAAGCCATTCTCGACTACCAAACCAATAACGCTCCAGAGAATTTGATAACTGAAACGACGATATCTGAAGAGGACGAAATGTCTGTTGCCTATTTATTTCGATCCTTCAAAGAAATGCCAAAATTAGAACAGAAAGCATTACAACTTGCAAATGGCAAAGTGCTAGACGTGGGTTGTGGAGCTGGAATACACAGTTTGTATTTACAAAACGAAAAAAATCTTGAAGTCCATTCGATAGATATATCTAACAATGCTGTTGCGGCCTGTAAACTTAGAGGCTTATTAAACGTTCAAGTTCAAAACATTCTCGAAATGGATTCTGATGCCTCAGATAATAAATATGATACCGTTTTATTACTAATGAATGGAACTGGTATTTTTGGAAATTTGAAAAATACAACTCAATACTTACAAAAACTAAAAAACTTATTAAAACCAAATGGACAAATTTTGATTGACAGTTCTGATATCATATACATGTTTGATGCAGATGAAGACGGCGCTTATGAAATACCCGCAAATGGTTATTATGGCGAGTTGCAATTTACACTTAGTTATAAGGGAGAAAAAGAAGATTCGTTTCCTTGGCTATATCTTGATTACAATACTTTACAAAATGCGGCTTTCGCAAATGGACTGCAATGCGAATTAGTACTTGAAGGAGAGCATTACGATTACTTAGCGTGTTTGACTTTATAAAAATAAAAATGATAAGAACAAAAGGCTAACTTACAGCTGTTCCTATTAAAGAAGGTACAAGCACTAAAATAACACTTTTCTAATCAACCAATTTATATTCCCGCTATATCTAACTATTCCAATTTTAAAACTGTTCGATAAAAACTAATCCTTCAGCAATTTTATATAGCATAAAAAAGCCCAAATTTTTCAATTTGGGCTTTTTTATCTGTCTATTTTAATTACTGCATATACTTCATCATCATAGCTTGTAAATCCGCTCCCCATTCTTGACCAGGTGCAGTTGATTTCTTAAAAAGATCTCCAGCCGAAGCTGAAATTTTTTTTCCTACTGGCGACTCATAAAAGGCTAGCATTGCTTTTACGTCTTCTGCCGAATAAGTTTGCATGTAAATTGTCGCTAATTTAGCATACAAAGCTGGTAAAGACGCATCGAAATCTTTAGAGAACTCCATCTTTTTTGCTTCTGGAATACTTTGCAAAATCTGTTCCTTTGCCATTTGCATTGGCCCAGCAGCTCCGGACAGTTCGATTACTTTCAACGCGTCAGCTTTAAAAGAGTCTTGAGCGCTTGCCATATTCGCTAGAAAAATTAATGCGAAAGTTAAAAATACTTTTTTCATTGGTTATAGTTTTTTATAACCAAATATAATCTTTTTTACGGTATATTTAAATATTTATGCGTTTGTAATGAAACGCGCCATTTTGGATTTTTCATTACGTAATCTACAATTAGTGGCGTCATTTCATCATTTTTACTCCACTCTGGTTGCAAAAACAAAATAGCCTTAGAATTTACTTTCTCTGCTTGTTCTTCAGCAAAAATAAAATCATGCTTATTATGAATAATTACCTTCAACTCGTGAGCGTTTTCATAAACTGTTTCTGTAGGTAGTTTATTTTTCTTTGGTGACAAACAAATCCAATCCCAAGTACCAGATAGAGGATAAGCTCCTGAAGTCTCAATATGTACTTTAAGATTTTGCTCTTTTAACCTTTGAGTCAGCAAGTTCATGTCCCACATTAACGGTTCACCGCCAGTAACAACAACAGTTTCAGAATACTTACTTGCATTACTAACTATTAAATCAATTCCTGTAGGCGGATGCAGCTCCGCGTTCCAACTTTCCTTAACATCACACCAATGACAACCTACATCACACCCACCAATTCTAATGAAGTATGCCGCTGTACCAGTGTGAAATCCTTCACCTTGAATAGTATAGAACTCTTCCATTAAGGGTAACATTGCTCCTTTGTTAACTTCTAACTGTACTTCTTTTGATAACATTTATTAAATTTAAAGTGCAAAGATAGTTAATTAGAAAAGGAGAGAAATTGAAAACACTGAGTAATTTGATAAATTTTAGTATGAAGTGAAGTAAACTTACAAATACTAATGTCCCACAACTCTAAAAAAGACAAACAAAGTTACCCTTGAAAACAACAGACATAAAAAAAACCGGTAGTTAGACAACTACCGGTTTTTTAATTATAAAAAATTATATTATTTTAAAATCTTGATTGATTCATTAGCATAAGTATTAGCAGCATCTAGTGCTAATGTTTTGTTGAAATATTCAATAGCCTTAGCTTTATCAGTATTAGCATAACTAGCAGCTATATTATTGTAAGATTCAATTATTTTTGCCTTCACTGCATCTTTCGCTACCTCTTCAGCACCTGCCTCCATTGTTTTAGCAACGTAATCTTCATAGTTTTTAACCATTGCATCATCTTTGTCAAGCAATCTGTTTGTTCTTGCTAAATACAGATAAGCTTCTAAGTAGCTTGGAGAAGCTTCTAAAACTTTATTGAAAGCAACAATTGATTTTTCCAACGCTACTGTATCTACTTTAGCATCTTTTGCCTTATAAACATTTGCATAATAATACGCTAGACCATAGTAAATATTGTCATCAAGAAAAGTTGTAGACTCTTTAGTATTTGCTCCAAACTCAAATAAAGCAGCAGCTTCGCTATAAAGTTTTTTAGAGAACATATTTTTACCCACTTCACTAAGATCTTGCACTGCTAACGGTTCCATTTCGATAGCTTTTTTAATATCAACTAGACCTGCTTGCAAAGCAGCAGCCTCGATTGATGATCCATCAGCGCTTGTTCCTTTTTTTATTTTAGTCAAACCCAAATATAAATAATCTAATGCAATTGCCTTATTTCCTGGTGAATTAATAAAATTTTCAAGCGACTTAATAGCCAAATCAACATTGCCGTTTTTGTATGCTGCGTAACCTAAATAACGATAGATTCTTGGATTAACTTTGTCCAATTCAATCATCTTATTCGCTTCAACCTCTAACGCTACATAATCCTCCACTAGAATCATAAAGTCAGCACGACGCATTCTTGAATGAATAGAATAATCCGTTAATGACATGTATTTATCATAATACCCCATTGCAGTTTTATAATTAGCTGCGGCTTGAGACGGTTTATTACGTGCAATCTTATAATACGTTTCAGCTAGCTCTCTATAAACAGGGCCGTAATTAGGATTAATTGCGATCACTTCGTTGTAAGCTTTTAAAGCTTCATCGTATGATTTAGCACCTTTTAACAAAACACCTAATTGCATTTTAGCTCTTAACAAAGTATTATCAGCTTGGAATGCATTCCTGTAAGCCACATAAGCCTCATTTTGCTTTCCATTACCGTAATAAGCATCACCCAAAGTTAATTGTAATTGAGCATCAGATGAATTAATTGCTACTGCCTTATTCAAAATGTCAATAGCACTTTTATAATCAGGTTTTTCAGCATTAATATAAGCTCTACCTATATAAATATATTCTTGAAAATCCTTTTTTCTCATTTCTTTAGTTACCAAAGCAAATTTAGCTTGAGCTGCAGCACTGTTATTAGCGTCTAGATCCATTTGACCAAGACCGATATTGTTCAAAAGACCTTTATCCGAAACACTTAGCCCATTTTGAAAATATAATTTTGCTGAATCCTGTACTTTTTGCGTTAAATATACATTCCCCAAAGTAAAAAACGCCTCTCCATTTGAAGGCTTTTCTTTAATAATTGATTTCAATAATGATTTTGCACTTTCATATTGCTCAGCATCAATTGCTCTTTTAGCTTGGTTAATATCTTGCGCTTGAACTGATATTGCAGAAGCAAATAATGCAACACCTAATGTAAATTTACTTATATTCATTGTATTTAATTTAATTTTCATCATCTTTAGATTTTGTCTTTATTAAAAGTTTTCTTCCTGGAGTTCTAACAGGTACCAACCCTGATTTCAAAATTATTCTTTGTCCAATATCTCCCCCTATAAAAGAGGCGAAACCCATACCTAAACCAGAATAACCCTGACAATTTATTATATACAAATCACGTGCCAAAGGATATTTCTTTTCTGCTATATCATTTTGTGTTGGCAAAAAAGATGCGTCACCTGAAAGACCTTTTACTCTTAAAGTATTTACTTTTTCAACATATTTTTTCATTCCTGGTTTTGGCTCATAAAGCCAATTAACACCCACAACCCCAATCATATTATCATTTTCTGATACGTACTTTATAACTTCATCATTAGTTTTAAAGGAGAATATTCCTTTTTGACTACTTCTTTCTATTCCAGCAAGTGCATTAACATATCTCAATGTACTTGAATTAAGATTATCAAACACCAATCCTTTAATTGAAGGAGTGTTTTTTCCTTGCACAAAACTAATAATATCCTTTAAAGCTACCAGAGAATCTGCACTATTTTTATTAATTATAAACGCTACTCCATCGGTAGCAAAAGGAGTTATTTTAGGATTAATTTTTCTTTGTTCAAATATCTTAATCTCCTCTGGAGTCAAATTTCTGGACAAAATTGCAATGGCACTCTTTTCATTAAACAAGGAATTAAGCGTTTCAGATTCTGACTTTGAAACTAATTTTATCGTAGCTGGATATTTATTTTCAAACACCTCCGCTTGAGCTTCAATAATTGGAGTCAATGTTTCATCTACATAAATAGTTACATTCCCTTTCAAAACAGTTTCCTTTTTCTTTGAATTTTCTTTTTGATTACAAGAAAAAATAAAAACGACAACCGCCATTAAGATTAAAGCAAAATAAGGAAGATTAGTAAATTTTCTCATACCTAGTTTTTATTATCATTAATTATTCTGAAAAATCGGAACGCTGCATAAGTGATTAATATAATTCCAAAAGCTACTCTATACGGAAACGTCATTGCTAAAGGAAAATTATCCATAAATATAATAAATAAACCTAAAACGAAATAAACTAGAAAAAACAAAATTCCTAAAACAAGAAGAAATCGCTCTTTAAGCGATTTCTTCTTACTATTATTTGATATTTTATTCAACATTATTCTGCAGATTGAATCGTAATAGGTAGTGAATAAAGTACTCTTACCTTTTTACCGTTCTGCTCTCCCGGTGTCCATTTTGGACATTTTTTCAAAACACGGATTGCTTCTTTTCCAGTTCCGTAACCTATATCTCTAATAACTTTGATATCTGTTAAAGAACCATCCTTTTCAACAACAAAAGTAACGTAAACTTTACCTTTAAGACCTTCTTCTTCTGGTGTTTGATAATTACTACCCACAAATTTATAGAATTTCTCAATACCACCTGGGAAATCAGGTTTAACCTCAATTCCTGCTGTGTTATAGATTTGATTATCATCAGCAGCCTCAACTACTGCAGCCTTACCAGTTCCAACTGGCTCAACAGTTAATACTGCATCAGGATCTCCTTTAGTATTATCAGCACCAATTGTTTTGTTTTTAACTTCAACAATTTTTGGCGGCTCTTCCGTAACCTCATTTGCTTTTGCCACTACTGGCTTCACAAACTTAACCACATCAACTTTAGGTGCTGGTGGTGGCGGTGGCGGAAGGTTTAATTTAGGCTTCTCTTCCTTAGGAGGCAATTTAATTGCAGTTATCTTAATGTCCCTGTCAATTTCTTTTTCCTCGCCTTTCGGAATCAAGTTTATGATAAGCGGCGCAGCAACAGCAACACTAAAAAATATTGCACCAATGATAAGCGCTTTAATAGTGGTTTTCCTGTTGGTTTGTCTTAATTGATAAGCCCCATAACTTTTGTTACGCCCCTCAAATACGATATCAAGCCATTGGTTTTTTAATATGTCTAATTTCATTTTTCTTAATTATTAGGTTATTAGGAAATAAGATTACTCTTTTTTTCCTTCTAACAATTTTTGTTCTTCAGGAGAAAACTCAGGAACAATTGCGTAATTACCAAAATCTCCAACACCAACAATTGCCATTTCATCAAGTATGTCAATTAAATTCTTGTAATTTGCTTTCTTACTTGGTTTAATAATTACAATCAGTCCGTTTTTAGGTTTACCTAAACCTGCAGAATATGCCAAAACTGATTTTTGCCTAGACAACAATTCTTTACGAATTCCATCTTTTCCGTAAGTTAAATCTTTAGGCCCCGCAATTGGAGTAGCTAATAAACCTACGTAATAAACCAACTTATTGTTATCACCTAATAGAATAGTCATGGTACGATTTTCGTCCACTTTCATATCCACATTATCTTTAGTTGGATCTTTATCTGGCAAACCCAAGCTCATCGATTGAGGTTTAGACAAGGATGTGGTTAACATAAAGAATGTAATTAGTAAGAAAGCTAAATCCACCATAGCAGTTAAATCTACTTTAGAGTTTAGTTTTTGACTTCTTACTTTACCACCTTTCTTGCCTCCACCGTCGCCGGTATTTAATTCAGCCATTTTAGTGTATTTTTTTTATTAAAAATCTTTTCCTCTTAAACCAGTAACTAAACTAAAGCTATTGATTTTTTGATCTTGCAAAATATCCATCACTTTTCTAATGGCTGGATATTCTTCTTTTGCATCCCCTTTTATAGCAATTTGCAACTCTTTATCGTTAATCTCGATATTTGCTAATCTTGCATTACGAACCCAATCCTTCAATTGATTGTTGAGAGAGTCTGTAGGAATTCCAGGTTGACCTGCCTTGCTTCTATCTGAAGCCTTCATTTCGATGATTTGCTTTAGATTAAGAATTGGCACACCAAAATCATCCATCCTTGAAAACGTAAGTTTATCCTCTTCAGTAAAAGTAACACCATACTGTGTAGCCATCAACTCTAAAGTTTTTGCGCGCACTTCTTTTCCTTTCAAATCAAAGAACACTTTCCCTTTACCTACAGTTAATGTAGCCAAATCAGTTTCAGGCAATTTAGTCTGAACTGTTGAAGCAGGAGTATCTACAGGCAAAGCTTCGGGAATTTTTGCCGTTGAAGTCATTACAAAGAAGGTAAGTAAAAGGAACGCTACATCACACATCGCTGTCATATCTGTAGATCCCGGATTTTTCTTTATTGCTATTTTAGCCATTCTTTTTGTTTTTTATTTGATAAAAATTATCAAAAATTATTGCTTCAAACTTCCTCTGAATCTTCTGTAAGTACTTACGATAGATACCGCAGCCTCATCAATTGAATATGTTAAATCATCAATTTTAGATGTAAAGAAATTGTAAGAGATAATTGCTACAGCTGAAGTTCCAATACCTGTTGCAGTATTAATAAGTGCTTCAGAAATACCACTTGCAAGTGCAGCTTGATCTGGAGTTCCAGCAGAAGCTAATGCACCAAACGCTTTAATCATACCTGATACTGTTCCTAACAACCCAATAAGTGTACCTAAAGAAACTAATGACGAGATAATTGTCATGTTCTTTTGTAACATTGGCATTTCAAGAGAAGTTGCTTCTTCAATTTCTTTGTGAATAGTCTCTGAAGCTTCTTCACTATTAAATCCTTCTTTTTTAACTTCTTGATATTTGATTAGAGCTGATTTAATTGCATTTGCAACTGAACCTTGTTGTTTATCACAAGCCTCGATAGCCTCTTCAATTTGACCAGATTTGATACTAGCCTGTATCTTAGTCATAAAGCTATCTAATTTAGTTTTACCAGCTGCTTTAGAAATTACAGCATATCTTTCAATAGAAAATACAAGAACCATTAATAACATCCCTAATAATACTGGCACAATCGCACCTCCATGATAAACTTGACCTAAAGTATTCAATGGTACCCCTGTCTCGATATTACCGCCTTCAAAGTTTGAAGGATCACCCATCACAAATTTCCAAATTAATACCCCAACTAGAATACAAGCAACAATAATGATTCCAGAAACCATTCCTCCACCGTTTGTACTTTTTTCTTTTTTAACGTTTGCCATTTTTTTTAAATTTTAATAGTTTTTTAATAAATTATCTTAGTTATATAAAACTTGTAGTGGAGCAAATTTATATTTTTAGTTCAAATAAAAAAACTTTTTTTTATTTAATTACAATTAATTTTTTTTTCAGGATCCCATTTCAGGTATTTCCATTACACATATAGCAATATATATAAAGCAATCTAATAAATCACAAAATTTAATTTACTAATTTATGAGTAAATTACATAATAATCTAATATCAGCAACTCAAATCAAGAAACTATTAATTTATCATATAAGTAATAGAAAAGCATTAAAACTGCAGTATGCACTAAAATTGTTACTTAAAAAAAAATATAATATCTTGCGTGTATTATAAAATTAAGCAATTATGAGCAGAAAAGAGGATTTCGTTACATATATTTCAGATGGATATAATTTCAAAGGTGAAAGCATTATTTTGGGTGGGGCCATACTAGAAGGAGAAGCTTTACCTAATGCGACAGTGAAAGTTCCATTAAAAACACTGAATCGCCATGGCTTAATTGCGGGTGCTACTGGAACTGGAAAAACTAAAACCATTCAAGTACTTTCAGAACAATTGTCTAGTTTTGGAATTCCTGTTTTAATGATGGATATAAAAGGAGATTTTAGTGGAATTGCGATGCAAGGCGAAGAAAAATCTTTTATTACCGAACGTCATGCTAAAATAAACATTCCTTACACTACAGCTAGTTTTCCAGTCGAGCTGTTGACGCTATCTGAACAAAATGGAGTTCGTCTTCGTGCTACGATATCTGAGTTTGGACCCATATTGTTTTCAAGAATCTTAAATCTTAATGATACTCAAGCGGGTGTGATTTCTGTCATTTTCAAATATTGCGATGACAACAAAATGCCATTACTCGATTTAAAGGATATAAAGAAAGTTATCAATTATATTACTGAAGAAGGAAAAGCCGAAATTGAACAAGATTACGGTAAGATTTCTACTTCGACAACCGGAACAATTCTTCGAAAAATAATCGAACTCGAGCAACAAGGCGCTGATCTTTTCTTTGGGGAAATGTCATTTGATATTGATGATTTAATGCGAATTGACAGAGACGGAAAAGGGTACGTAAGCATCATTAGACTTACTGATATCCAAGACAAACCGAAGTTATTCTCTACATTTATGCTTAGTTTGTTAGCTGAGATTTACCAACAAATGCCTGAAAAAGGAGATTCTGACCAACCGGAACTTGTTATTTTCATCGACGAAGCCCACTTAATTTTTAACGAAGCTAGCAAAGTTCTATTGGAACAAATAGAAACTATTGTAAAATTAATTCGTTCGAAAGGAATAGGAATATACTTTATTACTCAAAACCCAATGGATATACCCAGTGGTGTATTAGCGCAATTAGGTTTAAAAATCCAACATGCATTAAGAGCTTTTACTGCCAATGATAGAAAAGCAATTAAGCAAACAGCAGATAATTATCCTACGTCTCAATATTACAAGACAGATGAAGTACTGACTAGCCTCGGAATAGGAGAAGCACTGGTGACTGCGTTGAATGAAAAAGGAATACCAACTCCGCTTGCAGCTACAATGATGCGAGCTCCTATGAGTAGAATGGATGTTTTAACTGAAAGTGAGATTCAGGAAATTAACAACAAATCGAAATTAGTAAAAAAATATAGCGAACTCATTGATCGCGAAAGTGCTTATGAGATGCTTAATAAAAAAATCTCCCTAGCGGAAGATGAAGTTGCTGAAGAGTTAGAAAAAAAGCAGACTGAAAAAAAACAAACTCAAGAGCCAAGTACGGCAACTGTAGTTGGAAAATCAGTTCTAAAAGTATTAACTAGTGCCACTTTTATTAGAGGGGCTTTCGGTGTATTAAGCAAAATGTTTAAAAAATAGAATTTTTAATGCCTTTATACAATCAAATTTCACGAGGGTATTAATGAAAATAATATAAAATGAAAAAGTATTTCATACAAAAAAGTCCTTTTATAGTTCCTACCACCGATGGAAAATTAATCGAAGAATATCATGGAATTCCTACGACAGGAAATAAAGAAATATCTATTGCTCACATGATTGCACCGCCAAACTGGTCAGAACCGTTTCAAACACCCGAGTTTGCAGAATATACTTATATTATTTCCGGTAAAAAACAATTTATAATAGAGGATGAAATAATTGTTTTAGAAGCAGGTGAATCCATAAAAATTGAAGCTCAAACTCGAGTTCAATACTCTAATCCTTTTGAAAACCCTTGTGAATATATTGCTATATGCACACCGGCTTTTGATTTTAATAAAGTTCATAGAGAATAATCTCTCCTAAAAGCAATTTTTGTGCTTCATAAATACGTTGTTAAAATAAAATGAGCGCGATAGGTTGTCGCGCTCATTTTATTTATTGAAATACTTAATCATTTGATTCTATTATCGTCAATCTACTTTCTACTTTAATAATTCTAAAATCTTGTTTTCAACTGCTTCTGAATCCCAAATTTTATCAATATCCTTCAATTTCAAAACCTCCTCCATTATTTCGTTTTGATAATCTCCTATTGCTAAAGCCTCAGAATAAGGACGATCACTAAAGGTTACGCGACTGTATAACGGAATCCACTTTTCTGGATGTTTATCTGAGAATAACTTTTCGATTTTCTTTTGTAAAAGAAAATTTTCATCAGCAGTTTTAGAGCTCATTTCCATAAAATTGCGATACGAAAGCTCTGCAATGGCATCAGCGTTTGGTTTGCGTGATTTTTGATATTCAGAGAAAATAGTTTCCCAATCGTCTCCATACTTTTCCATCATTTCATAAATCACTGTAATATCTTCAAAACCGGCATTCATTCCTTGACCATAAAATGGAACAATGGCGTGGCTAGCATCGCCTATTAAAGCTACTTTATCCTTGTATGTCCATGGAAAACATTTCATAGTTACCAATGTACTTGTTGGATTTTTGAAGAAATCATCAGCTAATTTTGGAATTACATCAATTGTATCCGGTAGATTTTTTACAAAAAAAGCTTCCACCGCTGCTTTATTACTCAACGATTCAAAGGAGTTTTCACCCGTGAATGGCATAAATAAAGTACAGGTAAAACTACCGTCTAAATTAGGTAAAGCAATTAACATGTACTCACCGCGAGGCCAGATATGAAAAGAGTTTTTATCTAATTTATGAGTTCCGTCAGCATTAGCAGGAATGTTTAATTCTTTATAGCCAATAGGTAAAAATTCCTGAGAGTAATCAAACATACTTTGACGTTGCATGCGATGACGAATTCTTGAAAACGCACCATCAGCACCAAAAACGATATCGTATTTTTTATCTTCCCATGCACCACGCTCCGTTTCACCGCTATGTAGTGTGGCATCATCAAGAGAAACATCCCAAATTTTTTGTTCGAAAAAGAATTCAGCTCCTGCGGCTTCCGCCAAATCAATCATTTTTCTATTCAAAATTCCTCTCGAAATAGAATAAATTGATTCTCCTTCTTGCCCGTAATTTTGAAAATTAAGCTTGTCAACAAGATGAATAGCACGCTTATCCATAGGAATTGCTATTTCACGTATAGTATCCCCTATTTCCACAGCATCTAATGCTTTCCAACCACGGTTTGACATTGCTAAATTAATCGAACGACCCGAAAACTGTATTTTTCTGATGTCTGGACTTCTATCATAAACGTGTACTTGATGTCCAGCTTTACGAAGATAAATAGCGAGTAATGAACCGACTAAACCAGATCCTACAACAGCTATTTTTTTTGAATTTTGCATTAATTTACTTTAAAAAGTTATGCGAAAGTACTAATTAATTAATTTACAGACTTTAAAAGCGATTACTTTTTACTAGGTTTAAACACCAATTTTGTTGAAGTCCTAACAATCTCTTCTTTATTCAACATCATGCGCCTGAATTTACCAGCATTATACAAATCAGCTTGATCCTTGTAATGCGCACTAAATGGGTTTCCAGATTGTCCCGTAGGTAAAACACTCCAACTGTTTTCAATATCTGAGAAATCTACAATTCGCCTCGTTGATGGACCACCTTTTACTTTGTAATTTCCATCCGCTGTAAAATCAAAAAACAAGTTGTTGATTACCTCCATAGATCCTGAAACCTCAAAAGGACCAACATTAAAAATGCTTCGTAAAGCAGCAACTTTCCCTAATGGATGTTCATGCTCTAGTGTATGAACTTTGTTCCAAGTCCAATCAGTTACTTTATCTCCTAATTGCTTATCTAACGCTACAATCGATTCAGTGAACGATTTTGATATGATTTGACTTCTCGTTTCTTTACTATTTTTGGTATTTATATCGTCCCACCAAGGTGATTTTTCGTTTTTAATTTGATTTGCTATTAACTGTTTTACAACATGCGTTCCTAAAAATTGTTTAAAATTCTCAGCAACTAATTCATCTTCAAACGTGTTTTTTAAATAATTAAAAATCCATTTATTGTAAATTGTAGGCGCTATATCGTACAAATTATTCGAACCTTTCCAATTTTTTAATATCTCTACTGCTTGTTTTTCGTTTTGAGAGAGTGATTTATCATTTAAATTTTCGAGTAAATTTTTAACAACATCTGGAGCAACTGGTGATGTATTATCATAAAGCATCTTTCCTACTGCAGCTATGTCCCAATCTGATTTTGGATTTAATAATTGAGTAATTCTTTTAGCACGATCTTCTGGAAGGTAATAGCCGGGATAATTAAAACCATCGATAGCTTCAGGCTGATTATTCGCAGAGTAGACATAATTCCAGCTTGGGTTTTCAGCCGAAGGATTTTTGGAGAAATCCAAGTATTCCTTAATATCATCTTTGCCACTAGCACCATCTAAAATAAAGTTAGTGTTTACACCTTGGTCATGTTTGTACAATTTTCCAGTTGCCCACCAAGCGACATTTCCTTTAGCATCGCCGTACATAACATTCAGTCCAGGAGCGGCAATTAATGAAACTCCTCTGTGAAAATCTGAAATACCTTTAGCGTGCGACAGTGTGTAAACTGCTTCTAAAATATGTATGGGTTGTTGCGTGTAAATCCATGACATAGATACAGGTTTATCCTTTTTTAAACCATCGATCAAATCATTCATAACTGGGCCATGTCTTGTTACTTTTACGTTAAAAACGACGTCAGTAGAATCCTTTACCTTAATTGTTTTTTTACGAATCTCATAAGCACTATAACCTTTAGGCGTTTTGTAGGAGTTACTATCCTTAGGATTATTTTGTTCTTGGTACATATCAACATCATCGTTTTCAAACATTGTCAAACCATACGCATAGTCACGATTATGCCCTAATAAAGGATAGGGAGTTCCCGCTAAATACGAACCGTACAACTCAAAATCAGGAGTTACAATATGTGCTTCGTACCAAGTTCCGGGTTGAGAAAAGCCAATATGAGGATCATTAGCAAAAATCACTTTTCCATTTTTAGTTTTCTTAGGACTTATTACCCAACTGTTGCTTCCAACAAAAGGAGAAACTGGCGATTGATCTAAAATTGCAGCTACTGTTTTTGAAATAGCGGCATATTGCTGCGAACTATTCTTTGCATTTTTGATTTTAGTGGTATTAAATGATCCATCAATTCCTAGATCCTTAAGATATTCAATTCCGTATTTATTACGAATATCAGTCATTAGCGGATCTGATTTTTGAGCCATGGCAAAACTGAAAGACATGTAACCAAAAATATTGTAAACGTCTTTTATAGAAAATTTTTCTTTTGTAATTCCAAGAATACTAAACTCAATTGGAGTTTTTCCTTCGTCGAGATATTTATTGATTCCTTCTAGATAGGACATTGCTAATTGATATTCAGGACTATTTGTATCTAATGAAGCAATTGCTTTTGCAGAAGCCTCTTCTATTCCGAGTCCAGCAAAAAACTGATCGTTTTTTAAAGTGACTGATCCAAAAATTTCTGAAAGTCTTCCGGGCGCTATACGACGCATCACTTCCATTTGCCACAATCTGTCTTGTGCATGCACATAACCTAACGCCACCATTGCATCCTTAGAATTATTAGCGTAAATGTGTGGCACTCCAAATTCATCAAAGTACACTGTTGTCTCCTTCTGAATCACATTTAATTCTAATTCGCCTTCATATTTTGGTTTTAAATATAGTGCGTAGGCAAATACAGTAATACATAAAATAATTACTAATAAAAGTACAAGGAGAAGTGCTCTTTTAAATATCTTCATCTTTAAATAAATTGAAAAACAAATATATAGGATTTTAAAGTATTAACTATAATGCCCAAAAAAGAAACAAAAGTAAAAAATTATTCATAATAGCTGCATTATTTTTTGTTTAATTTATTTTAAAATTAATTAAACAAAAAGTATATTTGCTTTAAATTAAAAAATTATGAAACACATTTCTAGAGATGGTATTTCTCAGATGGAGAAAATCGAAAGATTAAATTTAATCAATTCTTGCACAGGTTATAAATCTGCCAATCTACTTGCTACAAAATCTGTTGAGGGAAACTCAAATGTTGCTATTTTTAGCAGTGTAACACATTTAGGAAGCAATCCGGCGATGATAGGATTTATTATGCGTCCTACAACGGTACCAAGAGACACGTACAAGAATATAAAAGAGACTGGCTTTTTTACAGTAAATCACATTACGGCTGATATGATTGAGGATGCGCATCATACATCAGCAAATTATGAACTGGGGATTTCTGAATTTGATAAAACAAACTTACAAGAAGAATATAAAAACGGCATTAAAGTTCCATTTGTAAAAGGCAGTCCTGTGCAATTGTATTGCAAATATGTGAATGAATATTACATTAAAGAAAATGATACTATTCATGTCATTGCATCCATTGAAAATTTATTTTTCGAGGAAGAATTAGAGCATAAAGATGGTTGGCTACAAATTGACAAAGGAAATGTTGTGGCTCTAAATGGACTTGATGGGTATTGTTTACCCAAATTAATAGAGCGTTTTGAATATGCTCGTCAAGAAATCCCAACTACACCATTTCCTAAAAAGTAAAAATGAGAAAACTGCGATTAATTCTTGGTGATCAGTTGAATTTACAGCACTCTTGGTTTCAACATATCGACGAAAACACCATTTATGTTTTAGCCGAAATGCGTCAGGAAACGGATTATGCGAAACATAATATCCAGAAAGTTGTTGGTTTTTTTCTATCAATGAGGAATTTTTATACAACCATAAAAAAATTAGGACATCAAGTAACTTATTTTCATATTAACGATACTAACAATCCACAGGATTTAGAAAAAATTATTTTTTTGTGCATTGAAAAATATAAAATCGAGAAGTTCGAATATCAACTTCCAGACGAATATCGATTAGACGAACAATTAAAATCAATTTGTAGTCGTTTAAAAATTCATTGTGAAGTTTTTGATTCGGAGCACTTTTATACCACTCGAAACGAACTAACGGATTTTTTTAAAGGTAAGAAATTATTATTAATGGAAAATTTCTATCGAAACATGCGTAAAAAGCATTATGTGTTGATGGATGATTCAGCTCCATTGGGGAATCAATGGAATTTTGATGCTGATAATCGTAAAAAATATAAAGGAGAAGTTCCAGTTCCTTCCGAGAAAAATTTTCATACAGATGTTTCGGAAGTAGTTTCACAAATCAAAAAAGCTGGCATTCTCACTTTTGGCAATGTTGATTTACAAAATTTTAGCTGGCCCACATCTCGCGAACAATGTTTGGTTGTATTAGAGTATTTCTGCAAAAATTTACTAAAACATTTCGGCGACTACGAAGATGCCATGCATACTGACGAAAAATTTCTTTTTCATTCCCGTTTGTCATTTGCCATGAATACGAAAATGCTTTCGCCAAAGGAAGTTATTCAATGCATAATTTATCATTTTCATGAAAATGAAACAGAAATTTCTATTTCCCAAGTAGAAGGATTTGTTCGCCAAATTTTAGGTTGGCGAGAATACATTCGTGGAATTTATTGGAAAGAAATGCCGAATTATGCCAAAATTAATGTCCTGAATAACACCAATAAATTACCTCAATTTTTCTGGAATGGAAAAACAAAGATGAATTGTTTGAGCCATGCTATCAATCAAAGTTTAGATGACGCTTATGCGCACCACATTCAGCGTTTGATGATAATTGGGAATTTTACACTATTGACACAGATTCATCCTGATGAAGTGGACGCTTGGTATTTAGGAGTGTATATTGATGCTATAGAATGGGTTGAAATGCCTAATACGCGAGGCATGTCACAATATGCAGATGGTGGAATTATTGCAACTAAACCGTATGTTTCGTCAGGAAGTTATATTAATAAGATGAGTAATAATTGTAGTAAGTGCTACTATAATGTGAAAGAGAAATTTGGAGACAAAGCTTGTCCTTTTAATAGCTTATATTGGAATTTTCTAGATGATAAAAAAGAATACTTTAAAGGGAATCAAAGAATGGGAATGATGCTTAATTTATTACATAAAATGAGTCCTGAAGAATTATATAAAATCAAGGTAAAGGCAAATGAAATAATCAACAATATGGATTCCTATTGAGCAAAAAAAAAGAGTGTTTGAATTACTAAGTAATTCAAACACTCTTTATATCGTATTACTCTAAACTTAATTGTTTTTCTTTCCATCAATTATAGCTCCAGTTCCAGCACCTACTCCCGCTCCTGCAAGACCACCTATTATAGCTCCTTGTCCTTTTTTCTTACTAATAATTGCGCCCGTTGCAGCACCTACTCCAGCACCAATTACTGCGCCTTTCGCTGTGTTACTCCAACCCTTCTTTTTGGTAGTAGTAGAACTTGTAGTTGTTGTAGTCGAAGCTGGCGCTTGCTGATTAACAACAATAACTTCTCTTTTAGTTTCGATTTTTGCTTCTTCAACACGAGCTTCTTCAACTCTAGCCATTTCAACTTGCATAGAATCTATGACTCTTTGTTTTTCTAAAACAACTTTCATAGAATCTACTGTAGCCTCTTTAGCTGCTTGAACATCCATTTTCCCAGCATTTTGACAAGAAACAATAGCTAACGATAGTAAGGCAAAATATAATGCTTTCATAATTTAAATATTTGATAATAATTAGTAGAGCAAAGTAAAACAATTACTAGTCCACAAAAGTTATATAATTAAATCAAATGATTGTATAATTTGTGCTTGTTCCTAAATACATTAAAAAATAGTTGTTATTTTAAATTCAAAAATAAAAAGCTCATTTTTCTACCTTAATAAAAAGCTAAAAAATCATTTCATGGGTAAATTAAAAAAAATACTAATTATAATCGCTACTATACTATTGCTCATCCTTTCCATTAATTTTGGATTGAATTATTGGGTGAACAAAACGCTACCAAAGATTATTGCTGATAGTAACCCAACTGCATATTCCTTCACCTACAAAGATTTAGATATTGATCTGCTTTCAAAAAATATTAAAGCATCACAACTAACTGTAAGTCCTAAAAGCAAGTCAAAGGACAGTTTAAAAAAAATTGGAATATATGCTAAGATAGAATCTATCGAAATCATCGAATTTAAAATCTGGAATCTGGTTTTTAGTAATCGTATTGAAGCGAATCTAATTAAAATAAACAAACCGGAAGTGTATTTATATAAAAACACTCCAAACGCGATCAATAATTCTAAAAGTGTAGGGTCAGACGTTGTTAAACCGTTTCAAGAAATGATTTTAGTAGAAAACATTTCATTGAATGAAGGAACGCTCAAAATCATACATAACCAGAAAAATGAAGCAATTCTTGATCTCAATAATCTGAATTTACAAATCGACGGTATTGTTATAACAGATGATATTTTAAAACAAAAAATTCCCTTTAAGTACAAAACTTACAACTTAAGCGCTGATAGCATATATTATCGGGTAAGCAATGAATACCATCTTAGATCAACTAATATAAAAGCTACTACAAAAAATATAAGTTTAAAAAAATTTGAATTAATTCCAGAATATAGTCGAAGAGAATTTATTAAAAAACTAAACAAAGAAAAAGACCTGTTTACATTACATTCCGAAACTGTTAATATTAATAATATGGATTGGGGCTTTAACGAAGAAAAAATGTTTTTTAACGCCAACTCCATTAAAATTGACCAACTAGTAGCAAATATTTATAGAAACAAATTACCTGCTGATGACATCAGCAAAAAACCATTGTATAGTAAGCTTCTTCGGGATTTAAAATTCCCATTAAAGGTAGATACATTAGCGATACGTAACTCTGTTTTAGTTTATGAAGAAGAATTAAACTTTCAGAAAGGTCCTGGTATTCTTAAATTTAATGATTTTAATCTAACCGCTACTGCTATTCAAAGTGGTTACGAGCAAAAAAAACTTGCCAATATCAACATTGATATTAACTGTAAATTCATGAAAGACTCTCCTTTTAAACTTAATTGGAGCTTTAATGTTTTAGATAAAAAAGACAATTTTACGATGCGTGGCGTGATTGCAAATTTAAATACCAATGATTTATCTCCATTTACTAGACCTTATATCAACGCTACTACAAAAGGAATATTTGACGAATTAAAATTTACCATTCAAGGAAATGATTTTAACTCTACTGAAGATGCTTCTCTGAAATATCATGATTTAAAAGTGACGCTATATAAAAAAGGATCTCCTGAAAAGAAGAATAAAATAAAAAGTGCGCTGGCAAATTTAATTCTAAAAAACGACTCCAACGGAAAAAAGGTTTTTATTAAAGCGACTGTCGAGCGTGAACAAGATAAGTCATTTTTCAACTTTTTATGGCTCAATATGGCAGCCATTCTAAAGCAGGTTTTAATATAAAAACTGATTTAGTAATAAATCATTATTCCTAAATCAGTTTCAACTTTATTTTACCTTTAAAAAGTATATAGAATTATTTTACTTGTTGAATCCCTCTTTTCAAAATTTGTCCAAACTCATACATATCAGCGAAAGAGCTATATAATGGCACAGGCGCTAAACGAATAACGTTAGGTTCACGCCAATCTGTAATGACTCCATTTTTCATAAGATATTCAAACAAACTACGTCCTTCACCATGAAGCAAGACCGATAATTGCGATGCTCTTTCTGCTGGATTTGAAGGTGTAATTATTTCAAAAGTACTATCCACCTCTTTATCAATTTCCTTCAGAATAAATTCTAAATACGAAGTGATTAGATCTCTTTTTTGAATTAAAACATCCATTCCAATTTCATCAAACATTTCTACAGATGCTAAATAAGGAGCTAATGAAAGAACCGGAAGATTGCTAATTTGCCAACCATCGGCACCATGAACAGGATCAAATGTAGGTTCCATTTTAAAACGACGTTCTTTATTATGTCCCCACCAACCTGCAAATCGTGGTAAGTCAGCGTCTTTATGGTGTTTTTCGTGAACAAAGCACCCAGAAGCATTTCCAGGTCCTGAATTCATATATTTATAACTGCACCATGCAGCGAAATCTACATTCCAATCATGTAGTTCTAATTTAACATTTCCTGCCGCGTGAGCTAAATCCCAACCTACATAAGCCCCTACTTTGTGACCGGCAGCAGTTATTGTTTTCATGTCAAAAACTTGACCGGTATAGTAATTCACTCCACCAATTAAAACCAGAGCCAACTCTTCACCTACTTCTTCAATTTTGGCCAACACATCTTCTAAACGAATATTATGTTCGCCTTCCCGGCGCTTAATTTCAACAATTACATCTTCAGGATTATATCCGTGAAAATGAACTTGACTTTGAAACATATATTGATCCGAAGGAAAAGCCTTCTCCTCACAAATGATTTTACACCTCGTTTTTGTAGGTCTGTAAAAAGAAACCATCAGTAAATGAAGATTTACTGTGAGTGTGTTCATCACCGTAACTTCAGATGGCAAAGCACCAACTATTTTACTTAAAGGATTTGCGAAACGTTCGTGGTAATCCCACCATGGTTTTTCAGCGTAAAAATGTCCTTCCACAGCGAGATTCCCCCAATCATTCATTACTTCATCAACATAAGCTTTGGTTCGCTTAGGTTGTAAACCCAATGAGTTTCCTGTAAAATAAATTACTTTCTTATCGTTTACTTTAGGAAAAATAAACTCCTGCTGGTACTTATTTAATTTATCTTGTGAATCTAATTGTTGTGCAAATTCAAGCGTATTTTCGAAAGTCATCTTTTAAATTTTGATTTGTAAAAATAAGAAAAAAGAAAATAGAGAAAAGAACATTCCGAAGTGAATAAAAAAAATATCCAATAGTCAATCTGCACAACAATTCTTGGCCTAATAATTGACTATATTTGATAGAATAAAAACTTTCAATTATGCTTAAAAATAGCTTAAACGTAATTATTATTGCAATCGCCGTGGTAATTTCCTCTTATTTATTTTCCAATGCCTTTCAAAATCGAAACAAAAGTAGTGATACCATTAGCGTGACCGGTTCTGGTAAAAAGGATTTTGTCTCCGATTTAATCGTTTGGAGTGGTTCTTTTTCTAAAAAAAGCATGACTTTGAAGGAAGCTTATGCTGAATTAGATTCGGATCGTGAGAAAATAAAAGGTTATTTGTCGAGCAAAGGAATTGCAGCTAATGAAATGGTGTTTTCAGCGGTAAGTTTCAACAAAGACATTGAAACTACATACAATGAAAACGGAACTACTAGACAACAAATCTTTACGGGATTTACTTTAACGCAAAGTGTCAGCATCCAATCTAAAGAAGTAAATAAAATTGAAAACCTATCACGACAATCCAGTGAGTTAATTAATTCAGGTGTCGAATTTTACTCTAATGCTCCTGAGTATTATTACACCAAATTAGCGGAGTTAAAAATTAAGATGATTGCCGAAGCCACTAAAGATGCCAGTGTAAGAGCTAAAAGCATTGCTGAAAATGCAGATGCTAGTTTAGGAAATCTAAAGAAATCAGACATGGGTGTTTTTCAGATTACGGGACAAAACTCATCTGAGGATTTCTCATATGGAGGCTCATTTAACACGCAGTCTAAAAACAAAACAGCAAATATCACCGTGCGCTTAGTCTATCAAGTGAACTAAATAATTTACAATTCTGTGAATTACTAAATGTGTTTTGCAACGTACGTTGTGTGAGTGATGGAAGCGGCATCCTTTATTTTCTTGAGAAAGAAAATAAAGATATAGCGGACAGCACGACCCTTGGGGCACACCCAAAAAAAAACTCGCCATTGCTGACGAGTTTTTTTATGCATTAAATTTGAACTGCTTTCAAATTATATAATTAACATCGCATCACCGTAAGAATAGAATTTATATTTCTCTTCAATAGCTTCTGCGTACGCTTTTTTCATTAAATCGTGTCCACAAAAAGCAGAAACCATCATCAACAACGTTGATTTTGGCGTGTGGAAATTGGTGATCATACAGGTTGGGATTGCAAAATCATGTGGAGGGAAAACAAATTTGTTAGTCCATCCATCAAAAGGATTTAGCGTGTCATGTGAAGAAACTGAGCTTTCAACAGCACGCATAGAAGTAGTTCCTACGGTACAAATACGTTTCTTTTTAGACTTAGCCTCATTTACAATATCACAAGCTTCTTGAGTAATTTTCAATTCCTCAGAATCCATTTTGTGTTTTGATAAATCTTCAACCTCAACCGGATTAAAAGTTCCTAAACCTACGTGAAGAGTAACTTCAGCAAATTTAATTCCTTTAATTTCTAGTTTTTTCAATAAATGTTTAGAGAAGTGCAAACCTGCAGTAGGTGCCGCAACAGCTCCTTCTTCTTTAGCATAAATCGTTTGGTAACGCTCTGCATCTTCTGGAGTCACGTCTCTTGAAATGTATTTTGGTATTGGAGTTTCTCCAAGTTCTGTCAATTTATTTCTGAATTCTTCATACGAACCGTCGTAAAGAAAACGCAATGTTCTTCCACGAGAAGTGGTATTGTCGATAACCTCAGCTACTAGTGAATCGTCATCTCCAAAATATAATTTGTTACCAATTCTTATTTTACGTGCTGGATCAACTAAAACATCCCAAAGTCTTTGCTCAGAATTTAATTCTCTAAGTAAAAAAACTTCGATTCTTGCTCCTGTTTTTTCCTTGTTTCCGTATAAACGAGCTGGAAAAACCTTAGTATTATTTAAGATTAAAACATCGCCTTCATCGAAATAATCGATAACATCTTTGAACATTTTGTGTTCAATGGTTTGCTTTTTACGATCAATAACCATTAGACGTGCTTCGTCTCTGTTTTCAGCAGGATATTCTGCAAGCAATTCTTTTGGCAAATCGAATTGAAAATGTGATAATTTCATTTTTGTTTTTTGTTTAAAAGATTAAATCCCTCGGCAAAAAATGCCCCAAATTATAAACTTATTTAAGACTGCAAATATACGACTGTGAGATAGGCGTTGTCAAGTGTTTTGATGTTTAATTTAGAAACTAAGTCACAAAGTCACAAAACGCCAGACAATTAACCCCGCAAACATTGAGAATTATGCATTAATTTGTGAAATAATAAATCCTAAACTTTTCATATCTTCCCAGAAATCAGGGTATGATTTTGAAACTACATCAGCATTTTCAATTATAATTGGCACTTTTAAAGCTAAAGGAGCAAATGCCATCGCCATTCTGTGGTCATTATATGTAGCAATTTTCACATTTTGATTGATATTGGTTGATGCTACCAGTGTTAGACTATCATTAGTTACAGTAATATTTGCACCTAATTTAGTCAACTCGATTCTTAGCGCTTCCAATCGATCTGTCTCTTTGATTTTTAAAGTATGTAAACCCGTCAAATGACAACCAATTCCTAAACCAAGACATGTTACCACAATGGTTTGAGCAATATCTGGAGTATTATTCAATTCGAAATTTACATCTTCTAATTGAAAATTTGATTGTTTTGTAAGCGTGATTTTATTATTTTCAAACTTAGTTTCAACGCCCAGTTTTTTATAAATGGAAACTAATTCTGAATCACCCTGCAGACTATTTTCTTTGTAGCTGGTCAGTGAAATAGCAGCTTCATTTGCTAAAGCAACCAAGCTGAAAAAGTAAGAAGCAGAACTCCAATCTGATTCTACCACCATTTCTTTAGTTGTCACTTCGTGCTTTGGAAACACTTTAATTATATTCCCTTCAAAACTTGTTTGAATATCTAAATCATTCAGCAGAGCTAATGTCATTTTGATATACGGAATAGAAGTGATTTCGCCTTCCAATACTAATTCTAAACCGTTTTCTAATTTTGGAGCAATTAATAACAATGCTGATATGTATTGGCTACTTACATTTGCAGCCATTGTCACTTTAGAAGCCGTAACTTTCTGTCCTTTAATTCGTATTGGCGGATAACCTACTTCTTTTTCATAAGTGATTTTTACTCCCAACTGCGCTATGGCTTCCACCAAAACTTTTATCGGGCGTTCTTGCATTCTGCTGGAACCAGTTAAAACTACTTCGCGTCCTTCTTGAGTAGCTAAATAAGCAGTTAAAAAACGCATTGCAGTTCCTGCATGATGAATATCTACTATTTCGTCATTTCCTTTCAATGCTTTTTGCATCACTTCGCTATCATCAGAATTTGAAGTATTTGCTAAAGTTATATTTGGAAACAAAGCTTGTAATAGTAATAATCGGTTGGTTTCACTTTTTGAGCCAGTGACCGCAATTTGAGCTTTTAAATTAGAATGGGTGGTTTGTAACAGTAAATTCATGTTGTAAATATCAATTGTGAAGTAGTATATATGTTCAGTATAATTCAAGCTTGCAATTTACCACTCCTACATTATAATTCATAATTTATAAACTACAAATTATTTCAATTTATCATTGTTTTTGTGACGATCTTTATCTCTAATTGACTTTAAATTCATCTTTTTATCAAAAGCAGCTTGTAAATCAATTCCAGTTTGATTTGCTAAACACAAAACCACAAACACCACATCGGCTAATTCCTCACCCAGGTCTTTATTTTTATCGCTTTCTTTCTCGGATTGTTCCCCGTAACGTCGCGCGATGATACGGGCTACTTCACCTACTTCCTCAGTCAGTTGCGCCATATTGGTCAATTCGTTGAAATAACGAACACCGTGTTCTTTAATCCAGTTATCTACTTCTAGTTGGGAATTTTTCAGATTCATATTTGGTTTTAATTATTTTATGAAGAATTGCAAAGGTAGCAGAAAGATTCCTTTTAAATCTTTTCAAAAATTCAACTTGTACATTTAGACAACTATTCTAGCTGTAAATGGTGATTATAAAGTCTTTGAAATAAAACGAAAATTTATCTTAACACATTGAAAATAAAACGCTCAAAATTTCTTTCCTTTATGAACCAATTAAATTATGACATTATACAATTCTTCTGATTCGAAAGGTTTGGATAGATACTTATTTAATCCTGTAGAAGAACAAGCTTCTACAACTGAGCCAGTCACTACTGCACTTAATGCAATAATTGGGATGTTTCTTTTAGTCTGATCTTCCAAATTACGAATGATGGAAGTAGCCTCATAGCCATTCATTATCGGCATCATTATATCCATCAAAATAACATCAAAATCTCCATTAATAACTGCCTCAACTGCTAAGCTCCCATTGCCTACAGTGACACATTCAAAATTAAATTTTGAAAGCACTTTTTCTACTAAAATTTGATTAATACGATTATCTTCGGCTAAAAGAACTTTTATTCTTTGGCCAGTATCAGTAGGGAGAACTGACTTACAGTTATTTTCAATTGCTTTTACATTAACTCCATTGGGAGTTCCTTTAACAAAGGGTAAGTTTACTGTAAATTTAGTACCCACATTTAGCTTACTTTTGACCTGAATATCACCATTCATGATACTGATAATTTTCTTAATGATAGTGAGTCCTAATCCCGTTCCATCATATTTCCTAGTCGTATCATTGCTGACTTGAATAAATGGCTCAAAAATAGCTTTGATCTTATCCGGAGGAATTCCAATTCCGGAATCTTTTACTGATACTGCAATATAATAAATCCCTTCCTTTTCTTTCTTAACCTTAATTTTTAATCGGATTTTTCCTTTTTCAGGAGTGAATTTTATGGAATTACTTATTAGATTAAACAATATTTGGGAGACTCGAATGGAATCACCATTAAGTATTGCCGGGACTTTTTTATCGATTGAAATTTTAAAATCAATTTCTTTTCCTTGTATCTTGCTCGAAAAAGTGTCGTAAATAAGCTGGGTGACTTTTGATAAATCGAAGGGTTTTTCATAGAGAGTAATTTGTCCCGACTCAATTTTTGCCAAATCCAAAATATCGTTGATAATCACCAGTAAAATATCTCCAGATATCTTTATATAATCCAATTGTTTTTTACTCTCTGCATCTAAAGAAGAATTCCCTAGCAACAAATCCGTAAATCCCAAAATGCCGTTAAGTGGCGTGCGAATTTCATGGCTCATGCTAGACAAGAATTGGTCTCTTGCCATGGCTAATTGTTCTGAACGTTCCTTTTCTTCAACTAATTTTTTATTAATCGTTTCCAATGATTTTTTAGAAACCATCACTGCTTTTAATTCTTCTATATAGGTATTAAATCCCATACAGAAAACATCTAATTCATCCTGCGAATCTGAAATGGGTAAATAATTAAAAAAATCTCCGGAATAACAATCGGAAATATGCTCAATAATACCATTGGTCCTAATTCTTTTTGGATTCTATTTTTTCTGCCAAAAAAAGCAATTCTTTATGCACATCATCTAAACTGTTTCCATAGGTCAATTGTTCCTGAAACTCATCTTCATTAATGGAACGAACTAAAGTTAATATTTCTTCTAATTTAGACATCCTATACTCGTTTTATAATCTTTGTCTTTCTGCTCTTTCATCTCATTGAGCCATTTTACAGCAGCGGTTTCTGAGGAAAATATTTTAACAGGAATTTTTCGTTTTTTCATTCGATTAAAAACGTTAACCAAAAACTTCATTAAATGGGAATTTACAATCATAGCGCAAGCATACAAGAATTCCTCTCCATATTCATCGATATACTTCTTAGCTTCATCAGATGTATCTTTTAGATTTCTGAGATCCATGCACCAATATTGATGTTGATTATTTGAGATACTGTGCCTTAATTCTATTGCACCTTTCGCAATCTCTAAGGTCATATCAATAGGTTTTTTAAAAACACTAAATAGTAGTCCACTATCAACCCAAAGTTTATAATCCTCATTTTCAATCATTGTCATTCTTCAATACTATTAATTTCATTCTTCGCTTTTATCTCCATGAGCCATTCCGTTGCTTTTTCTTTGTCTGTAAAAAACAAAACAGGAAAATCCGGTTTATTTAATTTTAAATAGGAATTAAATATGAATTTGGTAGTATGGGAATTTACCAATGCAGCTATACAATACAAGTAGTCTTGACCATGTCTTTCAGCATAATCCCTAACCTCTTTTGGTACAGTTTTTATGTTTGTAATGTCATAAAGCCAATATTGCTTTTGTTTGCCTGAGATTTTTTCTCTCATTTCTATTGCTTGCTTTATACGGTCAAGATTCAAAACTGTATCTTTCTGAAATTTTGAAAATAGAATGCCATTTTCAAACCAGAATTTTACAAAATTATTTTCTAATTCTTTCATATTCAACATTTATTTTTTTGGCATCTTACTATTATTCAACTATATATTTGAATATGCATCTATTAATTCTAAATTATATGTTTCATCTACTTTCATATATGCCCATATAGGAACAGTCAAAGCTAAATATTTTTGTTTTTCAAAATCAGCAGTCAACCCTAAATAAGTATTTTTTTTATTCAGATCGTTTCCTCTTTTCACCATTTGAAACATGGCTTGCTTATATATGTGATGAGTATCAATATAGTCATAATCTAATCCAACGATCAAAGGAGAATAGTGATCATCCCCAATATAACCAAAAACAACGGCAACTACCTGATCATTTTCTTTTAGACTAATTTCAATAAATTCCCATTCATCATATTGAGAAAGAATTTTAGCCATTTTTTTGGGATAACTAAAAAAGTTGAATGAGTAATTTGCTTTTTTGACATTTGTAAATAAATCAAAATATTGAATTGCCTCCTCATCTGTTATTTGATTTTTGATTTTAATATCAAACTTATCAAGATGTCTGATAGCATATTGTTTAATGTTATCTCGTTTTTTACGAGATTTTATTAATTCCATTAAATCATTGGTGGTTTCCCACTTTGGATTCTTAATGATATTGGTGTTTGGCATACTCACTTTTACGAAGCCTTCATTCTCAAAACATTCATTGAATTGAAAATGGGATTGAAAATCCCTCAGAATAACAACCGTTGAGTCGGTGGCTTTTTTTAATTTTTCTATCTCAATAAAAAACTGATTAAAGGTTTCATTTATTAAAGAATGCTCGCCCTTAACATACAAATGCTCGCCTTCGGTAAACAAGGAACCCATTGTCAAAGTTTTTGAACATAAATAATATGGTTCTTCTTCTCTTTGCTTTTCTATTTTTCGTGAAATATTTTCTAAGGCAAACATATCATCTTTACAAAGCGCGCTAGTAAAAAATGTGGCCAATAGTATTTCATTATTTTCATCCTTAATGATTAAATAATGAAATCCCCAATTTTCTTCTACTTTTTCATTATTCGAAAATATTTCTTCTATGCAACGTAAACCGTTATGCGAATAGTTCCCATTATCCTTAAAAAGACTATCCCATAATTGGGAATCTACTTCATTGATACTATTATAGTTTTCGACAAAAATATTTTCTGACTCAGCTGGTTTTAAGGTCTTTTTACCTTTAAAAGGAAGATTAAACGTCTTATAAATTTTCTCTAAATCTTCATTTTCTTCATCAACTGCAATGTGGAAATTTCTGCCTATAGAATCAACTAATTGATCAATATGTTCTTTTGTATTGTGTCTTGTGAGCGTAAATCGTAATCCTGTTTTATCGTTTGGCACAACTGGGAACGTCGCCGTATTGACATACAATCCATCAGCCAAAACACGCTGAACCAGATTTTGAGCCACCTTCACAGAACCAGTGCCTATGAAATAAATTGGCGTTTCGCTCGAAGAGGTGTTGGTCAAATTAAGCTCTTCTAATTTCACATTCAAATACTCCATCGAATCCTTTAACTCTTTTTGAAAAGTATGAATTTTATCTGAGAGTAAAAGTTCTGCCGATCCAATGGCGGCGCCAACATTAGATGGAGACAAAGGGTGTGTATAGGCCAGAATTCCTCCATAAATATTAACTTTTCTATGCATTTCAGCATCATTAAAAACGGCAATTCCTCCGATACATCCAAAACCTTTGGCCAAAGTACTCATTAAAATCACCCTTTCACTATGCTTGAAGTGCTCAAACACACTTCCACATCCATTTACGCCAGTCCATCCCACACCATGGGCATCATCAAAATACAAATGAAGTTTTGGGTATTTTTCTAGCAAATATAGAAGCTCCGTTTTATGGGGCAAATCCCCATACATAGAATACACTCCGTCGGCCATATACCAAATCTTATCGTATTGGTTATAGCCTCTTTTGATAAACTCTTCCAGCATTTCCATGTTATTATGACGAATCATTTTTACCATGGTGCCCTGTAATTTTGCAAATTGACAAGGATATTGAACGCTATAATGTACTTGTTGATCTAGAATAATTAAATCACTAGGTTGTATAATAGTTCCTATTACCGATTGATGGGCAACCGATGTGGAAGTAAATGTTATAACAGGATGATTGTCAAAAATTTTACTAATTAAATTTTCTAATTCATCTTGATATGATGCCTTAACATAGGTTCTTGAAATGGAGAAATGAGAGCCATATCGATCTAACAAATTACGACTCTTCTCTAAAATATGCGGATGCTTTTCTAATCCTAAATAACCACAAGTACCAAAATTGATTAACTCTTCATTATTTATTTTTTAAAATTCTCCATTAAATTCTTCTTCCTGAGAAGAAAGGTGCATTACATTCTTTTTTTTTGCTGTTGTAGCTACATGATCGATTACATCATAAGCACTAGTGTGTTTGATTTTTGCCAAAATTCGAGGTTATTAAGTTAATAGATTTGGGAATCTGACCTCAAAAGTAAACAATAAAATAAAATTCAAGAAGTTCATTAAAAGCTAAATCTAGTTTTTTGTTAAAATAAAAAAAAACGTTAAGAATAGTCGTATTAAACTAAAATTATCACTCCCTGTTTTTACTATCAATTCCAATGGTTACTGGACCGTCATTCAATAAAAGCACTTTCATATCGGCACCAAAAACTCCTGTTTGCACTTTCTTACCCAGGTCTTTTTCTAATTGTTGCACAAAGTTTTCATATAATGGAATAGCAACATCTGGTTTTGAAGCTTTTATGTACGATGGACGATTTCCTTTTTTGGTATTGGCCTGAAGCGTAAATTGACTCACTACAATCACATCACCATCTACATCTTTTACAGAGAGATTCATTACTTCATTTTCATCTCCAAAAATGCGAATATTGGCGATTTTAGCAGTTAACCAATTGATATCTTCTTGATTATCTGCATCTTCAATACCAACCAAAACCAATAATCCTGTTTGAATATCGGCTACTACTTTTGAATCAATCGTTACTGAGGCGCAGGAAACTCTTTGAATTACTACTTTCAATTTTTGAAATTTAAAATTTGGAACCTTCGATAGGATTCTACTCCCTACTTTTATCGCTAATTATTCGATCTTCATTATGAATATCGGTACGATAATGCTCATCGTCACCTTCTAGTATTTTAAGATAACTATTGTATCGAGACCATGCAATTTCGTCTCTTTCCAAAGCTGCTTTTATAGCACAATGCGGTTCTTCTTTATGCAAGCAATTATTGAATTTACATTGGTCTTTCAATTTGAAAAACTCAGGGAAATAGCCACTAATTTCTTCTTTTTCCATATCAACAATCCCGAAACCTTTGATTCCAGGAGTATCAATAATTTTAGCATCAAAAGACAAATCATACATTTCGGCAAAAGTCGTGGTATGTTGTCCTTGTTTACTGGCTTCAGAAATCGTTTTTGTTTTTAGATGTAAAGAAGGTTCCATTGCATTAACCAATGTCGATTTTCCAACACCAGAATGCCCTGAGAACATACTTACTTTGCCAATCATCATTTCTTTTAACGCATCGATTCCCTTCATTTCAGTTGAAGAAACACGCAAGCATTTATATCCTATTTCTTGGTAAACGTGTTGCATGTACAATTGTTCATCAAGTGTAGCATCGTCAAAAGTGTCTATTTTATTAAAAACTAAAACCGTTTCGATTCCATACGCTTCGGCAGTCACCAGAAAACGGTCGATAAAATTGAAAGTAGTTGGTGGATTATTGATGGTTATCAATAAAAATACACGGTCAATATTAGACGCAATAATATGCATTTGATGCGATAAATTCACCGATTTTCGAACGATATAATTCTTTCTCTCGTGAATGTTATGAATCGTTCCCGTAACAGTATCTGATGATTCTTCTAGTTCATAATCCACAATATCACCCACTGCAATAGGATTAGTACTTTTTATTCCCTTGATTCTGAATTTCCCTTTCATACGGCATTCTATAAAATCTCCTTGTTCTGATTTTACGGTGTACCAACTTCCTGTAGATTTATATACGAGTCCTGTCATGTAGGGTTTTTGATTGAAGATTAACTATTATAGATTTCAAAATTAAAATCTATTATTTTGCAAAGATAAATGATTTATGATTGAGGACTAACAATTTTAGAATTATGATTTTATAAGTGCTCCTAAATAAAAAAATCCCAAAACTTATGATTTTGGGATTTTTAAAGATTCAAAAAAAAGTTAGCGAGATCTAAAATCTGAAATCGCTACTCTTTACTATTTAACCATTTACAATTTTTTCTTGGTGACCAATACTTTCTTGGTGGATAGCTTTGAACATTCTAAGCACAAACTCTTCTGTCAAACCTTTCTTTTCACCTTCTAGGATCATTTTTCCAAGGATTTCATTCCAACGTGTATTTTGTAATACTGCAACGTTAGCATCTTTCTTTACTTGACCTATTTGGTCAGCAACTTTCATACGTTTTCCAAGTAATTCTAATAAATTACCATCTAAAACATCAATGTTCGCCCTTAACTTGGTCATTTTTTGAGTGTACTCATCTGATACATCATCATGCTTTCTTACTCTTAAATCTTTGAAAATTTGTTTCAAAGCATCAGGAGTTACTTGCTGTGCAGCATCACTCCACGCATTATCAGGATCAGTATGTGTTTCTATAATCATACCATCATAGTTTAAGTTCAAAGCTTCCTGAGTTACTTCAAGAATCATATCTCTGTTTCCAGTAATATGCGATGGGTCAATGATTAAAGGCAAATCAGGAAATTTATTTTGCAAGTCAATTGCAATTTGCCATTCTGGAATATTTCTGTATTTCGTTTTTTCGTAAGTAGAAAAACCTCTGTGAATTACTCCTAATTTTTTGATTCCAGCAGCATATAAACGCTCTACACCACCTAACCATAAAGCCATATCAGGATTTACTGGGTTTTTTATCAAAACAATTTTATCAGTTCCTGCTAAGGTGTCAGCGATTTCCTGAACAGCAAATGGATTTGCAGTCGTACGAGCACCAACCCATAAAACATCGATATCATATTCCAAAGCTAATTTACAGTGAGCAGCAGTTGCAACTTCAGTTCCCATTAATAAACCAGTCTCTTCTTTTGCTTTTTTCAACCATTTTAATCCAATTTCTCCAACACCTTCAAATCCTCCTGGACGCGTTCTTGGTTTCCAAATTCCAGCTCTAAAAATACTTACATCAGAATCTTTCAATTCATGAGCAATTTTCAATACTTGCTCTTCTGTTTCTGCACTACAAGGACCAGCTATTACTAACGGATGAGTTAAATTAAAATCTTCTAACCACGCTCTCATTTCTTTCTTATTTTCCATCTTTTCTAATTTTATTTTTTGTGTTGTGTTATTGTTATTACAATTGATTTTTTCAATTGACTACTTTTTCATTCCGTTCAAAATTTCCTTTATTCTATTAACGCTTTCCATTTCTTCAAAAATGGCGTTATAATCTTCATTTATCAGTAGATCTTTAAACTGAGTCAAATTCGATATATATTCCTCTAGCGTTTTTACTACTTGCTTTCTGTTTTGTTTAAAAATTGGTGTCCACATCGCTGGAGAACTTTTAGCTAATCTAACAGTACTTTCAAAACCAGAACCCGCCATATCAAATATATCCTGCTCATGTTTTTCCTTATTAATCACTGTTTTCCCGAGCATAAACGAACTAATATGTGATAAATGTGAAACATAAGCAATGTGTTTATCATGTGATTTCGGCTCCATATAACGAATTCTCATTCCCAATTCTCTAAACAATTCTAATGCTTTCTCCTGCAGCTTAAAAGCTGTTTTTTCAACCTCACAAATAATGTTGGTTTTGCCTTGAAATAAACCATGTATTGCTGCTGATGGTCCAGAAAATTCAGTTCCTGCAATAGGATGAGTAGCAATAAAATTTCTTCTTTTAGAGTGATTCGCAACTGCATCGCAAATAGGCATTTTTGTCGAACCTACTTCAAAAACTATCGTATCATCTCCAATTGCATCTAAAACAGTTGGTAAAACTACCATTGCTACATCAACGGGAACGGACAAAATCACAAAATCAGCCGAAACTAAATCTTCCATTTTTCCAACTACATCCACAACGCCTAATGCAATCGCTTCTTTCAAATGATTTTCATTAGCATCAATTCCACAAATCGTAGCATTAGGATGCAATGCTTTAATGTCCAATGCCATTGAACCACCTATTAATCCTATTCCTATTATATATATTTTCATTTAATTAAATCTATCAATTGCTTCTTGTACTTTCTCCTCTTTCACACACAATGCAAATCTGATGTATCCCTCTCCATTACTTCCAAAAATTGTTCCCGGTGTAATGAATATTGATTTCTCATGTAAAATTTGATCGATAAACTTTTCTGCAGATGTGACTCCTTCGGGTAATTTCGCCCAAACGAATAATCCAACTCCTGCTTTATAAACTTTGCAACCTAATTTTTCAGCTAGTTGCTCGGTAAGTACTCTTCTTTTTCTGTAAATGCTATTCATTTCTTCAAACCAGGAAGCATCACTTTTCAAAGCTTCGATTGCTCCTTTTTGGATTCCAAAAAACATTCCGCTGTCCATATTGCTTTTTACTTTCAAAACAGCATCTATACAAGCGGCATTACCTAGAACCATTCCTACTCTCCATCCCGCCATATTGAAAGTTTTACTCAAGGAATTCAATTCCAAAGCTACTTCTTTCGCACCTTCCACTTGCAACAAGCTCATCGGTTTGTCATTCAAAACAAAACTATACGGATTGTCATTGACCAATAATATCTGATGTTTTTTTGCAAAAACCACCAACTTTGCGAACAATTCCAAACTTCCTCTGGCTCCTGTTGGCATATGTGGATAACCTATCCACATAATTTTTACTTTCGAAAGATCTAGTTTTTCCAAAGCTTCAAAATCAGGTTCCCAATTCGTGCTTTCTTTCAAATCATAATAAACTGGAGCCGCTCCTACTAAATTAGTCACCGACGTATAAGTAGGATATCCGGGATTTGGGATTAAAACGTGGTCTCCTTCATTCAAGAAAGCCAGTGAAATATGCATAATCCCCTCTTTTGAACCCATCAATGGCAAAATCTCCGTGTTTGAATTCAAGGCAACATCAAAATTGTTCTTATAAAAATTAGCCATTCCTTGACGTAATTCTGGCAAACCCTGATAACTTTGATACTGATGCGCATTTTCCTCTTGCATTGCTAGAACTACCGCATCAACTACTGCTTTTGAAGGCAGTAAATCAGGACTTCCAATTCCCATATTGATAATTGGTTTCCCCTCTGAGGCCAGTTGTCTTACTTCTCTCAATTTAGAGGAGAAATAGTATTCTTCAATTATATCTAAACGTTTCGCTGTTGTAATCATGGTTTTATTTTAAAATCTTTCTTTATTCTGATTCGGGAAATTATTCTTTTGTGTTTTTATATTCACCTAACACTTTAAAATATTCTGCCATAATTACTAATAAGGATTTTGCTTTAGCGTAATCTTCATATTTTTCGAAAGTAACATCTACAAAAAAGGAGTATTTCCAAGGTGTTTCTATTTTTGGCAACGATTGAATTTTAGTTAGATTCAGTTTGCAATCGCTCATCGCATTCAAAACCGCAGCTAAACTGCCACGTTTGTGATCCAATTCAAATTTGATAGAAGCTCTTCGGATTTCATTTGCTGGCACAAATGAATTTTCTTTTTTTATGATAACAAAACGAGTCATGTTATTTTTAATCGTCTGAATTTCCGGGGCCAAAATCTCTAAGTCATACATTTCGGCAGCCGTTTTACTAGCAATTGCAGCAATTCCTTTTAGTTGCTTTTCTTGAATTCTTCGAGCTGTTTCAGCAGTATCTTTATCTTCAACTAACTTAATATTTGGATATTTCTTTAAGAAATCCATACATTGTAAAATAGCCATTGGATGTGAATGTACCTCCGTTATATCCTCCATTTTCTGACCTTTTAATGCCATTAAATTTTGGTGAATCTTTAAATAATGTTCGCCTATTATGTGCAAATTATTTTTATCGATCAAAGCATAATTTGGAATAATTGGCCCCGCTATAGAATTTTCTATCGCCATAACTGCCTGATCCGATTTACCTGAAAGCAAGCTATCTACCAATTCCTCAAAAGACATACACTCGTCTACCATTACATTTTGCTCGTAATATTCTTGTGCTACCTGATGATGAAAAGATCCTTTTATTCCTTGTATTGCAATTTTATTATCCATTTTGTAAAAATTAGGCAAAAAAAAATCCCGATTCACATCGGGATTGTATATTTATAATTATCAATTTAATTTTTGAATTAAATAACCATACGACAATCCCTACCCTGTTCCCAGAAGAAATAATAAGAATTGCTAAAATAAAATCGGTTACTCAACATTGTGTGACGTGTTTTTGTATTAAACTCTTTGCGAATGTATAAATTATTTTCAGCTCACCAAAAAAAAAAATACTTTTTATGAAACAAAAAAAGAATTCTCGATAAAACATACATTAAATTATACAATCATTAAAAAAGCCTTAATTAAATGACATATAAATAACTGCATTTCAAACAGTAGGTGTACAATAAATGCTTCTACAAAAAATATTTTTAATTCTTTACCCTTGAAGGCGTGTCCTCACCGCTAATAATACTTTGCGAACTAATGGCTATTGCCTTAATAATTTGGGTCATATTATTTAAGTCCAGAACACCTACTTCGTCACTTACTTTATGATAATAAGGCTCTGAATCCATTTTGGATGTAGAAATAGTATGCGCAGGAACTCCTTGTGCAGCTAATCTTGCATTATCAGAACGGTAAAAAAGTTTTTGCTCCGGATAAGGATCTTGATAAAATTTGAAATTCGTACCTTTTAAATTCTTCTGTAAAATAGTCCCAAAATCTGTTTTCTCAAAACCAGTTATGTACGCTGAATTTTCACCCCATTTACTTTCAGTACCAATCATTTCGATATTGAACATAGCAACTACCTTATTAGGATCCATTTTTGCAGAGAAAAATTTAGCGCCAAAACCTCCTATTTCCTCACCAGTAAAAGCAACAAAAATGATTGTTCTTTCGTTTTGACCTAAATCCTTAAAATATTTTGCTAGTGTAATTACAGCAGTTGTTCCTGAAGCATCATCATTAGCTCCATTATATATTTTATCAGTTCCGTCTTTCGCCATTCCTAAATGATCATAATGTGCTGAAAAAATCACATATTCATCTGGTTTTGATTTTCCAGGCAGTATTCCAATCACATTATTAGCCGCTTTCCCTTTAACCTCAAATTCCTGACGGTAATTTGTCAGGTCATCAAAATAAGCCAGATTTATTTTTTTGAACTCCTCTTCGATAAAAGCAGAAGCTAACTCAATTCCGGGCGAAAAAGTAGCTCTTCCTTCCATTTTATCAGAAGCTAGTTCTGTTTCTATTCGTACTACTTCTTGTTTGTTAATGACTACTTTTTCTTGTGCTTGAACGAAAAATCCAAGAAAAAGAAACAATAAGATGCTTTTGTTTTTCATAATTCGTATGACTTAGTTTACATGGTATAAAATTGTAAAAGTTGCAATTTAAAAAACTGGTTTATAATTTGACTTCTATTTTTATAAAATTACTGAATTGGCAAACAAAGAAACAACAAATCAATCCTTTTTCTGTTTACTTTTGCAACAAATAATATGTCATGTCAATAGAAGTAAAAAATATATCCAAAAGTTACGGTGCTCAACGCGCCTTAGACAACATCTCGTTTTCTGTAAATAAAGGTGAAATCGTAGGTTTTCTTGGTCCAAATGGAGCTGGAAAATCTACTTTGATGAAAATATTGACTACTTATATCAATGCTGACGAAGGTTCAGCCATTGTAAACGGGCATGATGTAAACTCAGATCAGAAAGCGGTGCAACTATCTATCGGCTATTTGCCAGAACATAATCCGTTATATTTAGAGTTGTATGTGAGGGAATATTTGGCTTTTAATGCTGATGTCTATAAAGTAGCTAAATCCCGAATTGAAGAAGTGATTCAACTTACTGGTTTGTCTAGTGAAAGTCATAAAAAAATTGGTCAATTATCTAAAGGGTATCGTCAACGTGTAGGACTTGCAAACGCTTTATTGCACAATCCCGATGTTTTGATTCTGGATGAACCAACAACTGGTCTAGATCCTAACCAATTGATTGAAATACGAAATGTAATAAAGAATGCAGGCAAGGACAAGACTATTTTCCTTTCTACTCACATCATGCAGGAAGTTGAAGCTATTTGTGACCGTGTCATTATCATTAATAATGGTAAAATTGTAACTGATAAAAAGTTAGATAAATTAATTTCTACCGACAAAGAACAAGTAATCGAAGTAGAATTTGATTATAAAATAGAAGAGCAGGCAATTGCCAAAATAGAAAACCTTACTTCCTATAAAAATACTCACGATATGATTTGGGAATTAACTTTCCTAGCTGACAAAGACATGCGTCCTGCCGTTTTTGACTTTGCTACGGCAAACGGATTGAAGACCCTTCAACTTAATCAGAAAAACAAAAACTTAGAAGCTGTTTTTAGAGAAATAACTAAGAAATAATTCTTTACAACTGTCTATAAATCTCTATTTTTTCTTTTGATAGCCTTTGCTGCAACCATAAAACTAGTTTTTGTTTTGAGCTTTTGGAAAGTTCTTTTTTACTCTTATAAATCATAACTGGAACTACTACTGGATTTTCCGTTTTTTCATCATAGATGTGATTTGAGATCGATAGATTTTCAATTTCGGGAAAAATAATTTTAGCCTCAGCTAAGATGATTGCGTTATTATAACTGTTTTTCTTTAATCGTTTTTCTAATTCTATTATTGTCAAATCTTTTTTATTTAAAATAGATTTTTCATTATTGATTTGGCTCGAAATATACTTTTTAATATCCGTGGTATCTTGTCTTATTTTCAATTCGGTATTTTGAATGCCGTACGCTTTTAATCTTTGATTCAATATTTTCAACTCTTCATTAGTAGTTTTTTTAGCTAGAAAAACAAGTTCTATTTTTTTTGGACTTACGTTTGTTTTAATTTTTTTATAAAGTATTGTATATCCTTTATTGGTAAATTCATCCGTGATGAAAAATTCGATTTTTTGATTGAATTTTTTGTCCTGAATTAACACATAGGCGAAATACACACTTGGAATAATCATCACCAAAATTAATGAGGTCATTGCATACCGAACCTTTTTTTCGCGGCTCTCATCAATTTGCTTCACCGGTGGATATTTCAGGTATTTCACTATAAGAAAAGTAGCAATACATATAAAAACACAGTTAATAATATAGAGATAAATAGCACCGAAAAAGAAACTAAAATTACCTATTGCTAATCCGTATCCCGCAGTACACAAAGGAGGCATCAAAGCTGTAGCAATAGCAACACCTGGAATTGGATTTCCTTTTTCAACTCTTGTTATAGCAATAACCCCCACTAATCCTCCAAAAAAAGCAATGAATATATCATAAATATTAGGAGAAGTTCTAGACAATAATTCCGATTGTGTTTCCTTGAATGGGCTCAAATAAAAATAAACTGTGGACACTACTAATCCAACAATTGTAGCAATCAACAGATTTTTTAAAGCTTTCTTTAGCAAATTGAAATCATAAATCCCCAATCCAAATCCGGCTCCTACAATAGGTCCCATCAAAGGAGAAATAAGCATTGCTCCAATAACTACAGCGGTTGAATTCACATTTAACCCAACTGAAGCGACTACAATTGCACAAGCTAAAATCCAAAAATTAGAACCTCTAAAAGAAATATTAGATTTCACATTTTCTAATACTTTAAGTCTGTCCTCTTCACCTGAATGAAGGTTAATGAAATTTATAATTTTATGAAAAATATCGTTCATTTACGCTGTATATGTTAATAATTATAAAAAGCTCTATCAAAAAAAATTGATTACTTGCCCTAGCAAACCAGACAAATTTAATGTTATTTCTTTTTAAAATTAAGTTATTTAAACCAGTTAATTGCTGTTCCCGCAAAAAGACATCATTTTTAGTTCCATTCTGTTTTGGGAAACATTAGGATACACTTTTACTTCATAATCTATTATTAGACGTTTTTTTTGTCTATCGCTAGTTTCGTGCATGCACATCTTATGAAATAGAAAACCCTCGTTCAAGAAAATCAAACGAGGGCAACTATAGATTAGGATTTTAATTCCTAGAAAATGGCACTTGCTATTTGTCTGATATTTTCTGATTTTCCCATAGAATAATAATGCAGTACAGGAACTCCAGCCGCTTTCAATTCTTGAGATTGTTGAATTGCCCATTCAATTCCTACTTGTCTAATCTCAGTATTGTTTTTGCATTGATCAACCGCATGAATTAAATCTTCTGGTAAATCGATTCTAAAAATTTGTGGTAAAACTTGTAAATGTCTTTGCACTGCCAAAGGTTTAATTCCAGGAATAATCGGCACTGTGATTCCCATTTCTCTGGCTTTGGCAACAAACTGAAAATACTTCTCGTTGTCAAAAAACATTTGTGTCACCACATAATCAGCACCAGCATTAACTTTTTCTTTTAGTCTTTTCAAGTCGGAAAGCAAGGATGGAGATTCCAAGTGTTTTTCTGGATAACCCGCAACACCAATACAGAAATCAGCTTTATTATCAACATGCATTACATCATGCAAATACTTCCCCTCATTTAACTGATAGATTTGATTTACTAAATCAACCGCATAATTGTTTCCTCCTACTTTTGGGACAAAAGATTGTTCGTCTTTCATGGCATCACCACGTAAAGCCATTACGTTGTTTATGCCTAAATAATGACAATCAACTAATAAATACTCCGTTTCCTCTTTTGTAAATCCACCACAAAGCACGTGAGGAACCGTATCTACATTGTATTTATGTTTTATTGAAGCACAAATACCTAGCGTTCCAGGACGCATTCTAGTCAGTTTCTTGTCTAATAATCCATTGCCTTTATCAACATAAATATATTCTTCTCGAGAAGTTGTTACATCAATAAATGGTGGCTTAAACTCCATCAACGGATCAATATTGTCATATAACTCTTGAATACTTTTGCCTTTTTGAGGCGGAATAATTTCAAACGAGAATAACGTTTCTCCTTTTGCACTATTTATATGTTCTGTTACTTTCATTATTAAGTCTTAAAGTTTTAAAGTCGAAGGTCGAAAGTCATGCCCTTTGGACTTTTTGACTTTTGACTTTATGACTATTTTTTAATCTGCTATATTTGGGTTTAACCATTTCATTGCATTATCGGTCGAGGTATTGCGTCGCTTCGCATAATCCACCACTTGATCTTCTTTTATTTTTCCTAAACCAAAATATTTACTGTCCGGATTTGCAAAGAAATAGCCTGAAACGGCCGAAGCTGGCCACATTGCCATGCTCTCTGTTAATGTCACTCCTATCGCTTCTTCCACCTTAAGCAATTTCCAAATCGTAGGTTTTTCCAAATGGTCTGGACAAGCGGGATAACCTGGTGCAGGACGAATTCCTTTGTAATCCTCGGCAATCATTGCTTCGGTACTTATGTTTTCATCAGGCGAATAACCCCAGTATTCTTTACGTACTTTTTCATGTAAATATTCGGCAAAAGCTTCTGCCAAACGATCTGCTAAAGCTTTGACCATTATCGAATTGTAATCGTCTAAATTATCACGAAATTCATCAGCCCATTCGTCAACTCCAAATCCTGTAGTTACACAGAAAGCGCCCATATAATCGGTTTTGCCTGAATCTTTTGGAGCGATAAAATCCGCTAAAGCGATATTGGGAGCTCCTTTTGTTTTTTGTGCTTGTTGGCGTAAGGTCAAGAATTTCTCAATTGCTTTTCCGTTTTCATCGTACAACTGAATATCGTCGTCGTCTACTTGATTAGCTGGGAAAATTCCAAAAATACCTTTGGCAGTGAATTTCTTTTCTTTCAAAACAACCTCCAGCATCTCTTGTGCGTCTTTGAAAACAGCTTGTGCTTGTTCACCTACTACCTCATCAGTAAGGATTGCAGGATATTTACCGTGCAGTTCCCAAGTTCTAAAAAACGGAGTCCAGTCAATATAAGGAACCAAAACATCGAGTTCAATATCGACCAATTGGGCACCAATATGTTTCGGTCTGGTAAATTCGTAGGAATTCCAATCCAATTGTAATTTATTTTTTCGGGCCTGTTCAATCGTCAAGAAATTTTTATCTCTCGAACGACTCAAAAAAGTTTCTCTAAAAGCATCGTATTCTTCTCGAATCGAAGCCATATATATTTTTTTATCACTATTCAACAAACTTCCAGCAACTGTAACCGCTCTTGAAGCATCATTAACATGAATTACTGTTTGTCTGTATTGTGGAGCAATCTTCACAGCGGTATGTGCGCGTGATGTAGTAGCTCCACCAATCATTATTGGAATTTTGATATCGCGTTTATCTAATTCTTTTGCCAAATAAACCATTTCGTCAAGCGAAGGAGTAATCAAGCCGCTTAACCCAATAATATCGACGTTGTGTTCTATGGCAGCTGCAATGATTTTCTCTGGAGCAACCATCACACCTAAATCGACAATCTCATAATTATTACAAGCTAAAACTACTGAAACAATGTTTTTTCCAATATCATGAACGTCACCTTTTACAGTAGCCATCAAGATTTTTCCATTCCCTTGTTTGTCTCCAGCTTGTTTTGAAGCTTCTATAAATGGCAATAAATAAGCAACCGCTTTTTTCATCACACGAGCTGATTTTACCACTTGTGGCAAGAACATTTTACCAGAACCAAATAAATCACCCACGACATTCATTCCTGCCATTAAGTTGATTTCTATAACTTCAATTGGTTTAGTAGCGGCTAATCGTGCTTCCTCAACATCTTCTTCTATAAATTGATCCACTCCTTTCACAAGCGAGTGCGTAATTCTTTCTTGAATTGTTCCCGAGCGCCATTCTAGTACAGCCTTCTCGTTATTTTTCACATCCCCTTTTACATTTTCAGCAAAATCCAATAAACGCTCCGTTGCATCATCACGCCTATTTAAGATTACATCTTCAACATGCTCTAATAAATCTTTTGGAATTTCGTCGTAAATCGTAAGCATTTCTGGATTTACGATCCCCATTGTCATTCCATTTTTAATGGCATAATATAAGAATACAGAATGCATCGCTTCGCGAACCGTATCATTTCCTCTAAATGAAAACGAAACATTACTTACTCCACCACTAATATGTGCATGCGGTAAATTATCACGAACCCATTTTGTTCCTCTAAAGAAATCCAAAGCGTTCAGGCGATGTTCTTCCATCCCTGTAGCTACGGGAAATATATTCAAATCGAAGATTATGTCTTGAGCAGGAAAACCAACTTTATCAACTAAAATATCATACGAACGCTGGCAAATCTCTATTCTGCGCTCATAGTTATCAGCTTGACCAACCTCATCAAAAGCCATCACAATTACTGCAGCTCCGTAACGCTTTATTAATTTAGCATGATGAATAAAAGCCTCTTCGCCTTCTTTCAAAGAAATAGAATTCACGACACTTTTCCCTTGAACTACTTTCAAACCCGCTTCGATAATATCCCATTTTGAGCTATCAATCATGATTGGCACACGAGAAATATCAGGTTCGGCAGCGATTAAATTCAGGAATTTTGTCATAGCATATACGCCATCAAGCATCCCTTCATCCATATTAATATCGATGATTTGGGCGCCACCTTCCACTTGCTCTTTTGCAATACTAAGTGCTTCTTCGTATTTTTCCTCCTTAATTAATCGAAGGAATTTTCTAGAACCCGTCACATTTGTTCGCTCACCAACGTTGATAAACAAACTCTCTGGAGTTATAATCAAAGGCTCTAATCCCGATAATACAAGGTTCTTTCTTGTTTCTTGTGCCATTTTTTATTTTATTTGTTCTGCAAGGCTTTAAAAACCTTGTAGATTTAACTTATTATTTTGGGCGTGACCCAAAAGGGTCGGGCTATCCGTTCCCGCTCTTTTTTATTGAATTGCCTCGGTTTTAAACCCGAGGCAATTCAATAAAACGGAGCTCCACTACTATCCCTCACGCGGTTTTGTGCTTTCTATGACATTGCGGGGAACGGAAGCAATCTCGAAGGAATGACAAAATCATACAAAATATTTTTATTCCCTTTGTGGGCACGGATTGCAAATCCGCGCTAGCGGGGTTTCGAGTCACGAAGCAAAGCAATCAAACTAATTGCTCACTGTATGCGATTCCTTCGTTCCTCGGAATGACTTTCGTATTACATCACCGCAGTAGAAACTCTCCGCTTATAATTCTTTGCAATATCGGCAATCAACTTGATGTGTTCTGGGGTTGTTCCGCAACAACCGCCTATGATATTGATTAAATTATCTTCTAAATACTCTTTGATAAATGCTTGTGTTTGCTCAGGGGTTTCATCGTATTCTCCAAAAGCATTTGGCAATCCTGCATTAGGATGTGCTGACACGTTGAAAGAAGTGTTTTGCGATAAAGTTTGTAAATAGGGCTTCAATAAATCGGCGCCAAGGGCACAATTGAATCCTACGCTTAATAATGGAATGTGTGAAACCGAAATCAAGAACGCTTCTACTGTTTGACCTGAAAGTGTTCTTCCCGATGCATCAGTGATTGTTCCTGAAACCATGATTGGGATATCAATATTGCGTTCGTCTTTAACTTCTTCAATTGCAAAAAGTGCTGCTTTAGCATTTAAGGTATCAAAAATAGTTTCTACTAATAACAAATCGCAACCTCCGTCCATTAAAGCTTCTACTTGTTGCTTGTATGCTTTGCGCAAATCATCAAAAGTTACGGCCCTGTAACCTGGATCATTTACATCTGGCGACATACTTGCTGTTCTGTTTGTTGGTCCAACTGAACCCGCTACAAAACGAGGTTTTTCTGGATTTTTAGCTGTAAATTCATCAGCTACTTCACGGGCGATTTTTGCTGATTGGAAGTTCATTTCGTAAACGAAATCTTCTAGGTGATAATCAGCCATACCAATAGTAGTGCTCGAAAAAGTATTGGTTTCTACAATATCTGCTCCTGCTTCAAAATATTTGGCATGAACCGCTTTGATAGCTTGTGGTTGCGTAAGCGACAATAAATCATTATTCCCTTTTAGTGAATGCGGAAAATCCTTGAAACGCTCTCCACGAAAATCTTCTTCGGAGAAATTGTAGCGTTGCAACATGGTTCCCATTGCGCCATCTAAAATAAGAATTCTTTCTTTTATGGCCTTTTGAATATTTGACATACTATTATATTTCTGTACAATCTCGATTTCTCAGGACATGTACTTTTGATTACTAATTACAAATGTTCGCTATAATGGCTCTTTAGCCCTGAAGGAAGCGATATCCTATTGTGCCGGCGTTCGGTGCAATAGATATAGCGTACAGCAGGAAGATTATTAGCTAAAAAAGCACCAATAATTCGCTCTAAAAAGATATTAAAATGTTGTCAGGAAAAGTTTTTGAGAAATACTGTGGAAGTATTCTTGTGTTATCTATCTTAGGTACTGAAATAAATACAGCATAAAGTAGAATGTAGCACCTTCTTTAAAGATAAAGGGTTGCTAAGGTTTCATCGGGTCTTTCCCTCCGCCTTTCGTGATAACTTTCAATAAATATAGGAACAGTGCAAAGTAAAGACATAGCGCTAATACTTGCAAGTATTAGCGCTACATTTTTTAACTAGTTTATAGTAAGTTGTTACAGTATGGCTTTTACAACTGCTTTAGGAGCTTCTTTACGTGTTCCGTCAAAGCCATCAACACCTGAAACTGTAGTATATTTCAAAACATACTTTTTGCCCGGATTAATGATTTGGTAAGCTGCTTGGCACATTAAAGTGGCTTCGTGGAAACCACAAAGTATCAATTTCAGTTTTCCTGGATAGGTATTTACGTCACCAATGGCGAAAATTCCAGGAATATTGGTTTGGTAATCTAATGCATTATTTACTTTAATTGCATTTTTTTCTATTTCTAATCCCCAGTCTCCAATAGGACCTAATTTAGGTGTAAGACCAAAAAGTGGAATAAAATAATCAGTTTCGATGGTTCTTGTAGCACCATTTTCTTCCAGCACAACTGATTCTATGTGCTCTGCTCCATTGATTCCAATAACTTCTGCTGGAGTTATTAATCTAATTTTTCCAGCATTTTTTAATTCTTGTACTTTATCTACAGAATCTAATGCACCACGGAACTCGTTTCTTCTGTGTACCAAAGTTACTTCGGAAGCGATATTTGAAAGGAAAATACTCCAGTCTAAAGCGGAATCTCCTCCACCTGCTATTACTACTTTTTTATCTCGGAATTTCTCCGGATTTTTGATGAAGTATTTAATTCCTTTGTCTTCATAAAAATCAATTCCATCAATAAGCGGTTTTCTAGGCTCAAAACTTCCTAAACCGCCTGCAATTGCAACTACAGCGGCATGAAATCTCTTTCCTTTATTTGAGGTAACAATAAAACTTCCGTCTTCTTGCTTATCAATTGTTTCAGCGCGTTCTCCTAGTGTAAATCCAGGTTCAAACTGCTTGATTTGTTCCATTAAATTATCTACTAAATCTCCGGCTAATACTTCTGGAAATCCGGGAATATCATAGATTGGTTTTTTAGGATACAACTCTGAAAGTTGTCCACCTGCTTGTGGCAATGCATCTAAAATATGACATTTTAGTTTTAATAAACCTGCTTCAAAAACTGCAAATAAGCCAGTAGGCCCAGCTCCTATTATAAGAATATCTGTTTTAATCATTTTATATTAATTAGCTCCTTCCCCCGATCCGTTCCAAATGATGGAGAGAATAGGTAGAGATTAGTTATTTCTATTGTAAAATTACTTTTTTATGACGCAAAGTAACTCTAGTTTTTTTTATTTTTCAATGATAAATATCATTTTTTTCCTTCCCGCTGCTGCTGATCCGGCACCTTCTTAGGGAGTGCAAGCAATTGAGGAATTTCTATAATCTATTCTGTTTGTTATTTATTCTTCAACAACTCGGTAATAACATTCATTTTTTGGACTTTTTCTTCAAAATTTCCTTTTAGGGTTTTACGATATTCATTTAAATTTTGAACCATTTTATTAATATCCTCTGGAATTACTTCTTCGAAAAACTCTCGTAATCTTTTGGCAGTTGTTGGTGATTTTCCGTTTGTTGAAATTGCAATTTTTACATTTCCTTTGGTTACAATTCCACCCAAATAATAATCACATAAATCAGGCGTATCAGCTATGTTACAAATCAAATATCTTTTCCGAGACAAGTCGTAAATCTTTTTATTTACTTTTAAATCATCCGTACAAGCAATAACCATGTGCCTTTTCTTAAGCATTTTTTTCTTGAATTTTTTCATGGTCAATTGCACCGACTCATGTTTACTAACTAAGTCCACTAGTTCTGGAAGAAATCTTGGTGCAACTACTTCAACAGTAGCATTAGGACTGGATTTTAAAAGAAAAGATAATTTCTCTAATCCTACATTTCCGCCACCTACAATAAGTATGTTAAGTTGATGTACTTTTAAAAAAATCGGGTATAATTCATTCCTTTCCATACGCCAGTACCTTTTGGTTTGATTTTAATTCTTTATAAAAACAAACTCTCCTCTTACTGTCACCCACTACTTCTCCAATAATGATAATCGCTGGTGAACTCAAATTTTTGTCAGCTACTATTTTTTGAATAGTATCTATAGTACCCATTCCTGTTTTTTCTTCTGGAGTTGTTCCGTTTTGAATAATAGCAACTGGCATTTCTCCTTTAGATTCATTTTGGAATAAAGCTACAATTTCATCTAGTTTACTCATTCCCATCAAAATCACTACTGTTGCCGTAGATTGTGCGGCCAAAGCTACATCAGTTGACAATTTCCTTGCAGAAGTTGTTCCCGTAATTACCCAAAAACTCTCTGAAACTCCTCTTTTTGTCAAAGAAATTCCTTGAGAAGCCGGAACGGCAATTGATGATGAAATTCCAGGGACTACAAATGTAGGGATTCCAAAACTTTCTACGAATTCAATTTCTTCGCTTCCTCTTCCAAAAATAAACGGATCTCCCCCTTTTAATCGAACCACATGACCATAAGTAAGTGCATTATCTACAATCAATTGGTTAATTTCATCTTGGGTGTAAGCATGACTGCCTTTTCTTTTTCCAACAAATATTTTAAGTGCTTTTTTAGGTGCATAAGACAAAAGTTCGTCATTTGACAAAGCATCGTACAAAACCACATTGGCTTCCGCCAAAGCTTTTGCTCCTTTGATGGTAAGTAAATCTGGATCGCCAGGACCAGCGCCTACTAAAGTAACTTGAGGTTTTATTCTATTTTTCATCTTTTAGTTCTTTAGCTCTGAATGCTTCGATAGTATCGAAAAAAGCGATGGCTTGTTCTATGTATTTTTTGGCGAAAGCCTCAGTCGGTTCGTTCTTATTTATTTGGAAAACTAATTCTTTAAATGTGGTTTCAAATGGAATTTTGTTTGTTTCCACAAAAACAGTATCGAATAAGTCTATTATACCCGCTTGATGATTCGTCTTTTGGTTTTCCGAAAGTAATAATGCTTTGGCACCATTTACAAATCCTGAATAGGCGTGATAAATAGCATCCGACCATTTTTTGTCATGGAATGCTTCTTGTGCAAATGTCAATTTATCTTTGGCTTCCAATAATAAAGTCGCTACTAAATCAATAACAACTCCAGCACATTCTCCTACTCCAACCGCTTTTACATAGTTATCCGCATTTCCCCAATCTACAAAATCAGCTTCGGTAAGGTTTGTTATGTTAGCTAGCGGTTTTAGAATTTCGTAGAAATATTTCTCTCCTTTTTCTTCGTAATAATTTAGAAATGAAGTTCCCTTCCCATTTGCATCGAAATCATTTAAAATATATCGCAATGCTTCAGGTCCTCTGCGGCTAGGGATTTTGATAACTTTATCAGCAAAACGACCATTTCCATTTCCTAGATTTCCTCCTCCCAATAAAACTTGCAAGGCAGGAGCAACTAATTTTCCAGCATTTATTGACATTCCTTGAAAACCAATAGCTGACATATTGTGTTGACCGCAAGCGTTCATACAACCGCTAATTTTTATCTCAATTTCACTGTTGTTTTTATATTGTGGATATTCGGCTTCAATAACTTTTTCAAGTTCTTCAGCAATTCCAGTACTGCTAGCAATTCCTAGGTTACACGTATCAGTTCCAGGACAGGCGGTAATATCAGCAGTTGAATTATACCCTAGAGCAACCATGTCTAATTTAGCTAACTCTTGATAAAAGAAAGGAAGATTTTCCTCTTTTACATTCCGAATTACAATATTTTGACGCAGTGAGAAACGCAATTCATTAGCCGCATAATTTTTTATTAAGTCTGCTAAAACTCTCGCTTTATCGGTATAAAAATCTCCTAAAAGTACTTTGATACCAATAGCGACATATCCTTTTTGTTTTTGACGAATTACATTAGATGCTTTCCAATCTTCGTAGGCGTCGGCATCAGTAATAGTAACTTTTGGAACTTCTAATAAAGGTTCAGGAATGGCTTCATCAAATCCCGTAATGTCAATTTCGTATGTTTCAAAAGCAATTGCTTTTTTCTCTTTTTCAACCAGTTCTAGAAAAGCTTCTTTCCCAATATCTTTGATCAAAAATTTCATACGCGCTTTCATTCTTTTATTGCGTTCTCCATGTCTATCAAAAACTCGAATGATACCTTCCGCCGTTGGCACAATTTGATTTGCAGGAATAAATTCGCTCAGTAATTCTGCGTGTATGGGTTGTGAACCTAGCCCGCCACCTAGCATAACTTTAAACCCTCTTTCGCCATTTACAATTTTTGGAATAAATCCTAAATCATGCAAATAACTTAAAGCGGTATCTTCGTCAGAAGAAGAGAATGAAATTTTAAATTTACGACCCATCTCTTGACAAATTGGATTTCGCAAAAGATATTGAAACATTCCATGTGCATAAGGCGAAACATCAAAAGGTTCATTTACATCAACTCCTGCTAATTCACTTGCTGTAATATTACGAACGGTGTTACCACAAGCTTCACGTAGCGTAATATCATCTTTAGCTAAATTTGCCCAAAGTTCAGGAGTTCTGTCAAGACTCACATAGTGAATCTGTATATCTTGACGTGTGGTAATATGCAAACGACCTGTAGAATATTCATCAGAAACTTTTGTAATACGTACTAATTGTTCGCTAGTTACTTTACCGTACGGCAATTTGATACGAATCATTTGTACGCCTTCTTGACGTTGTCCGTATATTCCTCTTGCTAAACGAAGACTGCGAAAACGCTCGCCATCAATTGTTCCTCCACGAAAAGCATGAATCTTTTTTTCTAATTCAATTATTTCTTTTTGGACGATTGGATTTTCTAATTCTGTTCTAAAACTTTGCATTTCCTAGTATGATTTTCCCTCTCCCTGAACCCGCCTAAATGAGGGGAAACATGACGAGTTTGATTATTTTTCAATATAGTGTTACCCCTCGAGGGAGTCCTGATAGCTATCGGGAGTGTTGCGGATTATTTTATAAATCCAACTCCAGCTGTAGTATTAGTCGATGCGTCAATTAAGATAAAAGCTCCGTTTGATTTGTTATCATTATAAGCATCGAAATAAAGGGCTTTACTTAATTTAATAGTGACTTCCCCAATTTCATTAATAGACAATTGTGATGCTTCTCTAGTTCCTGAATAATCGGTGGCAATTACATTTTTAACACTGTCAATTTTCGCTAAAACTCTATTTGTATTATGCTGCACATAATATTTAGCTCCAGCTACTAATTTTTTGCTATCCATCCAGCAAACGGTTGTAGTAATGTCTTTTTCTATTCTAGGAAGTTCATCTGATTTTACAATCATGTCTCCTCTAGTTACATTTATATCATTTTCTAATTCGATTGTAATGGAAGAACCAACAGTGGCCTCGTCAAATTGCTTGTCAAAAAAGTGAATGTTTGTCACTTTAGATTCGGTTAAAGAAGGAAGCACCGTTACCGCATCTCCAATTTTGATATTATTCCCGTATAATTTACCAGCATATCCTCTAAAATCGTGGTATTCTTCCGTTTTAGGACGAATTACCGTTTGAACTGGAAAACGTGCTTTTCCATTATCATAAATATCCTTTGATTCTAATCCTTCTAAATGTTGCAGAATAGTTTGTCCGGTGTACCAAGGCATTTTTCCTAATGTCTCCACCACATTATCTCCTGTTAATGCACTCAATGGAATGTAACTTACATTTTGTTCTTTGTATGCACTTTTTGCATTTAACGCATGAAAGTCTTGCTTGATTTTGTTGAACACTTCTTCCGAATAATCAACTAAATCCATTTTGTTTACTGCAACAATCACATCTTTTACTCGTAATAAATTATTGATAAAAAAGTGACGGTACGTTTGCTCAATAACTCCTTTTCGAGCATCAATCAAAATGATAGATACTTGAGAAGTCGAAGCGCCTGTAACCATGTTTCTAGTATATTCTACATGCCCTGGAGTATCAGCGATGATGTAACTTTTCTTAGCTGTCGAAAAATAAATATGTGCTACATCAATTGTAATTCCTTGTTCTCTCTCAGCAACTAATCCATCCGTAGCCAATGAAAAATCAAGATAATCGTATCCTTTTTGCTTGCTACTTTTTTCTATTGCTTCTAACTTATCTGTTGTTAATGACTGCGTATCATACAATAATCTTCCAATTAATGTACTCTTTCCGTCATCTACACTTCCTGCTGTTGCTATTTTTAAAACTTCCATATTATATTTTTGTTTAAAGCTGAAAAGTTTAAGTTTCGAAATTTCCTAAACCCCTGATCTCCTTTTAAATTCTGTAACTTAATTTCTTTTATATTTTTAATTTATGATAAAAGCTGATTCTAACAATGTCTCTACTAAAATAATCGACTCCATTTGCCCTTTGCTGAAAGCTATTCAAATAACCCAACTCAGCGGCTAGAGCAGCATTAATCCCAAACTGTAATCCAGCATAAATTCTGTTTTGATCAAAAGTGTTTTTTATAATCTTATTCCCTCCGTTGATCATTATTTCATTTGAAACTATCGCTTTCAGATATTGTTTATCGCTTTTCCATAAATTACAATCCCCTTGAATTCGATATCTAAATCTCAAATAAAATATACTTCCTTCAATTAATCCTAATTTATCAGCTTTGTGAATAAATCGCTCCTCTAACTGATATCTATGGCTAAAATTTATTTTTCCAATGCTGTGCTTTAATGTCACATCCTGCTGTCCCCTATATTCAGGAACATTAAATTCCATTTGAATTTCAGGTTCTTGGGTTGTGACTGAAAAATAAGCAAACCCAGCTCCTAGCTCTATTTGTTCAGTAATTTTATGTCTTGCCTGAACTCTGATCACAAACAAATTTTGTGTTAGCGGTTTTACAAAAAGTCTATTGTCTAATTCTGAATGAACTGCCCATTTATCATTTAATGTTAACTGATTATAATACCTTGTCCATAGCAAACTTTGATGATTAATGTTTTTTTCTGTTTGCGCTATTACAATAGGATTCCCAATTATTATTAAAAAAACTATTATATATATCCTTTTCAAATTTTAAAAGTACCCTTGTTGTTTTCTTTTTTCCATTGCAGCTTCAGAACGTTTGTCATCAATTCTAGCTCCTCTTTCTGAAATCGTAGAAGATCTAATTTCGCCAACTACTTCTTGAATAGTAGCGGCATAAGACTCTACTGCTGCCGTACAACTCATATCTCCGACGGTTCTGAAGCGAACATTTTTTTCTTGGATTTGTTCGTCTTCTTCTTGGTACACATAAGGAGAGTGTGACCAGATTAAACCATCTCTCAAAAAAACTTTACGTTTGTGTGAAAAATAAATTGATGGAATCTCGATTTGCTCTTCTTCGATATAACTCCAAACATCCAATTCTGTCCAGTTTGAAATTGGAAAAACACGTACATTTTGACCGTTTTCAATTTTTCCGTTCAAAAGATCAAACAATTCCGGACGTTGGTTTTTTTCGTCCCACTGACCAAAATCATCGCGAACAGAAAAAATACGCTCTTTCGCTCTTGCTTTTTCTTCATCTCTGCGTGCACCACCAATACAAGCATCAAATTTGAATTCTTCAATAGCATCCAAAAGTGTTGTGGTTTGCAGACTATTCCTACTAGAATACTTACCCGTTTCTTCTATTACTTTTCCTTCATCAATAGCGTCCTGAACATTACGAACGATTAATTCCAGTCCCAATTCTTTAACCAATCGATCTCTAAACTCGATAGTCTCAGGAAAATTATGCCCTGTATCCACATGTAAAAGCGGAAAAGGAATTTTGGCAGGGAAAAATGCTTTTTGTGCCAAACGTACCAATGTAATCGAATCCTTCCCTCCAGAGAAAAGCAAAACCGGCTTGTCAAACTGAGAAATTACTTCTCTAAATATGTATATCGCTTCGCTTTCTAAAGCGTTTGTTTTTAATATCGTACTCATTATACTTTGTTTATTTGATTGTTCGTTTATTTGTCTATTCGTCAAAACGATTAAACAAATAAACAGTTAAACTATTATTTTTGGTGCAAACCACATTCTTTATGGCTCGCTTCCCATGACCATCTTCCAGCTCTTATATCTTCTCCTTCTACTATCGCTCTGGTGCAAGGTGCACATCCAATACTTACAAATCCTTTTTTATGCAATGCATTTTGAGGCACATTATTTTTTTCTAAATATTCCTCCACTTCTTTCAAACTCCACTTTAACAACGGATTGAATTTGATAATGTCAAAATGAGCATCATATTCAAAAAAGGCTAATTCACTTCTGTTTTCTGATTGTTCCGCTCTTAAACCCGTAATCCAAATCGAGTTCCCTTTTAAAGCTTTGGTCAACGGAGCCACTTTCCTAATAAAACAACATTCCTTTCTGTTCTCTACCGATTCATAGAAGCTGTTTGGTCCTTTAGTATTCAATAATTCTTCAACCGCTGCAGCTTCGGGAAAATAGCTTTTAATGTCTATTTTATACTTTTTGATCGTTTTATGAAAAACATCATAGGTTTCCTGAAACATTCGACCTGTATCTAAAGTAAAAATATTGATTAGCAACTCCTTCTTTGCAATAAGCGCAGTAATCACTTGGTCTTCCTGTCCAAAAGAAGTTGAAAAAACCACTTTGTCCTTATATTCATTTGCCAAAAAAGAAAAAGTTTCTTCGATGGTGAAATCTTTTGTTTTTTCTAATAAAGTATTGGTTATTGCTATGCTCATAATTTCGTTTCTCTTTATAATAATTTAGACAGTGTTTTTAAACTGAGAATAATAATCAATATCCCTACTACAATCATCATTGGTTTTCTTTTGATTTTATTTACCAAAAGCGCTGCAATTGGTGCTGCAATTACTCCTCCTAAAATCAATCCTATAATTACCTGCCATCCGTGAATTCCTCCAAAAAGCATGAAAGTGATTCCGCTGGCAAAAGAAACTGCAAACTCCGCTGCATTCACTGAACCAATAGTATAGCGAGGATTTCTTCCTCTACCTAGCAATGTTGAAGTTACAATTGGCCCCCATCCACCTCCACCTACAGCATCCATAAATCCTCCAAAAGAAGCCAAAATATTGAGACGCTTGGTTTTCTTTTTCAAAATATTCTTTTGCATTGATTTCCTGATAATCAAACAAGCCAAAACAATCATATAAACCGCAATAAAGGGCTTTATTACTTCACCATCAATCACATCCGAAAGCAAATAAGCTCCCGTAATTGACCCTAAAACACCTGGAATCACTAAGTGTTTCACTAATTTTTTATTAATATTCCCAAAATGATGGTGCGAAATTGCCGATGCCCCAGTAGTAAACATTTCGGCTACATGTACTCCGGTACTGCTGATTACAGGAGGAATTCCATAAGCCAATAAAAACGAAGTTGAAGTCGCTCCATATCCCATTCCCAAAGTACCATCAACTAATTGTGCAAAAACACCAATGGCAAAAAATACCAAAAACTCTTGATTAAAACCCGAAACAAAACCGTCCCATGTAAACTCAGCATGATGGCTATAAACCAAAGTACAAATTAAGCCAATCAACAAAACTATAGGCACAACTACCCATAAGCGTTCTTTGAAAGTAACTTCCTGTTTTACCGCAATACTATCTCCATCTAATTCTGAATTCATCTTCAATTATTTTTTATTAAATCTATTACCCCATCGACTTAATAGATTAAAAGGCAAAAGTAATACTTTAAATTAAATTTCAAATTTTTTTTTAAATAATTTGTAGATTAAAAAGCAATATCTGCGAGCGTGTTATTCTCCAGTATCATCAAGGTATTGTCTCGTACTTCGGTCATTAGTTTTCGCACCGCACAACTAACTTCATCACTACAGTCGTCACATTTCTCATAGAAATTATGACTGGCACAAGGCAAAAGTGCTATCGGACCTTCAAGAATACGATAAACATGAGCCATATTAATATCTTTTGGCTCCTTAATTAGGTAATAACCGCCTCCTTTTCCTTTCTTGGCACCTAAAAAACCTGAATTACGCAATAGTAACAAAATACTTTCTAAAAATTTCAACGAAATATTTTCACTCTTTGCTATCTCAGCAATCTGAACTGGCGTGTTATCTTCTTGCCGAGCCAAAAAGGTCAAAGCCTTTATGCCATATTTTGTTTTTTTGGAAAGCATAATTAACGTTTTTTGAATTAAGAAAGGTAATTAATGATTTTTGACTAAAAAAAATCTATAATTGTTTTGAATTCGAACACCAAATCTACAATCTTTTTTATCGAGAACCATAAAATCTAAAATCTAAAATTTAAGACAATGCTTGCTCTAAGTCAGCTATTACATCTTTTACCGTTTCTAATCCCACAGAAACACGTACTAAACCATCTGTAATACTTACTGCTAGACGCTCTTCAACAGATAATTTACTGTGTGTTGTTGATGCTGGATGCGTAACAATTGTTCTAGTATCTCCTAAATTAGGGGATAACGAACATAATCTTATTTTATCAATAAATATTCTTCCTGCTTCTAGTCCGCCTTTGATTTCAAATGCTACAATATTACCTCCTAAAATCATTTGCTTTTTGGCAATTTCATGTTGCGGATGAGATTTCAAAAAAGGGTATTTTACCTGATTTACATTAGGATGTTTTTCTAAAAACTCTGCTACTTTAAGTGCATTATCACAATGTTTCTCTACGCGAACGGCCAAAGTTTCTAAACTTTTTGACAATACCCAAGCATTAAATGGGGATAATGCAGGACCTGTAAGTCGGGAAAACAAATAAATCTCTTTGATTAAATCAGCATTCCCAACGGTTACTCCTCCTAATACTCTTCCTTGTCCATCAATTAATTTAGTAGCAGAATGCACCACTAAATGTGCCCCCCATTTTATAGGTTGTTGAATATAAGGTGTTGCAAAACAGTTATCAATTATCAAAATCAGATTGTGCTTTTTTGCAATAGCACCTAATAACTCCAAATCAATAATATCAACCGCTGGATTAGTAGGCGATTCAGCAAACAGAATCTTTGTATTTGGCTTTATAAAACTCTCAATAGTTTCCGGTTTATTAATATCAAAATAAGAAGTTTCAATATTCCATTTGGGAAAATATTTCATAAAAAGAGAATGTGTAGCCCCAAAAACACTACTTGCAGACACTATATGATCTCCTGATTGCAGCAAAGCTCCAAAAGTAGAATATACCGCTGCCATGCCTGATGCAAAAGCAAAACCAGCCTCAGCACCTTCCATATTACAAACTTTATCTACAAATTCGTTCGTATTTGGATTGCTATATCGGCTATAAATATTTCGTTCTTTTTCCTCAGCAAAAGAGGCACGCATATCTTCTGCATCTTCAAAAATAAAACTGGATGTTAAATATAAAGGAACCGAATGTTCTAAATATTGAGTTCTTTCTAATTGACTTCGTATTGCTTGGGTTTCAAACCCAAATTCTTGTTCGTTCATTTTATCAAGCTTTTGGCCATTGGCTCAAAGCGTTTAGCTAAGCAACAATGGCATATTGAATTGTTTTTTTCTTTAAATCTTTACTAACTCCACACCATTCAGAATCACTTTATAATGAATGGTTGCTGTTGGCTCTAATGTTTTAGAAACCGAACAATATTTATCAAAAGATAATTGTGCTGCTTTTGCTGCTTTTTCTTCATTGATATTTCCTTCTAGAGAAAAAACCACATAAATATCCTTAAATGGTTTTGCTTCTCCTACTTGAACTCTCTCTCCATCAACCTCAGCTTTAAAAGAAGTGATTTCCTGACGTTGCTTTTTCAAAATTGAAATCATATCAATACCGCTGCAACCAGCAACTCCCATTAACACTAATTCCATAGGACTTGGTCCCATATCATTACCTCCAAATTCTGGCCGGCTATCTACATTTACTATGTGTCCACGTTCGTTTTTTAATTCGAAATGGAAGTTATCGTTTAATCTGTTTAATGTTACTTTCATAATTTTATTTTATATGAACGTTGATCCTAATTTTCTGAACGCGGATTACGCAGATTAAAAAACGATTTCAACGAATTTTTTATTTTATCATTCTGAATACTCAAAAACTGATTACTTTTCTATCCTTTATCCGACAATCTTAAAATATCTCCAAAAACTCCTCTCGCAGTAACCGCTGATCCAGCCCCTGCTCCTTGAATTACAATTGGTCTATCTCCATAAGACTCCGTATAAATTTCGAAGAAAGAATCAGATCCTTTTAATCCACCTAAAGCGGTATCCGAAGGTACGGAAACTAATTTTACTTCTAATATTCCTTTATCATGTTGCAAATCACCTGACAATTCACCTATGTATCTCAATACATGATTTGGTTTTTGATCTGCCTTTATTTTATCATAAATAGGATCAAACTCTTTTAGTTTATTTAAAAAATCTGCAACATCTCCTTCACGTAAATGTTCCGGAATAAGATTTTGAATTGCAATTTCTTCAAATTCATTTTGCAAATCTAACTCTCTTGCTAAAATCAATAATTTTCTACCTACATCATTCCCACATAAATCTTCTCTTGGATCTGGTTCTGTATAACCATTGTCAATGGCTTCTTTCAAAATTTCACTAAAAGGGACATCCTTAGCAGAGAAATTATTGAATAAATAACTCAAAGTCCCGGAGAAAACACCTTTGATTTTGGTGATATTTTCACCTGAAAGATGTAATAATTTTATAGTATCAATCAATGGCAATCCAGCTCCAACATTAGTTTCATACAAATAATTTTTCTGGTTGTCAGCTAAAGATTTTCTTAAGTCTTTGTAAAATCCGTAACTCAAAGTATTTGCTACTTTATTAGAAGAAATTAAATCGAAACTGTTTTCAACTAATGGGATGTAATTTTCAACAAACGCAGCACTTGCGGTGTTGTCTATAGCAATTAAATTCTCTAAGTGATGTTCATTTGCGTAAGCAATGACATCTTCAAAAGAATATGATATTCCATTGTTTTCAATTTCATTTTTCCAATTTGATGTAACACCATTTTTATTTAAAAGGATTTTTTTAGAATTGGCAATTGCAAAGACATTTAGTTTGATATGTTTTCTTTCATCAATAGCTTCAGCCGATTCTAAAATTTGATTAATAAGTGTTCCGCCCACTAATCCATGTCCAAAAACAGCAATATTAATTTTCTTTGAAACACCAAAAATCTCACCATGAATAACATTTAACGCTTTATAAAGTTCAGTTTTTTTAACGACCAAACTCACGTTTTTTCCTGTTACTGTATTATTAAAAAGAATTGGAACAATTTTATTCTTTATTAAAGCGGTGTATGGTTTATGAAAAGTACTTAAATCTTGACCAATGATTGAAATCACAGAAACATTATCCGTTACCGTAATTTTATTTACATCTTTAGAATAGAAATCATTTTCAAACTCCTTCTCTAATTGAATCATTGCTTTTGTCGCTTTATCAGCAGCAACCACAAGACCAATTCCTCTTTCGGAGGAACCTTGCGAAATGATACTTACACTAATATCATTATCACCCATTACTCTAAAAATTCGGGCATCAACACCGGTTTTTCCAAGTAATCCGCGTCCTTCCAGATTAACCAAAGCCACATTTTCTAATACTGAAAGTGTTTTAATTCCTGCTCCATTCGCATTTGAAGTGATTAATGTTCCTTCATTCTCGTGATTAAAAGTATTTAATATACGAAGTGGAATATTTTTCTCCAGCAAAGGAATTATGGTTTTCGCATGTAAAATCGTAGCTCCAAAATTGGCTAATTCATTTGCTTCGTTAAAAGTTAGATGATCAATTTTTTTAGCGTCAGGAACTAAATCAGGGTTAGCCGTGTAGATTCCGTCCACATGCGTGAAGTTTTGTAATTCTTCAGCATTAATGAAGTTCGCTATTAAAGATGCCGTATAATTACTTCCGTTTCTACCCAAAGTAGTAGTTTCGTGTTTAGCATTAGCGCCAATAAATCCTGTAATTACTAAAACAGCATTTTTATTATCATTAAAGATCTGGATAACATTCTTTTTAGATAGTACATCTAAAGGTTGTGCATCTCCAAAATTTGAGTCAGTCACAATTAAATCACGAGTATCCGCTAATTTTGCCAAAATCCCTCTTTCATTTAGCAAATACACTAATAGTTTAGCCGAAATAACTTCGCCTTGTGCTAAAATTTGGTCTTGAATTTTTGCGCTATAATCGCCAATTAAACTTACACCTTCAAAAAGCTTGTCTAATTTATCAAATTCTATAGAAAAATCAACTGCATCAAAACCATCTTTTTGATAGTCTTTAAAACTTTCTAAAAGTGGTTTGTAATTTCCGTTCTTAACCGCAATGGTAAGAATATCATCCAGTTCATCCGTTGCTTTTCCTCTTGCTGAAACTACAACCGCAATCTTTTGTTCTTGCTTTATTTTACTCTCAATAATATTCAAAACTGTATTAATCCCCTCGCCGTTAGCTAAAGATTTTCCGCCAAATTTTAGTATTTTCATCTGTTTTTTATTTTTGAAGACCACTTCTAATAAATTGTCTAATTGTTCATATTCCATCAAGAAAGCATCATGCCCATGTTGGGAGTCAATCTCACTATAGAATACATTATTTTTAAATTTTTTAATTTCGTTGTACGTTTCTTTATTCTCTTTTGCCGTAAAAAACAAATCCGAATTGATTCCTACAATGTAAATATTAGCTTCAACTTTAGAAATAAGTGATTCTAAAGACTCCTGATTACGAGTAATATCAATCGTCTTTAAAAGTTGGTTCATCATCTTATAAGCTGACAACTGAAACCTTTTTTCTAATTTTTCTCCATGATAATTCAACCAACTCTCCACTTGAAAAGTTTCTAGTTGTACATTAATATCTCTATTAAATTTCTCTTTGAAAGATTCTGGAGTTCGATAGCACATCATAGCGTGGATGCGTGCGTCTTCAATAGGTTTTTTAGAATTATTCAGGATTTTCTCTTGCAAATAACAATTGGCGATCAGCCAGTCTGTAGCTTTCCAATCCGTTGCAATAGGAATAAAATTTTGAGCTAATTTAGGTTCTAAAGCCAAAATTTCCCAACCAATTCCTCCACCTACAGAGCCGCCAATAAGCGCAAATAAATGATCAATCTTTAATATTCGAAGTCCTTCCAGAAAAATTTTAGCGATATCTCTTGCGATAAAATCTCTGTAATTCTCGATAGTAGCCGAATTAAAACCATTCCCTGGCACATCAAATGCAACGATGGTATATTTTCTAGTATCAATGGTTTTATCAATTCCTACAATATCATTCCACCAACCAGATTCACCTATTACTTGTGAGTTACCAGTCAAGGCATGATTGATTAAAATTATGGGAGCGGTATGCAAAGGCGCACCAAAAACCTGATAACTTAAGTTTAGGGTAGCATAAAAAGCACCATTATGTGTGGTGAAATTTGTAAGGGTAATGTGTGTTGGTTTATTTTCCAATTTGCAAATCTTTTATGATTTTTGATTTGTGCTGGAAATATTAGAAAGAAAGCTAGGAGTTATCTAGACAAATTCTTAGTGTTATCTTTCCACGATGAGCGTGGTAGAATGCAGCACCTTCTTCGATAAATCGAAGGGTTGCTAAGGCTTCATCGGGTCTAATCCCTCTGCCTTTCTTTATAACATTTCAATACGTTTATGAACTTAATGGCACAAATTAACTACTATTAAATTAAAAAAACAAATTTTTATTAAGATAGATTTCTAAGTGTCACTGCATAAAAAAAGAAACGTACTTCTGTAATTCTGACTAAGCTATAAAAATGAATTAATTCTTATTCTTTATCAAAACTATGCACGTACGTTTCTTTCTAAATTTACAACGCGGAAATTCAATTCCGAATTATTAAAGGAAAAGGGGCTCATTCTCTTTTGAATACATTAGAAAAAGTAATGAATTGACCACTTTCTTTTGTGTCGTCACATCATGTTCTGATACTTCGAATCTCGGGTGAATTAATTCATTTATAAAATCATTCCCCTTTTTTGTTTTACTTCTGAAATTAATACTTTTTAATGACTGAAATGCTCTTGCAAAATACTTAGTTGCGCTCATAATTTACTTCTATTTAGGTTTTAATAATTATTCATTGTTATACTTACTCTTTTAAATCTATTCAAAAAAAACAAAACCCCTTTTAGATTGTTATCCAAAAGAGGTTTAAGTCATTATACACTTATACTTTTTGGAATCAACAGACAACAAGACACATAATAGTATTGACAAAAATCTTGTTTTGGACTGTTGTTTTAATTGTTATATGTTTATTAAGGTTGTTCATCTTTATTAGGGAACCGATTTAAAAATTTATTTTGATCCTCATTCTTCAAAAAAAAAAAGCTTCCAGTTATCTGGGAAGCTTTTACTATAATTTAATTATAAAATTATACAATAAGCTACCCACAGGAATTATCCTGAGCGACCTTAAACGTGAAATTAATTTTATGTTCCATTTTTGTTTTTTTGACAAATTCAAAGATGCTAATTATTTTTTAAATATCCTAGTAAAGTTAAGACTTTTAACGCTTTACTAAGATATTTTATTTTTTACCTTTAGCTTAAACTAGTTCAGACTCTTTTATTGTTTCAAAAACTGACTTCAAATCTGCTATCAAATCTTGAATATCCTCTAAACCTACAGAAAGCCTAATTAAATCCTGAGGAACTCCCGCAGCAATTTGCTCCACTTCAGATAATTGTTGATGCGTAGTACTTGCTGGATGGATAATCAATGATTTTGTATCCCCAATATTAGCCAGAAGAGAGAACAACTTCGTTTCATCAGCTACTTTTTTAGCAGCTTCAAACCCACCTTTTAATCCAAAAGTCACCACTCCACTTTGTCCTTTTGGTAAATACTCTTGTCCTAAAGCATAATATTTACTCGATTTTAATCCTGGATAATTTACCCAAGCTACTTCTTCCTGACTTTCTAACCATTGGGCTAGCTTCAAAGCATTTTCGCTGTGTCTTGTAATTCGAATTGGTAACGTTTCTAATCCTTGTATGATTTGGAACGCGTTTAACGGACTCAAAGCTGCACCAAAGTCACGCAATCCTTCGATACGTACTTTAGCTATAAAAGCAGCTCTTCCTAATGCTTCATGATAAACTAAGCCGTGATAACCCGCAGAAGGCTCCGTAAATTCAGGAAATTTTCCATTACTCCAATCAAAATTTCCTGCATCAATAATTACACCTCCAAGCGAAGTTCCATTTCCAGTGATATATTTCGTCAAGGAATGAACTACAATATCCGCTCCGTGTTGAATTGGATTCAACAAATAAGGTGATGCAACGGTGTTATCGACAATAAATGGCACTTTAGCTGCTTTAGCTTCATTTGAAATCGCTTTCAAATCCAATACATCTAATTTTGGATTCCCTAAAGATTCTACAAAAAAAGCTCTTGTATTATCTTGAACTGCATTTTTAAAATTAGATGGATCAGATGGATCTACAAATGTGGTCTTAATACCTAATCGAGGTAATGTAACATTGAATAGATTATAGGTTCCTCCATACAAACTATTTGAAGCCACAAGGTGATCCCCAGCTTTTAGTAATACTAATAAGGCTGTTGCAATTGCAGCAGTTCCTGATGCAGTAACTACTGCTCCAATCCCACCTTCTAAAGTAGCTAAACGTTGTTCTAAAATATCATTTGTAGGATTGTTTAATCTAGTGTAAATAAACCCTGGCTCTGCAAGAGAAAACACATTCGCCGCATGCTCTGAATTATTAAAAACATAAGAACTAGTTTGATAAATAGGTACAGCTCTTGTTCCAGCGGTTTTGGTTACGTCATGTCCTGCGTGTAATGCGTTTGTTTCAAATTTTTGTGTGCTCATAATTTTTAGATTTTTAATACTGTGGTTAGTATTGTTGTTAATAGTTAATTTTTAATTTTTAATTATTGTTTGATATTGATTTTATCCCATAAAAAAACCTCTACGGCTAGCAGAGGTTTTGATTATATATTTTAGATTTAAAACTATACAATAGCAAGCTCTGCGGAAGACTCCGGCATCATATAACACATATTGATAATAGTAAATTTCATTTTTTCTTTATTTTACATTGCAAATTTGCATACTATTTTTGAATTAACCAAATAAAAATCAATTTATTTTTTTTAGTCTATAGATTAAGTAGGATATGTTAAATTTGGGTATTTTAAATTAAAATCACGAAAGATTAATTTACAATTCAAAATGGTTTCATACATTTGTACCCGAATACAAGAGGAAAAATTTGAACTGATTGCAACCTCTTCATAATGAAACAAATTCATTGTGGATGCTGAAAATTTTCAGTAGAAAAAATGCTAAAGCAGAAACTCTCCTTTAGCCCTTTTCAGCAATTATTTTTTCTCGTTTAATTTTTAAAAAATAATTATTATGGCCTATTTATTTACGTCAGAATCTGTAAGCGAGGGACATCCAGACAAAGTTGCAGATCAAATTTCAGATGCATTAATCGATAATTTTTTAGCATTTGATGCTGATTCAAAAGTGGCGTGTGAAACTTTAGTAACTACTGGTCAAGTAATCCTAGCTGGTGAAGTAAAATCAAACACTTATTTAGACGTTCAACAAATCGCTCGTGATGTAATCAGAAAAATTGGTTATACCAAAAGCGAATACATGTTTGAAGCCAATTCTTGCGGAATACTTTCTGCTATTCACGAACAATCTGCTGACATTAATCAAGGTGTTGACAGAGCAAATCCTGAAGAACAAGGTGCGGGTGACCAAGGAATGATGTTTGGTTATGCCACTAATGAAACGGAGAACTTAATGCCTTTGGCGCTTGATTTATCTCATAAATTATTGCAAGAATTAGCAATTTTGCGACGTGAAAATAACGAAATCACTTATTTGCGTCCTGACGCAAAATCGCAAGTAACTCTTGAATATAGCAATGACAATAAACCAACTCGTATTGATGCGATTGTAATCTCCACACAACATGATGATTTTGACGAAGAAGCTACTATGCTTGCTAAAATTAAAAAAGATATTGTTGACATATTGATTCCAAGAATTATTGCTAAAAATCCTGCTCACGCACATTTATTCAATGACAAAATCCAATACCATATCAATCCTACTGGAAAATTCGTAATTGGAGGACCACACGGAGATACTGGACTTACCGGAAGAAAAATTATCGTTGACACTTATGGAGGAAAAGGTGCTCACGGTGGTGGTGCTTTCTCTGGAAAAGATCCAAGTAAAGTAGATAGAAGTGCGGCTTATGCGACACGTCATATCGCTAAAAACTTAGTTGCTGCCGGTATTGCTGATGAGATTTTAGTTCAAGTTTCTTACGCTATTGGTGTAGCAAAACCAATGGGTATTTTTATCGATACGTACGGTACATCAAAAGTAAACTTGACAAATGGTGAAATCGCTAAAAAAGTAGAAGCTATTTTTGATATGCGCCCTTATTTTATTGAGCAACGTTTGAAATTAAGAAATCCAATCTATAGCGAAACTGCTGCGTACGGGCACATGGGTCGTACACCAGAAACAGTTACAAAAACATTTACTGCTCCAGGTGGTTTAACAAAAAAAGTTGAAGTAGAATTATTCACATGGGAAAAATTAGACTTTGTTGAGCAAGTTAAAACTGCTTTTGGAATATAATTAATCATTCCTACTTTGTTTTTTTTGAGACTAAAAAAGGAAAAAATACTATTTTATACAGAACCGCAATTCATTTGAATTGCGGTTTTTTTTTATTCAAAAAAAGAAAGGTCTACAAATAAATAAAGCCGCCATTTCTATTGAAACGACGGCTTTTCTATTTATAAAAATTTGAATTTACAGTTTATATGTAATTCCTATTTTACCTCCATTATTTACAGTTCCTCCACCGAGTTGCAAATTAACTCCAAAATTTTCAGTAAAAAAGTAACGACCTCCTACTTGTAATCCTAATCCAAAATTATCAGTATTACCAGTGTATCCAGCATCTTTTGACCAACTGTAATAATTCAAGTTTGCTCCTGCGTAGAAATCCCACTCACTAGGAATATTTAGTATTTCATTAAAATGGTAATTCCCATTCGCTTGAATTCCTAAAATGTTGTTTTTATAACCAGCTGTACTGTATGACTGATAAGATAACTCACCTCCAACAGTGAAGTTTTCTGCCACTCCAAAGTCAAGACCTACATAAACTGGCGTTCCCCAACTTGAGGTTCCAAATCCAGCGTTCAATTGAATTCCTCCTTCTTCTAACGGAGCTTGTGCATTTGCAAAACTAAAAGCGAACACAGCTAATAAAAGAGCGATTTTTTTCATGATAAAATGTTTTAAATTAAATTAACTCAATTTCAATATAAGTGAAATTAAAAAGTCAAAAATAGTATTTTACTATTGAATAAATGTTGATTTAAAGTAAAAAATTAGCCAACGCACTTTTACAAATTATATTTTAATGAGAAGATTATATACCTCGCCTGCACCGTATATTGTGAGGTTCGTGTAGCAAATTGACTAAAACTATCGTCATTTAACGACCTTGTATTCAAAAGATTGGTCCCGCTAACTTTGTATTCTAACTTGCTTCCTTTTTTTTGATAAATCAAACTTGCTGTCAAGAAATCGTACTCATTATCAACCGTTTTAGTATTGTTATAATAATGATAAAATTCATATTCAGTTACAAATGAAAAACTTTTCAAGAAGAAATAATCCAATTTTGCAAAAGGTTTCTCCGTGTAAAAAGTAGTGTTATTGTAGTCGTTTTTAACAATGTTATACCCTAATTCAATATTAGGCAAGTTTTTATAATTTGTAGAAGCTTTCAAAGTATAGCTTTGCGTAAAACTCTCGTTTGTTGAAAAAATATTGTTTTGGATATTATTGAACTTTGACCAATTCAAATTAGCACCTAACGAAGCTTTGTAATTCTTCAAGAACGAGCGTCCATAAGATCCGTTACCAGATAAAGTTTCATCAGCAAAATCAGAATTAAAAGGGGATGAAGTTTGATTTACACCATTAAAAATAGCTCTCGTTTTTATAGCATCCACTCTTTTAGAATAGGTAGCAAAAGCAGTAATATTTTCAAAATTGAACATATTGTATTTAAAATAACGCAATGAATGCACTTGTGAAGTAGCATTTTCTAAAAATCGATTTCCTTTTGTCAAACTGTTATAATTAGAAAATACAAATCCTTCAGTCAATTGATTGATATCCGTAAAACTGTTAGTATAAGAGAAATTATACGTTAATGTTTCTGCTTTTTTAATTTGATAAATAGCCAAAAAGTCTGGTAATGCCCTAAAGAAATTTTGACTATTACTAGTTGCTAACTGTTCATTAGTCATACTGTAACTATGCAGACTAACTCCTGGTGTAAAAGTAAACTTACCTGTTAAAATTTTATAATGCAATCCTAAAAATGTATCATTAAAATTATAATTCACATCATTTTTATTGGCAGCATCATTTAAATTATTAACTGCTTCATTGTCTAAAATTTGATAAATGCTAGAATTAAAATTTTGATGTGAGTAGGTATTTCCTAAAGTTACATTAATATTACTTTTATTCGTCACCATATAATAGTAATCGAGTTTAGCATCAATCTTATTCGTTTTCACAAAACGATTTTGATTGATGTTATTCCTATTCTGTCCTGAAATATAATCAGCTAAGTTGAAAGGTTGCGATTTTAAATTAGCATTATAAAAAGGATTTTCCTCTTGGTACAAATGCTGCATTTCAAATGCAAAAATATTCTTATCGCTCTGTGTGTAGTACAAACTCAGGTTTTGATTAACAGAAATTGGATCTTGTTTTTTTGACGTATTAATATTTTCAGTAGCAGAGTTTCCTCCTACAATAGATTCTCTTAACAATGAATTATTCTCGTCTTGCTTGGATAACTTAGTCAAAATATCATAATCAAATTGAAATCTTGTCGTTGGCTTATAACTAGAACTCAATTTGAATAATCCCAAGTTACTTTTTTGATTGGCAATTTCCTGACGATTTTCAGTAGAGAGAATCGCAGAAGAATTAGGTTGCAGAATATTAGTTTGTGATTTTGTTTCCAAATCAGTTAAAGAAGAAGATATTATTCCGAAACCACTAAGCGACCATGCTTTATTTACATTATAAGAGAAATTAGTTGCCCCAAATTTTGTCTCGATTTCTTTAGCACGGTTGTTTCTTAAAAGCGAAATTCCTAAATCATTAGACGAAACATTAAAACTAGATCCGCCTTTTTGCCCCACTCCTCTAAAACCACCCGTAAATTTAAAATAGTCTTGAACTGTCAATGGTAATTCACCAATATTATTAAAATTAGTGATTAGATTGAGACTGTATCTTGGGTTATAATAAAATAGTTTTGGATTAATTAAATACCTACTTTCCTTGTGCGCTACTCCAATTCCTGCAGTCATATCACCAAACCAGAAGTTTTTCTTTCCTGATTTCAGTTTAATATTCATCGCAAGATTATCTTGGTTGTTTTCAACTCCTTTTAGCGCACCTATTTCGCTGTAATTTCTAAGAACTTGAATTTTATCAATGGCATCTGCTGGAATATTTTTTACTCCTAGTTTTGTATCGCCATCAAAGAAATCTTTGCCTTCTACCATCAGTTTCTGGACTTTTTTCCCTTCTACTTCTATTTCTCCATCAGCATTAACCTCAACTCCTGGTAATTTTTTTAGGATATCTTCTAGTTTTCGTTCTGTTCCTGATTTGAAAGAATCAGCATTATAAACTATTGTATCTCCTTTTATCGAGACTGGCATTTCTCTTACAATTTCAACACCTTCCAGTTCGATTCCACCTTCTTCCATGGCAATATTCTTAGTAGTATTTTCTAAACCAGTAGTAAAGTCAAGCTCTTTATTCTGCATTCCTAAAAAACTAATTTTAAGACTATAAGCTGTATTTGGTTTCAACGTCAGCGAATACTTCCCCTTGTCATTTGTTATAGCATAGGAATCCATTGCTTTAGTAGCTTTATTAATAGCCATTACATTAGCCATTTCCAGCCCACTTGATTTGGAATCAGTAATAACACCATCTAATTTAATAGATTGAGCAAAGGAAATTGAAGTGATAAAAAACAAGAAAAAAAGTATTGATGCTTTCATTTGCAAATCGTAGGAGTAAATTATTTAATAGTTTATAAATAGATGTCTTATTTTTTAACCACCAATTCTAAATCCACCATTTCCACGACCTTGTCCTTGATTCATTTGTCTAAATTCTTCCATCTTTTTTATGACAGTTTCATCAAACTCTTTTTGAGTTATTACTTTGCCTTTTGAAGGAGCTTTAATCACCGCTTTTTCCTTTGGATTCATAACTACTTTCGAACACAAAATAATAGTTTTACCATCATTTACTTCCAATATCAAACCAGGTAATCCCCAATAATTTTCAGGACCTTGGTTTACTGGAATTTCAGGAGTGTACCAAGCCGTAATAGTAGTTTCTTTAGGCATTTCTAGACTATCTAATAAGTTAGTTTTCTTAGCTGCGTCAGTTGGTTTAACCGCTTTATCATCTTCTTTTTTTGGTGCTAAATTTCTAAAATCAGTTTTGTTGACTGGTACAATTGCAGTTGCTTTGAAGCAGTTATATCCACCAATTACTCTAGTCTCGCCTTCCATTTTCCATTTAAGATTAGGCAACGAGTCTTTTACTAAAAATTCTTTTCCCATAAAATCCTTATCTACAGTATACGACTTTTCTTTTACATTTTTATAAAAAGTTCCGCCACCACCAGTCATAGAAGACATCATCATTCTCATCCCATTACCTCCTTGACTTGGGCTATCTAATTTTTCTTGTTCTTTGTATATAGAAGCAGATTTATCAAAATTAAGAATGAATGTTTTTTCAAACATACTTTTCATACCTTCCTCTATCCTTTTTTGCATATCAGGAGTCATATTCTTGTTCCCTTCCATACGTTTTTTAAAATCAGCAGTGCTCGTTTTAGTTTCATAAACGGCCATTCCCTGAAATTCTTGAGCCTGAATTCCAAGACAAAAAGTGAACATCAAAATTGTTGTGAAAAATATTTTATACATACTATTGGTTTTTAATAAATTAGACTGAACAACATCATAATTGTTACAAGTTGTTTGTTAAAAAAGTAAGACAGTTGTATTCGTTCATGGTTTAATTGTAATTTCGCTTTTATGAAGAATTTTTTAACAATACTCTTTATCGCTTTGTTCCAAATTGCTGATAGTCAAAATCGCGATTTATCTGTAGTTAAATTGGGTACACTATCTTTTGATAGTGATCAATTTTTAGGATATGACGCTTTTGGTTTTTATTATACTATAAAGAACAATGTATTCTCTAAAATTAGCTCTCGTGAGGTTTTAGAATATAAAAATGTATCACTAGGTAAAATTACTAAAACCGACCTACGGAACCCGTTAAAGATTGTTTTATTTTACGAAAATTTTAATTCTATTATTTTATTAGACAATAAGTTAAACGAGATAAGGAATGTCAATTTTTCTGAAAACAGTATTCCTTTAATTGCTACAGCCGTTGGGTTATCATCACAAAATCAGTTGTGGATTTACAACAGTATGAATCAACAATTGGGACTATATGATTATATAAAAAATGAATACAAAGCGATAACTGTTCCATTTACTGATACAATAAAATACTATACTTCAGATTTCAATCACTTTCAATGGATTGATGTAAAAAATAACTGGTACTCGTGTGATATTTTTGGAAAAATAACTTTTAAAGGACTTATTCCCGACTTTGATTTACTCGAAATCTGTTCTGAGAATCAGTATATTTATTTAAAATCAGGCACTTTGATGCTGCAAGACTTAGAAAAAGATAAAAACTATGAAATAAAAATTTCAGAAAAAACGTTTGTAAAATTCTATTACAAGGACCAAATTTTATCTATTTTTACAAAAGAAGTAATTACAAATTATAAAATCGTAACACCATAATGCACATAGCAATAGCAGGAAATATAGGATCTGGAAAAACAACTTTAACCCGTTTACTAGCAAAACATTTCAAATGGGAACCCCATTTTGAGGATGTGGTTGACAATCCTTACTTAGATGATTTTTATCATCAAATGGAACGTTGGTCTTTTAATTTGCAAATTTATTTCTTGAATAGTCGTTTTCGTCAAGTGATGCAAATTCGCGAAAGCGGCAAGAAAATAGTACAAGACCGAACTATTTATGAGGATGCTCATATTTTTGCGCCTAACCTTTATGCAATGGGCTTGATGACCAATCGTGACTTCCAGAATTATTCTTCTCTGTTTGAACTAATGGAATCTACAGTTAAAGCTCCTGATTTACTTATTTATTTAAGAAGCTCTATTCCTAATTTAGTGGGACAAATACACAAGCGCGGACGTGAATATGAAAATTCTATTTCGATCGAATATTTAAGCCGTTTGAACGAAAGATACGAAGGTTGGATTCAGACGTATGACAAAGGAAAATTAATGATTATCGATGTAGATAACATCAATTTTGTAGACAGCCAGGAAGATTTAGGAAATATCATCAATAGAATTGACGCAGAATTAAACGGATTGTTTTAAATCTTTTCTGCGGCCCTCTAGTTGCTTTGTTCTTTGCAAAGTCAGTGAGAGAATGTAACTACATTTACAGAAATGCTAAATATAAAAATGCCCCACTACTAATTTTTAGAGTGAGGCATTTTTTTATCAACCTTTGTCAAAAGTAATTTCTACTTTATTTCAAAGCATCAATTTTAGCTTGAACTTCTTCATCAGTTCCTTCGAATTTCTGAACGTCTTCCTTGCCGTTTATAACCGTTTTGACTGTTGCGGTTACTTTACCATCAATATTTGATTTTTCGATAGAAACCTCTTTAGAACTGATTTCAGTCGCAACACGTTCTTCAGTTATCGTATGACTTCCTTCTCCTAAAATGGGAGCAATTACTAATCCAATTAAACAAGTTAACTTAATCAAGATATTCATAGATGGTCCAGAAGTATCTTTAAATGGATCACCAACAGTATCACCAGTTACCGCCGCTTTATGCGCATCCGAACCTTTATACGTCATTTCACCATTAATCATAACTCCCGCTTCAAAAGATTTTTTAGCATTATCCCAAGCGCCACCGGCATTGTTTTGAAAAACAGCCCAAAGTACTCCTGAAACAGTAACTCCTGCCATATAACCACCTAACATTTCAGCAATTAATTGGTTATTATCACCATAAACTAATTTGCCAAGCAATACAATCGCAATAGGAAAACCAATTGTTAAAACTCCTGGTAGCATCATTTCGCGCAAAGCGGCTTTAGTAGAAATATCAACACATTTCGCATATTCTGGTTTTCCAGTTCCCTCCATAATTCCTGGAATCTCTCTGAACTGACGGCGTACTTCATAAACCATATCCATAGCAGCTTTTCCAACAGAATTCATAGCCAAAGCCGAGAAAACTACCGGTATCATTCCACCCACAAACAACATGGCCAAAACAGGTGCTTTAAAAATATTGATTCCGTCAATTCCTGTAAAAGTAACATAAGCTGCAAATAAAGCTAGTGAAGTTAATGCTGCCGAAGCAATTGCAAATCCTTTTCCAGTTGCTGCAGTTGTATTACCAACTGAATCCAAAATATCAGTTCTAGTACGAACTTCTTTTGGCAGTTCACTCATCTCAGCAATTCCACCAGCGTTATCTGATATTGGCCCAAACGCATCAATTGCCAATTGCATGGCCGTAGTTGCCATCATCGCTGAAGCTGCCAAAGCCACACCATAAAATCCTGCAAATGCATACGAAGTCCAGATTGCTGCAGCAAATAATAAAACCGTCGGAAAAGTCGATATCATTCCTGTTGCCAAACCTGCAATAACATTGGTTCCCGCACCAGTTGATGATTTTTGTACAATAGCCATAACAGGTTTTGTACCCAATCCCGTGTAATATTCCGTAACAGATGAGATTACGGCTCCAACTACTAATCCAACTATTGTTGCATAGAAAACACGCATGGATGAAATTTCTCTAGTACCTTCGCCAAAGAAATCCATTTTCATTGCAGTTGGTAACATATACTGAACCAAGAAAAAACAAGCTATAGCAGTTAATATAATAGAAACCCAATTTCCAATGTTTAACGCTTTTTGAACCTGCGCTTCTTTAGCATTTTCATCTGTGATTTTCACTAACATTGTTCCTATAATCGAGAATAAAATTCCAAAACCAGCAATCGCCATTGGCAATAAAATAGGTCCAATTCCGCCAAAAGCATCTTGAATATTTCCTCCCATATCTTTAATAACATAATTCCCAAGAACCATCGCTGCTAATACTGTTGCTACATACGAACCAAATAAATCGGCACCCATTCCGGCAACATCGCCCACATTATCTCCTACGTTATCTGCAATTGTAGCAGGATTACGAGGATCATCTTCAGGAATTCCAGCTTCTACTTTACCCACTAGATCCGCACCAACATCGGCAGCTTTAGTATAAATACCACCACCAACTCTAGCAAACAAAGCAATAGATTCAGCTCCTAGCGAAAAACCGGCTAAAGTTTCTAAAACAATAGTCATATCTTCAGTAGAAGTCCAAACGCCATTCATAAAAAAGTGAAAGAAGAATATAAAGAAAGTCGTTAGTCCTAAAACAGCTAAACCGGCAACTCCTAATCCCATAACTGTTCCACCACCAAAAGAAACTTTTAGTGCCTGTGGCAAACTAGTACGAGCGGCTTGAGTTGTTCTAACATTTGTTTTTGTTGCTATTTTCATCCCCATATTCCCAGCCAAAGCAGAAAAAAATGCACCAAAAATAAAAGCAACAACTATTAATATATGCGTAGTAGGAACAATAAACGAAATACCAGCTAAAACGACACTAGCTCCTATTACAAAAAAAGTTAACAATCTGTATTCTGCTTTTAGGAAAGCCAATGCTCCCTCGTAAATGTAATCTGAAATCTCTTTCATCTTACCATCTCCGGGATCTTGTTTTAAAACCCAAGATCTTTTGGCAAACATAAATGCTAGTCCAATAAATGCCATAGCAATTGGCAGGTAAATCATTATTGTATTCATAACTGTGGTTTGGTTTTTGGTTAAATTAATAATGTAACTTAACGAAAATAAACAAAAAAGCAATACTCTTAACGGAGTATTGCTTTTTTTATAAAAATTATGAAATTATTTATCTAATGCTAAATAACCCTTCTGGCTTGTTTTCAATTTGATTGAAACGCTCTGTACATTTTTTTATGATATCATAAGCTTCAGTAACATCTCCCCAACCACCTACATCTACGCTTTTGTTTTCAAGATCTTTATACACTTGGAAAAAGTGCTCAATTTCTTTTAATAAATGCGGATTCATGTCTGATAAATCATTCAATGAGTTCCAAATTGGATCTGAAACTGGCACGCAAATTACTTTTTCATCTGGTCCTTTATCATCCGCCATATGGAAAACACCAATTGGTTTAACTTCCATAACACATCCTGGAAAAGTAGGCTCGTTTACTAATACCAATACATCTAATGGATCACCATCTAAAGCTAATGTTTCAGGAATAAATCCGTAATCAGCTGGATACATCATGGAAGAGAACAACATTCTATCAAAACGCATTCTTTTTATTTCAAAATCATATTCGTATTTATTTCTACTTCCTCTAGGTATTTCGATTAAAACATCGAACGTAGTTATTTTATCTGCAGTCATCTTAATTATTTCTTTTTCTATATTTATGGGTGCAAAAGTAAGGAATTTATATATTTTTTACAATAAAATTATTTCTGCACTATATTGCTTATATTTCATGAGATCGCAGTTTAGTAAACTACCCTCCTATTTCGTTTTTTCAAATAATAATGCCATAAAAGATAGGTTGCATACGAACGATAAGGGCTCCATTTTTGAGCATATCTACCCATAGTATCCTTATCATGAATACCTATTAATTCTTTAATCGTATTTACCACTGCAATATCACCTAATGGCAATAAATCTGGTGCTTGGAGACAAAACATTAAATATATATCTATCGTCCAGTTTCCTATTCCCTTGACTTTTATTAGTTCATCACGAACTTCTTGTGCGCTTTTGAATGGCAAACTTTCTAAATCAAGTTCTTTATTTAAAAGAGCTTTCGCCAAAGCTTTTATATAAGACGTTTTTTGACGGCTTACCCCAAAGGCTCTATAATCCTCATCTGACACGTGAAGTAAAGTTTCTGGATTTATATCTTTCTGACTCGCTTTTATTTTCAAAAAAGTGGCTTTGGCAGAATCTATCGAAACTTGTTGTTCTAAAATCAGCAAAACTAAAGTCTCAAATCCTTGTGGTCTAAACGGAATAGCTGGAAGCCCATATTGCTCAATGATTGTCTTGAAAATGCTATCTTTTCCCGAGATATAATCAAATGCTTCTTGCATACTCTATTTTTTTTAGCCCGGATAGAAGCGGCATCCCACGCTGTATTGCGAGGAACTAAGCAATACAGTGTGGATATAGCGGAAAGCCGGATTAGCTCCTAGAAATTAAACCCAAACGACGCTTTTACAGTAAATTTATTCGTGTCCGGAGTGTTTAGATAATTACCTCGCCAAGCAAAATCGACACGGAATAATTTAAAAATATTTCCAATTCCAGCGCTGTACTCCCAATATCCTTTTTCAGGTGCATTGTAGGTCAAACCAGAAGCGTTAATGGCTCTATTTTCATCAGAAATACTGCCGTAAACTCCTTTTACAGCTACGATTTCTCTCCAATTCAATTTTCGCATGAATGGAATTCTAGAGAAAAGTCGACCACCAAAATTATGATTCCACTGCAAAGTAGCATACTCATCTGATACAAATTCATAGTAATTTAAGTTACTAAATGTGTTTTCGATAGTAAAAAAAGTTTGATTACCTGGAATAACACTCATCAATCCTAAAGGAACTGTACCAAAAGTTTTTCCGACTTCCATAATAATATTAGAACGGCCTAATGGGCCAATAATTATAGGTTGCTTGTAATACAATTGTAGTTTATCATACTGGAAATCACTATTTAGTAAACCTTTAAAACCGTGGCTGTAATTTACAAAAAAGCGACTGTAAGGACTGTCCACAATTTCACGCTCTACTGCATATCCAATGGTTCTTCTCTTCGGAGCGTATTCGACCTGAAAACTAACTTCAGATTGTTTGACGTCACTTTTAACAACATTATTGGCAATATCAGTGAAGTAATCCAAACTAAAAGTTGGGGAAGCCGATTCCAGGGTTCGGTATGAAAATCCGGTTTGAAAAGTTAAGTTTTTCACGGGCTCCATTTCTATCGCCACATTGCTTAAATTAATATTGGTCAATTTCCCATTATTACCTGAAGCAAAAACAGAAGACGAAGCGCCACTTCGACCTAAAACATCATAAGTTGTAGTTAAGCTAGCACCAATTTGCTCGATATCCCGCCTGTTACCTCCAGAAATTATCAACCTGTTTTTCTTATCGACCATCCATTTTCCAGATAAACCGTACTTGAACTTATCATCTTTGAAACCATAAGCAGTATAACCTTGTATACGCCAAGTATCATTGGTTCCAAAATATGTTCTTCCGCCCGTTCGCAATCTCGCACCTTCGACCTCATTATAACCAAATGTGGAGAAAATAGGACCATAATCAAAATTCCCAAAAGGCAAATAGCCACTAGCGACAATTTGAACAGAACTATATATTTGTTTAAACTTTTTAACGGTTTGCAACGTATCAAGCATTTTATAAACACCTAGCTCGTCTTTATTCAGATTTTCAAAGCGATTTTCTTCCCAGTATTCGTCTGATTTATTATATACTTCTGCATCTTTATAATTAACCTCATCCTTATAAAAAGCAACTGGCTTTTCATTGTTGAATTTATGATCTCTAAAATAGGTAGTTCGTTTCCCGTAAATCCCTTTTGACTTTTCTTTTTTGTTTAAAGCAAAGTCAGACATTAGATAATCCTTAGTTAAAAGGAAAACCGAATCGCTTACTACGTCAAATTCTTGCTCTAGGTAAATATCCTTTACCCAGTTAATATTAGCGCTTTTAGTAACGGCCATATTGATTTTCTTGATAGCAAATGTGGAATCATTCACCCAAAAATCACCTTTAAAAGTCAATTCGTTTTTACGTCTTGGATAAAAAACAATATTGTAACACCATTTTTTATCAATGTACGCACTGTCTCTCAACACATAATTGTAAACGTCAATCCCAGTTTTAGAAAGTGGACTTGTAAAACTTTTGTCAAAAAAAGTTAAGTAGTTATTATAAATATTGTAATCAGAATACAAATCTTTTACAAAATTCAAAATTTGTTGGTTTCCATTAAAACCAGATGTTTTACTCGCTTTAAGTTTCTCTTTTAATTTCTTTAATTTGATATCACCATACACATCAGACAAAGCCTCATTTACAAAAATGGGCAAATAGGTTTTCCCTGTAATTTTTGACGTATCCATTTGGTTAAAGATAAACTCCATTCCCTTAAAAAGTTTATTTTTCATAAAAGCACTATCAATCGAATTCATGTCAAATTCTATTTTTTCATACTTTTCCATCTCATACTGATTAAACATGTACAATCCGTTTTGACGTTTTTTCTCCCAAATTTTTCGAAGAATATCAAGTGCAGGATTGTTTTTTTTAGACGTTTTCCCAGTAAAAACAACTACTTCGTTTAAGCTCTCTTGTTCATTGAGTTGAATTTTCATGTTGTAATTTACCGCTTTCTGTAAAGTGATTTCTTTTTCAGAAAACCCAACCGAAGAAATTAGTAATACGGTATACGTTTTTGCAGATTCAAGATAAAACGCTCCATCTTCGTTAGCTACAATTCCTTGGCTCGAATTCTTGAAAACTATATTTGCAAAGGGAATAGGTTGATTAGATTTATCTAAAATCACTCCACTAACTTTTGTTTGTGCAAAAATAGCGCTTGCAGAAACAAACAAAAAAACCAACAAAAACAAAAAATTCTTTTTCATAATAATTCAAAAAAAAACTTCATCAAATTAATAATTGATGAAGTTTCAAATATAGTTAATTACAGTGTTCTATTATTTGATGTTTAAAATTCGAGTTGTTAAACTTTACTTTAACATAAATAATTCAAACTGCTATTTTTTATACATTACTTTTTTAACCGCTTTTACTACATCAGCAGCATTTGGCAACCATTCTTTCAATAATACTGGAGAATATGGTGCTGGAGTGTCAGCTGTAGTGATACGTTGAATAGGTGCGTCTAGGAAATCAAAAGCACGTTCTTGAACAACATAGGTAATTTCAGAAGCTACACTTGCAAAAGGCCACGCTTCTTCAAGAACTACTAAACGGTTTGTTTTTTTAACTGAAGTCAAGATCGTCTCATAATCCATAGGACGGACCGTTCTTAAATCGATAATTTCACAAGAAATACCCTCTTTAGCTAATTCGTCAGCAGCAATATGAGCTTCTTTGATAATTTTTCCAAAAGAAACGATAGTTACATCAGTACCTTCACGTTTGATATCAGCAACTCCTAGTGGAATTACATATTCACCATCAGGAACTTCACCTTTGTCACCATACATTTGCTCAGATTCCATAAAAATAACCGGATCATTATCACGAATTGCTGCTTTCAATAATCCTTTTGCATCATAAACAGTAGAAGGAACTACCACTTTAAGACCTGGAGTGTTAGCAAACCAGTTCTCTAAAGCTTGAGAGTGTGTTGCTCCTAATTGTCCAGCTGATGCCGTAGGTCCACGAAAAACGATTGGCACATTAAATTGCCCACCAGTCATCTGACGCATCTTAGCAGCATTGTTTATGATTTGGTCAATCCCTACTAAACAGAAATTAAAAGTCATATATTCAACGATAGGACGACAACCATTCATGGCTGATCCCACAGCAATACCAGTAAAACCAAGTTCAGCAATAGGAGTATCAATTACTCTTTTCTCGCCAAATTCAGCAAGCATTCCTTTAGATGCTTTATAGGCGCCATTGTATTCTGCAACCTCTTCACCCATTAGATATATGGACTCATCATGACGCATTTCTTCACTCATCGCTTCGCAAATAGCCTCTCTAAATTGTATAGTTCTCATATTATATGTTGTATGTGTCTAAATTTCGAAAAGCAAAAATAAATATTTTATCTCACTTAAAGGCATATTTACACTTAAATTAATTCATAGCATTCAAGCCCTTTTTTAGGAGCCATTTCCGCTCCCGAAGGATGGGGACGCTAGATCCACATCCAAAAGCGTGGGATGCCGCTACGGTCTGGGTTACGAAAACGTAATAGTTTAACTAAAATATTATGCACGCATAGTAAATTATTCAAATTATTATTTTAAATTTGTAAAAGAAATCAAGAATAATTAAATATAAACTTATGAAAATATTAGTTTGCATCAGTCATGTACCTGATACTACTTCAAAAATTAACTTCACCAATGGCGATTCAGAATTTGACACAAATGGCGTTCAATATGTCATAAATCCAAATGACGAATTCGGTTTAACACGTGCAATTTGGTTCCAAGAAAAACAAGGCGCAACGGTTACTGTTGTCAACGTGGGAGGACCAGAAACAGAACCAACATTAAGAAAAGCATTAGCGATAGGTGCAAATGAAGCCATTCGTGTAAACGCAATTCCTACTGACGGCTTTTTTGTTGCTACACAGTTAGCAGAGGTTATAAAAAACGGAAGTTATGACATTGTCATTGCAGGAAAAGAATCCCTAGATTATAACGGTGGAATGGTTCCGGGAATGATTGCTGGAATTTTAGGATACAATTTCCTAAACTCTTGCACTGAACTTACCGTTGATGGCCAAAATGTAAAAGCAGTTCGTGAAATAGATGGAGGAAAAGAAACCGTTAGTACTACTTTACCACTAATTATAGGTGGTCAAAAAGGAATTGTTGAAGAAAAGGATTTACGTATTCCTAACATGAGAGGAATTATGACTGCTAGAACTAAAGCATTAACCATTCTTGAACCAGTTGCTTCTGATGTTAATACCAAATCGGTGAAATTTGAAAAACCTGCTCCAAAATCTGCAGTGAAATTAATTTCTACTGATAATATCGATGAATTAATCAATTTACTACACAACGAAGCAAAAGTAATATAATTTTAAATTATGAATTTTAAATCGTGAATTAACGTTCTGATATACATTTAAAATTTATAATTCAACATTTAAAATAAAAACACTATGTCAATATTAATATATGCAGAGTATGCAGAAGGAAAATTCAAGAAAGTAGCATTTGAATTAGCTTCGTATGCAAAAAAAGTAGCCGAAAGTTTAGGAACTACCGTTACAGCGGTAACCGTCAATGCTGGAGATGTTTCAGAATTATCAAAATACGGAGTTGATAAAGTATTAAAAGTAAATAACGACAAGTTAACTGGCTTCACTGCAAAAGCTTACGCTGATGTCATCAAGCAAGCTGCTCAAAAAGAGAATATCAAACTAATTTTATTATCCTCAACTACTGATAGCGCTTATCTTTCGCCGCTTGTAGCAGTAGCTTTAGAAGCGGGATTTGCATCAAATGTAGTTGGATTACCAGTAAGTACTTCGCCATTTCAGGTAAAAAGAACTGCTTTTTCAAATAAAGCTTTTATGATTACTGACATCAACACTGATGTAAAGGTACTTGCACTTGCTAAAAATTCTTATGGCATTTTTGAAAGCGCTTCTACCTTAACAGAAGAAGACTTCAACCCTACGATTGGTGAAAATGATTTTGCTGTAAAAGTACAATCAGTAGAAAAAGTAACAGGAAAAGTATCTATTGCTGATGCTGATATTGTAGTTTCAGCTGGTCGTGGTTTAAAAGGTCCTGAAAACTGGAGCATGATTGAGGAATTAGCTTCTGTTCTTGGTGCTGCAACCGCTTGTTCTAAGCCAGTTTCTGATTTGGGATGGAGACCTCACGGAGAACACGTAGGACAAACCGGAAAACCAGTTGCCGCTAACTTGTATATTGCAATTGGAATTTCTGGAGCCATACAGCACATTGCTGGAATTAACTCGTCTAAAGTAAAAGTAGTAATCAATAGTGATCCTGAAGCTCCTTTCTTTAAAGTAGCTGACTACGGAATTGTAGGTGATGCTTTTGAAATTGTTCCTAAATTAATTGAAAAATTAAAAGCTTTCAAAGCGCACAACTAGTTTAATAATAAACTAATCAAAAATGCTATCTAAAAAACATTGATATTTGTATCTTTGCCCTTAGATAGCATTTTTTTTATGCCATTTATTAATCGTTTTCGGTAGTTACCATCACAACAATTATGAGCTTAGTTAAATTATCTATAAAAGGAATTTCATACAGTCAGACTCAAAACGGAGCATATGCTTTGATTTTGAATGAGGTTGACGGCGAACGAAAATTACCAATTGTCATTGGTGCATTTGAAGCGCAATCTATTGCTATAGCTCTTGAAAAAGAAATAAAACCACCGCGCCCGTTGACTCATGATTTATTTAAAAACTTTGCGGAGCGATTTGACATTACTGTAAAACAAGTTATCATTCACAAGCTTGTTGATGGTGTTTTTTATTCCAGTATTATTTGTGAAAGAGACAAAATAGAAGAAATTATAGATGCTAGAACTTCTGACGCTATTGCTTTAGCATTACGTTTTAGCGCTCCTATTTTTACATACAAAAACATCTTAGACAAAGCCGGAATCTATTTAAAAACAAATCCTCTTGATGCAAATAAAGAAAATCAAGAAATAGATGATGTACTTTCTAATCCAGAAACTTTTGGTCATGGAGAGGAAAGCAATAAATCTGGAGAAACATACTCTAAGCATACGCTACAAGAACTAAACGAACTACTTGATCAAGCGGTTTCTCATGAAGATTACGAGAAAGCGGCAAAAATAAGAGATGAAATTTCGAAGAGAGAAATTTAATTCAGAAGTTATTTCTAGTAATAGTTTTTCCTAAAAGTAAACTTCTATACAACCTAATAAATTTACTTCATTACTTTTTTAGGACACCTTTAGCATTATAATTAGAATTTCATATAAATAACAAAATGAAGCAATATTTAGACTTAGTAAAGCATGTAATGGAAAACGGTTGCCAAAAGGGAGACCGAACAGGCACAGGAACAAAAAGTGTCTTTGGCTACCAAATGCGTTTTAACTTAAACGATGGTTTTCCGATGGTTACTACTAAAAAATTGCATCTTAAATCTATAATTTATGAACTTCTTTGGTTCCTAAAAGGCGATACTAATATAAAATACCTTCAGGAAAATGGAGTTAAAATTTGGGATGCTTGGGCTGATGCCAATGGTGATTTAGGCCCTGTCTATGGACACCAATGGCGCAACTGGAATAGCGAAGAAATAGATCAAATCTCCGACTTAATTACGGAATTGAAAACAAATCCTAATAGTCGCAGAATGCTTGTTTCTGCATGGAATCCCTCAGTATTACCGGACACAACTAAGTCATTCGACGAAAATGTAGCTAATAACAAAGCCGCGTTACCACCTTGTCATGCTTTTTTTCAATTTTATGTCGCTGATGGAAAATTATCATGTCAGTTATACCAGCGAAGTGCTGACATATTCTTAGGCGTTCCTTTCAACATTGCATCTTATGCACTGCTAACAATGATGATTGCTCAGGTTTGCAACTTGCAGCCAGGGGAATTTATTCACACTTTTGGCGATGCACATATTTACAACAATCATTTCGAACAACTCGAATTACAATTGTCACGTGAACCTAAACCATTACCGAAAATGATTTTAAATCCAGAGATAAAAAATATTTTTGATTTTGATTTTGAAGATTTCACGCTCGAAGGTTATGAGCCTCATGCACTAATAAAAGGCACCGTAGCTGTATAAAACAACAGCTAGACTGAAAGATTTAGAGGTTTACTGTTGACATTAGAATTTTTCAACAAACTAAACTTCAACTAAGTCATAAGCCTAAAAAAAAGTTGTTTTAGTTATAGTACTAAAACACCGTTTTCATTACCTGCAAATTCGTTATATTGAAAAGAATCCGCTTCTGGCTCATTAACAAATACACCATCAATAACGTATTTAAATTCATAAGCAGCATCTTTATTCAAATCAAAAACACCTTTAAAAGTTCCATTTTTCAATTTGTTCAATACACCTTCCTCAATATTCCAATTATTAAAATCCCCAACAACTGATGCTTCTTTTGCCTCTTTTGCTACTACTGAAAAAGTAACTTTACATACTGGCTTTGTTTTTACAAATTGTTTCTTAATTGACATAACTAATTCATTTATAAGTTTATGAAGCAAAGTAAACAAAACAATTCGGACTTTCAACGGCTTTATCGAAGATTTGACAGAATGTTAAAAACTCTGTTAATTTATGATTAATTTAAGAATTTAAAGAGGGGAAAACTTACTATTGAAAAAATACAAAAGCTTTTACTGACAAATAAGCATGTCACAAAACGGCAACTTTACAAAATAAATTTTATCTTTATAAACTAAATTTAAGATTGATGGAAAAAGAAGTACACGAACAATACGAATATGCAAGAAGAAGAATAAAACAGAAAAAGAGATTGTATTTTCATTTTGTGGTCTTCGTCTTAGGAAGTTTAGTATTATTCCTTGGACATAAATTTCTAAATAATCCATTCATAACGGAGTGGTATCTTTGGATAATCACAATTTGGTTGTTTCTGTTTATTTTGCATTTTATAAAAGTATTCATCACCGATAGATTTATGAATAAAAGTTGGGAAAGAGATCAGATCGATCGCCTTGTTGCCTTGCAAAAAAAGAAAATAGACCAATTGCAAGCAAAAATTGACAACGACGAACCTACAACAACAAATCATCCGTTATGATAATAATGATTGCGGCCGTAGCTGAGAATAACGCACTAGGAAAAGACAATGATTTAGTCTGGCACTTGCCAAATGATTTTAAAAGATTCAAAACACTTACATCTGGACATCATATCATAATGGGACGAAAAACCTTTGAAAGTTTTCCAAAACCGTTACCTAATAGGACTCATGTTATCATCACAAGACAAAAAAATTATAAAGCTGAGGGCTGTATTATTGTTGATAGTATCGAGAAAGCTTTAGAAATTTGTCCCAAAAATGAAGACACCTATATTATAGGTGGAGGGGAAATTTATACTTTATCACTTCCCTTTGCCGATAAAATAGAAATTACAAAAGTACATCACAGTTTTGAAGCCGATGCATACTTCCCGGTTCTGAATGAAAAAGAATGGAAACTAGCGCAATCTGACCACAACAGTAAAGACGAAAAGCATATTTACGATTATACTTACCTCACTTACCTTAGAAATTAAAACAAAAAAACATCCTTTTTGCGGGATGTTTTTTTTTGAACCATTGATTTCGAGAAATGATCTAGACTAGAAAGAGGATTTGATAACATAAAATAAAAATTACAAATACTAGTAATAATCCGGAAACGGACGTTATAATATTTGCCGTTTTTTGAGAGTACATCTCAAAAAAGCCTTTAGTACCAAATACCACGAAGGTACTAAAGACGAAAAAAATTAAAATTTCCAAAAACAAATTTAATCCTAAGAACGTATGTTGCGCTTTTATTGTAACACCTTTTTCTAAAACAGTATTTTCAAAAAATCCTACAAGTACAAATGAGATAAGAAGCGCTAAAAATATCCATTTGATCTGGGTCATTGTCTCGTTTTTAATCATTTAATATGGTCACATAATAGAATAACAAATTTGGATAATAAAACTTACAGATGCAATACCCACTTTTAGTGATATTTCAAAAAAAAAAAGTTAATTAAAAAGATATTTAAGCATTTAAAGCAAGTACTTGAAAGACATAATAAATATTAATTCTAATTTTTGAAACACAAATTATGTTTATGAAGTTTGTTCTATATTTGTACAAATTAAAAAAAATGTCTGAAAAAATAACTCCCTATAAAGATTCTGCCTTAGGTAAAAAGGAACAAGTTGCACAAATGTTTGATACTATTTCTGGAAATTATGACAATTTAAATCGTGTCATTTCTTTTGGCATTGATCTTAAATGGCGTAAAAAAGTACTTCAGATGGTAGCCAAAACTAACCCAAAAGTAATTTTGGATATTGCTACAGGAACTGGAGACTTAGCGATATTAATGTCGCAAACAAATGCCGAAAAAATAATTGGCTTAGATATATCAGCAGGAATGCTAGAAGTAGGAAAGAAAAAAATAGCTGCAAAAAATCTTTCTTCAACTATTGAAATGATATTGGCTGACTCTGAAAACATGCCTTTTGAAGATAATTATTTTGACGCTATAACTGTTGCATTTGGTGTTCGTAATTTTGAAACTTTAGAAAAAGGATTAAGTGAAATTTTAAGAGTGCTAAAACCAAATGGTATTTTTGTAATTTTAGAAACTTCAATACCAGAAAAAACACCTTATAAACAAGGCTACAATTTTTACAGTAAAAACATCCTACCTTTAATAGGTAAAATATTTTCTAAAGACGATGTAGCTTATGGTTATTTATCAGAATCTGCAGCTGCTTTTCCTTATGGTGAGGCGTTAAACAATATTTTGAGAAAAATTGGGTTTATAGATGTAGTAGCGTTACCTCAAACTTTTGGAGTGGCCACTATTTATTCAGCATCTAAAAAATAAAATGAGAAAGATTTTTATAATACTTTTTTTTACTAGTGTCCTGACTGGATATGGCCAAAGATCAAAAAACATATTCAGCAGAGATCCTATTATTAACTTGGAGAACTTTCAACAAAAACCACTGCATTTTGGTTTTTATTTGGGCTTCAATTCTTATGATTTTAAAATAGATTACAATACAAAGGCTACTGATATTCTAGTTAAAAAAACTACTGGTTTCAATGTAGGACTTGTTGCTGATTTAAGACTACACGAATATATTGACTTGCGGTTCGAGCCTGGATTGTATTACACAAAAAGAGATTTAAACTATCCTTCTAATACTAGGTTTACAAACAACGGTGATACCTATAGAGAAGTGAATAGTACTTACATACACTTTCCTTTACTACTAAAGTTTTCTTCTTTACGAACTGGAAACATTCGCCCATACGCATTAGGAGGTTTATCCGCGTCTTTGAATTTGTCAAGCAATTCAAAATCAACTGATGATAATTCCCAAAATCGTTTCAGAGTAAAATCTTGGACACCAAATTACGAGTTGGGTTTTGGAATAGACATTTTTTCAGAATATTTCATCTTTTCACCTTCCATACGAGGCGTTTTTGGTTTGAAAGATGAACTAATTAGGGACAAAGACACAAATAGTCCTTGGACTGGAAGCATTGAATCGATGAAAACCAGAGCGATTTTCGTCAACTTTACTTTCCATTAAAAAATAATTTAATCACTCTCTTCTAAACTCGCTCAAAACAATAGCAGTCGCTGTAGCTACATTTAAACTTTCTGTTTTTTGAAGATTGCCAAAGCGGGGAATTGCAAGACGATTACTAATCAAAATCTCCAGTTCAGATGAGATTCCGTTGGCTTCATTACCCATAATGATGATTCCTTCTTGAGATAATTCTGTTTTATAGATGTTATCGCCATCCATAAAAGTTCCAAATAATGGTAGTTTAGTTTCTTTTAAAAAAACACTCAAATCAATATAATTCACGTTAACCCTAGCGATAGAACCCATCGTTGCCTGAACTACTTTTGGATTAAAAATATCAACTGTTTCTTTTGAACATATTATTTGCTGTATTCCAAACCAATCACACAATCGCACTATCGTTCCTAAATTTCCAGGATCTCTTATAGAATCAAGCGCCATAATTAAACCTGTTTCGAGAATTGGTTTATCAGCTGGCATTCTAAAAATTGCTAAACAGGAATTAGCTGTTGCCAAAGCAGTGATTTTTTTTAAATCACTTTCAGAAATAATTGTTTTATAATTTGGCGAAACTTCAGCAAAATCATTTTCTGTCGTATATAAATGTTCTAGTTCAAAATTAGAATCTAATAATTCCTGTATCCCTTTTACACCTTCGGCAATAAATAATTTATTGGCAATTCTATATTTTTTTTGCTGCAAACTCGTTATAAGCTTAATTTGGTTTTTACTAACCATAAAATAATGTACTTTTGAATTAAATATTTTAGAACAATTGAAAAGAATTTCCACAAAAATAACTGCATTTATTGTAATTGCAATACTAATTTGCGCATGTAACGCTGTAAAAAGAGTTCCGGACGGAAAATTACTGCTTACTAAAAACGAAATTACTGTTAATAACAAAGTAATCAAGGAGGAAAACGTTTTTAATCAATTGTATCAAAAACCAAATACTACCTTACTTGGTTATCGCCTAAGATTAAATCTTTACAATCTTGCCAATCTTAATCCAGACTCAACTTACCAAGCAAAATTCACAAATAACCCAGAAAAATACAGAAGAATGTCCAACTGGCTATCAGCAAAACAAGTTGACCGCCTTGGCCAATCTTTCTGGTATCATGGAATTCATGATTTCTTAAAAAGAACTGGTGAACCGCCTGTAGTTTTAGATAAGGAAAAAGCGAATAAATCATTACTAAGATTAAAATACTACTATTTTAACAATGGCTACTTTAATGTAAATGCTACTTACGCCGTAGACACCGTTGCAATTAAAAAAGCTAAAATAAAATATAATATTACACCTGGAAATGCATTTTATTTAGACAGTATTAATGCCTCAATTAGCACTCCTGTATTAGACTCATTATACCAAGTAAATAAATCCAACTCTTTTATAAAATCTGGAATTCAATATCAAACCGTTGATTTTGAAAATGAAAAAAACCGCATAAGCACTAACTTTAGAAACAATGGTGCCTACTATTTTCAACCTAATTACGTAACATTTAATATTGATACTATTAAAAAAGTCAATAAAGCTGACATCACATTGATGATCAACAATTACTCGTATCAAGATGGTGACTCCACTAAAACAGAGCCTTTTAAATTGTATAAAATAAGCGATGTAAATATTTACACTGATTATTCGCCAAGTAGTAACGCTATCACTATCAGAGATAGTACAACTTTTAAGAATTTTAATCTTTTTAGTCAGAAAAAATTAAAGTACAAACCAAAAGCAATTACAGACGCTATTTTCATTTCTAAAGGAGGTTATTATGCGGACTTTAAAACTGTTTTAACTACACGTTATCTTAATAATCTTAAGATTTTTAATTATCCATCCATTCAATATGAGGTTGACAAAAGGGATACTACTGCGCATTCGTTAATTGCTAAAGTATATTTGACACCAAGAAAAAAATATAGTTTCGGTACTACATTTGACTTAACGCACTCTAACATCCAAGATTTTGGTGTCGGTTTAAGTATTTCTGAAACTATTAGAAATGTATTTAACGGTGCCGAAACTCTTGAACTTGCAGCACGTGGAAACATAGGTGCATCAAAAGATTTAGCAAATCCTAAAAATAATTTCTTTAATGTTTCTGAATATGGTCTAGATTTAAAATTAAACATACCAAGGATTTTCATGCCATTTAATACAGATAGAATTATTCCAAAAAGCATGATACCTTCTACTTTATTCACAATAGGTTTTGCAAAACAGCAAAATATTGGACTTGACAAAGAGAATTTTACGGGAGGACTATCTTATAATTGGACTCCAAAAATAAACCATTCGGCACGATTTGATTTATTCAACACGCAATTTGTTCGAAATCTAAATCCACGAAATTATTTCAACGTTTATGGATCTTCTTACAATGCTTTAAATCAAATTAGTAAAATTTACAATACCAATCCCTCCTATGTAGATAATGCAATCGACAAGAATTTGCGCATTGATCAAGGAACAGTTGGCTTTACGAAAGATGTTCTTACGGGTAGCGGGATTTTTTCACAACCAATTAGCACTACTGATTTCGAGTCTGTAAAGAGTATAGAAGAACGAAGACTTAGACTTACAGAAAATGATTTTATCTTAGCGACTAGTTTTACTTTTTCAAAAACGACAAAAAAAGACTTAAAAGACAACACTTTTTATCTTTTTAAAACTAAAATAGAATCTGCAGGAACTATTTTATCAACTTTTGCGAAAACGACGAATCAGAAGAAAAATGCCAGTGGAAATTATGAAATATTCAATCTACCCTATTCTGAATATATAAAAGCAGAAGTAGATTATATTAAACATTGGGATTTATCCAAAGAAAACATAATTGCGTTCCGATCTTTTTTTGGTATTGCGATACCTTTTGGCAATTCAAATTACATTCCTTTCTCAAGAAGTTACTTTTCAGGTGGGTCAAATGACAATCGAGCTTGGCAACCCTATCGTTTAGGCCCTGGAAGCAGCGGTGGTTTAGATGACTTTAATGAGGCAAACATGAAGATTGCGTTAAGCAGTGAATTTCGATTCAAAATTGCTGGAAGTCTAAAAGGAGCAGTTTTTGCAGATGCAGGAAATATCTGGAATGTTCTAGATAATGTTGCCGATGACAAATCTACATTTACTAGTTTTAGTGACCTAAAAGAAATAGCATTAGGCTCTGGATTTGGATTAAGATATGATTTTACTTTTTTTGTAATCCGTTTTGATTTAGGATTCAAAACCTACAATCCGGCCAATGAAACCAATAGAAGATGGTTTAGAGAATACAATTTTTCGAACTCCGTTTTAAATTTTGGAATAAATTATCCGTTCTAATGCTAATTAATTCATATTTTTGCAACACTAAAAACTATTACAAAACTAAAAAAAAGGTACAATGGCACACAACATAAAACCAGGCGTAGCGACAGGAGATCAGGTTCAAGAAATTTTTAATTATGCTAAAGAAAAAGGATTTGCACTACCTGCTGTAAACGTTACGGGGTCAAATACTATCAATAGTGTTCTTGAAACAGCTGCAAAACTAAATGCTCCAGTTATCATTCAATTTTCTAATGGAGGAGCACAATTTAACGCTGGAAAAGGACTTTCTAACGCAGGAGAAAAAGCGGCCATCGCCGGTGGAATTGCTGGTGCACTGCACATACATGCTTTGGCAGAAGCTTACGGAGCAACCGTAATTTTGCATACTGACCACTGCGCGAAAAAATTATTACCTTGGATTGATGGTTTACTTGATGCATCAGAAGCGCATTTTGCTAAAACGGGAAAACCATTATATTCTTCTCACATGATTGACTTATCAGAAGAGCCAATTGAAGAAAATATCGAAATCTGCAAAGGATATTTAGCTAGAATGAGCAAAATGGGAATGACACTTGAAATCGAGCTTGGTATTACAGGTGGTGAGGAAGATGGTGTTGACAACTCAGATGTTGATAGCTCAAAATTATACACACAACCAGAAGAAGTGGCTTATGCTTACGAAGAACTTTCTAAAGTAAGTCCTAGATTTACAATCGCTGCTGCTTTTGGAAACGTACACGGTGTTTACAAACCAGGGAATGTAAAATTAACTCCAAAAATCTTAAAAAACTCTCAAGATTTTGTTCAAAATAAATTCAACACAGGACACAATCCAGTCGATTTTGTTTTTCACGGTGGATCAGGTTCTACTCTAGAAGAAATAAGAGAAGGAATTAGTTACGGTGTAATCAAAATGAATATTGATACTGATTTGCAATTTGCATTTACTGAAGGTATTCGTGATTATATGACAAAAAACATCGAGTACTTAAAAACTCAAATTGGCAACCCAGAAGGTGCTGATGTTCCTAACAAAAAATATTATGATCCAAGAAAATGGCTACGTGAAAGCGAAGTTACTTTCAACACAAGACTTGAGCAAGCATTTGCTGACTTGAACAACGTAAATACACTTTAAAACATAGTATTCAGTGTTCCGTTTTTAGTATTCGACTCACATAACTGATTGTTGAACACTAAAAACGGAACACTAGATATGTGATTACTGAACACTGAACACTAGAAATATGGCTTGGTTTAAAAGAAAAGAAAAAGGAATTACGACTGCCACAGAGGACAAGATGGATATTCCAAAAGGACTTTGGTACAAATCTCCAACTGGAAAAATTATTGATGCCGACGAACTTGCTCGCAATTTATTTGTAAGTCCAGAAGATGGTTTTCACGTAAGAATAGGAAGCGCTGAATATTTCCAAATTTTATTTGACAACAATGAATTTGTCGAGTTAGATAAAAACATGACTTCAAAAGATCCATTAAATTTTGTTGATACAAAAAAATACGGAGATCGATTGAAAGACGTGATGGAGAAAACCAAATTGAAGGATGCCGTTCGTACCGCAGTTGGAAAATCTAAGGGGAAAGACTTGGTTATCTGCTGTATGGATTTTGCCTTTATTGGTGGATCTATGGGTGCCGTTGTTGGAGAGAAAATCGTGAGAGGAATTGATCACGCAATCAAAAACAAGTTACCCTTCGTAATGATTTCTAAATCTGGTGGAGCACGTATGATGGAAGCTGCTTATTCATTAATGCAATTAGCAAAAACTTCTGTAAAACTGGCACAACTAGCTGAAGCTAAACTTCCTTATATCTCGTTAAGTACTGACCCTACAACTGGAGGAACAACTGCTTCTTACGCGATGCTAGGCGACATCAATATTTCTGAACCAGGCGCATTAATTGGATTTGCAGGCCCTAGAGTTGTAAGAGATACGACTGGAAAAGATTTACCAGAAGGTTTCCAAACTGCTGAGTTCTTATTAGAGCATGGTTTCCTAGACTTTATCACACCAAGAAAAAACTTGAAAGACAACATTAATCTATACATCGATTTGATTCAAAACAACGATATTAGATAATTGTCCTTTGCGATATTAAATAAAAAAAATAGCTTCCAAAATTTTGGAAGCTATTTTTTTTCCGCATAACTATTTAATTTAATTCGAAAAAGAACTACTACATTCCAGTTCTAATCGCTTCAACAGGATCTAATTTAGATGCTGCAATTGCAGGCAAAATTCCAGATATCAACCCAATGATCGCGGCTAAAGTCGTTCCTAAAATAATATTTCCCATTCCTAAAACGAATTCAAAATCTAATGCTTTCGTTAAAATAACAGAGATTGTCCAAACTAATATAAGTCCAATTACTCCTCCTATCACAGATAAAATTACGGCTTCAAACAAAAACTGAAATAATATAAATCTGTTTTTTGCCCCTAATGATTTCTGAATTCCTATTAAGTTTGTTCGCTCTTTTACAGAAACAAACATAATATTAGCAATACCAAAGCCACCTACTAGTAACGAAAAACCACTGATAATCCATCCTACTACATTCATTTGGCCTAAAATACCATCAATTAGATCAGTAAAACCTGAAAATACATTGATAAAAAAATTATCAATTTCTCCCGCTTTTAAACCACGAACATTTCTTAATTTTTGACTCAGTTCGCCTTTGTAAGCTTCCATATCAACACCTTTTTCTGGTTTAAAAATAATAACATTGGTTAATGAAGTGTTATTATCACCATATAATTGCCGAACAAAATTTACAGGAATATAAGCTGCTGTGTCATTACTATCTCCAAACAATCCTGTTCCTTCTTTTTTCATTACACCAATTACAGTAAAACGTTGTCCATATAAGCGCACATTTTTGCCAATAGGATCAAATTCCCCAAACAAAGATTTTGAAATTTCATTTCCCAATACTATGACTGTAGAGCCTGAATTAGCTTCCGATTCATTATAAAAGCGTCCTTTTTCAAATTCTAATCCTTGAATATCAATAAATTCTTGTGATACAGGAATAATTTGAACTGAACTAACTGTTTTTGAATCATATTTTATGGACTCTCTCCTAGTAAATATCTGATATGCCATTGCCTCAGTATTAGTCATAGTGCCTTTCATATAAGTATATTCATCATACTTTACGTTAGGAAACTGTTCGCGCTTCCACTGGGGAATATCCGAAGGACCAAAAGAGAATTTCATTAAATAAATAGTGTTTTTATCTAAACTACTTAAATCTTTAGTGATTTTTCTATCCAATGAATCTACTGCTGCAAGAACTGCAATAATCGAAAAAATACCAATAGTAACTCCTAATAAAGAAAGTAACGTCCTTAACTTATTGTTTTTTAAGGCATTCATTGCAAAGCCAAAACTCTCTTTTAGTAATCGAAGGTAAACTAGCATAAAAACATTTTTGTGTTAAAGTAAAATTCCATAAATATTAATCAAATTCCTAGTAAAAAATCGTTTCATTATAGCACTAAACCACTATTTTATCCTCAGTATTGAAATAGCTATAAAAATTACAATTATCTCGTTTTCAAATGGCTCAATTTTGACATTAAAAAACTATTTTTGCATTTTATAACTATAACTACATAATGAGCACAACTAAAACAATTCAGTCAGCATTAATCTCTGTCTTCTCAAAAGAAGGATTAGAGCCGATAGTAAGACAACTAAACAGTCAAAATGTTACACTTTATTCTACAGGCGGAACAGAGGATTTTATAAAAAATTTAGGGATTCCAGTAATTCCTGTTGAAGATGTCACTTCATATCCTTCGATTTTAGGTGGTAGAGTTAAAACCTTACATCCAAAAGTTTTTGGCGGAATATTAAATCGTCAAGACAACGAAAGTGATGTTCAACAAATGAAAGAATTTGACATTCCACAAATTGACTTGGTTATAGTTGACTTATATCCTTTCGAAAAAACAGTTGCTTCAGGAGCTAGCGAAGCAGATATAATTGAAAAAATTGACATTGGTGGGATTTCTTTAATCCGTGCTGCTGCAAAAAACTTCAAGGATACTGTAATTATTTCTTCAGTTGACCAATATAGTTTATTATTAGACTTGATTACATCACAAAATGGTGCCACAACATTAGAAGATAGAAAATTACTTGCTACAAAAGCATTTCACGTTTCCTCTCATTATGACGGAGCCATTTTCAACTACTTCAACACAGATGAAACCATCTATAAAGAAAGTATTGCAAATGGTCAAGTTTTGAGATATGGAGAAAATCCACATCAAAAAGGATTTTTCTTTGGTGATTTTAATGCAATGTTTCAAAAAATTCATGGAAAAGAATTGTCGTACAATAACTTACTTGATGTAGATGCAGCCGTAAACTTAATTAATGAATTTAAAAATGACGGACCAACATTTGCTATTTTAAAACACAATAACGCTTGCGGTTTAGCTACAAGAGACACAATTAGCGAAGCTTATAACGTAGCTTTAGCATGCGATCCAACATCTGCATTTGGAGGAGTTTTAATTTCGAACACTAAAATTGACGTTGCAACTGCCACAGAAATAAACAAATTGTTTTGTGAAGTTGTAATCGCTCCAGCGTACGATGACCAAGCATCAGCTATTTTACAAGAGAAAAAAAATAGAATTATATTAGTTCAAAATGAAGTAGAACTACCTAACAAACAGGTTAGAACGTGCTTAAATGGCCTTTTAATTCAAGAAAGAAATAATATCACTGACAATAAAGACGCTTTAAAAACCGTTACAGTATCAACTCCTTCAGAAGAGGAAATTAAAGATTTGATCTTTGCTTCAAAAGTTTGTAAGAATACAAAATCAAATACAATTGTATTTGCAAAAAATGGAACTCTTATCGCTTCAGGAACTGGACAAACATCAAGAGTTGATGCCCTAGTTCAAGCTATTGAAAAAGCGAGAGCTTTTGGATTTGATTTAAACGGAGCTTCAATGGCAAGTGATGCTTTTTTCCCTTTTCCTGATTGTGTAGCCCTGGCTAAAGAAGCAGGAATAACTGCAGTAATTCAGCCCGGAGGATCGATCAAAGATCAATTAAGCATTGACTATTGCAACGAAAATAAACTTGCAATGGTATTTACAGGAACACGTCATTTCAAACATTAATTTGTTTAACTTTGCATCCTATTTATTATAATAACTTTTAACCCTTAAAAAACTTATGGGATTTTTTGATTTCATGACCGAGGATATTGCGATAGACCTTGGTACCGCTAACACTTTAATCATACATAATGATAAAGTTGTAATTGACAGCCCATCAATTGTTGCTCGAGACAGGATTTCGGGCAAAATAATTGCTGTTGGTAAAGAAGCCAACATGATGCAAGGTAAAACACATGAAAACATTAAGACCATAAGACCTTTAAAAGACGGTGTGATTGCTGACTTTGATGCTTCGGAAAAAATGATTAGTATGTTTATTAAAAGCATACCTGCATTGAAGAAAAGGATGTTTACCCCTGCTCTACGAATGATCGTTTGTATACCTTCTGGTATTACAGAAGTGGAAATGAGAGCTGTAAAAGAGTCTTGCGAGCGAGTAAATGGTAAAGAAGTATATTTGATACACGAACCTATGGCTGCGGCTATTGGTATTGGTATAGACATCATGCAACCTAAAGGAAACATGATTGTAGATATAGGTGGTGGAACAACTGAAATTGCAGTAATTGCATTAGGCGGAATTGTTTGCGACAAATCAGTAAAAATCGCTGGTGATGTATTTACAAATGACATTGTTTACTACATGCGTACACAACACAACCTTTTTGTAGGTGAAAGTACTGCTGAAAAGATAAAAATACAAATTGGTGCTGCGATAGAAGATCTAGAGACTCCTCCTGAAGACATGTCAGTTCAAGGTAGAGATTTACTTACTGGTAAGCCTAAGCAAGTTGAAGTTTCGTATAGAGAAATTGCTAAAGCATTAGACAAATCGATACAACGTATTGAAGATGCCGTAATGGAAACTTTATCTCAAACACCACCAGAATTAGCTGCTGACATTTACAATACGGGTATCTATCTTGCAGGTGGAGGATCAATGTTAAGAGGTCTTGACAAACGTATTTCTCAAAAAACAGACTTACCTGTTTATATTGCAGAAGATCCATTGAGAGCTGTTGTTAGAGGAACAGGTATGGCTCTAAAAAACATCAATAAATTCAAAAGCATCCTTATAAAATAATTTCTAAATTCCAATTTACATCTAATTGGAATTTAGAATACCTTTTTTGATTTTAAAAAAAATTCAATTTTAAACAATGCAGCAAATATTTAATTTTATTTTTAAAAACAGTAATAGAATACTGTTTTTGCTGCTTATAAGCATTTCCTTAGCACTAACTATTCAGTCGCACTCCTTTCACAGAAGTAAAATTATTAGTTCCGCTAATTTTTTAAGCGGAGGCGTTTATGAAAAAGTAAATAACCTTAATGAGTATTTGAATTTAAAAACTCAAAATGAGGAACTTGCTATTGAAAACGCAAAACTAAAAAGCCTTTTATTTAACGTTAAAGACACTACTACGGCTAAAAGATTAGACAGTTTAAAAGGAGTAAAGCTTGAGGATATTATTGTATCAAAAGTAATCCACAACTCCTATAATGTTTATGAAAATTACCTAACTATAAATTCGGGGGAACGCAATGGTGTAAAACCAGATATGGGTGTCATCAATGACAAGGGAATTGTTGGAATTATTGAAAATACATCTCCTAAATACGCTACTGTAATTAGCATTTTAAACAAGAGAACTCAAATTAATGCTAAGATTAAAAAATCAGATCATTTTGGTTCATTGAACTGGAATGGAAAAAGTACTGGTTTCGTGCAGTTGACAGATCTTCCTAGATTAGCTTTAATAAAGATTGGAGATACAATTGTTACTGGTGGACAATCGGTAATTTTTCCCGAAAATATTAATATTGGAACTATCGCTAAGATTTATAGAGATACGCAAACTAACTTTTACACTTTAGATGTTAAACTATTTAACGATATGACAAACTTAGGTCATGTATATATCATTAAAAGTAAAGATCGTGATGAAGTTCTTAATTTAGAAAAAAGAGAAAAAGATGAATAGCACCTTGTTAGTCAACGTTTCCCGTTTTATACTTTTACTAGCCGTTCAGATTATTATATTCAACAATATGAATTTTTTGGGCTATATTAGTCCATTTCCTTATATTCTATTTATTATTCTGTATCCTGTAAATGGAAACAAGTCAGGATTGATAGCAGCAAGTTTCTTACTTGGGATTATTATGGATTTATTCAGCAATTCAGGGGGAACTCACGCAACTGCTTGTTTAGTTTTAGCCTATGCAAGACCATCAATTTTTAAGTTTGCTTTTGGTTTAAGTTATGAATATCAAACAATAAAAATAAACGATGTATTAACTCCACAACGTTTTTCATTTATATTTCTATCTGTAATCATTCATCACTTTACCCTATTTTTACTAGAAGCATTCCAACTGACCTACATTCTAGACACATTAATAACAACATTATTAAGCACCGTATTTACAATTATAATTTGTATTATTATCATATATCTTATTAAGCCAAATAAACGATGAGAAAAGTCTTGTTGCCTTCTTTAATAATTCTTGCGACTTCTTTGCTTGTTATACGTATTTTTTATTTACAGGTTGTTGATGATACTTTGAAATTAAAGTCGGAAAACAATGCTATTAAAAAGAAATACGAATACCCTGAGAGAGGCTACATTTACGACCGAAAAGGAAAACTTTTGGTTGCTAATCAGGCATCTTACGACATCATGGTTATACCACGTGAGCTAAAAAAAACAGATACTTTAGAGTTTTGTCAATTACTGAATATCACTAAAGAAGAATTCATCAAAAAAATTGAAAAGGCTAAAATATACAGCCCAAGACTTCCCTCTGTTTTCTTATCACAATTGAATAAAAGTGAATTTGCTGCTTTCCAAGAAAAAATTCGAAAATATGAAGGCTTTTATTTCCAAAAGCGTTCGTTAAGAGATTACGATGTAGGTTTTGGTGCAAATATTTTTGGGTCTATCACTCAAGTAAATGAGAAAATAGTTGATAAAAACCCTTATTACAATAGTGGTGACTTAATTGGAAAACAAGGTGTAGAAGAAAGTTACGAAGAGCTTTTAAGAGGTGTTAAAGGAGTCAAATATGTCCAAAAAGACAAATACAATCGTGAAATTGGCTCTTATAAAGACGGAAAATACGACACTATAGCTGTTCAGGGCGAAGATATAAATCTTTCTATAGATGCTGAACTACAGAAATATGGTGAAGAATTGATGATTAATAAAAGAGGTGGAATTGTTGCTATAGAACCTAGCTCAGGCGAAATATTAGCACTAGTTACTGCACCTTCTTACGACCCAGGTATTTTAGTAGGAAGACAGCGGTCTAAAAACTATACTCAATTATATCACGATTCTATTGCAAAACCTCTTTACGATAGAGCGCTATTAGCAGAATACGCTCCTGGATCACCATTTAAAATCTTAACGGGGTTAGTCGCTTTACAAGAAGGTGTTATCGATGAGAACAGCACAGTAATGTGCAACCATGGTTTCAGTTATGCTCGCGGTCGATTCATGAGATGTCACTGCAGTGGAGGTGCGCTACAACTACATCGAGCAATTTATCAATCTTGTAATTCCTATTTTGCGACAGCATTTATGCGTAACATAAATAAGTATGCGAAACCAGCGCAAGGAGTTGATATCTGGAGTAATCATCTAAAGAGCTTTGGTTTAGGACAATTTATGGGTTACGATTTACCAACAGGTAAAAGAGGAAAAATACCTGATTCTAAGACTTACAAAAGAATGTATCCTAATGGTGGTTGGCGAAGCACTGCTATAGTTTCAAATGCAATAGGTCAGGGAGAAGTTGTAATGACGCCAATTCAACTTGCTAATATGATGGCTACAGTGGCTAATGAAGGCTTTTACTACACTCCTCACATCATAAAAAAAATTGAAGAGCACCAAATTGATAAAAAGTTCACTACCAAACATGTTACCACCGTTGACAAAAAATATTTCAAACCTATTATAAGTGGTTTATTTGATGTTTATAACTCCGGAACTGCGAGAGCACTAAGGGTTGAAGGAATTGACATTTGTGGCAAAACTGGTACTGCAGAAAACTTCGCGAAAATAGGAGGTGTAAAAGTAAAATTAGAAGACCATTCTATATTTGTGGCGTTTGCGCCAAAAGACAATCCTAAGATTGCAATTGCAGTAATGGTTGAAAATGGAGGATATGGCGCTACCATTGCAGGACCTATCGCCAGTTTGATGATTGAAAAGTACCTGCGCCAAAAAATTACAAGAGTAGATTTAGAAAAAAGGATGCTGGCAACAAGTTTACAAAGTAGATATGCAAAACTAGGAGGACTTTCTGAAAAAGTGAAAGCACAGATAAGAATTAGTGATTCCCTTTTAAACAAGAAAAAAGCAATCCCTGCAGTAAAAGTAAAAATTGATTCTACGACCGAGAAAAAACAAGCGATATAATTCAGATGAAAAACCAAAGTGTATCAAATAATATTGACTGGATAAGTATAATAATTTATACGTTATTGGTTATTTTGGGCTGGCTTAACATATACTCCTCCTCCTTGTCCTCGATGGAAGATACGTACCAAAAGCAATTGATATTCATTGTACTTACCATTCCTTTGATTTTCGTAGTACTATCAGTTGATGGTAAATTTTACGAAAAATATGCGAGTATTATTTTTATAATCTCGCTATTATCACTTGTAGGTTTATTTGCATTTGGAAAAACCATTGCAGGGCAGCGTTGCTGGTACGCAATAGGAAGCTTTACATTACAACCGTCAGAGTTTGCAAAAGCTGCAACCTCATTAGCGCTAGCGAAATATTTAAGTGACACTCAAATTAATTTAAAAGAAGTCAGTAGGCAGTGGCAGGCGCTAGCCATTATACTTTTACCAGTAATGTTGATTTTGCCGCAGCCCGATCCCGGAAGCGCCTTAATTTACAGTATATTTATAATTGTTTTATACCGCGAGGGACTTCCTGCATGGTATGTGTTAACTGGTTTTGTCACCATATTTTTGTTTGTATTAACGCTCGTATTAGAACCCCAATACGTAATACTTATTGGATTAGCTGTGTTAGTTATCATCCATTTTAAATCGAGATTAGGGGACAGAAATATTGTTTTAAGTAGTATTCTATTTGTGCTTATGTCAGGATTCGTCTTATCTGTAGATTATGTTTTTGATAATGTTTTTAAACAACATCATAGAGACCGTTTCAATATTCTGTTAGGTAAAACTGTTGATATGAAAGGAGTTGGATACAACACCAATCAATCTGAAATCGCGATTGGATCAGGCGGATGGATTGGGAAAGGCTTTCTAGAAGGAACGCAAACTAAAGGAGGTTTTGTACCAGAGCAACATACGGATTATATTTTCACTACAGTAGGCGAAGAATGGGGTTTTGCTGGCTCATTAGTTGTAATAGCTCTTTTTGCAGGCCTATTCCTTAGAATAATATATTTGGCAGAAAGGCAGAAAACAAAATTTAGTAGAGTTTACGGATATTGTGTTGCAGGAATTTTATTTACCCACTTTTTTGTAAATATTGCAATGGTCGTTGGTATTTTCCCAACCATTGGAGTTCCACTACCTTTCTTTTCCTATGGTGGATCTGGACTCTGGGGATTTACTATTTTGTTATTTATTTTCATAAAGATGGATGCCAATAAAGTAAATGAATGGTAAACAGGGAAAATTATTTAAAACTCCACGATTTATAATCGTCGGTACTCTCTAATTTATTTTCTATTGTATCATCTAAAGCGGGAAAGAAATCTATGCCAGTAAGCTTTTCGAGATGATCAACAGCAACTACAAATTCATAAAGAGGCCTCGTGCTAGCTTCATTGGGCACCAGAAAAGAAATCATTTTTATATCGTTCTCGGATGTAGTCAATAAAACTTTATAAAAATATTTAGGAACTGAAACTTTCTCCTTTCCTATAGTTTTTAGTGGCTTGTCTAAAACTCCAGCAGTAACTACATAAACACCATTATACTTCACAGCCCAGTAACGGACTTTTTGCTCTAATCTATTCCAAATACCGTTGTTAAAATCATGTACTTGGGGAGAAATATTTGAAGTAAAAAAAGTGTCGTTATATGCATTTAAATCAAAACTCATATCCCCTGCCGGAACCAAATGACCTTTATCATAACCAGAATTTTTATAATTTTTCCAATCAGCTGAACCTGTTGTTACTTTAGTATCTTCATTAAAAAAAGGCCTTCTAAAATGATTATTCCTTACGTAATCTTTCTTTAGTTCGTACGCTACCCATTCCGATTGCTCATGAGATTCGCTGTAAGAAAGCGTATAATACGCATTTTTCACAATCTGGTTGGTGGTGGACGTAGGTAAATAATCAAAAACTACATTCTTACTCGTATCATTTCGTGCGTGGCTATTACTTGTCTGTACGTCTTCATTAACTAATACACGAGTTCCCTCCTCTTGTTTTATAATCGGCTTATCTGTCCCTTGATTTTTATTACAAGAAAATAAGAAGCTGACGAAAAATAATATCAAAAAGCTATAACTCTGTCTTATCATTTTGTTTTGCATAATATAATTTAAGAGGTGTGTAAAGAGCAAATTCTAGAAGTAACATCAATATTGCCAAGTATTAAAAAATTTGTTATTATTTAAAGCGTAAAATAACTTAAAAAAAACGCTCCAAAAAAAATATTTTTTTGGAGCGCTGGTTTAAATTGAAATACCAATTACTTAAAGTTATGATTTCGCTAATTTCTCTTTCTTTAATTTAACAGGCATGATTTTTTTTGAAACTGTTTTAGTTTGCAAATCATCTAAGACATTTAAGGCTTCTTCAACGTAAACATCTTTCGATAATGCTTCATGCCATCTTTCTCTTTTCTCTTTCAAAGTAACGTCCTTATTCATAGCGTCAGTTTCGTAAGGCAATGAAGTAAACGAAAGTGCGTTTTTATAATCCATAATTGGTTTATATTTTTTAGCCTTTTCCTCCACTTCTGATTGAGCCGTTTTGAATTTATCTATATTCAGACTATAAACATTATCTTTACTTCTGCTGTCAATCCACTTTGCATTTTCTTCAATTAATTGAAATTGAGGATTAGCACTTATTCTATTTTTACTATTTGCAATAGCTTGATTAAAATTGGCGTTTTTGTTCCATTCAATATAATCTGTTTTGTCAATTTTATCCCATGGCATTGCGTTCTCTATATCACGCTCACCCATTTTAAGGTACGCATAACGATCAGGCATAACAATATCACTATGCACTCCTTCTAGTTGAGTAGAACCGCCGTTTATTCGATAGAATTTTTGCGTTGTCGTTTTAATAGCTCCTAAATCACCTACACCACTATTACGAACAAATTGATTCAAATCGATAACATTTTGCACCGTTCCTTTACCGTAAGTTTGTTTACTACCAATGATAATTCCTCTTTTATAATCTTGTATTGCCGCCGCTAGAATTTCAGAAGCTGAAGCTGAAAAACTATTCACCATTATTACTAAAGGCCCATCATACTCAATTTTCTTATCTCTGTCGTAAAGCACTTCTTTCTTTCTACCAGCTGATTTAATTTGAACTATTGGACCTTGCTCAATGAACAGTCCTGCAATATCAACAACAGTAGATAGAGATCCGCCACCATCATCACGAACATCTAAGACAATTCCGTTAACACCAGCTTTTTTCAATCGATCTACTTCTATAGCGATATCTTTACCTGCATCTCTTCCATCCTTGTTCTCAAAGTCAATATAGAATTTAGGCAAATAAATCACACCATATTTTAATCCATCTTTGTTTACAATACTTGATTTAGCGTAGGTTTCTTCGATTTCAACAATATCTCTAATGATTGGGATAACCTTAATAGTTCCATCCACTTTTTTAACAGTAAGACGAACTTCTGAACCTTTAGGCCCTTTTATTTTCTTAACTACATCATCAAGACGCATCCCAACAACATCAACTGCTTCTTTATTTCCTTGCGCCACTTTCATAATTAAATCACCAGATTCAAGTAGTTTTCCTCTCCACGCTGGTCCACCAGAAATAAGTTCGGTAATTTCAGTGTAATCATTTTTCTTTTGAAGGCGCGCTCCAATTCCTTCTAGTTTCCCACTAATACTCACATCAAAGCGTTCTTTTTCCTCTGGAGCAAAATAGTTTGTATGAGGATCAAATCGTGCAGTTATTGAATTAATGTAAACAGAAAACCAATCATTTCTATCTAAATCATTCATAAAACCGAAATACTCATCCAAAGATTTTAGCGCACTAGCTCTAGTATCTTTCTCTAATTCTTCAAACGATTTAATTTTACCATCCCCTTTGTCAGCGCTACTTTTATCAGAGTCGTAAGAATCTAGTTTAAGATTTTGATCAGAATTTAATACCGCTGTAGAATCTTTAGTTTTAACGATACCCTTACTTTTATTATCCTGCATTTCTAAACGGTCAGTTAATGACGAAAGAGTAGATAATTTGATCTGCTTGCGCCATCTATCAGTAAGATCCTTAAAGTTTTTAGAGTAAGGTGCTTTTTCATAATCCGTATTAAAACTCTCATCGATTTTATAATCGAATGGTTTACTCAAAACATCTTTATAGATTTTTTTACTTTCGTCCATTCTTTGCATCAATCGTGTGTAAGTCAAATCAAAGAAAGACAAATCCTTGTTCATAATCTGATCATCTAATTGCAATTCAAATTTTGAAAATTCATCGACATCAGATTGCAAAAAGAATCTTTTGGATGGATCCAAAGCTTGAATGTAATCTTTATACACACCTTTTGAGAATGCATCATCTATAGGAGAGGGACTATAATGTCCTTTTTCTATTACGAACGTTAGTAATTCCAAAAGCAATTTATCCTTTTCAGGATCATTTGCTTTTGAAGCATTCATTTTAAAGGCGAATAATGTCACCGATATGCATACGACAGCAAGTATAATTTTATAATTTCTTTTCATAAAGTTAAGAATAGTATTCATGAATTTTTTATTCTAATTTACGGTAAAAACTATGCCAACGGTAGCAAAGCCCCTATAAATTTTTGTTAAAGATATAAAAATGTTTATTTTTTCTATAGTAATTGATTCAAGATAACATATTTTTATCTTTTGTTCACACAAAACCTTTGTGAGTCCAAAGATTTGCTAATAAAAACATAAATTAAACTTTTTTTTAACAAATATATAATGAAAAACAGTAGACCTTTAATTCTAATTACGAATGACGATGGCGTTTCGGCTCCAGGAATAAAAGCACTAATTTCAGTAATGGCTGAATTAGGCGAAATTGTAGTTGTGGCGCCAGATTCTCCACAAAGCGCAATGGGTCATGCGATTACCACCAACAGCACTTTGTATTTAAACAAAATCTCTAAGGAAGGTGATCCGTATCTTGAATACAGTTGTTCCGGTACTCCAGTAGATTGTGTAAAATTAGCAGTGAACGAGATTTTAAAAAGAAAACCTGATTTATGCGTTTCAGGAATAAATCATGGCTCTAACTCTTCGATAAACGTAATTTATTCAGGAACAATGAGCGCTGCACTCGAAGCCGGAATAGAAGGCATTCCAGCTATAGGTTTCTCACTAGCAGATTTTGATTGGAACGCTAACTTTGAACCTGTAAAATCATTTGTCAAAAAAATCTCCTTACAAGTTTTAGAAAACGGCTTGCCAGAAGGTGTTATATTAAATGTCAATTTTCCAAAATTAGCAGCAAAAGACATTAAGGGAATTCGAGTTTGTCGTCAAGCGAAAGCCCGATGGATGGAAAAATTTGATAAGAGAAAAACACCGCAAGGAAGAGACTACTACTGGCTCGCTGGAGAATTTGTCAACCAAGATAAAGGCGAAGACACTGATGAGTGGGCACTAGAAAATAACTACATATCAGTAGTTCCTGTCCAATTTGATTTGACTGCACATCACACGATCCAGCAACTTAATACTTGGAATTGGAATGAATAAGAAAGATTTATTACTAGGATTTTTAATAGGTTTCGTATCGACATTGCTTGGCTCTTATCTCTTTATCACCTTTTTTACTGATTTTACATTTATAGCTGGAATTCAGATTCTGAAGTCACAAGGAAATCTGGGTAAACTAATTACATTAGGATGTATTCTGACTTTAATTGCCTTTGGCATTCTATTAAAAATGAACAAAGAAATCATGGCTCGTGGTGTAGTATTGGCAGTTATTGTATTGGCCATACTCACTTTATTTATATAACAAATGATATTAGTTTATCTTTGTCGATTAGAAAAAGACTTAAAAACACAGTCTGAATCTAATAGATTAGTTTTTTAAAAATCTTATTCAGAGGGAAAAAATATGAAATATTATATAATTGCAGGAGAAGCTTCAGGTGACTTGCATGGTTCTAATTTGATGAAAGAACTGTACAAAAAAGATCCAAATGCTAATATCCGTTTTTGGGGTGGTGATTTAATGACAGCTGCAGGTGGAACCTTAGTGAAACATTATCGTGAATTAGCTTTCATGGGGTTTATCGAGGTAATTTTTAATTTAAAAACCATTCTAGGTAATATTAAAATATGTAAAAAGGACATACTTAGTTTTCAACCTGACGTTCTTATATTTATTGACTATCCAGGATTTAATATGCGAATTGCAAAATGGGCAAAAGTTTTAGGAATGAAAACCCATTATTATATTTCTCCGCAAATTTGGGCTTGGAAAGAAAATAGAATTACTGATATTAAACGTGATGTTGATAAAATGTATGTGATTTTGCCTTTCGAGAAAAAGTTCTACGAAGACAAACACAATTACCCAGTCGAATTTGTTGGTCACCCATTAATTGATGCAATTCACAATCAACCGAAAGTAGACCCAGCACTTTTCAGGGAAAATAATCAATTAAACGACAAACCAATAATCGCAATTTTACCTGGTAGCAGAAAACAAGAAATTACAAAAATGCTGTCAGTAATGCTAAGTGTTGTTCATGATTTTCCTGATTATCAATTTGTAATTGCGGGTGCTCCTAGTCAAGATTTTTCTTTTTATCAAGATTTTATTACTCAAGATAATATAAAATTTATCTCAAACAAAACCTATGATTTACTGTCAAATGCAACAGCTGCATTGGTAACTTCAGGAACAGCTACGCTAGAAACGGCACTTTTTAAAGTTCCAGAAGTGGTATGCTATAAAGGCAGTTGGGCATCGTACCAAATTGCAAAACGAATTATTACACTCAAATACATTTCGTTAGTAAACTTGATTATGGATGAAGAGGTTGTGACTGAATTGATTCAAGACGATTGTAATACGAAACGTATTCGAGAAGAACTTCAAAAAATATTAAACACAAATCATCGCAATACGCTTTTAGAAAAATATGCGTTATTAGAACAGCAATTAGGCGGAATAGGTGCAAGCGAAAAAACGGCCGCGCTCATTGTCAATAATTTACGACAAACTTAACCTTTACTTCAAAATCTTATATCAATTAAAGTAAACTCTTTTGAAACATTTCGTCCTTCTAATATTATTAGCAAGCTTTTTCACGGCTTGTAAATCAACATCGCCTATTGTCACTTCAAAAAAAGAAAGAAATTCTCGTTCCGAAAATAAAAAAACAGAGCGCTTAGTAGAACAATTAATTGATGTGGCTACTAAAAACATTGGGGTAAGATATAAATATGGAGGCACCACAAAAGCGGGGTATGATTGCTCTGGATTAATGTACACCGTTTTCAACTCAGAAAATATAGTGCTACCGCGCAACTCGTACGCACAATCTAAAATTGGTGTAGTTTTAAATCAAAAAAAAGATCAGGTTCAAAAAGGAGATTTGGTTTTTTTCAAGACGAATAAAAGTAACCAAATTAACCATGTGGGAATTGTCATCGAAGCTAACGATGATGAAATTAAATTTATCCATTCCTCTACTTCAAAAGGAGTTATTATTTCCTCTACTAAAGAACCATACTACAGAAATACCCTTGTTCAAATCAATCGGGTTTTATAAAAAAACAAACTATGCCTCATAATAGTTTAGATTCTTAACAAATATATCCATACAAAAAAAACCGTTTGTTACTGAAAATATGTACTTTAGAGTTATGAAAGTACTGCAATTCCCTTTAGCGAGAATAACCATTGGATTTGTTCTAGGTTTGCTAGTTGCGTATTATGTGCAATTGCCAGTTCAGGTAGTTTTCAGTATTCTTATCCTAACATTTATCGTTTTTGGTCTGCTTTTTTATTTTGGCAAAAATAAAAACTCGATTTATTTTGGGGTTGCAACGTATCTTTTGTCTTTCATCATTGGTATTTCAAACCAAATAGTACACACTGATTTTTTTCAGAAAAGCAATTACATTCACGACTCCACCATATTTGAAAAGCCTCACTTCATAAACCTTACTATTAGAGAAAAACTAAAAAACTCTTCTTATAGTGACAGATATATTGCTGTTATAAACCGTGTTGATAAAAAAGATCAAACAGGGAAAATCCTATTAAACATTCCAAAAGACAGTGCTAGTCACGAGCTAGAAATCGGCACTTCTTTATTGATAAAAGGAATTCTGACTAAAAATAAACCACCAAATAATCCAAATCAGTTCGACTACAGCAGATATCTTGAAAACAAACAAATTTACGCACAACTATATGCCGACATTAGTGAAATAAAAACTGGATCTAAAATCCAAAAGAATGTTTGGCATTATTCTTCAAAATTAAGAGCTAGAATATTACAGAATTTAGAAAAAAACAATTTTAACAAAACCGAATTGAATGTCGCCCTTGCGTTAATTTTGGGACAACGTCAAGAAATCTCAGCAGATATTATTCGGGATTATCAATATGCGGGAGCGGTTCATATTTTATCAGTTTCAGGATTGCATATTGGATTCATTTTGCTATTTGTAACTTTCCTATTAAAGCCTATTCCTAACACAAGACGTGGCTCTTTTATTAAACTAATCATCATTTTACTCTCATTATCCTCTTTTGCAATTATTGCCGGTTTAGCACCATCAGTAGTTCGTTCAGTAACCATGTTTTCTTTTGTTGCTCTAGGCAGTCATCTTCGTCGAAGTGTAAACATCTACCACACTTTATTAGTTTCTATTCTTCTTATATTACTCGTCGAACCTTCATTCCTATTTGATGTAGGTTTCCAATTAAGCTATGTAGCTGTATTTTTCATAATTTGGCTTCAGCCTTTATTAACCACACTTTGGAATCCAAAAACGAAATTTTCAAAATATGCTTGGGACATTCTAACCGTTTCGTTTGCAGCACAAATAGGCACTTTACCACTAAGCATCTATTATTTCCATCAGTTTCCGGGGTTGTTCTTTATAACTAACTTACTCATAATACCTATGCTAAGTATAATAATGGCTTTAGGAGTAGTAGTAATGATTTTAGCAGCATTTAATATAATTCCAATATTTCTTTCCCAATTATTGGAATGGAGTATTTACTATCTGAACAAAACAATAAACACAATAGCATCTTTCGAACAGTTTATAATTCAGGATATACCGCTGCATTTTTATGTATTAATAAGCAGTTATTTATTACTATTTACTATGATTATTTGGTTCAAAAAACCCGCTTTTAATAAACTTGTGATGGTCTTGATTTCCATCATCATATTCCAAATTTCCTACTTTAAAATATACTGGAATACTACCACTGAACAAGAATTAATCATTTTCAACACTAAAAGAAATTCTTTGATTGCAGAAAGAAAAGCAGGAGACATTACCGTATATGCCAAAGACAGCATTTTGAAAACAGCTCATAAAAGCAGCGTTCTAAAATCATATTGCATTGGAAATTTGAGCAGTATAAAACACAAAGAAGAGCTCCAAAATTATATTTATTTCAATGGAAAGAAAATATTCGTGTTGGATAGTTCAGGTGTTTCCCCCAAAAACAACAATCCAGATATACTTCTGCTGACACAGTCATCTAAGATAAATTTAGATCGCCTATTGATAACTATGAAACCGAAAATAGTCATTGCTGACGCATCTAATTTTAAAAACATACAAAGAAACTGGAAAGCAAGTTGTGAAAAACACAAAATCCCTTTTCACGCCACTGCTGAAAAGGGATTCTATAAATTGAATTAATTAAAAAACTTATTTGCTAAAGAAGCCGTTTGCTACCGCCAACCATGCTGTAGGTCCACCGGCTACATATCCAGTACTTCCTAATCCTTCAAAATTAACTTTACCATCTTTTACAGCAGCTTTTGCAAAGACTACAGTCGGAAATCCTTGTATTCCAAAAGCTTGTTGCAACTCGCCATTTTGTTTTTTAATTTCAGCAGTTTGCGGGGCTCTTCTTGGATAATCTAGTTCGACTAAAACTACATTTTCCTTTGCCCATTTTGCAAATTCAGTTGTTTTTAAAACTTCCTTTTGCAAACGAATACACCAACCGCACCAGTCGCTTCCGGTAAAAAATAACAACAATGGCTTTTGGGTTTTATTAGAAACTTCTATCGCCTTATTAACATTGGTTTCCCACACTAATTCTTGTGCTTCAGCTGCAAATGAGCCTGTAAACAATAATAATGCGATTATGATTTTTTTCATTTTATTATTTTATTTTTACCCTTTCAAATATAATGCCGCAAAGCAAATTTACTTGACTTCTTGCATTAATTTTTTAATCAAAGGCGAGATAGCAATTAAAACAACTCCTGCAACTAAGGAATAAATTGCTAGTTGATAATAACCATCAGTGTAAGACTGAAGTTTAGACATCAAGGTTGTTTCACTATTCGATTGCGAAATTGCCGCTCCTAATTTTCCTGCCGCTAATTGACCAAAAGCACTAGCTAAAAACCACAATCCCATCATCATTCCAAATAACTTTTTTGGAGACAATTTAGTAATAATTGACATTCCTATTGGCCCTAAGCATAGTTCTCCAATTGTTGTCACAAAATAAGCAAACGCAAATAAATTAAGCGAGGTTATCCCTTCTACATTGGCAAAAAACTTAGTGTAGTAAAACAAATAAAAAGATGCTGATAGAAATAAAAATCCGATACCAAATTTTATTAATGTATTAGGCTCTAATTTCTTTTTAGCCAGCCAAAGCCAAAGCAATCCAATAATTGGACTTAAAAGCACAACAAACAAAGTGTTTGAACTATTGTTGACCACATTTGGATCAATAGTAAATCCTAACAAATTACTATTTAAGTTATCTTTAGCAAATAACGATAGTGATCCGCCACTTTGCTCATAAATCGCATTAAATAAGAAATAGAAAAATATAAATAGAAAGGCAGCAAATAATTTCTTCTGCAACTTTACCTCTCCTAATTTGAACAATTCATACGTAAAATAAGAAAGGGCAATTATACCAATAGTGTACATGAAATAATCTGTGTAATCCGTGTTTTTCACCATTATAAAGATAAATGGAATACTCAACAACGATCCTAAGTAAACAGCTACTTCACGCGTTTTTCTTTTCGAAGCTGAAAGGTCTAATAAAGGAGAATTACCTATTGGTCCTAAATGTTTTTTGGTAAAAAGAAAAGTAACTAATCCAAAAATCATAACGATTGCTGCAGCTAGAAAGCAGAGTGTCCAAGAATGGTATTTCCCTAAGTAGATACATAATGCACCACCAAATAATCCACCAATATTGATTCCAGCATAGAACATACCATAACCAGCATCACGTCTAGGATCTTTCTCGTGATATAATTCGCCCACCATCGACGAGATATTCGGTTTGAAAAAACCAGTTCCAATAATAGAAAAGGCAATTCCGTAATAAAATAAGGTTTGTGGTGAAAATGCAATTAACAAATTACCTACAATCATTACAATTCCTCCAAAAAACAACGATTTCTTGAATCCTAAAATCTTATCAGCAAAAATACCACCTATAAAAGTAAAAGCGTAAACAAACGCTTGAATTGCACCATACTGCAAGTTGAACTAAACCTTCGGTAGCGCGAAACCGAAAAAGTAGTACTTTTCAAAGATAACTAAAATCTATTATTATGACTACAAAAAAAAGCATCCTGATGCCTTAAGAGAAAACAATATTCTCAACCAAGCCAGGCGAGAAGTTCCGGGTTTTGAGGAACTAATAGATCGATTTGAGCGCACCATTTCGGTTTTAGGACGAAGCCCAAGTACTTTTAGAAATTATTCGCTCCATGTAGCTTCTCTTGCTTTGTATTTTGGGAAGATTCCCACCGAATTGGACCCTGAGCAAATACATGACTACCTTTTTTATCTACAAAAAAAGTCGAAAACCCCTTCACAAACCTATTTTAAACACACTGTTTACGGTCTTCGATTTTTGCTAAAATCGGAGGGGTTAGCTTATGAATACTTACGTTTACCTTCTATAAAACACGAGAAAAAACTTCCTGTAGTACTCAGTAAAGCTGAAGTTTGGGCGATGCTCCAAGGGGCTAAATTGCTCAAGCACAAAGTCCTTATCGGTTTGCTTTACGGCTGTGGACTTCGTTGTATGGAAGCACGTTCGGTGCGTTTACAAGATTTAGATTTTGATAGAAAACAACTCAAAGTGGTACAGGGCAAGGGAAAGAAAGACCGTTATGTACCCCTTTCGGTTCATTTAATCCGAGGATTAAAGAAATATATTGAAGCCGAAAAACCCAAAGAGTATCTTTTTAATGGTCAGCCGATAGAGCGATCTGGAGGCGATTTTGACAATCGATACAGCCAGCGCGGCGTACAATGGGCGGTAAAACAAGTCGCCAAAGCCGTTGGGATTATCAAAGAAGTTCATGTACACACACTACGCCATTCCTACGCCACACATTTGCTTGAAGACGGTATGGATATCATAACGCTCAAAGACCTTTTGGGACATCAAAATATAGAAACAACCATAGAATATTTGCAGATTGCTCAATTAGAGAGCCAACAAAAATTTAGTCCGCTTGATACTCTTTTTGCTCAATGCAGCCCAGGTTTGAAGTAGCCGATGTGCTGAGAAAGCTTGGAACAAGAATTGAAACTTTAGGATTAAACACTTGGCAACTCCGAACTTTATCTGCCCTAAAACGCTGTAGAACATCAGAACTAGGTGGCCATATTGATGCCTGTGATGGTTGCGGAAAAATCAGGATCAGTTACAACAGTTGCCGCAATCGGCATTGCCCAAAGTGTCAGGGTAACAAGCGAGAAGATTGGATTCAGGCAAGAGCCACTGAGCTTTTGCCAGTACCTTATTTTCATGTGGTTTTTACCTTGCCAGATAGTATTAATTCTTTAGCAATTCATCAGCCCAAAATGGTTTATGACATTTTGTTTGAAGCGACTTGGGAAACGCTAGGACAATTTGGTAAAACCAAGGATATACAGACTGGAATGATAGCCGTTTTGCACACTTGGGGACAGCAATTGAGTTTGCATCCGCACTTGCATTGTATTGTTCCTGGTGGAGGAGTGAATAAAGAAGGGAAATGGCAAAATAGCAGAATGGATGGTAAATTCTTGTTTCCAGTAAAAGCTTTATCAAAAGTTTTTAAGGCGAAATATTGCGAAAAACTCAAAGCAAAAGAGCCGATTAAATACGAACAAATACGTCAAGAATTATGGAGAAAACCTTGGGTAGTTTTTGCAAAGAAGCCTTTTGGAAGTCCAAAGACTGTGGTAGAATATTTAGGAAGATACACCCATAAAATCGCCATTAGCAACCATCGAATAAAAAATATCGACAATCAAAACGTCACTTTTGATTACAAGGATTATCGGGTAGCGGGAGCAAAGAAGCAAATGACGCTCACTCACGGGGAATTTATCAGGCGGTTTTCATTGCATGTTTTGCCCAAACGTTTTGTAAAAATCCGTCATTATGGCTTTTTGAGTAGCAGCTGGAAGCGCCAAAAGTTGAAACTTTTGCAGGAGAAACTCAAGGTTAAAACATTGGAAAAAGTAGAAAAAAAGCCCTTTTTACCCAAATGTCCGTGTTGTAAAACTGGGAATTTACACCGAATAGCGGTTTTTGACCAGCGTGGTCCGCCTGCTTGGTATCTTGGCGGTAGCCAAAGTGCTACTTCCTGTGAAAGTTAATTTTATGGGTAAGGGAACTTATGTTCTATTGTGACGTAAAACAGATTAAAACCAACTGAAAAAATACTCCAAAAAAAAAGAGGATACTAAATCCTCTAAATATTCCTCAATTAATTTTGCGATAATTCCATAGTTCCTGCCAGTGACCGGTTCCGTTCAACACGTGCTTCATTGTTGGTGCTTCGCACCCAACGAATCCCTAGCTGTTAGCAGCAGCATCTTTTAATAGTAGTTGATCTACCATAAAAAAAGTAAGTACTCCTCGCATGCCGTAGAAACAAAAACGCTCCCACATTTCAACTATAAACAAATACCAAAGTTGCTTAGGGTATTTACCCTCGAAATTCTGGATCTGCTCTATTGTAATATTATTGTCCATTTAATTAAGCGCTCGAATTACCGTCACCGATTTTTTTAGATTGAAAAACTTGATAAAAATTTTAAAAATTAGTGAACACCGTGCATTAATTTTTTCAACAAAGGATTTAAAGCAATCACCAAAACACCCGCTACAATAGGCACAATAGCAAAAATCAAGAAAAACGTTGACAAACTATACTGACTTGTAATATTGTCAATTTGACCTCCTAGAACTGCTGCTAATTTGTTTCCAATGGCTATGGCCAGATACCACATTCCAAACATGAAGGCAATCATCCGCGCTGGAACTAATTTACTAACGTAAGATAAACCAACAGGCGATAAGAATAACTCTCCTAAAGTGTGGAATAAATAAGCTAATACCAACCAAATCATCGATACTTTGATTCCTTCTGTGATTCCGTATGCTCCGTAAGCTAAAAGACCAAAACCAATCGCCATAATGATTAATCCTAAACCATATTTGTAAGCTGCAGAAGGATTGTATTTACTATCCCATAATTTAGAAACTGTAGATGCAAATGCAATTATAAAAAAGGAATTAAGAATACTAAACCAAGAAACTGTAATTTCCGATGATGTAGCTGTAAATTCTTTGTACAACATCCATATTGCTACTGACCAAACTCCTATAAAACAAATTGCCAAAACGACATTTGAACCTGGAATTTTTTTCCAGGACTGTTTACCTAATAATATTAATACCCAAGACACGATCAATAAAGGAATAATCGTAAGTAAAGTATTGATGATATTAAAAGTAGTTAATGCACTTCCTTCTAAAGTTCGATCAACATTATCCCTAGCAAAGATTACAAGTGAAGAAGCTCCTTGCTCAAAAGACATCCAAAAGAAAACTGTGAAAAATGCAAATATTATTACCGCAATCATTCGATGTCTAATTACAGTTGTATACCTCATGAGTCTAGAAACAACTAAGATTAAAAAGAAAACAAGAGCTACAATAATCATTACATTCTGACCATCTAACGCACCTAATTTAAAAGGAAATAAATTGATAGATGCAATTTTAGATAAGGGGTCGTTAAAAGCATATAACAAACCAATAACTGTTGTAATAACAATTAAAACCTTGTCAACCATTGTAAATGGATTTCTTTTGTCCTCATCAAGATTACTTTGTTTTGCAAGTTCTTCAGCTTTTTTAACTTCAGCACGATTAGGCACTTCACCAATTGATCCAAATAATGGTTTGGCCAACCAAAATTGTAAAGTTCCTAAAAGCATAAAAACTCCCGCTAAACCAAAGCCCCAATGCCATCCCACTTTTTCAGCCAAGTAACCACAAAGCATCATTCCAAAAAACGCACCAGCGTTTACACCCATATAAAAAATAGTGTAGGCTCCATCCTTCTTTTCTGGATAATCTTTATACATCTCAGAAAGTATAGACGTCATATTTGGTTTAAAAAATCCAGTTCCTAAAACCAGTAATCCTAGACCAACATAAAGCATTGTAGGAGAATCAATAGCCATCGAAGCGTGTCCTAATGTCATAATTAGTGCACCGATAACAACTGCCCAACGATAACCAATATATTTATCAGCTATAATTCCACCAAAAATAGGTGTGATATAAAGCAACATAGCATACGTTCCATAAAGTGCTCCTGCATTTTCAGAGGACCAACCCCAGCCTGCATTGTCTCCAATGATCGACATTGTTAGGAAGTTTATTAATAACACACGCATACCATAAAACGAAAATCGCTCCCACATTTCTGTGAAAAATAAAACGAATAATCCTGATGGATGACCTAAAACTGTACTCTTAAAAAATTGATCTGTGGTATTTTGATTCATGTTGTATTTAATTGTGCTTATTTAATTCCGTGCATCATTTTTACTAATTTTCTATTGAATAACAATAGCATCAATGCTGCAAATAACGGAACGCCTGCAATGATAATAAAGAACGTAGAGATAGAATACATTTCTGAAATCTTATCAATATAAGCTCCAGTCCAGCTCCCGATAAAGTTTGCAATAGCCGAAGCAGTGAACCAAAGTCCAAAAAGAACACCGACAAATTTCTTCGGAGATAATTTACTTACGTAAGATAAACCAACTGGCGATAGACACAACTCACCTACTGTGTGAAAGAAGTAGGCTAAAATCAACCATATCATACTTACCGACGCCGTTTTTGCTCCATCAGGAATACTTAAGCTACCGTATGATAATGCAAAGAAACCAACAGCAACAAAGATTAATCCCATAGCAAATTTCACTGGCCCAGATGGATTCCATACTTTATCCCATATTTTACTAAAAGAAGAAGCCAAAGTAATTATAAAAAACGAGTTTAAAATTTGGAACCAAGAAACAGTAACTTCAGTAGTTTCTAATGAAAATTCACGATTTACTTTCCATATTCCTAATCCCCAAATAATCACAAATGAAATGGCCGTGAAAATTATAGTCAATGGATATTTTGCATAAATTTTCTTAGCTAAACCTACTAAAACGTAGGTTACAATTGCAATTGGAAAAATTGTCAAAATGGCATCAACCCATTTAAAGAATGTTGCCGAATCTCCCGTTAAAGCTCTTTGAGTATAATCTTTAGCAAACAAAGTCATTGAACCTCCAGCTTGTTCGAAAGCAAAAAAGAAAAAGATACTAGCAACCATCAAAACACCAACAACAATTAATCTATCTCGAACAATATGAGGAGCTGTTTCTACTTCTGAATTTTCTTCGGCTGATAATTCTGATTTTTTCGCAATAGTAACATCTTGTCCAATTACACCAAATATCTTTTGTGCAAAGAAGAATTGTAACATTCCAAAAAACATAAAAACACCGGCTAAACCAAATCCGTAATGCCATCCGATTTTCTCACCAATATAACCACACAACAACATTCCTAAAAATGCTCCTGCATTGATACCCATATAAAAAATTGTATAACCAGCATCTTTTTTACTGCTTGTATCAGGATACAACTGACCAACCATTGAGGAAATATTTGGCTTAAACATACCATTACCCAAAATCATAAAAAGCAAACCTATATAAAAGAAGTTTTCACTAAATCCTTCAAGAGCCATAGAGGCGTGCCCAAGTGTCATCACCAAAGCACCAATTAAAATAGCTTTCCTATAACCTGTAAATCGATCTGCTATCATTCCTCCTAAAAGTGGAGTTAGGTACACTAAACCAGTATAAATTCCATAAAGTTTTAGCGCTTCTTCGTTTGTCCAAGCCCATCCACCATTTACTAATTCACTTACTAAGAAAACGGTTAGAAGTGCACGCATTCCATAATACGAAAAACGCTCCCACATTTCTGTAAAAAACAATACAAAGAGCGAAGCTGGATGATCCATAACCATTGCCTGGTCAATACCTCTATTGCTTAAATGTTTTACTAATAACTCATCCTGCTTTGATACCATTGTTTTTATAGGTTTAGATTATAAATTTTCTTTAATAAAATTAGTCATTTTGTTGTACAACTGAATCCTTGTATTCCCACCATAAATTCCATGGTTATTGTCTGGATAAATTTGGGAATCAAATTGTTTGTTCGCTTGAATTAAGGATTCCATCATTTGCATTGTATTCTGAACATGCACATTATCATCACCTGACCCATGAATTAGCAGATATTTTCCTTTCAATTTGTTCACATGATTTATTGGTGAATTATCGTCGTATCCGCTAGCATTCTCTTGCGGAGTGGTCATGTAACGCTCTGTATAGATGCTATCATAAAAACGCCAGTTAGTAACTGGAGCCACCGCAATTGCCATTTTAAAAACATCATTTCCTTTCAAAAGACAGTTAGAAGCCATAAATCCACCGTATGACCAGCCAAATATACCAATTCTAGATTTATCTACAAATGAATAATTACCTATTACTTTGGCAGCATCAATTTGGTCTTCTACTTCGTATTTACCTAATTGAAGTTGCGTTACTTTTTTAAAATCGGATCCTTTATAACCAGTTCCTCTTCCATCTACGCAAGCTACAATGTAACCTTGCTGTGACAACATCATAAACCAATAATCATTAGAGCTGATCCAGCTATTAGCTACTTGCTGAGATCCAGGACCTGAGTACTGAAACATAAATACAGGATATTTTTTTGAAGGATCAAAATCTTTCGGCTTAATCATCCATGCATTCAAGTCATTACCTTTTTCTGTTTTTAGAACGAAAAACTCTTTTGAAGGTAAATTATACGATTTTAATTTTGCATTCAATGCATCGTTATTCTGAATCGCTTGAACTTGTTTTCCAGTTTTAGCCTCATTCAAAGTATATTTTGTGGGTTGTGTTGCACTAGAGAAAGTGCTGATGTAGTATTGAAAATTTGGACTGAAAGTTGCATTTGTAGTTCCAGTTTCATTGGACAAACGCACTTTGTTCTTACCATTAAGCCCTATTCTATAAACGTCTCTATTAATTGATCCATTTTCAACTGATTGATAAAATACAGTATTGGTCTTTTCATCCAAACCATAGTACGATGTAACTTCCCATTTCCCTTTTGTTACTTGATTTTTTAATTTTCCGTTTTTGTCATATAAATAAATATGATTAAATCCGTCTTTCTCTGATGTCCAAATAAAACTATTGTCTTTCAAAAAAGTCAAATTATCAGTTACATCAACGTAGGCTTTATCTTTTTCATTCAACACCACTTTAACAGCGCCAGTTTCACCATTAACAAACACTAAATCTAAATTATTTTGATGACGGTTTAGTACTTGTGCCGATAGCGTATTAGCCTCATTCGTCCATTCCATTCTAGCAATATAAAAATCATTATAATTACCTAAATTGATATTCTTTACAGCATTTGCGTTCACGTCATAAATATGCAAAGAGACAACTGAATTATTTTCACCCGCTTTTGGATATTTAAAAGTCTCTATTGTTGGGTACAAATCTTTCTTAAACATTGACATAGAAAATTCAGGCACTTTACTTTCGTCAAAACGAATATAAGCTACTTTTTTACTATCAGCGCTCCAGTCAAAAGCCCTTACAAAAGCAAATTCTTCTTCATAAACCCAATCCGTAATACCATTAATAATACTATTTTTAAGGCCATCAGTAGTAATTGCAGTAGTTTTAGAAGAAGCTATATCATAGACAAAAAGGTTATTTCCTTTTGCGTAAGCGATCTTTTTGCCATCAGGGGAAAGCGTAGGCTCTTGAACTTGAAAATCAAATGGTTTTTTAAGCTCCTTAGTAGAAATATTATATAAATAATAATCGGCAGTAAATGAATGACGAAAAATTTGATTGGTATTACATGCAATTAAAATCAGTTTTTCAGAAGCATCAAAAGTGTAACTATTTATACCATTTGCTAATGCTGGAAATGATTTTGTATCGATTAAAGTGGATACCTTTTTTAACGTTGCAAAATCATACAAATCAATTGTCGTACTTCTGGATTGTCTGTCAAAGTTAAGAACAGTGTACTGATTTGTGTTTTTTAAAGACTGCAACGCATCCATTCCTTTTGTGCGAAATGTGCCGTTATAAATTTCGTCTATTGTGATTTTTTGTTGACCTACAACTGTAAAACAAACAAATAAAAATAAAGCTATAATTCTTTTTGAGTACATACTAATTATTTAAAAATAAAAACGCCCAATTTTAGTGAAAAAATTACAATTATAGACTCTTTTTTATGTTAAATGTAAAAATTAATATTAAAATCATAACTAGAAGGAATATAAATTGATTGTCAATAAAAGCACTAAAACCGTATATTTGCAGCTAATTATACCATAATCAATTGAGAATGAATAAGGCTATTAGTGGATTTTCGAAATTTTCCAAGGAAGAAAAAATAAAATGGATTGCAAATCAATATTTTTCAACGCCAACAGAAGCTGTCGCCTTGCTGAAAAACTATTGGAATTCTGACGAAAAAATACAGAAATTACATGATGAATTCATCGAAAACACGATAACAAATTTTTATATACCCCTAGGAGTTGCACCAAATTTCCTAATTAATGGAAAATATAGTACCGTTCCTATGGCTATTGAAGAAAGTTCTGTGGTTGCTGCTGCCGCAAAAGCTGCTAAATTTTGGTCCACACGTGGCGGATTTAAAGCAACCGTAATCAACACTGAAAAAATTGGTCAAGTTCACTTTATATACAAAGGTGATGTATCAAAATTAAACTTATTCTTTGCTCAGATAAAAAATAAATTTTTCACAGAAACAGAAGCAATTACTGTGAATATGCAAAAAAGAGGTGGCGGGATTTTAGACATTGTTCTTAATGACAAAACTAATTTACTACCTAATTACTTTCAGCTGCATGTTACTTTTGAGACTAAAGATAGCATGGGTGCTAACTTTATTAATTCGTGTTTAGAACAATTTTCGAAAACATTAAAAGAAGAAGCGCACAACTACGATTTATTTACCGACTCTGAAAAAGAGATTGAAGTTATAATGAGTATTCTGTCTAATTATGTCCCTAATTGCATTGTAAGAGCTGAAGTTTCATGTGCGATCGAAGATTTAGAAGAAAAACACATCCCAAATCCACAAGAGTTTGCTAATAAATTTATACAAGCGATCAAAATTGCTGAAGTAGAACCTTTTCGTGCTGTAACACACAACAAAGGAATCATGAACGGAGTCGATGCAGTAGTTCTAGCAACTGGAAATGATTTCCGTGCTGTAGAAGCTGGCATACATGCTTACGCTGCTCGAAATGGAAAATATTCTAGTCTTTCTCATGCTAAAATAGAAAATGGAATTTTTACTTTTTGGTTGGAAATTCCTTTAGCATTAGGAACCGTTGGAGGCTTAACTTCTTTGCATCCATTGGTAAAACTATCTTTAGAAATGCTCGAAAAGCCGTCTGCTGGAGAATTAATGCAATTTGTAGCTGTTGCTGGCTTGGCACAGAACTTCGCTGCTTTGCGTTCGCTTACAACAACAGGCATACAAGAAGGACACATGAAAATGCACTTAAACAACATCATCAACCAGTTTGAAGCAACTGACGAAGAACGTCATTTAATTCAGAAACATTTCAAAAAACATACCGTAACGCATAGTGCAGTTGTAACCTTTATTGAAGAATTAAGAAAATAATTACTACCGATTTTAGCATTTAAAAAGCTAAGACCGTTAAAAGAAATACTGAAAAAAAATTCAGCATAAATGAAAAAAACATTCTACAGTAACGGAAAACTTTTAATCACAGGTGAATACCTAGTTCTTGATGGTGCCAAAGGCTTTGCTTTACCTACAAAATTTGGCCAAAACCTAATTGTAGAAGAAGGATGCAATCAAAAAATAGAATGGAAAAGTTATGATTCAGATGGAAGCATTTGGTTTGAGGATATTATTTTGATTTCAGACATCATAAAACCAATAAATACTGAAGTCGAATCGGTTACAAATACTTTGATTACTATCCTTAAAGAAGCATTTTTATTAAATCCAGATTTCCTTACTAATTCAAAAGGATATAAAATTACAACCGAACTTACCTTTCCTAAAAATTGGGGTTTAGGAACATCATCTACCTTGATAAACAACATTGGGCAATGGTTGCAAATTGATGCCTTTATACTGCTTAAAAATAGCTTTGGGGGAAGTGGTTATGATATTGCTTGCGCGCAAAATGATTGTCCTATTGTATATCATCTAGAACAAGGAAATCCTATTATCGAAAAAGTTCCTTTTTCTCCAAAATTTACAACAAACATCCACTTTGTATATCTCAATAAAAAGCAAAATAGCAAAACGGCTATAACCAAATACAAACGAAATGGCCAAAATAATTTATCTCAAGTTATTACTTTAAATGACCAAACTACAAGTGAAGTTTTAGCAGCTAAAACTGTTCAAGCATTTGAAGAAGCACTTGAAAAACACGAAAAAGATATGAGCTCGATCCTTGAAACACCAACAATCAAAGATTCTCTTTTTCCTGATTTTAGTGGAACAATAAAAAGTCTAGGTGCTTGGGGTGGTGATTTTGTAATGGTAATTTCTAACGAAAATCCAACGGAATATTTTACTCAAAAAGGATACACAACTGTTATTCCTTATGATGAAATAATATTGACATAAGATTTTGAATATTTGTTTCGTTCAACGATAAAGTACCTACTAAGTTCAATTTATTTTATGGCACAATACTAAAAAATCGTTAGTAAATCTTCTGTTAAGTACTATTTACAGTGACGTTAAAGAAAGTAATTACAATACCGGATTCTTCAAATTAGAACAAAAATTATAGCACAAAAAAAAATCCCGATACATTTTAAAACGTATCGGGATTTAATATTTTGACTAATTACTATTTAGATTAGTAATTAAACTGCTGTCTATTGTCTTCAATTTTAGCATTTCCTTTCAAAGCAGGAATTACTCTATTCACTTCATTTGCTTTTTGAGCATCAAGTTTAGCTACGTAAGGCTTATAGTCTTTCAAAGCTGGAGCTTTTACCGTACTTGTGTTTTTAACCACATAAACTCCTGTATTTCCTTCAATTGGTGCAGATAATTTATTTGCCGCTAAAGCGAATGCATTTCCCACGACTTTAGGCTCTGGGCCTACATTGGCCAACATTGGGTTTTCCATAGTTAGATCAGTAGCTTGTTGTACTGTTCCGCCTACAGTTTTTGCTATAGCTTCAAGAGAAGATCCAGTCATTTTAGCTTTAATCAATTCAGCTTTTTTCTTGTTTTTAAGAATTTGCTCAACATAAGGTCTTGCCACAGAAACAGCAACTAAACCTGACTTATCAATACTTTTTACTTTTGCAATAACGTGACCTACGTTAGCAACTTCAAATCTTTTCACTGCACCTATTTTCACTCCATCTTCAAATGCCCATCTTACAATGTTTCTTTGTTTTCCTAAAGCTCCAAAATTTTCATCCATTCCTTTTACAGAAACCGCAGGAGTAACTGTAAGACCCATTTCTTTTGCTGTTTTACCAAAATCTTTAGATGCAGCGTCCATTTCAAATTTAGTTGCTTGCGTAAACATTTTATCAGAAGTAGCTTCTGAAGCCTCTATTTTTTGAGCAACAGTAGCTAAACGTACTCCGTCTTGTTTATCAGTAACTTTGATAATATGAAAACCGAAAGGAGTTTCAACTAAACCTACTTTTCCAATTCCACTATTGAAAACAAAATCATTGAAAGGTTTTACCATTTGGTTTTGACCAAAGTATCCTAAATCACCACCTTGTTGAGAAGATGAATCATCAGAAGCTGTAAAAGCTAACATTAAAAAACTTTCTGGATTAGCAGTAACTTGTGCTAAAATGCTTTCTGCTTTTGCTTTTGCTTCTTCTTTCGTTCTTTTTTCTTTTTTATTAGGAACTTGAGTTCCCTCATAGCTAATCAAGATATGACTTGCTTTAGCATTAACTCCTGATTTCATTCCCATTGATCTAGAAATACAATAGTAATTTCCATAAATATAAGGTCCGTAAACAGCACCTGGAGCAAGATTAAATAATTTATCTGCATCAACAGCTGGCAAATCCTTTTTAGCAACATAAGTTGAATCATAAGGAACATCAGAGTTTGAGTTCACAAAATCAACAACATTTCTAGTTGTTCTAAATCCTGCTACGGTATCATTTTTTCCAGTTGATTGGTTGTACACCACGCTACCTGCTAACAATGCATTTACTTTTGCTTTGATTTCAGCTTCATCTGCTGTAGAAGGTTTGTCTTCAATCAAAACATATTCTATTTCACGAGATTCGTCTGCTTTGAACTTTTTCTCGTTTTTCTTCATGTAATCTACAATCTCTGAATCAGTAACTTTTACATCACTATCTTTAATTGTTGAATATAAACCGGCAACGTAAGCAAAGTTAACTTTGTTTGCTTCCATTTCGTATTTCATTTTACCTTCACTATCAGTTGTAAAAATCGCTGCCTTTACCATTGTATTGTACAATTGATATTTAGCATTTAGCTCAGCATCTTTTTCTCTGTCTTTTAAAAACTGGCCTTGCTCAGGATTAGCTCTAAAATACTCTTTGAATTTAGCAACATCAAACATACCGGCAGCATTCATAAATAAAGGATTACCACCAATATTTTGATCTGCTTTTAAAACTTCTAGTAAGTGTTTTTCACCTACTCTCAATCCTAATTTATCAAATTCAGAAGTCAACAATGCTATAGAAACTTCTTGATCCCAAACTCTGTTTGCCGCTTCTGTTGCAGTGATTCCTTGACCACTTTTTTCAACATTGCTCACTTTAACTCTAAAGTCTTCAAACGAAATGTCTTTTCCATCAATACTTCCAACATCTTTAGAAGTACTATTGAAACCTCCACTATTGAATATATCACCTATGATAAATGCTAATAAACAAAATCCAATAACTAGTATCAGAAGAAGTGAACGTTGTCTAATTTTTTGTAAAACTGCCATTTTATTGTTGTTAATTTTTATATTCAGTTTGCGAAAATACAATTATCTAGTTAATAATAATACTAGTAGCGTTTTATTTTGCAACAATTTTCACTTTGCCAATAAAAATCACTCTTGCACGGTCATTTTAACCAATTCTATTTTCTTATTTGTAGCCTCTTCGATCACAAAACTGTAAATTCCTATTGCTATCACAGCTCCCTTTTGCGGAATTTCTTTAGTGTGATCTACTATAAATCCACCAAGCGTTCCATAAGAATCCTCTTCTGGAATATTAAGCTTATAGGTTTCGTTCAGATACTCAACATCTAATCGAGCTGAAAACATAAAAGCACCATTACCAAGTTCTTTCTCAATTAATTCCTCATCTGAATCGTGCTCGTCTTGAATTTCACCAAAAAGTTCTTCTACAATATCTTCAAGAGTTATAATCCCTGATGTTCCGCCGTATTCATCTAAGACCACAGCAACACTTTTCCGCTTTTTAGTAAGCAAATTCATAGCGTCTTTTATAAATATTGTTTGAGGCACAAATTCCACAGAAATTACGATTTCTTCAATACTTGTAGGCTTTTTAAACATATCAAACGAATGTACATAACCTATAACATCGTCGAATGAATTCTGATACACCACAATTTTAGAATAGCCCGTTTCAATAAACAATTGCCGTAAATCCTCAATTGAATCTGACAAATCAATAGCCGTTATTTCTGTCCTGGGAGTCATTACATCTCTTGCTTTAACCCCAGAAAATTCTAATGCGTTTTGAAACATCAATATTTCAGAATCTACCAACTCATTATCTTCTACAGTGCTCATTTGCTCTGTGATATAATCGCCTAATTCGATTTTACTAAAAAAAAGAGGGGTTATATCACCTTCTGTTTTAAAGAACTTTCTCAAAATATAATCAGAAATTCCAATGAAGAAAGCAGCAATAAAATAGAAAATCTTGTAAAAAAAATAGGCTGGAACTGCAAAAATCTTAATTAGTGTGTTGGCATAAATTTGAAAGAAAACTTTAGGAAGAAACTCTGCTGTGAATAATAGTACCGCCGTAGAAATCAAAATTTGCAGCACTAATGTCAATCCTTCCGACATGAAAAGTCCTAAAGAACCGAACCACTTCATCAACAAATCGCCCATAAAGAAAGCGTAGACAACCATAGCAATAGAGTTACCTATAAACATGGTTACTACGAAGTTTATGGGTTTCTCCGTAAGTTTTGTAAGAATATTTGAAAGAAAATTATCTTGTTTTTTTTCAATTTCAAGATATATCTTATTCGACGAGACAAAAGCTATCTCCATTCCTGAAAAAAAAGCACTTAGTATTAGACACAGTATGATAATACTAATTTCCATTACCTAGGAGTTTTTATTTCTATCATCAAATTTTTTAGAAAATTTTCTTCTAAAAAAGAACATAAAAACCGCTAGTGCAGCAATAATAAAACTCAACCAAGGACTTCCTGTTGATGGATCATTTAACTTTGTAAAACCATCATAAATGAAATAAGCTCCAAAAACTAGGTAAACGTATTGTGTAAATTTTAAGTAATTCATAGTGTTTCTATTTAATCATTCGTTTCTACTTCGCCTGTTATTTTTTGCGAATTAATAACTTTAAAATCCCTACTAAAATCAATTCCCTGTCCGTTAGAAACTCCTTTAGGATCCGTAAACTTGAAGCGTCTTTCGGTAAAAAACCAATTGTTTTTTTGATCAAAATACAGTTGCTCAGTTTCAAGCATCTGACCTTGTTCCGTATATATTTTTACTTTTCCCTGCAAATCAATAATGCTTGAACCTTTATAGGAAATAGCATAATTCGATCTTATAAAAGTTTTTTTTGCATTTTTATCATACAAAGTCACATCAATTCCTTTTGGAAATTCTGTAAAAGGAAACCTAATACTAGCATAATCGAGCATTTTCGGACTCACTAATACAGCTGTAATTCTTCCTGAATCTGTATATTTTAAATTTACAATATCCGCATCACTACTGGGCACAAATGCCGAAAAGTTACTTTTTTGTATTTCCTTAAAATTACTTTCGCACCCAAAAAACAGTGTCATAGCAAAAGCTATGACAATCCATTTGAATTTGTATTTTTTAAATAAAGTCATACGCTGAACTTACACAGAAGTTTTAGTAACAAGCACTCTTTTAGTTGAATTTACGTTTTACAAACCATTGCTCATTAAGTGAAAGACTCACACTTACATTAGCATAATTCTCTTGTACTAAACCCGCAGTAGTTGTTCCTTTTTTCCCAACTTCAATACCAAAATTAACATTAGAAAATGTTCCTGACAACGGCATTCCTACACCAACTGTAACAGCCATATCATTTATAGACTCATTATTGATAACTAGACCTGTCTTTTCGTACCTCAACCCACCTCTATAGGTCATTCTTTTTGCGTAGTTTGAAAAAGAACTGTAATTAGGTGTATAATAACCACCTAAACTATATTTAGAGCTTTTCTCATAAGAAACATCTGCAGTTGAATTATAATTATTACTCAAAGAACCGGCTCCTTGAAATGTATATCCTACTCCAACTAACCATTTTCTTGCTTCACCGATACCTGCAGCCATCGCGTATTTACTTGGGACTTTTAAATCTTTTTCAGATTTCACATCCTCTAAAACGTCTACAACTTGCAAGTCGAAATTATTATTATATAAAGCTGTTGCAATATTCCTAGTATTTTTAGCTTTCAAATCACTTTCAAGTGAATAGTTTAAACTACTAAAAAAGGATAGTTTTTTATAAATTTTAGTTTGATACATCAAACCAACATTAAAATTAATACCTGATAAATCGACATTATTTAATTCTCGTGTCCCGATAGCGACATCCGTTATATATTCAAAATTATTAGTTTCGATTTTCCCGAAATTATAATTAACATCTACACCAGCACTAAGACCTGAAGTTATTTTATAACCAACTCCAAGAAATGCTTTGTTCATGCCTCCTGTTCCATTAAAACTTTGATTATTTTCTGTAAGAGAGCCCATTGTTCTAATTTTATAACCAACAGAAGAGTATGGAATTAATCCAAAACCAACTCCAAATTTACCCAAAGGCAAACCTACTGCTAAATAATCTAAAGTTGTTCTACGAGCATTCGCTGACTTACCTTCACTTTTTAAGTTAGTTGTTGCTTGCGTTCCTCCTAAAGTAAAAGTTGACAGTTTCAAACTCGCGTAACTTGCCGGATTCTGTAAGTTCATGTGAATACTATCTTGCTCGATTGCAATCCCGCCCATAGAGCGCGTTTCGTGCGTTCCTTTGAACCTAACATCACCGATACCATAAAAAGAATATGAGGAAGCTGTTCCCTCTTGAGCAAAAGATACTAATGATAAAAGCAAACAAGCGCTTACTATAATTTTTTTAATCATTTTTGATTTTATATTGAAAAGTTTGATTCAAACTTTCCAACAGAAAATTTGAATTGGCAAATATGGTATTTTTTAATCGTTTAGCCAAGAAATCTGTATCTCCACCCGTTAAAATTATTATAAAATTTGAATATCGAGACTTATAATCAGTTATAAAACCGTCTATTTCATAAACTAAACCATTTACTACTCCTGAATGAATAGAGTCTGGAGTCGAGTTTCCAATAAGATCTTTAGGGTGTTCCAAAGTCAAGAAGGGAAGTTTTGCCGTATAATTATGTAACGACTCATAGCGTAACCGAATTCCAGGAGCAATTGCTCCACCTAAGTAATTATTTTCTTTATCTATAAAGTCATACGTTACACAAGTTCCAGCATCAATTACCAACCTATTTTGATTTGGAAATGTCAAAACCGCTCCTGCAGCAAGAACCATCCTATCGATTCCTAAGGTTTTGGGTGTACTATATTTATTTTCGAAAGGAAAAGCATTTGTATTAGAGATAAAATTCACATTAACCACTGATGCGAATGCTAAAAAGGCTTGTTTATCGACATCTCCAACCGAAGAAATAACCAAATCAGCTAGTTTTTGAAATTTTTTTAAAATATTTTCAATTTTTTTTTCGAGCTCTATTTTTGTAAAAATAAAAATTTCCAAAATCTTATTCTCCTCAAAAACAGCAGCTTTAATTCGAGAATTACCTACATCGACAACTAAAATCATAATTCATTTTTTGAAGTTGCGAAGGTACGAATTGATTTTTTTAAAAAAATGGTTTGGATATATTAAAAATCATCCTATCTTTGCACCCGCAATAGCACGGTACCTTAGCTCAGATGGTAGAGCAATGGACTGAAAATCCATGTGTCCCTGGTTCGATCCCTGGAGGTACCACTTTAAAAATTCGCAACAAAACTGTTAATCAGTTAGTTGCGAATTTTTTATTTTAAAAGGGTGCCAATTAGGGTGCTGCAAAACCATTATTTACAATTTACAGGTTATTAAGCTTTATACTTTTATTAGACTAGTCCCTCCATCATAAGCAAGTGCAATAAGCATCCTACTCACAAATTTTACTGCCATTTTCATTTTCCCCATAGTTTGACGGCGGGGTAACGACCATAGTACATCACTGATTTTATATCTCTCGTTTTTTTATTTGGCAACGTAAAAACCAACATATAAGGAGAGAAACCTCTATAGATAGATTATAATTATGGTATTACCACACATTAGCTGTTGAAAAAAGGTATTATTTATATGCTTTTTTAGCTATGAGTACATCAGCGCAGGAGTAAGTACTATATATATTAAAAAGCACGTGTTGAAGTTGTTTAAGTTAGACAAAAGAAGACCTCTCAAAGCAGACCTACCCCGCTTATAATATAATATATGATTTTGAATATATAATTCAGGCGGGGGGGCTTATATGCTATTAAAAAAGCCATAAGCTTAATTAATGACTAGACTTTGCTGATTGGCTTTAATTGTTCGCTCGATTTTTTTGGAAGGGTGCCATTGCGAAAAGTTATTTTTTAGATAAATTCTCCTTGGCAGTCTTCCGAAAAAATGAGCATAGCCCTACGGCGATTGAGTTATTTACAACTACAATAACACCCCAAGTGAAGCAAAAAAAGCGTTATTTACTCCAGCTCATAGAAAGCTTTTTTTGGTAAACGGGTGGCGGTGTTCGCGGCAATCGAACAGCAACGCTAGACCGAGAATTAAACGTAGTCCTTGCGAAGTGAAGAGAAGGGATAGCAGCGTGAAACGGCGAGGAAAATATAAAAGACAGCCTTTAGGCGTTCCTTGATTTAAGGCAAAGTGATAACGGAGCCAACCTCGATGGCTGTGCGAAGGAGCAACCGCAAATCACGTTGGGCGGCAGACATTGTACTGCTGGAATGCAGTGGAACGGAGCTCGCGGAGCGTAACGAAATGAAGCTGTATTATGGATGTATAAGCCCGACCGAACGAAGGAAGAGAGCGTGTGAAGACTGGGAATGCAGCCAACAAAAAAAAGAGCTTCTCATTTTCGAGTGGCTCTTTTTATTGATGGCAAATGATCTGTGGAATGGAAAGAGGTACGAATGACTGGAACAGCCCAGCGGAACAAAGTGAACGACCAAAGTGAGACCTTTTGTTTGTCGTTTTGTTTGTCGTTAAACAAAGTCCCCTTCATCAAAATAAGGAATGCTTATGACTGTTTATTTCTCACCATAACCGTAACAATCTCTGCACTTGACAGTTGTCTCACCGTAACAGGTCGGACATAAAAACTTACCATAGCCGTTACAATCCTCACAATATTTATAACCTGAATTACATTCTTTACAATCTGCTGTCCCGGAACCCTGACATAAATCACAACGTAGCCCTCCCGCTCCATTACAATTGTTACAGGACGAGAAAGTAGATTCATTATGATACCATGTTGAATTAGCAGGATCAAAAACCTCCCCAGTTACGTCATCAATTTGTACAATTGTTTCAATTTGTCCTGTACCACTACAAAAATGGCACATTAAATTTTTATAACCTTCACAAGAGGCACAATCTTTTACACCCGAACCATTGCAAATAGCGCACTGAATCTCGCTAGTTCCTGATCCTTCACAGGTGTTACATTCAAAATGACCACCTTGACATTCCGTGCATTTATTTTTTCCTTTACCATTACAAGTTTCGCATTCAAACTTACATCCATAGAGTAAAAAACAGAAAGAAAACAAAATTAAGAGTAAGTATTTATTTTTCATCTAATATATGTATTTGAGAATGTATATCCATTTTGCTTGTAAAGTTAGGGGAAGTATCAAAGTGTTCTCAATGAACAATTAAGTTAGTATAATAAGACTAACTACGACACCTCTTCGTATGGGGAATTACCCCATAAACCAGTAGGTTTTTACTAACATTAAGTTTATTACAATACTACCCAAACAAGAAACCAAAAATCCATATGGCAAATAAAATCCCTAATACTGATAAAAACAATTGCAACATGCATGAGCCTCCTACCATTGCAGCACCTGCAGCATTAGTTGCAGAATCCTCCTTTGACTGCCCCGATAATAAACTAAAAACATAAACAACTACTGCAATTCCTATTAACACCCATAACCAAGTCATATCTCTATTTTTTTTAATTAATTAATCAAACTTAAAATGTATTTCTTACAATACATTACGGTTTTCCGCAATTGAGGTAATATTTTTGAAATAATCTTCTTAAGCTACCTTATCGCTATACAGGTGCTGCAGGAACTCTATAAACAACTAACAACCTTTATAAACGTCACTAAGCCCTCCATTCGGCATACTGTCCTTCTGCTTGATCCATTATTTCCTGGAGTATGTCGTTGAGTTCGGCAACGCTTACTTTTCCTCGCAATTCTTTTTTGACGGCCAATCGGATGCTAGCCTTAGCATCTTCTTTGTTCAGCCAATCTATCTGCAAGTTGTTTTTAACTGCTTTGACTACTCCGTGCACAATGTCCTGAACAGGACCTGCTTCCTTGATAATATCTTTTTTTGAAGCCAGAATATCATAGAAAGCTAACTCTTCGTCTGATAAGCCTAATTCCTTGTTGCGGTGGTCTTCTTCCTGAAGTAGTTTGGCTCTTTCTATTAATTCGGCAATAGTGGTATAGGAGTCAATCGCATTCTTATGGTAGTTTTCGATCACTCGTTCCAGTTCATCCTTGAGAGAGGTGTATTTTTTGATGTTTTTATGCAAACGCAATTTGACCTCATCCATTAAGATGTTCTTGAGTAACTCAATTTTAATGTCTATGCTATCCTTCTCTTTTTTAGCTCCCAAGAGAAACTCTTCATTTAAAATAGAAATGTCAGCTCTTTCTAGTCCAGCCATGGCGAATACATCTACAATTTCGTCTGACTCGATGCTACGACTAATTAGTTCCTTGATCTGGTCTTTTTGGTTTGTTCGGCTTCCTTTTACTGACTTAGCATTACGAATAGCTTTAGAGAGATGCTGTATGAATAAAACGTCGACTGAATATTCCTGTATTTCAGTCTGTGACTTCACAATTGATAATAAGCCTGTCAGTTTCTTTTCTTCAAGCATGAACATATTGGCCGGCTCGTCGTATTTGATAATGCTATTTAGTGCTTTCTTAACTAGCAGTATTTTATCGCTTTCGCGTAAGCCTTTCCAGTCCGAATAATCGATGTTCTCAGAAATCAAGCCCTTACATATTTCTATTTGGTTATAAAATAACTCTAGGGCTTGTTGCATATCAATCGTTGGCTTACCCTTTCCGCCACCGCCTGTGTATTTAGAAGTTGCAATTTTCAATTGGTCTCCAATCCCTATGTAATCAACGATAACTCCTGATGGCTTGTCTTTAAAAACACGATTAGTTCTTGTAATTGCCTGCATTAAGGTATGTCCTCTCATGATCTTGTCGACGTACATAGTGTGTACACAAGGCGCATCAAATCCAGTGAGCCACATGTCCCGAACCATCACAATTTGCAAAGGATCTTCGGGTTTTCTAAAACGCTTTTTTAAGGCTTCGGTTGCATCCTGAGTCCTAATGTGTTCGTTCCATTCAATTGGATCTTTAGAGATGTTCCCTGTCATTACAACGGCAATTTCGGGGCATCCTTCAATAGCTTTTAGAGCATCGTACATCTTAACACTATTACGGCGACTCATACACACTACCATTGCTTTACCTGGTAAGGTTTCGGTACGGTTTTTAAAATGCTTCATGATGTCATTAGCAATTTTATTGACACGGTCTTCTGATCCTGCTGCATCTTCAATAGCTGCCCATTTTAGGCTGCCATCGTCCTCGGTATCTTCAGTAATAGCATCTACATCAGCATCGATATTTTGATTTCCTAAATGTAGTTTTGCTAATCGGGGTTCGTAGTATATAGGCACTGTTGCTTTATCATTGACTGCCTGTTTTATATCGTAAATATGTATCGTTTCTCCAAAAACTTCTTGGGTATCGGCATCTTTACTGTCTATTGGTGTTCCTGTAAACCCTATAAAAGAGGCGTTAGGCAAGGCTTTACGCAAATTAGAAGCAAAACCATCTAACAAGCCGTATTGAGTCCTGTGCGCCTCATCTGCCATCACGATAATATTCTCTCTTTCTGAAAGTATTGGATGGGCTGTTTCGCCTAGTTCGTTTTCGTTGCCTTGCTTCAATCTGAATTTCTCAATAGTCGTAAAGATCACGCCACCACTTCCTGTGGATAATAATTGACGTAGCTCATCAGTAGAACCTGCATGCTGCACATCGCCTACTAAATCTTTGGCGAGAACAAAGTTCTCGTATAACTGAAAGTCTAAATCGCTTCTATCTACCTGTACCACAATGGTTGGATTTTTTAACTCGGGCAAGCTTCTTAGTATTCCTGCATAAATCGCCATCGAGATACTTTTTCCGCTTCCTTGAGTGTGCCAGATTACGCCAATACGACCATCACCATAAGGCTTAATAGCTTTTTTGGCTGCTTCTACGGCAAAGTTTACACCAAAAAACTGGTGGTATTTAGCCCCTTTCTTAATTAATTTACCGTTGTGGTCTTCAAAGAAGACAAAGTTTTTAATGTAAGACAGCAAACGGTCTTTAGGGAACAACCCAAATAGTAAGCTGTGCATCTGAAAATCATCCTCTACTATTTCGATGCCATTAATACTTTTCCAGGCAGCATACCATTCTGAAGAACTATTAAACATCCCGTGTTGGGCTTCGTTACCATCGCTTACAATCGTTAGAGCGTTGTATTCGAAAAGAAGCGGAATGTCCTTGCAGTAATGCTGTATTTGATTGAAAGCTTCGCTAATAGTCGTGTTTTCGTCAAACCAGTTTTTGAGTTCAAAAAGCACCAAAGGTATTCCGTTGATGTAAATGATAATATCAGGACGGCGTTTATTTCTACCTACAATACTGAACTGATTAACGCACCAGAAAGCATTGTTTTCCGGGTTGTGATAGTCGATGGGATAAATATGAACAGCTTTTTCGTTATCGTTCTGGTCTTTGTATTCGTAGCTTAGTCCTTTGGTTAATTTTAAATGAAAACTACGGTTTCTATAGGCTACATCAGCACCGGCATTGTTACAGAAGTCAGCCACGGCAAGATCGTGTATCTCAGCAGGGAGTTGTGGGTATTGCTTGACGATAAACTCCTTCAACCGGTCTTTCAAGATTACCGCATTTGCGTTTTGGGGCAGTTCGTTGCCTTTTACGTGCGTATAGCCTAAATCCTGTAGCCATTCTATCGTTGCCTGTTCTATTACTGCTTCTGTAGTCATGGTTTTATATTATAGTTGCTAGTTGTTCCTGAAACTCTTTTAACTGTACTTCCCCGCTGATTAACTTGGGTAGTAAGGTATCACGGAGTTGGGTTAAGGTTAGATTTTCAGTTAAATTTTCAGTGGTTATATCATGTAGATGAACAAAATCATTAATTAATACATCTAATACATTGTTGTCATTTGGTAATATAATATTTATGTTCTCTATATCAGAAGAACTAATGTTGGGTTGTGCACTACCATAAGCAAGACCTTGAATAATTTTATAAAAATCATTGGTTTGCATAATTTTCCCAATTAATATGGAAGCATTTTTTATTACTTTATCATTGAATTTTCCAACACGTTGGTTTAACCATAAATCTTGGCTGTAATTTGGAACAACTCCAACTTTCCCAACTTCGGCTCCAGTCATAGCTACTAGGTAATCACCTTTAGTAACATTGAACTTTTTATTAATAGTTTTTGAAACTACTTCTGAAATACAATCACATTTACTAATATCAACAATGTTGTTGTTTATGTTTTTGATTTTTAAAACTTTAATTCCAGTTTCTTGAAACCATTTAGATTTGAAAGCGTAACCGCCTATTACAGTAACTATATCTCCAATTTTCTTCACTTTCCATCCTTCAGGAATCATCCCCAATTCACTTTCTATAAATTCCCCGTCCTGAAACGGTCCAAAATCTACAAACCAATGTTTATAGAGTGCCATGGCCATTTCCTCGAGGGTTTTGTTAATGGCGAGGTTGTTCTCTATTTTGTCGTCTATATCAGAAAGGATTGAGGCTATGGCTTGTTGTTCTTCTAAAGAGGGTAAAAGTATATCTATGTTTTTTATTTGTACAGGAGATATATTTGCTTGATTTGCACTACCAGTTGCATTAAGAGCAAGATTATAGTGAATTTCATATCTGTTTAAGTATTGGCACAAATAATCAAATGAAACAACATCTGGAACAGTTACATAAATTTTACCAACTCTTTGATTAATTAGCGATACATCATTCAATCTATATCTACCCATTTTACCAACAGCAGAACTCATAACATTCACAGTTGAGCCAGTCATAGAAATCAAAAAATCGCCTTGTTTAGCAATATACTTTTCAAGCTGGGTAGTTAGATTCCCATTGAAATAACTTACATCTTCTATTGTTACATTTGGTGAAATGATATTTTTAATTTTAATGACAGGAATACCTTCACCTACTAATTCGTTTGCTTTAAAAGCATAGCCATTCTGAACATCGGCAATTTCTCCAAGTTTATATGTTTTCCAGTTGTGTGGCATCTACAGTTTATTAAAATTCTCTAAAATTCGCTTCTGCAACTCATTCCCTTTAGCAAATTGAGCCTGTAATTGGGTTTTTAAGGCTTCCATTTTATCTTCAAACAAGATCCCATCGTCTTCTGCTTCTTCAGTACCTACATAAATACCAGGCGTAAGTTTGTAGCCTTGTTTTTCTACTTCGGCTATGGTTGCATTATACGAGTAACCATCAGTGTTTTCATAGTTACCTCCTACATTACGCCATGCGTGGTAGGTTTCGGCTACTTTGTTTATGTCGTCATCAGTAAAAATGCGTAGTTTGCGGCTTTCCATAGTTCCCATTTTACTGGTGTCTATAAAAAGGATTTCGTTGTTACGCTCACGGTGTACGCCGTCCTTGCCATCACGGTTTTTACTTAATATAAATATACAGGCAGGAATCCCTGTAGTAAGGAACAACTTGTCTGGTAAACGCACGATACAGTCTATCATGCTATTGTTTACCATATACTCACGCACGTTTTTCTCACCCTTGTTGTTAGAAGTCATTGCGCCGTTTGCCATCACTACAGAAGCTGTTCCAGTGTTGCTTAAATGACTCCAAAAGGTTTGCATCCACATAAAGTTGGCGCTACCATCAGTTGTAAATTCTTCTTTGGGTCCAAAGAGTCTTGGGTCGTTTTCGGGCAGGTCCTCAGGGTGCCACTGGCTCACGTTAAACGGCGGGTTTACTATGATAAAGTCTGCTTTTAGGTCAGGGAATTTATCGTTAAGCAAAGAGTCTCCTAAACGTACATCAAAGGATAGATCTCGTAAGGCTAAGTTCATCTTACACAAACGCAACGTACCATCATAACGCTCTTGTCCGTAGATAGAAATGTTCTTTTTGTCTCCACCATGAGACTCTAAGAACTTCAAGGATTGCACAAACATACCTCCTGATCCACAGGCTGCATCAAATATTTTTCCTTCGTATGGCTCAATCATTTCAACCATCAAACGAACGATACTTCCTGGTGTAAAGAATTGCCCTGCACCTGAACCTTCGGCAATGGCAAACTTACCAATGTAATATTCATATACACGCCCTAGGATATCGCTTTCGGGATTCTCTTTTTGAGATAGTTTCGGGTTAGAAAGTAAATTGATTAATCCGCCTACTTGTCTTGGTGACAATTGACTTTTCACAAAAAGACGAGGTAAAATCCCTTTTAAATCAGGTCGGAATTGCGCCAGTGTGTTATCTAAAACGTCAAAGGCATCATCAATGATTACTTTAATGTTGTCTTGTTCTGCGTTTTCTTTTAGGTACTCCCAGGTGGCTTCCTTAGGAATGATATAGATGTTTTTTGAAAGGTACTCGTCTGCATCTTCCAGTACATAATTGATCTCGTCTTGGTTTTGAGTATAGTAATCAGATGTTTTGTCTTGTACTAAATCAAGTAGCTCATCCCTGCGAATCTCATATCGCTCAGACATGTGTTTCAAGAAAATTAGGGGAAGTATATAGTCTTTGTATTGATTCTCAGCTACTGCGCCACGAAGCTCATTAGCCGCTTTCCATAATTCCTGTTCAAAATTAATATCTGCTTTTATAGGGGTCTTTGCCATTCTGTGTTTAATAATTATTGCATAAAATAGTTCGCTAAGATATCGAAAAAAAACTCTTCCATAATGTGGAAAACCACAATGCCCAAGCAACTGGTAAATAAACGATATATACCACTGAAAATCAATACCCAGTTTTAGTGACATTTGAGTTTTCTTCTAACAGATAATAACTTTAAATAAAAAATCCACTTCCTATCAAGAGAACGAACACTCATGTTGCATTCTACTTTCTGAAGAAGTGGAGATAATTGTAGACAACTGTGGAGACCACAGATTTATTGAGAAAAAAAGTCTGTGTATGTAAAGTCGTTATTACTAAATTAGCACGTAGAGTTTGCTAATTGCCTTAGGAATGAAACACTATAGATTGCATTAGCATTGCATCGGTGCTATGTTTAGTAATACCGTTTATTAAGGATTTGGCTAATTTAAGCGGTCGCATTAAGCATTAATAACTGCTTAGAGATGATTGTAACCCACTCGAGCTGTTTGCTATGAATAGGAGGCAAAGGATGATAAAAAGCCCATTGAGTATTTGCTTTTAATATACCGCAGGGATTTGAAGCGTTACTGGCTATCATCGCTTTTAATGCAAGTGGCATTAAGTTCACTGAGACACCCCAGCCAAAGATAACAGGTACATTATTAACCCACAGTTGATTAAAGTCTTCATGACGGTTTTCATCAAAAATCGAGTGTGAGATGCGCTTAAGGTCTAGTTCTATTATTTTACCATAGAATATACTGCTATTAGCTTCGCGTAGGTCTGAAAGGTTTAAAACGCGTGCATATTGAAGTTTGCAGTTGAGCATTACTTTCATGATTTGGTTTTGAGTATTGTCTGGAATTGCTAATGATTCTTTCGTATTGTTTTCAATACCATCTAAGGGCTTCGAAGAGCCCGGATTCATCATTACAACCATTAAATCAGGGATTTTACACCCTGAGTTAACCGTTTTGATATCTAAGTACTTGCGGAACTTTAGTCCCTGAACTTCGTAATAGAAGCCTGTTATTTTAAATTGTGTTTTCATTGGTTTCTTTAAGCCATAAGGCTCTATAGTCTTTATTTTTACCATCCTTAATTTGAGTAAAATAAGCTGTTAAATGAACACCTAAAGATAGTGCAGTATTGTAAAATCTATTGTCATTCATAATGTCGACCATTTTCTTTAAATCATTTATTAGAATTTGTACTTTACCAGATTCCAAAAATATATTTGTAAAATTATTTTTCCCCGTCTTTTTAAGGTCCTTCAACCTTAAATCTCTAATTAGTTCCAGTGCTTCGATCTTCTCAGCTAAAGTAAAGTTTCCCTTGTATACTTTTATTCTGTTCAGCTTTTCGAGGGTTCTGATACTTGTAATTTTTATATCTACTGGAGGTCGTACTTCAACATTTTGCGCGTCGCAAAAGTTAATTTTATAACCTGCCGATTTAAAACCTTGGATGGGTTTACTAATTAATGTCAAAATACCCAGATCTTGAAATACTTGCTTAGCCTCTTTGATTTGAGTTCTACCAAAAATACTTTCCCAGAATGAGGCAGGTATATTAACATTTATACCATTGTAAGACAACTCCATGATTAAAGATAGAAATGCAATTACATCTTGTTCAGAAGATTTAATTCCCATTGAGTTTAATGACTCTACAGCGCTCTTAAAATCTATATTGCAGTAAGGCAGCTTCGCAGTATAAAAGGCACTAATTTTCCCTACTTTTACTTTTGCTCTAACAAGAGTTAGACCGTCATTATCAAGTTCTACAATACTAGAAAAGGATTTGTAAAAAGATAGTTCTTTCGGATTAAGACTGTTGACTTTTGCCTTCAGATACTTAAGTTGTCTCTTGGACAATTTTTCGACATTTGTGCAATCATTTGTATTAATTATAATATTACTATATAATGGCACAATTGCACGTTTTTTGTCCTCCAGATAATTTAAATATTGCACAATTGATTTCTCTCTTTTAGTTAAGGACATTAATTCTATACTTTTTTTTATGTTTTCTGTTGTAATCAGATATGACTCTTTTCTTGATTCTAGCATAAATCTAATTGCCTCATCATAGCCGTTATCATAGAAATGTTTTTCTAACTCTTTGTATTGCTGGCTTCTCATAGTATTTTCTTTGACAGCCATTGATTTAACTACCATTAAATCACGAGTAAAAACTTGCAGGATACTGTCCTCTTTACTAAAAGAATTTCTTAAATTATCCGTATCTTTGTAATAGTCAAAAGCTTGGGCGGTGGTTAGTATAGTAGTACTTTTCATCGCTTATTTTTTAATAGCTTTTAAAGCCTCTTCTATTTCATCACTTTTGTATCGTACCAAGTTCCCGATGCGATAGGGCTTAAGAATTTCAAGCTTATCCCATTCAGAAACAGTAGACAGAGCCACCTTAAGCATTGTTGAAACCTCTTTCCTAGTTAGAAATTCGACTGGAGGCTTAGGCGTCAATTTATTGAATAACTCTTTTATTTCTTTTCGAGTATCATCCCTCAGAATTTCTCTAAGCTGTTCTGGCGTAGTGTTGTAGATTTGTGTAACTATGTGTTCGTTCATTGCTTTTATATTTAGGTTATAAAGCAAATTAACGACTAAAGAGTAGTAGGAAGAAAAGTAGCCTACTACCGAGGCTACTCCAGTAGTAACTTAAAAAACAAAAATTAGTAGGTTAGATATCATCTAACATCGAATCAATGTAATCCAGATCCTTCTGATAGTTAGCACCTATTGAAGATGGTTTTTGCTCCAGTCTAGAAATATATGTTGCTATATTTTTTACATTCAGTCCAGTGATCTTACTTATAACTTCAGACTGTTTAGCTTGAGATTTAAGTCTAATCTTTTTATCATTAAAGAAACCTACCTTATCTAGAAGAATGACTATTTGATTGGCAGTAATCTGTAATTTTCCATCTCTTACATCCTCTACAACATCAAACCGTATTTCATCATCTAAAGGAATATCTTCATAAGGAGAAATGTTCTCAATGGGTCCATTTGACATATAAAAACCCTCCTTATTTAGCTCTTCTTTTAAGTAAGACAACTTTTTGTCAAGGGATATTTTAAAGCTCGCTAACCCTTCTGAATAAATATGATAGCATTCTGTTATTATTACCCTGTTCTCTTCTGGGTCGTAAAGTTTTCTAATTTCTGACTGAATAAAATCAGCTCGTTCAGCATCAAGGTTAAGCTCGACAAATTTCTCAAACCTCACTTTAAAGCTGTTTTTATAAACAGCCAAAGGACAATCAAAAAAATAATAATCATCCTTAATAGAGTTCCGAAACAAACTTTCCAGTAAAGAGGCTATTTCCTTCTTGTCAAGAAGGAGCTGAGAATTCAACTCCTTTGACCTTTCAATCCTAATTGATAAACTTTTATTTGCAGATATTTTACCTTTTAACTCCTCCGCAATTGATGATGATGTTACACCCATATTCATGCCTTATTTACGCTTATTATACATTAAAGTAACCGCTATCAACAATATGTTGCGCTCTTTCTTCTTCTTTGATTCGAATGTACCTATAAAATTCCTTTTCAGTCGTATGCCCTGAAAACAACATGATATCAAAGATTGGCATTTTTCTTAAATACATATTAGTACAAAAACTTCTTCTTGCAGTATGAGACTTCAACAATTTGTATTTTGGAATCATTTCAGTCACCAATTTGCCACCCTTTGTTTGTTCACACTTTATTGACTCAGTCCACTGAAGGTCCAGACCTATTGTTTTAATATGTTCGTTAATATGTTGTTCTGGAATCGATGGGGGAGGTACTCCACCATACCTTTTATCCATAATTTCTCTTATCTCTTTTGTTATCGGACACATCACCACCCTACCTCGTTTACGGTTTTTTTGTTGAACAAATTTAAAATATTGTATCTCCCCCTTCGTTACGATATCATCCTTAGATAGACTATTATAATCACTAACTCGTTGCCCCGTATAGCAACCTATCAAAAATACATCTCTAGCGTGTTCTAAGACCGGAGTTTTAGACAAATCCTTATTATGCAGAACTTTAATCTCGGCATCTGATAAATATATTTCAGTTGTGATTTCCTTCTCAACCTTAAAGTCTCTACTTTGATGTTTAACACTAGCAGTATAGCCCTCTACAAATGCATAATTCATAAAAGACTTAATGGTTTTGATATGCTTACCAATGGTGTTTAAAGAATAATTTTCCTTTTCCAAAAATGCTTTGAAACTATTGTAAAAAGGCATATCAATTGCCTCAAAGCTCAATGAAATCTGTTTCTTTTTTTCATATTTCTCGAGAATCGTAATAGCTTGCTTATACACTCTTTTAGTCACCGGAGCTATAGAAGTCCCCTTATCGTCTATAAACTTGTTACAGACGTCTATAAAGGATAGTACAATCTCTTTGTCACTCTCAACTAAATGTTTCTTTCTTACAATAATATCCAACTCCTTTTTTATCATCTCATTAGTAACACCATCCCCGTAGTCCATATATAGTTTTTGATAGCGACTGAGTATAGAATCTTCAAAATGTTTTAGATCTTGATTAACTTTGTCTTTATTAATAAGAGAGCTGATGTTTTTTATACGCTGCTTCTTAAAATCCCAATTTGCAAAACATGATTTATACCCAACAGAATACTTAAGCCTTTCGGCACCATATGAAAAATAGAGGTATATCAGACTCTCTTGCTGCTTATGCTCCTCTAGGTTTTTTTTTGACTCCTTGAACGCATATCGCACAGAGCCTTTAGACATTTGAATTTGTACAGACATATAATTAATTTTAGTCCTCAAAGATACAAAATAACCCTGCATAAGGGTGCTTAAAAGGGTGCTTATTTATTCATGCTTACTAAGAACACATCGGAACACATCGACAACATAAATCTTTAATTCACTTGCTGACAATGGTTTTATGAATAACTATTTATATGACGAGTATTTTATAAGCAGGATTAATTTAGTACTGGAGGTACCACAAAACCCGAATAGAAATATTCGGGTTTTTTGTTTTAAAAAAGTTCCGCTTTAAAACTTTCTTAGCGTTGATACTACTTCAGCTTTTGACTACTATAAATAAAAAAAACCAGAGCAAGTCTGGGTTATATATACTATTTTATAGTATAGACACTAAAGCGTAATAAATAGCCGAACACTATCAAACCTCGTAATTTCATAAAAAATTAGATAATTAAATAGCAAATCTGCAATTAAATTATTTTTTATTTACAGATATCATTTAATATAATTGCTAATTTACTATATTTATGCAAATTATATATATATATATATATATATATGGAGATTTTAGCCTGTCCAAAATGCCAAGGAAACCACATAATAAAAAGCGGAGTCATTAACAATAAACAAAGGTACTTATGTAAAAAATGCAACTATTTTTTTACTGTTAACAAAATTGGCAAAAAAATAGATGATTACTACGTAACCAAAGCATTACAACTCTACCTAGAAGGCTTAAGTTTCAGAGAAATAGAACGAATTATAGGGGTTTCGCACGTAACTGTTAGCAACTGGGTAAAGACCTACAACATAAAAAAACCATCTCATGCTAATTACCACCCTACTTACAAGATATTTAACCATTTAGAACTAGTAGAATATTTAAAAAACAAACAATTACTTTCTGGTGCTGGCATGATTATCACTGAATTAGGCGATAAGTTTATGCTTATAAAATGGGAAAGATTCAAAGATTAACTATAGTGGTTAACACAAAAATATATCATGATTTTTTTCTAGAATAAAATAATAGAATTTGGCACTGTTGAAACTAACCATTTTAATTAAACCAAACTTACTATTTATCATGAAAAAAACATGTTTAATACTTTTAATCGGGGTTGCTTCTTTCAAAGCGTATTCCCAAACTCCATCACCCACGCCAGTTCAATCTTCTTCTGAGAAAGAATGGAATGTAAGTATTTATGGTTTCGCTAGAACTGATTTCATTTGGGATAGCCGAAAATCAGCTTTTACTAGAGAAGGTCAATTAAATTTATATCCCCTAGATGTTGTTTTAGATGCTAACGGTAAAGATATTAATGCTGCTGCACAATCTAATTTCCTATCTATAACTTCAAGACTAGGAGTAAAAGCTAAAGGACCAAATGTTTGGGGAGCAAAAACCTCATCTATAATGGAAGCAGATTTTTATGGAAATGTGGAAGGTGGAACAATAGGGTTACTAAGATTAAGACATGCGTATGTGAATTTAGAATGGTCTAAAACAAGTCTAACCTTAGGACAAACGTGGTATCCACAATTCATACCTGAAGTTTTCCCTGGTGTTGCCAATTTCAACACCGCAATCCTATTTAATCCTTTTGGATGGGCGACTCAAGCTAAAATAAAACAAATTTTAAGCAACGAAGTTTCCCTGACGTTAACTGCTTATAAAGAAAGAGAATTTCCAGCTCCAGGACCAGGAACACAAAATTCAGCATCAATAAATTCAGTATTACCTTCCCTTAATGCACAAATTCAGTACAAAGCGAAAAATACTATTTTAGGATTAGGAGCTGAATACAAATCACTTCAGCCTTTAACTGTCTCTAATAATTTAGTTTCTACTGAAAAAGTAAACAGCAGTTCATTTTTTGGATACGCCAAATATTCAAACGATCAATTTTCTATAAAAGCTTACGGAATTTCAGGTGGAAATTTAAACAACCTAGTAATGCTTGGTGGCTATACCGGAAAAAATATTACTACTCAAGTGGAAACTTATGACCCAACAAAAACAACAGCTTTTTGGCTTGATCTTGCTAGCAACGGAAAAGCTATTGCTCCAGGATTATTCTTTGGGTATACCAAAAATAATGGATCAAAAGACGATAACACAATTGCTACTTTCGTAAATTATGTTCGTGGCATAAGCGGAAACAGAATAGTGGATAATGTATGGAGAGCTTCGGGAAGAATTGATTTTAAGAAAAATAAATTTAGAGTTACACCAGAACTAGAATACACCGCTGCAACTTGGGGCGATTTAAATAAAAGTAACGCCACTGCAGGCGCAAACAAAACAAATGTTGGAAACTTTAGAACCATGCTTTCCTGCGCCTATTCATTTTAAAAACCAAACTAACAAAAAACCAATAAAATATGAAAGAAAAATCAACAAAAGGAATTTGGAAAGTTATTTCCGCATCCTCAATGGGTACAATGATCGAATGGTATGACTTTTACATCTTTGGAAGTTTAGCTGTTGTAATTTCAACAAAATTCTTCCCTTCAGACAATCCAACAGCCGCGTTTTTATCAACATTGGCTACGTTTGCTGCCGGATTTGTAGTTAGACCTTTCGGAGCTCTTTTCTTCGGAAGATTAGGAGATTTAATTGGAAGAAAATATACTTTCATGGTTACTTTACTTTTAATGGGTGGTGCAACATTCCTAATAGGCTGTATCCCGAGCTACGAAACCATAGGCTTTATGGCCCCTTTATTAGTATTAATTCTTCGTTTGTTACAAGGACTTGCCTTAGGTGGCGAATACGGCGGAGCGGCAACTTATGTTGCGGAACATGCTCCGGTAGGACAACGAGGATATTGGACGTCTTGGATTCAAACTACTGCAACGGTTGGTTTATTTATTTCGTTGATGGTAATTCTAGCCACAAGAAATATACTTACACCTGAACAATTTGATGAATGGGGATGGAGAGTTCCGTTTTGGGTATCTATTGTAATGGTTGGAGTTTCGTATTTGATTCGTAAAAACATGGATGAATCTCCCGTTTTTGCAAAAGCGAAAAGCGAAGGAAAAACAAGTACAAATCCTTTGAAAGAGAGTTTTGGAAACCGCTACAATTTGAAGTTTGTATTATTAGCTTTATTTGGAGCTACAATGGGACAAGGGGTAGTTTGGTACACTGGTCAATTTTACGCAATGAGTTTCATGAAAACCGTAATGGCTATTGATTCTTCTCAAGTTGATACTTTATTGGGAATTGCTTTGATTTTAGGAACACCGTTTTTCGTATTCTTTGGTTGGTTTAGTGATAAAGTAGGTAGAAAATACATCATGATGGGTGGAATGCTATTGGCTATTTTATTATACAGACCTATCTACAAACAAATGTACGAAACCACATCAGTAAAAAACAAAACGGAAATAGTAGAAAAAACAACGCTGCTTGCTGAGTTAAAACAGACTAAAAAACAGACTATGGACTCCATCTATACTACTCACAAAGAGTACACAGATGGAACAACGTTTCAAGAAATAAAAACCGTACATTTAGAAAACGGCACAGCAATTATAGTTGACGGCAAACCAAAAGGCGATACTAAAACAACTGTAAAAATTAACTCCAGCGACGAATGGTCTTTAGTATTCCTTGTGTTCATACAAGTCATATTTGTAACCATGGTTTATGGTCCTATTGCAGCATTTTTAGTTGAAATGTTCCCAGTAAAAATTAGATACACCTCTATGTCATTGCCTTATCACGTAGGAAATGGAATTTTTGGAGGTTTACTTCCTGCTATTTCTACCTATTTTGTTACTAATGCGAAAGACTTGGGTCATCCAGAGTTTTACTTGGAAGGACTTTGGTATCCAATCGTGATCGCTGCAGTCAGCTTTGTAGTTGGAATGGTTTACATAAAAAATAAAGATAAAAACGCTCACGTATAAAAACACAGCTATGAAATGAGCATTAATGTAATTGGGTTGTAAACACCAATGATGATATGCGAATTACAAATGACCGATAAAAAACAATAAATAGCAACATATGAATCAAATAAAAAGAATTTTAGGATTAGTTTGGATTGCATTAGCAGTTGCTGCAGCCTATTTTTGCATCTTCACTTTTGGATTACCAAAATTTATGTCCGGAAAACAAGAAGACTTAGTTTTCGGAATTATTATTCTCTTTGTACTAACCCCACTGATCGTTTTGGGACTAGGTACCTTTGGATATTACGCCTTAATGGGTGATTATGATGAAAAGGAATAAATAATAAAACCATACCACATTAGACAATCTCTGCATTTATTTGCAGAGATTGTCTATTTTTAAAAAAAAAGGATAACAACATAAAGTATAACATTTTCAAAACTAAAGCTGAGCAGTTTAAAGTTAATGATATAAATTATCTTTTAATGCCGCAAAGATTTTAAGGAACAAAGGTTTTACTTACTTTTATTTAATAAATAATTGTACTTATGTCGTTGTGACTTCGTGGCAAATAAATGACAAACAACACCTATCTTAGTAGAAAATAAAATTTTAGATTCTAATAAGAATTTACAACAAGCATAATAGCTAATACGCTTAAAAACAAGTAGCATCTTACGATGAAAAAGAGACATGAACAAAAGTTGGTTATCCTTTCAATGTTAATACTATTAGCATTGAACATACCGCTTTTGCTTTTATTTGATAGTTCAAAACCACTTTTTGGGTTCCCCATTATATACATCTATATTTTTTCTGGATGGTTATTCTCAATCGCTATTTCGTACTTAATTATAAAAAGATATTATGAATAGCATTGGACTCTTTCTAATATTAGTGGTTTATGTATCCATACTTTTTTATATCGCCCATTGGTCTGAAAAAATAAGTCATTCTAAATGGACAAATAATGCCTATATCTATTCCTTTTCATTAGCCGTATATTGTACAGCCTGGACGTACTATGGTAGTATTGGAATGGCGGCAAGTTCTGGCTTAAGTTATTTAACTATTTATTTAGGTCCAATTATAATTATTCCTACATGGATGATTGTCCTAAAGAGAATTATTAGAATATCGAGAGTAAATAAAATTTCCAGCATCGCTGATTTTATTTCTTTACGATATGGCAACAGTAGATTTCTTGGCGCATTGGTTACGTTAATTTGTATTTTCGGAATTGTACCTTACATCGCTTTACAATTAAAATCAATTTCAGATACGTTTCATATTGTTACAAAAACCGAAGCCACCGACAATATTTTTACCGATACCACCACTTATGTTTGTCTCGCTTTGGCGCTATTTGCCTCTTATTACGGAACGAAGTATGTTGATGCATCTGAAAAAAGACGCGGAATTGTTACAGCGGTAGCAATGGAATCTATTTTAAAATTAGTCTTCTTTTTAATCATTGGAATATATGTAACTTATTTTGTTTTTGATGGATTCGATGACATTTATCAAAAAGCAGCCGTTCTTAAAGATTTTGATAAAAAAAATACAATTGGCGATCTTACAAACGGAATCAACTGGTTCTTTCTTTGTATTTTATCCATGTTTGCTATTTTTTTATTACCAAGACAATTCCACACCGCAATTGTAGAGAATAATAAAGAAACTCACATTCGAACAGCTATCTGGTTGTTCCCATTGTATTTATTGCTTTTTAATATTTTTGTATTTCCAATTGCTTGGGGTGGAAACATACTATTTAAAGGACAAAATTTAAATTCTGATACGTATTCATTGCTCATACCGCAATTTTTCAATAATAACATTTTGACTGTTCTCGTGTTTCTGGGAGGGTTTTCAGCTGCGATTTCGATGATAGTAATATCGTGTATTTCTCTTTCGACGATGTTAAGCAATAACTTATTGATTCCATACGGATTCATTGGATCGTTAGAGAACTCATCACAAGAAAAAAACAACAACCGCATTGTTAGAAGTAGAAAATTAGGAATATTTTTTCTGATTATTTTGGCCTATGCCATCTATCGTATTTTCATTTTAGATTACTCACTCGTTTCCATAGGATTAGTATCCTTTGTTGTTATCGGTCAGTTGGCTCCTTCGTTTTTTGGAGCTTTATTTTGGAAAAGAGGTTCTAAGCATGGTGCTGTTACGGGAATTATCATCGGATTTTTAGTCTGTCTTTACACGCTTTTAATTCCTTATGCCATAGGAATTACAAAATCAACAAGTCTTTTTATTCAGGAAGGACTATGGGGAATTACACTTTTAAAACCTTTTCAACTTTTTGGGTTGGATTATTTAGACCCCATTCCACATGCTTTTTTTTGGAGTTTACTTCTAAACACCTTGAGCTATTTAGCGATTTCGGTAAGTTTCAAAGGAAATTATAGAGAACGTAATTATGCCGAAATGTTTGTGGATATTGACAAATACATTACCAATCACGAGAACGCATTTGTATGGAAAGGAACCGCTTATATAAAAGATATCCAGAAGGTATTACAGCGTTTCCTGGGTGAAGAGAGAACAAAAAGAGCGCTGACTATTTTTAATTTAAAATATAACGTCGACAAAAACATCACAACAGCTGATGCCCGATTTATAAAATTTGCTGAGAATCTATTAACAGGTCATATAGGTACGGCTTCCGCCAAAATTCTAATATCAAGTGTTATTAAAGAAGATAAAATAAGTTTGCCAGAGGTTTTACGCATTTTAGAGGAATCGAAAGAAAACCTCATCATCAATAAAAAATTGACGGACACTTCTAATGAATTAAAAAAAATATCAGAACAATTAAAAAATGCGAATTTAGAATTGATTGACAAAGACATTCAAAAAGATGAATTTCTGGACACTGTAACGCATGAGCTAAGAACGCCAATAACCGCAATTAGAGCAGCGAGCGAAATTCTTCACGATGATGATGAAATCCCAGAAGAATTACGAAAACAATTTTTGCAAAATATTATTTCTGAATCGGATAGATTGAATCGACTGATTGATAAAATTCTAGACTTGGAAAAATTTGAAACTGGCAAACAAAAAATTTATTTGTCTAAAAATGACATTTCTAAAACGATAAAAAACACACTAGATTCGTTGCAGCAATTAATAAAAAACAAAAAAATAACTGTCGAATTCAACGAAGCTTCTTACGAGATAAAAGCTTTTTACGATGAAGAACGAATCATTCAAGTAATAAACAATTTACTATCTAATGCTATAAAATTCAGTTCTAATACAAATGGAAAAATAGTGATTTCGATTCATGAAAACAAACAGGTTATAGAAGTCAAAATACACAACAATGGCAAAGAAATTAAGAAAGAAGATCTTGAGGTTATTTTTGATAAATTCTATCAATCTCGAAATCAAAATGTAAAAAAACCAGTAGGAAGTGGATTAGGATTAGCCATTTGTAAAAAAATTATTGAACACCATAAAGGAAAGATTTGGGCGGAAGACAACGTAGTAGATGGAGCGACATTTACTTTTACCTTACCTAATTATAACACAGCAGAAAACCGTTAACGAAATGAAAAAGATATTAATTGTAGATGACGAACCAAATATAGTAATGGCACTAGAATATACATTCAAGAAAAACAATTTTGAAGTTTTTATAGCGCGTGATGGATACGAAGCATTAGACATTTTAAAAAAACAACTTCCTGATGTAATCATTCTAGATGTAATGATGCCAATGGTGGACGGTTATGCAACATTAGAACAAATCAAAAAAGACGAAAGTCTTCAACACTGTAAAGTGATATTTCTTTCGGCCAAAAATAAAGAGAAGGATATCGAAACGGGACTTTCATTGGGCGCTAATTTATACGTTACAAAGCCTTTTTCAATCAAGAAATTAGTCGATCAAGTTCATGAATTAATTCAATAACAAAAAACCATTGTCATGACTTACAAAGAAATATACACAGAAAGCATCGAGCAACCTGAAAAATTCTGGAAACACCACGCTGATGAAATTGAGTGGTACAGCAAACCGTAAATTATTACATCTGAAGATGAAAACGGATATCCGCTTTGGTACAAAGATGGCGAATTGAACGTTTGCTATTTAGCTATAGACAAACACATTCAGGATGGTTATGGAAATAATACAGCGCTTATTTACGATTCTCCTGTTACACAAAATATAAAAAAATACACCTTTTTAGAGGTCAAAACTGAAGTAGCAAAACTAGCAGGAGGAATGCTTTCGTTAGGTTTAAAAAAAGGCGATACTGCCGTAATTTACATGCCTATGATTCCACAGGCTGCATTTGCAATGCTTGCCTGTGCGAGGATTGGGGTTACACATTCCGTGGTTTTTGGCGGTTTTGCACCTCATGAATTAGCCATTCGTATTGATGATTGCAAGCCTAGAGTGATTATTACAGCATCCTCAGGAATCGAAATTGATCGTTTGATTGCCTACAAACCATTAGTTGATGAGGCTATTGAACTCGCCTCACACAGACCCAAGAAAGTAATTGTTTTTAATAGAAAATTAGGCGCAAGAGTTCCCTTCAAAAAATACGATGTTGACTACGATGCACTAATTTACGGATCAGAGGAAACAGCTTGCGTACCTGTTAACACAACACATCCTTTATACATATTATACACATCAGGCACAACCGGAAAACCAAAAGGTGTAGTTCGTGACACTGGTGGATATGCCGTAGCGTTAAAATTTTCAATGACTCACATATACAATATCAAACCAGATGAAGTTTTTTGGGCCGCGTCTGATGTGGGTTGGGTTGTAGGTCATAGTTTTATCGTTTACGGGCCCTTAATCAACAGAAATACAACAGTAATTTTTGAAGGAAAGCCAATAAAAACACCCGATGCAAGTACTTTTTGGAGAGTTATCGCTGAGCATAAAGTAAATGCTATGTTTACGGCTCCTACTGCTATTCGAGCCATAAAAAAGGAAGATCCTGATGGTGAATTTATCAAACAATACGATTTGAGTTCGCTAAAAACACAATTTCTAGCTGGAGAACGTTGCGATATTGCTACTTTAGAATGGTATCAAAAACACATTCCCGCTCCAGCAATTGACCATTGGTGGCAAACAGAATCAGGCTGGCCAATGATTGCTAACTTAATGGGTGTTGAGCAATTACCTATAAAACCAGGCTCCGTAGGAAAAGCAGTTTGTGGCTACGACATAAGAATATTTAGTGAAGATGGAACGGAGCTAGGCGCGAATAAAGAAGGATATGTGGTAGTTAAATTACCGTTACCCCCCGGAACTTTATTAGATTTGTGGCAAGATAATCCTAGATTTAAGTCGGGTTACTTAGATCAATTTCCAGGATATTACTTTTCTGGAGACGGAGGTTACAAAGATGATGAAGATTATATTTTTATCACCGGTAGAGTTGACGATGTAATTAATGTGGCGGGACATCGACTTTCGACTGCTGAAATGGAAGAAGTAGTTTCCTCCCATCCTTCAGTAGCTGAATGTGCCGTAATAGGAATTAACGATTCAATAAAAGGTCAGATTCCATTAGCCTTAGTTGTCGTAAAACTAAATGATGAAATAGAACATTATCAACTACAACAAGAAACAATAAAATTAGTACGACAGCAAATTGGCGCCGTAGCATCGCTTCAAAGTGTAGTTATTGTCGATCGATTGCCTAAAACTAGATCAGGTAAAATTTTGAGGAAATTAATGCGAAGTATTGCTGATGGTGAAAATTTCCAAATCCCATCAACAATAGATGATGAGAATATCGTTGGTGAAATTGATAGCGTATTGCAAAAATATAATATTGGAATTTATAATGTAAAATAACAACAACTAAAACTATTTATAAAATGAGTCGTTACAAAATAAACAATTTAGAAGAATACTTTAAAGAATACAAAAAATCAATTCGTGAGCCAAGAAAATTCTGGGGCAAAATTGCCGCAGAAAACTTCATGTGGTACCAGCAGTGGGACAAAGTATTTGATTTTAACATGGCTGAAGCCGAAATAAAATGGTTTACCGATGCTAAAGTTAATATTACAAAAAACTGTATTGACAGACATCTAGCTAAAAAAGGGGACAAAACAGCAATTATTTTCGAACCTAACGATCCAAGTGAAGAAGCGATACACATTACCTACAATGAGTTACATCAAAAGGTTTGCAAAATGGCAAATGTACTTCGTGAGCAAGGCATAAAAAAAGGAGACCGAGTGTGTATTTATTTACCCATGATTCCTGAATTAGCTGTAACAATTTTAGCATGCGCCAGAATTGGAGCAATACACTCTGTTGTTTTTGCTGGATTTTCAGCATCAGCAGTAACAGCTAGAATTAATGATAGTGAGTGTAAAATGGTTATCACATCTGATGGTGGATACCGTGGAAATAAAACCATTGACTTAAAAAGTATTGTTGATGAAGCTTTAGAAAAAACACCATGTGTTGAAAAGGTTTTAGTAGTTAAAAGAATCAATACTGAAATTAAAATGAAAGAAGGTCGTGACCAATGGTTACAACCACTTTTAGACGAAGCATCAGATAATAATGCTGCTGAAATCATGGATGCTGAAGATCCTTTATTCATACTTTATACTTCAGGTTCAACTGGAAAACCAAAAGGAATGGTTCATACCACCGCAGGTTACATGGTTTATACCGCTTACACTTTTAAAAATGTTTTTAATTATGAAGACAATGACATTTTTTGGTGTACCGCTGATATCGGTTGGATCACTGGACACTCTTATATTTTATACGGTCCATTATTGAATGGTGCAACAACAGTAATTTTCGAAGGTGTTCCATCGTACCCTGATTACAGTCGTTTTTGGGAAGCAATAGAAAAGCATAAAGTTACTCAATTTTATACTGCACCTACCGCTATTAGAGCTTTAGCAAAAGAAAGCCTTTCTTACGTTCAAAAATATCCTTTAGCCTCTCTAAAAGTTATTGGTTCCGTAGGAGAGCCTATAAATGAGGAGGCATGGCATTGGTACAATGACCACGTAGGAGGGAAAAGGTGTCCCCTTGTAGATACGTGGTGGCAAACTGAAACCGGTGGAATTCTAATTTCGCCATTGGCATTTGTAACGCCTACAAAACCAACTTACGCTTCACTACCATTACCTGGTATTCAACCTACATTGATGGATGAAAAAAGAAACGAAATAGAAGGAAATCAAGTTACAGGTAGTTTGTGTATCAAAACACCTTGGCCAGGGATTGCAAGAACTATTTGGGGTGATCATCAACGCTATAAAGAAACCTACTTTTCTGCCTTTCCAGGCAAATACTTCACTGGTGACGGCGCTTTACGTGACGAAGTAGGATATTACAGAATCACAGGCCGTGTAGATGATGTAGTAATCGTTTCTGGTCATAATCTAGGAACTGCTCCTATTGAAGATGCTATCAATGAGCATCCAGCAGTAGCTGAATCTGCTATTGTAGGTTTCCCACATGATATTAAAGGAAATGCTTTATACGGATTTGTAATTCTTAAAGAAACAGGAGAATACCGTGATAGAGAAAACCTTACTAAAGAGATTAATCAACAAATTTCAGATCACATTGGTCCAATCGCCAAAGTAGATAAAATTCAATTTGTATCTGGATTACCTAAAACACGTTCAGGAAAAATTATGCGTCGAATATTGCGTAAAATTGCTGAAGGTGATTACTCTAATTTTGGAGATATTTCTACTTTATTAAATCCAGAAATTGTGGAAGAAATAAAAAACGGAAAATTATAAAAACGAAATATTAAAACCATAAAAAAGGCTGTCAGTTAATGGACAGCCTTTTTGCTTTTATAAATTAATTAGTCTTAAAACTCCAAATTTGACCTATTACTTCTCCTCCTTTATTGTCTTTTACTACTACTTTCCAATAATAATTTGTTGAAGAGTTAGTGCTCACATCAAAAGTTTTCGACAACTGATTTGTAGTTACTTTTTGAGTAGGCGGATTTGTAGTACCCAAATACACATCATAAACTAAAATGTCATCTTTATCAACATCTGCTGCATTCCAACTTAGAGTGATAACACCCGAATTTAACATTGAATTCAAAGTTGGCGCAACTAATTCTGGCGCAAAAGGCAAATGATTTCCCGCAACAACTCCTTCTGTGTAAAAACTATAAACAGACGAATAATCACTTGACAAATTTTTAGTATCCGTAGCTTTTACACGCCAATAATAACTTTTGCCTTTATCTAATGTAACCGAAAAATTAGTTGCAATTATTTCAGTAGTTTTTACAATTTGCGTAAACTGATTGTCGGTTGAAATTTGAATACTATAGGTTATTGCATCGTTATTTTTATCTGTTGATTTCTCCCATTGAAAATTAACTAAATTACTCATACATAAACTAACATTAGCAGGCAATGCCAGTAGTGGTGCCGTGGGCGCCAGATTCGTTTCGGGAGTAGTTTCAGAATCTGAACCACTTCCACAAGAAATCATAAATAAACTAATACAGGCTATATAAATATACTTTTTCATAATTATTTTTTTATTACAGAAACAGTTGTTATACTTTCTAACCCCAATTTTACTAAATAAACACCTACCGCTAGGCTTTCTATATTCAATTGTACTTTGTTATTTAAAACAGCGTACTTTTTGTTTGAGATTAGTGCTCCAGCGGTATTATAAATTTCAATTGGAATTTCCGATTTAGAAGTTACCACTGCTATTTCAAAATGATTTGATGTTGGATTTGGAAATAACAAAGCTAAATCATCCGTTTTATCAATCACTTTAGAAAAAGTACCTTCACATAATTTTGCTGTTTTTACTTCTAATAAATCTCCTTTTTGCACATTAAGGGAAAAAGTAGAGGAATCAGTTTCAAATTGTTCCAATCCATTTATAGAAACCTGAAAAGGCGCTGTTCCATCAGTCATTTCAATTGCAATTTTATCAAAATCCATTACAGATTTAGCCGAAATACTAGCTCCTTTAGGAATAACAATAGTATAGCACTGCTCATACGATTCTCCTTCTACACCTATACATAGTGAATAAGTATTAGGAACTAGATTGTTAATCAACAAAGTGTTATTTGAAAATGAATAATATTGCCCATTAACTGTAGCATAATAGTTGTGTTTTTCTATAGCCGAAATGCTTATTTCACCATTATTCTTATTCAAACAAGATTCTTCTTTTGCAATTATTGTAAAATTATTTTTAGGCAATGCAAAATTTGCTGTTGTAAAATCTAAACTTGATTTTTTGTTTCCATAAATTCTATAACCGCCAGCTGGTACTGCAATTGTCATATTTACATCGGTAACGGTTAAAGGTTTGTTGTCTATTAAATTATACCAAGTTCCTGTGTATTGAAAAGCTGTGGGTACATTTTTAGTTGTAACATCAAAATTGGCAATAATCAAAACATCTTTTAATACTGTTGAAGCTAGTTCCGAATTAGTAATTTTAATATTTACATTTAGTGAATTTGCATTAGCAATCGTAGGTGTTCCTAAAAATACTGGTTCTGTAGTTTTAAGTGCAATAAATTTTGCCCAATCAGAGTAAATTTTATTTCTGTTTGCATTAGCTAACCAGTTATCTGCCCATTGTTGCTGTGGTTTTGTATCTAATTTACAATCTCCTGCAATAGTAGCCGAAGCATCATTTACAGTTCCATTATTACAAGTAAAAATAGAAGCTTCGTAACCTAAATCGCCAAAATGCCAAATCATTTTTGGTCCTGGAACCAACAACGAAACCGCTCCAATTGCTGACATTCTTGACAAAGCCGTATTCAAATCTTTTACGTTATGGGCTGCATTTGTACTATTCCCAAACTTCAAATTCTTATACATTAAACGCTCTTCGTCATGACTTTCGGCATAACCCATTAATCGATTGGTTGTAAAACCACGACTATTACTAGACATTCCAGAAATAGAACTGGCGAAGCCCATAGACAATTCGTTGTAAGCACTATTCATATTTCCCCACATCATGATTCCTTTCCTAGGGGATTCATTTATACGGTAATTAGCCCACTGTTGCTCTTCTAGATTTGTACCTAAATGCTCAAAAATAGTATAGTGAGTTGGATCTAAAGTCCAAGAATAATCAGCATATTTTTTCAGTACATCCACTCTATCTTGTTGATAAGCATTGGTACAACTTTCATCTGCTGCGGTACAATTTTGAGTAAATCCTTTGGTTAAATCCCAACGAAAACCATCAATTTTATACTCTTCAATCCATTGCTTAATCACCCGCATTACATAGTTTTGAGTTCTAGTAGATTGATGATTGAAATCTTCTCCAACATTATAACTGTGTTTTGCAACCGTATTAAAATAAGGATTTTCAGTTGTTGGCGAACCAAAACCATCTCCATCAGGATCATTCATCCACATTCGAACCATCGGATTTCTTCCAAAAGCATGATTTAAAGCAACATCCAAAATTACGGCAATCCCGTTTTGATGATAAATATCAATGAGTTCTTTCAGTTTGTCTGAAGTGCCATAAAACTTATCCAAAGCCATGTGGAATGAGGTATTGTAACCCCAACTTTCATTGCCTTCAAACTCCATGACTGGCATCAACTGGATTGCATTTATTTTAAGATTTTTAAAGTATGCTATTTTATCAATTAAACTTTGATAATTTCTATTGGCATCAAAATCACGAACTAAGACCTCATAAACCACCAAATTATCTTTAGATGGTTTTACAAAATTAGTCACTTGCCAATTGTAGGGAGTCTGCCCTGTTTTAAGAACTGTCACTTCAAATTGCTGTCCAGATGGATAAACAGGCATGTTAGGATAATTCTTGCTCGGAATTCCGGGATCATCATAAGGCGACAAAACCAATGTAGAATATGGATCGGCTGTTTTTACCATAGAAGGTGAATTTGCAAGCGGAGTAGCATCCACCACCCAATATTGATACATATTGTTTACTCCAGAAACCAATCCCGATAATTCTAGCCAAAATTTTCCCGAAATAGGATCTTTTTTCATGGCATAGGCCGATGAAGGTTGCCAATTATTAAAACTTCCTGCAACGTAAACAAAATCTTTTAAGGGAGCATCAAGAACTAAAGTTGCTTTTGTAAAATCTGTCGAATTATAATTAATTCCATCAACTAAACCCATTAGCATTACTTCTGAAACGGTATTTGGATTTACTACAACCGAAAACTTTTTAATCAGCGTTGTAGCGCCCTGGGTTACCGCTAATTCGTAAATTTGATTCGTTATAATATTTGTATGAGAATAGGAATAACTAGAAGTACTTGCATTTGTATTGATTACACTCCCATTTGCTTTTAACGAATAACTCGCCACTCCATTTGTATTTGTGGCTGTAATAGTAAAGTTTGAACCAGAAGTTAAAACTGTAGTACTGTTTTCAATTGGTTTTGTTAATGAGACTTGAAAAGCTCCAACTTCAACCAGAATATCCTGTGATTTTTTATCACCAGTTCCGTTTTTTGCTTTTACTAAAAATCCAATTTTTCCAATACCCGTTGTGTTGTAATAGATCGCCGGGGTAATCGTCTTGGTATAAGTATCTGTTGCAGCATTGTAGGTAAATTTACTTGCTTCACTTGATGCTGTCCAATCTCCGTTGTTTGGAGTTCCTTTTTCGGAGGTATCATTTGTATCAAAAGCCCATGCCCATAAATACAAAGCATTAGCAGTTACTCCCCACGTAGCTTCATTTATACTGCTTCCATTTATAGTAATGGTAATTGCTTGGTTTTCGTCAAATGTGTTTGGAATTATGGAATAAGTAGCCGTTTGTTGTTGGGCAAAAAATTTCACCGACAACAAAAGAAATACTAATAGTATTTTTTTTTTCATAAGTAAGTTTGGTTTAGTTAATAGGTTAAAAAAAAGGCTACCTGAATCAGATAGCCTTTCAATATGTTTAAATTTTATTCTTGGTTAGGAATCAATAAGTAGCTTCCATCTAAATCATTAAAATAAATTAAGTATTTCGATTTTCCTACTGGAATATTGTCTCCTGTTCCTCCACCAGAGAAAGCAGTTTTGCCTCCCCAGCTGACATCCCAAGCATCATTTGCTCTAAATTTAGCTTCACCGTCAATTAGTGCAGTTACACCCAATGACCACATGTGCGCATCAAAAGTAGATTGTTTCATGGCTGTTGAAGCATCCCAACCTTTAGGAGTACTGCTACCAATAATTCCTACTGTTGTGTACGTTGCTTTTGCTGAAGCATCAAAAGCCACCAATGTGTACTCTAAGGTTTCAGTATTCATGCTAAAGGTGTAAAAACCATCAGCAGCAATTTCAAAACTTGCTGGATCTGCGTCGGCATCGGTATTTCTAGGAGCCATTTTTGTAGCATCTGCTTTACCTAACATTGGAACCCAACTTCCTAATTTAGAAATTACTTTGAATGCTCCTTTTTTGAAAAAACCAGTGAATTTGTAGTCACTTGCACTTGTACCGCTTCTAAACATTGGTTGATTTCCTTTGTTATTATCCCAACCAGAAACGGTAGCATCACCCACTAAATACCAATCAACAAAATCGTAAGTAAGTCTTCCTGTGTAAGGAGTTACTGTAACAGTTATTGGCATTTTAGATGTCATTGCTAATCCTTTTGAAACATCAGAAATGACTTTAATATCAAGTTGAGCTACTTGATCAGGAATTGCTCCTAACTCAATCGCTGCCTGATTTAACGTTTTTACCGTAACGGCAAGTTCAGTTGCATTACTTATAGTTCCAAGATTGACAGGAGCCGAAAAATCTCCTCCTTTTTTATCTATTACTACAGTATAGTTCACCACCACGTTTTGGTCATATTCTGCTGCTGACCAAACAAAAGTTTCTGCAACTTTTGAAGCGTCATTTTCATCTAAAATATATTGTTTTCCAGATAAAGGCGTCTTAAATTCTGGCCCAGCAATTGCTGTAAGAACCGTTCTGTTGTCTACATCATCTGCATTACATGAAACAGCCAATACACCAACAAATGCGATTAAAATTTTATATATGTTTTTCATTTTAATGTTTTTATAAGATGTTAGTATCCTGGATTTTGCTTTAACGTTGGATTTGCCTGAATATTTCTTGCCGGAATTGGCATTAAATCTCTGTATGATTCAGTAGCTCTACCATTTATTGAACCGCCTTTCCATTGCCATAATTTATCACCTCCGGTGAATTTACCAAAACGAATTAAATCCGTTCTACGGTGACATTCCCAAAACAATTCTCTTCCTCTTTCATCTAAAATAAAATCAAGAGTTAACGTTGAACTAGCAACTTGTAGCGCATTTGCTCTAGTTCTTAATTTATTGATGTATCCCACTGCTGTGTTTATATCTGCACCAGCAGCACCTCTTACGGCACATTCAGCGTACATTAAATACACATCTGACAAACGGAACATTGGAAAATCGATATCTGGAATATCATTTCTTTGAGCCGCAGAACCATTCGCATTTTTATTGATGAACTTTGTTACAGCATAGCCATCTGTAAAAGTACCAACATTATTAATGTCTTTTGATTGACCGTCTGTGTAAAATGTTCCTCTTTTATCTGCAGTTCCAGTAGCATCAGCAAAAAGATTTACAAACTCCCTACGAGTTCTAATTCCTTGCCATCCACCGTCCATACCGCGAGAAGCAGCGTCCATACTACCGCCGATAGAAGCGTGCATGATAAAACTCATTCCTCCACCAGTAGCTCTAATGGCATTTCCATCTCCAACAATTGGAAAGATAACTTCGCTTTGAGCACCGTTTGTATTGTTATCAGCCGAAAACAGGTAGGCATAAGGAACATTTGCAAAAGTATATCCTGAGTTATCAATTATCTCTTTAGATAATGTCGCCGCTTCACTAAATTTATCAGTTCCTGTATATACTTTGGCATTTAGGTAAACCTTAGCTAATAAAAATTTAGCTGCAGTTTTATCAACTCTACCGTATTCATTACTCTTTGAAGCAGCTAGACTTGCGTCGATGTCTTTCAACTCAGACTCAACATAAGCAAAAACTTCAGCTCTTGTTTTTTGTTCAGGATAATAAAACCCAACAGGATCATTTTCTGTCGTGATAGGCACGTTTCCGAATAAATCCATTAAATTATAGTAAGAGAAAGCTCTTAAAAAACGAGCTTCAGCTCTAAAAGTGGAAATCTCTGCTTTCAAATCGGCATCAACACCTCTTGCTGTTAATTTCTCATCGGTCGTTTGTCTTAAAAACTCATTAGCAACACTAATGTGATAAAACGCTCTAGAGAAAGTTCCCTCCAAAAATTCGTTTGCTGGCGACCACGTTTGTGCATTTAAAGTTGGTAAAGCACCATCTGCCCAAGCAATAATAGCCTCATCTGTAGAAAGCTCTTGCGTTACAAAAAGCAATCGCAAATAACTACTAAAATCACCACCAAGACCAGCAATATCTGCTGCTCCATCTCCGTCATTCCCTCCTACATACAAACCTGCATATAACTTTGCTAATACTTCTTTGTACGAAGCTGGATCTTGAAAAAAGGTTTCCGATAAAAATTCATCATCATCCTTCGGCGTCACATCTAAGTCGCTCGTACACGAGCTAAGCGTCATATTTAATCCTAAAATGAATAGGAAAAAATAAGATATATATTTAAATGATATTTTCATTTTCTTAATTTTTTAAATTTAGTTTTCAGTCTACTATTAGAAATTGGCATTCACACCAATCAAGAAGGTTCTTGCTCTTGGGTAAACGTTATTATCAATTCCGTTGAATTTCTCTGGATCTAAACCACCATATTTTGTTAGAATTAAAACGTTTTGAACTCCAGCTGTAAATCGTAAAGAAGCTGCTTTTAATAATGTTTTGTCAAAAGTGTATCCAACAGTTACATTATCCAATTTGATAAAAGAAGCGTCTTTTACAAAATAATCAGATAAATAACGTTGTGTACCATTGTCTTCAAAAGTAAAACCAGTATTAAAATAATCTGAACTTACGTTAGATAAATCGGTTTGTCTTCTTAAACCTGCGTCAGAATATCCTAAATTAGAACTTACGTTATCAAAAATATAGTTCCCTAAACTTGCTCTCCAGTTCATAGTAAAATCAAACTTTTTGTAGTTTAAAGTCGAGAATAAACCAAAAGTGTAATCTGCTGCTGGTTTTTGGTATCTGTATCTATCTGCTGTATCAATTTTTCCATCTTCATTTCTATCCACATAAGCACCTTGTATTGGTCTTTTTTCAGCGTCGTACAATTGCTCATAAACTAGGAATGAATTTGGTGTAAACCCTACAGAATTGATTTGCACTTTATTTCCGTTACCTCCAGCAATATTATCTCCTGCTAAATACCCTTGAAAACCAGGAACTGTAATTCCTAACTCCGTAATTTTTTGGTCAATGTAAGTAGTATTGAAAGCTACATTCCAAGTTAAGTCATCCGTTTTCACGATATCAGATTCGATACTAAACTCAACCCCTTTCGTTCTTACACTACCAATATTAAAGAACCCTTGATTTCTTAAATTCGCACCATCTGGAACAGCAATATCTGCTAATAAATCTGAAGATTTTTTATCAAAATAGTTAATAGATCCCGTAATTCTGTTGTTTAAGAATCCGTAGTCAATACCAACGTTAGTCTCAGCCAATTCCTCCCATTTAATGTCTTCATTATATCCTTCAGGTCTGGCCGTTGAATAAATAGTATTACCAAAAATATACTGGGAATTGATTGTTCCTGTAGTTACTCTTTGCAAGTAATCATACTGTGCAGAAATATCTTGTTGACCAGTAGTTCCGTATCCAACTCTTAATTTTAAAGTCGAAAGGGTTTCATTGTCTTTTAAGAATTCTTCTTCAGATAAATTCCATGCTAAGGCAGCTCCACCAAAATTACCCCATCTGTTTTCTTTAGAGAAACGAGAAGTTCCGTCTCTTCTGTAGTTTAAAGTCAGTAAATAACGGCTGTCGTATCCTAAATTCAAACGTCCGAAGTACGATTGCAAGTTGATGTCTGGATCTGTAGCAACATCTTCATTAGGATTTGGTTGTATGGTTTCTCCTGATTGGTATTTTTCTTTTTGAAACAATTGGTAGTTGTAACCAGCAGTTGCGTCAATTTTTAATTTCCCTAAATCTTTACTATAATTAAAATAAGCATTTAAGTTTTTATTCTGAAGTGCATCTGTGTAGTTAGAATAGTTGCCTAAATTCACATAACCTGGGTCAGAAAACGCTTTTGGCTGATATCCTAAAGCACTTTGAGTACTTACTTCTGTAAATCCGCTACTATCAAATCTATCAATACCTGCTTCAACTACAGCTCTCAAGTCTTCAAAGAAATGAAGTTTATAGTCTAACCTTACATTACCCCATTTTCTGGTAGAAGTAGCTCTTCTTTCATCTTGATTCAATCTGGCAACAGGATTTCTAGCGGGCAATAAAGGTAAATTTCCGTTTGACTCTAACCATTCAAAATAACCTCCGTAACGAGAACCTGTTTGGTATACTGATTGTGTTGGATCAAATCCGATGGCACTACCAATAATCGCTCCTTCATCTTGAAATTGGTTTTTACCAAAAGATAAATTTCCGCTAATATCGATTTTCAAGTGATTGTCAAATAAAACAGGGTTTAACGAGATCGATGTCGTAGTTCTCTCAAAAGAGGTATTTCTTAAGATTCCTGGATTATCAACATTTCCAACAGATAAACGAACTGGTAATTTATTAAACAAAGCACCACTTACAGAAATATTATTGTTAGTAGTTAAAGCTGTATGAAAAATTTCATCTTGCCAATTTGTGTTTGAAGTTCCTAATAAGGCTTGCTGCGCTGCAGTACCTTTTGTATTTACTAATTCGCGATATTGGTCTGCATTCATTACATCAACTGTGTTGGCAACCGTATTCACACCAACTTGAGAGCTAAAATTCACTTTTACTTTTCCTTTAGACCCTTTTTTAGTTGTAATTACAATTACACCATTTGCAGCTCTAGATCCGTAAATTGCAGCTGCCGACGCATCTTTCAAAACCGTAAAAGACTCAATATCGTTTGGATCGATTGTAGATAAAACACTTGTAGAACCACTTGGAACTGAGTTACTCAAAGGCAAACCATCCAAAACAATTAAAGGCTCATTGGAAGCATTTAATGAAGATCCTCCACGAATACGAATATCGGCTTTTGCACCTGGAGAACCTCCCCCTGTTACATTCACACCAGAAATACGCCCACTAATTAAGCTTTCTGGAGTTACGTTTTGACCTTTGTTAAATTCCTTTGCAGAAATTTGAGAAACAGATCCCGTAGCATCTTTTTTCTTAACAGTTCCATAACCTACTTGAACCACTACTTCTTGAAGTACATTTTGATCTTCTTCTAGTGAAACCGTTATTGCTTTTTGTTCATTGTAAGTAATGACCGTATTTGCATAACCAATGAAAGAAAATACGATTTTTGCGCCTTTCTGAACATTTGACATTTGAAACTTTCCGTCAAAATCTGTTGAAACACCAGTTGTGCTACCTTCTACATTTACGTTTACTCCCGGAATAGGCTGTCCTGATGCTTTATCAAGAACAGTTCCACCTAGTGTATTCTGAGCCAGAATACTTAAAGGAAATAACAGTACTAAAAATAACAACTTTTTATAAATTGTTTTCATACTTTTTGTTTAAATTGTTTAAATATTAATTAAGATTTAAAGCTTAACTTTTACTTCGAATGTTAAATCTATGCAAATTTTTTTTCATTTGACACGTTCCATCTGTAACGAGCTTACGAAAACGTAATAGTGTTGAAAACTTTCTATTTTAATTCGATTACAAGTGATTTAATTATCAAATACGAAATAATATTTTACCTTTATTACGAATTCAATTTCGTCACTATAGCATCATGAAAAGAAAAATAACACTCAAACAAATCGCAAAAGAATTAGACGTATCTATATCAACTGTTTCTAAATCACTACGCAATAGTCCAGAAATAGGCGAAGAAACTAGACTAAAAGTGCAGGCTTTTGCCAAATTTTATAATTACAGACCTAATAATATAGCGTTAAGTTTAAAAAATAGAAAAACCAAGACCATTGGAATTATTATACCTGAAATTGTTCATCATTTTTTCGCTACGGTAATCAACGGAATAGAGCAAGTAGCTAATGAAAACGGTTATAGTGTAATTATTTGCTTATCTGACGATTCTTTTGATAAAGAAGTACTAAATATGGAAATGCTTGCAAATGGAAGTATCGATGGTTTTATAATGTCGCTTTCTAAGGAAACGCAGTTTAAAGGTGACTTTCATCATATTACAGAAGTTATCGATCAAGGAATGCCTGTAGTATTATTTGACCGAGTAACCAACGAAATCCTTTGTGACAAAGTAATAATCGACGATAAAACCGCAGCTTATGAGGCGGTGCAAAGCTTAATAGATAAGGGACGCAAAAAGATAGCTCTCGTAACTACTGTTGATTACGTCAGCGTAGGCAAGCTTCGTACGGATGGCTATATAAAAGCATTATTAGACAATGACCTTCCTTTTAACGAAAAACTGATTATAAAGATTGAAGATATTGATACTTGCGAAATTACGATAGCAAAATTATTAGAGGACAAAGCAATCGATGCCGTTTTTGCAGTCAACGAATTGTTTGCCGTGACCATTATAAAGACAGCTCACAAAATAGGTTTGAACGTCCCTAAAGACCTTGCCGTCATTGCCTTTACTGACGGTATCATTTCTAAATACTCCACTCCTACTATCACTACAGTGAGTCAAAGCGGGATAAAAATGGGTAATAAAGCAGCAAGGATGCTAATTGATAGACTGGAAAGCGAAGAAGATCAAGAAAACGAAAACTACACAACAGAAGTGATTGAAACTCATTTAATTGAAAGAGAATCTACGTTTCAATAAATACATTTCAGCATACGATACAATTTTTTCGTAGTTTTTTACTTACTCTATTTTTCACTACAACCTTGTAGTGAAAAATAAATTCTAATAATTATATCCAAAAAATAGAAAATTAAAATATCTTTTTATATTTACCTCTCAAAACTTTCACTTTTACTTCGAAAATAAGGTAGGTTTTGATAAGCATCGCGCTTATCGTATTAATTTTAAATTACGATAATGGAAAAGCGTACGTTAAGTTTCTGGCAAATTTGGAACATGAGTTTCGGATTTCTGGGAATTCAAATGGGTTTTGCATTGCAAAATTCAAATGTCAGCAGAATATTTCAAACTCTTGGCGCTAATATTGACGACATCCCTATTTTATGGGTAGCCGCACCATTGACTGGATTGATTATTCAACCTATAATTGGTTATTTTTCAGACAGAACATGGAATAAATTAGGACGAAGAAAACCCTATTTTTTAGTTGGAGCAATTTTAGCATCAGCCGCTTTATTCATAATGCCAAATTCACCGGTTTTATGGTTTGCCGCAGGAATGCTGTGGATTATGGACGCCTCGATTAATGTTTCGATGGAGCCTTTTAGAGCATTCGTTGGTGACAATTTACCAGAACAGCAACGTACCGCTGGTTTTGCAATGCAAAGTTTCTTTATTGGTATTGGCGCCTATTTTGCTTCAAAATTACCATTGATTTTCACTTATTACGGTGTGGAGAATACTGCTCCTCTTGGAATTATTCCCGACTCAGTAAAATACTCATTCTACTTAGGAGGAATCGTATTTTTATTGACAGTACTCTGGACGGTAATCCGTTCAAAAGAGTATTCTCCAGAAGAATTAGCTGCCTTTGAAAAACACAGAGAAAATACTTATGTCAAAGAAGAGCATTCTGCAGATTGGTTTACAAATAATGCCAAATCTCATCTTACAAAAGGACTGTTATTCTCCATCATCAGTGTTCTATTTTCATTGGCCATATTTCATTACGGTTTAAAAAAAGATCTCTATGTTTTATCAATTGGTCTGATAGGTGTGGGAGGAATTGCGATGTTGATTTCAGGAATGTTACAAAAGGGAAACCGAACCAGCAATGGATTTGTAACCATAATGAATGATTTTCAGTTCATGCCAAAAATCATGAAGCAATTAGCATGGGTACAGTTTTTTTCTTGGTTCGCGTTATTTTCTATGTGGATCTACACTACCCTGGCTGTTACGCAACATATTTATGGCACGACCGACACAACATCTGTGGCATATAATACAGGTGCGAATCAAGTGGGCGAAATGTTTGCTAACTATAATTTAATTGCAGCTATCGCCTCTTTCTTATTGCCTGTTTTGGCTAAGCACACTACTACAAAATTTACTCATTTTGTAGCTTTAGTATGCGGAGGACTTGGCCTTATTTCCATTTATTTTATAAATGAGCCTACTACTTTTACAATGGAATGGTTACCAATGATAGGAGTTGGAATCGCTTGGGCAAGTATCTTGTCTATCCCGTATGCCATGTTATCAGGATCATTGCCATCAAATAAAATGGGATACTACATGGGCGTTTTTAACTTTTTTATAGTTATTCCTCAATTAGTTGCCGCGTCTATCTTAGGTTTTTTAATAGCTACATTTTTTAACAGCGAACCTATTTATGCTCTTTTAATAGGCGGTACATCTATGATCATTGCCGGAGTGCTTTCGCTTACTATTTCTGAAAACTCAAAAATTAAATTAAATGAATAATAAAGCATTCATCTTCGATTTAGATGGAGTAATTGTTGACACCGCCAAATATCATTTCTTGGCTTGGAAAAAAATTGCAAATCAGCTCGGAATAAATTTTACTGAGGAACATAACGAACTTTTAAAAGGAGTGAGTCGCATACGATCTCTAGATATCATTTTAGAATTAGGAAAAAAAGAAGCTACTCAAGAAGAGAAAAACATGTGGCTAAAGCAAAAAAACGAAGACTATCTATCGCAACTGGCTGATATGGATGACAGAGAAATTCTTCCTGGAGTTTTTGAAGTTTTAAAATTTCTGAAAGATAACAACCAACCCATAGCTCTAGGATCAGCAAGCAAAAATGCTAGACCTATTCTAGAAAAAACCGGAATTCTATCTTATTTTGATGCTATCGTTGATGGAAATGATGTGACTAATGCCAAGCCAGATCCAGAAGTTTTTCTAATTGCAGCTAAATTATTAAATGTAAAACCCGAAAATGCAGTTGTTTTTGAAGATTCAGTTGCAGGAATTCAGGCTGCGAATATTGCCAACATGATAAGCATAGGAATTGGAGATAAAACTATTTTGCATGAAGCAAAGTATGTCTTTCAAGATTTCACAGTAATAAGCGAACAATTTTTAAAAGAATTATAACCATATAATTTTTTAACGCAAGACTAATTAAAAGCTATAATTAGTACACCTGTCAGCAAACCTTTAGTGTTTCCAAGATCGTGTGCTACTTTAAACGAAAAACAAATGAATCAAGATTATATAAAACCAGACAATTGGTGCATCATAGAAGAGGGATTTAACAGAGAAAGTGTTAAATCATCTGAAAGCTTATTTAGCATTGGCAACGGAGCCATGGGACAACGCGCTAACTTTGAAGAAAGTTATACTGGAGAGACCTTTCAAGGAAGTTACATCGCCGGAATTTATTATCCAGATAAAACTAAAGTGGGTTGGTGGAAAAACGGCTATCCTGAATATTTTGCAAAGGTATTAAATGCCCCAAACTGGATTGGGATAGATGTTGAAATAAACGGAGAAAAGCTAGATTTAAATACTTGTTCGTCGGTTAGAAATTTCAGACGGGTGTTAAACATGAAAGAAGGTTTGTACACGCGATCTTTTGAAGCTATCTTGAAAAACGGCACCGAAATTTCAGTTCATGCCACTCGTTTTCTCTCTCTTAATCTAGATGAAGTTGGATTAATTAATTATGAAATCATTCCTCTAAATAAGGATTCTAAAATCGTTTTTAAACCCTACATCGACGCAGGCGTGACCAATGAAGATGCCAATTGGGAAGAAAAATTCTGGGAACCACTGGACGTGAAAAAATCTGGAAATGAAGCTTTTGTAACTGCCCAAACTTTTAAAACGCATTTTAAAGTAACGACTTTTATGCATAACACCATCTTATCTAATGGTGAAAAAACAGCTATTTCGCCTTCAAATATTGATGTCAATAATGATAAAATCCAGTTTAGTTATGATGTAATTGTGGCTCAAGGCCAAAAAACATCAATACAGAAAATAGGAGGCTACACCGTTTCCTTGAATCATGATAACACGCTTACAGCTGCTGAAAAAGTGATTCAATCCGCTTTAGTATTAGGGTATAATAAAATACTACAAGACCAAATCGAATCTTGGGCAAAAATCTGGGAAATGTCAGACATTACAATAGAAGGTGATATTAAGGCACAGCAAGGAATTCGTTTCAATATTTTTCAGTTGAACCAAACCTATTTAGGAAAAGATTCTCGCTTAAATATTGGTCCAAAAGGATTTACAGGCGAGAAATATGGCGGATCGACCTATTGGGACACAGAAGCGTACTGTATCCCGTTTTACATGGCCACAAAAGATCAGGAAGTAGCTCGAAACTTACTAGCATACCGCTATAATCAGCTGGATAAAGCAATTGAAAACGCTACTAAATTAGGATTTTCTAATGGCGCAGCTTTATATCCAATGGTAACTATGAATGGCGAAGAATGCCACAATGAATGGGAAATTACATTTGAAGAAATTCATAGAAATGGGGCCATCGCATTTGCAATCTTTAACTTTTATAGATACACTGGTGATTACAGCTATATTCCTGAAAAAGGATTGGAAGTACTAATAGCCATCGCACGGTTCTGGCACCAAAGAGCCAATTTTTCTACTCACAAAAAACAATATGTAATTCTAGGAGTAACAGGTCCTAACGAGTACGAAAACAACGTCAACAATAATTTTTACACTAATTATATTGCTAAATGGTGTCTTGAATACACTTACCAACAAATTCAAAAAGTGTCTATTGAATATCCGTTAGATCATAAAAGAATTACCGAAAAAGTAAAAATAACAGATTCCGAATTACAATCATGGAAGAAAGTTTCAGACAATATGTACTTTCCATTTTCAGAGGAGCATAATGTGTATTTACAGCAAGACGGATTTTTAGATAAAGAACTTCTTCGGGTAGCTGACTTGGACAAAAGCCAAAGACCAATCAATCAAAAATGGTCTTGGGACCGAATTTTGCGTTCACCGTATATCAAACAAGCCGATGTATTACAATGTTTTTATTTCTTTGAAGATCATTTCACTAAAGAAGAATTAAAAAATAATTTTGAATTTTACGAGTCCTTTACTGTGCATGAAAGTTCGCTATCTCCTTGTGTGCATTCGATCCAAGCATCTTTGCTAGATAAAATGGACATGGCATACAGCTTCTACTTAAGAACTTCTAGATTAGATCTTGATGATTATAACAAAGAAGTGGAAGAAGGGTGTCATATTACATCCATGGCTGGAACTTGGATGAGTATTGTAGAAGGTTTTGGAGGGATGCGAATAAAAGATAATAAACTTCATTTTTCTCCAAAAATTCCTAAAGAATGGCAAGAATACTCTTTTAAAATCAACTTTAGAAATCAGATACTAAAAGTAGTCATTACCCAAAAAGAAACAAGCTTTTATACAAGCGGCGACAATGATTTACATATCATGGTCGATGGAAAATCAGTCTTGGCTAAAAAACTTGTATAAATAATCAATCAATATTTTTATCTAAAATAAGAACTATGAAAAAGTTAATTTTCGCTTTCTTTTTTTTGTTGGCAATTTGTACTACGAGTATAGCACAACAAATAAAATCACCCGAAGGAAATTTCATTATGGAGTTTTCTTTGCTTAAAGACGGAACACCAACCTACAGCCTTACCTATAAAAATAAGGAAGTAATAAAACCTAGTAAATTAGGTCTAGAATTAAAAAACGACAAAAAATCACTTTTAAATGATTTTGTAGTGGTGGATAGCAAAACATCAACTTTTGACGAAACCTGGCAACCAGTATGGGGTGAAGTCAATAAAATACGCAATCACTATAATGAGTTGGCAGTAACTTTAAATCAAAAAGAAACCGATAGAAAAATTATAATTCGCTTTCGATTATTTGCTGACGGTTTGGGCTTCCGCTATGAATTCCCAGCGCAGAAAAACCTAACTTATTTTATAGTCAAGGAAGAGAAAACGCAATTTGCAATGACAGGCGATCATACTGCATTCTGGATCCCTGGCGATTATGACACCCAAGAATACGATTACACACAATCAAAATTATCTGAAATTAGAGAATTAAGTGAAAAAGCATATACCGCAAATGTTTCGCAAAAATCATTTTCAACAACGGGAGTACAGACCTCTTTAATGATGAAATCAGCTGACGGATTATACATCAACTTACACGAAGCAGCCTTAATTAATTATTCCTGCATGCATTTGAACTTAGATGACAAGAACATGATTTTTGAATCTTGGCTAACACCAGATGCAAACGGAGACAAAGGCAACTTGCAAGCTCCTAATAATTCCCCTTGGAGAACAATAATTGTGAGCGACGACGCTCGCGAAATTTTAGCTTCAAAAATGACTTTGAATCTAAATGATCCCTCTAAAATTGAAGATACATCATGGATAAAACCTGTTAAATACATTGGCGTATGGTGGGAAATGATTACAGGAAAAAGCTCGTGGGCTTATACGAATGAATTGTCTTCAATCCAACTTGGCGTTACGGATTATAAAAAAGTAAAACCAAACGGAACGCATGCAGCTAATACGGCTCATGTAAAAGATTATATTGATTTTGCATCTAAGCACGGTTTTGATGCTGTTTTAGTTGAAGGTTGGAATGAAGGCTGGGAAGATTGGTTCGGAAATTCAAAGGATTATGTATTTGATTTTGTCACACCATATCCGGATTTCGACGTAAAAGGAATTCATGCTTACGCAAAAGCAAAAGGAGTAAAAATGATTATGCATCATGAAACCTCTGGCTCTGTTCGTAATTACGAACGCCACATGGATAAAGCATATCAATTTATGAATGACAATGGGTATAACGCTGTTAAAAGTGGTTACGTAGGCGCAATTTTACCTAACGGCGAAAATCATTACAATCAATGGGCAATAAACCATTATCAATATGCGCTGGAAAAAGCAGCTGAGTATAAAATCATGGTTAATGCTCACGAGGCAGTTCGTCCTACTGGAATTTCAAGAACTTATCCTAATTTAATAGGTAACGAATCAGCCAGAGGAACTGAATATCAAGCTTTCGGCGGTTCAAAAGCAAATCACGTCACTGTATTACCTTTTACAAGATTAATTGGAGGCCCAATGGATTATACTCCTGGTATTTTTGAAATGGACGTAAGCAAATTGAATCCTGATAACAAATCGCATGTAAACAGTACTATCGCAAATCAGTTAGCACTTTACGTAACAATGTACAGCCCATTGCAAATGGCAGCTGATTTAATCGAACATTATAATCAATTTCCAGACGCTTTTCAATTCATCAAAGATGTTGCTATAGACTGGGACGACAGCAAATATTTAGAAGCGGAACCTGGCGAGTATATTACTGTTGCTCGTAAAGCGAAAGGCACAAATAACTGGTTTTTAGGGAATGTAAATGGAAATAACAGCCGTACATCAACCATTAATTTTGATTTCTTAGAAAAAGACAAAAAATATACCGCCACTGTTTATGCTGATGCAAAAGACGCAAATTATAAAACAAACCCTCAAGCATATACTATCAAAAAAATTAAAGTAACCAACAAGTCAAAACTATCGCAACTATCAGCTCCTGGCGGAGGTTACGCGATAAGTATAATGGAAAACAAATAAAGGAATACGAACAACTAATAGTTGTAAAAATCATTAGTTGCCTTCCACTTTTAATAGTCTAAATTTTTCATGAAAATTGCGGTATCAAAGTATCAATTAATATTAAAAAAAATGAACAAGTATTCAATTGCCCTTTTATTACTTATCTTGACAATCTCAACAAGTTGTAACAGTTCAAAAAAGATGACAGATAAAACTAAAAAATTTGATAAAACTCCATTTGTTTGGGAAGGAGCTAATGTATACTTTCTTTTGACTGATCGTTTTTACAATGGAGACACATCAAATGATGTCAACTATAACAGGACTAAAAAAACGGGAAAACTTCGTGGTTTTGAAGGTGGTGACATTAAAGGAATTTCTAAGAAAATCGACGAAGGATATTTTGACAAATTAGGAATAAATGCAATCTGGCTAACACCAATTGTAGAGCAAATTCATGATGGCGTGGATGAAGGAACGGGCATGAGTTACGGCTTTCACGGTTATTGGACTAGAGATTGGACAAATTTAGACCCAAACTTTGGAACAAAAGAAGACCTCGCAGAATTAGTAAAAAAAGCACATGCAAATGGAATCAGAATCATATTAGATGCTGTCATAAATCATACTGGACCTGTTACTAGCGAAGATACAGTTTGGCCCAGTGACTGGGTGAGAACTGGCCCCAATTGTGATTATAAGACTTTCGAAAGCACTACAGCTTGCACACTTGTCACTAATCTACCGGATATAAAAACAGAAAATAATGAAGATGTTGCTTTACCGCCATTCCTTATCGAAAAATGGAAAAAAGAAGGCCGTTACGACAAAGAAATGAAAGAACTAGATGCTTTTTTTGCTCGAACCGGATATCCAAAAGCGCCAAAATATTATATCATAAAGTGGCTTACAGATTATATTTTAGATTATGGAATTGATGGTTATCGAGCAGATACTGTCAAACATACCGAAGCAAATGTATGGACTGATTTTAAAAAACAATGCGATTATGCATTTGCGACCTGGAAGAAAAATAATCCTACTGAAGTACTGGACAATAATCCATTTTTTACCATAGCTGAAGTATATAATTACGGAATAGGTGGTGGACAAGAATTCGATTTTGGAGACAAAAAAATAAACTATTTCAAAAATGGTTTTAATAGTATGATTAATTTTGAATTCAAATACGACGCACAGAAGGATTATCAATTCATATTCGCAAAATATTCTCAAAAATTAAACAATGAATTCAAGGGGTACAGCGTATTAAACTATCTGTCTTCTCATGATGACGGAAGTCCATTTGATGCCAAGCGCGCAAGAAGTAAAGAAACAGCAACTAAATTATTACTTTCTCCAGGAATGTCACAAGTTTATTATGGTGATGAAAGTGCAAGATCATTAATAATTAACGGAACAGAGGGCGATGCTACATTACGTTCATTTATGAATTGGGACCAAATCAAATCAAATCCCGAAACTCAAGCGACGGTACTGCATTGGCAAAAATTAGGACAGTTTAGAAGAAATCATCCAGCAATTGGCGCAGGAGTACACCAGCAGATTGCTTCAATTCCTTATACTTTCTCGAGAACTTTTTCAAAAGATAATTACGACGACAAGATAATAGTCGGATTAGATTTATCTTCTGGAGTAAAAGAAATTGCTGTTGGAACCATTTTCGAAGATGGAACTGCGTTGCAAGATGCCTATTCTGGTAAGCAAGCAGTGGTTAAAAATGGTGCAATAACTATCGATACAACATTTGACATTGTTTTACTGGAACTTAAAAAGAACTAAAACAGAAAACTAAACTAGTTTAAAAAAATACAATTCAGAAACGCCTTTAGAAATGAAGGCGTTTTTTTTATTTCTATCTTTACAAAAAAAATAAGCAATGCTCAAAATAGGACATCGCGGTGCAAAAGGTCACGAACCTGAAAACACTTTAATTTCTTTCCAAAAAGCATTAGACATGCAAGTAGATGGGATAGAACTTGACGTACATTTGAGTGCTGATGGAGAATTAATAGTAATCCATGACGAAACAATCGACAGAACGACCAACGGAATCGGCCTAGTGAATAGCTTATCTTTGCGCCAATTGAAAAAGTGTCGAATCAATAACCACCATGAAATTCCATTGCTTTCAGAAGTTTTTGACCTCGTAAACAAAAACTGCTTTATTAATATTGAATTGAAAAGTTATGAAACTGCAGAAAAAGTAGTCGAATTAATTGAGGATTATGTTTCGGAAAAAAACTGGAAGTACGAACAGTTTTTAATTTCTAGTTTTGACTGGAATGCACTGCAACAAGTTCGGTTTTTGAATGAGAGAATTCAAATTGGTGTTCTAACAGAAACGGATTTAGACCTAGCTTTGGCTTTCGCCAAATTTATTCAGGCAAAATCAATTCATCCTCACTTTCATATGCTAAGTGAAGAAAATGTTTCCAAGATACAATCAAAAGGACTGCAAGTTTTCCCATGGACAGTTAATGAAAGAGAAGACGTAGAAAAAATAAAAAGTTATAAAGTAAACGGAATTATCACTGATTTCCCAAATAGAATATGAATTCAAATTTTGATATAATACTAGTTGGCGGTGGCGCAGCAGGTTTTTTTACAGCAATAAATATTGTAGAGAAAAATCCAAAATTGAAAGTGGCCATTCTAGAACGTGGCAGCGAAGTGCTACAAAAAGTTAGAATTTCTGGCGGCGGAAGATGCAATGTAACTAATGCTTGTTTCGAACCAAATGAATTAGTAAAATTTTATCCAAGAGGTGAAAAAGAATTACGAGGACCATTTCATCAGTTTTGTTCCGGAGACACCATCGAATGGTTTGAAAAACATGGAGTAGAATTAAAAATCGAAGCAGACGGACGTATGTTTCCCGTTTCTAATTCATCGCAAACAATTATCGATTGTTTTCTTGAAGCAACTAACAAACTAGGTATTGCCGTTTTAACAGGTCAAAGCGTACAATCTATTTTCAAAAAAGACACACATTGGAAAATAGAAACTCAAAATGAAAATTATGTGACTGAAAAATTAATTTTAGCTACAGGAAGCAATCCTAAAGTATGGGAAATGCTTCAAAAATTTGGTCATGCGATAGTAAGTCCAGTTCCTTCCCTATTCACCTTTAATATCAAAGATTCTCGAATAAAAGAATTACCAGGAGTTGCTGCTCAGGTTACGGTAAAAGTAAAAGACACGAAACTAACCTCAACTGGACCATTACTAATTACACATTGGGGAATGAGCGGACCAGCCATTTTAAAACTCTCTGCCTGGGGAGCAAGAGTTTTGCATGACAAAAATTATCAGTTTACCATTTTCGTCAATTGGCTTAATGACGCAGAGAAAGATGAAGTAGAGAACAAACTAAAAGAATTAAAACAAGAGCATGCTAAAAAATCAGTTTCAAAGAAATCCCCTTTTGAATTAACCAATAGATTATGGGAAAGCCTAGTCTTGGCATCAGGAATTGAAGTGGAAACTAAATGGGCTGATTTATCAAAAATTCAACTGCAAAGCTTAGTAAATCAATTAATAAATGGAACCTTTCAAGTCAACGGAAAAAGCACTTTTAAAGAAGAATTTGTCACTGCAGGCGGAATAGATTTAAAAGAAATCAATTTTAAAACAATGGAAAGTAAGTTGCATGAGCACCTTTATTTTGCGGGCGAAATCGTAAATATTGATGCGATTACTGGCGGATTTAATTTCCAAAATGCATGGACGAGCGGTTTTATTGTGGCTAATAATTTTCAAATAACTAATCTTCGTTAATTTAATTAACTAGAATTTAAGTATTTATTAAATTTTCGTTTAGATGACATAAATACATTTACTTTCAACTATTAATAGGTATATGAAAGTAAAACTACTCTTTGCACTATTTTTTCTAACCCTTCATTTTGGCTTTTCGCAAACCGAGAAATCAATTAGTGGAAAAATAACTTCTGAAAATTTTGTACTTCAAAATGTGGATGTCATAAACAAAAAAGATAAAAAAAGCACAACTAGTGACGCTCTAGGCCAATTTACAATAAATTCAAAAGTTGGAGATACTTTAATTTTTTACAAAAAAGATCACTTTTTAAAGGAAATACAATTGACTGAAAGTCATTTATCCAAAGGGAACATTTCGGTCCAATTGACTAAAAAATCTGAGGAGTTAGATGAAGTTATAATTACAAAAGCGCCTAAAATTGCTTGGAAATTAGACACTAAATGGGAACAAACAAAAAGAGACGAAATTAGTGCTGAAAGAGATGAAAAAAGGCTGAAAAACACAAGAATAGATGACCTTACTATTGATAAAGGACTTAATTTAGCTCGAATTGGAAAAACGATATTTAAGCAATTAGTTAAAGAAAAACCTGCCGAAATTGCGCCAGAAATTGATTTTAAACAAGTGGCAAAAAACATTTGTGATTCAAATTTTTATATAGAAACATTACAGTTAAAGCCAGAGGAAATTGAACTATTTCTTCAGTTTTGTGATGCTGATCCTCAATCTAAAAAGGTTTTAAAAAATACAAATGTTTTATCGATGATGGATTTTCTATCAAATAAAATTATTGAGTTTAGGAAGTATTAATAACTATATGTGAAAACTATTTACTTTGCAAAAACTTAAACGGAGCACTAAACTTTATTCAACCACCAAATACTAGCATTCAAAATCGCTGCGAAACTTACCCAAGCAATGTACGGTACAAGCAAGTATCCTGCAATTTTGTTTATTTTAGAAAACTGAATATAGGTTTCATAAATCATTAACCACAAAACAACAATTTCTAAACCGGCTAACATAGGATTATGCAATCCAAAGAATAAGTATGACCACAAAGCATTCAATCCTAATTGAATAGCAAAGAAAATCAGTGCTTTTTTTACAGCTTCTTTTTGAACTTCTATTTTGTTCCAAACCAGTCCTGCAGCAATTCCCATCATAATATAAAGGGCAGTCCACACCGGGAAAAATATCGAATTAGGTGGATTAAAAGTTGGTTTTATCAAAGTTGGATACCAATCTGTAATGGCTTCACGAGTAACCGCACCAGAGAAATAGCCCACAGCAAGGCAAATAATTACTAGTAATACTATTCGGGTAATCTTATTCATTTTTTTGAGGTTTGTGTTTTACAAATTTAGTGAAAAACTTTTCTACATTTCTAGCAAACACGCTCACGTTTATTACACATTCGAATATCAAAAATTAAAAACCGGTTCTAATCAGCCTAAATGTTTTAATAATCATGAGTATCAATACTGTACTTAACAAGTTAAATTCTCTCAATAATGGTTTAAAAAAAAATCTTCAAATCAGCGGTAAAAAATAAAGTATCTTTGCACCAAATTTATCATTCATGTTTACAGCAAAGGATTTTATTCCAACCAACTATTCAAAAACTATAGAACAAGGTAATTTTCAGTGGACCGCTCCTAGCAATATTGCATTAGTGAAATATTGGGGCAAAAAGGACAACCAGATTCCTGCGAATCCTTCCGTAAGTTTTACGTTAAATAATTGCAAAACAATCACCAAATTGGCTTTTGCCAAAAAAGAAATTTCGACTGTGCTCAATGAGACAGGAGAAAAATTTTCGTTTGACTTATTATTTGAAGGAAAACCAAAGGAAGATTTCAAGCCCAAAATCCAAAAATTTTTAGAGCGAATTGAAATTTATTTGCCCTTTTTGAAGGATTATCATTTTACGATTGATACCGAGAATACTTTTCCACATAGTTCAGGAATAGCATCTTCGGCATCTGGAATGGCAGCTTTAGCAATGAACTTAATGCGTCTAGAAAAAGAGTTGAATCCAAATATGACGGAGAACTATTTTTATCAAAAAGCATCTATGCTAGCGCGATTAGGTTCAGGAAGTGCTTGTCGCAGTATAAAAGGCGAAGTAGTTGTTTGGGGAAATCATAATAACATTTCTGGAAGTTCTGAATTATTTGGTGTTGAATTTCCAAACATTATACATGATGTTTTCAAGAATTTTCAAGATACGATTTTGTTAGTTGATAAAGGCGAGAAACAAGTCTCAAGCACCGTAGGTCATGATTTAATGCACAACCATCCTTATGCGGAAAGGCGTTTTGCACAAGCACATGAAAATTTAGATAAACTAATTACAATTTTCGAAAATGGGGATTTAGAGGAATTTATCAAAATTGTAGAAAGTGAAGCGTTGACTTTGCATTCGATGATGATGACTTCAATGCCATATTTTATATTGATGAAACCAAATACTTTGGAAATTATCAACGCTATTTGGAAATTTAGAAATGCTACTAAAATACCGGTATGCTTTACACTAGATGCTGGTGCAAACGTGCATGTTTTGTATCCAAATAAAAACAAAGAAATAGTATTACAATTTATTCAGAGCGAATTAGTTGGCTATTGTCAAAATGGTCAGTACATTTGTGACGAAATTGGAACTGGAGCGGTTGAAAATTAAAAACTTTTTAATATCTTTATTTCCTAATAGTTAGATTATGGACATTCAATCAGAGAAATTAGAATTGATAAAAATGTTATTAGAAACTAATGACAAATCTGTAATTGATGCTGTAAAAAACATTTTTGAGTCAAACAAAAAAGGAGTTTGGGATCATTTAACTCCTGAGCAACAAGAAGTAATAAACATCGAAATACATAAAGAAAATCAGGCTGATGCAGTCGATTTTGACAATATATAAAATCAAAGCAACAACTTTTAAGTTGCTAATTACATACCCTATATGAAAGGACCTCTATTTTATTCTAAAATACTACTCTTTGGAGAATACGGAATTATCCGTGACTCAAAAGGATTGTCAATTCCGTATAATTTTTACAACGGTGCACTAAAAAAAGAGGAAAATCCATCTGAGGAAGCGATTAAATCTAATGGACATTTGAAGCGTTTTGTGGTCTATTTGCAAAATCTTCAAAAAGAACAACCTGATTTAGTCAATTTTGATTTGATTAGTTTACAAGAGGATGTTGAAACTGGAATGTACTTCGATTCTAGTATTCCGCAAGGATACGGCGTAGGAAGTAGCGGCGCTTTAGTAGCTGCTATATATGATAAATACGCTCAAAACAAAATAACGGTTCTTGAAAACTTAACTCGTGAAAAATTACTACAGCTTAAAACTATATTTTCGCAAATGGAGAGCTTTTTCCATGGTAAAAGTTCAGGATTAGACCCTTTGAATAGTTATTTGAGCATTCCTATCTTGATCAATTCTAAAGATAACATTGAAGCTACTGGAATTCCAACGCAAAGTTTTGACGGAAAAGGTGCTGTTTTCTTGATTGATTCAGGAATTGTAGGCGAAACTGCTCCAATGGTAAACATTTTTATGGAAAACTTAAAAGATAAAGGTTTCCGTGCGATGTTGAAAAACCAATTTGTAAAACATACCGATGCTTGCGTTGAAAACTTTTTAGGAGGCGACATGAAATCTTTGTTCATGAACACTAAAAAATTATCTAAAGTGGTGTTGAACAACTTCAAACCAATGATTCCAGAGCAATTTCATGGTATTTGGCAAAAAGGAATTGATAGTAATGATTACTATTTAAAATTGTGTGGATCTGGCGGTGGCGGCTACATTTTGGGCTTCACTGAAGATTTAGAAAAAGCGAGACAATCCTTAAATGATTATAAATTAGAAGTGGTTTACCAGTTCTAATATTTTCTTTGTTATTCTGCCAAACGCAGATATACCTATAAGCCTATCCTCAAATAGTAAGTATTTATTTAATTATAAAAGACTTAGAATCCTTGTGCCTTGCCGGCTAACCCCATTTTTCAATGAACAGAAAGAATAGACTTCTAATAATGAAAATTGCAAGTTTGTTCTCTGTTGTTAGAGGCTACAATATTCCTATAATTATTCTGGCGCAATATTTATCAGCTATTTTTATTCTTGCACCAGAAAAAAGAGCACTAGATATTCTATTAGATTTCAACCTGTTTATACTCGTTTTTGCTTCGTCACTTACTATCGCTTCGGGCTATATCATTAATAATTTTTACGACAGCAGGAAAGACTTAATCAATCGTCCTAATAAGTCCATGTTAGACCGTTTAGTGAGTCAGAAAACGAAGTTAAGCGTATATTTTACACTTAACTTTATTGTAGCGCTGATGGCAATGTTTGTTTCTTGGCGTGTATTCTTATTCTTTTCTGGCTATATATTTTTCATTTGGTTTTATTCTCATAAAATAAAAAAATACCCATTTATAGGAAACTTGATGGCCGCTATACTAGCGGTCCTGCCATTTTTTGCCATTCTACTTTATTTTTACACTCGAATTCCATTTGAGGATATAGAGAATTACAAAATACAGCTTGTAGTAATATTTGGTCACGCCACTTTTTTATTCCTACTGTTACTCATTAGAGAAATGATCAAAGATTTAGAAAACCTAAAAGGTGATTTAGCCAATGATTACAAAACGATTCCAATTGTTTATGGCCAAAGAATTTCGAAGCAAATTGTTACTATATTGACTGTTTTAACCATTTTCCCAGTTTATTATTTAATCGAAATTTCAGATGTTGGATTTATGGACATTTACTTTTATTGTTGTTTTATAATATTGATTTTCTTCTTACTCTATTTATGGAAAGCAAACAGCAAAGCACAATTCCTATTACTACATAATGTGCTTAAATTTTTGATTGTAGCAGGTGTCTTTTGCATTGTATTGATCGACCCATCAGTGTTGTGGCATGGAAAAAGATTGCTCTTACAGTTTTAAAAAAATTTATTAAACTCTAGTTTTGTGATGAAAATCTAGACAGCTAAACGTAAAATAAAGTACAATACGCCATAGCCCCGATTGCAACGGCATCCTTTTTCCTGCGAAATTTTTAGAGCAGAAAAAGATACAGTAGAAAGCGGGAAACAGCTACAAAAAAAAGAATCTCATTCATTTAATTAACTTATTAGCGAGATAGTTACCTATTTATAATCCTCACCTATTGATTATCAATTATATAAATACTACCTTTGCGGAAATTAAGGAATACTATGAATAATAAGCAAGGCAATAATAAAGGAAGTGGTCCAAGAGCAAATAGTTCAAGACCAAGTTCTAACAAGCCAAAACCTGCGATGCAAAAACGGGCACAAGGGCCAAAAAAGGTTAAACCAAATACTAAGGTTGCAGAAGTTGTTACTGATAAAGTAGAGAAAAAGCCAAATCAAGCGGCAAAGAGACCAAAAGTTAAAGACGAAATTCGTTTGAACAAATACATAGCTAATTCAGGCGCTTGTTCGCGTCGTGATGCAGATATCTACATTACATCTGGGACGGTAAAAGTAAACGGAGTTCCTGTTACTGAAATGGGATATATGGTAAAACCAGGTGATGTTGTAAACTTTGACGGAGCTACACTAACACCAGAGAAAAAAGTTTATATCTTATTGAATAAGCCTAAAAACTTTACGACTGCAATGGACGAAGGTCAGGAATATCGTAATGTTTTAGAATTAGTTAAAGGTTCTACTACGGCAAAAATTGGTGCTATAGGAAGAATGGACAAGAATACAACCGGTTTGTTACTATTTACAAATGATACGGATATGATTCGTAAGTTCACTTTACCAAGTCAGAAATCATCTAAAATATACCAAGTTTCATTAGATAAAAATTTGAAATTTGAAGATTTAGAAAAGATAAACAAAGGTTTAACTCTTGACGGACACCGCGTTTTTGTTGAAGATGTGAGCTATATTGAAGGTGAAGCGAAAAGTGAAATTGGTTTAAAATTGCGCTCTTCTAACGTGAAAGTGGTTCGTAGCATTTTTGAGCACTTCAGTTATGATGTTTTAAGAATTGACCGCGTATCTTTTGCAGGATTAACAAAGAAAAATTTACCGAGAGGAAATTGGAGATTACTTACTGATCAAGAGATAATCAATTTGAAGAACGTGTAATTCGAACTTTAAATAACAATAAACAAAAATCCCAACCGTTATGCGGAATGGGATTTTTCGTTAAAACGCAACCCTATAATATATGACACCAGAAAAATTACAGTCGATCGCATTTAAATGGTTAGACACTTTTAATAACAAAGAATTAGAAAAATTACTATCATTATACGATGATGATGCCGTTCATTTTAGTCCAAAGCTGAAAATAAGTAAACCAGAAACAAATGGTTTTGTGAGCGGAAAACAAGAATTAAGAAAATGGTGGCTCGATGCATTCGAGCGTTTACCAAGTTTAAATTATAAAGTAAAATCACTTACCGCAAATGGAGACCGCGTTTTTATGGAATATACAAGAACAGTTATTGGCGAAGAAGATTTGCTTGTCGCTGAAGTATTAGATATCAGAAATGATGTTATAGTAGCTTCGAGAGTTTACCACGGATAGATAATTCTTTAGACATAAATAAGAAACCCTACAACATTATAATTTGCTGTAGGGTTCTTTGTTTTAAAATACCTTTTATTTATCCTTTCACTTTTTTCAAAGCTTCCTGTTTTTTATCTAATCCACGCTTTCTTAATAAAGGCTCAATACTTGGCTCAGCCCCTCTAAAACGTTTGTATAAAACCATAGGATCTTCCGTCCCTCCTTTTTCCAAAACATTTTCACGGAATGATTTTGCTTTTTCAGGATTGAAAAGAGTAGTTGTTTTAAACACTTCAAAAGCATCTGTATCTAAAACTCCTGACCAGATATAACTATAATAACCCGAAGAATAACCTCCTGCGAAAACATGATTAAAATAGGTACTACGATATCTAGGAATAATAGCATCTACCAAACCAATCTTTTTCATTGCAGCTTTCTCAAAAGCATTCGCATCCATAGTTATATCTTTAGTTTGTGAATGATATTCTAAGTCTAATAAAGAAGCAGCTAAATATTCTGTAGTTGTAAAACCTTGATCAAACGTTCCCGCTTTTTTCAATTTATTGATTAAGCTTTCTGGTATAACCTCTCCTGTTTTATATTGTTTTGCATACATTTTTAAAACGTCTGGCTCTGCTGCCCAATTTTCCATAATTTGAGATGGCAATTCAACGAAATCTCTTGGAACACTAGTTCCTGCAAGACTCTTATAAGTTACATTTGACAATAATCCGTGTAATGCATGACCAAATTCATGGAAAAACGTAGTTACCTCATCAAAAGTCAACAAAGCAGGGGCTGTAGCTGACGGCTTAGTAAAATTACATACAATTGAAACCACGGGAGCTAGTCTTTTTCCGTCAACCGTTTCTTGAGTTCTGTAAGATGTCATCCAAGCTCCACCACGTTTTGAATCACGTGGATGAAAATCCATGTAAATAATACCAATGTGACTTCCGTCAGCCTCTTTAACTTCCCAAACAGAAGCGTCTTCATGATATTTTGGAACATTATTTAATTCCGTAAATGTAACTCCATATAACTTTTGTGTTACTTGAAAAACACCGTTTCTAACATTCTCCAAACTAAAGAAAGGCTTTAGCTCTTCCTCATCTAAGTCAAAACGTTCCTTTCTTATTTTCTCTGTGTAATACCTCCAGTCATAAGGCTGTACCGCTCCTTTTATGCCGTCCTTTGCCATCATATTCTTAATGTCGACCGCTTCTTGCTTCGCAATCTCCAAAGCTGGCTTCCACAAATCATTCAAAAGCTTGTTTACATTTTCAGGTGTCTTAGCCATCGACTCTTCTAAAACATAATTAGAATGTGATTTAAAACCTAACAATCGTGCTCTTTGACCTCGCAGATTAGCTAATTGCACCACGTTTTCTTTATTATCAGATTCGTCATCATGATTCGCTCTCGATTGATAAGCATTCCAAATTTCCTCACGTAACTTTCTATTCGCGCTATATTGTAAAAATGGCATTACACTCGAATTAGAAAGTGTAAATACCCATTTACCTTCTTTTCCTTTGGCTTTAGCATCTGCTGCTGCAGCATCTATTAATCCTTGCGGCAATCCGGCTAAATCCTTCTTATCCTTGATAACCAATTCGTATTTATTAGTTTCAGCTAATAAATTTTGACCAAATTTCAGACTCAATAATGAAAGCTCTCCGTTTATTTTTCGCAACATTCCCTTATCAGTCTCGGAAAGGTTTGCTGCACTTCGTACGAAATTTCTATAAGAATTATCTAAAATCTTTGCTTGCTCTAAATTCAAACCTAAACTTTCCTTCTTGTCCCAAAGTGCTTTTACTCGTGCAAACAATTTCGCGTTTAGATAAATATTATCTCGGTGTGCAGATAAACTTGGCGCTACCTCTTTAGCGATATTCTGGAGTTCTTTATTGGTATTTGCCGAATTTAAATTGGAGAAAACCACATTTACATTTGACAATAATGTACCCGCTTTTTCCATAGCGAGAATTGTATTATCGAAACTTGGAGCGGCAGTAGCATTTGCAATTGCATTAATCTCTGCGTCATGCATTTTGATACCCTCTAAAATAGCAGGTTTAAAATGTTCGTTTTTGATCAAATCAAAAGGAGGAACATTAAATGGCGTATTATACGGTTGAAAAAACGGATTATTTACCGTTTCTTCTTTCTTTTCTTGGGCTTCAACAGTTAGCATATTTCCGATAACTAATAAAATAAAAAAGGACTTTTTTCTCATTGTAGTTTAATTAATTAAAGTAGTAAACATAAATGAAATGGACGTAATACAAAAGCCTCTTTACAGCATTAACTAAATTTTATGAAAAATAGAAGTTCTTTCTTTAACGTATTAATTATTAGTATAGTAAAAATTAAAAAAAAAGAATAAATTAATTTAATCTATAAACACACTTAACCAATGAAAAAAACAACCATTCTTTTATTTAAAGTTACCACGTCTTTATCACTGGAATTTACAATTGGCATCGTAAAAAGCAGAAACTAAAATGGGTACAAAATTTGACATTAAAAAATTCCACGAAAAAGTATTAGAATCTGGAGTAATGCCATTAGCATTAAGAGAAAGAGATTGATGCGAGGATTGAAGAGAAATAGAATTTGAAATATAAAAAAAGCTTCTCATTTGAGAAGCTTTTTTTGTGCGGATAATAGGACTCGAACCTACACGCCAAAGCACTCAATTTGGCAGTTTTCAACACCTCCCGAAAACAGTACGAAAATAAGCCAAAACCTTAACAAATTCAATACTTAACAGTCGTTTAGACAATGGCATAATAATAGAATGAAATTGAATAAAATGTAATATGATAGTGTAAATGTTTGGCAAATGTTTGGCAACTTTTAGAAACTTGCCAAACATTGATTATATTTGTATTGTTCAACGTTCAATATTAAAATATGGCATCAATTAATTTCAGATTGCGAAGTAACGCAAACAAAAATGTTTCAATAAAAGTTTACACCTCACTTGGGCGTGGTAATATGATTGAAGTAAGCACGGGTTTTACTATAAACCCGAAAGACTGGAGCGAAACGACCGACCGCCCAAAGCAAAACAACCCCGAAAACAAAGTAATATTTAACAACCTCAAAAAACTGGAATCATTCCTTTTTGAAAGTATTAATACAGATATGGGCGAAAGTGTTGTAATTGATACTTTTTGGCTAGATGCAAAAATTAACGAATGTTTCAAACGTGTAGTAAAAAACGATACGGGTTTGTTGGTTAGTCATATTCAGTACATAATCGATAATGCAAACACTCGCAAAGTAAAAACTAATGGGGGTTTTAAAATTGGATTAAGTTCTAGTACAATAAAAAACTATACTCTTTTCAGAAACATATTTTTTGAATATCAAACCAAAATCAAAAAGCAAATTCAATTTATTGAAGTTACAAAGCCATTTGTTGACAAGTTTACAAATTGGCTCGTTAACGATAAAAAATATTCCACCAACTATGCGGGCAAACAATTAGAGATTTTGAAAACGGTTTGCATTGATGCAGAGAAACACGAAATACCAGTAACACCGTATTCAAAAACAATCCAACACTTTCGAGAAAGTGAAACGGATAGATACATACAAACTTTGTCGTTTGGGGAACTGGAACAAATTAAAAATGTGGATTTGTCCAATGCGGAACAACTCAAAGAATTTAAAACATCAAACCCCGAACTAACAAAAGGTATTTCGATAACCCCCGAAACTTTAAACAACGCTCGAAACTGGGTTTTGATAGGTTGTGAGATTGGACAACGTGGCGGGGATTTATTAAAAATCACAAACGAGAATATTCGATATAAGGGGACAACTATTTACATTGACATAATCCAACAGAAAACAAATAAAAGCGTAACAATCGGGATTATTGCCCCGCACGTTATCGACATAATCGAAAACCATTTACCAAAAGAAGTGCCACACCAAAAACTAAACGATTACGTGAAAGTCGTTTGCAAATTAGCAGGAATTAACGAGATTGTTAAGGGTACAAAACTAAACACCGAAACCAACCGCAAAGAACTAGGAATGTACCCAAAGCACGAATTAATCGCCTCACATTGTTTTAGGCGTTCCTTTGCTACCAACTATTATAAAAAAATACCCACCGCCGTATTAATCGGAATAACTGGACACTCTAAAGAAAGTTTATTTTTAACCTACATAAACCAACGAGAAGACAAAGACAGTAACGCCGATTTATTTATGAAGTTTTACAACGACCTACACAAAGACAAACAACCTCAACTAAAAGTAATTAAAAACGGAACAAATGACTAACGAAACTTTTGTATTACCACCATTACCGCCACCACAAGGAATTGAAACCATTGCAATACTAAAACAACTCGCACAGTCGCACCGTTATTTAGCAGAACTCAAAGGAACATCAAAGACAATCCCGAACGAAAGTATTTTGATTAATACATTGACGTTGCAGGAGGCAAAAGACAGTAGTGAGATAGAAAATATTGTAACGACTCACGATGACTTATACAAAGAAAACATCTTAATTCATACGAACCCAGCGACAAAAGAAGTCTATAATTATGCACAGGGTTTAAAGTTGGGTTTTGAAATTGTCCGAAAGGAACACCTTTTATTAAACAAACACATTCTAACCATTCAAAAGGAATTATTAGAAAACAATGCAGGATTTAGAACGCAGGGCGGGACAAAGTTAGTTAACTCGCAAGGACAAACCGTTTACACACCGCCACAGAGCGCAACCGAAGTTTTGGACTTAATGAGCAACCTCGAAAAGTTTATAAATGATAACGAGTTTTCAGATTTAGACCCTCTTATAAAAATGGCAATTATTCATTATCAATTTGAGAGCATACACCCCTTTTATGACGGTAACGGGCGTACTGGTAGAATTATCAATATTTTGTATTTGGTTTTACAAGGATTGTTAGATATTCCTATTTTGTATTTAAGTCGTTACATTACCCAAAACAAAGCCGAATACTACCAAGTTTTGCAAGACGTTAGAACTAAAAACGATTGGGAACATTTGATTTTGTATTTCCTTAAAAGTGTTGAGGTTACAGCAATGCAATCTATTGATTTGATTACCAATATTAATGTTTTGATGCAAGATTACAAAGACAAATTAAGATTAGAATTACCGAAAATTTACAGTCAAGACCTTTTGAATATTTTATTTAAAAACCCTTACACAAAAATTGAGTTTTTAGAAAAAGAGTTAGGTATTGCAAGGCAAACAGCATCAATTTATTTGGATAAAATTGCATCGATTGGACTGTTAGAGAAAGTAAAGGTTAAAAACAGTAATTACTATATGAATAATTCTTTAATAGATTGTTTAATTAATAGCAATGTTAGAAAAACTGAAATATCTTAACATCAAACCCAACCTATGTTAGAAAAACGGCAAAATTCTAACACAGATTTTTATCTATGTTAGAATTAAAACAAAAAACTAACATAGGTTTTATACAATGTTAGAAGAATACCGCAAATTTACCACGTCATTAACAACGTGGTAAAAAACGGTTAGATATTGCATAATAGTGCCAAAGATAAAACACCCGAAATGAAAGCAATAAGAAACACAGGTAAATAAAATGAATAGAAACATTATACTCAAAACAATTGATGAAGTTAAATATTTTCGGATGAGGTTAATTTTTGCAATTGAACTTAAAGAAAAGGTAACTTTTTTAATATTATCCAACGAGCCAATTTTTGATATTGAAACTTTAAGAAATTATTTAATTGAAAACGAGTTAAACCAATTTGCTAAAAATGAAATAATTAATCTTTTAAAATTAATTGAAAGTTTTTTTAGTTATGGAACAAAATATGAAGCTGTTCCAAAAATGAAAAATGAGTTTAGATATGAGTATAGCAAAGGAAAAGGATTTGGGAGTGGAAATTTAATGTATATTTTAAAAGTTAATGACTCTTTGTTAAAATCAAATGAAACTGATTTTAACATAAAAGAGCCTTTGTATTCAAGATTAACAAGCCTTAAGTATTTCAATATTTCAAATAGATTATTAGATATTAAAGATTTGTTTGCAAACTTTTTAGAACAACCCGAACCCGAACCGCTCAATTTGTCCGACACCTCAGCAGTTAATAGAAACACAATAATTATTAAAGAAAAACACGCCAAAATATTTTCGAATAATGGCTTTGTACTGTTCGAACATATCTTAAACGAATACATAAAACCAAAGAATACTACAGGACGTTATGAAGATTTAAGTTATTATTACAGATGTTTGTTTCAAGATAAATTTATCCACCAAAAACCCGAACCGTTTAGGCTTTGGTTTATTGAGGAATACAAAGAGGAGTTTACTAAAATAAAAACCAAAATACAAACGACAAGTCCACAAAGAAAAAAAGACTATTCAACTTCTTTAGACTGGTTTAAACCTCAAAACAAATAACGTACCGTAAACAGTACAATTCCGTACTTCACACGGAACAAGCGTATTAAAAGCTTTGCACTTATTAATAAATAAGTAATTATTATGAGTGCAAACATTCAATTTATTCAGTACACCCCCGAGCAACTACAAAGCGAAATTTCAAACGGGGTAAAAATCCAATTAGAGGAATTTTTAAAACATTTCAAACCAGTACAACCAGCCGAGTATTTAACCCGTCAACAAGTGGCGCAAATGTTCGACGTGGATTTATCAACCGTTCATAATTGGAGCAAAAACGGTAAGCTCAAACCGTTGGGGTTAGGTTCACGTGTTTACTTTCTTAGAACCGATATTGAGGCGTGTTTAATCCCTTTGAACCAATAAGGCGATGAGGTCGGTTATCACACCCGAACCAAAAACCTACATATCAAACAAAATAAAATTAGACTTTTTCAACAGTTCCAATTTGAAACACGACATTCAAAGCCGTATTTCAAAGGATACCGCCAAACAGTTTTATAATGCTTTGAACGATATGCAAGGTGATTGCCATCCAGTTGCGGGCGTTTCGTTTTCTGAAATTACCCGTTTAGCATTGGCATATTTTTACAGTGAAATTTTTAAGCACCCAAAGAAAGACAGTTACTACACCATAAATGCGGTAAAAGGCTTTTTGGATTGTCATAATTTATCGCCCTATACAGCAACACGGGAATTGGACGTTAAGTTTTATGAGTTGACCGATGCGCCTTTGTTTAAAGCGTGCTGGTTAATTATTCAAAGTGCCTGGTTTTTTAATTCTGAATATTTTGGAAAGCATCAACACGTAGATTATTTAAACCATTACGCAACCACAGGCGAAAAACAACCGATTGAATACTATAAAGGCGATGTTCAATACCTCGAAAAAAAGTACACGAATATTGACAGCCAAAAAGGGAAGTACAAAATTGATGGTTTTACGTTTGTGAATCATTGGTATTACGGGATTTTGTTTTTAATATGTAAAGAATTGAGAATATCAATACAACATTTTAACATTTCAGACAAGGACAATAGAGAGTACAACCCATTACCAAAAGTACCACGTGTATTAAGACCAATCGCACCGTTTTTAATTATCGAATGCGACATAAAGAGTGCGTTCCCTACTTTCATTGACAAAATAATTTGCTCGAACTTAAAAGACTTTGTTTATAACAATTTAATGCGTTCCAAAGGGATTACTAGAAACGAAGCCAAAGTTTTGTTTAATACAATATGCAACAGCGGGAAGTATAAAACTAAAGCGGAAACAAAGCAGTTCTTTATAGATTGCGGATATACCGAACAGCACACCACGGACTTATTAAACCTAACTCACGACCCTCATAAAAAGTTCATATCGTTTATGACTGAACACGAAAGCATTGCAATCAGTAGTTTTACAAGCATAAATGCTTTAACTGGATACGGACGTTTACACGATGCGATATTATTTATATATAGTGGAATCAAACCAAAAATATTAACAGTTAATAAAATTTGTGAGTTTGGATACAAAGCACTTAATAGCACGGTTTACACCAATACGTTTAGTTTGTCCGATGCTCGTTTGAAGTATGCTTATATTTCTAGCATTCCGAAAGGTTTATCAATTATTGATAAATGGCACGGAAATAAGCCACCTATAAAAGGCACGGCAAACGGTTTTAAGTTCTACAAAAAAGCGTTCGAGTACATGACTGCCAGTTTCAATATAAACGATTACCAAGCAGAATATAGCGACCTACTGGAACGAACAATTACAATGTTCAACACTTTGCATTATTTGAATAATAAGCGACCCAATCCCGAACTAAGGCTTTTGATACTACAACACATTCGGGCGAACAGTCAATACATTTTTAATGTGAAGTATTTGTATTTAGAATCTACCAAGGACAAACGCAGTAAAAGCGAAGCCGAGATAAAAAACCGTAACTGGGATATGACAGAGCAATTAAAGTTCAAAAAAAGAATCGACTTTTTGACAGCTCGAAGCGAAGCGGAATGTTTGGTTAATATCGATGTGAATTACCTTGAATTATTCGATTTATTAAACGAGAGAATTGGCAATGATGACTACGCTTTTTTGGATGAGAATTTGGTTTTATTCGGTCGTAAATCGAACAATATTTTAGTACGTTTAATGGTTCGCAAATTCAATATACTTTGTACTGGATATATTAGAAAACCAAGGGGTAAAAAGTCCGATGTAGTTAATAGTAACATCCTTTATACTGATACCATAAAGGATGTTACCACTAATGAAACGGACTTTAAGACACCTAAACAAAGGGACACCGAGAAACGCCAAAAAGCAAAACTGGAACGTATCGAAAAGGAGCAAAAAACATTGTTTGACAACCGTGAAATTGCACGGCAAATATTTTTAATAATATGCGACATAACTCAACAAATAACCGACCTCGATTTGCTCCACATCGAGAGCATACAGGATGTTTTAAAAACGGAATTTATAAGCGTAATTGATGAGGTTGGATACACAGACAAAATAGGCGTGCAAGCGTTCGATTACTGCTTTATAAAACAACAGCAAGAAACCGCTATAAAGCAGATGCAGTCCGAAGTCGATAATTACGATACTGATTTAAGCAAAAGTATTTTTAACACCATTTCGATTGAAGAAGCTTCTTATCGAGGCGAAAAGTTTTTTAGTGAGTACCAAGCATTTCATTTGAAAGCGGAAATTCAAAAGCCAAAGAAAATATGTAAACATACGTTCGTAGATATTTCAATGCAAAAAGAAACCTCAACAATGTTATCACATACGGGACTGCATTATTATTACCTCAACAACAGAGCCGTATTTGATTTGGTTGCGCAAAAACACTTACCAAAGCAGTATATCAAAAGTGATTTAGAAACCCGCATAAAGCAAATTGCAAAAAATGTTCGTACAAAAAATTGCGTTGCGAACTCAAAGCAAAAGGGTATTCAATTCAATTTGTTTTAAAATGACTGAACAGCAAAAACAAAAATTGATTGCGGGTTTTGGATTTGTAGATTTTGACAATAACTATAAAACAGAATCGCCACCGATTAACGGGCAACCAATGGAGGAACACGAATTTTCAGAGGGAAGCCAAGAAGTGTTGCGAACGTACCAAGAGCGCAAAACCCAAAAAATAGAAGTAACCAAAGAGGAATTTAAAAATTTCGTTCAGAGCGACTGGATGAATTATATAGATAAACATTTTAAACAACACCAATACAATGACAATAGACATACAATGTAAGATTATCGAAATAGGAGCAACAACACCCACAACAGTCGAGGGCGTGAACAAAAGAACAATAGTAATTGCAACCGATGAGGTTTACCCAACCCAGTTACCTATCGACTTTCTTAAAGATAAATGCGAGTTGCTGGAGCGTTTTGCCGTGGGGGATTTTGTAACGATTGGCGCAAACATCAAAGGAGGTAAAAAAGGTATTTCAAGATATGTAAACCTCAACGGTTGGAAAATATTTAAAACAAAGTAATGTTTTGGACAAAACTTGGACAAAACTGGACAAATTCGGATAATCTATTTTGCCAAATATTGGCAATAAATGGCAATATTAAAACCTTTACAAATGGGAATAAATGGGACAAAATGGAACAAATGGAAATACTTACACAATCCCAATAGATACCAACTTTAGCACGGTTTAATAAATAGGGGATTTTGCAAAAACTTGCAAAAACTTACACAAATTTAGAAAATTTATTTTGCGACAAATTGCGACAAATTGCGACAAAAAAACTGCTATTTACTGAAAGTCTATTTGGACAAATTTGGACAGACTTGGACAAATTCAAAGTATAGCTTTTGGAAAAATCTGGAATATTTCGGACAATTTTAAGAAGTTGTTTTGTCTTAATTTGTCCAAATTTGTCCACTATTTAAGGAAATCTATTTGAGGAAAAAGTAACAATTATTGTTTTATTGAAAAATTTAATAAATCTTTTGGTTCAATCTCTAAAGCGTTAGCAATCTTTATTAGAGTACGAACAGTTGTATTTATTTTTGCTCTCTCTATTCTAGCAATTTGAGATTTAGGAATATTACAGTCATTTGCTAAATCTTGTTGAGATAGGTTTTTCTTTTCACGTAACTGCCTAACGTGAACCCCAAGATTTATAATAAAAGTTTCTTCTGAAATATCCATATTTCAAAAGTCACAAGATTTAATTTTTAGTTGAACGCATAAATGCCTATGATTTATTATATTTGAAAAAATTAACTAAAGAAAGAATGAAAAAAATTACTGTACTCCTTTTGCTTTTTGGGGGATTAATAAATGCTCAAGAATCCAAATTTACTTTTGATAATAAAAAAGGCTTGACTGATTTTATTGTTGTTCCTGTAGAAAGTGCAACAGCTTCAGCACTGTATAAAAAATCTGTAGATTGGATAAAAGTTACTTATTCAGACCCTAGTAAAGCTATACTAAGTACAATTGAAAATGAATATATTAGATTTATGGCTTTAGGAGATTACATTTGTTTTGATGAATCAAACCCAAAAGCAGTTAATTTGGATTGTTATAATGTAAAATATGAAATTGAAATATCTTTCAAAGATGGAAAATACAAATTTGATATTATATCATTACAACGATTTGAAACACCGAGCCAATATATTACAGGCGGTTGGAAAAATGTTCTTGTTTTCACAACAGGGATAACTGAAGAAGAATTGTCTAAAATACTATTTAAAAAAGACGGTACTCTAAAAAAACAATATATAACAGTATCAAAATCAGCGGACTATTTCAATAGTATAAATGAATCTTTATTAAAATATATTACATCTAGCAATAAAGAAAAAAAAGATTGGTAAACGAATATCTATTTATATTATAAAAGGTTGTCTAGAATTTCCTTTTTTGTATTTCCAAATATAAATCAATATCCTCATGAAAATATTTAAATGGTTTTTTGCTAAGGAGAAAGAAGGAAACAAAGATGTTAAAAGTCAAGATAATAATCTCGAGATTACAAAATACGAAATTGAACCTGAAGCAATATGCCCATATTGTCAAGTTAGTTTGAAGAAATTTCCAATTAGAAAGACTAAATGTTCTAATTGCAGAGAAAATATTTATATTTTGAAATTTAACAACTATAAAGAGAAAAAACTTATTACGGAAAATGAGAAACTAAATTACGATGCTGAGCAAAAAAGAATAAATTTTAGAAGTAGATGGTTGACTGATTTAAAAAGATTTGGAATAAAAGAGCAAGATTTTTATGCAAGAAAAGAACAGTTTTTAAAAAAATCTGGAATACAAAATAATGACAATGATGTTATTTGGTCGTTCTTTAATGAGTTACTGTTTAAAAATCATAATAATTTCAATCAATTACAGATGCTATATTATTCGATGGCTTTGTTTGTGCATGAAGAAGGGAAAGATAATTTTTATTTATTAAAAGAATGTGCGAAAGCTTCATTAAATAGAATGGAGTTAGAAAGTGACTTAGTTCTTATGGTAGAAGTTGTTGCGTGTTCAAACTCTTGTGACATTTGTAAAAAATCAAATGGTTTAAAAATGACTATTGCGGATGCTTTTAAAACAATGCCGATTCCATGTAAAGAATGCAATAATTCAATTGGTTTTTGTAGATGCTTTTATACTGCAATACCAATGAGAGATGAAGATGGATTGCTAATATTTAAGAAATGAGTCTTTTTAATATCATTAAAAGTGGGTATTGTGATAGTCTTATAAATACTGTTTCTTTATGAGAACACTAAAAGTTACTTACAATAAGGAAAACCGTAAAGTATTGTTGAATTTATAGGTTATCATTACTGGATTAATTATTTAAACAAATGAGAAATGAAAAAAATATTAACTCTATTAACATTATCGGTTGTTTTGTTTTCGTGTAAGAATTCAGATAACAAAAATCAATCTAATGAAATTGTAAAAACTGAAACTAAAATTGACTCCAGTAAAATTATGAAACAAGAAGCTATAAGACTGCTAAATGAAGCAGATGGTTGGGTAAAAAAAGGAGTGCTGAAAGAAATAGCCACTTCAAAAGTTAATGAGAATATTAATCCGTTAATGAAGAAATTTGAAGTAATACTTTCTAAGTTGGATAAAAAAGATTCGTTAGCCGTGCAAGAATATAGAATTAAGCAGATTAATAAAATGATTGATTTACAAATGCAACAATAAAGAAATGAAAAATATAATATTAATAATCTTATTTTATATTTTATTAACTTCATGCACAAAGGATGAAGTTCAAGAAGAACCAATTCCAAAAGCTATTTGCTATAGAATAACATCTGTGGGTGTAGATTCGAGAGGTAATTTTATTACAATAGAAATAAACTCACATATTGAGAGATATAAAGTTCAAAATTATATGGACTATTATCAAAAGCGTCAAATTTGTGATTTAGCAAATCTAACAAAAGAACCAATGTAGAGAATATAAAATTGAAGATAAACAAGAAGTATTGACTATAGTAATAAAGAAAGGCGAACCATAATGGAACGCCTTTTATTTTTAAGATAATTTAGCATTCGCTTTATGACAACCGCTACAAGTATAATTATTAGCTATGAATAATATTTATTATATTTGTTTTATCTATAATAGACAATAATAGACCAATGGCAATAGGAGTAAAAACAGGTGGACGTACTAAAGGAACAGTAAACAAAACAACAGCCGAACTAAGGGAGAAATTTTCTTTGTTGTTGGATAATAATTTTGATAAACTCCAAAGCGATATTGATTTACTTGAGCCTAAAGACAGGATTAAAACTATTTTAGAACTTGCAAAATTTGTTGTTCCTACACTACGAGCGATAGAATTAAGTACAGAAAATGAAAATGGGATAAATCCAGTAGTTATAAATTTAGGTAACGGCATAAGTCCCGAAGAAATACGGTATATTCAAGCTGAATTAGAAGCAAAGTATTAAGTTGATAGAGAATATTACTAGTAAACAACTTGAATAATCAAAGTTTTTTTCAAGTTCAGTTAACTGATTTAAACTAATTAACAGCATTTTTAAAAGTTCGTGGGTATCTGTTCGCGTGTATAAAGTTCTTTTTATATCGTCCGTTTCGTCCGATTCTATTTGAAAAAGTTTGATTAATCAATTCTAATTTCAAGTTTATAACTTCTTCCAACCATAGGGTAACATTAGGGTTTTATGTAGTTCCAAAATATTATCGCATAAAAAAACGGTAGTTGTTCAAGCTACCGTTTTACGTTGTTCAAACGTTGGTTTATAATTGGCATCGTAAACCGTTACAAATGTATTATTTTTTTAACTGTTTTTGAAAATGTTTGGCAATGGTTTGGCAACTCTTAAAACTAAAAAATGCAACTATCTAAAAATAAGAAAGTTGCATTTAAAAAGTGCGGATAATAGGACTCGAACCTACACGCCTTGCGGCACCAGATCCTAAGTCTGGCATGTCTACCAATTTCACCATATCCGCGTAATTGTGGGTGCAAAGATAAACATAAGTTCGACTCTACAAAGAAAAATTTGAAAAAATGTTTGTTCAATTTTTTGTACTTTTGAAATTATAAAAAAATAAATCAATGGAAAACATAAAATCGTACGTTCAACAACATAAAGATCGTTTTATAAACGAATTAATTGAATTATTAAAAATCCCATCTGTTAGTGCAGATACTGCTTATTGCCAAGATGTTATCGACACTGCCGATGCGGTAAAATCCAGCTTAGAAAAAGCAGGATGCGATAATGTTGAAATTTGCGAAACCGCAGGTTACCCTATTGTTTATGGTGAAAAAATAATTGACCCAAGCTTACCAACTGTGCTTGTTTACGGTCATTATGACGTGCAACCACCAGACCCTATCGAATTATGGACCTCTCCTCCATTCGAACCAGTGATTAAAAAAACCGATATCCATCCTGAAGGAGCCATTTTCGCTCGTGGTGCTTGCGATGATAAAGGGCAAATGTATATGCATGTTAAAGCGTTCGAATACATGATACAAAGCAACACATTGCCTTGTAATGTTAAGTTCATGATTGAAGGTGAAGAAGAAGTAGGAAGTGTCAACTTGAAAACCTTCGTTGAAAATAATGTGGAGAAATTAAAAAACGACGTGATTTTAATTTCAGATACGGGAATGATTTCTAATCAGCAACCCTCGATTACCACTGGTCTTCGTGGATTAAGCTATGTCGAAGTTGAAGTTACAGGACCTAATCGCGACTTACATTCTGGATTATATGGTGGAGCTGTGGCAAACCCAATCAATATTTTGGCTAAAATGATTGCTTCGCTTCACGATGAAAACAATCATATCACCATTCCTGGTTTTTATGATAATGTAGAGGAATTGTCATTGGAGGAAAGAGCCGAAATGGCCAAAGCACCTTTCAATTTAGAAAACTATAAAAAAGCATTAGACTTAAATGACGTTTATGGGGAAAAAGGCTATGTAACTAACGAAAGAAACTCCATTCGTCCTACACTTGACGTGAACGGAATTTGGGGCGGATATACTGGCGAAGGTGCAAAAACGGTTATTGCAAGCCAAGCTTTTGCTAAAATATCAATGCGTTTAGTTCCCAATCAAGACTGGGAAAACATCACTGAATTATTCACTAAACACTTCATGAGTATTGCTCCTGCAGGCGTTACTGTAAAAGTAAAACCACATCATGGCGGTCAAGGTTATGTAACACCTATTGACAGCATTGGTTACAAAGCGGCAAACATGGCTTATACGGAAACTTTTGGAGTTCCAGCAATTCCTGTTCGTTCTGGAGGAAGTATTCCTATTGTGGCCTTATTCGAAAAAGAACTAAATAGCAAAACGATATTAATGGGATTTGGTCTGGACAGCGACGCTATTCACTCTCCAAACGAACATTTTGGAATATTCAATTACCTAAAAGGAATCGAAACTATTCCTTTGTTTTACAAATATTTTGTGGAATTATCTAAATAAACCACTTTGTTATCTTGAACTTGTTTCAGTATCTAAATCCGTTTATTCTTCATTGAATGAACGGATTTTTATTTTAACGTTCTCTTGTTGCAGAAAATACAGTTCAAAATTCATATTTAAACTAGCAACGTCAGGCTTTCCGCTACAAATGAAATTCACTGAATACCAAAATTAAAGTATAATCATAATGAAGTAATCTTTTTATGCTACGTTCCTCGGCATAAAAAGGATTTTCACTTCAAACGAAGTGCTCTAAAGTTCAATGAATAGAGGATACTCATGAAGTAATCCACTTCTTAGTATTCTGCTCAAATGAACATCTAGAATTACAAACTACTTTTTCTTTTCACTCCAAAAAAAATCCCCAACCTAGGTTGAGGATAATAAAATTATCTTTCTAATTTTTCTAATTTCTTTTGAGCCTTCACAATATCTGCCTCAAGCTCTTTTACCTTAAGCTGCTGCTTGGTAACTTTCACAGTTTCTTTCTGTATATCAACCTCTGAAAGCTTACCTCTAGAAATTGATTTATCTAATTTAGTTTGCATTTTATCCAATTGCTTTTCCGCTTTGTCAAGTTTACTATTTAATTTATCAATAGACTTATCGGCTTTTGCAATTTGCTTTTCTTGCTTTTCAGCTTTTTTAGCGGCTTTATCTCTAGCTTTCTGAGCTTTATTTCTAGCTTTCTCCTCCTTATCTTTTGCTTTCTCTGCTTTTTTACGACTTTTTTCAGCTTTATCTTGTTCCTTTTGGGCTTTCTTCCTGTCGTTTTCTGCAGCTTTCAATGCCTTCTCTGCTTCAGCCTTCTCTTTAAGGGCATCTTTTTCAACGATTTTTTGATTAGATATAGCAATTGGAAATATACTCGTGGAGTCTTTCATAATTGGTTTTACTTCTTGAGCAAATCCTAACTGAATCGCAAAAAATGCAACTGAGACTAGTAATAATTTAGTTTTCATAATATAATTTTTTAGTAAATTCTCGAAACAAAATTAGCATAAATTATGCCATTTACAGCAGTTTTTACTATTATTATCAAGACACAAATTACTCTTGTGAACCAATATGAATTGGTAAATATTAAAAAAAATCAATTATGCATTCCCATTCTGAACCTGATGGTTTAATAAACAAGTATACTTAGCAATTTTTACTTCAAAACGTATGAGAAATAGTTTATGCAATCAATAACATATTAAATAGTTTAAACAATAGTGGAGATTTTCGAAATAGTAATCGTAACAGACTAACTATCACATTAAATACAAAAATATTTGGCAGTTTAAAAAATTACTCTACATTTGTAGAGCAATGTTTAATTTTGTAGAAATGAAATTCAAGAACATAATAAAAATAGTAGCGCTGCTCATTTTCATAAGCTTATCTAGCTGCAAAATCAATCAAACTAGAAATGCACTTAAACAAGGAAAATGGATTGAAACAAAACAATTTATGAATACTCATTCGAGTTCAGAAGGAAGATATAAAAAAAGTGAAAAAGTAGGGAGGTGGAACTACTCTATCAACGACAGAATTGTAAGCCAGGAAAACTACAAGAAAAATAGTTGCCACATTATAAAATACCACAACACTGGAAAAGTACAGCAAATAGGTTATTCTAAAAAAACAACCGTTGGAACAAAAACAGAATGGCTTCCTTCAGGAAAATGGATTTTTTATGATTCTGAAGGTGTTCTCCTTGGAACAAAAATTTACGAAAACGGAATACCAATACAAGAAATTTACGAGAAATAAAAAATAAAAAAATGCCACAACTCACTAACGCCGAAGAACAATTGATGGAACATCTCTGGAAACTTGAAAAAGCCTTTATGAAAGATTTACTTGAAGCCTATCCAGAACCGAAACCTAAAACGACAACAGTCGCTACCTTACTAAAAAGGATGATTGACAAGGATTTTGTGGCCTATACGGAATATGGAAATTCAAGGGAATATTACCCGCTAGTCTTAAAGACAGTATATTTCTCTAAGCATGTCAACGGATTGATAAAGAATTTCTTTAACGATTCCGCATCACAATTTGCTTCTTTCTTTACCACAGAAACTAATTTGTCAGAGAAAGAATTACAAGAACTCAAAAAAATAGTAGATCGTGCCATCCAAAACAAGAAAAAATGATAGACTTTCTAATCAAATCAAGCATATCATTATTCGTGCTACTTGTAATATACCACTTAGCGCTAGAAAATGAAAAAATGCACCAGTTCAATAGGTTTTACTTATTATTTGCAATAGCTTTTTCACTGACAATCCCACTTGTCACTATTGAAGTTATTCAAGAGTTAGCAACTGCTGTTACAACGCAAGCTACAGTTGCACCAGAGGAAGCAACTACGAGGATTATTAAAGATTCCGTTGATTATTGGACGTACTCAATCTATACATTTTATATTTTAATCACTTCGATATTACTTATTCGCTTTATTACCAACATTTTAAAATTGCGTTCTAAAGCAAAATCAACGACAAGAATTGACTATAAAGAAGCTCAATTAGTTTTAGTAAAAGAAAAAACGCTTCCGTACACTTTTTTGAATACTATTTTCATCAATGAAATGGATTATCATAATAGGAAAATTGAGGATGAATTATATACCCACGAATTAATTCATGTTACCCAAAAACATACGTTAGACATACTATTTATTGAGACTTTGAAAGTTTTATTTTGGTTTAACCCCGTTTTTATTTTTTACAAGAAAGCAATACAACTCAATCATGAATTTCTAGCTGATGAGAAAGTCGTGCAATCCTATAACAACGTTCCGTTTTACCAAAATTTGTTACTAGCAAAGGCAAACGCGAACCCAACCTATTACTTGGCCAGTAATTTAAACTATTCTGTAACTAAAAAAAGATTAATTATGATGACAAAAACTACATCGGTAACAAGAGCCGTATTAAAAAAATCAATGCTAATTCCTGTAGTAACTGCCTTATTGTTTTTATTGTGTACGAAAGTCGTTGCACAAGAAACCAATGTAAAAAAAGAAATTACTCCCGCGAAACCCGGAAATTTAATTAAAACGTATTACGATAAAACTACTTTTAAAATCAAAGATGAAAAAGGAAAGGTTGCCAGCGAAAAAAAATACAATGAACTAACTCCTATAGAAAAGAGAGCTATACCTTCTATCCTTCCCAAGAAAAAAGAATTGCCTACAAACGAGGAACTTCTAGGAATTCTAAGTAAAGGAGCTCCTGAAGTAATTGAAATTGATGCGTACGATTCTAAAAATCAGTTTGTCCAAAAAGGAGAAAATGAAGTCTATAATACTGCTGGAATAACCGAAAAACCAGATTTTCCGGGAGGAATTATGGAATTTTACAAATTTGTTGGCAATAATTTTAAAATTCCAGAACAACCTAACTTAAAAGGAAAAGTATACATCACATTTATAGTAGAAAAAGATGGAAGTTTAAGCGACATAAAAAACATACGAGACATTGGTTTTGGAACCGGTGAAGAAGCCATACGTGTTTTGAAAATATGCCCTAAATGGATCCCCGGAAAAATGAACGGTGTCCCTGTTAGAGTAATGTATAGCTTACCAATAACTATTCAATCTGGAAAGGCATAATTGTAAAAAAATAAATCCGCTTCAAAAGAAGCGGATTTAACAAACAAAAAAAAATAAAAAAAATACTAGTTGAATACTTTATCCGGATTGTATCCTAAATAAGGCATTTCTTGCTCCTTAAAAACAACTCCATACTCCTCAAGTTCTTTCAGAATAGGCAAATACACTTCTTTCAGAATAGGAAGTTGCACTCCTGGAGTTGTAATCTTACCATTAAGGATTAGTAAAGTTGCCATCGCAACTGGCAAACCAACCGTTTTAGCCATTGCAGTATATGTTTGGTCCTCGCCTATACAAACCATTTTAGAATCGATCTGCTTCTTTTCGCCATTATCTTCGTAACCAAATTTGTGATACATCACAATCATATCTTTATCATCAGGCTGCAACGTCCAACTATCACTTAATATTTTTTCAAGCATTTGCGCAGGTGTAGCATTTTTCAAGCCTACAATTTTATTGCGATTGAATAAGTCCAATTCTAATAGTTTGTCCCACATGATATCATCTTGGTCAATTTTTAAAATCAAACGCGTTTTAATTTCTACTGAATCCGTGGGATGATAAGGTAAAAAAGAATTTACAAATTCTCTATAACTCATATTTTCAGAATCTTCCATAAGATAACTATCATCCGTCATACCTAGTTGAACAAACATATTCCACGCTTTAGAAAATCCTACTTTCCGAATCGTACCTCTATATAAAGTAAGTACATCATCTAAACCATAAACAGAACGGTATTTTAAAGAGTCTCTATTGGAATACCCTTCAAATCTACCGTATCCCTCCACATCCAAAAATTCAGTCCTACGAAATAAATTACAATACGGAATATATTTATAAGTACCTTCTTGAATAAATTTGGCAGCGCCACCTTGCCCAGCTAAAACGACATTACGAGGCGCCCAAGTAAATTTGTAATTCCAAAGATTAGTATCTGATTCGGGAGCGACAAGTCCACCACAAAAAGATTCAAAAAGCAACATTTTGCCTCCCTTATCTTTTATTTCATCAATTACTTTCATGGCGCTCATATGATCAATCCCTGGATCAAGCCCAATTTCATTCATGAAAATAAGATTATTCTCTTTGGCAGCAGCATCTAATTCTTGCATAGCATCACTAACATAGGAAGCGGTAACCAAATGCTTTTTATAAACAATGCAATCTCTAGCTACCTCAATGTGCAAATGAGCAGGCAACATTGAAACAACAATATCAGCCATTTGAATCGCTTTTCGCCTCTGATTTTCATCAAAAATATCCAGTCCAATTGGTGTGGCATTGGGATGATTATTGGTTTTCTTTTGAGCTAATGCTAATGATAAATCACCTATTACAAGATGCAAGTTCTCTTTTTCTGATTTGTCCAAAAGATATTGGATCAATGATGAAGCTGATCTTCCTGCCCCAATGATAAGGATTGTTCTCATTTTTTGTTATTTATAACACAAACATACAAAAATGTTGTATTTATAACAATAAACAACAAAAAAACTTTTAAATTCTATATTTTGAGCTAAAAGCTCCAAAAATGAATAACTTGACTAAAAGTTAGTGTTAACTATCTACTAATATGTTTTAATTTAACTACAATAAAAGATAAATTTGCAAGGAACAAAATAGATAAAATGGACAAGAAAATAATTACTACAGCAGCTGTTTTTGGAATGATCGCAATAATATTAGGTGCTTTTGGCGCACATGCTCTAAAAAATGTATTATCAATAGACCAACTCGTCACTTTTGAAACAGGTGTCAAATATCAAATGTATCATGCACTGTTTTTACTGTTCATTGGAACAATAACGGATCTCACGCAAAAAAAGAAGAAACAAATTTATTACTTGACTCTTTCTGGTGTTGTTCTATTCTCAGGATCTATCTATTTACTGGCAACAAATCATCTTACTCCTTTTGATTTTAAAACAATTGGTTTTGTAACTCCTATAGGCGGACTCCTATTAATTATAGCTTGGGGAGCATTATTTTTGAATTATTTTAACAAAAAATCACAAAACTAAGATAATCACAACATATATAAAATATAAGTTATAATTTTACACTAGATAAATTAAACTACACAATACCTAATTTTATGAATAATAACACACCGTTTACGCAATCGATTTCGCTAGAAGATATGGGAATTGAAAACGCAAAGATTCATTACCAATTATCAGCCGACGAATTACACGAAAGAACTATTGCTCTTGGTCAAGGAGTTGAGGTCAATAACGGCGCATTAGCAATTAATACTGGTGCATATACTGGACGTTCTCCAGAAGATCGATTTATTGTAAAAGATAGCATTACGGAAAACAAAGTTTGGTGGGGAAAAGTAAACATTCCTTTTGAACCTGAAGCATTTGATGCTTTATATAAAAAAGTGACCGCTTATTTATCAAATAAAGAAGTTTATGTTAGAGACTCGTACGTATGTGCAGATCCTAACTATAGACTAAATGTTCGTGTGGTTACAGAGACTCCTTGGGCAAATTTATTTTGCTACAACATGTTTTTAAGACCTGAATCAAATCAACTTGAAAACTTTGCAGCTGATTGGACTTTGCTATGTGTTCCAAGCTTTATGGCAGATCCTACAGTTGATGGAACACGTCAAAGTAATTTTGCAATTATAAATTTTACAAAAAAAGTAGCGCTTATTGGCGGAACAGGATACACTGGAGAAATGAAAAAAGGAATTTTTTCGGCCTTAAACTTCATTCTTCCTGTTGACAAAAATACCTTACCAATGCACTGTAGTGCAAACGTTGGAAAAAAAGGAGATACCGCTATTTTCTTTGGTTTATCAGGAACTGGAAAAACCACGCTTTCTGCAGATCCAGATAGAAAATTAATTGGAGACGACGAACACGGTTGGACCAATGAAAATACCGTTTTTAATTTTGAAGGAGGCTGCTACGCAAAAGTGATAAATCTTTCTGAAGAAAACGAGCCAGATATTTTTAGAGCCATAAAAAAAGGCGCTATTTTAGAGAATGTCATCATCAACAAAGAAAGAAACAAAGTTGATTATGAAGATGTTTCTATAACTCAAAACACTCGTGTAAGTTATCCTATTTATCATATTGATAATATTCAACCTGGTTCAATAGGAAACAATCCTAAAAATATATTTTTCCTAACGGCTGATTCATTTGGTATATTACCTCCAATTGCAAAACTAACTCCTGGACAAGCTGCTTACCACTTTATTTCTGGATATACTGCAAAAGTAGCCGGAACTGAAGCTGGTGTAACAGAGCCACAACCTAATTTCTCTGCTTGTTTTGGAGCGCCATTCATGCCTTTACACCCTACAAAATATGCTGAAATGTTAAGCAAAAAAATGAAGGATGCTAATGTAAAAGTTTGGTTAATCAATACTGGATGGACAGGTGGTCCTTACGGAATAGGGAACAGAATGAAATTAAAATATACTCGTGCCATGATTACCGCCGCGCTAAACGGCGAATTAGATGATGTAGAGTTTGTAAATCACAAAGTATTTGGAATTGCAATTCCGCAAACATGTCCTAATGTACCTAGTGAGATATTAAATCCAAGAAACACTTGGGAGGATCAAGATTTATACGATTTAAAATCAGTTGAATTAGGTCAAAAATTTAAAGCAAACTTTGCTAAATTTGAAGAATTTGCGAATCAAGAAATTATGGCTGGTGCTCCTGTAGCTTAATTTTGAAGATAAATTTAAAAAATCATTACTAGATATAATTAACCACATTATTAATTAAAAAACCGAAAAGCCGTTCTTTATGAACGGCTTTTTTGGCTCACAGAAAGGAGCTAATTAAAAACATATCAATTATTTATACCATTATTTACAATTTGGCGTTAAATTTGTCCCCATCAATTAATCGAAAAACAAATCAATCATGTTAAAACAATTTTTTATTCTTTGTTCTGGAGCAGATAAAGATATTCTCGAAGGCTGCTCTGAAGGCGAACAAACCAAATACGTAGGTATTGGCGCTACGGTTTTCTTCACTGCTGTTATGGCATTTATTGCAAGTGCTTACGCCTTATTCACTGTTTTTGACAGTGCTTATCCTGCAATACTATTTGGATTAGTTTGGAGTTTACTCATTTTCAATCTAGATCGTTTTATTGTTTCTACTATTCGAAAAAGAGACAAATTTGGAAGTGAATTTCTACAAGCAACTCCTCGAGTTATTTTAGCGGTTATTATTGCAATCGTCATTTCAAAACCATTAGAAATTAAAATCTTTGAAAAGGAAATAAACACTGTCTTATTGAAAGAGAAAAATGCCATGGCTTTGAATAATAAAAAGGAAGTAGCCAACTATTTCAAAAGTGATTTAGACAAAAACAAAGCTGAAATTGACAGCCTTAAATCGGATATTACTAAAAAAGAGAAAGAGGTAAATACCTTATACGAAACCTATATCACCGAAGCAGAAGGAACTGCTGGAACTAAAAAACTAGGCAAAGGTCCAGTTTTTAAAGAAAAAATAGCTAAACATAATTTGGCTTTCGCCCAATTGGACACCCTTAAAAAAACAAATTTGGCTAAAATTGCCGAAAAAGAGAGCAAAACAAAAACACTTCAAGCCGATTTAGACAAAAAAATAACAGAAACCCAACCAATTATAGATGGTTTTGACGGATTAATGGCACGAATAAACGCTTTAGACAAATTGCCTTGGTTACCGTCATTCTTTATCATGCTGTTATTTTTAGCAATCGAAACTTCTCCAATTATAGCCAAGCTATTATCGCCAAAAGGAGAATATGACTTTAAACTCGAAGATCTAGAAACAGCTTTAAAAGCTACATTAGACCAAAACAAATACCAACGCACTTTACTAGTAAAAACGAGTGCTGCAATGCACGATAAAGTGTATGAAGATATTAAAGAAGACAAAAATTTATATGATCTTCAACGCAAAAAAGCCACTGAATTACTAGAACTGCAAACTCATAATTTTGTAGAAAAACAGAAAAGAACTTTATAGTATTTCTGTTGAAAAACTAAAAGTCAAAAGGTAGTAAGTTACCTTTTGACTTTAAAACTTATTACATAAAACTTAAAATTTCTTTTTTGAAAGCGTCATACTCTCCTTGCATGATTAATCCGTTGTCTAGAAGTTTTTTATAATTTTGCAATTTCTCGAAAAGTTCGTCTTGTGACAAACCGCTTAATCCATGCTCTTTTGTTGTTTGAATTTCAGAATGAAAATCCTCCTTTTCCATATTGAAAACAGGCGGGGAAACCGGCATTATTTCAGCAAAATGAGTCACTTCTTCAGCCTCAACTTCTTCAACAACTTCCACTTCCTCAAAAGAGTCGATAACTTCTTGTTCAACAATTGCATCCGCTACAACAGGACCATTTTTTAAGATGTCTAATTGTTCTTTAGCATAAGTAAATATCTTCCTAGCTTGAATTTTTGGGATATAATCTATGGAAACTGTCATATCCGTTTTAGTTGAAAATGAAAACTCTGATCCTAATATATTTTCTTTTACAAAAGTGGCTTCAATTTGATCCCAAGTATAATCTGTAAAATCCATTGAAAGCCCTAGATTTTTAGGTTGACAAATAATAATTCGTTTATTTGTCATTACAATACCATCTGGTAAAACGGTAATTGCCGGCTTTTTTTGAACTGCAATATATCCGATTTCCTCATTTTTCATCAATAAATCACTCAATTTTGAGGCTATCTTTTCAATAGCTTTAGGATCTTGCTCTTCGTTTAAAAACTTTTTAAATTGTTCCTTCATGTTTATGCTGAATTATTTCAGTTTCTATTTATTGTTTATGTTAAGCTGCATCACAAAAGTAATACCTAATTTTATAATTCGTGAATTTCACTTTGCAATTTCTTTGTTAAACTTTTGAAAACCAAATCGTAGGAATGATCAATTAATTCTTTGACAATAACATCTGCAACTCCTTTATTAATATTTATTGTATTCCAATGAACTTTACTCATGTGAAATCCCGGCCTTATATCATCAAATTGAGCTCGTAGTTCAGCAGCGCGATCTGGTTCACATTTCAAATTGACAGAGGGCTCTTGAATTTCCCATTTTTTTAATGAAGAAAGCGCAAAGAGCTTTCCGCCAACCTTGAAAACTAAAGTATCGTCATCGAAAGGAAAATGCTCTGTCACTCCTTTTTTCAAAAGGCAATAATCGTAATAACTTTCTAGATTCATGTGATGATTTTTTCCATTAATTTTTCTGGATTTGCCAATTCATTAAAACCAAATTTTCGATATAAAAAATGTGCGTCTTTAGTTGCCAATCTCCAAATTTTAATATTCTGAAGCTGAGGTTCCTTCATCATATTGTCAATTAAAATAGACGAGTAACACTTGCCACGATGTTCTTCAGCGATAAAAACATCCATCAAATAAGCAAAAACAACGTAATCAGTAATTACCCTAGCAAAACCTATTTGTTTATCGTCAAGATAAATTCCAAAGCAAAACGAGTGATCAATAGAAGTTTGAACCTCTTCGATTGTTCGTCCTGCAGCCCAATAAATATCCTTTAAGAATTGTTGAATAAACGGAACATCTAATTTATTTTTATCGGTTGATACAGTTATTACATTCATTTTTAAATATTTAAAAAAGCATATAAAACTGGCTTACTCGGACTCGCATCATTCTCAAATGAAGCGATTTGTAAATTCAGTAAATAACTTCCATCTTTAATTTCATCAGCAACAAAAATCATTTCAGTAATTGTTGCTTCTAATCTGGCATCTGAATTGAGGTTATTAACATTCTTCACGTTCCAAAAAGCCTTGTGCGCCAATAATTTGCCCTCATCTTTCTCTTTATCTATACTAGGCAAATCGATTAGTAAATGTTTAATGTTACTTTCACAAATAAAACGTGCCGCTTCCTCACTGAGATAAGGTGGATTTGTATTAGAATAATTTAAAGATTTTTTGACTTTAAAATTAGGTAAAGTCCTAATTAATAAAGCTTCCGGAGTTTTTCCTTGCAAACTGTTTTCAATTTGGTTTTTTGTTATCACCCAATCTTCTCGATGTTTTTCTGGTTCGATTGTAACTAACTCCGCTAGAAAAAAGAATTGTTTCAAGGATCGATTGATACTATAAAATTCTCTCGTAATATGGCCTAAACATTCCGTGTGTGTTCCGTGACCATGTGGGTTAAAGGAAATAGTATTAAAATTTGTAGAAGCTCCTTTCTGAACACTTCCAATCCAATCGCCAAAAACAACCGGTTCTATCTCTGGTTTTTCAATATACCAGGCAATAGGATTTTCCTCTGTATTTGTCAGAGGAATCGAAACATCAAGAGGTTTTGATAAGTCGACTTCTAAATTATTGATTCTTGCTATCATAGTTTTATTTAACCGCAAAGAGCGCAAAGATTAAACTAAGACCACAAAGCCTTGTGAGCACTGCGCTTCCTTTGTGAGCTTAGTGGTTATACTATTCCAAATTTAAGTAAAATAAGTCCGACGCAATCCCGTCAGTCAAAAACTTTCCTTTTTTAGTTGGTTTTAAAATGTCAACTTCAATAAAAAGCAAATCATCATCAAGATACTTTTTAGTTTGCTTATTTAGATAATTCAAATATTCAACACCAAATTCTTTTTCAACTCGATCAAAAGAAACACCCCAAATCGTTCTCAAACCCGTCATAATATATTCATTATAACGATCAGTTACAGATAAAATTTCGGATTCATTTGGCAATTTATCTTCTTGAATGGATTTGAGATAAATTGGGTTATTAGCTACGTTCCAACTTCTGGCAATTCCATTATAGCTATGTGCCGAAGGCCCGATACCAATGTATTTCTTACCCAACCAATAGGCCGAGTTATTCTTAGAGAAATAATTCTCTTTCGCAAAATTAGACAATTCATAATGTACAAATCCTTTCGATTCTAGAGTTTCGACCAAAATAGCAAAATGTTCTTGCGCCGCTTCATCATTAGGTGCAGTAATTTTTCCGGTCTGAATCAGTTTGTTTAAAGCCGTTTTGGGTTCCACCGTCAGAGCATAACTAGAAATGTGCGGAATCCCGAAATACAAGGCCATTTCAATATTTTGTTTCCATTTTTCATTCCTCATTCCAGGAATAGCATAAATCAAATCGAGTGAAATATTCTCGAAATATTGAGTAGCAAATTCAAGACATCTTTTGGCTTCCGCCGAATTATGTGCACGGTTCATCATTTTCAAATCATCTTCATAGAAAGACTGAATTCCGATGCTTAATCGGTTAATTTTACTTTTTGACAATTCCAATATTCGTTCTTCTGACAAATCATCTGGATTAGCTTCTAAAGTAATTTCAGGCTTTTCGACAACCTTATAATTCTGATAAACGGCATCAATCAAGAAATTGATTTCAGCAGAAGTCAGAACACTTGGCGTTCCACCACCAAAATAAATGGTTTCAATGGTTTCTTCAGATGACTCGTCTTTTCTCAAATGAATTTCTTTGGCCAAAGCCAAAACCATCTCTTCCTTCCTCTTCATAGAAGTCGAAAAATGAAAGTCGCAATAATGACAAGCTTGCTTACAAAAAGGAATATGAATATAGATTCCGGACATTTTTAAATTAGATAATTTGGGAATTAGAAGACTAGATAATTGATAAAATTTATAATTATCGCATTACTTTTTAACACGAGACTCGTTATTCTTCACAAAAGCATCCCAACCCGTATAGCTCTTTTCTCCAACCACTTTTCCAGAATTGAAAAAATGACAAACAGCAGCTGCTAATCCATCAGTTGAATCGAGATTTTTAGGTAATTCCTTGAGACCTAAAAGCTGTTGAAGCATTTTAGCTACTTGCTCTTTACTAGCATTTCCATTTCCAGTAATAGCCATTTTTATTTTCTTAGGTTCGTATTCCGTAATAGGAATGTCTCTTGAAAGTCCCGCAGCCATAGCCACACCTTGCGCGCGTCCTAATTTGAGCATCGACTGTACATTTTTCCCAAAGAAAGGCGCTTCAATTGCAATTTCGTCCGGATTATGTGTATCGATTAACTCAATAGTACGTTCAAAAATTATTTTTAGTTTTTGGTAATGATTATCATATTTGGAAAGTTGCAGCTCATTTAATTGCAAAAACTCCATTTTTTTATTGACAATTTTTATCAATCCAAAACCCATAATCGTTGTTCCGGGATCAATTCCCAATATGATACGTTCGTTTAACATAATTATTTTTTAACTAAATCAGTAGTGATAAGCTTTTTAGAAATCATCCATTTTTCGCAAGCTAGTGGCCAATTTTGATTGGTTCCATCATCTCCTAAACTAAATCCGTGTCCTCCAGTTTCATAAAGATGCATTTCAGCTGGCACATTATGTCTTTTTAAAGCTAAATAATAAGTAATACTATTTTCTACAACTACTGATTTGTCATCCGTTGCATGAACTAAAAATGTTGTTGGAGTGTTGGAATCTACCTGTTTTTCATTCGAAAACTTAGCAATCAATTCGTTACTTGGTTTTTCACCTAATAAATTTTCTTTAGAAACTTTATGGGTTGTTGTTTCATCCATCGAAATGACAGGATAAATCAAAATAGAAAAATCAGGACGAGAACTTATATTATCATTGGTTTTGTATACCGTATCATTATAGTGCGTTGATAAAGTTGATGCCAAATGACCTCCTGCCGAAAATCCTAAAACTCCTATTTTAGTCGCATCTAGATTCCATTCATCAGCATGTCTACGTACTATTCTCATAGCTTCTTGCGCATCTTGTAATGGACCGACAGTCTTGTCTTCCATGATCATGTCACTTGGCAATCGGTATTTAAGAACAAAAGCTGAAACACCAATTGAGTTAAGCCAAACCGCAACTTTATCCCCTTCCTTTTCATTAGACAAAAGTGCATAGCCACCTCCTGGACATATAATGACAGCTGCGTTTTTAGTGTTTTTATTATCTACTAAGAAAATTTTCAAAGTGGGTTCTGTTACCTTCATTATTCCTGTTCGATTACCCTGCTCATCTACTCTTGACTCCTCCTCATGGTCAATTGCAGGAATTGCACCAGGTATGGTTTCCCATAAAGGAACTGCACGAATTTGAGCAGAAATAGGACTTGCATTTATTAAAACCATAAAAATAAAAAGTATTATAACAGTACTATTCTTTTCTATAAAAAATTAAATTTCAAATTAACTGAAGGTTTTACTTAATTAGCTTCTTTTAAATCTCCAACGATACTATATATTGACAACATCAATTGCTTAAAAATTAATTCTATTATCATTAGTTACCTAAATCAAAAAGTACTTTTTGACCAAAAGTTTTATTTGTGGATAATCGTTTCAAGTTCAAAGTTTTCTTTTCTTTGCACATATGATTTCAATTCCACACAAAACTAAGCAATTCCTTGTTCTTATAATCAAACTTTTGATTGTGGGTGGTGCGTTTTATTTTATTTACAATCAACTGGCAAATAACGACAAACTAGATTGGGATAAGTTTCTTATTTTGTTTCAGAAAAATCAGTCTGTTGCAGGAGTTGGTTTTATTTTGCTACTAAGTGTTTTAAACCGTTTTTTTGAAATTTTAAAATGGCAGAATCTCGTAATTATTATTCATAAAATTTCCAAAGCAGAGGCTACAAGGCAAGTACTTGCGGCCCTAACCGCAGGGTTATTTACACCAAATGGTGTGGGAGAATATGCAGGAAAAGCAATTTTCTATCATAAATCTGAAACAAAACAAATTGTATTTTTAAATTTGATCTGTAATGGAATCCAAATGGTATTAACTGTGTTATTTGGAATTTTTGGCTTGTTGTATTTTAATGGCACCTATAATGTTGTTAACACAAGAACAGTTTTGATTCTTTTTGGAGTCTTATCTTTTACTTTTGCCCTATTATTTTCGGTGAAAAAATTAACTCTCAAAGGCTACTCGATTGAAAAACTAATTCATAAGATAAATGAAATTCCAAAATCGATTCACAGGAAAAACATACTTTTAGCCATTTGTAGGTATATTGTTTTCTCGCATCAGTACTATTTTTTATTTCTTGCTTTTGATGTGGACTTGCCATATTTAACACTTATGTCGGCAATAACCAGTGTTTACTTTCTAGCTTCTTCTTTACCTACATTTCAGTTTTTAGATTTTGCCGTAAAAGGTAGCGTTGCAGTCTACTTCTTTGGTATTTTAGGAGTTAATGAATGGATTGTTATTTTTATTTCGACTTTGATGTGGTTTCTAAATGTTGTTCTACCAGTAATAATTGGTAGTTATTATGTGTTAAATTTTAAAGTCCTCTCCCCAACTCTCTCCAAAGGAGAGTTAGACAAAACTCAATAAAAGTAATATGATTACAATCGTTTTATTTTTGGTGGTTTTGATTTATACAGTGCCTATTGGACTTTTAATTTATGGTTTTACTAAAATAAACACTATTGATTATATTGGCTTAAACCCAAAAACAAAATTTACTATAATTGTTCCTTTTCGCAACGAAAATGAAAATTTACCTTTTTTACTAGACAGTTTATCTAAGTTGAATTATCCTGTAGAATTGTTTAAAGTTCTTTTAGTTGACGATGAATCGGAAGAAAAATTTCAATTATTAGATTTTGATTTCCAAGTGTCAGTAATAACTAACAATAGAAATTCTAATTCACCAAAGAAGGATGCTATTACCACAGCAATGCATTATGTCAATTCAAAATGGGTTATCACGACAGACGCTGACTGTATAGTTCCTGAAAATTGGTTGTTAACCTTAGACAATTACATTCAACTGCATGATGTTTCCATGATTGCTAGTGCAGTTACTTATGATTGTAACAATTCGTTTCTGCATCATTTTCAGCAATTGGATTTAGCCAGTTTGCAAGGTGCAACCATTGGCAGTTTTGGCATAAATAAAGGTTTTATGTGCAACGGTGCTAATTTTGCTTACACTAAATCGCTTTTTACAGCATTAAATGGCTTTGATGGAAATGACAAAATTGCGAGTGGTGATGATGTGTTCTTGCTACAAAAAGGGATTATTAAATTTCCGAAAAATGTTCATTATCTAAAATCGAAAAATACAATTGTTACGACAAAACCATTGAATTGCTGGAAATCTTTGTTTTATCAAAGAGTGCGCTGGGCCTCTAAAACTAGTTCGTACCAAAGTGGTTTTGGTAAAGCATTAGGTTTAATCGTACTTGCTGGAAATTTAGCTGTAATTACTGCCTTTGGATTAAGTCTTATTAGTCTTATTATGTATAAAGATTTGTTTTTCCTCTTCTTATTAAAGTTTATTTTAGACTCTATTTTGATTTACCAATCTAATACGTTTTTATCTCAAAAATCAATTCGCTATCTCGTTTTAAGTAGTTTGTTTTATCCTTTTTTCAGCGTATTTGTAACTTTATATTCATTGATAGGCAAGTACGAATGGAAAGGAAGACAATTTTAGATTTATATTTGGTATGACAATAAATCATTCGCTAGACTAAACTCGTAGCCCTGATGGAAACGGCATCTTTTTGTGCCGGGGTTCGGCACAAAAAATATAGAGGACAGCAGGAAACAGCTCCTAATAACAAGCTACAAAAGATAATTTATCTACTCCGCTTTTATAATTACAGGAAGAATAAATTGTGTTTTTACAGGAACTCCACGTTTAATTGCAGGATTAACTTTTGGAAAATCGACCAAGCGGGCTTTTAAAATACTATCAATTTTGATTCGATCGTAGGCAACTGAATCTTTAGGAAATTGAGGTTCGAAGTGCATAGTAGCATTAGGGAAAATAGTAACTTTGACTTCGATTGTATCCAATTTTGGATACAAGACCGAAAGTGTGTCACTACTTAATTTTTGTTGAATTAATTGCGTTAAAACTGCAAAAAAGCATTGATGACGCTGTTCTTTATTATCAATATTTTCACAATCTGAAACAGAAGGATATTCATCCACCTCTTTCCAGTTGATCCCTTTCAGTTCCTTTTGCAGCAACTCCTTTTCCGAAGGCACTTGCTTTTTGAGATACTGGCAGGAACTAAAAAGAGTAATTAGTAAAAAGAGGTAATAGTGCTTCAAGGTTTTTTATTTTCAAGTGAACTAATATTTTATAAAAATACAATTATTTTTTTTGCGATACTTTAGAAAGCAAATAATCTTCGTAGCTTTCAGCAAACCATTTTTCCTTGCTTTTTTCTGCTATCTCTTTTTCATCCGGATATAAAGAAGCCAATCGATCCGAAAAAATAGCAATTTGAATCGTGTAATTATAGAATTCTTCTTTAGTAAGAACTAAATTTGCGTTTGATTTTTTATCGGAAAACTCAAAAAATAGTGCATCAAACTGTTTCATCGAATAATTCAGTACCTTCTTTTTATTTTTTTCATAAATACGCTCTTTTAACAAAAAATCATTGTCATCTACTTTTATATCTTGTGCTTTTGTAATCGAAAAAGTGAGTACAAAAAACACTATTATGATTTCTTTGATCCTTATCATCACTTTTTATACCTTAGATTTGCGTTTTCAAAATTACTAAAAATAAACTTATGGATTTGATTATACTAATACTTGCTTTTTTATGCATAATAGGTGGTCTGTTAGGTAGTTTTTTACCCGTTTTGCCGGGACCTTCGATTAGTTGGGTTGGCTTAGCCTTACTTTATTTTACTAAAGCTGTTCCAGCTAACTATTGGATACTTGGAATTGCTTTATTAATCACACTCATCATCTCAGTTTTAGATTATATAATTCCTGCTAAAGGCACAAAAAAATTTGGAGGCAGCTCGTATGGGATTTGGGGAACAAACATTGGATTAGTAATCGGGATTTTCGCCCCTGTTCCTTTTGGATTCCTAATTGGTCCATTTGTGGGTGCATTAGTTGGTGAACTTATCTACGATTATAAAGATCACAACAGAGCGCTAAAAGCTGCTGCAGGATCATTTGTGGGGTTTTTAGCGTCAAGCTTTATTAAATTTGTAATTTGTGTGATGTATTTCGGACTGTTTGTATGGATCGTATGGCAATATAAAAGTGAGCTGTTTTCCACATAAACAAATCAATTAACAACAGATAACTTGTAAATTATGAGGTGATTTTATTTAATCGAAATCGGTCAAGACATTCTCGTTTTTAAGGACGTTATGCCAAAAAATAACACATTTACACTATTACAACAAATAATTTTCACGATTTAAAGAATAAAAGTGCAAGTAAGTGTGTATGCCATTTTGACTCGCAATACAGATTTATACCTAATCTATCTACTACAATCAGGAATATGCTTCCTTCCTTAAATGTCTTGAAATAATGGCATTCTAATTTTACTGTATAAGTACCTTTTTAGAAACAATACCGTCTGAGGTATTTAAGGATCAATACATATTGTTGTGGGGAAATATTAAAATCTAGATATTTGTATTGCTAAATTACATACCAATGCAAGACTCTTTTATCGAGATCCTTAAATTATTGTTACCAGAAATAATAGTAGACTACTTTGAACTTACGTCCTATAAAAAAGGAGACGAGATAATTCATTTGTATCTAAAGGAGATCAATTCAATTCCTGAAGAATACCGAGGATCTAAATTGAGTTCAAAAGGATTCTTTGAAGAGATAACGGTTCAAGATTTTCCTATTCGTGGACATCAGGTATATCTTCATATCACTCGAAGAAGATGGCTTAACGAAGATACTGGCAAAGTAGTCTTTAGAGATTGGAATTTAGTAGCAGACGGAACTCGTGTAACACAGGAGTTTGCGTCTTTTTTAAAAGAGATCAATAGATTCCAGTCCAAATGATTGTAATGCTATCGCTTCTTTTTATGGAGTTAAGGGGAGAAATTTGTTGTCTCAATACAAAGACTACTTAAGTGACTTTAAAACTTGGGATCAACTAGGACATGCTAAAAAATGGCTTCTTTTCCCTAAGAACATTCGAAAGTATTTATCTATAGATGAAACATCTCTCTCTAACGGAGAGCTCTATACAATTCTGACCAGTAAATCTGCTAAAGGAAAGAAAGGAACCATTGTAGCCATGGTTGCAGGAACTAAAGCAGAAACAGTAATATCAATTATTGAAAAAATCCCTCTTAAACAAAGAAACCTAGTCAAAGAAATTACTTTGGATATGGCCGGTAATATGGGCTTAATTGCTCGAAAATGTTTTCCTAATGCAACTCGTGTGGTTGATCGTTTCCATGTGCAGAAGCTGGCTACAGAAGCACTCCAGGAAATCAGGATCAAATATCGTTGGGAAGCCATAGATCAAGAAAATGACGCAATAGAACGAGCAAGGAAGTCAAAAGTAAATTTCGAATCTAAAACACTCTCTAATGGCGATACTCTTAAACAATTACTGGCAAGGAGTCGTTATTTCTTGTATAAAAACAAATCTAAATGGACACCAAACCAAATAGAACGTGCTGGCTTACTATTTGAATTATATCCTGATATTCAAAAAGGATATAACCTAACTCAAGAGCTTCGTGGCATCTTTGAGCACACAACGGATAAAATTATTGCTTTTGCGAAATTAGCCAAATGGCATGAAAAAGTAAATCAATCTGGGTTTAAGTCTTTCGGTACAATCTCCCGTACCATTATGACTCACTATCAAACAATATTGAACTACTTTGACAATAGAAGTACTAATGCTTCAGCAGAATCTTTCAATGCAAAAATAAAAGCATTTAGATCACGATTCAGAGGTGTTAGGAATGTAGAATTTTTCCTTTTTCGACTAACGAATATATATGCTTAATTTTTGCTGCTCCACAGGTTTTCGTGTTGATCCACTATTTTGACAATAGAAGTACTAATGCTTCAGCAGAATCTTTCAATGCAAAAATAAAAGCATTTAGATCACGATTCAGAGGTGTTAGGAATGTAGAATTTTTCCTTTTTCGACTAACTAAGATATATGCTTAATCTTTTCTGCTCCACAGGTTTTTGTGTTGGTCCATGGCTTCCCCATAGGTATTCGCTTTGATCCAAAATTTGCTTTGATCCGACACTACTCATAGAATCCTAACCTTTTATAAAACAAAAAACCCCTCATCTCTTGATGAAGGGTTTTTAAAGAAAGGCGACGACATACTCTCCCACATAACTGCAGTACCATCTGCGCAGGCGGGCTTAACTACTCTGTTCGGGATGGGAAGAGGTGAGCCCCGCCGCAATAACCACCTTAAGGTCGTTTTGCAATGGGTAACTAGCCTGGAGCTAATTAACATTACACAATATCTTAACATACTGAGATAAAGAAAAAGTAAATTATTAGAAAGTTTCTTCCTCCGGGCCGAAGCACGGAGGAAAAGCGTACATAAGCTTACGGGTTATTAGTACTACTCGACTATGACATTACTGCCTTTACATCTATAGCCTATCAACGTGGTCATCTCCCACGACCCTTAAAAGAAATCTCATCTTGTGGTGGGTTTCGCGCTTATATGCTTTCAGCGCTTATCCCTTCCAAACGTAGCTACTCTGCCATGCCACTGGCGTGACAACAGATACACTAGAGGTTTGTCCAATTCGGTCCTCTCGTACTAGAATCAGATCCACTCAAATTTCTTGCGCCCACAGTAGATAGAGACCGAACTGTCTCACGACGTTCTGAACCCAGCTCGCGTGCCACTTTAATGGGCGAACAGCCCAACCCTTGGGACCTTCTCCAGCCCCAGGATGTGACGAGCCGACATCGAGGTGCCAAACCCCCCCGTCGATATGAGCTCTTGGGGGAGATCAGCCTGTTATCCCCGGCGTACCTTTTATCCTTTGAGCGATGGCCCTTCCATGCGGAACCACCGGATCACTATGCTCTACTTTCGTACCTGATCGACCTGTATGTCTCTCAGTCAAGCTCCCTTATGCCATTGCACTCTACGCACGGTTACCAAGCGTACTGAGGGAACCTTTAGAAGCCTCCGTTACTCTTTTGGAGGCGACCACCCCAGTCAAACTACCCACCAAGCAATGTCCCCCGCAATCACGGGGTTAGGCCTCAGATAAACAAAGGGTTGTATTTCAACAATGACTCCACAACGCCTAGCGACGCCACTTCACAGTCTCCAACCTATCCTACACATCATTTATCCAAGGTCAATACTAAGCTATAGTAAAGGTGCACAGGGTCTTTTCGTCCCACTGCGGGTAAACGGCATCTTCACCGTTACTACAATTTCACCGAGCTCATGGCTGAGACAGTGTCCAGATCGTTACACCATTCGTGCAGGTCGGAACTTACCCGACAAGGAATTTCGCTACCTTAGGACCGTTATAGTTACGGCCGCCGTTTACTGGGGCTTCATTTCAATGCTTCTGATTGCTCATAACATCTCCACTTAACCTTCCAGCACCGGGCAGGTGTCAGGCCCTATACTTCATCTTACGATTTTGCAGAGCCCTGTGTTTTTGATAAACAGTCGCCTGGACCTCTTCACTGCGGCCAGCATTACTGCTGGCGACCCTTCTCCCGAAGTTACGGGTCTATTTTGCCTAATTCCTTAGCCATGAATCTCTCGAGCACCTTAGGATTCTCTCCTCGACTACCTGTGTCGGTTTGCGGTACGGGTACTTATTACCTGAAGTTTAGAGGTTTTTCTTGGAAGCCCTTAGGCGCACTATCTCTTCTACCGAAGTATCCGAGTACTATCGTATTTCCCCAAAGCCCGTGGATTTGCCTGCGGGCCTTATAGGTAGGTACTTCAACGAACTATTCCGTCAGTTCGCGGCGCTTTCATCACTCCGTCACCCCATCACAGTAATAACTAGTACGGGAATATTAACCCGTTGTCCATCGACTGTCCCTTTCGGGTTCGCCTTAGGTCCCGACTAACCCACAGCTGATTAGCATAGCTGTGGAAACCTTAGTCTTTCGGTGTGCGGGTTTCTCGCCCGCATTATCGTTACTTATGCCTACATTTTCTTTTCTAACCAGTCCAGCATGCTTTACAACACACCTTCAACCCTGTTAGAATGCTCCCCTACCACTTACGAAATAAATCGTAAATCCATAGCTTCGGTAATATACTTATGCCCGATTATTATCCATGCTCGTCCGCTCGACTAGTGAGCTGTTACGCACTCTTTAAATGAATGGCTGCTTCCAAGCCAACATCCTAGCTGTCTGGGCAGACAAACCTCGTTCTTTCAACTTAGTATATATTTGGGGACCTTAGCTGATGGTCTGGGTTCTTTCCCTCTCGGACTTGGACCTTAGCACCCAAGCCCTCACTGTTAGTGAACATTATATAGCATTCGGAGTTTGTCAGGAATTGGTAGGCGGTGAAGCCCCCGCATCCAATCAGTAGCTCTACCTCTATATAACTTTATAACTAACGCTGCACCTAAATGCATTTCGGGGAGTACGAGCTATTTCCGAGTTTGATTGGCCTTTCACCCCTACCCACAGATCATCCCAAGACTTTTCAACGTCAACGGGTTCGGTCCTCCACTGTGTGTTACCACAGCTTCAACCTGTCCATGGGTAGATCACACGGTTTCGCGTCTAACACTACTGACTAAAGCGCCCTATTCAGACTCGCTTTCGCTACGGATCCGTGGCTTAACCACTTATCCTTGCCAGCAACGTTAACTCGTAGGCTCATTATGCAAAAGGCACGCCGTCACCCCACAAAAGGGCTCCGACCGCTTGTAAGCGTATGGTTTCAGGATCTATTTCACTCCGTTATTCACGGTTCTTTTCACCTTTCCCTCACGGTACTGGTTCACTATCGGTCTCTCAGGAGTATTTAGCCTTAGCGGATGGTCCCGCCAAATTCAGACAGGGTTTCACGTGCCCCGCCCTACTCAGGATACCACTATCGTTATCTTCTATTACTTATACAGGGCTATCACCTTCTATGGCTCTACTTTCCAGTAGATTCTAATTCTATCCGCAACAAATGTCGTGGTCCTACAACCCCAAATATGCCGTAACATCTTTGGTTTGGGCTAATCCGCGTTCGCTCGCCACTACTTACGGAATCACTTTTGTTTTCTTCTCCTCCGCCTACTTAGATGTTTCAGTTCAGCGGGTTTGCCCACCTATCGGTGTACTATGTCTTCAACATAGTGGGTTGCCCCATTCAGGTATCTACGGATCAATCGATGTGTGCTCGTCCCCGTAGCTTTTCGCAGCTTATCACGCCTTTCATCGCCTCTGAGAGCCAAGGCATCCCCCATACGCCCTTATTTTGCTTATTGTACCAACACATTAATTAAAATGCGCCGTTTCTTTTACTTGCCTAATGATAAACAAGTAAAAAATGCTTTCTACTTTTTATTATTTTCTTATCTCAATATGTCAATGAACTTTTATGCTGAATTTATTTCAGCATCTTGTGGAGAATAACGGAGTCGAACCGTTGACCTCCTGCGTGCAAGGCAGGCGCTCTAGCCAGCTGAGCTAATCCCCCAATACAGTTGGCAATGTTTCAGTGTTCAGTTTTCTGTAACTTTACCGTACATCCAAATGAGTTGTGAATTGCTAACTCTAGATTCTTCTTTTTTTTAAGTAATTGTTGTCTCGGACAGACTCGAACTGTCGACCCCTACATTATCAGTGTAGTACTCTAACCAGCTGAGCTACGAGACAAGGTGATTTCTGATTTATGATTAACGACTTTTGATCTCAGATTTAAAATCTGCAATCAATAATCAGCATTCAACAATCCTAAATCGTTTATCTTTTACTTAATTGTATTATTTGAACTAACAGCAAGAGTAATAAAATACCCACATTCTATACCTATAAAATCTTTGTCTTCTTTCCCTAGCGTGTATTACTACTAACACTAAGGCTCTAGAAAGGAGGTGTTCCAGCCGCACCTTCCGGTACGGCTACCTTGTTACGACTTAGCCCTAGTTACCAGTTTTACCCTAGGCAGCTCCTTGCGGTCACCGACTTCAGGCACCCCCAGCTTCCATGGCTTGACGGGCGGTGTGTACAAGGCCCGGGAACGTATTCACCGGATCATGGCTGATATCCGATTACTAGCGATTCCAGCTTCACGGAGTCGAGTTGCAGACTCCGATCCGAACTGTGACCGGTTTTGTAGATTCGCTCCTGGTCGCCCAGTGGCTGCTCTCTGTACCGGCCATTGTAGCACGTGTGTAGCCCAAGGCGTAAGGGCCGTGATGATTTGACGTCATCCCCACCTTCCTCACAGTTTGCACTGGCAGTCTTGTTAGAGTTCCCGACATGACTCGCTGGCAACTAACAACAGGGGTTGCGCTCGTTATAGGACTTAACCTGACACCTCACGGCACGAGCTGACGACAACCATGCAGCACCTTGTAAATTGTCTTGCGAAAAGTCTGTTTCCAAACCGGTCAATCTACATTTAAGCCTTGGTAAGGTTCCTCGCGTATCATCGAATTAAACCACATGCTCCACCGCTTGTGCGGGCCCCCGTCAATTCCTTTGAGTTTCATTCTTGCGAACGTACTCCCCAGGTGGGATACTTATCACTTTCGCTTAGCCACTGAACTTGCGCCCAACAGCTAGTATCCATCGTTTACGGCGTGGACTACCAGGGTATCTAATCCTGTTCGCTACCCACGCTTTCGTCCATCAGCGTCAATCCATTAGTAGTAACCTGCCTTCGCAATTGGTATTCCATGTAATCTCTAAGCATTTCACCGCTACACTACATATTCTAGTTACTTCCTAATAATTCAAGTCTAGCAGTATCAATGGCCGTTCCACCGTTGAGCGATGGGCTTTCACCACTGACTTACTAAACCGCCTACGGACCCTTTAAACCCAATGATTCCGGATAACGCTTGGATCCTCCGTATTACCGCGGCTGCTGGCACGGAGTTAGCCGATCCTTATTCTTACGATACCGTCAAGCTACTTCACGAAGTAGTGTTTCTTCTCGTATAAAAGCAGTTTACAATCCATAGGACCGTCATCCTGCACGCGGCATGGCTGGATCAGGCTTGCGCCCATTGTCCAATATTCCTCACTGCTGCCTCCCGTAGGAGTCTGGTCCGTGTCTCAGTACCAGTGTGGGGGATCTCCCTCTCAGGACCCCTACCCATCGTAGTCTTGGTAAGCCGTTACCTTACCAACTAACTAATGGGACGCATGCTCATCTTTTACCGTTGTGACTTTAATAGTGGTTTCATGCGAAACTGCTATACTATGCGGTATTAATCCAAATTTCTCTGGGCTATCCCGCTGTAAAAGGTAGATTGCATACGCGTTACGCACCCGTGCGCCGGTCTCTAGGTCCGAAAACCTATACCCCTCGACTTGCATGTGTTAAGCCTGCCGCTAGCGTTCATCCTGAGCCAGGATCAAACTCTTCATCGTATATTGTGCGTCAAGCTAAGCTTGACTATTATTATGCGACTCCAATTCTATCGGTGTTATTCAAATCTTTCGATTCTATTACTCTTATTCTTGTGTCACGCTTGTTAGCGTGACGGCTGTCAATTCAATATGTCTAGGAACGTGTTCTTCTTGTTTTTTTCGCCTCGTTCAACTCACATGGTGTGTCTCTGGAAGCGGCTGCAAAAGTAAAACTTGTTTTCTTAACTGGCAAGAAAAATTTGAAGTTTTTTTTGAGAAATTTTATCCCTCTTTTCTTCTAATTTTCTTATCAATCTGTCAAGGAACTTTGCTTGTTTTGCGGGGTGCAAATGTAGTAAGGACTTTCGAATCTCACAAGCTTTTTTAAATCTTTTTTAGAAAATAATTTCTAATCTTAATTTGATGTGCTTGTCAGTATTTTAAAGAACGACTGCGTTGTTGCGGGTGCAAAAGTAGCGAGTTTAAACCACTATTCAATACTTTTTAAGCGCTTTTTTAAAAAATTTTAAAACATTTTTTTTAACACGCTCTAAACCTGAAGCTTGAAGTCAAAAGTTTTTTCTTAATCATTGCTAACGTTTAAATAGAGCAACTCAAATAACGCAATAACTAGTCCCGTAGCGTCTTTTGATTGATTTGGTTGTTCTTGTTTTAGGCACGCTCCTATGCTTCTTCTTATACCTACTATATCCAGGGAGTACTATGTATCGCTTTTTATAGCAAGTACCAGAACGCTTATTACTACGAAATCCAACCATAGATCAGCCCATGGCTGAAACCAACAGCGATGATTGAGCATAATTAATTTAAGTTTTATCTCTATACCTTATATATAGGAGTGATCCTGATTTTAAATCCAGAATCGAATTAGGGATAGTAGTGGAAAGCACACAGGCAGGTGAAGTGCAACGCAACTTGACAAGGACTTGCAGCCAAATAGCCCGACACTTTATAAAAGAGCCGCTATTACTAAAAAAAGTAATAGCCGCTCTTTTATAAACGGAAACGCTAAAAAGGAAAATTTCAATTTAGATCAACCACCTATAAATTCATAATTCTTTTGATAACATAATAAAGAAAACGTCAAAACGAAAGAACTCAAATGCCATTTGGATTGTATCCAGATTTGAAGAAAGCGTATAATTTAAGTCAGCAACTTCGAGGCATTTACAATAATAGCAACGATAAGCACAATGTAATGACCAAATTAGCACATTGCTACAGGAATGCAGAGGAATTGGGTTTTAAGAACTTCAATATCCTACTTAATACCCTAACTCTAAATTATCACTCAATATTCAACTATTTTGACAACAGAACTACTAATGCATCGGCAGAATCCTTTAATGCAAAAATTAAAGTATTCAATTTAGAGGAGTCAAAAACTCTATCTTCTCTACTGAATCTATTTTAGATTATCTAATCTTTTTGGATAATCCCCAACTTTTGCGCTTGATCCTTAAAAATTATAAGATATTCCACAAAGCATTAAAACAAAAAAAGTCTTTCTGTTACGAAAGACTTTTCTCAATACTGGCGGTCTGGACGGGACTCGAACCCGCGACCCCATGCGTGACAGGCATGTATTCTAACCAACTGAACTACCAAACCAATATTTATTAAACTGAAACCTTATAATATAAAAATTCAAATCTTGCTTTAAATATACTAAGCTAAAGAAAACTGAATTTCTTACTTTTTAATCAAAAAAGCTATTCGCCGAAGCGAAAAGCTTTTCATTGGTCTAACTACTAAACCCGCTACGAGTTACAAATTCGCAGCAAACAACACAACTAACGTTAAAAACCTTATGGGGCAAAAAAGCCTTTCTGTTACGAAAGGCTTTCCCCAATATTGCGGTCTGGACGGGACTCGAACCCGCGACCCCATGCGTGACAGGCATGTATTCTAACCAACTGAACTACCAAACCTCTGCGTTATTGCGGTGGCAAAGATACAATAGATTTCCGTTTACGCAAGCGTTTTTTGAAAAAATAATTCGCAAAACATCAATATTTTATCCAAAGTTTTGTTTTTCAACTAAGTATGTTGTCATTATTTTTTCAAAACTTTCGTCAACACTAACTGGAATGTACTTAATTCTGTTCTGAGAACAGGTTAAAGACAGCTTTTTAAAGTATTTTTCGACCTCTTTTTCGTATTCTTCCTTTACATTATCCGCATAAATAGCTACTTCCTCACCCGTTTCTATGTCAACAAACTTTCGTGGAGCGTTATCAAAGTCAAAATTCACTTCGGTTTTAACATCTACCACATGAAATAAAACCACTTTATGCTTATTATGTTTTAAATGCTGCAAAGCCGTAAACAAGGCTTCTTCATCTACAGCACTATTACCCGAGTGAAACATATCCGTAAATAAGATAATCATAGACCGGCGATGTATTTTCTCTGCTATTTGATGGAGAAAAGTAACCGCATCAGTTGTTTTTTGAGTAACTGGTATCTCAAGCAAGTTTTCCAAAGTGTTTAAAATCATTCGATGATGACGATCACTCCCCTTCTCAGGCGCATAATATTCGTACGTATCTGAAAAAACACTTAATCCTACTGCATCACGCTGCTTCTTCAACAGATTCATTAAAACCACTGATGCTAAAACTGAAAATCCAATTTTATTCTCATAAAAGTTTTGACCCACTTTTAGTTTTGGATAATGCATAGACGAGGAATTATCTATAATAATATGACAACGTAAATTGGTCTCCTCTTCAAATCGCTTCGTATATAGACGATCAGTCTTCGCAAACAGTTTCCAGTCAATATGTTTTGTGCTTTCGCCCACATTGTAAACTTTATGCTCTGCAAACTCTGCTGAAAAACCATGAAACGGACTCTTATGCATTCCAGAAATAAAGCCTTCAACAACTTGATTTGCTAACAATTCAAGATGCTGAAAACTAGATATTTTTTCAATATTTGATTCGATTTTCATTCTGTTTCTTTTTTAATTTCTTGAGCACGGGATAAATTATCTGTAGCTTGCAATAATTTCCTCTTTAAAATTGGACTGAATTTAGGGTTTTCCTTTAAAAAATCAGCCACTATTACATAAGCATCTGCAGAAGAATATTTCCCAACACTGTTAACCAACCAACCTTTAGGGAAGAAGATATCACCCGTCAGCTGTATCTCTTCAATCAAATCTAGACATGCTTTTAAATACTTCTTTGAACTCTGCTGACGCAAAGGATGATGAATATTAGCCAAAGCTATTTGCACCCAGGCTTCTTTCTCTCTGTTTTTCTGTAGTTTTAATGACTCCATAAAAGCATCTCTAACAGTTAAATCATTCGATAACGATGGAAGTAAAAAATCAAAACGCTTTCGCTTGTCTGAATTACTTATTGATTCTCTAGTTTTGCTAAGTATCTCACCTGATTTTTCATGTTTATAAATAGCTAACTCCATAGCCATATTAGCAAAATCATCTTCGTTTAATTTCAGATTTGGAATTTTAATTTCATTGTTCCAAATTTGGTATAACTTTTCTTTTCCAGATTCTGAGTAAGCAATACTTTCAAACAAACTGAATAGCGTTTTTTTAATATTAGAAGGTAAATCTTCTTGTAATCTACTATAGATCAATCGTTCTAATTCGGCCTGAGCAATAACTTGTTGCTTCGTAGTAAGAAAATCCCAAAACAAAGTACTTAACTGATTAGACATCAATTTCACGATTAACTCATTTTGCTCTACAGAAATCCCTTTTAAACAACTATTGAAAGCCGTTGATGGAATGATTTTACCAATCAATGTCTTTTCATAACCATTAATATAACTGTAAGCACGCGCCACTTCGTCCTTTATCTCAGGTATTTTATCAAGATTATTACTATCAATCGGAAAAACTCCGTAGCCATAACCGTTGTAATTATAAATAACCGAAATGGGTTTTGACGAACCAATAACTTCCTTTACTTCAGTAGTTCGATTATTGATATTTACCTTAATTATCTTAGTAGTATCGGCATAAACCAAACCAATTTCGAAAATTTGAGGCCACACATTTTGAGAACCATCTTCTGCTTGTTGACTGATTACAAAACTCTTTATAGCACCAGACTGATCATAATCAATCTGATCAGCAAACAAAGCCCTTCCCGATTGATTTACCCAAACATCGCTCCATTTTTTCATATCAAGAGGAGTTTCCTTGTCTAATATTTCGACTAAATTCTCCCAATCAGCATTTGAGTTTGCATATTTATGGATGTATTTCTGAATTCCTTTTTGAAACACTTCTTTACCCATAGTTGTTTCTAATTGTCGCATCATAATGGGAGCTTTATTATAAATGATGTTTCCATAAAGAGAACCAGCATCTTTGAGATTTGCCAAATTCTGACGAATAGGATGCGTTCCCTTTGTTCGATCTTCTTCGTATGCACTCGAATAATGAGTAGCCAGAAACTGAAGCTTATGATTAATATTAGGAAAAGCAGGATTCATAATTTTATCTGCCATAAAGTTAGCAAACACTTCCTTCATCCAAACATCGTTAAACCATTTCATAGTCACTAAATCGCCAAACCACATGTGCGAAACTTCATGTGCAATTAATTTCCCTCGGCTAAGCTTCTCACTATCTGTTGCGCTATTATCCAAAAATAATTTTGACTCTCTATATTGAATAGCACCTACATGTTCCATTCCGCCATATTGAAATACTGGAATCGTAGCAAAATCCATTTTTTTAAATGGAAATGGATGTTGGGTGTATTTTTCCAAAAAGGAAACAGCTTGTCGGTGCAAACTAAAAATAGACTCCGTACTCTCACTTATTTTTTCAGGATTATTTTCTCGATACAACATCGTCATCGGAAAATTATCTAAATTTTTAAAAACACTTTTAAATTCACCCGCCACAAAAGAGAACAAATAGGTACTCATTTTATCGGATTGCTCAAATTGATACTGAACAAAATCTCCCTGATCCGTTTCTTTATGAAGTGGAGCTCCTGCCAAAACAGACCAGCCCTTTGGTGCCGTCATAGAAAGTGTATATTTAGCCTTGATGTCTGGCTGATCAAAACAAGGAAATAAAGTACTAGCTCTATCAGGAACTAATAAAGTATATAAAAAATCGTCGTTTCTATTTAATGATAAATTACCGGCAATAAAGCTAACCTCAACTGTGTTATTCCCTTTTATCAAAAATTCTTTTGGAATAATTAAGTGTTCTTTCTCATGCAAGATCTCAATGGCCTTCCCATTGACCACGACTGATTTTAGATTTTCTTTCTTTTCATTAAAATCCAAATACAAAGGTCCATGAGCATCACTAACTTCAACCTTCAAAAGAAGTTGAGACAAAATAGGACTTTCTTTTTCTTTAGGAATAGCAAATGACAAATCATAAGAAGCTTCTACAACCTGACTCTTACGATAGACAGCTAATTCTTTAGAAATCCCCTTTTCTAACGACAGAGCGGTTTTCTTAACGGATTGGCAGGAATAAATTACTAAAATAAAACACAATAAACACGAACTGATTTTCATTACAACAAAGATTGGTGTGGGTTAAAAATAAAAAAAGGCTTGACTTTCGCCAAACCTTTCTATATAAATTATAATCTACAGATTACAACAAAGCGTCTAAACTATCTGCGTAGGTTTGTTTAGGAGCTACTCCTACTTGTTTCCCTACTACTTCTCCGTTATGAAAAACTAATACTGTTGGTATGTTTCTCACTCCGTATTTTGCAGCAAATTCTTGGTTTGCATCAACATCAACTTTCCCAATTACCACTTTTCCGTCGTATTCAGTACTCAATTCGTCAATGATTGGTCCAACCATTCTACAAGGTCCACACCATGCTGCCCAAAAATCTACCATTACTGGTTTGTCTGATTTCAAAACTACTTCTTCAAAAGTAGCATCTGTTATTGCTAATGCCATATTGTTTTTTTTTATTTAAGTTTAAAAGTCCTGAGCGTATACAAAACTTGGATACAAATTTAGAAATTAAAAACATATCTAACACCATTCGTAAATTAGTTTTGGCTATAAATGTATTGACAATCTTTATAAAAACATCTTAACAACTTATTTATTTAAAATTAGGAGCTATTCCTGCTCTCTGCTATATCTTTTATTAGCTTATCACTCGTTCCTCGCAACAAGCTAATAAAAGGATGCCGCTACGATCAGGGCTAAAAAAAAGAGGCTGCCAAATGACAACCTCTTAAAATATAACATCAAAAGTAATGTATTATAGACTGTATTTCAAACCTAAAGTAAGTCCTAAACCACTAATACCTACGTATGAACTTAATTCGTCCATTGGTTTAGTATTGTCTAATCCGCTTGGGTTCGTCGCAGCATTATTAGAATTTACATTCAAACTATTTTGGTAATTTGTATGTATTTGCGCTTGACTTCTACTCGCCAAAGCATCGTTCCCATTTACAGTATATTGAGTAGTCTCTTTCGTTTTGCCATGAACTGTAAAGTTACGGTACTCTAATTCAGCAAAAGCAGAAATATTTTTTCCTAATTTGTATGATGTTCCTAAAGCAGACATAAAACCAACTGTTGGGTTTGGTTTCACTTTATCAACACTGTGAACAGCTACAGTTGCAGGATTTGCTACTCCTGTAGGTGCAATTGCATCAGATGTAATTTCTAAATCACCGTGAACAGGCACTAGAACACCAACTTTAGTATAAGGCTCAAAACCTTTATGTTCTCCTAAAAACAAAACTAATGCAGGAGCTAAATCAAAAGCAGTAATTTGACCCACCGATTTGAAATTAAAAACAGGCTTACCCCCAGAAATGAATATATTATCTGTGGTTGTTTGCGCCATTGTTTTATCAGTGCTGTTGTAATAATTAACACCCATCTCAACTCCTAAACGTTCGTTGAAACGGTATCCAGCCGTGAAACCAGTTCTAAAACCTTCCCCAAAAGAACCAGTTACACTTTCTTCAGATACTAATTTCCCTCCAACATACACTTTGCTTAAAGCAGCATTTCCTCCCACAGTAGGAAATTCAGTAGCTGCTGTTTGTGTAAAGTAAGATCCTCCTAATTTAAAGTACCAGCTTTCTTTTGTGTCAGTTTGGCCCATCATAGTCATAGAGCAAACCATAAATCCCAATAAAAAAAGATTCTTTTTCATAATATTGTTTTTTGTTTTACACAAATTTAATTAATTCCACGCAAAGCACTTGACCATTTCTTGAATAAATTTGACTACAAAAACGACACCATATGCATGCATATAAATATCAAGCTGTTACGATAAAAAATTTAACATATACAAATAACAAAAACGTAAAAACGAGCCCTTAAAATCAATTTAATTTAAAATTTATCTGCATTTTTTCCAATTCTACTAACAATTCGTTCGAAATATTGACTTTCAACTTCCTGCTTGGCATCGTCAATTTTGTCACTACTTTTATTTCCTCAATTTCCTCTACTTTAACTTTTGCTACGACATTTACATCAGTCACACTTTCAGCCTCTGTTTCAGAATCTTCATTTTCATCAACAAAAACTTCCTCCTCCTCATTATCCACTTCTACAGGAGCGACCTCTACTAACCTTTTTGTCTTTTCAATTTCCATAACTTCAAAAGACACTGTACTATCTCCTTTATTTTCTTGAAAAAGATGACTTAGTTTATGTATAAAATCTGTTTGTAAGTCGGAGATGTTTAGCAACAAGATTAATTTCTTAGCAAAAATACTTAGCACATCTTGCAATTGCTTTGCTTCTGTAAACTGTAATCTTGGTTCTGATTTTTTCCCTGTATCCCTATTTACCCAACCGTCTTTTATCAAAATTTTGAAATAAACAAAGTTATTCGGTAGTAAGAACCGATGAAAATTCAAATACTCTTCGTTGAATATTTTAAACTCATAACTCTCATCAAAACCTTCTAAGTTAAAAATCGCCCATTCTTTACCGTTTTTAGCTATTCGTCTTTGCACATTAGAAACAATACCACCAAAGGCAAGTGTTTTTCCCACATGAGCTTCCATATTTTTGAGTGCTTCTAATTTAGCATTGCAGAAATATTTCATTTCAAACTTAAAATCATCTAATGGATGTCCCGAAATATAAATTCCTACCACCTCTTTCTCTCTAGCGAGTTTCTCCATTGTACTCCAATCCTCGCAAGGCGGCACAACAGGCTCCTCGATTTGCACATCGCTGGTTTCGCCAAATAAACTTACTTGTGATGAATTTTCATTTTCTTGATATTTAGAGCCATATCGTATCGCTTTTTCATAAAACGTAATTCCGTCGCCATCATCATGAAAATACTGTGCTCTTGTTGTATTCCCAAATGAATCAAAACCACCAGCCAAAGCTAAGTTTTCAATCGCTTTCTTGTTTGCGGCACGCAAATCGATACGCTTGGCTAAATCAAAGATCGATTTGTATTTAGCATCCTTTCTATTTTCAACAATCGTAGCCACTGCTCCAGAACCCACACCTTTTATAGCACCCATTCCAAAACGCACTGCATAATCATCGTTTACAGTAAACTTATAAAAAGACTCATTTACATCTGGTCCTAAAACCTGTAATCCCATACGCTTGCATTCCTCCATAAAGAAAGAAACTTGCTTAATATCACTCATGTTATTGGACAAAACCGCTGCCATATATTCTGCTGGATAATTGGCTTTCAAATATGCTGTTTGATACGCAATCCAAGCATAACAAGTAGAGTGTGATTTATTAAAGGCATATTCTGCAAATGCTTCCCAGTCTTTCCAAATTTTCTCCAGTTTATCTACAGCATGACCTTTCTCAGCAGCTTGATTGATAAATTTAGGTTTCATTTTATCCAAGACATCTTTTTGCTTTTTTCCCATCGCTTTACGCAAAACATCGGCATCACCTTTAGAGAAATCCGCTAGTTTTTGAGACAAAAGCATTACTTGTTCTTGGTACACGGTAATTCCGTAAGTATCTTTTAATAATTCTTCACACGCATCAAGATCATAAATGATCTCTTCTTCGCCATTTTTTCGCTTGACGAAACTCGGAATATAAGCAATTGGACCTGGACGATACAATGCATTCATGGCAATTAAATCAGGAAAAACCGTTGGTTTCAATTCCTTCATGTATTTCTGCATTCCTGGGCTTTCATATTGAAAAATCCCCACCGTTTCTCCTCGCTGGAAAAGCTCGTATGTTTTTACGTCATCAATAGGAAACGAATCGGGATCAAGGTCAATTCCACTTCTATATTTCACTAATTTGACTGTATCTTTTATCAAAGTTAGGGTTTTCAAACCCAAGAAATCCATCTTCAACAAACCGGCACTTTCTACTACCGAGTTATCGAACTGTGTTACATACAAATCCGAATCTTTAGCTGTAGCTACCGGAACAAAATTTGTAATGTCGCTAGGAGTAATAATCACACCACATGCGTGAATACCTGTGTTTCTTAGATTTCCCTCTAAAACTTTGGCCTGTTGAATCGTTTCTCCACCCAAATCATCTTCACCAGCAAGACCTATTAATTCTTTAATTTTATCGTATTCTTCCGGCCGAACTGCCTTTTTAATTACATCTTCTTTTTCATTTAAAAAACGAGCCAAATTCCATTTAGACGGCATCATACCTGGAATCAACTTTGCAATTTTATCCGCTTCAAACAAAGGTAAATCTAGTACTCTCGCCGTATCACGAATCGCTGATTTAGTCGCCATTTTACCATACGTGATAATTTGTGCCACTTGTTTCGAACCGTATTTGCGAATCACATAATCCATGACACTACTACGACCTTCATCATCAAAATCGATATCAATATCGGGAAGAGACACACGATCCGGATTCAGGAAACGCTCAAAAAGCAAGTTGTATTTTAAGGGATCAATATTCGTAATCTTCAAACAATACGCTACTACGGAACCTGCTGCAGACCCCCTTCCAGGCCCTACAGAAACTCCCATGCTCCGAGCCTCAGCAATTAAATCCTGCACAATTAGAAAATATCCTGGATAACCAGAATTCGAAATCGTTAATAACTCAAAATCCAGTCGTTCCTGAATTTCTTCGGTGATTTCAACATATCTTCTTCTAGCACCTTCAAAAGTAAGGTGTCTTAAATAAGCATTTTCACCTCGAACTCCTCCATCAACAACATCTTCTGGCACTTCAAACTCACTTGGAATTTCAAATTTTGGAAGCAAAACTTCACGAGCTAAATCGTAAATTTCAATTTTATCTACAATCTCTGAAATATTCGAAATCGCCTCTGGTAGATTAGCAAAAAGCTGCTTCATCTCGTCTCCCGATTTGAAATAGTATTCCTGATTGGGCAATCCGTAACGATAACCGCGACCACGACCTATTGGCGTAGTTTGCTTTTCGCCATCACGCACACAAAGTAAAATATCGTGCGCATTCGAATTTTCCTTATTGATATAAAAGGTATTATTAGTAGCGATTATTTTGACATCGTGTTTTCTAGCTAACGAAATTAGAGAAGTATTAACTCTATTTTCATCTTCTTGATTGTGACGCATCACTTCGATATAAAAATCTTCCTTGAATTCATTTTTCCACCAAATCAAGGCTTCCTCTGCTTGGTTTTCACCAATATTCAAAATCTTATTTGGAATTTCTCCATACAAATTTCCAGACAATACGATAATATCTTCTTTGAATTCCTGAATGACTTTTCTATCGATTCTTGGAACATAATAAAATCCTTCCGTATAAGCGATAGAAGACATTTTGGCTAAATTATGATAGCCTTTTTTGGTCTTCGCCAAAAGAACTATTTGGTACCCATTGTCTTTAACCGACTTGTTTTTATGGTCTTCACAAACAAAAAACTCGCAACCAACAATAGGTTTCATAGGAACTTCAGTAGGCTCCTCACCATTTTCTATTGCTGCTTTATTTTTGGCTTCAGCCGCTTTGTTATGATATAGAATATCGCGAACAAAGTGAAAAGCACCCATCAAATTCGCATGATCGGTCATGGCCACTGCTGGCATTTTTTGCTGTGCCGCCGCTTTTACTAATGCAGCAATACTGATGGTAGATTGTAATACTGAAAATTGTGTATGATTATGTAGATGCACGAAAGGCGCATCAACCAATACTTTTTTATTCTCAGAAAGTTCTTGTTTAGAAACCGCTGGCTCCTGTTTCTCACCAAATTGCTGACGAATTTTATCTGAAGCTGCTTTGAGATTAATATGTTTTAAACCTATTAGTTTTATTTCGGCAGGATTTCTATTTTGAAAGTCTTTGAAATAACCAGGTTCAACATCTAGCTCTTCCTTAGTAAAAATCTCACGTCTAATTAACTCTAGAAAACAACGCGTAGTTGCCTCCACATCGGCAGTTGCGTTGTGCGCTTCGCCAAAAGGCTTGTTAAATAAGTAACTATGTAATTCTGTAAGTGTAGGCAATTTGAATTTCCCGCCACGACCACCAGGCAATTTCAATAAAGAAGCAGTAACCTCAGTACAAGTATCCAGAATTGGCATGGAACTCATTTGGCTTTCCACTCCCATTCTGTAAAATTCACAACCCATAATATTGATATCAAAACCTAAATTCTGACCTACAATATATTTGGCTTTGCCTAAAGCGATATTGAATTTCTCTAAAACTTCAGCCAAAGAAATTCCTTCGGCACCTGCCAATTCAGTAGAAATTCCGTGAATACGTTCCGCATCATAGGGAATATTAAAACCTTCTGGTTTTACCAAATAATCCTGATGGTCGACAAGTTTCCCCATATCATCATGCAACTGCCATGCGATTTGAATGCAACGTGGCCAGTTGTCAGTATCAGAAATGGGTGCGCCCCAACGCTTAGGTAATCCTGTAGTTTCAGTATCGAATATTAAGTACATGTCTGGAATTGAAGTGTTTGCAATTATATAAAATCACAAAAATTGAATTTCAAATTTAGGTTATTTTATATAAAAAAAGGCAGCTATTTTTTAATAAACTAAGAAAAAAATCGTTGCCTTTTTTGTAAAGGATTCTCTTATTATTTTTGAAATTATCGTAATATAGATCTATAAGATTTTAAAACTTATAAAAATATTTACTGTACTTTTCTATTATTTGGATGTCGTAGTATTTCATAAAAAAAAATCTAAAAACGTTCTTCTAAAACAAATCGTGAATTAGTTTAAAAACCATTATAAAAAGAGACAAACAGAATAATTAAAAATCAATTCTATTATTGAATTAATTGTAAATAAATCATAAAATATATTTATATCCAAAATAAGATAATTAAACATCTAAAAATATTACGAAATAATCAATAAAGCAAACTACAACTGTTTTATTAAGCAATACTATTAAAATTAAAAAAAACATTAAAATAAAAAGCAATTTCCACCCATCCACTAACAAAATTAAACAACAAACGAATGTAAAAGCATTTTGGGTATCGTATATAATGGAATCGTGATATTGAAGAATTTATTTTAAATTTTAATTTTGCTCTCACCATTATAGCCATTACTGATTTCTAAAGCTATAAAAAGATGAAATACACTTAAAAAATATTAAAAAATGAGTACTACATTATTTGACAAAGTATGGGATTCGCATGTTGTGCGTAAAATTGAAGATGGACCGGATGTGTTTTTTATTGATCGTCATTTCATTCATGAAGTCACTAGTCCTGTTGCTTTTTTAGGTTTAAAATCAAGAAATGTTAAAGTATTATATCCAGAGCGCACTTTTGCAACTGCCGATCATAATACACCAACTATAAATCAACACTTACCTCTTGAAGATGCTTTATCAGCTAATCAGCTCAAAGCATTAGAAGATAATGCTGCAGAATATGGTATTTCGCACTGGGGATTAGGTCATCAAAAAAACGGAATTGTTCACGTAGTAGGACCTGAAAACGGAATTACTTTGCCTGGAGCAACAATCGTTTGTGGAGATTCACATACTTCTACCCATGGTGCTTTTGGCGCCATTGCTTTTGGGATTGGAACATCTGAGGTAGAAATGGTACTAGCTACACAATGTATCATGCAGCCAAAACCAAAGAAAATGCGCATCAACGTAAATGGTAAATTGAGCAAAGGTGTTGGACCAAAAGATGTTGCTCTTTATATCATTTCAAAATTAACAACTTCTGGAGGAACTGGTTATTTTGCCGAATATGCCGGAAATGTTTTCGAAGAAATGTCTATGGAAGGTCGTATGACCGTTTGCAACTTAAGTATCGAAATGGGTGCTCGTGGTGGTATGATTGCTCCTGACCAAAAAACTTTCGACTTTTTAGAAGGAAGATTATTCGCTCCAAAAGGAGAAGCTTGGACTAAAGCAGTAGAATATTGGAAAACTTTAAAAACAGATGAAGATGCGGTTTTTGACGCTGAGTTAAACATCAATGCAGAAGATATTGAACCAATGATTACATACGGTACTAATCCTGGAATGGGAATCGGTATCTCAAAAAATATTCCAACTGCCAACCAAGTTGAAGGTGGAGCTGAGACGTACAAAAAATCTTTAGCCTATATGGGCTTCGAAGAAGACGATGTAATGATTGGTAAACCAATTGATTTTGTTTTCTTAGGAAGTTGTACTAATGGACGAATTGAAGATTTTAGAGCATTTACAGAAATTGTAAAAGGTCGTAAAAAAGCGGATAATGTAACAGCTTGGTTAGTTCCAGGTTCGCATGTTGTTGAAGCACAAATAAAAGAAGAAGGGTTGTTAGATATTCTTACCGAAGCCGGCTTTGTATTGCGTCAGCCTGGATGTTCTGCTTGTTTAGCTATGAACGATGATAAAGTTCCTGCTGGAAAATATGCAGTAAGCACTTCAAACAGAAACTTTGAAGGCCGTCAAGGACCAGGTTCAAGAACGTTATTAGCTAGTCCAATCATGGCTGCTGCAGCTGCAGTAACTGGAGTGCTGACAGATCCGAGAGATCTTTTTTAAAGATTTCTGATTGAAGATTAACGATTTTTAAATTAAGATTTCGTTAATCCAATCAAAAGAATTTTTAAAAATTTCAATTTCTAATTTTAAAAAAACACATTAACGATACCTTTTTCAGTTTTCTACTCAGAAAATCAAAAATCAGCAATCGTTAATCAAAAATCAAAAATCAAATGGCATACGATAAATTTAATATCCTTACGAGTAGCGCAGTGCCGTTACCGATAGAAAATGTGGATACCGATCAAATCATCCCAGCTCGTTTCTTGAAAGCCACGAAACGAGAAGCTTTTGGAGACAACCTTTTCAGAGACTGGAGATACAACGGAGATAATTCTCCTAAAGCAGATTTCGTTTTGAATGACGCAACTTACAGCGGAAAAATATTGGTAGGCGGAAAAAACTTTGGCTCAGGTTCTTCAAGAGAACACGCGGCCTGGGCAGTTTACGATTACGGATTCCGTGCTGTAGTTTCAAGTTTCTTTGCTGATATCTTCAAAGGGAACTGTTTGAATATTGGTGTTTTGCCAGTGCAAATCAGCCCTGAATTTTCAGATACTATTTTCAAAGCTATCGAAGCAGATTCAAATACACAATTGGAAATCAATTTGCCAGAGCAAACGATTACTTTATTAGCTACAGGTCAAAAAGAATCTTTTGATATCAATGGATACAAAAAGAACAATATGATCAATGGTTTTGATGATATCGATTATTTGCAAAACATCAAAAAGGAAATTGTGGAATTTGCAGACAAATTGCCTTATTAGAAAATATATGTAACATAAGACTAAACCTCAAAGGTTTGAAAAAAACTTTTGAGGTTTAAAATTTTAAATATGATTCTAGAATTAGCCCTCTTATTTGTAAAAAAAGGAGAAGAAAAACAATTTGAAAAAGATTTTGAGATTGCCAGTCAATTTATTAGTTCAATTCAAGGCTATTGTGGACATAGTTTGAGAAAGTGCATCGAACAGGAAAATAAATACATTTTACTGGTTGATTGGGAAAAATTAGAAGACCACACCATAGCTTTTAGACAATCCGAACAGTATTTAGAATGGAAAAATTTGCTTCATCATTATTATGATCCGTTCCCAATTGTGGAACATTTTGTAACAATATTGGAAAATAAAAAATAGGTTTTCACCTAAAGCTTGCTTTAGCATCAAATTTAAAATGGAAAAAAGAAGAATTGAAATAATGGATACGACGCTTCGCGATGGGGAACAAACCTCGGGAGTATCGTTTTCTGCGGCAGAAAAATTAACCATTGCACAATTATTACTGGAAGAATTAAACATAGACAGAATCGAAATTGCTTCTGCACGAGTTAGTGAAGGTGAGTTTCAAGGCGTCAAAGGCATTATGGCTTGGGCCAAAGAAAAAGGATATAGCAAACGAATTGAGGTTTTAACTTTTGTTGACGGAGGACTTTCTATTGAATGGATGAAAAGTACTGGTGCCAAAGTACAGAATTTGTTGACCAAAGGTTCTTTGAATCATTTAACGCACCAATTAAAGAAAACACCTGAGCAACATTTTAGCGAAATCGCAGCTGCAATTATTTTAGCACAAGAAAATAATATCGATACAAACGTTTACCTAGAAGATTGGAGCAATGGGATGCGCAACTCTCCGGAATATGTGTTTCAATATTTAGATTTTCTTACTAAACAAGCGGTAAAAAGAATTCTTTTGCCTGATACTTTAGGCGTACTTATTCCATCGGAAACTTTTAATTTTATTTCTCAAATAACCGCAAGATATCCTAATACTCATTTTGATTTTCATGCTCATAACGACTATGATTTAAGTGTTGCCAATGTTATGGAAGCTGTAAAAGCTGGAATAAATGGACTTCATGTTACGGTAAACGGAATGGGTGAGCGTGCTGGAAATGCACCTTTAGAAAGTACTGTTGCCGTCATCAATGACTTCATGCCAGAAGTTGAAATGAATGTAAACGAGTCTTCCTTATATTCCGTGAGTAAATTGGTAGAAACTTTTACAGGTTATAGAATACCTGCTAACAAACCCATTGTAGGTGATAATGTTTTTACTCAAACCGCAGGAATTCATGCTGATGGAGACAATAAAAACAATTTATATTTTAACGATTTGCTTCCTGAACGTTTTGGAAGAAAACGCCAATATGCTTTAGGAAAAACATCGGGAAAAGCCAATATCGAAAAAAATCTTCAAGAATTAGGACTGCAATTAAATCCGGAAGATTTAAAATTAGTTACTCAAAGAATCATTGAATTAGGTGACAAGAAAGAAACAGTTACCAAAGAAGACTTACCTTATATTATATCAGATGTTTTAGACAGTCAGACCTATCAGGAGAAAATTATAGTACAATCCTATATATTATCTCATGCCAAAGGGATGCGACCATCAACAACTTTATGTTTAAAAATAGATGGAGAAGTAATTGAAGAACATTCACAAGGCGACGGGCAATTTGATGCTTTCATGAATGCGTTGGCAAAAATATACAAAAGCAAAAATCTAGAATTGCCTAAATTGATTGATTACGCTGTTCGAATTCCGCCAGGTAGTAGTTCTGATGCTTTATGCGAAACTATTATCACTTGGACGAACAATGGAAAAGAATTCAAAACAAGAGGACTAGATTCAGATCAAACGGTTGCAGCTATTGTCGCTACCCAAAAAATGCTAAATGTAATTCCGTAAATATAAATCAATGATAATAGCAAGAGTCAATGACAATTGTAAAAATCGATAAAAACATTAAAAAATTATAAAAATATTCTTCTTAGCTCACTAAATGGAGAAGAAAAAAAATCTAAAAAATGAAATACACTATTGCACTTTTAGCCGGAGACGGAATTGGACCAGAAGTAATTAATGAAGCTGTAAAAGTTTCGGATGCTGTTGCTAAAAAATTTGGACATGAAATTACATGGAAACCTGCTTTAACTGGCGCTGCTGCAATTGATGCTGTAGGAGTTCCTTATCCAGATGAAACGCATGAAATTTGTTTGGCTGCAGATGCAGTATTGTTTGGAGCAATTGGTCACCCAAAATACGATAATGATCCATTAGCACCAGTAAGACCTGAGCAAGGGCTATTATTGATGCGTAAAAAATTAGGCTTATTTGCGAATGTACGCCCTACTTTTACATTCCCATCATTATTAGATAAGTCTCCTTTAAAAAGAGAGCGAATTGAAGGAACAGATTTGGTTTTCTTACGAGAATTAACCGGCGGAATTTACTTTGGTGAAAAAGGAAGGAGAGACGGCGGAGACACTGCTTTTGATAATTGTGTTTACACCAGATCCGAGGTACAACGTTTGGCTAAAAAAGGTTTCGAATTAGCAATGACACGTACTAAGAAATTATGTTGCGTAGATAAAGCAAACGTAATGGAAACGTCACGTTTGTGGAGAGAAACAGTTCAAGCTATGGAAAAAGATTATCCTGAAGTTACTGTATCGTATGAATTTGTTGATGCAGTAGCAATGCGTTTAGTACAATGGCCAAATTCATATGATGTGTTAATTACGGAGAACTTATTTGGTGATATTTTAACTGATGAAGCTTCTGTAATTTCTGGTTCAATGGGACTTATGCCTTCTGCCTCTATGGGAACTAATGTGTCTCTTTTTGAACCTATTCACGGTTCATACCCGCAAGCAACAGGACTAAACATTGCTAATCCAATGGCTACGGTTTTATCTGCTGCAATGATGTTTGAAAACTTTGGATTGATGGAAGAAGGTGCAGCAATGAGAGCTGTAGTAAACAAAGCTTTAGAGGCCGGAGTAGTTACCGAAGATCTTGCTGATGGCGGAAAAGCATACGGAACTAAAGAAGTCGGAGACTGGCTAGTTGCAAACCTGTAAATACTTAATTATTTCATAGTTGATAGTTAAATCAAAAAACCATTTGTTTATGCGAATGTTTTTTTATTGCATTAATTTACAGCAATTATATAAAAATAAAATTACAATTAATTGTTATTTGGATCACTCAACCACTAATACATCGGCCAGCATTATATTATATAATCTCCTATATGCAAAATGATTGAGACTCTGCCAAAAAAATGACAAATTAAAGCGATAAGGTAATTAGAAACAAAAAAGGTGTCAATTTACATTGACACCTTTTTCTATATGATTGAAAAGAATATTAATATCTTCCTCCTCTGTCTCCACCTCCACGGTTATCTCCACCACGGCTGTTTCCACCATAACCTCCGCGTGAATCTCCACCACGGTTGTTGTTAAAACTTCTTCTTTCGCCTTCTGGTTTTGGCTCAGACTTGTTAACAACGATTGCACGTCCTTGAACAGTAGCTCCGTTCAATTCGTCAATTGCTTTTTGAGCTTCGTCATCATTTGGCATCTCAACAAAACCAAATCCTTTACTTCTTCCTGTAAATTTATCCGAGATAATTTTAACTGAATCAACTGCTCCGTAAGCCTCGAAAGACTCTCTTAAATCTGCTTCCTCAATACTGAATGGAAGGCTTCCAACAAAAATATTCATATGTACTTATTTAAATAATACAACAAATGTAGTGCATTTATTTTCTAATCTACTATATATTAGCTTATTTATGATTTTAATTAAAAAAGAGAAAAAACATAAAATTTGATATTGAAGCAAATTTCATTCATTAATACAGCCAAAACTTGATTCTAATTATAGAATTTACAGCAAGAACATATTAAACATTAGTTCTTTAAGGTACCTGTAACTTTACCGGTACATTATAAAAAACGCCTTGTCGAAAACTTAAAATTGGATTTACTAATTCTGAATCACTTACATTCTTAACATTGAATTTAAAAGTTCCAGTTATCGTTTCATTAACCTCATTATATTTAGTTATCGTAATTTGACCATTTGCAGTAGTACCATCTGTTCTGTAAATAATCATATTCAGGTTTTCTTTCAATTCGTATACAGCATTTTCCGAGTTACCTCCACCTAATATATAATCAATATCTTGATCAATGCCATGAATTTTTATTGACAAAACCTCATTACTAGTAAATGCTTCAATTAACAATGATCCATCCGAAGCTAAAGTAGCTCGCGAATCTATTGCCCGCCAAAACACATCATTTTTCAATGCCTGAAAAGAAGGGTCATTAAACCTAACATCCTGTTCGCAAGAAACTACAGCAAAAAGCACAACAATCAATAGGATTATTTTTTTCATAGAATAATATTTACTAAACAAAAATAGCCATTATTAGCTTAAACTATTATTGATTACTTCAAAAACAGACTATTAATCAAACACAACTCTCTACCATTCATGAAAATACAACTAGCGTTAGTAATTATAAATAAAAAATGTATCTTTGCACCCTTAATTAATCGAGGTCGAGTACCTCAAAATTTAATCACACGATTATGTCAGTAAAAATTAGATTACAAAGACACGGTAAAAAAGGAAAACCTTTTTACTGGGTTGTAGCTGCAGATGCACGCTCAAAAAGAGATGGTAAATACTTAGAGAAAATCGGTACTTACAATCCAAACACAAACCCAGCAACTATCGACTTGAACCTTGATAGCGCAGTAAAATGGTTGCACAATGGTGCTCAACCAACTGATACTGCTAAAGCGATTCTTTCTTACAAAGGAGCTTTATTGAAACATCACCTTGATGGTGGTATTCGTAAAGGTGCTTTAACTCAAGAACAAGCTGACGCAAAATTAGCAACTTGGTTAGAGGCTAAATCTGGAAAAGTTGATGCTAAAAAAGACGGTTTAACAAAAGCGCAAGCTGATGCTAAAGCTAAAGCTTTCAAAGCAGAACAAGATGTAAACGCAAAACGTTTAGCTGCAGCTGCACAAGCTGAAGCAGATGCTATTGCTGCTGCAACTCCAGCTGTAGAAGAAGAAGTTGAAGCTTCGGCTGAAGAAACTCCTGCTGCAGAAGAAAATAACGAAACAACTGAAGCATAATTTTAATAGCGAGAAATGCGTAAAGAAGATTGTTTCTATTTAGGTAAAATCGCTAAAAAATTTAGTTTCAAAGGTGAAGTTCTTGCCTACCTAGACACGGACGAACCTGAGTTATACGAAAACTTGGAATCAGTGTTTGTTGAATGCAACAAACACTTGGTTCCTTTTTTTATTGAAAGTAGTTCACTACACAAGAATGATTTCCTCAGAATCCGTTTTGAAGACATCAACACTGAAGAAGATGCAGATGCTGTGATAGGCAACGACTTATATCTTCCTTTAAAAATGTTGCCAAAACTTACCGGTAACAAATTCTATTTCCACGAAGTTATTGATTTTGAAGTGGAAGACAAACGCCTAGGTGTTGTTGGAAAAATTCAATCTATAAATGATACGACAGCACAACCTCTTTTTGAAGTGCTGAATGGTGACGTAGAAATACTTATTCCTATGATTGATCATTTCCTTGTAAAAATTGACAGGGAAAACAAAAAAGTCGTCATGGATTTACCGGAAGGTCTTATTGAAATGTACCTTTAGAAAAAGTGTTCAGTGTTCAGTTTTTAGTGTTCAGTTCTTCAAAAATCTGAAATCAAAATTCTTTATGTTTAGTTTCAAACAATTCTCAATCCAACAAGACCGATGTGCCATGAAAATAGGTACAGATGGCGTTTTACTTGGCGCTTGGACTCCAATAAACAACAATCCATTTAGTATTCTAGACATTGGAACAGGAACAGGAATTATTGCTTTAATGCTTGCGCAAAGAAGTAACGCCCAACAAATTGATGCTTTAGAAATCGATGAAGGTGCCTACGAACAAGCTGTGGATAATTTCGAAAATTCTCCTTGGAGCAATCGCTTGTTTTGCTTTCACGCTGGCTTGGACGAATTTGTTGAAGAACCCGAAGACGAGTATGATTTGATTATCTCTAATCCTCCATTCTATACCGAAGATTATAAAACAGATAACGAACAAAGAGACTTAGCCCGTTTTGCTGACGCTATGCCTTTCGAAGATTTGATCGAAGCTGCCGATTTATTACTTTCAGAAAACGGTGTTTTCACCGTAATTATACCATTCAAAGAAGAAAAAAAATTCATCGCTCTATCGGAAGAATGCGAATTATATCCTTTTAAAATTACTCGGGTTAAAGGAACTCCAACTACCGAAATCAAGCGTAGTTTATTGGCTTTTTCAAGAACAGAAACTGCTAATTTCCCTATTGACGAATTAATTATCGAAACTGCCAGACATATTTATACTCCAGAATATATTGCCCTGACAAAGGATTTTTATTTGAAGATGTAATTCCTATTCTTTTTCAAATTCTATAATTTCATCCAATTGAATTTTTATATCATTGAATTTTCTATCATAATCTTTATACATAGATTTTACTAAAAAAGAACCAAATAAAAAACCCCCAATTAAAACTCCCATAAAAACCAATACGGAATAACTATCTTGATAAACATCAATGTGAAAAACATATTTTATATATATCGGAGTAATAACTATAATCCAAAAACATGTAATTATACCGTCATGCTTTTTTGATTTTAGAATCCAATTTTCATATAGCAAAACCGTTTTTAAATAATCTTTTACAGATGTTTTATAAAAGTCAATATCTTCAATCATTTTATTTTTTTTATAATGCCCCAGAAAAGAATAAACCATTAAAACTCCGGAAATAAATAAAGGAATACTGTGATGATAGGATTTAAAAATAATGAATCCGAGAACAAAAGATATAACAGCATAAATCAAAGCCAGAAAAGCTCCTACTTTTTGAAAATTTAAAATCTTACTTATTGAACTTGAAGTAATTTGTTGGTTCATTTTTTTTAATAATAAATAATTAATTTCAGTGTTTTTCTCTCGTCTATCGGCTGTTTCCTGCCACGCTTTTTTTAAGTTATCTATTTCCATTTTTCTTTTCTTTAAAATATTCTTTTAGTTGATTTTTTAATCGGTTGATTTTTGTACCGATATTAGTTGCAGAAACTCCTAAGATCAAAGCCATTTCTGCATAAGATTTTTCTTGTAGGTATAAAATCATCAGTGCCTTATTGATATCATTTAATTGACAGATAAATTCATTTAGCAGCTGTAAGTCTTCATCAACAACCAACGGAATATCATCCTGAACATTAGTTTCAATAAATAAATTGACATTGCTGAATTTATCTTTTTGCCTTTTTTGCTTATTATAAAATCCAATCGAAACATTCAATGCAATTCGATAAATAAAAGTACTCCAAGCAAACTCTTGATTATATTTTTTATGGGAGAGCCATATTTGAATTAAAATTTCCTGTTCTAAATCTTTTTTGTCATCCGAATCTTTGCAATAATAATTGACGATCCGAAAAATTATTCCCTTGTGCTTATTTAAAATTTCCTCAAATGTTTCCAAAATGTTCTTTTATACTTTATTACATTATTAAAACAATCATCTAAATTGTCACATTTAAAATGATTTTTTTTCAAAATTTTCGTATTTGTCTAAATCTATAGAAACAATAATTGAAATCCTATTTCTATACTTTGTTGTAAACATCAAATTACTTTTAAATCTCAATTTTCTCGCAATAGGGATAGCAGCGGAAATCCTTTTTATTCTTTCTTTAAGAATAAAAAGATTAGAGCGAATAGCCCGGCCGTTTACGGATTGCTCAAATTAGAACAAAAAACGAATTAGTCTTCTAAAATTGATTTTTTTAGCCTATTTAAAAAAATACAACAGTCAATGATTTTTTTGTTATATTTCTTTATGTAAATTTGTTTCTTAAAAACCAACGAACCATGAAACCAGACTTATTTCAAGCTCCAGATTACTACAACCTTGACGATTTACTAACGGAAGAACACAAATTAGTGCGTGATTCAGCTCGTGCGTGGGTAAAACGCGAAGTTTCTCCAATTATTGAAGAATATGCCCAAAGAGCGGAATTCCCAAAACAAATCATCAAAGGTTTAGGCGAAATTGGTGGATTTGGCCCTTATATTCCAGAAGAATATGGAGGAGCTGGACTTGACCAAATTTCATACGGATTAATCATGCAAGAAATTGAGCGTGGCGATTCAGGGGTTCGTTCTACCTCATCAGTACAATCGTCATTAGTGATGTATCCTATTTGGAAATTTGGAACAGAAGAACAGCGTGTAAAATATTTACCAAAACTAGCTACAGGTGAATTCATGGGTTGTTTTGGATTGACAGAGCCAGATCACGGTTCGAACCCTAGCGGAATGACAACTAATTTTAAAGATATGGGCGATTATTATCTTTTGAATGGCGCTAAAATGTGGATTTCTAACGCTCCATTTGCAGATATAGCTGTTGTTTGGGCAAAAAATGAAGAAGGTAGAATTCACGGTTTAATCGTAGAAAGAGGAATGGAAGGTTTTACAACACCTGAAACTCATAATAAATGGTCACTTCGCGCATCATCAACGGGCGAATTAATTTTTGATAACGTAAAAGTTCCTAAAGAAAATTTATTACCAGGAAAAACAGGTCTTGGAGCACCAATGCAATGTTTAGATTCTGCTAGATACGGTATTGCTTGGGGTGCTATTGGCGCAGCAATGGATTGCTACGATACTGCTTTGCGTTATGCGAAAGAAAGAATTCAATTTGACAAACCTATTGCTGGAACACAATTACAACAAAAGAAATTAGCCGAAATGATTACTGAAATCACTAAAGCACAATTACTAACTTGGAGATTAGGTGTTTTAAGAAATGAAGGAAGAGCAACAACTGCTCAAATCTCAATGGCGAAAAGAAATAATGTAGATATGGCAATTCACATTGCACGTGAAGCCAGACAAATACTTGGTGGAATGGGAATTACAGGAGAATATTCGATTATGCGTCACATGATGAACTTAGAATCAGTGATTACTTATGAAGGAACTCACGACATTCACTTATTGATTACAGGTATGGATATTACAGGAATTTCCGCATTTAAGTAGTCGTGGTAGTAAACGTTTATTAAACTATACATAAAATTGATTACATAAGCTTCTTGGAAACAAGGAGCTTTTTTATCTTTACACCAAAAATAAAATTTATGAATATTGCCACAATAAACAATAGTATTCAGCCTCAAAAAGAACTATTGCTACAACATTCTTTATATAAAAAAGTAAAAACAGTTGAAGATTTAAAATGCTTTGTTGAAAATCATGTTTATGCTGTTTGGGATTTCATGTCTTTGCTAAAAGCACTGCAAACTAAACTTACATGTACCACCACTCCATGGTTTGCAACTTCAAATCCTAACACAAGGTATTTAATAAATGAAATTGTACTAGCCGAAGAATCAGATTTAACGTTAGACGGAAGACGATCTAGTCATTATGAAATGTATATTGAGTCGATGGAAGCTCTTAATGCCGATACATCAGGAATTAACAATTTCCTCATTGAGGTTGGATCACTTCAAAATATTTTTGTAGCTATTAAAAAAAGTAATTTACACCCTAATATTAAGGCATTTTTAGATTTTACTTTTCGTGTAATAGACGAAGGAAAATCACATGAAATTGCGGCTGCCTTCACTTTTGGTAGAGAAGATTTAATTCCCTCAATGTTTACTGAAATCCTAAAAAACTTTCAAGCAAATTTCCCTGAAACAGATCTAAGCAAACTAATCTATTATTTTGAAAGACATATTGAACTGGATGCTGATGAGCATGGCCCAATGGCAATGAAAATGATCACCGAATTATGTGGTACAGATGCACAAAAATGGTCAGATGTAGAGGAGGTTTCTAAACTAGCTTTAAAAAAACGTATTGGACTTTGGGATGCTATTGAAGAACAGTTAGTTTCTGAAAAATTATTAGCAACTTAGTATCTCTTTTTTTCTGATAATGAAATTAATATAATTGTAAAAGTCCTGACACAAAATCAGGACTTTTACAATTTAATTCTCTGGGGCTAATTCTAGTTCTAATCCTTCAAGACTTTCAGTAATTGGGATTTGACAACCCAATCTACTATTTGACTTTACGTAAAACGCTTCTGAAAGCATTGCCTCTTCGTCATCTCCCATTTCGGTTAAAGCAACATCATTTAAAACATAACATTGACAAGAAGCACACATTGCCATTCCGCCACAAGTTCCTACAGTTCCTTCTTCTGCTAATTCGTACATTCTAATAATCTCCATGACATTTAAATTCATATCTGTTGGAGCGACAACTTCGTGAGCTATTCCGTTTCTATCGGTAATTTTTATAGTAATATCTTGTGGCATTAGTCTTTATCGTTCTTTTTTAATTGCTCTATATCTGCTAAATCTTTACAGCGACCAGTAGCTATTTTATTTATTATTAAATCTTCAAAATCTATATAAAGTATTTCTAACGTATCAACTTTAAAATAATTTCGTTTTTAAAACTATCCTTAAATACTAATCCGTCAACTTGTGTGAGAATTTCTATTTTAGAAGGTTCTCTTCCAATTCCCCAAACATTATAGCTATCACCTAAAAACTCTGATTCTGGAAAAATCGGCGCACCAAAATCTTGATACACTATTTTTAATTTGCGATAATTCTCACTATTTTTTTCTACCTATAAGTCAATATCCGCGGTACTCCAACATAGTCGTGTAAAACGACTGCACAACCTCCAAATAAAATATAATTAATTTTATATTTTTCTAAAAGCTGTAAGAATTCTAAAAAATCAACATTAAAAATATTATTTGCCATGCTTTCTAGAAAAAGTTATACTTCTATTCACCTTTTCCAAATGAGATACTTTAAAAATTGAATTTATTATAAAGCAGGCATGATTTAATCTTTCTAATGGTGTTTTATCTCTATAAAAAGTAACATGATCATCTGCTTCCTCAAAAGTACATTTTGTGACAACACTTCGATCCATTTTTATAGTTTCGATGATATAAATTTACAAAATATTCACAACCGTTTCTATTTGTGGCGCAAACTTTTTAATTGTTGTCTCCACTCCTGCTCTAAGCGTCATTTGGTTTACACTACAGCTAGTACAAGCTCCTTCAAGACGCACTTTGACATGCTTTCCGTCCTCTATAGAAATCAGCGTAATATCGCCGCCATCAGAAACTAAAAAAGGTCTAATTTCCTCTAGTGCTTTTTGAACTTCTATTGTTAATTCGTCTGTTGTCATATTTATTTTATTATTCCCCGTCGGAGATTAGTAAGCTTATTTCTTAACCGATGAACAACCTGCCATAGTTGTTATTTTTACAGCTTCAGTAGCTGGTAAATTCTCGTTTCTGCTAATTACTTCACGAACTACATTACGTGTAATTTCTTCAAAAACCGTTTCAATCAAAGAACCTGTTTGCATAGCAGCAGGACGACCAAAATCTCCAGCCTCACGTATAGATTGTACAATTGGCACTTCTCCTAAGAATGGAACTTCTAAATCTTCTGCAAGATTCTTAGCACCTTCTTTTCCAAAAATGTAATATTTATTTTCTGGCAACTCTTCCGGTGTAAAATAAGCCATATTTTCGATAATTCCTAAAACAGGCACATTGATTGCATCAGACATAAACATAGAAACTCCTTTTTTAGCATCAGCCAAAGCTACTGCTTGCGGCGTACTTACAATTACAACACCAGTAATAGGTAATGCTTGCACAATTGAAAGGTGAATGTCACCTGTTCCCGGAGGTAAATCGACTAACATAAAGTCTAGTTCACCCCAATCAGCATCAAATATCATTTGGTTCAAAGCTTTTGAAGCCATTGGTCCTCTCCAAATAACTGCTTGACTTGGCGATGTGAAAAATCCAATAGAAAGGATTTTCACTTCGTAACTTTCAACTGGTTTCATTTTTGATTTACCGTCAATGGTAACAGAAATTGGTTTTTCACTTTCTACATCAAACATAATAGGCATAGACGGCCCGTAAATATCAGCATCAAGGATTCCAACTGAGAATCCCATTTTAGCTAATGATACTGCTAAATTTGCAGTAACAGTAGATTTACCTACTCCACCTTTACCAGAGGCTACACCAATGATATTTTTTATTCCAGGAATTGCTTTTCCTTTTATTTGATTTGGATTTTCTGCAACTGCAGCCTCCACTTTAGTATTTACTTTCACTTTAGCATCGGGAGAAACTAAATCGTGAATTGTTTTTTTGATGTCGTCTTCCGCTCTTTTTTTAATGTGCATTGCTGGAGTGTGTAATACTAGATCGACTACAACCTCGTCTCCAAAAGTAATTACATTTGCTACCGCACCGCTCTCTACCATATTTTTTCCTTCTCCAGCTACAGTTATTGTTTCTAAAGCTTTAAGAATATCTTTTCTATCTAATTTCATTTTTAACTCACTTTTTTCTGTTGGTATTTTACACCAAAATATTATCTTTATTTAAACTGACTTCAGATTACAAAGATAGCGGATTAAGTTCTTTAAATAAAGGAATTGGATTGATTTATTGCTGATAGAATTGAATGTGTTTCTCGATTTATAAAGGAAAATTAAAATACAATACGTAGTACATCATAAGACCTACAGGTTACATATTATAACTCATAGAAGATTAAAAATTACCTATAAATATTGGATAATAAAAATGAATTGACAGTTGGCATTTCTCTAACAATCACAAGCATTTTTGAATTTTAAATGACTAAATAAAACACCGATTAAATGAAGATTAAGTGTTATTAAATTTGCACCTCTGGTCTCCAGAAAACCGTGTCAAAATCCTGGACTTGATTATCAATAATCTTTATACCTTCGTTTTCCAGTAATTGTTGCATAAGATTTGTTCCGTCAAAATGTAGTTTTCCTGTAAGTAAACCGTTTCTATTTACTACGCGATGTGCTGGAACATCCTCTAGCTTATGTGAGGCATTCATCGCCCAACCCACCATTCGAGCAGAGCGTGCAGTTCCTAAAGCTTTTGCAATTGCACCAAAAGACGTGACTCTACCGTAAGGAATTTGTCTAACTACCGCATATACACATTCAAAAAAGTTAACATCAGCCATTTTTATAAATAATGTAAAAATTAATTTTAAAATTTAATTACAACATTTAATTGAGGTAATATTTTATAATATTGATTAGCGTAATCAACGATACTAATCCCGTAATACTCCCGATAATAGTATTCATGTTACGCATAAAATAATCCGTTTTGTCCTGTATTTTTTGAAAGAAAGTGATATAAAAATAAAACACTAGAAAGGAACCTAAAACCACACCGGTTACAAAAACAAAAACTGATGTAATATCAAAATAAAATAAATTATATGACGCTAATGAGACACTTACAAAAACATAATAGGGAATAGGAAAAAAGTTAAGCGCTGATAGCAGCATGCCAAGAAAAAAACGAGTTGAGGTGCTCTTCTTTTTTATCTTTCCCTTTTTCTTTTTTGGCTTTTTTGCAATAAACAAGAAGTAGATAGTTAACAGTAAAAAAATACCAAAACCCACTTCTCGCAATAAAACAACAACATCAGGGCGCGCTTTGATAAATTGTGCGAAAAATATTGCCAGTGATGCTTGAAAGAAAATTATTATTACCGCACCTAAAACAAACCAATAAGCACTTCTTTTCCCTTCTTTGAGATTCACTTTTGCCGCTGTCATATTTATTAACCCTGGCGGAGTAATACCTATACAAGCAGTAATAAAACCCAAAAACAAAGAAGTGATTAAATTCATAATTAAAATGCGAGTGTCAAAAAAAAGAAAACTTCATCAAATATAAAACTATTCTTTAATTTTGAATCGGATATATGTGATTGCCTTATTAACTTCTAAATATTGTTTTTCGTAAAATGTTTGAAAAGCAGTCACTTCCTCCGGACTTCCTTCATTTACGTAAACATTATGATTGGCATACAAAACTTCATGACCTTCACCGTGCAATAACCCTAAAGTATAACCGTGCATGAATTCACTATCCGTTTTTAGGTTAACAACGCCATCCTTTTTAAGGATTCTTTTATACAATTGTAAAAACTCTGAATTAGTCATTCTATGTTTTGTACGCTTGTATTTTATTTGCGGATCTGGGAAGGTAATCCAGATTTCGTCCACTTCATTTTCAGCAAAAATATGATTGATCAATTCGATTTGAGTTCGAATAAAAGCTACATTATGCAAGCCAGTTTCTACAGCCGTTTTAGCACCACGCCAGAAACGAGCTCCTTTAATATCAATTCCCACAAAGTTTTTGTTAGGATATCTTTCCGCTAAACCTACAGAGTATTCTCCTTTTCCACAGCCTAGTTCAAGTACAAGTGGGTTTTCATTTTTAAAGAAATCGGAATTCCATTTTCCTCTAAGCGGAAATAAATCTCCTACTACTTCCTCTCTTGAAGGTTGAAAAACATTATTGAATGTCTCGTTTTCTTTGAATCTCTTTAATTTATTTTTACTTCCCACTTTTTTAAATATATTTACTTCGTATAATTCGACTTTTAGTCTCGGCTGGCAAAATTAAGGAATTATATAAGACCGAACAGCGTACAATGAAAAAAACGTTTTTTAAAATCTTAATTTGGTTATGTTTTTGCGAATTAATCATTCCAGATCTCAGCTAAGCATTCTATTTCTGTCAATTTTAGTTATCCACTCATTATCAATGCCTTTGTATCAAGGAAATATTTTTCTATCTTTCCAAAAATATTCAGGCGATGAAACAACTCTACATAAGTTTTATACTTCTTTCACTAAGCTTTTCAAACTCATACGCCTATCAAAATAAAACAACCAAAGCTGTCGATAAGATTGTTGTAACTAAAAAAACGCAACCAACAAAAACTCCAATCAAAATTAGCAATGCTATTATTGCAAATTTTGTAAATAAATATCCCAACTTAAAAACATACCGATCAGACCTTAATAATTTATACCTCAAAAGGAATTACAAATCGATTTGGTTTGGAGGGAAAGGGCTCATAGAGTTTGCTAACTTATTATATGCTAAAACAAATGAATTAGAACAGGAAGGTTTGCAGTCAAAATTTGCTTATAAGAATAAAATTAACTCCATATTTACCGAAAAAACGACAAAAAACCTTGCATCCGTAGATACTGAATTATTGCTATCTGCTATGTATTTATTTTATGCGCAAAAAGTCTACAAAGGCATAGAATCTGATAAAATTAAAGAAATTGGGTGGCTTATTCCTCAAAAAAACCTTTCCTACGCTACCTTATTAAGTTATTTGCTCGTTGACCCAAAGGCATTGGATAAAAATGATACTGCGCAATTTAATCAATATTATAAACTAAGGGAAGTTTTAAAGAAATACCGCAAAATAGAACAAAATGGCGGATGGAATAAAATTGTAAGGGACACATTAGTCTTCGAATTAAAGCCTGGTGATAGTTCGCAAACCATTGGCCAAATTAGACAACGATTAGCTACAACTGGTGATTTACATTCTGATTCTAAAAGTAATCGCTATGATCAGGAGCTAATTGATGGGGTTATAAATTTCAAAAAAAGAAATGGATACAACGAAGATCCAGTCATTACTTTCAGTCAGATATCCAGAATGAATATCCCTATTGAAAACTACATCAAAACCATTATGGTTAACATGGAACGTTGCCGATGGATTGACCCTGAAATGACTAAAGCAGCTCAATATATTATCGTAAATATTCCGTCCTACAAACTTTTCTTTGTAAGAAATGGCAAAACAGAACTAGAATCAAATGTTTTTGTAGGTGGAACGATGAATGAAACGGTAATATTTAGCGGCAACATTAATTACATGGTATTTAGTCCGTACTGGAACATCCCAACAAGCATAGTGCAGAGCGAAATCAAAACGGCTTTGGAGCAAAATAAGAACTATCTAGTTGAAAATGAAATGGAGTCGATAAAGGGTCGCGTTAGACAAAAACCAGGTCCTAAAAATCCACTAGGTAAAGTCAAGTTTATTTTCCCCAATTCTAACGACATCTATTTGCATGGATCGCCATCAAAAAGTTTATTTCAATCAGAGTATCGAGCGTATAGTCACGGTTGCATCAATGTCAACAAGTCTGAAGAGTTGGCGTATTTAATTTTAAAAGACAACACTGAATGGCCTGTGGAGCGGATTAAAAGCGCAATGGAAGGCGGCAAAGAAATAACTTGTATGTTAAAAGAAAAACTACCAGTTCACATGGGCTATTTCACCGCTTGGGTAAGCGATTCAGGCGAAATTAGTTTTTTTAATGATATTTATGAACGTGACGATCGCTTAGCGGAGATTCTTTTTTCTGAAGATTATAATTAAAACTATTGTTTCGCCTGTAATTTTTTTATTAGCAAATCTTCAGATTGTTTAATCTTAATTGCTTCGCCAGAACTCTCATTAGGAATAGTCATTGACAAAACATAATGCTTTATTTTCCATTCCTTATTTATTTTAACCAATACTCCTGACCCGCGACAAATTTTCATTTGCGTATTCAACAATTCATCAAACCAAGCGATTTTTCCAGATTTATCAATAAATACATGTCGCTCTAAAGTTGTAAAATCCCAAGCTTTCCCTTTGTCAAAATGAGGTTTCGCATAGACTTGAAATGCTTTTTTATTCCAATTCTCTGTCGCATCAGTACCAATAAAAACAGCGTCGTCGGTCATTAAACCAAAATAAGATTCATAATTAGCAGCTGCTGCCGCTTTATGCCAATCATCAATAGTTGTGTTAATAGTTGCTTCAGCGCTTACCTCATTTTCCATCAAGCTTTTGCACCCTGACACAACCAGTACTATAAAAATGGCTATTACTTTTTTCATGTTATATCGTTTTTATTCGTGGTTTTTATCCCATTTTATTTTTACTTTCCCGTCTTCATCAATGGCAAGCAAATGCAATACAATTCCATTGTAACGCTTTTCAGCTCGCTCTGCTTTGTTCTTTATTAGTTGGTCATTTTTTGGATTTCTAAGAGGAATAGTCATCGCTAAATTTGTACCACTGCCAAATGAGTACACTCCATTAACATCTAAATTTATAACATTAGAACTTACTTTTAGCTCATTGACATTCACTAATTCGCCATTTATCTCGAACCCGCCTGACAACGTCCTGAAAATTATATTATTAACATCTCTAAAAGGAAAAGCAAACTTTGCGACATTAGTAATAGGTTTAAAATTAATCAATGCTCCTTGATTCACATTAAACTGAGCTGTACCTGAAAGAGAATTGGTTTTCAACTCTCCGCTTGCAAGTAACTTTCCTTGTACTGACGCTGAGGCCGTTAAAAATCCTTCTAAATTATTAGGTTTGAATGATACAATGCCAAAATTATTTACTGATGTTAAGAATTTAGCAATATTAACTTTATTAATTTTAGTATTTGATTTCAAAATAAAGTCATTTTTATAAGGAGCTAATTTCCCTTCAAACGAAATGTTTCCGCCCGAGCTTTCTACAGAGCCGTTTTTTACAATTACTTCGTTGTTGACTAGTAAAACCGTAGCTTTAGCATTAGTTGCTTCTAGTTTACTATACACCATTTTGTCCGCTTTCAAAGAAAGTAAAACTTGGCATTTTTCAATAACAGAAGTCATTTCTCTAGAAAAATTATCTGCTGTAGTTTTCTTTTTTGGAACTTGCTGACCAGAGTTTGTGATAATCCCAACAACTTGTTTCACATCCAGAAACGGTGCGTAAATATCCCAATCGACAACCATTTTCTCTGGACTATCATAATATAAAGTCAGGAAATTATTTATTTTTCCTTCCATTAATACATTATTTCGACGGTCTTTAAAATTAATTTTTTTTATTAAAAGCGCTTCTTCTGTAAAATCTAGGTGAACATCTGTTTTTACGAAAGTAAGATTGCGAGGACCATATTTTGCAACAGCTCCCTTAACGTCTATTTTTCCAGTGAAGAGCGGCTTTTTAATTTTCAAGTCCATGACATTGAAATTAAAATCTAAACTCACATTAGCTTTTCCGCCAGAAAAATGTACTAAATCCTTCGATACAATTTCATTTAATTGAGCAATATCAAAATTTGATTTGAAACTACCAGCAGCTACGGTCTTTTCAAAATTTGAAATTACACCCTGAGGAATTGAGAATGGAATTGTTTTATATTTTCCAGAAAACTCAGTGATTACAATTGTAGAATTAGCATCATTGCAACCATCTTCTTTACTATACTGATTGGTGAAGTTGGCATTAAAACTACAATCAGCTATAAGTCCATCCGGTATTTTTAATTCATTGTTTTTAATTTTTGTAGCCACCTTAATTTCTGGATCACCGGTGGAGTTCATATCGCCCACAATTGTACAACTTACATTTATAGGATCTTTTAGATTAAATTGATTTGTCTTCTAACTAATATTTGCACTTAGCAAGTCAGAGGCATCTTTCCATAAAATTTTTGCTTTTATAGCAATATCAAATGGGGATGTATTTTTATCCAAGCTAAAATTCGCTTTAACGTTAAAAAGGTCTTTGCCAATTAAAAGTTTTTCAGCACTAACACTAATTTGATTTTTTACCAGTGAAAAATTAACTTTCAAAATTCCTTCAACAACTTTATCTTTAATAAAAGTTCCCCTCTGCGCATTGAAAGCCATGCTCTTGGCTATCGTTTTTAAGTAAATATTGGTATTCCAGTCGTCAGTTTCAAAATCTATTTTACTTTTCAGTGCAATTACATCAAAATCAAACAACTTATTTCCTAGTTGGTTTTCAGAGATGAAATGTACTTGCTCTAAAATAATTTGATTGACGCTAGAAGTCGTCGCACTTTCAGAATTCTTTTTTTTGGGTTTAGCCTTAAAAATAGCCGTATTTACAAGACCATCTTTCCCTTTAAACAAATGTAATGTAGCATTGTGGATTTCGATCTTATCAATATTTATTTCATTTGTAATCAAATCTAACAGATCGATTCGTACTTCAATTTGTTCTGCCTTTAGCAAAGTCCTTTTATGCACAGTCCACAAACTGTCTTTTAATTCCACTCGGCTTAAAGCCAAAGTCATATTCGGGAAACCCTTTAGGAATTTGTATTTTACATCTCCAATATGAATCGTTCCAGTAATATTTTCATTTATTTTATTATTAATTTGAGTAGTAATCTTAGCCTTATTATTATTAAAATAAACAGCTAGAACGACAATTGAAGTCGATAAAATGATAAAAACGCCCAAAAAGAAAAAACCAATCCTCTTGATTAATTTCCTAAAACTTTCAGTTTTACTATATGTTTGCATGCGTTCCCATAATTGATTCATATCTATCAGTAATTTAAAATACAAGGTAACTAAAAATATAGGAAGCTGAAATGAATTATATAAAAAATGAATTTGCAGCGTAAATCATCACCAACTTAAAAGCTATAAGTTTTTTTTTACTAAAAGATTAATTAACAATAAACTGAAAGAGAACGCCTTTATTAATTTAACTTGTCGATAATAGCATCTTATATTTAAATTTTGAGCCTAAAAACTAGCAAGATCATTACATAATGTACTAGCATTATTTCATAATTTTTGGATTCAAATGCCTTAATAATTGTGGTAAAAAACCGGTAAAATCAAAAATAGGCACCCTATAATATTGCTAATGAGCAATATATAAAATATTTTTAGTTATTTTACAGATAAAATATACGCATCAAACCCTACTAACAAAAATACCACTCTCTAAACACTCGTAGTGAGATAGTGTATTTGATGTATTTTTGTACGTCATTTAAAAAATTCTTTGCGAATTAAAATTTGAATTATGAAAAAATTTTGCCTATATATAGTACTCATTGTTTTTATTCTACCATTAAGTTTTGTTTCGTGTAAAAAGAAAATAGAAAGCGATCCAGTAAAAATTCCTGCGAGTATTAACACCCTCGAAGTTGCTTTTGACAGCACGCAAATAAGCACTTTCTTTCAGAAATATCCGAAACTTAAAACGTATCAAAATGATGTAGAAAATTTATACAGAAAACATAATTTTCATTACATCTGGTTTGATAAAGATGGCTTAAATGAATTTTCTGGCATACTTTATAACAAAGTGAATAATTTGAGTTCAGAGGGAATTGAAACTGAGATTCCTTATAAAACTAAATTTGACACTATATATTACAATCCTGGAAAAAATAAAAAAGCAAGTGTGGATACTGAATTATTAAGTTCATCACTTTACTTTTTTTATTCCAATAAAGTGTATGAAGGAATTGACAAGCAAAAAACAATTGATCTAGAATGGTTTTTACCTAGAAAAAAACAAACTTACGTTCATTTTTTAGACTCTTTATTAATCAATCCTTCGTTGATAAACAAGGAAGAAAAAGGCGTGTTGAAACAATATTATCTTCTGAGAGATGTGTTGCAAAAATACCAAAAAATAGAAAAAAAAGGAAATTGGAGCACTATTGAATTAGACCCCGCAATAAAATCCTTTAAACCCGGTGATAGCGCCACTACAATTGCACAAATCAGAAAATATTTATTTCTTACAGATGCGATTTCTAGCGATTCTAAAAGTATCGTTTACGATTCGGATTTAGAAGCCGGTATTTTAAATTTTAAAAAGAGTAGCGGAAGTCCTGTCAATAATATAATTCTTCCGCAGCATATCAAGTACATGAATGTGCCTATTACGGAGCGTATAAAGACGATCATGGTTAATATGGAGCGCTGCCGATGGATATCAAACGACATTACTAAATCAAAAGAATTAATAGTGGTTAACATTCCCGCATACGAATTAACTTTTTTTAGAGACGGAAAACCAGAAGTAAAGTCGAAAGTAGTTGTAGGAAAGACCGTTAACAAAACAGTCATTTTTAGTGCTCCCATGAAGTACATTGTATTTAGACCCTACTGGAATATCCCTACCAGCATTTTAAAAAAAGAAATTCTGCCTGGTATTGAAAAGAATCCAAATTATCTCGCACAACATAATATGGAATGGAATAAAAATTCCGTGCGTCAGAAACCCGGCCCTACAAATTCATTAGGACTGGTAAAGTTTCTATTCCCTAATTCCAATGATATTTATTTGCACGATACACCCTCTAAAAGTTTATTTAACAGAGATAGTCGAGCCTTTAGCCATGGTTGTATTCGTGTGGCTAGACCCAGAGATCTTGCGACCGCAATTATGAAAAATGATCCCAAATGGGACGCGGAAAAAATAAATGCTAAAATGGATAGCGGCGATGAGTATTGGTACACTTTAAAAGAAAAAATTCCAGTTTACATCGGCTATTTTACAGTTTGGGTAGATACGGAAGGTTTAGTACATTTTTATGATGATGTATATAAAAGAGACGAAAAATTAGCCGCTCTATTATTTGAAAATAGAGAAGATTTAAAAACAGCGGAATAACATGTTGTTTAGTTGTTTGAAATCTATGCTAAAAGAAGTTTATACTAATTAAAATCGTGCATGTAATAAAACTTTAATTTCTCGTAATGCTGTTTTGAGTTTATAAAATCTCATGTAGATAAAAATAAAAAAAATGACACTATCATTTAGTAAGACAGTGTCATTTTTCATTTTAAACAATTTCTAAAACGAGAACTATTTAATACGTTTTCTTTTTTTCGAAAGTTGTTTCTAGTACTTTTTTAATTTTATCTAATGCTCCGTGAAAAGCTTTTTCAGTTGTATCTGCATGATTGGTAACTGCTACAGGCGTCATATTAACTGGACGAGCCTCGATAAGACATCGCTTATCATTAACTCCAGATTTATCTCCGTTTTCATCTCCAAGATGCACTTCTAAACGGGTTATTTTATCTTCAAACCGTGCTAAAGTTGTTTTTAATTCTTCCGCAATGTATGTTTTTAAACGTGCGTGTCCTTCTACATTATTGTCTGTGTTGATTTGTACTGTCATGTTTTATATATTTAATGATTGTCTCTCAAATTTACCGAAACCTTTACCAAAAACCTCATGAATTAGTAAAAAATTATGACTATTAATGGCAGAAAACAGCGGTTTTAAAGAAAGAAAATGGATTCTCATTTTTTCTTGAAATACAAAAAAAGCATACCAGATTAATCCTCCATATCTAATTATTGAAAAACAAAAAAACGCTACTCTTTCGAATAGCGTTTTTAAAAATTATAATTGTTTAGAAACTGGATCGCATAGCCCTGATGGAAACGGCATCCTGTTGTGGCGGGGTTCGCAACAACAGATATAGTGTACAGCAGGAATCAGCTCCTAAAACTAATCCAATTTAGGCAATAGAACCACTCCCATATTGTATAATGTGAATGCTTGAATATCTACGTTTTCCTGAATGGTTGCCGCTACAGATTTTCCTGCTCCATGTCCTGCGTTAATATCAATTCGGATTAAAACTGGATTTGATCCCGTTTGTTTTTCTTGTAATTCAGCCGCAAACTTGAAACTATGTGCTGGTACAACTCTATCATCGTGATCTCCTGTAGTAACCATCGTAGCCGGATATTGAATCCCTTTTTGAATGTTGTGTACTGGAGAATATGCTTTTAGATAATTAAACATGTCCTTGTTATCTTGAGCTGTTCCGTAATCATAGGCCCAACCTGCTCCTGCGGTAAAAGTATGGTAACGTAACATATCTAGTACGCCTACTGCTGGCAAAGCAACTTTCATCAAATCTGGACGTTGCGTCATGACTGCTCCTACAAGTAAACCTCCATTTGACCCACCACGAATGGCAAGATAGTTTGACGAAGTGTATTTCTCTGCGATAAGGTATTCTGCCGCTGCGATGAAATCATCAAATACATTTTGTTTTTGCATTTTAGTTCCTGCATCATGCCATTTTTTACCATATTCTCCTCCACCACGTAAATTTGGTACTGCGTAAACACCGCCATTTTCCATCCAAACGGCATTGGCAATACTAAAACTTGGCGTCAAACTGATGTTAAATCCACCGTATCCGTACAACATCGTTGGATTTGTTCCATCGAGTTTCAATCCTTTTTTATGAGTGATAATCATTGGGATTTTAGTTCCATCCTTAGACGTATAAAACACTTGTTTAGACTCATATTCCTCACTATTGAAATCTACTTTTGGTCGTTGATACACGGTAGAAAGTCCCGTAGTTGCATCAAATGAGAACGTAGAACCTGGAGTAATATAATTAGTAAACGAATAATACAATGTATTTTCTTTTTTCTTCCCACCAAAACCACCTGCAGTTCCTACTCCAGGCAACTCAATTTGACGAATTAGTTTTCCAGAATAATCATATTGTTTCACCACTGAAACGGCATCTTGCATATAATTAGCAAAGAAATAACCACCACCAGTTGAAGTAGCTAATACATTCTCCGTTTCTGCAATGAAGTTTTTCCAATTTGCTGGTTTAGGATTATTTACATCTACAGTTACGATGCGTTTGTTAGGTGCATTGAAATCTGTATCTATGAATAATTTTGTCCCTTCATTTTCAATGATATTGTTACTACTCTTGAAATTATCAACAATAGTCACAATAGGGCTATTCACTTTTGATAAGTCTTTAATGTACAATTCATTTCCGTACGTAGAATTAGCCGCTGTAATCACTAAATAACGATTGTCATCAGTAACGCTTCCTCCAACGTAACGGCGTTTTTTATCGGCACCAAAAACAACTTTATCCGTTTTTTGTGCAGTACCTAATTTATGAAAATACAGTTTGTGTTGATCTGTTTTTGCTGACAGTTCGCTCCCTTTTGGTTTATCATAACTAGAATAGTAAAACCCTTCGTTACCTTTCCAAGACACACCACTAAATTTTACATCTACAATAGTATCTTCTATGATTTTTTGAGAAACAGCATCCATAATGATGACTTTTCTCCAGTCACTTCCGCCTTCTGAAATAGCATATGCTACTTTAGAACCATCTTTAGAAAAGTCCAGTCCACCTAGTGAAGTAGTTCCATCTTTAGAAAAAGTATTAGGATCTAGGAAAATAGTTTCGGTTCCATTAGCATCTTTTCTATACAATACCGATTGATTTTGCAAACCATTATTTTTATAATAATAGGTATATTCGCCTTCTTTAAATGGCGCACCTATTTTTTCATAATTCCACAATTTTTCCATTCGTTGTTTTACTAAATCACGAAATGGAATTTGAGATAAATAATTGTAAGTTACTTCATTTTGAGCTTTTACCCAAGCACCCGTTTCAGCCGATTTATCATCTTCAAGCCAACGGTAAGGATCCGCAACTTTACTATCAAAATAGACATCGACCGTTGTGCCCTTATTCGTTTGTGGATACTTCATTGTATTTGTTTTTTGACCTTGACCAAAAGTTACCAATGTAGAAGACACAGCCATAATTAAAAAAGTTTTTTTCATTAAATTCTGTTTTTTAGGTTATTACAAAAATAGGGAAATAGTTAGTGTTGTTCTTGTCGAATACTCATAAATAAAACTAAAATAAGCACTGAATTTTGGGAACAAACGCAAGTGTTCAGAAAAAATTAGCCACGAATTACAAGAACAACACTAATTAAGATTATTAATTATTACACAAATCTGTTAATTAGCATAAAATTAGTTTTTTTATAAATGCTGAAATTAACGTGATTAGTGTGCTTTGTGGTATGTAAAATAAAAAGAGCGTTTATCACCTACTATTCTATTGAACACAACTTGTTAAATTATTTTACAAATTAAAGTTTACTCCCAAAACGATGTTTCTTCCCATATTAGGAATATCATCCGTTTTAAGTCGGGAAAGGTGTGCAATATATCTTTTGTCAAGCAGGTTATTCCCGTTTACATTCACGTCAAAGATAGTTTTACCTAATTTCACCGTTCCTCCAAAGCCTAAATTGACTAAAGAATATCCATTCGAACTTGTTTCAAAACCACTGACATTCTTTTGATTGAAAGTGCTAGAAACATTCAATGTAGCAAATCCTTCTTTCAACCAATTTTTAATTTTAAATTCAGTTCTAATCGTATTATCCCAATTATTAGCTGGAATTAGTGGTAAGTATTCTTTATTTTGTTTTTTGCCTGTTACCGTTTCAAAACTAGTTTCAAAGTGTAACCAATCTAATGGATGCGGGTGAAAGTGCAGACCTACTTCTCCACCATACAGTTTAGCGTTGTCCTGAATGTAATCGAAAACTAGATTGCTATCGAGAATTTCTCCAGTCGCTGCAGTGTAAATATAATTGTTGATATGATTGTAAAAACCATTTACAAAAAATTCAAAATGACTGTTTTTGTATTCTAAATTTACATCTGTTTGTATATTTTGTTCCGTTTTCAAATTGCTATTTCCTACTTCATAACGGTTTGTTCCCTCATGAACTCCATTAGAAGTTAATTCCGCTAAATTAGGTGCCCTAAATCCTGAAGCTACATTCAAACGCAAAGTCAAATCATCAGCTAAACTGGTTTTGTATCCTAAAGAGGCATTAAAGCTGTCATAGCTTTTATCAATAGCTTCAAAAGAACCTTCTTCGCCTGCAATTCCTTGCGCATCGGTACTAATCTTTCTATTGTCAAAACGAAATCCTGCCTGTAAAACATTGGATTTCCACTCGTAATTAGCCGTTCCAAAAACGCCAAAATCATTAGTAATTGCATCTGGAATTAGATATTCCTCTCCTGAATTTCTATTGGTTTGGTGCATTCCTTGAACTCCAACGATTGTTTCTATTTTCCCTGTTTTTGGCAAATGGTATTTTACATTGTAGTTGAAGGTTTTCAATTTCATGTGCAACGCTGCCTCATTACTATCTTCAAACTCACTTCGATCATTAGCAATATATCCTAAATCAAGATCTAGTTTTGAATTCTTAAAATAAAGTATAGAATTTAAACTTAACAAATGGTTGAAGATTCCTTGCTTAGGAAAATCCGTTTTCTTGCTTGTGGTTTGTTCTACAATTCCATCTTCCGGAATTCCTAAGTCCAAATTATTATAATTGTATCGTAACACACTCGAAAAATTAGAATCACTGTAGCCAATTCCAGTTTTAAAATCCGCTTCATTATATCGCGTATTAGTTACTCGGTCACCATCAGCAATTTTATAATCAGAATGCGTGTTATAGCTACCGCGAGTCATGAATTTCCAGTTATCAGTAGAGGTTTTCAGCCCCAATGAAGAACTACTCCCTTGCGTATTCGAAAAATATTTTTGACTAAAATTAGCTTTAAATGTATTAGCATTAGCAAATTTTTCTGGGTTAAAATACAAAACACCGCCCAACGCATCCGAACCGTATAATAAAGAGGCTGGTCCCTTGATAACCTCAACACTTTCTACTCCAGAGTCATTCAAACCCAAACCATGTTCATCACCAAATTGTTGATTTTCTATACGAACACCTTGAGAATACACCAAAACACGATTACCACTCAAACCACGAATTACCGGTTTCCCGATTGATGTTCCAGTAGAAACCTGTGAAACTCCGGGAATCGTAGCCAACCCTTCTATCAAAGTGGCAGTTCCTTTTCGTTGTAAGTTTTTGATGCTTTCATGCTCCACTTTCATCACGTTTTGGGACTGAATTTTATTAAAAGCAGTTGAAACGATGATTTCATCCATTTCGAAGATAGTTTCCTCTAGAATAATATTAAGTGTACTTTCTTTTGCTATACTACTTATTGTTTTGTTTTGGACTCCAAAACCTATAAAAGTAAAGCTGATTTTTAAATTTCTATTAGGCAAATTAGAAAACATATACTTTCCGTTTTCATCCGTTGCAGTTCCTTTGTTTAATTCTGATATATATACTGAAACTCCTTTTAGAGGTTGGTTTCTTAAATCAGTTACGGTTCCTGAAATTGAGTTTTGCGCTTGAAGCATAGCAGAAATGCCCATAAATAGGGCTATGATAATTTTTTTCATTAAAAATGAGTATGGTATTCCTCGAGCCTGCTTTCTTAAAAAAGATAGTGCCGACAATGGAATTATTTAGTAAATACGAAAGTATCCGTCAATATCATGTCAATGATGCTGAAGGAAAATAAAACTACTTTAACAATTTACTGGGGGACCGCGAAGGTAATACGTACCGGCAGAAAACGAAATAATAGTTTCTGATACAATACTAAAATAAGGAATTTCTCCAATGTTCGAGTATAATTGATAGGAATAATCTATTGGAGAAATGTAACTACTCAAACCGAAATGACAAACATAACAATGATCTAAATTGTGATGCTGATGCGTTATCTCAGTACCAGAAACATTGTACTTATGATCGCAATGTTTTTCGGAAATTTGTTTTGAAAAATGCTCATAAGTATGCACTGATTGAAACAGCATCGAGAACAATACTGTAAAAATCAGAGAAAGACTTAATATGAGTTTGTTTTTCTTCATCTTCGGCAAATGTACTAAAACAAAAAACTACAACCGTAAAAGTTGTAGTTTTTTAATAGTATCTTAATCTATGAATAATTACACCAAATGATTTGCAACTAAATATTCAGCAATTTGTATCGTATTTGTAGCAGCTCCTTTTCTTAAATTATCAGCTACAATCCACATATTTAATGTGTTTTCTTGGCTTTCGTCACGACGAATTCTACCTACAAAAACAGCATCTTTTCCTTGTGCATACATCGGCATTGGATAGGTAGAAGTGTCATTATTATCTTGTACAACAATTCCATCTGTATGATGCAAAATGTTTCTCACTTCACTTAAATCAAAATCATTAGAGAATTCTACATTTACCGCTTCACTGTGCCCGCCCACAATAGGCACACGAACAGCTGTTGCCGTAACAGCAATCGTGTTATCACTTAATATTTTTTTAGTTTCGCGAACTAGTTTCATTTCCTCTTTCGTGTATCCATTTTCTTCAAAAGAATCACATTGTGGAATTGCATTTCTGTGAATTGGGTATTTATAAGCCATTTCACCTTGAACTCCTGCATATTCATTTTCCAACTGTTGTACCGCTTTCACACCTGTACCGGTAATCGATTGGTAAGTAGAAACAATAACGCGTTTGATATTATATTTTTTGTGCAAAGGAGCCAAAACTAAAACCATTTGAATAGTTGAACAGTTTGGGTTCGCAATAATTTTATCTTCTTTGGTTAATTCATTAGCATTAATTTCAGGAACAATCAATTTTTTAGTAGGATCCATTCTCCAAGCTGATGAATTATCAATAACTGTAGTTCCAGCTGTAGCAAATTTAGGAGCCCATTCTAATGAAGTATCACCACCAGCAGAGAACAAGGCAATATCTACTTTCATATCAACAGCAGTTTGCAAACCTACAACAGTTAGTTTTTTTCCGTTGTATTCGATTTGCTTTCCTACTGATCTTTCAGAAGCAACAAGAATCAACTCATCATTAGCACCAATAAAATTTCTTTCTGCCAACACTTTTAACATTACTTCACCAACCATTCCGGTGGCACCAACAACTGCTATTTTCATAGTATATATTTATTATTGAATATAAAATTTGAAAGGCAAAAGTAAGTAATATTCAAATCAAAACAAGCGCGTTAACAAAAAATAACAAAATGTTATACATATAACATCGCCATAAAAAACCACGCTAGAAGGCGTGGTTTTCAAGATTATTTTAAACAAGATTATTTTTTCAATAAATCTCTAATTTGAGTAAGCAATTCTTCTTGAGTAGGTCCCGCTGGAGCAGCAACCACAACCACTTCTTTCTTTTTTGCTTTTTCAGCAGCTCTTAAAACAATAAAAACAAACAATGAAATAATAACAAAATTAATAACTGCCTGCACTAAATTACCATAAGTAATTACAGCAGCTCCTGCAGCTTTAGCAGCATCAAGTGACGCATAACTATTTCCATCAAGTGTAACAAATTTTTGCGTAAAGTCTATCCCACCTGTTAATAGACCTACAATTGGCATTATAACATCATCAACAGCTGATCCTACAATTTTACCAAATGCTCCACCAATAACAACGGCAGTGGCTAAACTTAACACATCGCCTTTCATTAAAGATGCCTTAAAATCACTAAAAAACCCCATAATTTTCTTTTTTTCGTTAAAACTATTATAATTTGCTCCTAACAAAAATAGTCAAAATAGTAATACTAGTTAATTTTATCTTAAAAAAAGTTATTCTCTATAAAATACGCGTTTAACGCGCTGTGATATACTTGTAAGAATTTCGTACGAAATCGTATTTAACTGTTCCGCCATATAATTCACAGTTGGATTTTCGCCAAAAATAATTACTGCATCACCTTCTTTGCATTCCATATCCGTGCAGTCAACCATCAACATATCCATACAAATGCTACCAATAATAGTTGCCTTTTGTTTTTTAATAACTACATATCCAACCCCATTTCCCCAGCCTCGTGAGATTCCATCTGCATAACCTATAGGTATTGTAGCAACTCTTGTTTCTCGATTAGCAATAAATTTTCTACCGTAACCCACGCTCTCCTCTGAACTTATTGTTCGTATCTGAGAAATAATCGATTTTAAAGTCCCTACATTCTCAAGTCTCTTTTGCTCTTCAAGATCATTTGAAAAGCCATAAAGTCCTATTCCTAGTCGAACCATGTCATATTGTGAATCCTGAAAATTACTAATACCCGAAGTATTTAATATATGACGAATGGGTTTTATTTGTAATTCATCCATCAGTTTCGAAGACATTTTTTCAAACAGATTTATTTGCGCTTTAGCAAAACCTTCCTGCATGACATCATCGCTTGTAGCCAAATGTGACAAAATACTTTGCACTTTGATATTTTCATTTCCCTTTAAAGTAGCAATCAACTCATCAATTGTATCAGCTTCAAAACCCAAACGATGCATTCCCGTATCTAGTTTTATATGAATGGGAAAATGCTTTAATTCTTTTTGAGCCGCTATTTTCAGAAAAGCACGTAGTCCTTTTAAACTGTAAATTTCCGGTTCCAATTGATAATTGATAATAGCACTAAAACTTGTGTTTTCAGGATTTAGCACCATAATAGGCAATTGAATCCCCTGATTTTTTAATGCGATTCCCTCATCGGCAAAAGCCACACCTAAATAATCAACCTTATGATGTTCTAGTAATTTAGCTATTTCAAATCCACCATTTCCATATCCAAAAGCTTTTACCATCACCATTATTTTGGTTTTTGGTTTTAACTTCGATTTAAAGAAATTCAAATTATGACTGATTGCATTCAAATTAATTTCCAGCACAGTTTCATGAGTTTTCTCTTCCAGCAGCCACACAATTTCTTCAAACTGAAAAGAACGCGCTCCTTTGACTAAAATGGTTTCATTATTAAAGTCTAAATTTTCATAATCAGCTATAAAGGCAGCTGTAGTAGTATAGGTCACACAATTTGCAAATTTATCCTTGAACTCTGAAATTGTTTCGCCAATTCCTATAACCCGACTGATATTATTAGAAACTATTAAATCTGCTACTTTGCTGTATAATTCATCCTTATTCAACCCACTTTGAAAAATATCGGATAAAATAACCGTTTTCTTATCGGACTGTTTCTGACTTTCCAGAAAATCCAAAGCTATCTTTAACGATTGAAAATCAGAACTATAACTATCGTCAATAATATTGCAGTTATTGATTCCGTTTTTCACTTTCAATCGCATTTCCACTGGGTACAACAGCTGCATTCTGTTTCGAATAATAGTAGGATCGTATTTAAAATATAACAAAACCATGACGCACGAAATCGCATTTTCGATAGAAGCTTCATCCTGAAATGGTATGTTGACATCGAAATTTTCGCCTTGGTAACAAACATTCAAAATTGTTTGATCAACATGGGTGTTTTTTACAATAAAAACATCCGAATCTTTGTTTGTAAAACTCCAAGTAAAGACTTTTGTTTTTGCAAAAGGAGCATAATCTATACTTTCATTAATTTGATAAATGACAATTTTAGAATTCTCAAAAAGCGACATTTTCTCTTTTATTTTTTCCTTTAAATTCAGAAAACCCTCATCATGTGCCGAACCAATATTTGTTAAAACACCTATGGTGGGCTTGATCATTTTTTCCAGCTTTTGCATCTCAGAACGTGCTGAAATTCCCGCTTCGAAAATACCCAAATTGTGCTGCTCATTTATTGCAATCACTGACAAAGGAACGCCTACTTGAGAGTTATAACTCTTAGGACTCCTGATAACATTATAATCTGGACTTAATAAAAAATTAAGCCATTCCTTGACAATAGTTTTACCATTACTTCCTGTGAGTCCAATAATAGGAAAATCAAACAGACTGCGATAATGCGCTGCAAATTCTTGTAACGCACCTAACGTATCTTCAACAACATAAAAATTAGCTTTTGCCTCGCAACCCTCAGGAATATAACTTACTACAAAATTCCTCACCTCATTTTCAATTAATTCAGAAATATAATGATGCGCGTCAGAGTGAATTCCGACCAAGGCAAAAAATAAGGTTTGAGACCCATTTTGTAACGACCGACTATCAATGGAAACAGCATCTAAAGCCCCATCAAAATGGTTATCAATGAATTTTGAAGGTATATTTTGAATACTATTTAGAATTTTTGGATTCATAAATTTAGGAAAGATTGAAATGAATTTCTATTTTTAAGAAGGCGCTTTTTATAGTTATCTTAGCTATAAAACTCCTCAAAAATAAGACTTCTTTTCAAAACGAAGCGTTAGAAAAAGCATAATAATAACTTATATAGCTGATTTTAGCAAAAGAAACATCAGCAATTGCTTGCAATAATTTTGACAGATTACTTATATTTGTTTGACATTGAACCCAGAACAGTTGAAAAAAATACTTCCATCATTTTCTTATATTTTCCATCCGATATTTATACCGGCGTTGGCTACAATGTTTTATCTTTTTTATCAAGGAGCCAACTTTATCACACAGGAAAAACTGTTTATTTTCTTCCAAGTTGCCATTGTAACCATCGTAATTCCCCTGTTAGTATTTCTACTTCTACGCGCTACGGGAAATGTAGATACTATAATGATTGCCAAAACTTCCCAGAGAAAGATCCCTCTTGTAATTCATTGTTTTCTACTCATATTACTAGTGCGAAAGAGCATAACAATTGAGCGTTATCCAGAGCTGCATTTTTTCCTATTGGGTGCATTAATGAGCACTATGCTAGCTTTAGTTTTATTGTTTGGCAACATCAAAGCCAGCCTTCACATGATCGCTATTAGCTCTTTGACGGTTTTTGTAATTGGATTGAGTTTCCACTTTCAGTTTCAAAACATCGTCGCTATTTCATTATTAATTCTTCTTAATGGTATTGTAGCTTCCTCCCGACTGGAGATGAAAGCGCACACTAATACAGAACTAGTTTTAGGTTTTTTTCTTGGTGCAATTCCTCAGCTTTTATTGCTGTTTTTATGGCTATAAAATGTAGAAAATAACTCCAAAATTTAAGGATTTCATAGCAACAGATTCATCATTTATTTTAGCCGACTTAAACACTGGATTTAAGCCGTAGTAGGCATATAAATTTATGGTATTGTAACCAAGCGAAACATAGGGACCGTATTGAAATTTGTTAAAATCTTTGTTTCCAGTAAGCAAAACTTTATCAGTAGTACTATTAAAAATAGATTTGTCATACAGCACGTAACTTAGTTTTATTCCTGTGTATATTCTCCAAAATTTATGACTTTCATAAGTAGAAGTTCTCCAACGGAACTCGATAGGAACATCAAAAGTGAGTAGTGAAAACTTGTTCTTTGAATATTTAGTATCTGAACCAATAATAGCATAATTTGGATTTTCAGCCGTTGCAGTTATTGCCATATTTTGGTTGTTGTTCAAATAGGAGAATCCCACACCAGTCGCAATAGCTACCGTTCTGCTTTTATTAATAGGCATATCTCTTAAAAAACCGCCAGAAAAACCGGAAGAAAATTTACTCTGCGTTAAGCCCGTTGGCTTCTCAACAAGTGTATTGTAGGTGATAGCAAAATAGAACTGATCCTCCCGATACACGGAATCAATTTTTACTTCAGGCACTACTTCCGGAATTATATTTTCTTGCGCAAACACATTAAAAACAGAGAGAAAAAGAAAACAACTTAAAAATAATCGCATACTGTTTTTGGTTTTTTAAAATGATTGATTCTCTTCGAATTTTCTATAAAGAATACAAATATAAGATATTGGAGTTTTCAAATCCTTTTAATGGTTGAATTTTAAATTTACAGCTACTAAAAGATTGCATCCACAACACCGTTTCTCCTTGCATATGTGTCTGAAACAGCGCTAGAATTCATTGTAAAATCAGTGGTGAATATTTCTAGAAGTACAATTAAATTTACATTTTCAGAAATAGAATAAATTCTCTTTTCAAAATAATCGCGATTTAATTTTGGAAGAATTTACAGCAACACTATGGAAAATCATTTGAAGGAAAAGTAACAGAAGGAGCTGAGAACGATGCTTTTCGAAATAAAAACTAGTCATGCCCATTCAAAGTTTTGATGAAAATACCATTCGCATTACTTTGTTTGTAGCAGATGATAAAAGTAGAACTTGGGTGTTAACTTATAGAAATGATCGAATAAAACTCAAACACGACCATCGTCCTGAAGATGATTCCGAAGATAAAGTTACCCAATATGGAGGAACAACAACAAATTCAGGCTCATCAAGTCTTCAGTTTTTTCCAGCTTATTAACCAACATTTGATTTACTTCCAAATGCCGCTTCTAATGTTTGGTGGATCACTTTAGAGGAAACTTCATTTACTTATAATTTAAGAAGAATTGGTTCCGACAGATTTTTTATAGTAAAATTTGCTTTAACAAAAACAGTTCCAACTCCTTCGGCACCGTGGGATGGAAAGACTAACATAATTCAAATAAATTAGACATAAAAAAACGCATCCAAATGAATGAATGCGTTTTTTACTATTTACTTTGTCCCGTCCTGAAATAGCGATACACAAAAAACATCGTTATGGAAGAAACTTTCAATTATGCAAAGCGTACTCAAAAAGACTATTCAATGTCTTTTAAATTACAAATTGTTCAAGAAATAGAACAAGGACATCTCACAGCAACCGAAGCCACAAAGAAATATGGCATTCAATGTAGAAAGACTGTTATAGAATGGTTGCGAAAATTTGGTAACTTTGATTGGGAAAACCAATCTCGTTTGAATATGCCAAAGACATCAGAACAAAAAATCATGGAACTTGAAGCTCAAGTCAAGTTATTAGAAAAGCAAAAGGCATTTCTAGAACGACAAGCTTATGTTGCAGACAAAAAAGCGATACTATTTGATATGATGATAGATTTAGCAGAGAAAGAATATCATATCGATATACGAAAAAACTCTGTACCCGAACAATCGACTACTTCAAAACAAAAGAACAAAAAACAGTAGCGTTTACCTGTTATTTGTTCGGGATAGACAGACAGGTTTATTATCGAAAAATTAAAAGAAGAGCATCCAAACAGAACAAAGCCCAAGAAGTAATTTTGATGGTAAATGATATCAGAAAAACAATGCCTAGACTAGGTACTAGAAAACTATATTATCTTCTGCTGGATAAACTTCAATTAATGAAAATAGGAAGAGATAAATTCTTTGATATACTCAGAGCTAATCATTTATTGATACAGCCTAAACGAAGTTATCACCTAACAACTAACTCCCATCATCGATTTAGAAAACATCAAAATCAGATTTTAGATTTAGAAATTAACAGACCTGAACAAGTTTGGGTGTCTGATATAACCTATATCGGGAAAAGAGAAAATCCATGTTATTTAAGTTTAGTCACAGATGCTTATTCTAAAAAGATTATGGGGTTTTATGTTGCTGATAATATGAACACAGAAAGTAGTTTGAAAGCTTTAAAAATGGCTCTTAAGCACAGAAATAATAAAACTTTGCAGTTAATACATCACTCTGATAGAGGTTTACAATATTGTGCTAATCAATACCAAAAACAACTTAATAAAAATAAGATTGTATGTAGTATGACTCAAAATTCTGACCCTTATCAAAATGCAGTTGCAGAAAGGATTAATGGTATTTTAAAACAAGAATTTAGCATTGATAAATACAAACAAAAAGCAGAAATTATGCAAAAAGTTGTAAAGGAAGCTATTAATATCTATAATGAAATCAGACCTCATTATTCTAATTATATGCTAACGCCAAATCAGATGCATACCCAAAACAAAATTAAAATGAGAACTTATAAAAAAAAAACAGTAGTAAACCGAAGCTTACTACTGTTTAAAAATTGTACTTTTATTTTTTATTAATCCTGTATCACTTTTTCAGGACTAGACACTTCTTTAGTTATTCTCGACTGCGCTCGAACTGACAAAGAAAATTTATTATCCTTTCAAGCTTGCTGATAAATACTCTCTATTCATACGAGCTATATTCTCTAGAGAAATTCCTTTAGGACACTCTACCTCACAAGCTCCAGTATTAGTACAATTACCAAAACCTTCAGCATCCATCTGGCTTACCATATTCAATACACGATCTGTAGCTTCAACTCTACCTTGAGGCAATAATGCATATTGAGAAACTTTCGCAGCAACGAATAACATTGCAGATGAGTTTTTACAAGTAGCAACACAAGCTCCACAACCAATACAAGCAGCAGCATCAAATGCATTGTCAGCATCTTCCTTTTTAATTGGAATAGCATTAGCATCAATCGTATTTCCTGAAGTGTTTACAGATATAAATCCACCAGCATGCTGAATTCTGTCAAAAGCACTTCTGTTTACCACTAAATCTTTAATTACTGGAAATGCAGCTGCACGGAAAGGCTCAATTGTAATTGTATCACCATCCTTAAACATACGCATGTGTAATTGACAAGTCGTTACACCTCTATCTGGTCCATGGGCTTCACCATTTATGTACAAAGAACACATTCCGCAAATTCCTTCGCGACAATCATGGTCAAATGCTACTGGTTCGCCGCCTTTACTCATTAAATCTTGATTGAAAACATCAAGCATTTCAAGGAATGACATATCTGGCTCAATTCCATCGATTTGATAATCGACCATTGCTCCTTTATCTTGGGCGTTTTTCTGACGCCATATTTTTAATGTAAGTTTCATTTTTATAAGTATTAAGTATTGAGAATTAAGTATCGTGACTTTTCTAAATACTATTTATAATTTCTCTGAACTAGTTTCACGTTATCAAAAACAAGTGGCTCTTTGTGTAAAACAGCATCACTAGGGTTTCCTGTGTATTCCCAAGCAGCTACATACGCGAAATTTTCATCATCACGTTGTGCTTCACCTTCAGGAGTTTGATATTCTTCACGGAAGTGACCACCACAAGATTCATTACGGTGCAATGCATCTTTAGCGAACAATTCTCCTAATTCTAAGAAATCGGCAACACGAGTTGCTTTTTCTAATTCTTGATTGAAACCATTAGCAACACCAGGAACTTTTACATCTTTGTAAAATTCTTCACGTAAGGCAGCAATTTCTGCGATCGCTTCGTTTAGTCCTTTTTCGTTACGAGCCATACCCACTTTGTCCCACATAATTTTTCCTAATTTTCTATGAAAATAGTCAACAGAATGTGTTCCGTTAGTATTCATGAACTTCTCTATTTGGTCTTTTACATTTTTCTCTGCTGCTGCAAACTCAGGCAAATCAGTAGAGATAGGTCCCATTTTAATATCTGGTGATAAATAATCCCCTATAGTATAAGGCAATACAAAATATCCATCAGCTAAACCTTGCATCAAAGCAGAAGCTCCTAATCTATTTGCCCCGTGATCAGAGAAATTTGATTCTCCAATAGAGAAACATCCAGGAATTGTAGTTTGTAAATTATAATCTACCCATGTACCACCCATTGTATAATGTACCGCAGGGTAAATCATCATTGGAGTTTTGTATGGATCTTCATCAACGATTTTGTAATACATTTGGAATAAGTTACCATATTTATTAGAAACTACTTCTGTTCCTAATTTAACGATCAACTCTTTGTCATTTGCATCTAAATGGCGAATTAAAACCTGCTCTTTTCCGTAACGTTGAATTGCCGCAGCAAAATCAAGATATACAGCTTCACCTGTTTTATTTACTCCATAACCTGCATCACAACGCTCCTTTGCAGCACGAGATGCAACATCACGAGGAACTAAGTTTCCAAAAGCTGGATACCTTCTTTCCAAGTAATAATCTCTTTCTGCTTCAGTCAAATCTGTAGGTTTCTTTTTTCCTTCACGAATTGCTTTAGCATCTTCTAATTTTGCAGGAACCCAAATACGACCATCATTACGCAATGATTCTGACATCAAAGTCAATTTCGATTGGTGATCTCCAGAAACCGGAATACATGTAGGGTGAATTTGTGTGTAGCAAGGATTTGCGAAGAACGCTCCTTTTTTGTGGATTTTCCATGCTGCAGTAGCATTAGATCCCATTGCATTTGTAGAAAGGAAAAATACATTTCCGTAACCACCAGAAGCAATTACAACTGCGTGAGCAGAATGTCTTTCTATTTCACCTGTAATTAAGTTACGAGCGATAATCCCTCTTGCTTTTCCGTTTACGATTACTAAATCTAGCATTTCGTGACGGTTGTGCATTTTAATTTTTCCACGCCCTATCTGACGGTTCATTGCAGAGTAAGCTCCTAATAAAAGTTGCTGACCTGTTTGACCTCTAGCATAAAATGTTCTAGAAACCAATGCCCCACCAAAAGAACGGTTGTCTAACAATCCACCATATTCACGTGCTAATGGAACTCCTTGAGCCACACATTGGTCAATAATATTAGTAGAAACTTCAGCTAAACGGTGTACGTTAGCCTCACGAGCACGATAATCTCCTCCTTTTACAGTATCGTAAAACAATCTGAAAGTTGAATCTCCGTCTCCTTGATAATTTTTAGCAGCGTTGATTCCTCCTTGTGCAGCAATTGAGTGCGCACGACGTGGTGAATCTTGAAAACAAAACGCCTTTACGTTATAACCTAACTCTGCTAATGTAGCAGCAGCAGAACCTCCAGCTAATCCTGTTCCAACAACGATAACATCTAAGTTACGTTTGTTAGCAGGATTCACTAAATTAATATGATCTTTATAATTTGTCCATTTGTCCGCAATTGGGCCATTTGGTATTTTTGAGTCTAATGCCATTATAATTGAATATTAATGATTGAAATGATGAAATAATGCAATAAAAATAAAACCGAAAGGAACTACTATTGCAAAAACGTATCCTAATTTATGTAATGATCTAGAATACTTATTATTGAATCCTACTGATTGCATTGAAGAGTTGAAACCGTGCCATAAGTGCAATGACAACAAAAGAAATGAGATACAGTACAAACCTGTACGAACTGGACTTTCGAATTTTTCTGCTAATTCATGAAAATACCTAGTCTCGTTTAATGGATTAACATCAACATACTTGTAAACCATCTCCGGAACCCAAAAATCATAAGAGTGCAATCCTAAAAACGCAAAAATCACTAATCCCGTGATAATCATGTTTCTTGAAGACCAAGAAGAATTAGCTGCTCCATTGTTTTTCGCATAAGCGATTGGTCTAGCACTTCTGTTTTTAAGCTCTAAAACGATACCCATAATAAAGTGAAAGATAACCCCGATGATCAAAATTGGCTGAATCACGTACTGAACTAATGGATTATTCCCCATGAAATGAGAAATTGAGTTAAATGTGTCGGCACTAAAAACCGATGTCATGTTAATGAAGAAATGCTGTGCTAGAAACAACATCAAAAAGATTCCTGAAAGCGCCATAGCTACTTTTTTAGCTATTGACGACCCCAATAATGCAGATTTTGCCATAATATTTGAATAATTTGTTTTAAAAAAATATTACAAAAATAAAGTAATTAGACAGTAACTACAACCTATTTGACCTTATTTATAATGATTTTAAAGTGTTTTAGATAAAAAAACAAGAAATCCTTAATTATCAATTAAAATAAGAAGATGTACTTTACAAAAGGTTAAACAAAAAAGAAAAATAACATAAAAAAACAAAAATAGAATTGACTAAAAACCAACTCTTAAACAAGCCAAAATTACTGATTTCATAATTTTCATAGTTCTTATTTTACAAAATCATAAAAAGAGGTAGCGGTTGGATTTTTAATAACTAAAATAGAAAATCTTGTCGTTTGCACTTTTAACTTTGCAGGTTAAAAAATCGACGAATGAAAACTGGAATTGATGCTATCGCTTTTGATGTTGCTAAAATACATTTACCTATAAATATTTTGGCAAAAGCCAGAAACATTGAACCCGAAAAATTAGAAAAAGGATTAGGACTAATCAAAATGACTTTTCCAGATGTTCACCAAGACACAGTTGTTTTTGGAGCCAATGCTTTGACCAAATTAATAATAGACAATAACATTAATCTCAATGAAGTTGCCCGAATATACATAGGTACAGAAAGCGCAATTGATAGCTCTAAACCAATAAGCTCTTTTTTGATTGCGTTGATGGAACAAAAATTTGGAGAAAACACCTTAGCTGAATGTGATGTAGTTGATTTTACTTTTGCTTGTATTGGCGGAGTTGATGCCCTGCAAAACTGCCTTGATTTTATAAAACTGAATCCAACTAAAAAAGCAATTGTAGTTACTACTGATTTTGCAAAATACGATTTGAATTCTGGAGGTGAATACACTCAAGGAGCCGGAGCAGTGGCAATGTTAGTTACTATAAATCCTCGAATAGTAGCTTTTGACAATAATTGGGCTACCAGTACTAAAGGAGTTTTTGATTTTTTCAAACCCTATCGAACAATTTCAAAAGAAACAATCACAAGTTCTAAAAACAACGATCCATGGTTTGATAATTTGGAAACGGAAATAGAAATTCACAAAGATCAACCCGTTTTTGACGGCCAATATTCCAATCAATGTTATATGGACCGAACGAAAGCAGCCTATTTTTCATTCAAAAAACTCAAAGACACTTCGGAGAATATTTACGATTCTTGGAAAAGCATTGTTATGCACTTGCCATACGCTTTCCAAGGACGAAGAATGCTCTCTGAAATTTACGCTCTAGACAATTCTATTAAAATTATTTCTGGCGATGAAGATGCTACAACCTATCAAAATAAGTTGAAAGAAATAAGCAAATCAGATGCTTACAAGGAATTTGTAAGCAAGAAATTGATGCCTGCAGAAATCGCTTCTTCCTTGATTGGAAATCTTTACACAGGTTCCATTTTCATGGGTTTACTATCAACTTTATCTTATTTTTATAATAATGGAAAAGAAATATGTGATAGTAAATTTGGATTCCTAGCTTACGGAAGCGGTTCGAAATCAAAAGTTTTCGAAGGAACCATTCAACCCGAATGGAAAAATGCTATTGCAAATGTCTCGCTCTTTGAAACTTTGGAAAATAGCTTCGAAATCGACTTTGCGACTTACGAAAAACTTCACAAAAAGGAACAAAAACAAAGCGTTACGACTCCAAAAAAGGAATGGATTTTAGACCGAATAGAAAATGAAATTCCAAATTTAATAGGAGCTCGTTATTACAAATGGATAGATTAGATTTAAACGACCTCAAAAAAAGCCAAAAGTTATAAACGAAGATCTTTTGGCTTTTTTATTAGAACACAAAAATCAGTTTAACTGAATTTCGTCATGTATTGCTGCACAATCATATCCGTATTCTCGTTACGTATTTTCTGTTCTAGTTGAATTGGAGGAGAAGCTCGTTCTAAACAATTCTTCACTGCACAGGTCTCGCACGTAACTCCAACAATTTGTTTCTTTACGGAATCATTTTCCATAAACTTAAATTTTTTCTTAACCGCCGGGGTAATTAGTATACCAACAGAAATACTGCGAATACAATCTACTTTAAACGGATCTGGCGTAGCAGATGAAAAGACCAAATATTCATTTTTACTATTATCATAACTCGAAATTTGAGCATCAAAAAAATGACTTTTTTTCTGATTTAAAGATTCCTGAATAGTCCGAACAGAAACCCATCTTCGGCAGTAATGCTCATTCATTTCATTCGCATGCGGTTCTTGCTGATTCGTGATATGTAATTCCTTTTTTATTTGATAGGTATCCGTCCCCACTCTATGAGACATTCGAAGGAAAAAGAGGTTTTTTAACTGAAAATCCTTGGGTAAAATATTAGTCAGCCTTTGATAAAATGATTCAGGCGAGACATTAAATCCGCTCATTAAAGCGATCATCTCTTGCGGCTTTGGATCAGTTTTCAACAAAAACAGACTTAATTCATCAATAAGTTTCTGCCTCGGTATAAGCAAAGCCCCGGCAAAATAAGATGCATAAAAGTTATTTAAAACTTGATCAAAATTGTCAAATTTTATCCAACTGAATGTATATAAACGCTCCGTAATTTCAAGATAATTATACGCTATTTCTTTAGCTAAAATAAATGCTTTTTGAGGCTCATCAATATCTAAGGAAAGTAAAAGCGTTTTGCTTTTTGGCACAAATATCGATCTCAAATCTCCCAACTGTTCTTGTTCAGAAAAAACAAGTTCCTTAATCGTATAACCATATTCTTCTGTTAAAATCGCTGCAAGCTCATCGACAGAAATAACAGCATCAATATCGACATAAAATGCTTTGGAGAAATCCAAAACCTTCTGCTCTAAATCTTCAAAGTAATTATTATGCGCTTCTTGATAGGAACGCAAAGCCGCCAAAAAGAAACTCTCTCTCGTTAGATTATAATGTTGCGCAATCTCAATAATTGTGCTTATAAACGCATTCACTTTTGCAGGAGCATTAGCAATAATATCGATAAGATCATTTTCCTGAATACCAAAAATATCCAATGGAATCTCTTTTAATATACCCGATTTAAGGATTTCTCCAATTGGTGCCAGATTATTATCCAATTTTAATGATACCATGTTGTCATAAGAAACCTCTAATTTCTCGGCCAAAAGAATAATTTTATCCGTTTTTGGATACTTTTTCCCTTTTTCAATTTCATTCAAATATGATTTTGAAAGTTCAGTAATTTTAGCCAAGCCAAATAAAGATAGATTCCTATTCGTTCGAGCCTGCTTGAGTTTAAGCCCAAAAATTAATTTGATATAATCCTTTTCTATATTCATATTTTCAAAGATAAACAAAAAAAATCTTACGCTAAAAAAATTATTTTTAACTTTTAGCGTACGTTCGCTTGTTTTGTAAAAAACTTTTTGTAGTATTGCATTGTTAATCAATAACATATTACTACAAAAACTAAAATATTGTTGAATTAAAAATGATTTAAAATGGATTTTAAAGAAGTATTTTCAGAAAATTTGTTAATTTTTTCAAAAGAAACAACCGAGCACTACCCGGAAATCTTAACTGATGAAGCAATGACTTTTTTGTCATTACTTCATGAAAACTTTAACGACAAGAGACTCGCGCTTTTAGAGCGAAGAGAAAAACAACAATTTTTATTTGACAAAGGAGCTTTACCCTCTTTTCCTGTTGAAACAAAAAGCATCAGAGAAAGTAATTGGGAAGCAGCCAAAACTCCTGAAGATTTACTTGACAGAAGAGTCGAGATAACAGGGCCTGTCGACAGAAAAATGGTTATCAACGCTTTGAACTCAGGAGCCAAAACTTTTATGGCCGATTTTGAAGACAGTACTTCTCCCACTTGGAGCAACTTGATGGAAGGACAACAAAATCTAAAAGATGCTGTAAACAAAACAATCACACTAGAGGACAAGATTAAAAATAAAAAATACAGCCTTAACGACAAAACAGCTGTTTTGATTGTTAGACCAAGAGGTTTGCATTTATCCGAGAAACATATTTTAATCAACAAAAAGAAAGCTTCGGCATCATTGATTGATTTTGGATTATATGCTTTTCACAATCATAAAAAACTTGTTGAAAATGACACAGCACCCTATTTTTATATTCCAAAATTAGAGCATTATCTAGAAGCGCGCTGGTGGAATGAAGTATTTGAATTCACACAAGATTATTTAGGCGTAAAAAACGGAACCTTCAAAGCAACCGTTTTAATCGAAACGATTACTGCAAGTTTTCAATTAGACGAAATCATTTTTGAACTCAAAGATCACATCGTAGGTCTGAATTGCGGAAGATGGGATTATATTTTTTCTTACATCAAAAAATTAAGAACAAATCCAGCTTTTCTTGTTCCTAATAGAGATCAAGTAACCATGACGACTCCGTTCATGAACGCTTATTCTCAACTGGTAATTCAAAGATGTCATAAACGCGGTATTCATGCGATAGGCGGAATGGCTGCTCAAATTCCGATTAAGAATAACGAAGAAGCTAACAAAATAGCTTTTGATAAAGTGATCGCGGATAAAGAGCGAGAAGTAAAAAATGGACATGACGGAACTTGGGTAGCGCACCCAGATTTAGTTGCGCTTGCTAAGACTGTTTTTGATAAATACATGCCAGCTAAAAATCAAATCGACGTAAAACGAGAGGATATTCACGTTACGGAAAGTGACTTGCTAGAAACACCCAAAGGAACAATTACCGAGGAAGGAGTTCGAAAAAACATCAGCATATCTGTTTTATACATCGCTTCATGGCTAAACGGTCAAGGTGCTGCAGCACTAAATAATCTAATGGAAGATGCTGCAACTGCTGAGATTTCGAGATCGCAACTATGGCAGTGGCTACAAAATAAAGTCATTTTAGACAATGAAAAAGTACTGACTGAGAAATATTACCATCGATTAGCCATGGAAGAATTTGAAAAAATCAGAGCAGTAGTTGGCGATGAAAATCACGAAAAACAAAAATACCGCCTAGCTGAAGAATTATTAGATAAACTAGTTGTAAATGAAAAATTTATCGAATTTCTGACTATTCCAGGCTACAAATACTTATAAAACCACAACAACTATTAACATACAACCAAAAAATTAAAAACATGAAAACTAACGAAACAAGAATACAAGAATTAATTACTGATTGGCTTACAAACCCAAGATGGGACGGAATCGAACGTCCTTACACTGCTGCAGAAGTTATTAAATTACAAGGTTCGTACGAAATAGAACACAGTGTTGCTAGAATTGGAGCAAACAACTTATGGAACAAACTAAATGCTCAGGAATTTGTAGCGGGTCTTGGTGCACTTACTGGAAACCAAGCGATTCAAGAGGTTGAAGCGGGGCTAGACGCCATTTATTTAAGCGGTTGGCAAGTTGCCGCTGATGCCAATGTAGCCGGCGAAATGTACCCAGATCAATCCTTATATCCTGCTAACAGTGTGCCGTTAGTTGTAAAACGAATTAACAATGCGCTATTACGAGCAGATCAAATACAAGTTGTAAATGGAACTACCGATAAAAAACAATATCTAGTTCCTATTATAGCTGATGCTGAAGCTGGTTTTGGTGGAAACCTTAATGCTTTTGAATTAATGAAATCGATGATTGAAGCTGGTGCTGCTGGAGTTCACTTTGAAGACCAACTAAGTTCTGCTAAAAAATGTGGACATTTAGGCGGAAAAGTATTGGTTCCAACTCAAGAAGCTATCAATAAATTGATTGCAGCACGTTTAGCAGCAGATGTAATGGGAACGCCAACATTAATTGTAGCGCGAACAGACGCTGATGCTGCAAATTTACTAACAAGCGATATTGACCCAAGAGACGCTAAGTTCATCACCGGAGAAAAAACTGGAGAAGGATTCTTCTACGTAAATTGTGGGGTGGAACAAGGGATTGATCGAGGCTTGAGTTATGCACCGTATGCAGATTTGATTTGGATGGAAACCAGCAATCCAGATCTTGACTATGCTAGAAAATTTGCCGAAGGAATTCATGCAAAATTTCCAGGAAAAATGTTAGCGTATAATTGCTCGCCATCGTTCAACTGGGCTGCAAAACTATCAGTGCCTGAAATGGAAACTTTTAGAGAAGATCTTGCTGCAATGGGATACAAATTCCAGTTCATCACTTTAGCTGGATTCCACGCTTTAAACACAAGCATGTTTGAATTATCAAAAGCGTACAAAGAAAGAGGAATGGCAGGTTATTCTGAATTACAAGAAAGAGAATTTGCATTGCAACAATACGGTTTCAAGGCTGTAAAACACCAAGGTTTCGTAGGTACATCCTATTTTGATGCCGTACAAAACACAGTAACCATTGGGAAATCATCAACAACAGCGATGAAAGACTCTACAGAAGCAGCTCAATTCTAACAAAAGCTTCATCCATAAAAAAACACGATTCTTGACGGAATCGTGTTTCTTGTTTTTATAAAAAAATGCCTTTTTATTTAGATTCTATAATTTCAAGATTGGTAGTAACACTATCTTTTCCTTTTTTAATACTAATTTTACTAGTTGAAACCGGAAGGTAGTATTTACCGTTTTTAGATTCTTCTAGCTTTAACTTCTTGTCTCTACTTTTATATTTGTTTGCCGTTTCTTTCGATATCGAAAGATCGTAAACCTGTTTATTCAATCCTTTTACCGCTTTCATCTTTTCAGAAAACACAACTTCTTTTAAACTGTTTTCAACTTGAATTAGAACTTCTGCATCAGAATCTGAATAAAACCAGATCTCAGCTTTTGGCTCTGAAGCGTTAGCCCACGAACTCCAACTATTACCCCAATCTTTTGATTTTTTGATTTTTGTAATTTCAAAAATATGAAGCTTTTCAGCCAAGACCTTATCATTCAATTGTTGAACCTGCTCTAAATTAACTTTATAAATAGAACGACCGTGAGTTCCCACCACTAAATCTCTAGCTTTCTTTTGAATCACTAAATCATGAACTGCTACATTAGGAATTTCGCTAGAAAAATCATTCCAACTTACCCCTTTATCCATCGAAATATAAAGTCCGTTGTCAGTACCTATATATAAAATATTTTCGTTTACATTATCTTCAACAATAACATTTACGGGACTTATAGGCAAGTTAGTAGCAATGTTTGTCCATGTTTGTCCACAATCATCAGAGCTGTATACATAGCTTGCAAAATCATCATTTCTATATCCATTTAAAGTAACGTAGACTCTTTCTTTTTTATGTGCCGAAGCTACTACTCTCGAAACCCATCGGTCTTTTGGCAAAGTACCTGATATTTTACTCCAGCTTACACCTCCATCTTTCGATAGATGAACCAAACCATCATCACTTCCTGTATAAAGCAAACCAAATTGCAATGGACTTTCGCTTATAGCCGCAATGGTTCCAAAAGCTACATTTCCTTCCTTTCCTCCTTGCGTCAAATCAGGAGAAATGGCAGTCCAAGTTTTTCCTTGATTCATGGAGCGATGAAAGAAATTAGATCCTATATACAAAATCTCCTGATTGTGTGAAGACAATAAAATAGGTGTTTGCCAATTGTATCGTAACGGCTTCTCTCCTTTTATAGGCTTTGGCGAAATATAATCGCGTTTGTTCGTTGCGCGATCAATTCTATAATAGCTACCAAACTGAAATCCTGTAAAAACAATATTTGGATTTCTGTTATCAATTTGAATTTGCATTCCGTCTCCGCCCATCAAATTTTCATAGGGATATTTCCCAGTTTGGTACCATTCTGATGAATAGTTGTAATTACTTGGTCCAACCCAAACCCCATTGTCCTGCATTCCACCATAAATATTATACGGTTCTTGCTCGTCTACATTAACCGCATAAAACTGACTTACGCCATGTGAATTTCCTTTAAACCAATGCGCTCCATCATCGTAAGAAATATTCAATCCACCATCATTCCCGTTAATTAAGTGCCCAGATTTATTTGGGTTTACCCAAACGACATGATGATCTGCATGAACATTTTCTTCACTAATTGAAGTAAAAGTTTTTCCGCCATCATCAGATTTTATGATAGGCACTCCTGATAAATAAATTTTATTTGCATCGTTTGGATCTACGGAAATAACACTAAAATAATAACCATACGAATAAAAGAAATCATCGATAAAACCATTATGTGTTTTAGTCCAATTCTTCCCTCCATTAGTTGATTTGTAAACCTCAGCTCCTATAACTTCTGTTTCAGCCACACTATTTATTGCGTCAAAAACCACTTTTCGAGCTTCATTAGGTTTCAAATAACCGTTTTCAACCCAATGTTTGATATTTTCAGCTCTAAATTTTTCGGTTAAACCGTAATTTTTTAAAATAGAATTCAGAGTTTTATTTGGCAATTTCAAAAATTCATCACCAGGAACAGAAAATGCCATTGGCAAGGAATTACTTTTTTGAGACGGTAAAGGTCTCTTGAATTGATTATCTAAAACAGCATATACAGTAGCATCGTCATAAACCGCTAACCCAATTCGGCCAACACCTTCTCCCACAGGAAACCCACTTTCAGTGGTGGAGTAAAGTTTCCAAGTCATTCCAGCATCTTCACTTTTATAGATTCCAGATGTAGCACCGCTTCCTTTAAAATCCCATGCTTTTCTGTCCTTGCTCCATGAAGCTGCATATTGAGTATTAAAGTTTTTTGGCGAAACAGCCACATCTATAATTCCTGTTTCACTATCAATAAATAAAGATTTTTTCCAAGTTTTTCCACCGTCAGTCGTTTTATAAACGCCTCTTTCTTCATTTTTTGAATATAAATGCCCCACAACACCCACAACAATTTCATCAGGATTTGAAGGATTTAAAAGGATTCTGCTAATATGATGACTGTCATGCAATCCCATATTTTGCCAGGTTTTACCTTTATCGTCAGATTTTAAAATTCCAATTCCAGCGTAAGAAGATCGGGACGAATTCACTTCACCAGTTCCTACCCAAATAGTTCCTTTTTTCCAATCTATGGCGATATCACCCACATTTTGCGTAGGCGCTCCATCCATAACAGGCGTAAAACTCATTCCGTTATTATTCGTGTACCATAATCCTCCAGACGCATAACCTACATAAAACTCCGTTGGATTTTCTGGATTTACATCTACATCCACTACTCTTCCACTCATTACTGTTGGACCTACATTTTCGAAAAGCACATTCTGAAAAAGAGATTTGGTTTCCATTAATTTTTTGGATTCCAATGATTTTTGAATCGCTTCCGAAGAAACTTGTCCCCAAGAGACTGTTTGTAAAAATAAGGCAGAGTAGAATAGTGTTTTTTTCATGTAGCTGTAATTTGAAATGGAAAATTACTCATAAAAACACTTATGTAAAAATTTTATAGTGTAATTAACACGCTTTCCTCCTAAAGTTAGTATTTTTGATTATTGAATACATAAAAACCCTATAACATGAGATTACTATAGAATTCAATAGTAAAATTCTTTACAAATCTCTTTAATCCATAAAAAATCAAGAAATGAAATACCATCAAATTGAGCGCAGCCTATTTATAAAAAATCGTGCAAAATTTATGGCTCAAATGAAGCCAAAAAGTGTTGCCGTTTTTAACTCTAACGACATTTATCCTATTTCTGCTGATAGCACTTTGCCTTTTGCACAGCACCGCGACATCTTTTATTTAAGTGGAGTCGATCAAGAAGAGAGCATTTTATTACTTTTTCCCGATGCTCCATACGAAAATCAAAGAGAAATGCTTTTTTTGAAAGAAACTAGCGAACATATTGCGATTTGGGAAGGAGAAAAACTAACCAAAGAACGCGCCTTTGAAGTTTCAGGAATTAGAACTGTGTATTGGCTACAAGATTTCGAAAAAATATTATTCGAAATGATGACTCATTCCGACACGATTTATATTAACACTAACGAACATTACCGTGCGACTGTCGAGACTGAAACTCGCGAAGCCCGCTTTGTAAAATGGTGGAAAGAGAAGTATCCTGCGCATACCGTTGCTAAAAGTAATCCTATATTACAACGCTTGCGTTCTGTAAAAGAAACAGAAGAATTAGATTTAATTCAAACCGCTTGTAATATTACGGAGTTAGGTTTTAGAAGATTACTCTCATTCGTTAAACCAAACGTAACCGAATATGAAATCGAAGCCGAACTAATTCATGAATTTGTACGTAATCGTTCTAGAGGTTTTGCCTACACGCCAATTATCGCTTCAGGAAATAATGCTAACGTGTTGCACTACATCGAAAACAACCAGCAATGTAAAGCAGGTGATTTGATTTTACTTGATGTAGCGGCTGAATATGCTAATTATTCTAGTGATTTGACAAGAACAATTCCAGTTTCTGGAAAATATTCAAACAGACAAAAAGAAGTTTACAACGCGGTTTTACGTGTAAAAAACGAAGCTACTAAAATGCTTACCAAAGGAACTTTGTGGAAACAGTACCATATTGAAGTAGGTAAAATCATGACTTCTGAGTTGCTTGGTTTAGGTCTTCTTGATAAAGCGGATGTTCAAAACGAAAATCCAGATTGGCCAGCCTACAAAAAATATTTCATGCACGGAACGTCGCACCACATGGGACTTGACACTCACGATTACGGAATTTTAACAGAGCCTATGCAAGCGAATATGGTTTTCACTGTTGAGCCAGGAATTTATATTCCAGCAGAAGGTTTTGGAATCCGTTTAGAGGATGATGTAATCGTTCAAGAATCAGGCGAGCCATTCAACATGATGCGCAACATTCCTATAGAAGTAGAGGAAATTGAGCAATTAATGAATTCGTAATACCTTTAAAGTATATAGTTTAAATCGGTTTGCAGCAATGTAAACCGATTTTTTTTTGGGCGCGTGCTAACGAGAAAACAGCATTTTCAAAGACGCCAATTCTAAAATCAATCTTAAAACTGTAACTTTATCTTTCAATTTTAGACCTATTTAATAGAAACAATATCTTTTTACACTATTTTTTTCAAATCATTTTAAAAGCAGAAATAGCAAACTTAAAACATATACTCATGCAAGCACACGAAATAGATTATCACATATTTGGCGAGGAAATGCAATATGTAGAAATAGAATTAGACCCACAAGAAATAGTAATTGCCGAAGCTGGTAGTTTTATGATGATGGACAACAACATTAAGATGGAAACTATTTTTGGAGATGGATCTGTTCAGCAAAACACTTTGTTTGACAAGTTATTAAGCGCTGGAAAACGAGTGCTTACTGGCGAAAGTCTATTTATGACTGCCTTTATCAATCAAAATAATACAAAAAGCAAAGTGTCATTTGCAGCTCCTTATCCAGGAAAAATTATTGCAATAGACTTAACGCATTTTGGAGGGAAATTCATATGCCAGAAAGACTCTTTTCTTTGCGCTGCTAAAGGAGTTGCGATTGGAATTGAATTTTCTAAAAAACTAGGGCGTGGTTTATTTGGCGGCGAAGGTTTTATTATGCAAAAAATAGAAGGTGACGGAATGGCCTTTGTGCATTCTGGCGGAACATTAGCCAAAAAAGAATTGGCCGCAGGCGAAATCCTAAAAGTTGATACCGGTTGTATCGTAGGTTTTACAAAAGATGTCGATTATGATATCGAATTTATTGGCGGAATTAAGAATTCTATTTTTGGTGGCGAAGGTCTATTTTACGCAACACTTCGAGGACCAGGAACTGTCTACATACAATCCTTACCTTTCAGCAGACTAGCTGACAGAATCATCGCTTCTGCACCAAAAGCTGGCGGCAAAAGTCGTGAAGAAGGTAGTTTATTAGGTGGATTAGGCAACTTATTAGATGGTGATAACCGATTTTAATTATCAAAGGATTGAACCTTTTTAACTCTAAATTGTCATCCTAACAAAGGAAGAATTTTCCTTGTTACTCACATTAAATGATGCTATCATTATAGGAATTCCCGTTAGGCGATTCATTTGGTGAGATTCCTCCTTCGTCGGAATGACAAAACAACAAAAACAAATAATTACCGCTTATACTCTTCCATTACCTTATAGTTCCTATATGGTTTGAAAAATTAAAGCCCTAGTTTTGTAAAAAAAATTAAAGCCTTGAAACAAACGCAATTTAAAAACACTCAAATCTCTTATTCCGATACCGGAAAAGGCAATGCGATTGTTTTACTTCATGGTTTCTTGGAAAACAAAGGAATGTGGGACTTTTATATTCCTTTGTTTTCTAAAAAAAACCGAGTGATTGCTATTGATTTACTAGGTCACGGCGAATCAGAATGTTTAGGCTATGTGCACACCATGGAAGACCACGCTGATGCTGTACATGCTGTACTTTCAGAACTGCGCATTCGTAAAGCTATTTTTGTTGGACATTCAATGGGTGGTTATGTTTCTTTAGCGTTTGCGGAATTGTATCCAGAAAATATAAAAGGATTAGTTTTACTAAACTCGACCGCAAGTGCTGATAGCAAAGAGCGAAAAATAAATCGGGATCGCGCTGTAAAAGCAGTCAAGCAATCTTTTACAAATTTCATCTCCCTTTCTATCGGTAACTTATTCAGCGAGAACAACAGAGACCGACTTTCAGTAGAAATCGAAAACGTAAAAAAAGAAGCACTGAAAACACCATTACAAGGAATAGTTGCTTCATTGGAAGGAATGAAAATCAGACTGGATAGAGAAGTACTATTACACCTCACCCCTTATCCTAAATTGATGGTTCTGGGAGAAAAAGATCCCGTATTACCTTATGAAGAAACGATAGAGCAATTAGAAAATACTAAAGTTGAATTAGTCACTTTTCCTGACGGTCACATGAGTTATATTGAGAACCAAGAGCAGCTATTGATCCTTTTAATGAATTTTTTTAAGAAAATTTAAATCATTCCCTCGTTCAAATAACTTCTCTCAACCAACTCACTTTTATTTTTTAAGTGAAACATTTTACCCTCTTTCATCAATGCTAATTTAGTGGAGACTTTTATCACATTTTCATAATTATGATCTGTGATAATAATTCCTTTTGAGATTGACTTTTCGATGATTAATTGATTTATTTTATCAATCATAATTGGTGACAAACCATTATAAGGTTCGTCAAGTAAAACAAACTTAGATTCATTATGTAGAATTAATTTAATTTCTAAGTACCGTAATTCTCCTCCCGACAAATGTTTTATTTTCTTATCGAGCATGGATTGAATCATTTCATCAGCATAAAATTCTTCCACTTTATCTTTGGAAATAGATAATGCAATAGTCTTTTTTATCGAAAATGAATTTGGAATAAAATTATCTTGAGCTAAATAACTGATTTGGTTTAGTAACGTGCTGGTTTTTGATTTCACAGCACCATTTATCCGCACAAACTTAAAATCAGCAGCTACGATTCCGAAAATGATTTTTAAAAGTGTCGATTTCCCCGAACCATTTCTTCCTAAAACGCCAATAATATCACCCGTTTCGCATTTCAAATACACATCTGAAATTATGATTTTACCATCATATTGTTTTTGAACACTATCGACTTCAAGAACATTTTTAATCATTTCAATTTCAGTATTAGATTAATAACTAAAATCAACAGTAATGAGAAAACAAAATTCATTATAAAACTATAGAAAACTAAATATCCTTTTGAAATTCCGTTATTGTAATAAAATAGATATTCATTCTTGTAATTCACTTCTTTCATCAAAATACAACTAAAGAATCCAAAAATAATAAGAACGTATTTGAATGTTTCAAATCCTCCAAAAACCCAAGCAATACTACTTAACGACAGGTTTATCATCAAAGTACTTTTGTAAAACTCGAATATGTTAGAAAGTTTTTTGATAGGATTTGGTAGTTATATTTTCTCTTCAAAAGGAATATTCTCATCTAAAATTTCGCCTAATAAAAGAACAATTTGTTGAATATAATTACTTAAAACCGATTCATTTATAATAGAATTTAATTCTTTTTCTTCTTTAAAAACAAAAGGCAGAAATCCTGATTTTAAATTCTTAAAAGAAATAATTCCGGCTTCAATTGGTTTTCCTTTTGCTTCGTTCTCGTACATATAAGCATACGCCAAAACCTGAATGATTTTATCGCTTTTAATATCTTCAGTTAGACCATTCCAAGTTTTTAGCATGACATTAGCCTTATCTACTTTTCCTGTTTTATAATCAATAATACGAATTGTTCCGTTACGTTCTTCAATTCTATCTACATTTCCTTTTATCAATACCGAAAATGGCAAACTAGGATGATTTAAAGTTCGTTCGTAGGTTTGTTCCAATGCAATAATTTTAATAGCATCCCCATTTTTAACACTTTCTAATTCTACTTTTAGAAAATTAGAAACATTACGCTTGGCAACTTCAAAAGCCAATAAATTTCGACCCTTTTTAATTTCTCCTTCTTTATAAACCAATTTAAATTGCTTGAGGACCTCAGCATCAATTTGTTTGAAACAATTAATTAAATCACTTTCAGATATATATTTTCCAATGAAAGGTTCATACAAAACTTTCAACGTTTCGTGAATAATCGTTCCTAAAGTATTCAGCGCGATATTCTCTTCAACCTCTTCAACTTCACTGATGCGAAGTATTTTTTGAAAATAAAACTGAATTGGATTTCGTATATAACTCGTTAAAGCGGATGGAGAAAATCCTTTCTCGGCTATTTCTTTCAAACGCAACATCACAGATTCCGATTTTGGAATCACCATCGGCTGATAAGCAGTTTCTGGCAGAACAGCATTGTAGATTTCGTGCGTTAAATTATGATTGACTTGTTTTTCAACTTCTAGCTGCGTGATAAAACGACTTTTTTCACCAGCATCTAATCCTTCACTTTCCGTGTTATAAAGCAAGTAAATATTTTTGGCACGTTGCAACAAATGATAGAAGTGATAGGTATAAATAGCATCTTTTTCTTTAAAAGTAGGCAAACCTAATTCGCGTTTTACATCATAGGGAATAAATGAATTCTGTGATTTCCCTGCAGGAAACTTACCTTCATTCATTGAAGTTACAATAACAGTATCAAAATCTAATACCCGACTTTCTAAAACTCCCATAATCTGCAACCCATTCAAAGGCTCTCCTTCAAATGAAACTTCGGCAAGATCAATTACTTGTTTATATATTGCATAAAGTGTTTCAATTTTGTCAATATGTTGATGTTTGGAGTAGTAATTAATGAGTTTGTTAATTACTTTAAAAATCGCAAATACGAAAGCCTTCGTGATCTTTTCCTCTTTATTATCATTGTTTAAATTATTTTTTATCGTTTGTAATAATTTAGAAATACTTTCTAAAACTGGAATGGAGCCACTTTCCCACTTTTGGAACAATAAAACAAATAACTCCGATGGAATTACATTCAACTCCACCAATTTATGATGCGTGATAAACGTATAGTTGTTCTTATTGATAATATTGACTAATCCCGCGGTTTTAGCATATGGTTCTACTAATGGATGAGTCAAAATATCTAAAACATCTTTATAATAAAACACATAACTGCTATTATTCCTAGACAACGCATTAGTATGCATTTTAAATAATTTAGCAATGAGGATTTGCGCTGGATTGTTTTTACTTGAATACCCCATTGTAATATTCAATGCTCCAACAGTCGCTGGCAAAGAATATAAAAGCGGTACTAAAAGATTTTCTTCACCAAGAACAACAGCCACTTTATCTAATTTTCCATTTGGATTTTCATTGATTACATTTTCAATAATGCTACCCGTAATTTTTGCTTGACCAATTGACTTTGGAGTGCCAATAACATGAATGTTTTTTGATTGTGAAAAATCATTTACAATCCACTCAAAAGGATTAGACTTGTAATGTTTCCAGCTTTCTTTAAAACGTCTCACAAACAAGCCTGCGTCGTGATACGGATCATTTAGAAAAGTTTGATCAACATCCCAAAATATTTTGGATTGATCAGAAGCTATTAAGTGTTGAATAATTTTTTCTTCTGCGGCATTTAGCGCATTAAAACCAGCAAATAGAAACTGCTTTTTAGAAACGGAATCCGTAAAATGATTCAGATTATTTACTGCCTCTCTATAAATTAGACCTTGATAACCAATTCCTTTATTTAATAAATGCTTGTAAAGTGATTGGTAGTAATTAGGTAGTAATTTCCAAAAATCGATATACTTCTCTAATAAATCTGTTTTATTTTCAACTTCGATTCCCCATTTTTTAATATCCTCAATATCCTTTAGATAAGAAAGTACGTGATAAGGATCTAATAGATAGCGATCAATTTCATTAAAATCTTGCAAAAGTGTTTTGGCCCAATTGGCAAAAAGTTCAAAAGATTGTTGGTTTGCTTTGTCGGTAATTGACAAATAAACTTCGTAAAATTCAAATAATAGTTCGATAGGATCAACAGTTCGAATACCCGCGATGTTTTGAACAAAATCTTCAATACTTATAATTTCAGGAGAAAGAATATTTCTGTCAACTTGATTTTTTAAAGCTTCAATCAGAAATATCTTAGCGCGTTTATTGGGTAAAACTACAATAGTATCAGAAAGCGTATCAGAAAAATTTTCAATTAAAACAGACGCTATTTTATCGAGAAAAGAAGTATTTATCATTTTATAAAAATAAAAAAACGCCCCGATAAATCGAGGCGTTTTCTAAAAAAGTTTAAAGTAAATTACTTTTGTAAAATCACTTCTGTTCTTCTATTTTTTGCTTTACCAGCAGCAGTTTTATTAGTTTCAACTGGTCTAGACTCTCCGTATCCAACAGAATTGATGTTGCTAGATTTGATACCTCTTTCGATCAAAGCATCTTTAACTACATCTGCTCTATCTTGTGAAAGTTTCATATTGAAAGCATCTGAACCATCGCTATCTGTATGACCTTCAACACTAAATTTAGCATTAGGGTAATTTTTAAGAATAGTAGTCATTGCATCTAATCTAGCTGGAACATCAGCAGATTTGAAAGTAGATTTACCTGAGTTAAAGTAGATTGCTCTAGCTTGAACTTTGATATTATCTAAAGCTTCAGCAGTTACTTCAGGACATCCTTTGTTACTAGCTGGACCAGCTACAGTAGGACATTCATCATCTTTGTCTAATACACCATCTCCATCAGTATCTGGCCAAGGACAACCTGCGTTTTCTTTAGGACCTGCAACTGTAGGACATTTATCATCTTTATCAGCAATACCATCTCCGTCAGTATCAGGACATCCTTTCAAAGAAACTAAACCAGCAACATCTGGACAAGCATCATCTTTGTCAGCAACACCGTCACCGTCTGTATCTGGACAACCTTTTAAAGCAGCTGTACCAAATTCAGTAGGACAATCATCTTCACTATCTTGAATTCCATCTCCATCAGTGTCAGGACATCCGTTGAATTGTTTTAAACCAGCAACTTCTGGACAAGCATCATCTTTGTCATATATTCCGTCACCATCTGTATCTTTACCACCAAATTTGAAGATAATTCCAGCAGAGTGTTGGAAGTGAGATGGAGCGTCTGGAGTTCCAGAAGCATCTTCTCTATCTCCAAATGATTTTTTATATTTTGTAGCAAGTTCTAAACCTACATTTTCAGTAAACCAAAAAGTTAACCCAGCACCTGGATTTAAAGTTCCGTAGCTACTATCACCAAAGAAAGTGTAACCTCCACCAACAGATAAAGACGGATCAATAACCTTAGAGCTAATTAGGTTCATGAAGCTATATTTGATAGTAGCATCAATACCGTAATACATTAAATCTCCAGGATTTGAAACTAAATAACCACGAGAATCATGACCAGGAGCGGTTGGAGCAAATTTTACATACTTATCAATCTTGTTTACAGATCCGGCAAGACCGAAAGAGAAATTATCTCCTACAGATCTAGCTACAGACAAATAAGAAACAGACGGAAGAATGTTCCAATTGTCTTTAACAGCGAATGGCTGAGAAAAATGTTTGTCTAGCCAATTATGCCCACCACCAGCGCTAGTCTTAGTGTCCACGGCATTCACTCCAAAAGAGATAGCCCAAGGATTGTTACTGTCTTGTGCTTGAGAACTTAATCCCATCACCATCATTACAGCAACAAAAATTTTGTTAAGATGTTTCATACTTAATTTATTTTAATTACGATTTAGTTAATTATAAGCAAAAGTAGCACGTAAATCTTGAACTACAAAATGAAATGTTAAAAAAAAAAGCCTAATTAGCAATAAAAGCGGTAATTATATAATTTATTTATAAAAATTATATAACATTTAGCATTTTCCCTACTTCAACGAAGGCATTTATTGCCACATCTAAATGCTCTTTAGTATGCGCAGCAGATAATTGGACTCTAATTCTAGCTTTATCTTTCGGTACTACAGGAAAAAAGAATCCAATAACGTATACACCTTTTTTTAGTAGCTCATTTGCCATAGTTTGCGACAATTTAGCATCATACAACATTACAGGAACAATTGCAGAATCACCATCAATAATGTCAAAACCTGCTTTAATCATTCCTTCTTTAAAATAATTAGTATTCCATTCTAATTGATCTCTTAAAACTGTATCTCTTTCTAATATTTCAAAAACTTTGATTGATGCTCCAACAATCGCTGGTGCTAAAGAATTCGAAAACAAATAAGGTCTAGATCTTTGACGCAATATTTCAATAATTTCTTTTTTAGCGGTTGTGTAACCTCCCATAGCTCCACCTAAAGCTTTTCCTAATGTTCCTGTGATAATATCTACACGTCCCATTACTCCTTTAGCCTCAAGCGTACCTTTACCAGTCGCACCTATAAATCCAGCAGCATGACATTCGTCAACCATTACCATTGCATCATATTTATCAGCTAAATCACAAATTTTATCTAGTGGTGCTACTAGTCCATCCATTGAGAACACACCATCAGTAACAATTAATTTAAAACGAGTTCCAGCTTCTGTTGCTTTGATTAACTGTTGTTCCAAATCTTCCATGTCGCTATTTGCATAGCGGTAACGTGCCGCTTTACACAAACGAACTCCATCAATAATAGAAGCATGATTCAAACTATCTGATATTATACAATCCTCTGCTCCTAGTAAAGGTTCAAAAACTCCTCCATTCGCATCAAAAGCTGCTGCATAAAGAATAGTGTCTTTTGTTCCGTAAAATTCAGCAATCTTTTTCTCTAAAGTTTTGTGAATATCTTGAGTCCCACAAATAAAACGTACTGATGACATTCCGAAACCATGCGTATCCAATGCATCTTTAGCAGCCTGAACTACTTCTGGATGTGAAGACAAGCCAAGATAATTATTGGCACAAAAATTTAAAACTGTTTCGCCAGTAGAAATTGTTATTTCAGCTCCTTGAGGTGAAGTAATAATTCTTTCTGATTTAAAAATCCCATTATCTACAATAGTTTGAAGTTCTGATTGAAGGTGTTGTTGTATCTTTCCGTACATAGTATTTTATTTATAAATTTATTTTGAACTTATTCTTTTTTCAATTCACAAATTTACTACTTCAATTTCTTTTCCGATGTAAATAAGCGCTTTTTTAACAACCTTGTAACCCATTGATTCTATTGCGTTTTCATACTCCTCTAATTGTTTCTGGTATTTAACATGATGCATACCAGTTTTATAATCCAGTAACAACGCCTCTTTATTGTGATTTAAAACCATACGGTCAGGTTTAATAGTTCTTCCTTCTTTTTGAATAATTGTTTGCTCATTCAGAACTTCATTTCCCTCAGCGAAAAAACTTTCTAACTCGCTATGATTAATAATTTCCTCAATTGTTTTAGCTACTATTTCTTTTTCAACAAAAGTGATTAGTCCGCTCTCAATAGATTTTGTAAGCGCCAAATCAACATCCGATTTAATTTTTACAAAAGATAAAATTTCGTGTATAAGATTTCCGTATTCTATTGCTTCTTGCTGCAATGTTCCCCACATCAGCGCTTCTCGTTGCGCGATTTTTATATTATTAGGATTTAAAATTTCTGCTACTACAGGAATAGTTTTAGATGTATTAACATGCTTGGTTTTACTTGACAACTTCGTTTTGTCTCCAAAATAATATTCTAACTTATCTAATGTAAAGTCACTTTGACTTTTTAAATAATTAATAAAAAAAGTACACATATTAGCAGTTGGTAATTCTCCTTTTCGAGACAAATTCATATTCGAAATCACATATAACTGCTCCTCAGCTCTAGTTAGTGCAACATATAAAACATTAATATTATCAAGTAATTCCTCCTGCTTTTTTTGATTATAAACCTCTGCTGCTTCCTCACCAAAACCTTCTACTGCACTACTATTGTCAATCAGCACTTTTGGTAATCCAAAATCTTCTTCTTCGGCGTTAAGCCACAATTTATCTTTTGGTTTTCTGCTATAATCTTCCTCCGCAAAAGGAAAGATAACAACTGGAAATTCCAAACCTTTTGATTTATGAATGGTCATTATTCGAACTGCATTATTCCCTTCCGGGGATGGAATGCTAAACTTTTCTGCGTTTTTATCCCAAAAATTTAAGAAATCCGATATACCTGCTTGATTCCTAATGTCACGTTCTAGAACAATGTCAAGGAAGTATTGAACGTATGCATTCCCCACCCCCAAAGATGGGGTTTCTGAAGCGTCTTTATAATTTTCCTCAAAACTATCAACTCCTCCATTGGGCGTTTGGACGGCTAGGAATTTACTGATTATTAGCTCAACAGCTTCATATAATGATTTTTTTCGAATGTTTTGAAATGACAATGCTACATTAAAACTCATCAGCCATTTCTCAAAATCAGCTTCTTGTTTTAATGCCATTCCTTGCGCAATAAAATCGTGAATCGGCAATTGATCTTGAACATTTTGAGCTAAATATTGTAAAAAATTGGCTTTTGCCTCTAGGTCGGAATTATTCTTTAAGTATTTCAATAAATGAATAATCAATCGTACTTCGGTGGCGTTTTGAATCATTAAAGTTTCTGAGGACAAAAGCGGTATTTTTTGTTCCGTCAAATAATTAGCAATTGCAATACCTTGAGTTCTCTTTCTTGTCAAAATCACAATGTCTTTATATTCAAAACCTTCAGCAATAACTTTTTGAATCGTATTCAAAGTAGCTAAAACAAATAATTCTGTTTTATCTAACGCATCTTCTTCGCCAGAAATTTCAGAGTTTTCATCCCCTTTTTCAATATTTGGAATAAAAGAAATATTTACATAGCCACCGACCTTACTATTGATTTTTTGGTGGCTATGATTTGCATACAAATCCTTATAATCAGGATGTTCGAATTCATTAGATAACATTTGAAAAAAATCATTGTTAAATTCGATCACCTCTGAATAGGAACGGTAATTTTTATCTAAGTGTATTAACTTTTTTTCAGGGTTGTTAAATGGATTATGGCTTTTACTTAGATCGATAAACTGCTCTGCTTTTCCACCGCGCCATCTATAAATAGACTGTTTCGGGTCACCTACAATCATCAAAGTTCCTTTTTCCCCATCTATTTCGCCAGAAGTAGCATTGTCTATAAGCGGAATCAAATTCTGCCATTGCATCTCAGAAGTATCCTGAAATTCATCAATAAAAAAATGACGATAGCGCTCGCCTAAACGTTCATAGATAAAAGGAGCGGGTTGATTTTGAATTTCCCTATGAATTAATGCGTTAAATTCCGTTATAGAAAGTATGTTTTGTTCTTCTTGAATTTTCTTCAATTCATTACTTACCGTATTCAATAAGGAAAGTGGCGTTATATTCTTTAAAAAAGCTTTGTAAAAATCACGCTTTTCGAAAGCTTTATAAATTGTCGCTAAAATTTGAAGTAATTCTGGAATTAAATTTTCAATAATCACTCTGTCTTTAGCGGTCTTGTTAATTTTTATTTGGTCAAATTCGTGATAAGTTTTATTTTTCGGATTGAATTTCCCTTCTTGAATACTCGCTAAATGCTTAGGGAAATACTGCCCAGAAAAGGATTTAGAATCTATTCCGTTTTTATCTATTAATAAAAGTGCTTCTTCAGCAATAGCAATGCTTTCCTTTTCTAAAACTTTGCACGCTTCTGTTAATTTTGCTTTTATCTCAACAAATTCGGAGATAGATTTATCCTGAAAATGAGTGATTTCGTTTCGGTTATTTTCATTGAGTACTAATCGGCCTGTATCCAGAATTTCACGTGAAATATCCCAAGATTTATCATCATCGGTTTTTTCCATCGTGAAATCGACGAGTAATTTTGTCAAAGTTTCATCCTCACCAGCTTGAGCAATAATGGCATCTACGGCTTCGACTAATAAGTTCTCAGTATCTAAAGTAACTTCAAAAGTCATAGGCAAACCTAAATCATGCGCAAAGGCACGAATGACTTTATGCGTAAACTTATCAATTGTCGAAATATCAAAAGCGGCATAATTATGAATAATGTGCTTAATAATTTGCTGGGATTTCGTTTTTATTTGAATGATTGAAAGACCTATTGGTTCTTCATCCCATTCCTTGGGATTATCAATCTTTCGAACTCCATTAACAAGATCATTCATTAAATCTTGCGCTTTCTGATTAGGTTCCTCTTTTGCAAACTCAGACAAACTACCTACGATTCGGCTTTTCATCTCGTGAACCGCTTTGTTAGTAAATGTAATAGCCAGTATGTTACGATAGGCGTCATTTTTCTTGGCAACCAAAATAATTTTTAGGTATTCTTTGACTAAAGCGTACGTTTTACCAGAACCAGCTGAAGCGTCATATATGGAGAAAGAGGGTCTTTGCATTTAGATTTTAGATTTCTGATTGAATTAAAACGTGTTAATTTCTCGAATGTACTAGCCCTGATAGTAGTGAAAATCCCACGCTTTTGGGCGTGGATTGCAACGAATAGCAGGAAATAGCTCCTAAAAACACAACTATTATTAGCGTAATTTTAAAATGTGGCTCGAAACTTCGGGATAAACCTTAAAAGTAGTATTTTTGCAGCATGGAAACAAATAGACAGAAAAAAATAGGTGGGGTTATCCAAAAAGATTTGGTTGACATCCTACAAGGTGAAGTGAGAAAAAACGGAGTTAGTAATTTAGTAATTTCGGTATCCAAGGTTGTTGTAACTACAGATTTATCAGTAGCTACGGTGCATTTAAGCGTTTTCCCTCAAGAAAAAGCAAAAGAAATTCTAGAGGCTGTTAAGTCGAATGCTAAAAATATAAAACATGATTTATCGCAAAGAGTTCGCTTGCAATTGCGTAAAGTTCCAAATCTTGTTTTCTTTATTGATGACTCTTTAGATTATATTGAAAAAATTGATAATGCGTTGGCAAACAGAGATAATCCTATTGAAAATAGAGATCTTCTAGACAAACGTAGATTCCAATAAAGCTTGAATTTCCCCCTTTACATAGCCAAACGCTATATTCGTAGCAATAGCAAAAACAACGCTATTAATATCATCAACCGTATTGCCAGCATGGGAATTATTGTGGGTGCGATGGCTTTGTTTGTGGTTTTATCTGTGTTTAGTGGATTGAAAGTTTTTAGTCTTTCGTTTACCAATGAAATTGATCCCGACTTAAAAATAAGCAGTACGCTGGGGAAATCATTTTTTATTTCTCCCAATCAAGAAAATCAGATTAAGAAAGTTGCTGGACTCGCTTCTTATACCAAAATAATTGAAGAACGAGTTCTTTTTACTTTCAACGGAAAACAGGATGTTACCTACCTTAAAGGTGTCGATTCTAATTTCACGAAAGTAAATGCTATTGAAAAAAAACTTTTCAACGGGCAGTGGCTTAAGCCAGACACCTATCAGGTCGTTGTCGGTTATGGGATTTCGCAGAAATTCTCGATGGGATTACTTGATTTTAGCAATCAACTGGAAGTTTTAGTTCCCAAGCCTGGTAAAGGTGCTATTGAAAATCCAGACCAAGCTTTTAATAAAACAGATCTTATTCCAGTTGGAATTTACGCGATCAGTGAAGATTTAGATTCTAAATATGTGTTTGCTGATTTAGGTTTAGCGCAAGAATTACTAGAATATAAAACCAACCAAATTTCTGGAATTGAAATCAAAGTAAAAGCGGGATCTGACGAAAATGCTATTGTTGAAAAATTACAAACTATTTTCAATAATAAAATCACCGTAAAAAACAGAGCGCAACTGAACGATTCACTTTACAAAATGCTGAACACCGAAAATATTGCGGTTTATCTGATATTCACTTTAGTGATTGTTGTAGCGCTGTTCAACTTGATTGGCGCCCTAATAATGATGATTCTAGATAAAAAAGGAAACTTAAAAACCTTATTTAATCTAGGAACTGAAATTAAAGATCTGCGTAAAATATTCCTACTTCAAGGAACATTATTGAGCGTTATAGGCGGAATTATAGGCCTTACTTTAGGAATTATAATTGTGTTACTACAGCAGCATTTTCAATTAATTATGATCACAGAAACTCTAGCATATCCTGTGATTTTCTCCATCGAAAACGTTTTGATTGTGATGGCAACTATCGTAGTTCTTGGCTTTATTGCTTCATTAATTGCGAGTAGTCGTGTGAGTAAGAAGTTGCTGGAGTAAGGGTTTTGATTTTAGATTACTTCGTCATTTCGAGTAAAGCTCTCGGGTGAACATTAACAATTTTTGATTTAAAAAAATAATTAAACTACCTCATAACCCGCATACGCTTCTTCAATTTCATTCAATGCAGCAAACAGTTCCTCTGGTTGGTCGAGTGTTACTAATTTTTGTTTGTGAGGTTTAAAAGAATGAATTCCTTTAAAATAATTAGTATAATGAGGACGCGTTTCTACAATTCCAAGACGCTCTCCTTTCCATTCCATGGCCCATGTTAAGTGATTTCGCACCGCTTCTACTCTATCGATAACGGTTGGTTTTGCTAAATGCTCGCCTGTTTTCATAAAATGTTTGATTTCATTAAAAATCCAAGGATAACCAATAGCAGCACGACCAATCATAATTCCGTCAACACCATATTTATTTTTATATTCTAAAGCTTTTTCTGGAGAATCAATATCACCATTTCCAAAAATGGGCATCGTAATTCTAGGATTGTTTTTTACTCGGGCAATATGTGACCAATCCGAATGTCCTTTGTACATTTGGGCGCGCGTTCTAGCGTGAATACTTAAAGCAGCAACACCTATATCTTGCAAACGCTCTGCAACCTCATCAATATTTATCGAATTATCATCCCAACCTAAACGGGTTTTTACGGTAACTGGCAAATGCGTACTATCGATAACAGCTTTAGTTAGTCGAATCATCAAATCAACATCTTTCAAAACTCCTGCTCCTGCTCCTTTACAAACTACTTTCTTCACAGGACAACCGTAATTGATGTCTATTAAATCAGGATTTACAGCAGAAACAATTTTAGATGACATTGCCATAGCTTCCTCATCACCACCAAAAATTTGGATACCAACAGGACGTTCGTAATCAAAAATATCTAATTTCATACGACTTTTTATAGCATCACGAATCAGCCCTTCCGAAGAAATAAATTCCGAATACATCAAATCGGCACCATGCAGCTTACACAATCTGCGGTAGGGCGGATCACTTACATCTTCCATAGGTGCGAGAAGTAAAGGGAAATCAGGTAATTCTATGTTGCCAATCTTGACCATCTGCTAAATTTTTGTGCAAAATTACAACATTTAGATGAATAGCAAGAAGCGAGAAGAGAAAAGACTTCGTTATAAACCTTTTAGTTTGTAAATTCTACGCTTTGAAGCTATTGATTTTAGCGTATATTTGCAGATTAATTGTCGCGATTTACGAGTGCGCGTGAGGGATAGTAGTGGAAATCCTTTTCCTTTTTTCTTTAAAAAGGAAAAGATTGTAGCGAATAGCCCGACCCTTGTGGTCACGCCCATATTTTGACTCCGCTCAATATGACATATAAAATTGACAGATGGATAAAATGAAAAAAATAAGGAATTTTTGCATTATTGCACATATTGACCACGGTAAAAGTACGCTTGCTGACCGCTTACTTGGCGCAACTCAGACCGTTACGGCTCGTGAAGAAAAGGCACAATTGCTGGATAACATGGATCTAGAGCGTGAACGTGGGATTACGATCAAGAGTCATGCGATTCAGATGGAATATACTTATAAAGGAGAAGAATACATCTTAAACTTGATTGATACTCCTGGACACGTCGATTTTTCGTATGAAGTTTCTCGTTCGATTGCAGCTTGTGAAGGCGCGCTTTTGATTGTCGATGCTGCACAAAGCATACAAGCACAAACGATTTCAAATTTATATTTGGCTTTAGAAAATGACTTGGAAATTATTCCAGTTTTAAACAAAGTTGATTTACCATCTGCGAATCCTGAAGAGGTAAGTGATGATATTATTGATTTGCTAGGTTGCGACCTGGAAGACATTATTCATGCTTCGGGAAAAACCGGTTTTGGTGTTGAAAATATTTTAGCAGCCATTATCGAGAAAATTCCACCGCCATCAGGAAATAAAGACGAACCATTACAAGCTTTGATTTTTGACTCACACTACAATCCGTTTCGTGGAATTGAAGTTATTTTCCGTGTGAAAAACGGAGAAATTAAAAAAGGTCAGAAAATTAAATTTATGGCAACCGGAAATGAATATTTTGCAGATGAAATTGGTACTTTAAAATTAAACCAAGTTCCGAAACAAGTTATTTCAGCAGGTGATGTTGGTTATTTAATCTCTGGAATTAAAGAAGCTAAAGAAGTAAAAGTGGGTGACACATTAACAGATGCAAAAACACCAACAACAAATATAATTACAGGTTTTGAAGACGTAAAACCAATGGTTTTTGCTGGAATTTATCCTGTAGATACGGAAGATTACGAAGAGTTGCGAAACTCTATGGAGAAACTGCAGTTGAACGATGCTTCACTTGTATTTTTACCAGAAAGTTCGGCAGCTTTAGGATTTGGTTTCCGTTGTGGATTCTTAGGAATGTTACACATGGAAATCATACAGGAGCGTTTGGAGAGAGAGTTTAACATGACGGTTATTACTACGGTCCCCAACGTTTCGTACCATGCTTTTACCAAAAAAGATCCAGACACAGTTCTGATTGTAAATAATCCTTCAGACTTGCCTGAGCCTTCTCGTTTAGACCATGTTGAAGAACCTTTTATCAAAGCGACTATTATTACAAAAGCCGATTACGTAGGAAACGTAATGAGTTTATGTATTGAAAAACGTGGTTTGATTACCAATCAAACCTATTTGACTACAGAACGTGTTGAGCTAACTTTTGATATGCCATTGGCAGAAATTGTATTTGACTTTTACGACCGCTTGAAAACCGTTTCTAAAGGGTATGCTTCATTTGATTATACTCCTATTGGAATGCGAACTTCTAATTTAGTAAAAGTAGATATCTTGTTGAATGCAACAATAGTAGATGCTTTATCTTCGCTAATGCACGTTGACAACGCCTACTCGATAGGTAAAAAAATGTGTGAGAAGTTGAAGGAATTGATTCCAAGACAACAATTTGACATCCCCGTTCAAGCAGCAATTGGTGTAAAAGTAATCTCTCGTGAAACCATCAAAGCCTTGCGTAAGGATGTTACGGCCAAATGTTACGGAGGAGATATTTCTCGTAAACGTAAATTATTGGAGAAACAGAAAAAAGGTAAAAAACGTATGAGATTAGTTGGAAATGTTGAGATTCCGCAAGAAGCTTTTATGGCAGTTTTGAAATTGAATGACTAATCCCCCTAGCCGCCGAAGAGCGAAATACAATATTGAGAAACCTGATAATGTGAAAATTGTCAGGTTTTTTGTTAAAAGACATACATGCGATACGGAGCTATAAAACTTTGTACCTTTGCACGTTTAAAAATAATTAAATTCAAAGAATGAAGTTTTCTTCGTTCCTCTCCATAACAATGATAGAAGATAAAAACCCACAACGTACGAGCATTGCACAATTAGGCGAATTTGGACTAATAGATCACTTGACAAAAAACTTTAAAATTAATCAAGCTTCCACAATAAAAGGAATTGGCGATGATGCTGCCGTCTTAGATTTTAAGGATAAAAAAGTAGTGGTTTCTACTGATTTATTGATTGAAGGCATACACTTTGATTTAGCTTACATGCCTTTAAAACATTTAGGATACAAAGCAGTTGTTGTAAATATCTCGGATATTTGTGCGATGAATGCGAAAGCAACCCAAATTACGGTTTCGGTTGCAGTTTCTAATCGGTTTCCATTAGAGGCATTAGATGAATTATTTGCAGGTATTACGCATGCCGCAACGGAATATAATATAGATGTTATTGGTGGAGATACTACCTCATCGCAGAAAGGTTTAATCATCAGTATTACCGCTATTGGCGAAGCTAATGAAGACGAAATTATATATAGAAATGGCGCCAAACAAACCGATTTATTAGTGGTGACTGGAGATATTGGAGCTGCTTATATGGGCTTACAAGTTTTAGAAAGAGAGAAACAAGTGTTTCAAGTGAACCCAAATTCGCAACCTGATTTAGACGCTTACACCTATTTAATTGAGCGTCAGTTGAGACCAGAAGCTCGTAAAGATGTTCGCACGTTACTACATGCTTTAGAGATTAAACCAACATCAATGATTGACATTTCAGATGGATTATCTTCAGAAATCATGCATTTATGCAAGCAGTCTGGTGTCGGTTGTAATTTGTATGAAGACAAATTACCTATCGATCCACAGTTTATAAGTGTGTGTGAAGAATTTAATATTGACAGCACGACTGTCGCTATTAATGGCGGCGAGGATTACGAGTTACTTTTCACCATTGCTATGGAAGATTTTGAAAAAATAAAAGCGAATCCAAATTTCACTATTATTGGTCACATGACCCAAGAAAGCGAAGGAATTCATTTAGTTACTCGAGCTAATACTAGAATCCCTTTGAAAGCACGAGGTTGGAATGCGCTAGAGGAATAAAATTTTAAGACAAAAAAAAACGACATTTTTCAGATGTCGTTTTTTTTTGCTACTATGAACTGATACTAAAAAAGTAATCCTTTATTCTTAGCTTCATAAACCAGATCAGTATCACTTCCTTCCTTTATATCCAATAATTCTTTTAAATTTAATTTTCTTCTCTCTATTGCACCTACAGAAATTGGAATATATTGAGGCATTTCATTTAACTTAGTCCCCTTTGATATATGAAATAGAATTTGTTCGTCAAATTGATCGATCTCTATACTATTCCCTTCCGACTGGCTTAGCATTTTTAAAACTGATTCGCTATAATACTTTTCGCCAGTAATAACTTTGTTGAAAGCAAAAAGCAACTCATCAAATGTTAAATCATTTTTTATGACTAATCCGCTAGGATTAATTGTTTTGATAATTGTTTTAATTTTTAACAACTCAGTGTACATGGTTAGCAAAATAATTTTGCAATTCGGCATATACTCAGAAATTAGTTTCGCCAAATCTTCGCCAGAAAAAATATTTTTCTCTTCATACGAAGGCATACTAATATCTAAAAAAGCAATATCAAACTTTGGGCTATCTGGGCTTGTAATTACGTTATAAGCTGACTCACAATCTTTAGCTTGGGATATAAAAAACTCAAATGTTTCTGGGTTGTATCGGGTAATTGCATTTTTATATCCTTGGATAATAAAAGGATGGTCGTCGACAATAAAAATATTGCTTTTTATTTTTGCGTTTTCAGTTTTATCCAGCATTCTTGATTTGGGGTTATTTGTCTTTATTCTATAGGTATAGTAACAGTTATCTTTGTTCCCTTTCCTTTTTTTGATTCTATATCTAAAACTCCTTTACACTCATTTGTTCGAAAAATAATGTTTTGTATTCCTATACCTCTTTTAGCGGTTTTTACATTAAAACCAACACCATCATCAATGGTTTTAAATACAATTTGATTGTCCACTTTTTTAAATTCAACTTTGATTTCGTCAGCTGCCGCATATTTATTACTGTTCTGCAAAGATTCTTGCAAAATTCTGTATAAATTAATTTTCACTGCATTACTTACTAATTCCCATCTTATATCAGAATCAATAAAAGAAGTAAATTTTGCTTTATAAGTCTTTTTTTGCTCTTCGAATAACTTATCAATAATGGCGACGAAGTTATTAATTAATTCCGATTTTTCTCTATTTAGATCATGAGAAATTTCACGGATATCTTGTTCAATATTTTTCAATTCAGACAAGTAATTTGTTCGTTCTCGTATTGCAGAATCATCTTGGTATGCATTTAGTCCATCTAAGTTCATTCGAACGCCAAACATCCTACCCAAAACTCCATCGTGTAACTCACGCGCTACTCGCTTCTTCTCCTCAATCCTACTAATTTCAATGGTGTTTTGTTGCGAAATCATCAAGTTATAAATTTCCTCATTCGCGTTTTGCTGCTGTTGTTTAAATAACAATAATCTATTTTTAGCTTTTTGTGATTTTATTATAAATATCAATAATCCTAAAAATCCTAAAACAGTAAAAATAGAAATTAAATTTCTGTTTTGAACTAGTAAATCAGTGTTTTCACTTTTTATTTGATCCGTTTCGTATTCAATTCGCGTGAACTTATCCCCCATTTTACGCTCTGTAACTTGCAAACTATCATTTATACGAATATATTCTTTAGTATAGAATGCAGCTTTTTGTGGTTCAATAACCGAAAGACGTTTAAGTGCAAGCAGTACACTTCTGTAGTTTTTAGAACTTAAAGATTCATTCAATGCTTCTTTCGCAAATTTCAATGATTTTGACGGATCCTTCTTAAATGCAAAATATTCTGATAAGCGCATTTTACTAACAATACTTCCTGAAGTCAATTGCAAACTATCACGAATTTTTAAAGACTTAAAAAACTCTTCAGGTAAACCATCAAAATCACCAGTTTTAAATTTTGAGTACGCTAAATTATCAATAACCATGGCATATAAACCAGGCTTGTCCGCTTTTAAGTTTTCTTGTTTGAGAGCATCCTTAAAATAAATCAGGGCTTTATCATGTCTATTCATATTCTGATAGACATACCCCATATTATTTAGAGATTCTGCTTTAGATTGAAAAACTGATGGAATTAGTTTATTGTCAATACTTGCAAGTGCTTTTAAATTGTACTCAATTGCTCTATTATAATCTCTTAGCTCATTGTGTATTAAAGCCAAGTGATTATATGCTATATAAAGTACATCACTAGCTTTTTCCTTTTTAATTGCACGCAAAGCACTAAAAACTGCGATTTCACTACCTATAAAATCACCTTCATTAAATTGAAGTATTGCTTTATTTAACCGAGTTCGCGCTAAGTTATAAATGTCGTTTCGTTGTAAATACAACTTTTCTGCTCTGGAATAATAGAGGAAAGCGCTATCCGAAACCGCTTGGGATACATAAAAATCCCCTAAATAGGAATAAGCTTTTGTTTTACTGAGAGTATCTCCTCTAGCTATAGATCTTTCTAGGATAACATCTATCGTTTTCTTAAAATTACCTAATTTATCCATGTTGTAGTAGCGGTTTGCCACTCTAAATAAATTATCTATACTATTAGAGCTATTACTTTGATTGGCTATGATAGAAAATGCTTTTCCATTAGATTGGTTTCTTTTATCTAACGACAGGGATAAGTCGTTTGCCATAGCAAGGTATATAGAAAGACTGTCTTCAGAAAAGTTAGTACTTGTGTCGAATTGATTCTTTTTGGTACATCCAAAGAGAATCAATAGTAGAAGCATATATATACAAGTAAAATTTTTCAATAGTTAGCTTTGAATGTTCTCAAAAATACTAAAAGTATTTGCATAAAAAAAGGCTATCAATAATATTGATAGCCTTTACTATATTTAATTGACAAACTTACTTGTCGCTCACTAATATCTTTTTATTAAAAATTTTGTAAAAGAGTTCTACAAACCATTCCACCAATCTTTAACTTTATCAAGGAATGATGGGTCTTGATTAGGCATTTCATCAACTTTCTTGTTTCCACCTGTTGAACCAGCACCAATAATTTCAACTTTTTTATTGCTCATTGCCATACTAGAACTAGTAACATCTTTTTTGTTGATTTCTTGTGTCGCAACTGTACTTACAACCTCAACGTTTCCGTTTGCGTCTATTGTTACTACAGGGTCAGTTTCAGGTGTTGTAAATGAAGCTAACACCATTACTAAAGAGCATAATCCGATTGTTAGAAGTGATTTTTTCATAATTTGGGGTTTAAGTTTTAAGTTTTTATTAAGGAACTAGATTTGCTTTGATTCCTTTGGTAAAACTATTGCTTCAATTTCAAATTCCCCCATTAAAAAAGGCGCATATGGTAGAATGCGGTCGTTGATTAGTGAATGGCACTCAAATCATGGTAGATGGATACTTTTTAGATTTCTAGGTAATTCTCTTTCGCTATTTCGGAAATTATAAGATCAATATTTGTCTTGTATGACTTGGAGAAAGGAAGCTTTACAATACTATTTTTAATATAACACACTGAATTACCGCTATGTATCCTGGAAATATATTCTCTATTTACAATATAGCTATTATGAATTCTGATGAAAGGAGATGACAAAACACCTTCAAAATGCTTAAGTGTTTTAAAAGCTGTTACTGTCTCACCATTGCTTAAATGAATATCTGTAGAGTTATTATCAGCTTGAAGATAAGCGATGTCCTTCGACTCAATATAACGGTAATCTCCGTATGATTTGATACACAATACTAATGACTTGCTGTGGCTGGGAGGATCTTGTGGGGCTAAAGAAGTGGCGATTTTTTGACAAACAGTTGATTGCTTCTTAAAAATTATGTTTTCACTCTCAGACTTTTCTAATTTTAAAATCAATTTTACCAAATCGATACGTTGCACGGGTTTCAACAAATAATCGGTGACCTCATATTGAATAGCATCGAATGCTAGATCTTTTTTTCTGGTGGTAATAATAACTCTAGGAATAACTTTCAAAAACCTATGCAACTCATTAATCAGTGCTAAAGACAATTTACTCGCTGAGTCTTCTGGGTCAATTTCTAGAAAAACTAAAGTGGGTTTGTATTCTAAGATAAGATTTAATCCATCCGAATAATTATTTGCAGATGCCAAAAATAGGAGTTCGGAAAAACCATCCGCAATCGCTTTTGTTTGCAAAACACCTTTTTGACTATCATCAATAATAATATACGAATAATTCTTCAATGGTCTTTGCAGGAATTATTGGTCATCGTTATATTAAATATCCAAAGCAAAATATAAATTTTAGGCATTAAGTTCTTTTGATAGTTTTAGTTAACTAATTAAAGAAAAGCATGAAATATATAGTAAAAAATTTGTTTTAACATTCTAAAAATAAGCATTTAAGTATTTTAACAATAGTTGATGTTGATATATTTTTGACAAATGTTAAAACATTAAGACTAAGTGCAAATTTATCCGATAAAGAGCAAATTTATAAATTTAAATACAATTGAAAATCGACAAATAACAATCATATTAGGTGTAAAAAATTAATAAATCAAATAAAAACTGATGTAATTACATTAAAAATTAAATTAAATTTGATCTTTTTAACAATTATTAATACTATTATCTAATACCTTCATGTTATTTTTTTGAACAATAGAAAACAAAATTTACAATCAAAAAAATACCATCTTATTACAATTTTATCCTACTTTTATCAAAAAATATCTTTATGAAAAAACTCTTTACTTTTCTGTTTTTATCTTCTTTTCTATTTGGCTTTGCCCAAGAAAAAGAAACTACTGATTTCAAAAGAAACGAATTAAAAGTTAATGCCTTAATGTTAGTTGCAGGCGCATTCGAAATTACATACGAACGCCTTTTGAATGAAGAATCAGCTGTAGGAGTTTCATTATTTGTCCCATATGACAATACCATCGACACAAATTTTAGCTTATCTCCTTATTACCGTTTTTATTTTGGGAAAAAACCAGCTGCCGGCTTTTTTGCAGAAGGTTTCGGTATGTTAAATAATTTTGAATACAGTAACTACCTATCTAACAATGGATCAACTCCCATTTATACTGAAGGAAATGCGACAGATTTTGCTCTCGGTTTTGGTTTAGGCGGAAAATGGATCACTAAAAAAGGATTTGTCTTTGAAATCAATTCAGGCATAGGTAGGAATTTATTTAATACTAAAAGCAAAGATAGTGATATTCAAATTGTGGGAAGAGGCAGTATATCTTTAGGCTATCGCTTTTAAAAAGTTTACATTAATTAACTTGAATAATCGCTACCAGATACGGTACAAAAACAAAAAATGTTTTGCGCTTTTAATGGCACAAAACATTTTTTTTTTAAATAAATACTGAAGCTATCTTTTTACATTTATTACTTCCCGCTTAACATTATATTTAGCTCTCTCAATTGCGTTTCATCTATCGCAGCCGGAGCATCAATCATGACATCTCTCCCTGAATTATTTTTGGGAAAAGCGATAAAATCTCGTATAGTTTCTTGTCCACCAAGAATCGCAACTAATCTATCCAATCCAAAAGCTAAACCGCCGTGAGGTGGTGCACCAAACTGGAACGCATCCATCAAGAATCCAAATTGCGCTTTAGCATCCTCTTCAGTAAAACCTAAATATTTAAACATCAATTGTTGTGTCGCTTTATCATGAATACGTATAGAACCACCACCTATTTCGTTTCCGTTTAAAACCATATCATACGCATTAGCACGAACTTTTCCTGGGTTTGTTTCTAATAAGTGCATGTCTTCTGGTTTTGGAGAAGTGAATGGATGATGCATCGCGTGATAACGACCACTTTCTTCATCAAACTCTAATAAAGGAAAATCAACTACCCATAAAGGAGCGAAAACCGCTGGATTTCTTAAACCTAATCGCGTAGCCACTTCCATACGAAGTGCTGAAAGTTGCGCACGAGTTTTATCAGCTGGCCCAGAAAGAACAAAAATCATATCGCCAGGTTTAGCACCAGTAATTTTTGCCCAATTATTTAAATCCTCTTGATCGTAGAATTTATCTACAGATGATTTATAGGTTCCATCTTCGTTGCACTTTGCATAAACCATACCTGAAGCACCTACTTGCGGACGTTTAACCCAGTCAATTAAGGCATCAATCTCTTTGCGTGTATAAGAACCTGCACCTGGAACAGCAATTCCAACTACTAATTCAGCAGCATTAAATACGGGAAACTCTTTATGTTGTGCAAATTCGTTCAACTCACCAAACTCCATTCCGAAACGAATGTCTGGCTTATCATTTCCATACGTTTTCATGGCGTGTTCGTAGGTGATTCTTGGGAATTTATCTACTTCGATACCTTTTATTTCTTTTAGTAAATGTCTTGTCAAACCTTCAAAAATATTTAATATATCTTCTTGTTCCACAAAAGCCATTTCGCAATCAATTTGCGTGAATTCTGGCTGTCTGTCCGCACGCAAATCTTCATCACGGAAACATTTCACGATTTGGAAATATTTATCCATTCCACCCACCATCAATAATTGTTTGAAAGTTTGTGGTGATTGTGGCAAAGCATAAAACTGACCTACATTCATTCGAGAAGGAACAACAAAATCTCTCGCACCTTCCGGTGTTGATTTGATTAAATAAGGTGTTTCTACTTCACAAAAATCTAAATCCGAAAGATATTTTCGAACTTCCATGGCTACTTTATGACGAAACATCAAACTATTTTTCACCGGATTTCTTCGAATGTCAAGGTATCGGTATTTCATTCGGATATCTTCTCCACCATCGGTTTCATCTTCTATTGTAAAAGGAGGCGTAAGCGAAGCATTTAGAATAGTAAGTTCTGTCACTAAAATCTCGATTTCACCAGTCGCCATATTTTTATTTTTGGCTTCACGCTCAATAACAGTACCTTTTACTTGAATTACAAATTCACGACCAAGTGTTTTAGCCAACTCAAAAACCGATGTTTCAGAACGTCCTTCGTCAAAAATTAATTGTGTAATTCCGTAACGGTCGCGTAAATCAACCCAATTCATAAATCCTTTATCGCGCGATTTTTGTACCCATCCCGCAAGTGTTACTTCAGTATTAATGTGCGAGGCATTCAATTCGCCACAGTTATGACTTCTATACATGTTCTAAATTTTTGATTATTTTGCCCTTTGGACACCGCTGCAAATTTAGGACTAATTATGAATAATGAATTGAGAAATAAGAAATTTTAGCGATTGGTTTATCAGCAAACTTTATTTTCAATGTTAAGCTTCGCTTCAATGTTACTAAATTGTTAACTTAAAGTTTTTTTATTGTAAAATATTTTATACATTTGTTAAGCTAATATGAATTTAAAAATCCAAACGACATGAAAAAATATATAATATTAACCGCATTACTATTTTCAGGAATAGCATTCGCTCAAGAAAATAATCCAAAACTAGAAGCTGTAGGTGAATTAGTTAAAACAACCTACTACTTTGAAAGCGGAAAAATACAGCAAGAAGGTTTCTTTAAAAACGGAAAACTGGAAGGAGTTTGGACTTCATACGATACAAATGGTAACAAACAATCTGTTGCTACTTATAAAGAGGGAGAAAAAACTGGAAAATGGTTTTTCTGGAATGGTAATAACCTAAGTGAGGTAGATTATTCTAATAGCAGAATCGCTTCTGTTAAAACATGGAAACAAGACGCTTTAGTTAACAACTAAAAAGAAATTAAAATTATCAGTAAAGCTTTCGTTCTTCGAAAGCTTTTTTTGTGCCTTATATTTTTTGGTTAAGCTACACTTTAGAAGATTGTTGCTTTCAAAAATAAGTCAAATTAAAGATAAACTGCACTCAAAAATTATACTTTGAATAGTTCTCGGTACTCTGTACCAAAAAAAAACGCAGTACGTGTAACTCATAATAAACCTTCACGATTAAGATACAGAGAAGTGCACTATAAAATTATTCAAGCTTTACAGTAGCTTCTTTGTGTAATTTAACGAACAAATGACTGCATTATTTGATAAAAAAAAAGTAAAACTAAACGAATTTAATTTTACTTTTTTTTGTCAAATAATACGGATAGTTTATTTCCAGAATAGTGCGTAAACTACCACTAATAATATCAATATTGAAAATGAACAGATATTAAATAGAGGACTTGTTTTAAACAACTCTTTATTCAACGGAATCCCTTTTGCGTCATTTTCTCCTTTATTTTGGAGCAAACTAACGGCAATAATTAATAACATTGTTAATAATGCAGTATAACCCATCTGGTCCATCCACGGCAATGTTGGGAACATAGATTCCATACCACTTCCTACAGCCCAAGATTTTGGACCTACTTTAAAGAACATTGCAATAGGAATTGAAAGTATTGCTCCCCAAATTGCAGCCTTGTTTGTCGTTTTTTTCCAAAACAATCCTAAGATGAATACCGCTAAAATTCCAGGACTAACTACTCCTGTATATTCTTGTATAAATTGAAATGCTTGATCAATTCCACCTAAAAGTGGAGCCATAATTACTGCAATTAATAACGCAACACCTCCTGAAATACGTCCCATATTCACAGTTGTTTTATCATCTGCGTTTTTATTAATATACTGCTTGTATATATCCATTGTAAAAATGGTGGAAGTAGAGTTTAACATCGATGCTAGAGAAGATACAATGGCTGCAGCTAATGCAGCAAACGCTAAACCTTTTAAACCTGCTGGTAAGAAATGCAACAACCAAGGATAAGCTCTGTCTGCAGTTCCTAATCCAGGTAAGTTTTCCATAGCTGACGCCCCTAAACGAGCCATAATTGCTGGATCATTTACCATTACATAAGCTGCGATTCCAGGAACAACAACAATGAACGGAATAAGTAATTTTAAAAATGCTGCTAATAAAATACCTTTTTGAGCTTCACGTAGCGATTTAGCCGCTAATGTTCTTTGAATAATATATTGGTTGAAACCCCAGTAATAGATGTTAGCAACCCAAAGACCACCTACTAAAACCCCTATACCTGGTAAGTTCATGTACTCAGGATTAGACTTATCTAATATCATTACAAAACGATCCGGTGCCGCATTGTAAACTGTTTTCATCCCTTCCCACATTCCAGCACCATCTGAAACCGTATTTAAAGCTAAATAGGTTGTAACCAATCCACCTAATACAAGGAATATTACTTGAATAACATCAGTCCAAGCAACAGCTGAAAGACCACCGTATAAGGAATAAGCTGCTGAAAATAGCGCTAAACCTATGATAGCGTAAACCATATCAATACCTAAAATGGTCTCAATCGCTAAACCACCTAAATACAATACTGTCGTAAGATTAACAAACACATACAAAGCAATCCAGAAAACCGCTAGAATCGTTTTTAGATTTGTTGAAAATCGTTTTTCTACAAATTCTGGAATCGTATAAATTCCTTTTTCGATAAAAATGGGTAAAAAATATTTCCCTACAATAATTAATGTAAAAGCAGCCATCCACTCATAAGAAGCAATGGCCAATCCTAGTGCAAAACCAGACCCAGACATTCCAATGAATTGTTCTGCGGAAATATTAGCAGCAATCAGTGACGAACCAATAGCCCACCATGGTAGCGATTTACTAGCAAGAAAATAATCCTCAGCATTTTTTTGCTGACCGTCTTTTTCACGAGAAACCCATAATCCAACACCTAAAATAAGTACTGCATAAGCAGCAAAAACTAAATAATCAATAAATCCAAATTCTGTTGTCATACCTTGTTGTTGTTTATTATGTTTGTTTAATATTATGATTGCTATATCTGTACAATACTATATACGTTAAGCCTATTTCAATTGTTTAATTAAAAGTAATGAATTACTTCTATTTTTCTATTCCCATTTCCAAGCACTTACTACTCTTTTTTAGAATCTATTCTGCTGCGATGGATCGTTTATAATTACAACTTCAAAACTTTAATTTTGCAATTCGATCATACTATTTGTAGCTCAAAATCCTACTATACTAGCAGCTCATTTTTTTAGATTTCACTTTTATAATGAACATCTGAAAGGTTTCTCAAAGTTTCAGCACTTTTTTCAGGTGTGATATCTCTTTGTGATTCTCCTAGCATTTCATAACCAACCATAAATTTTTTCACAGTTGCTGAACGCAATAATGGTGGATAAAAATGCATGTGAAATTGCCATTCTGGATGTAATTCTCCATCAGTTGGTGCTTGATGAATTCCTGATGAATAAGGAAATGACGTTTGAAAAAGATTATCGTATTTAGTTGTCAATTGTTTTAAAATCGTCGCGTAAGCAGTACTTTCAGTTGCGGTAAAATCAGTTATTTTTCCAAAATGGCGCTTACTGATTATCATCGTTTCAAATGGCCAAATTGCCCAAAAAGGAACTAATGCTACAAAATGATCATTTTCAATTACGATACGCTCATTTAATTTCAGCTCTTCTTTCAAATAATCTTGCAAAAGAGAACTTCTGTGTTTATCATAATACGCTTTCTGGTTATTTTGCGTTTTTTCAACTTCAGTGGGTAACGATGATTGCGCCCAAATTTGTCCGTGTGGATGTGGATTACTACATCCCATTACACTTCCTTTATTTTCAAAAATCTGAACGTGATTAATATAATCAACTGCACCTAAAGTGGTATATTCTTTTTGCCAAGTATGAATAATATCTTCAATTCCTTCAATCGGCATTTCAGGCAAAGTCAAATTGTGTTTTGGAGAAAAACAAACTACTCTTGAAATTCCTCTTTCAGGCTGTGTTTTGAAAAAAGTTTCATTTTCATTCCCTTCAAATGCAATCTCTTCTTGCTTTAAAGCGGCAAAATCATTTTCAAAAACAAAAGATTTTTCATAAGCTGGATTAATCTCTCCATTTGCTCTAACATTTCCTGCGCACAAATAACAAGTAGAATCATATTCTGGTAATGCATCTGAAGATACTGTTTCATTTTGCCCTTGCCAAGGTCTTTTAGAACGGTGTGGAGAAACTAAAACCCATTCGTTAATTAACGGGTTATAACGTCTGTGTGGATCTTCGTTAATGTCAAATTTTTTCATTCTAATTATTTATATAAAGTGATGTACCGTTTCCAATTTTTACATCATAAATTTTTAATTCGATTCCAAAAGCATCTAAATAAAGTCCCGAAAGTTTCGCTTTTATGCGCTCTTCGTGTCCTTTTTTTATCAAGTTAATTGTGCAACCTCCAAAGCCTCCACCCATTAGTCGCGAACCTACAACTGCTTCTTCAGTTTTAAGTGTATCCACAATCATATCTAATTCTGGGCAACTTACTTCATAATCTTTAGATAATCCTTCATGTGTTTCATACATTAATTTCCCTAAAGTTTGAATATCACCATTATCTAAAGCTTGACACGCTTGAATTACACGCTTAATTTCTTTGACTACAAAAAGACTTCTTTTGAAAACATCCTCAGACATTTTGTCTTTTACACTTTGTACTTGTTCTTCAGTACAATCTCTAAAACTTTTTACTTCTGGAAAATTAGATTTCAAAATAGCAATTCCTTCTTCACATTGTTCACGACGTTGATTGTAAGCCGACGTCATTAAAGAATGCTTTACATTTGAATCGAATAGAATTAATGAATACTCATTAAAATCAGCATTGTGATATTCATATTCTAATGTGCGACAGTCTATTTTTATCACTTTATTTTCAAGTCCCATGACACTCGAAAACTGATCCATAATCCCACAATTAATTCCCACCCAATGCTCCGCACTTTGCCCCATTAAAGCAACATCAACTGGTTTTATATCCAAATTGTAAAGTTCTTTTACACCAAATAAAAATCCACATTCTAAAGCTGCTGATGAAGATAAACCAGAACCAACTGGGATAGTACTGCTAAAAACACAATTGAACCCTTCAAACTTGAACCCTTTATTTTGCAATTGCAGAATAACACCTCTTACATAATTAGTCCAAACATTATCTGATAATTCAATTGGATCATTAAGATTAATTTCGAACTCATCATTAAGATCTATTGCAATTACTCTTGATGTTTTAGCTTTGCTTTTTTCGAAAGCAAAACAAATAATTTTGTCAATAGCTGCGGGTAAAACGTATCCATCGTTGTAATCAATATGTTCTCCAATAATATTTATTCTTCCCGGAGAAAGCACTATTTTTTGTGGTTCGGCACCAAAAGTCTCTTTAAAAAAGGTTACCGTATTATTAATTAAAATGTCATTCATTATTTAGAAATTTTGAGCGCTCCACTTTGTAATTGCTTGGAACTTGCCGTTATTTTTATTGGTATTTTTAAATTGGATGTTTTTAGAATTATAGTTGCAATTCCCGCTTCCCCTTTTACTGGATTTTCACCTATAAACTCCCCATTACCTTCGCTTAAAGTAAAAGTCACTTCATTGTTTGCATCTGGAATGATCGTTCCATTGGCATCCGTAATTTTAGCATAAACAAAAACCATATCGGGATTATTTGGATTTATTGCTTTCGAAGAAACATCATAACTTAATTCAACTCTCGTCGCTTTTTCTGGAGTTTTAACAATAGACGAAACTACTTTTTGTCCCTTAATAAATCCTTCGGCACGCAATGTTCCCGTCATAAATTTATCTATTTTAAAGATAAAAGGTGGATGATTCAATTCATCACTATTTTGATTTACCGTTGGCTTTTGTTTGCCAACCAAAACATCGTTCAAGTACAATGCTACTTCATCACAATTACTATAAACAGTCACATCCAAAGGTGAAGTTGACGTCCAATAATTAGCAATATGCACCATTGGTCCTGAAGCTAATTTAGAATCTAAAATTACATTTGCACTACGCTGACTTTGATAAAAGTAATACGCAAATTTTGGAATTCTAAAAATATCGCTGATTCCTGAACTTTCTAAATCATCGCTGTACCCACGATTGTAATCAAACATCAACCAATTTGCATCACCAATAGTCTGCTCTCCTTTTTTATTAGAATTAGCTGATTCTTGGTAATTATAAGCTTGTTGCAACAATCTTTTTTCACCATCGCCTCGCAGTTGACGCGAACTTCTTTCAAATTCTTTCAAATTCGAAAAAGCAGTTTGATTAAAACCTGCATTTTGCGCATAATATTCCCAATCTCCATATTCAGCTATGAAAACTTTACGATTCCCATTTTTATATTTTGTCCAATAATCAGGTGCTTTAGCATGTTGACGCGCTGGAATAAATAAATCATAATTAGCATTATCTAACCAACTTGCCGAATAATAATGTTCAAAAGGCAATTCTTCTTTCAAGGCTTTAGTAGCTTGTTTCATGAACTTTTCGCTCATCTCCGTTTCATTCAATGAAGCTTCCCAAAAAATAATACTCGGATGATTTCTATCTCTTCGAGCCATATCACGAATATCCTGAATCGCATTTTTCTGGAATGTTTCATTACCAAAAAACTGCCAACCCGTCAAACTATTCATTACTAAAAGTCCTAGTTCATCGCAAGCATTCAAAAATGCTTCCGCATGCGGGTAATGTGACATACGAACCAAATCAAAACCAGCATTTTTGATTTTTACTGCATCTCGATACTGCGCTTCATCAGAAATTGCATAACCTAAATAAGGATATTCTTGGTGCTCGTTTGTTCCTGCGATATATAGTTTTTCATCATTCAAATAATAACCATCTTCTTTAATTTCAGATTTTCGAACTCCTATTCTTTCTGAATAAATATCAATCAACTTGTTATTGACATGGACTTGAATTTCTAAATTGTATAAATTAGGACTTGAAATAGACCATAATTTTGGATTCGGCAAACTGATATTTTGTACAAATGCCCTTCCTTCGTTGGGATTCAAAGAAAGTTGACCCGATTTAAAAACGGTTTTATTTCCTTGCTTGTCCTTTAGTGTGAAATTTAAAATGAATTTTTTACTGACTGCAAATTCGTTTTTCAAATCAACTTGAATCGTGCCTGAAGCACTGGTTTTAGTAATAGAATTAAAATTTACAAAAACACCTCCACCAGCCACTTTATTGGCTTGATTCGCATTTGTAACGTATAATTTATTGGTAGTAACTAAATAAACATTGCGATAAATCCCTCCGTAGTAATTAAAATCCAACCCTTTAAGTGGTTTTCCTGGTAGAATTTCAGGATTGTCTTCATTATTTACTTTTACTTTAATAACGTTCTCTTTTTGAGAATTTAAAAAAGGAGTAATATCAACAGAAAAAGGCAAATAGCCTCCTTTGTGATTCGCGACTTTCTGGTCGTTTATCCAAACATCCGCTTCTTGCATCACACCTTCAAAATACAGCGAAACTTTCTTGTCTTTTGAATTTGGAACTTTAAATTTCTTCTGATACCATGAAGTTCCTTGAAACTGATTGTTCACCACCAAAGGTTCAATTTTAGCGGTATGCGGAATCGTAATTTTTTCCCAATTAGAAATATTTTTTTCTTCACGCTTAAACTCCCAATCAAAACCAAAATTTACTTTAGTTCTAGATTGAGCTTCTACTTTAGTAAAAGAAAAAGTAAAGATAATTAGTAATAGAAAAAAAATATTATTTGAAATCAGCTTCATTTTTGGTTGTATTTTAAACAGCAATTGGCCTAACTACTTATTATTAAAAAGATTCAAACTTATAAATTGTTTTATGATTAAAAGTGTCTTCTTTTCTCAAAATTGAATTGGGGAAATTATCATGATTAGGTGCGTCAGGAAAATTTTGTGTTTCAAAACAAATACCACTCGTAGTGTGATAATCCGCATTTTCTTTTCCTTTTATAGCATTAAAACAGTTGCCACCGACATAAATATGAACTGCTGGTTGATCTGTATAGACTTCCATTTTCAAGTTATTTCGCTTATTAAAAAGGGAAGCTGCCAACTTACTATCGGGATCTAAAACAAAAGTAGCATCAATTTTTGAAGGACATTTTTCTGCCCGACTAAAGTCAAAGCAAGAATTAGCAGTATTTAAAAAACGTCCTGTTGGTATCATTTCATCAGTTGTCTCTAGCTTTTTTCCAGCATTGATGATTAACTCTTGTTCTAAAACATTTGACACATGTCCATCAAGATTAAAATAACTATGATGTGTCAAATTGACAACAGTATCTTTGCTGGTATTCGCTTTATACTCAATAATTAATTCGTCTTCTTCAGATAAGGAGTAGGTAAGTTCTACGGATAATTCTCCTGGATAATTTTCTTCCATATCCGGGCTACAATAGGACAAAGTAACTGACGGATTTAAACCCTCATTTTTACTTTTAATTTTCCAAATCTTTTTACTGAAACCTACACTTCCGCCATGTAACGCATGGTGGTCATTATCATTTTTGTTCAAATGAAAAGAATTTCCATTCAAGTTAAAAGTACCATCACTGATTCTTCCTGCATATCGCCCCACAGTACATCCAAAATAAGGAGCGCTCTCTAGATCAAAGGATTTAATGTACGCATCTAGCGTATCAAATCCTAAAACGACATCAAGAAGTTCTCCACTTTTTAAAGGTATTTTTAATGAAGTCACTGTTGCTCCATAGGTAATAACTTTTAGTTGCATGCCATTTCCATTAGTCAATTCGCAAGAATTGATAACCTCATTGTCAGCTTCTAAACCAAATAATTCAATTATACTATTAGACATAAAATATGATATATGCTTTATTTTCTTTATTTCTTTACGAAATTACGAAAATCAAAAGTAAAATATTTTTGCACTTATACATACCAGTACCTATCAGTTTATCGTATCTTGCGCAAAATTCCTTAAATTATGAAAATTATTTCCATTCAAAATAATCTTGGCGTTCCAAAATACAAGCAAATAATTCATTCTATTGAAAAAACAATAGAGAAGGGCCTTTTGAAAAAAGATGAAAGATTACCATCTATAAATAAAGTATGCCTAGAGTTTTCTTTATCGCGCGATACGGTTTTACAAGCCTATGAAGAATTAAAAAAAAGGGGGATAATTTATGCCATTCTTGGTAAAGGATATTATATAAAAAGTACTGAAACCACTATAAAACAGAAGATTTTTTTACTTTTTGACGAATTGAATATCTTTAAAGAGGACATCTATAATTCGTTTCTAAAAAATATTGAGAAAAATGCTCAGGTAGATATCTTCTTCCACAATTTTAACCCTACAATTTTCAAAAAATTAGTTAATGACAGTAACGGCAGCTACACTAAATACATTATTATGCCAACGAATTTAGTTGAAGCAGCGCCCATCATAAAAACCCTACCAGTTGACGAGGTTTACATATTAGATCAAACAAATTCAGAACTGACAGCTTACCCTGCCATTTATCAAAATCACCGAAAAGATATTTACGACGCCTTGATCAAAGGAAAGTCAAAATTAAAAAAATACCAAAAACTGATTTTGATTTTCCCGGGATCTAAGGAACCATTAGAAATGAAAATAGGTTTCGAGAATTTCTGTAGAGAGAATGATTTTGATTTTGAGATTATTACAGAGTTTGAAAACCGAGAAATAAATAAAGGCGAAGTTTACATTATCCCAAATGACAGGGATTTAGTAAGTGTGATTGAAAAATCTAAAACACAAAACCTCAAATTAGGTGGTGATTATGGTATCATTTCCTACAATGACACGCCACTTAAAAAAGTCGTAGAGAACGGAATCACCACTATTTCAACAGATTTTGACGCTATGGGAAAAATATTAGCACAAATGATTTTAAGCGAGCAAAGAGATCAAATTGAGAATAAGTGCGCTTTGATAGTTAGAAATTCTTTGTAGAAATTAGGTCTTTCTACAAAGAATTCAGATTTTTTTATGTACTATACATCCTTATAAATCAGTTTTTTTTTGATTTATACTTACAAACAAAAAAGGAATTCTACTTTTAATATGTCAAGACTTTACGCCTCGTAGAGTGCCCGTTACTATTAACAACTACGATGTAAATTTCGTATTGTGGATTTATATTGAAGCTATGAATCATTTTTCCTTCCACTTTTTTATCTACAAGTAATTTACCTGACATATCATATATTTTAATATCAGTTTGTCCCTCTACCAAAGTTAAGTCTACATTAATTTCATCTCCATCATAATAAATTACGGCCGGTAAGTTAGTCACTTCTGGCGTTATTGGCACAAAATGAAGTATAAATCTATCTGCTGCATCTTTCACAGATCCTTTAAATTGGTAAGTTGGAATTAGATTTAAATCAGTAATCGTCTTTGCTTTTTTATCTTCTAATAATAGAACTTCGTAAGAGGCGCTTTCGTTACCAATACTTAAGGCATAATTCCCGTCCTTTCCTGCTTTAAACATTAAAGGAACCGACGAATTTTCGATAACATTAGTTAAATTCAGTACTGATAATTCCTTTTTCTCACGGTTTAAAAATAGTGAAGGTGCTGTCGTAACCGTACTAAAAAGTTTTGGAGCACCAGCCTCATTTGCAGGAGCGCCAAATTGAAGCAAAATTTCGTCAGAACCATAATTATCATTGGATGTTATTTGCACCTTAACAATTTCGGCTGTGGTTGCTTTCATCCTCATCCAATTGCTTTTACCGGTAGTTCCTCTAACACTGTTTGTCATGCCAATATTACCATTGGTTGCCGCCCTAACGAAAAAACCTTGCATTGGAGCAATATTTTGAGTAACTCCATTTGTACCAATTGCAGTCCCAGAATTAAATACTCCATAATTATTTGTCACTGGATTCCAAATCCACATATCATAACCATCGCCAGAAACTACCAAAGCATCTCGTGTCCATCCAGAAGTCGCTTTCCAATCGATTGTTGAAGGATAAGGATTTCCGATTAAATTAAATCCCCTAACCTTTGGATCTTCTCCATTAATACTATTTGTAATTGAATAAATTATACTTCCATTATTTAAATTTCCTGAAAATTCAGTGGTTGGATTTGTAGCTTGAACACTATACAAATAGCCACAACCAGGAATAAATTTTGTTGAAGAATGTACCGCTGGCCACTTTGGATTCTTTGGGTCGATCGTTAAACCGCCTTCATCGTTTTTATGATATACCCAGCAAGGAGTTGGCTCATTCCAAAGATATAAGTCATAACCAGTTCCATTGCCATACGTTCCCCAGGGAGTCAAACTACTTCCCACTATTGTTTGATTAGAAACAGGAGAAGAGAGAAAATGCCAGTCTTCGGAAGCACCGCTAATATATCTTTGTACAGTTGCAGGAACATTATTTGTATTATGAATAATCGAAGCTGTACCTGCCGCTGTTGACTTTAGCACAAATCCAGAAGTAGCTGCTGAGTTTGCTATAGTTCCTGTAACGGTCAAGCTTTTGGCTGCATCAATAATAAATTTTTTAGCCGAGTTAATTGTCAAATTATTATCAAGGGCAAAGTTCGTATTAAGAGTAACCCCATTTGTATTATCAATATTCAAATTAAAAATCTTTTCATTGAGATACTGGTTGCTTTCTAGGATTTGCGCTGAAGAACCTCCATAAATAATAGTTGGTGAATTTGAAAATGCGTCCAAACGTCCTGCAGAAACATTAAGTAAATTTAATATGCGAAGATTTCCGTTTACTGTTACATTATTTACGTTGTTTACCGTTAAATTAAAAACGGCATCATTAACAAAAGATCCCGCAGGAATTGATTGGGCAGCAGCACCGGCGAACTCCATTACAGAACCTGCAGTTGAAGCATCAATTTGTGCGCCGTTTGTAAAAAGAGTATTCCCTTTTTGGGTAAGTTTAAAACCATTACAAACCACCCTATAAATAGATTGTGCATTGGTAATATTGGTGACCGATCGGTTCTGATCCAACACTAAATGGTTTACCGGAGCATCATCAAAAACAATACTAGCATCTACCGCCGGAACAAAGTTTTGCGTCCAGTTTGCTGGAGTATTCCAATTATTGCTTATGGATCCTTTCCATTTGTTTATACACGATCCTACAGTTACAGCAAGGGTTTTATTTTGGCTTACGCTACAGCCATTTCCGGCAGAAACAGATATATTTCCATTCTGTCCGGCCGCTCCAACAGTAACCTTAATCTCGTTTGTGCCTTGACCATTAGTGATAGACCATCCAGCTGGGACTGTCCAATTATAAATTGTAGCATTAGCAACAGCGACAATACTATAAATTTGCGTGATTGCCCCAGAACATTGAGTAGCTGAACCTGTGATTGCACCCGGTGTGCCAGGAGCTGCACCTCCAGAGCCTCCATTATTAACAGTTATTAAAACTGGCGAAGAATAAGATATACACCAGGATCCAAACTGATTTTGTACTTCTGCTCTAAAGTAGGTATTTGCCGTTATAGCACCCATCTTACTTACAGTTAAAATATTAGTGGTTTCATCGATATCTGACACATTAGTAGTAAAACTAGCATCACTTGCTTTTTGCCATTTCAATATTTTTGTGTTTGCCGTTGCATATCCACTTAATGTCAAATTAGTGGTTGGTGAACTTCCAGAACAAATCGTTTGAGCAGGAGAAACTGAACCTCCTAAAGGAGCAGTAGTTCTAAAGGTTCCAGTATTAGAATATCCAGTTGTTGCACAGCTATTATAGGCTCTCACTCTATAATATAAATCTCCGGAAGGGAGTTTATAAACTGGACTACTTCCATTATTATAATTCACGTGGAAATCATGATAGATATCTACATAATTAGTAAAATTAGCATCTGTTGCAATATCTAAATAAAATCCTGTTGCATTAGGTGCTTGATTCCAATTAAGCATTGCATAATCACATTGGATATTATCTGCATTAGTAACGACAGGAGCTGTAATTGGAATAGGACTTGTAGCAAAACTCATACTCGAAGAACTAGGGCTGGTACCACAGCTATTATTAGCTCTAACTCTGTAATAATAAGTAGTTCCAGGGTTCAAACCGGTTAAAACATAACTTAGACCATTCCCTACATCTAAATTATTATACCCTGATACAAATGTTGTAAACCCACTATTTGTGGATACATCGAGATAATATTTTGTTGCAGTAAAAGTCCATCCCCATTGAACCGTAAATCCGGTGCAGGTTGGACTATAGGCCCCTGCTGTACCTGGTGCAGAAGGCACTGAATTTACTGTAATTGTTGCTTTATTTTTTGCATTTCCTGAACTATCATACGTTGTTTTATACGCGACACCTCCAATAGTAGAAGAGATAGAGGTAATTGTAATAGTTGTTTCTCCTACATTATTTAACGCTACTGTTCCAAACCTTCCTATTCCTGCGGCGCTTACCGTCATAGTGGCGCTATTATTTGTTGAAGCATTGGGCGAACTTAAATCATAAGTAACGGTATAATCTCCAACTGGTAAGCTTTCGGCACTACCACCCATTGTTATCGTTAAGTTATTACCTAAACACACAGAACTTGCCGTTGATGTACTTGTTAATAAATAATATGCCACAATAACTCGGCCACTTGCGCCATTACCGCCATTGACCTTATTACCGCCACCGCCGCCGCCGCCGCCAGGAACAACCCCGTTTCCTCCATTTACTTGATTTCCTCCACCGCGACCACCTGCTCCTGCACCTATTCCCCCAGCTGCACCAAAACTTCCTGATCCTATAGCCCCATTATTTCCATTAGCTGTTGCAAAGGCAGATCCACCACCTCCACCACCACTACTTCCACCTGCTGATCCTCCATCACCACCAGCAAATTGTATAGTTGCACTACTTAAATTGATTGCCCCGCCAGCTTGTCCTGATGCACCAGCAGCCAGCACCCTACTCGAACCAAAACTAGAATTTCCGCCATTACCATTTTCACTACCACCTGCGCCAACAGTTACTATTTGTACAGACCCAGAATTAACATTGACAAATCCTGAAGCATACGCTCCTCCTCCTCCTCCTCCTCCTCCTCTTGCATTACTCCCACCTCCTGCTCCACCACCCCAGGCTTCTACCGTAACACCAGTAATTCCAGCAGGCGCCGTAAAATTTGTAGTTCCTGCTGTAGTAAATGTTGTTTTTGATTGTCCAAAAACGGAAGTAAATCCAAATAGTAAAAACAAGACAAAAAGTATTATTACATACCTATTTGTAGCTATTGTTATCTTTGTTTTTTCTGAAAAAGAAATTTTTTTCATATTTAAATTCAAGTCACAAATGTAACTTTTTGATTAATTAACTTATTTCTATTCAATTGTTTATTCTATAATTCAGCGGCTATACCTTTGCTTTCAAAGCTAACGCTATCCAACTTATCCTGAACTGACCAATTTATATTTACTTTCATTGCTTCTTCAAATCTGATTAATGTCCCCCATTGGTGGTATCAACCTTTTTGCCATCCTTATATTTAACAATATAAGCTTTTTTTATACCCTTAGCTATTATTCTGTTTTGTGCAGCTTTAGCTTCCTTTTTCGAATTGTATTTACCCGAAATATACCGAATTCTATCATTGGATAAAAATTCATAAAACACTGGTTTAAAATTTGAAAAGTACTTCGAATGTACGTAATTTTTGAATACTCCTATCTGAACGCTATAAAAGAGCCCTTGCTGATCAGATATCTTTTCGAAAGAAGTATTTCCCCTATTATTGATTTGCTCCTCTGTTTTAATTAAAATATCTTCCTTACTCTCGTCTCCTTTTTTTATGTTAGTTAGCGCAGCTGCTTTAATTTTTTTGCCAAATTGATAAGTAACTACTGAGGCTCCATTGATACCTCTTAATGAAAGAGTATTCTTAGCGATAAGCGCTCTTTCATAAGTTCTAAAAAACCCATAATAATACTCTACATTGCCATTAGGTAAATCTTCATAAAAAACTAGATCTAGATTTTTAAATTCTTTTTGCATGGAATGATCCTTATAAACCCCAAGCTGAATGCTGTAAAAAAGCTCCTCTGTATCAGTAACACCTTCGATCCGCTTTCCTATTACTCTTTCAGAAAGTATACCTTTATTTGTTTGTAAAATAGCTTCAGGAATAATCGTTTCTGTTTTATTTTCTATAAGTTCTTCGACTTCTTTGGTTTGTAAATTAGCGTCAGAAATAATCGTTTTTATTTCATCAACCAATTCTGTTACGCTGAGATTAAAATCCAGTCCTTCGACTATTGCTCCGTCTTCTGAAATTTCTATCGTCGCTTCATGTGCTTTTGGTAAAGCTTGATAATTCAACTTTTTTAATTGCTTCTCGTCAATACGCACTAAATATTTCCCAGGTTTTAGTCCTAAATAACTAAAATAACCATCAGATTCACTCAATATTTCAGTAACTTTCTTACCCTTGGAGTCATATATTTGAACCGTAACTCGGCCTAATCCTTTATTAGCATTCTCTTTATTTAAATAAACGGTACCATTTACTTCACCCAAAGAAATAATAGGTACAAATACCCGCTTATATTGGTTAGGATCAACTAAAACCTGATAGCTCTTGTGCTTAAATTTCCAAGATATATTTTGCAAATCGGTATCTGAAAACTCAACATTATAGTTAACAAAAGAATTCAAATCTGACACCCGAACAATGGAATCTTTTGCACTTATTACAGCAGTACCGCCCGATACCCTAACTGAAGACAAAAGCACCATTTTTTCATCCTTGTCAAATTTACCATTTTGATTAAGATCTAGGAAAGGATAAAACAAAATACCTCCTTTTCCTAAGGCTGAATTATTACCGCTATGAACATAATTATTATCGCCACCAAAAGCAAAACTCCCTTGCGCATTTTCTGAAAAACTTAAGCTTTTATTAGTATAATAAGATGATACTCCCGTACGTGCATAAGACAAATCATATCTAAAATTCAAAAAGACAGCATCAGTTTTGGATACAATGCTTCTTTCATAAGAAGCTGAAAAATACATCTTGGAAACCCTCTTTTCAATTTCAGCCCTATATCTGGTAAACATGCTATTACTCAAATTATATTCTACTGATGGTCGCAAGACTAGTCCATTAAACAAGCGATAAGACAATGATAAATTGTTTATCATAAATGGTGAATTATTCCCAATCCAATTCACTAAGGTTGATGAATTGACACTCAATTGCCTATAATAAGTCGAAAAAACGAAATCGATCTGATTGAAATTAAAAGAGTCGTAAACAAATTGACTAAAATTTAACTTAGAAAATCCTGAAAAATGATTTATTTTAAAAGGCACAGATATTCTAATTTTCCTTTCTTCAAGCGCATTAAAACGTGTTGCCAATTGTCCTTTGACGTATTTTGTGTAGTCCAATTCTAGGAATGCACTTTTTGTAAAATAATAATCCAACAATCCTTTCATCTTCACATCGTGAGCGTACTCTAAATTCATAACCAATTGGCTAAAAGGCTGGAAAGCTGCTTTTGCAAAAGGAATAAAAGGACGATTTGATATACTTGACAAATATTCTACTCCTCCGCCAAGAGTTAAAAAACGATTCACGCCGTAATTAAAATTCCCCTGTCCATAACGACTCCCGTTTTCATCTTGCAAGACACCTGCTGACATACTATATTCCAATGTTTTAGCTGGTATAAAAGTATAAGGTGTGTTTATGATGCGTTCTTCCGTTCGCTCTTCACCAAGCGGTCCATAGAATTTTAGCTTTAAAGTAGTGTATCCATAAACAATAGGAACACTAAAAACATATAAACCAGATGCATCAGCGGCAGTATAATCTACCAAAACATCGTTTATGTAAAGTTCTACTGTCCAATTAGGCTCTGTATAATCATTAATAGTATAGCTTCCACTTGCTTTGCGAACAGTATTAGGCGAATTATTAATTGTTGCTCCAACTACGGGTGCTTCCAAAAAAGCAATACTTTGGTTGTATATTTTACCTACTTGAGCTTGTTTTATAAGTTTTTTATCATTGTCAATCCAACGCCAACTGTATTGAAGCTGACGATTGTCAAACTGGTATTTATCGTTATAATTTATTGAAATATTGGCTTCTCCAAAAAGCAATTCGCTTCCAACACCCACAATCACATTATTGGTTGAGGTATTATTCACCGTTTGATTTGAATTAAATCCCCAATCCAGCATACCAAACTTAAATAAATGGTAGTTACGGGGAATTATGGTGTCAACGACGATTTCCTGTCCTTGTAATTTTGAAATACTATTTCTAGCGTTTTCAATGCGCAATTGTTTTACATAAGGCAACTCAAAACTGGATACTAATTTTGCTGAAAGTGATCGAGGATTGAATGTTAAAATCAATCCAAATGCCTCAGATAAAACCGATGCCGCTATGTACTTAATGCCAGTTTCTTCCAATAATCCGTTTGTCGAATGAATCGTATTATTGCCTACTTTAATTTGTTTTGTATCATAATCAATAGAATACGACTTTTTTTCATTCTCAATAAATCCTTCTAAAGTATTTCCTTTAGTACTCTCATTACACATTATTTTAAGATGTGTAAATACCTCCATTACATTAACAAAAAGTAAATTAGAATCTGTAATGATGGCATTGGTTTCAAAACTCCACTTACCATCCACTTGGATTTCAATAGGAACTTCTTCAAAAGAAGAAAATAAGGCTAGTTTTTGATCCACTGAATTCCCTTGTGCACTAGTTGGAATAGCAGCGAAAACTGTAAATAAGACGTATAACCCTATAAAGCGAAAATTATAACCAAAAATACAATCAGAAATCTTCATTTTTTTTTGCTTATCGCTATTATTATTCTTGAGCAAAAGTCAAATCAAAATTACCCGAATAGGTACCCTTAGCTGCTCCGGCTGGTACGTTAAGCGTACCTCCAACTCGTAATGTTGTTATGAAATTACAATTGTTGTTTACAGGGAAACTTGAGCCGCTTGGCCCCTTTTCGGTTGAACCAATAGATAGAACTAGCGGAGGGCCTACTCCATTCCTTAAAGTTGTAGTTGGGTTATAACTTATTATAATATTTCTGCCCTGACATAGTTTTACCTCAAAAATAGCAGGCTTAACGGTAGAGCCAGAAATTGCAATAATACCTCCTGTTGTAGTTCTGTTTCCTTGATAATCTACAGTTATAGTGCCACCTGAGCCCGTATCATAAAAAACACCAAAATCAATAGGTTGAGTAGACTGTACGGTTATTTTTCTTTCAGGAAGTGCGGGCTGAGCATAAGAAATACTTATAACCAATAAGAAAACTGATAATAAAAACAGTCTTTTTTGTTTGCTATTTAAATCTAATATTTTCAACTGTAAAAAATTATACTTTTATAAATCCAATTCTTTTTCTGCAAGAACTGCTTTGTCTTCATTCTCTGTATAAATAACCTTAAATTTTCCACCTTCAAAGTTAATGTCCTTAGGTTTTTGCAAGGCTATTGTATTTCTTCGTAAAGTTCCAGGTGTATAGACACCTATACCCTTAATTTTTCCCACTTCATACGATTTGTTTTGTGGAGAAATATAATTGACCGTAATATCGCCATAACTTGACATATTTCCTATTCGATTGATATCAAAATGTAGAAAAGCACCCAAATCCTTTTTATTTTCATAGTGCAATCCAGAAAGTGTAATCGAAGTATTCGATTCGCCCTTACGAATGATATTGGCAATTGAAATACCAAAAACAGCCTCTATCTTTACCGATAATCCGGCAGCTTTATCTATACTTTCCTCTTGTCCAAGAGGCTTTGTAGTTTTAACGGCACGAAAATAAAGATGCGATCGATATTCGCCAACTTGAAGTTTATTGCTATTAATCAGTTGTACTTTGACGGTTTGGGATTCGTTAGGCGCTAAAGTGACCTGTCTTGGATACACTCTCAAATAAGGAGTTGCAAATTGCTGTCCTAAGTCAGGGACTGTGATTTCTTCAAAATTACCCAATTCAGTCATTCTAAATTCTACAAATGACATATTGTACACAGCGGTATCTTTACCAGTGTTTGCAAGATTGATCTGCTGAATTCTGTTTTTTTCTTCAAAAACAACTCTTTTCGGAAATATAACTAAATCTCCCTGAGCCATTATTATATTTGTTGAAGTATTGCAAAGCAATAAAATTAAAAAAAATCTTAGACCTTGCTTATTTAGCAAACAGTTTTTTATAGTAACATTCATTTTATACCTATTCTATATGTGTATTTGTTCGGAATTCTTTGAAATAATCCCGATATTACATAAAAATAGCGTCATCTTAAATGAGCTATAGTGAATGTCCATCGCGATTACAAATTCCTTGCAAAGTAACCAAAAAAAAGCAAGTATCACTAAATGCGACACTTGCTTTTTTGTATAATGTTGTATAAAATCTAGTTGTAGTTTACAATCACATTAAATCCCGCACTATTAGTGTACACGCCTGCAGGTTGAGATGCATTCAAATTTAATGTTGCACCTACACTAAAAGTTGCCGTTCCAGAAGCAAGTGTTTTAGTTGAATTACTTGTAAAAGTACTTACTTTCATATCTTTACCTACTGCACTAGCATTAGTTATCGTTATTGTGTCATCCGCAGGTAAAGTTAAAGCGTATGTATATGCTCCTTCTCCCGTAACCGTGAATTTTGCAGCTTCTACAGTACCCTTTGTAGCTGGAAGTGTCACACCGCCTCTTAAACTTCTAACATTATCTGGTGCCAACACTACCGTACCTACAGTACCGTTTGTAGCTATATGACCAAAATTCATGTCTAGTGTTTTAGTTATTGCAATTGGCTTAACAATAGTTGCAGTTGCAGTTGCAGAAGCAGTAGATTGAGCGTTTGCGTTGTTTGAGAATGCTGCGATAGCTAGGATAGCTAATAATGTGATTTTTTTCATGGTTGTAGGTTTTTTTGTAATTTTTATTTGATTTGGGAATCGTTGTTTTTTTAATTCGAGTGCAAATTAATATCAAAAAAAACCTTGTGTAAAATATTTTCGCCAACATGTCAAAATAGTCGTTGAAATACACAAACTCCTAAGTGAAGATATAAATTTCGTTCATTTCAACAGAAAAAAACAAGTCACAACAACCAATTTCTACCCATCTAAAACGAAAAAGTGATAAAAAATCAATCGCAAAATATAAAAGGGCAGCAATAAAAGGAATAGCTTTTACAAATTAGTCACCAAAATAGTTGTTGGCATTACTGTATGAAGAGAGAAAAAAAAGCAACTCTTAATTCATCACAAGAGTTACATGAATAAAAAAAAATGCTACTAGTTTTACAAGATAGTACTCAATTAAGATTTGAGACTTTGTAAAAAACTGTTTAGCATTTTAAAGCAATTTCGAGACTTTATTAATTTTAAAGAAGAGGAAAAAGTACAATAACTTTGATTTAAGCTGAAATTATCAATTATAATTAACAAGTATTTCGATTCCAGAACCCAAACTAGAATAGACTCCAACAGACTGACCAGCAACTACATGAAGCGTTGCTCCAAGATAAATTACCTCCTTACCATCTGCAAGAACTTTCGAGGCTGAGCTAGTAAAACCATTAATAATCATACTTTCGGCCCCATTGTAAATTAGGTGATCACTAGTAGGCAAGATCAAATTATATGCAAAATCACCTTGACCTGTTATAGTGAAACCAGCCGCGCTTGCAGTTTTTGCCGAATCATTTGGAAGACTAATGTTAGAAGACCCCACTCTAACACCTTTACTATCTGCGCCCAAAACCAGAGTACCAATTGCACCGTTAGTAGTAAAGCTACCAAAATCAATATCTGAATTTTTAATAATTTGTATCGGAGTTACTATAGTGGCTGAAGCCGACGCCGAAGCCTTGTTTTGAGCATTCATACTATTAAAAAAGCAAAATGCTATAAAAACTTTCAATAGAGTATATATTTTCATAAAAAATCGTATTTAAAAATATAGTATTTCTTAATCTTAAAAAAAATTGAATCTTGAATTTAAATCACAACTGAAAATTATCAAAAAAAATTAAATGCTTAATTATTTAAGACAAGACTAAAATAGCAAATAAATCAGATTAAATGCAAATATAATCGACTAAATGCGTTTTTTAAAGAAATTAAATTAAATTTATAAAAAAATACCTACTAATTATAAAATTAATCAAAGATTAAGTATAAACTTCAGTTACGATATAATATTGAAAGTAAAAGAAATTGAAAGTTATACTATTTGGAACCTAATATTTCCAATTCTAGCTAAACAAGTAGCTCATTGCTAAAAAACATTCACTTTAGCGGCTAAGCGACAGATTTTTGAATGCAAAAACAATAGCACTATACTATTTGTATGAAATAAGAAAACAAAGTAGACAAAAAACCTATCGTTTCCGAAAACGAAGTTGCTGGAAAACTAGAATAATATTTGAGTATAAAATTTTAAGGATTACTCACTGACTTAAACAACTACTAGACAATAGCCTAGCTACTAATAAAGCAGATGTAGATCGTGTGAAAACTACAAAGGGATCTCTAAATTGCTATTGGGAATATAACGGAATAAAAAAGTGATTACGAAGCGGATGTAAATTTAAAAAATAATTAGCCCTAATTTTTGCTATTCAAATGCCTTTCCCAAAGATCCAAAATTAATTGCAAATTTATTAGAAAAATCACTAAATGTAGGTATTGTACTGCAATCCAAATTCGACTTACTTTGCTTTTACAAAAAATAATTGTTTTGTTAATTATTTACATTAATTAAATTAAGTTTAAGATGGTAATTGCTGAAAAATATAAGCAGGCGAGTAAGGAACTGATAAAAGTAATCCCTAAAAAGGAACGATATTTTTTTTATCTAGGTGCTTTTATTCTGCTTACTATCACTCTATCTGCAGTAATCTTGGTGTTAGTATTTTTAGAAGTTCCTAAGTTTTTAAACCACCAAGTTTAACTATACAGTAAACATTTAATACAATCAGCACTACTATAAACTTAATTATATAACGATTTTTACTTATTTTTTAAAAGCCACTGCTTTTGCAAAACACTCTAAAAAGCAAAAGCCTCTTAATCCAAAGATTAAGAGGCTTTTAAGTACCCGGAGCCGGAGTCGAACCGGCACGGTTTCCCACAGGTGTTTGAGACCAGCGCGTCTACCAATTCCGCCATCCGGGCTTAGCAGACATGAAATAACAGCAGTTATTTCAACGCAATAAAAGATGTGATTGTGTTTAAATCAACCATCAATTCCTTTAACACGGTGCAAATGTAAAAAATAATATTAAAAATTCAACTAAAAATACTTAATTTTTTCCTTTCAGAGTTGAATAAATTTTATAAATTTGCACCTCGGTAAAAACGAAACACACAACTAACTACACCCGAGGCAAATACATATTTGATGCTACTAACAAATGTTACAGCTGAACTGTATGGAGCGCAGCGGAATAAAAACAACAAATTAAATGTCACACCTAGAACCTGAAGCTAAAATTTTTGCTTGTTCACAAAGTGTTTATCTAGCTGAAAAAATAGCCAAAGAATACGGAATTCCTTTAGGGAAAATCACAACGTCAAAATACAGTGACGGTGAATTCCAACCTTCTTACGAAGAGTCTATCAGAGGATTAAGAGTTTTTATTGTTTGTTCAACATTCCCATCTGCAGATAATTTGATGGAATTATTGTTAATGATTGACGCGGCAAAACGTGCATCAGCAAGACATATAACAGCAGTAATTCCTTATTTCGGTTGGGCGAGACAAGACAGAAAAGACAAACCGAGAGTTCCGATAGGAGCCAAATTAGTAGCGAATCTATTAGATGCTGCTGGAGCAACAAGAGTAATGACTATGGATTTGCACGCTGATCAAATTCAAGGTTTCTTTGAGAAACCAGTTGATCATCTTTTTGCCTCAACTATCTTTTTACCATATGTAAAAAGCTTAGGATTAGAAAATTTAACTATTGCTTCGCCAGACATGGGAGGTTCTAAAAGAGCGTATGCATACTCTAAGTTTTTAGAATCTGACGTTGTAATTTGTTACAAACAAAGAAAAGAAGCTAATATTATCGACACCATGGAATTGATTGGTGAGGTAAAAGGTAAAAATGTAATCTTAGTTGATGACATGATTGACACCGGAGGCACTTTGGCGAAAGCCGCTGATTTAATGATCGAAAAAGGAGCATTGAGCGTAAGAGCAATTTGTACTCATGCCATTTTATCAGGAGAGGCTTACGAAAAAATTGAAAATTCTAAATTATTAGAATTAATAGTTACCGATTCTATTCCGTTAAAGAGAGAATCAAAAAAAATAAGAGTATTGAGTTGTGCGCCATTATTTGCAGAAGTAATGCACATGGTACACCACAACAACTCTATTAGTGGGAAGTTCATAATGTAAATACCCACGATTCCCGAAACGGGAATTTAAAACAAGAGTTTAATTAATAACTATAATAAATTTTACAATGAAATCGATTACAATTAAAGGATCAGAAAGAGAAAGCGTGGGCAAAGTAGCAACTAAAGCCTTACGTAATGCTGGATTGGTTCCTTGCGTTTTATACGGAGGAAATCAGGCAGTTCATTTCTCAGCAGAAGTTATGGCTTTCAAAAACTTGGTTTACACCCCAAACGCTCACACAGTTGAGATCGATCTTGGAAAAGGAAAATCATTTCAAGCAGTTTTACAAGATATCCAGGTTCACCCAGTATCTGATAAAATTCTACACATTGACTTTTTTCAATTATTTGACGACAAAGAAATCACTATGGAAGTTCCTGTGAAAATTGTTGGAAAATCTAAAGGAGTTATGGCTGGTGGAGATTTACGTTTGAACACACGTAAACTTAAAGTTAAAGCTTTACCTAAAAATCTTCCAGATTTTATAGAAGCTGACATTACACCATTAGACATGGGTAACAAATTATATGTTACTAAAGTAGCTTCTCCTGACTACAAAATCATGCACCCAGACAACACTGTTATCTGTCAAGTGAAGATTTCTCGTGCAGCGATGAAAGCAGCTCAAGAAGCAGCAAAAGCAGCAAAAGCTCCAGTAAAAGGAAAGAAAAAATAATATTTTTTCAAGCATATTCAAAAGCATCAGTTGCAAAACTGGTGCTTTTTTTGTTTCATAAACTATCCTATAGTTATTTAGGAGCATACATTTTTATTTTCAATACACTACTCGTCCCGCTTTACATTACAATATTTTTGTTCGCCAAAAAAGGCTCACAAAAATGATTTTCATTACAATCGGGGCTAACTTACAGGATTTGCATCTACAAGAAATCCACGCTCTAATTTTAATCGGATATCGTATGAAACGAGAAATTATAAGCTAAACAAATACGAGAAATTATAAGCTAAACAAATACCAGAAATTATACAATTAAGTTTACTTTTGCAAGATGATTAAATGGATACAAAACCTGTTTTCATCAACAAAAACAGCTGATAACACCTCTGATATGAAGCCAGAGGTTCACGAATACCAAAAAAATAATATAGAAAGCGTGAGTACTAAATTTTTAATTGTAGGACTTGGAAACATAGGTGCCGAGTATGTAAATACAAGACATAATATTGGTTTTAAAATCGTTGATTTTTTAGCCAAAAAAGAAGGAATTAGTTTCGAAACTGTAAAACTAGGTGCTTTAGCCCAATACCGGTTCAAAGGCCGCACTTTTTTACTGCTAAAACCTAATACTTACATGAATCTGAGCGGAAAAGCGGTTCAGTATTGGATGGAAAAGGAAAAAATCCCTTTAGAAAATATCTTTGTAATTACAGATGATTTGAATCTTTCCTTTGGAAGCATCCGCATTAGACCTAAAGGCAGCGATGGTGGCCATAACGGATTAAAAAATATTAATCTGGTTTTAAACACTCAAAACTATGCTCGCTTTCGTTTTGGCATCAGCGACGAATTCAAAAAAGGAAAACAAGTAGATTACGTTTTGGGCGATTGGGATGATGCTGAAAAAACAGCACTTCCTGAACGACTGGAAACGGCTTCAGAAATCATAAAATCATTTGGAACAGCCGGATTAGAAAACACCATGACTTCATTTAATGGGAAATAAATAATTCATTATAGACATCAAATAACCAACAGATTACCTCAACTTTTTAATGAGAAAAAATAATTTAATTTTAAGTTCTTGCAAATAAACGTACATTAAATTTATTACATTTGAGAAACTAACCAACTCCTAAAAAAACCATCGCTTATATGAAAATCATTACTCTAATTTGTTTTTTTACCGTTCTTGTTACCTATGGTCAGCAAAACATGTCTTTAAAAAGCAGTAAAATAAACCCAAAAAATGGATACTCCAGATGTTCTACAACGGAGTATGAAGACTATTTAAAAAAGAAAAATCCAAAAAGATTAAGCGCTGTTCAATTTGAAAATTGGATTGCACCAATTATTGCAATTGAAAAAGAAAAGCGTAAAAACAACAAAACCCAACAAACGCAAGTTGTATATAACATTCCGGTAGTCATTCACATCATTCATAACGGCGCGCCAGTCAATACAATCGCATCACATACCTCAGAAAACATTTCCTACGCCCAAGCGGTATCTCAAATTACCGTAATGAATCAAGATTTCAGGAGATTGGCAGGAACTCCAGGAGCTGCGTCAACAGGATACAATTTAGGTGTAGATTGCGAAATTAATTTTGTACTCGCACAACAAGATCCTAATGGTGTAACTACTAATGGTGTAAACCGTGTCAACATGGGACAAGCGGCTTGGAGCGAGGAGAGTATCGATGATATCGTTAAACCCCAAACGCAATGGGATCCTAAGAAATACTTGAATATGTGGGTTGTAAAATTAGTTGACGACACTATTTTAGGATACGCACAATTTCCCTCTGGCTCCACTTTACAAGGCATACGTAACAATCGAGGCGCAGATAAAACCGATGGTGTTGTAGCTAGTTACGATGCTTTTGGTACTAAAGCCGTTAATGACGGTTCATTTAATTTGAATCCAAGTTATAACCTAGGCCGCACCATGACTCATGAGGTGGGCCACTGGTTAGGATTAAGACATATATGGGGTGATGATGAGCTATGTACAGGCGCTGATAACACATCAGGAGACTTTGTAGCCGATACGCCTGATTCAAACACAGCGAATTATGATTGTGTCACTATTTCGCATTGTACTGGAAATGATATGATCGAAAATTATATGGATTATACGAACGATGCGTGTATGAATACCTTTACCGCAGGACAAAAAGCACGTATGGTGGCCGTAATGACAAATTCTGTAAGGAGAAAAGAATTATCTAGTTCTAATGGTGGCACACCTGGAACTAGTTATGCACTCGACGGAACTATTGCAAACATTACAATTGCTGTTGATGGTTGCGCGTCAACGTACAACCGAATTATAACCCTTGAAAATAGAGGTACAACCACGCTGACGACGGCATCGATAAACTATAAGTTGGATAACGGAGTAACTACAACGTACTCATGGACTGGTAATTTACCACAATATGCAACGATAAATATTGATTTAGGTTCCGTAACTACAACAAGTGGACCACACACTTTTCAAGCGGATATTGTGAACGTAAACAATTTAGCGGATATGAACACTGCAAACAATACGCTAACCAAGGCGTTTACACAAGATTCAAAATTAAGCGTCGCTACGCCTACAGTAAAACTTGATTTACAATGTGATCCATACGGCTCTGAGACAACTTGGACCTTAAAAAATAGCTCGGGGAAAGAAATTTATAGTGGTGGACCTTATACTGATTCCGATTCAGGGCCTTTAAACCCTGTTGTAAATTCTATCTTCGAGCTGTTAAGTGGCGAATGCTACACCTTTACAATAAATGATTCTCATGGTGACGGAATTGCCAACAATGCTAAAAAAGGAAGTTACACTCTAAAAGATAATAATGGACTTTTAATTGCAACTGGCGCCGATTTTGGATATGGTGAATCAAAAGTACTTTCAATTGCTACACTTGCAGTTCAGAATTTTGAAAATTCAGAAGGCATTTATGCGTATCCAATTCCTGCAAAAGAAATTTTAAATTTAGAAGTTTCAAAGCGTTTTGGTTTGCCAACAAGTCTTACCATTACCAGTATATCTGGCCAAACGGTTTATACTAAAACAGTTTCAAGCGCAGCTGACTTACACATCAATACCTCTTTTTTAAGCAGCGGTGTTTATTTTATCACCGTTGTAAAAGAAAACGCAAAAAAAACACTGCGATTTATTAAAGAATAACATACTAGTAGATTATAAAGGAGGATTAATTTCAATCCTCCTTTATAATCTGTTATTATTACCATAAATTTGCACGATTATAAAACACTTGCTTTGAATATTTTTCATTCTATAAACGATTTTCGTTCTACCAAAAAAACAATTATAACGTTAGGCACCTTTGACGGCGTTCATATTGGTCATAAAAAAATTCTAGAAAAAGTTCTTCAAAACACTGATGATGGGCAATACGAAAGCTTAGTTCTAACATTTTTTCCGCATCCTCGTATGGTTTTACAAGGTGATTCTGATATAAAATTGCTAAACACTATCAACGAAAAAATAGATTTACTACAGGAAATTGGAATCGAAAACCTAGTCATACATCCTTTTGACGAAACGTTTTCGAGATTAACAGCAGAAGAATTTGTAAAAACTATTCTCGTCGATCGATTACAAATTCACAAAATAATTATAGGTTACGACCATCGATTTGGACGAAATCGCACTGCGAATATTGATGATCTTATCAATTATGGTGAGCAATATGGTTTTGAAGTAGAGCAAATATCTGTTCAAGAAATCAATGAAATTTCAGTAAGCTCTACTAAAATTAGACAAGCATTGTCAGAAGGAAATATGACTCTAGCTAATGATTATTTAGGATACGACTATTTCATCACTGGAACCGTTGTTCAAGGCAAACAATTAGGTAGAACGATAAATTTCCCAACAGCGAACCTAGCAATTCAAGAGAACTACAAATTGATTCCGCAAAATGGCGTATATATTGTAAAAAGCACCATTGAAAACAAGCAAGTATACGGGATGATGAATATAGGGATGAACCCAACAGTTAACGGTCAAAATCGTTCGATTGAAATTCATTATTTTGATTTTGATGCCTATTTATACGACAAAGAAATTCGGGTTTCAATAGTACATAGGATTCGCTCTGAACAAAAATTCGAATCTTTTGAATTACTAAAATCACAACTGGAGAAAGACAAAAAAACGGCCCTCAACTATTTGAATTATTTATAAATAAGCATTAATCATTTTTATTTTTCAGTACTCCATCCGCTTTTTTTTGTATTTTTGAGTATAGTAGATTATTTATCAACTAATTATACCTCAATTTTTAAAAAACAGACCTATGAAAGTATCTAAAGAATTAGTAAATGGTTTCATTATCGTATTAGGAATTGGAATTTATTTCTTGTTGATGCAGCTTCTGGGTCTCGCAGATAATTATCTATTGCGTGTTTTCAATGTTTTGTTTATTTTTTATGGAACTAATCGAACACTTAAATCAAATTATGACGAGGGAAAGGTCACTCTCGCATCCAATTCAGTTTCTGCATTATCAACAGCGTTTATAGGTGTTTTTTTGAGTATTATAGCCTTGATTGCGTACAGTTACATTAGAGGCGGAGAAGCTTATATTGAAACATTATCTAAAACGTTCTTGTTTGGAGGAGATCCTTCAATAATGACTTATTCTATATCGCTACTTTTTGAAGGTTTTAGCTCTGCGGTTATCGTTACGTTTATATTATTACTACTTTGGGATAGTAAATTCAAAACACATAAGCGAAGCGCTAAATTGTAAAATATTCATTTGCCATTACTGCTGTTATGCTGTAATAGCTACTATTCAATTTTTGCATCTATATGAAAATTTGATACTTCTGTTACGATAACATTTTATAAAAAATCCCATTCCGTTAAAAAAACGAAATGGGATTTTTACATTTTTAGCACTAACAAATTCTTCTTAGAAACTAACTTTTTTAGAAATTACCTGACCATTTCCTAATGTTACTTTTACAATTCCTATTTGCTTTCTTAAACCAATTGTTGAGGAAGTGAATTCATTACTATCAACAGTCATTTTTTCAAACACTTTTTGCCCTTGTAAATTAAATACGGTTACTTGTTTAATAGTCTCTAATTCAGATTTTATTTTCAATTCGTTTTTGTCTTTTGAAATTATTATTTGATTTGAAAGTGAATCAAAATTTCTTTTCCCTAATGTTTTATCAGTATAGCGCAAAACAAAACGACCATCAAAGCTGCCTGCTTGTGTTGTAAAACCGTAGGGCGCGTATTTTAGATTATGCGTAGTGTTCAATAAATTATCTTCAAGGTAGACATCTTGACTTTTAAACAATCCATCTACTTCATCAATACTAATATTGAAATTACCTTCAATTTTAGACTTATATCCAAGCGACACGGTATCCGTTTCATCAAACGGCAATGCACGTCCTTGAATAACTAAATTCCGATCTTGACTAACGCTGTAAAAATCAATATATTCATTTCCGTCAAAGGTTTCGCCGTCAAAGGAACCATCATATTCATTTGTAGCCCCACTAGCATAACCCACTAAAAGTTGCTTGAACGCGCCTTGAGCATTGCTAAGATTTAACCAAATACGATGCTTTTCAGTTCTGCTTGTCGCTTTCTGTTTGTTGTTTTTTGTTCTAAAAAAAGTAGTATTCTGTCCCAAAATTCGCATACTGTTATTAAATATTACTGCGCCTCCATCTTTTATGCTAGTTGTGAAAAATGCTTGAGCAGAAGCAATTGTACCATCTGGTTTTGTGTTGTTAACACCTGAATTAGGTGCATTAGATGTGGCAACGCCACCCAATAAATTATAGACAGCATAGTCATTAGATGTGTACACATTATTAGCAATTGGTGTGTTGTGCGTCCAGAAATAAAGTGTTCCATCTATAACTTCATTATTTTTAATTAAAAATGACTCCGCGCTAATAGCAGATGGATACGGATTTCCTACCAAATTTGAAGTATTATTTCCTCCTATGGGAATTACTATTTTTCCGTTGTTTGGGACACCAGTAAAAACGGCTTCATAAGGAGCTGGAATCGTTGTCGAAAAATACTGTGGTCCACGGATAATATACCCTTTACCCAAATCCATGCTATTTGTTGGAAGTTCTTCAAACCAGGAATCTGTAGTTGCATCAAAAGAAAAAAACTTATCCAAAAGCGTATTAGGAGAAACATCGACTAATTTTTGGTTTGAAACTGGCGAGGACCAGTAGCTATAATCTGTCATAATAATTGGTGTCGTTTGTCTTTTTATATTGATAATTCCTGTATTAACACTAGCATCATTGGTTTGATAAAGCGAGGCGTTATTTTCTAAAATTAATGTCCCTAAACCCGAATAATTAAAAACTAAGCCCAAGGTATTTCCACTTGGAACACCAACGCTATATCCTGAATTAATTGAACAAGAACAAGCGTTAACAGAATTTAAAACAGGATAATTCCCGTTGAAAACAATCCTTTTTTCAGAAGAAGGCGCACCATTACTCCAAGCTACACCATTCCAAATTGTAGTATCCAAACACAAAAGTAAGCGAGCAGCCCGATGTTTAGTCACACCCGAAACGGAGTTGAAATTACCCCCTATCATCAGTTTATGGTTTGGAGTAAGACTGATGCTGTACAGCGGACTATTTAAATTCGCTGAGAAAGAAATATCAAAAATACCAGTAGGCAAAACTCGAATTAGTCGTTTTACAGCAGTTCCGTTATACGTCCCAGAAAAAGCTCCGCCAATCAAAACACGCCCGTCAGGCTGGACTAAAACGGCTCTGACGTCACCGTTACTAAAACCAGAACCAACAGCAAAACTAGTATCTAAACTTCCATCAGAATTCAATCTAATTATTCGTTTCGCAGCAGAGCCTTTATAATTTAAAAAAGAACCTCCTACGATCAATTTAGTATCGGATTGCATCTCAACACAATATACATTTTTATCAAATCCTAATCCTGTAACAAAACCTGCGTCAACACTACCGTTAAAATCGAGTCGTACCAAGCGATTATGGGCAATTCCATTAAATGTTGAAAAACGACCCCCTACTACTATTTTACCATCAGGTAGAACAAGAACAGTCTCTATAATTTCGTCTGCTCCTAAGCCAACATTAAAGCTTGTATCAAGAGTTCCATCTGACAACAAACGGACAATCCTATTTACAGACATTCCATTAAACTTTGTAAAATTACCACCAACAATGATTTTCCCATCGGCTTGTAATGCGAGTCCATAAATTTGACTGTTAAAGCCCAAACCCGTATTGAAAGAAACATCAATAGAACCATCTGGTAAAATTCTGGTAATCCTATTGACAGTGACTCCATTATATTTCAAAAAATTTCCTCCAATTACGATTTTATAGTCTGATTGCACAATTGCATTTTTGATTAATCCATCCGCGCCAGAAGCAGCAACATTAAATGAATTGTCAATTGCACCATTATCTAATAATAGCGCAATCTTTGGAGCGCTTACCCCATTAAATTTATTGAAATTACCAACCACAAGGGTTTTAGTATTGGATAACGAAACAACTTTTAAAACAGAATTGTCAAAACCAACACCAGCCGTTAAATAACCAATATCCATCGCCCCAACAACATCAATTTTTGCAAGCCTGCCTTGATTTTGAGAGTCAAAAACCGAGAAAGAGCCACCTACATACCATGAACCATCGGTGTCTTCCTTCAACGCATATACAGTACCCGTTAATGGTCCAGCTCCTATATCGAATATTGGGTCTAAAACACCATTGGAATCCAACAATAGTATTCGGTTTACATCGACTCCATTGTAAGTCCCAGAAAAGGACCCGCCAACAATAATAGAACCAGTACTATTTACTTTTATAACTTCAACCGTTCCAGCGCTTAAGCCTACTCCGGAATTAAAAGAAGTATCTCGACTCCCGTCAAGATTTAAACGAATAATTCTATTAGCAACAGCGCCGTTATACATTGAAAAATCACCACCTACTATAATCTTGCCATCCGCTTGAGTTGTAAGTGCCGATATATTATCATCAAAACCAGTTCCTTGAACGAAAGTAGTATCCACAGTTCCATTAGTATTCAACCGAATTATTTTAGCGCAAGTAGTACCATTAAACGTAATAAAAGATCCTCCCAAAATAATCTTGCCGTCTTGTTGAATGTGCACTTCCTCAATTAATGAATTTGCCCCTGATCCGATTGCAAATGTGGTGTCTAAGTTACCGTTGGGTAAAATGCGGGCTACCCTTAGTGCGGAAACACCATTGTAATTCACAAAACTGCCCACTATAATTAAGTTCCCATCTGCTTGAATAGCCATAGAATGAATTATTCCCGAACTTGCCGCAATTGAAGTGTCAAAAGAGGTGTCACGTGATCCATCAGGATTCAAACGAATTAACCTTTTAGCCGTGGAACCATTAAAAGAAGTAAATGATCCTCCTACAACTATCTTTCCATCGGGTTGTACTAAACTGCAATATACATTCCCATTAAAACTCGTACCCGTGAGAAAAGAAGGGTCTTTGGAACCATCAGGCAATAACCGACACAATTTAGGAGTAGCAGCGCCGTTAAAATTTAAGAAATCGCCTCCTACAATCAAATTTCCGTCAGCTTGTAGCGAAACGGTTCTGACATTACTGTCGAAACCATCTCCTGATAAACCATCATCATAGGTGTTAAAAGTCGCATCGACTATCCCCTCTTGACAATAAGCAGTATTAAAAATGAAAATACTTAACACAACAACGAAGTAAAGGAGTTTTGTTTTCATATTTAGAAGAGAGTTAAGGTTTTTATATCAAATTCACTAACACGCACCATTACAGGTGCTTAGTAATTAATTATAAAAGTAGAAACAATCTTAACTAGACGCAATACCCACATTTAGTGATATTTACAAAAAAATATTTTTTAACCATATAAGTCATATCAGTTTAAAAAACCAAACAAAAAAATTAGTTCATTTAAGCCAAGTCACCTAATTGTTAATACAAACTTGATAAACAACCTATCAAAAATCGATGACGGATGCAATTTAACCATAGACAATACGGGGTTTGTTTTTAGTATAGGCTAACTAAGTGAGCGGTCAAAATAGTTCTCGACTGCGCTCGAACTGACAGCGCGTGTACTTCATAATAACAAACTTTCGGAAATCGATGACGGATGTCATTCAATCACAGAAAATAAGGGAAATTTATTCTCACAACCTGTTCAGTAGAGCGGTCATAAAGGTTCTCGACTGCGCTCGAACTGACAACGCATGCAAGTTATATTAACAACCTTGCGCAAATCGACTTGAGGTAAGCCGTTTTATCCTTGAAGTAGAAGTTTTTTTTTGATACATGCTATTCAAGAACGAGAATTCAAAATTGTTCTCGACTGCGCTCGAACTGACAACCCGTACAAGTTATATTAACGAACTTTCGTAAATCGACTCGAGGTGAGCCGTTTTATCCTTGAAATAGAAGTTTGTTTTTAATACATGCTAATCAAGATCTAAGTCGAAATGGTTCTCCACTGCGCTCGAACTAACAGCTCGTGTACTTTATTCTAACGAAGTTGTTCTTCAATAAAAAATCCCATTCTGTCATAAACAAAATGGGATTTGTAAACTTTTAAGTAATTGGTTTTGCTAGAAAATAACTTTTTTAGAAATAACTTGTCCGTTGTCCAAAGTTACTTTTACAATTCCTATTTGTTGGCTAAAACCAATCGCAGATGAACGGAATTCAGTACTATTTACAGCCTCTTTTTCAAATACTTTTTTACCTAACAAGTCATAAACTGTAATTCGTTTTATAGTTTCTATTTCAGATTTAATTTTTAATTCATTTTTATCCTTAGAAATTACAACTGAACTATTAACTCCTTCAAAATCAGTATTACCTAACGTTTTATCCGTATAACGCAATACAAAACGATTGTCAAAAGTTCCTGCTTCAGTAGTAAAGGCATACGGAGTATCTTTAATATTATGAATAACATTCAGCAACTTATCCTCAATATATATGTTTTGAGTAGCCAATACTCCATCGGTTTGGTCAATGCTAATGTTAAGATTCATTTCTTCTTTAGACCTATATCCTAGAGGAACTGTATCGGTTTCGTCAAATGGCAAAGCCCTACCTTGAATAACTAAGTAGTTCTCTGGAGTAACACTATAAAAATCTACAAATTCATGCTCATCAAAACTCTCTCCGTCGTAACGATTGTCATAGCCATTTGTAGCGCCAGCAAGATAACCTACTAAAGTTTGCTTGAAAGCGCCTTCGTTATTATATAAATTAAGCCAAACTCTATTTTTCTCGATAGCAGTACTTGTTTTTGATTTCGTTTTAGTGGTTCTAAAAAACTGCGAGTTATTTGCTCCAGCAACTCCGCCACTTACGCGCATATCATTAGTAAATAACACATTTCCTGTTCCTTTTCCTGTTGCAAAAAAACTTTGGCCAGCAGCAATTTTACCTGATGGAACAGAAAAGTTAACACCGCTTATTGATGTAGCTGCAGCTGTTGTTCCTGTACCTCCTGTCAAGTTATAGGAAGCGTAATCGTTGTCGTTATATACATAAAAAGCTCCACTAGGCGCTATACCAGTATTGTGCGTCCAGAAATAAATTGTTCCATCAAGAATCAAGTGGTTTTCATTCAAAAAAGCATCGGCATCTATAGCTGATGGATATGGATTTCCTAACAAATACGATTTATTATTTGATATTCCTATATATGTATAATCCCCATTATTGGGAACACCTATAAACTTTACTTTTTGCGTATAAGGAAAACTTACAACTTCTCCATTAGGCCATGTTCCTGCTTTTGGCGTTCTAATTGCATAGCCTTTTCCTGCAATCATTGGATTCGAACCTAGCTCATCAATCCAATCGGGGTCTGTAAAACTATGGTATTTATCAGATAAAGTATTAGGAGACAAATTATAAAGAGTTTGTCCTGAGACTGGAGAAGACCAATAGGTGTAGTCAAAATTATTCATGGGAGTGGTGTTTCTTTTGTAGGTTATTCTTCCTACATTAGTCACGTCATTTATTTGAACTAAACTCGCATTGTTTTCTAGTATAAAAGTTCCAGGAGTATCTACCTTTATAATATCAGATACCGTTACTGAAACTCCGTCTTGAACTGTTAGCTCACCTTTGGTAATCAAAAGTTCATTATTAACCACAACATCGCTGTTTACACTATAACCGCCAGTGCCTGTAAAGGTAATGTCGTTGTACGTACCTGGACCAACAGTTTGTGTTGCCCCATAATACTCAACCGTTCCTGCAGGAATAGCTTTTCCGTTTGCAGCACCCGAAAACCGTATTGTACCATCCATACTATTTATCGCAGCATAGCTCAAACTACCACCCGCCATATCTATAATTGCATCTGAAGTTGTAATATTAAAATCGCCAACACTTAAATTGTAACCATTCATTTTAAAATTAGGGCTGCCATTTACTATATTCAATTTATTGCTAATTGTTAAGTTGCCTAAAGCGGTTTGGGTTCCAGAACTGTTATCAAGTGACAACGAAACATAAGTTCCTGCTACTACTTTTTGACCGCCCGTTGTTGCACTATACACAACGGTGTTAGCCCATGTTTTTCCAGATGGGATTGGAGTACCTGACGTATTTGCTGTTTTTATTTGCCCCAAACCTGAATTAGAAAAAGTACCGCTCAATACATTAGTACCCATATCAAGAATAGAGGTAGCATTTACATTATCCAGAACGCCATTTACAATAATATTTCTAGCCGCATTTAATGGAAATGTACTTTTAGAGTTAGTTAGATTATTAAATACGTTTGATCCCGTACCACTTATAGTTTGTGATGCAGTACCGTTAAAATTAGTTGTACCACTAGACGATAAGGTTCCATTATTGACCCAATTCCCGGTAACGGTCAGTGTCCTTGATGGATTAATGGTTAGTGATGATAAAGAGGCAATAGTAATATTACGACAATCACCATTTGCTGTGCCAATTACTGGCAAGTAAGGTGCTGTAGCAGGTATTACAACATTAGTACTTGCTGAAGGTAATGTTAAGGAACACCAATTGTTAGGATCACTCCAATCTGTTGTAATTTGACCTAGCCAAGTACCTATCGCACACGCTAAATTTACATTTAGAATTCCAGTTGTGGTTGTACCAAACCAAAGTGCGCTTTTATTTGTAGCGGTAGTTGCTGCCGTTCCTCCCCAAGAACCTGACAGTTGTAGTGTACCATTAAAAGTAAGTGTTTGTGAAAAAGAAGTAGAACCAGTAGGAAGGATAGCTACGGCAGTGCCACTTAAAGCTAATTCGTCTGCTATAAGTGTTGCTCCTGCAAATGTTTTGTCTCCTGAATTACTAAGGTTTAAGTTTCCATAATTCTGAACGGCGACAGTTTGAGCAGTCCCATTGTATTCTACCGTACTCGTTGCCCCAATCGTGTTAGTACTAAAACCGGAAGGAAAAGTACTTGTACCGCTTAAATACAAGTTGGCATCATTAGCCAAAGTAAAAACACTAGCGCCTGAAATGGCAAAACCACCATTGTCTAAACCACCCCCGCTATCATTAGCAACGGTAAGAGGTACAGATGAATTAAAAACTTTAGCGCTATTACTAGTAATAAGTCCTGTATTTATGATAATTACACCACCAGTTGCAACAAAAGGTGAAATCCATTCTACTCCAGCTGCTAGAGGGGAGTTTCGGTTGTATTCCAGTTTAGCAACCGTTCCATAAGTAGGTGCACTACTAACCGTTGCTGTTCCTTGCATAGAAAGCGTCCCGTTGACAACATAAACTAATGCTGAGTTCTTGGCTCCAGATCCAGATAGCGTTAAATTATAATATGTAGTAGGTTTAACAGTTTGAGCTCCTGGTCTGGTATAAATTACTGTATTATCTGCTGCAGTTGCTGTTAACGTAGTTAGAGTTGCATTCCTTCCAATAGTTAGTGTTTTAGAAGCACTATTAATCAATGTTCCAGTACCAGTTAGATTATTTACGACATTAAAAACAGTTAAATTATTAGTGTAAGTACCTGAAAAACTAGCATTATTAATGGTAATAGATGGAGTTGAACCTGCTATTGTATTACTCAAGCCACTAAAAGTAAAATTTCCTTTGCTTGAAGGTAATATAGTTCCGTTTACTAACAAATTACCATCAATACCTATATTTTTTTTATTATTATCAAAAATTGCTCCTGTATTAATAGTAAGATTAGCTACTTTAAATCCTGATGCCATCTTCACGGTATTAGTACTAACACCATCTCCAATAATAACATTAGGAAGTGTTCCGGATCCTGTCATTCGATTTATGCTTACTGATCCTGTAAACCTAATTGATCCAGGACCATTTACTCCGTCAGTCAACGTCGCATTACTTTTATAAGTACCTGACACTGTTAATATTTGATTTGGGTTTATTATTATTTTAGCAGAAGATTTATTTAATAATAAATTTGTAATTCCTGTAGAAACTGTAACCGTAACTGTATGTGTTGTTGCAATAATTACATCATCACTGGCTGTGGGAACCACACCTCCTACCCATGTTGTCGTAGCATTCCAATTACCACTTGTCGCAGAGGTAATAGTCGCTGCATTTGCAAATGAGCAAACAAACAAAAATAGCAACAGCAAATGAAATTTCGCTGAAAATTTTAACTTTAATAAACTTAATAATGAGTTAGAGTAATTATTATTCATGGGGCGAATTTTTGTGTTTTGTAGGTTGTGCGCAAAGAAATAGTACTATTTTTTTTAACGTAAGAAGCTTAAAAAAAAATAATTCGCAAAGATACTAGCCCTTCCTCAAACAATTAATTATACTCGATTAAAGGTAAAATTAGCCGTTGAAGCGCTTAAATAATTTCCAGTTACACTATAACAATCTGTATTGTTTTTCTGAAAAAAAAAATTTTATGGGAAAAAACAGTAACTAGCATAAAAACCAATGCTAGCTTTAGTTCCATTACTTTGCAAACTGTACTCTAGAAATTGTATTTTTGCGCAAGCGAGCAAAAATTTTTATTTAAAAAACGAGCCGTAAAATCCGCTAAATGAAAGACTTTTTCACCATAAAACAGGCAACACAAAAACTAGAGCATTATTGCGCCTATCAAGATCGCTGTCACGAAGAAGTAATCCAGAAATTGCGAAGTATGAAAATGGATCAAGATGAAATTGACCAAATAATCGTGCAACTTATAGCTGATAACTTCCTGAACGAAGAACGCTTTGCTTGTAGTTATGCCAGAGGAAAACACCGCATTAAACATTGGGGGAAAATCAGAATTGTAAATGAATTAAAATTCAGAAAAATCTCTGCCACGCTAATAAAAATTGCCTTAAAAGAAATTGACGATTCTGACTATTTCGAAATGTTTGATGCATTAGCTGATAAACATTGGGAAACTATCACCGAGGGAAACACACTGAAAAAACGAAAAAAATTCTGCGATTATTTCCTAAGAAAAGGCTGGGAAACGGAGTTGATTTATCAGAAGGTGAAGGAGCTGGAGAAGATTTGAGTTTTCCGATGTCTCTTGTGTGTCGTGGGTGATCTATTTCGAGTTCTTCGGCAGATAACTGCGATTTGGAATTTGAGATTTGACTTATCCGTTATCTATTTTCCTTTATATTATAAAAAAAAAGACATTGTCTTGAATCATCAAAACAATGTCTTTAGAAATTTAATCTTTAGAAATTTAATTTATTATTTTAAGCGTAACAAACTCAATAACTCAGGCGATGAGCTCCATTAAAAAGCAAGACGAATTAAAATAAGTTCCAAAGATAAAAGCCTTTTACTACTTAAACGTATATTTCAATCCAAATAGTAAATTCCCTTTTGGCATTGGAATCAAACTACTTTCAGAATATTCCGTATTAAAAATATTATTAGCATAAACGGATAACTCTATGTCATTCCAATGGTATGCCGCACTTAGATCTACCACATTATAACTCGCTCCAGAAGTGCGTTCCATATAACGATACGCAATCGAATTAGTAAAGTTCTCAAACCATTGCATTTGATACGAGCCAACCATTTGATGTTTCAATGAATTGATGGAATATCTCGACTCCACCGCTGCAGTTTGCTTGATTTCGTCATCAAGAAAAGTATATCCTAAATTGATTTTTTGAGTCAAATTATTCAATTTAAAGCTATAATCAAACTGTGTTTCAATCCCTTTTGTGTTCACATCCTGAATGTTTTGTGGCGAGAAAACAACATCGGTAGCATTGACTCGTACATAATCAATCAAATTATTGGAATCCCTATTAAAACCAGCGATCGAAAGGCCAAAACGATTCGTATTCCATCTAATTCCTACCTCTTGTGCTAAGGCGTCTTCGGCTTGCAAATTTGGATTTCCTATTGCCTGCGGCCCTATGTAATACAAATCAGTGTAAGTAGGAACTCGGTACGTGTACCCTATGTTGCCATACACTCTCACATCATCAGCAATGGCATATCCTACATCAACTCCCGGGAATAATTTGTTATCAAAATCTGAAAAATAAGAAGCTGCAATTCCTGGAGTTACATCTAATTTATTATCCAAAAACTGAAAACGATGTTCTAAAAACAAGGTCGCAATTTCTCTTTGATTGTCTCCCAATCGATTACTTGCTATAAAGTATTTTGAAAATTCAACACCAAAACCAGTGATACCAGCACTTGAAGTATAAGAACCATTTAACTCAACAGCCGCTTTATTAGTTAAGTGCAAATTCCTATACCCAGCTGGATTACTCCTAACGTATACATATTCATCTTGATTTCGTCTCCAATATACTCGTGGCTTCCAGGTAAAATTTCCTTTTTTAATAACAGTCGAAAACCCAACTAAAGTTGCTTGCGTTTCCTCATATTGCTGTGTTGCTGATGGAATTCCGTAAAAGCCATTAGCACCAAATTTCTTTTCAGAATGACTCGCAATAAAGTTGATAGGAAGTTTGTTTTTATTGAATTGACTTTTTACAAATAAATTTTGATTGTCAAAATCAGTATTTACTCTGTACCCGTTTGAAAAGTTCTTGCTAAAGTGAACAATGTGACTGCTATTGTCTAAATTAATTGAAGCAGTGGCTTCCGCCAAAAATTGTCCGTAGGAACCCATTTGTAGTTTAGTTACCAAAAGATTTTTAGGCGCACTTTTAGTTACAATATTTACCGCTCCTGAAAAAGCATTTTGTCCAAAAACACGAGCAGCCGGCCCTTTTATGATTTCGATTCTTTCAATTACTTCTATTGGCAACGCTAAGTTTAGAGTATGATGACCTGTTTGTGCATCATCTACTTTTATACCGTCAATTAGCAATAAAGTTTGATCAAAACTGCCACCTCTTATGTATAAATCAGCTTGCATTCCGTTTACACCTTGTCTTCTTACATCAACACCTGCAACTTGCTGCAAGGCGTCAGCCACATTAGTAACACCTAATTTTTTTATGTCACTAGCGGTAACTATTTGAATCGTTCTTGAATTTTCACTAAAAGGCAAATCGATCCTGGAAGAAGTTACTATAACTTCATTTAGCGAGTCCATTTTCTGTTTTGTTTCTTGTGCTTTTCCTACTAAAGTACAAAGTACTAAAGAAGCCACTGCCATTGTTTTTTTCATAATTATACTTAGTGTTTATTTTTAAAACGTGGCAAATTTAGTATCTTTCCGGACGAGTAATATAGTCCAGCTTTTAAATTATGAATAGTCCGGTTGAAACACTTTTAAAACAACTAATTCAGTTCGAAAAAAATACTTCAACAGCAGTATTTATTCAAATTTCGCATCAAATTATAGATGCCATTCAGCGTGGCTATCTCACTAAAGGAACTGCACTGCCAGGAAGTCGATCGCTGAGTCAGTTGTTAACTATCCACAGAAATACTGTTGTAGCTGTTTATGATGAACTAGCCTCGCAAGGTTGGGTTGAAATTATACCAAACAAAGGCACATTTGTACTTGTACCAGAACAAAAGACAGTTTCGATAAAAGCAATTTCGTATCCTAAAAATCAAAATATTGAATACACAGAAAAAACAGGATTTGATTTTAAACCCTCTTTTCACTTGGCTTCTACCACTGAAAATATACAAACAAAATACACTATCAATGATGGCCAACCTGATTTGAGATTGCATCCCACACATCACTTTTCAAAATGGTATAGTGCGTCCATGAAACGAAAAACGGTATTGTCTAAGTGGAATCAAACCTCTAGCGATACTCATTCTGTTTATGAAAAACAATTATGCAATTATTTGAATGCGACTCGTGGCTTTCGCATTAAACCAAATAACTTAATCAGCACAAGAAGTACTGAAATGAGTTTGTATATCGTATCACAGCTTATTTTGCAGCCAAATGACTTGGTTTTAGTTGGGAATTGGAGCAATTATGCTGCCAATATGATATTCCAGCAAGTGGGGGCGAGTATTCGTACTATTCCAATAGATGAAAATGGTTTAGACATTGATTACATCAGAAAAAATTATGTAAAAAAGTCAATTCGCTGCGTGTATGTTTGTGCGCATCGGCATTATCCAACTACCAATACGCTGAGCGCTAAAAGAAGATTAGAGCTGCTTGAGTTAGCTAAAGAATATGAATTTGCCATAATTGAAGATGATTTCGATTATGATTTTCAGTTTGAAGGTTCAGCAATGTTGCCTATGGCAAGTTCTGATGCAAATGGAAACGTTATTTATTTGGGGAAATTAGGGCAATCCTTTTTTCCTAGCTTTCAAACTGGTTTTGTGGTTGCACCAACTAATTTAATTGTTGAGGCTAAAAATTATTTGCAAATGCTGGACAAGCAAGGTGATGTTATCCAAGATCAAATGCTTTCGGAATTAATTTACGAAGGTGAAATTCATCGATTAATCAAAAAAAACATCATCAATTATAAGCAAAGGAGAGATTTTTTGTGCGATAGGCTATCATATTATTTTAAAAAAACAGTACAATGGAAAAAACCTAGTGGCGGATTGGCCATTTGGATCGAATTTGAACCAAAAATTTCTTTGGTTCAATTAGCAGAAGAAGCTCAAAAACATGATTTGTTACTTCCAAAAACAATCCTTTATCAGAATAAAAACACTTGCGCCATTCGTTTTGGTTTTGGTCATTTGAATGAAGAAGAAATTGAAATTGTAATTAAAAAGTTGAAATTAGGGTATGATATTGTTGTTGGGAGGTAGAATTTAGTTTAGATAGAAGTGTTTTGTTAAAAAGAGAAAAACCACACCGAAATTAGTAGTTGAAGGAATACTGTTGTTGACATAGAAAAACCATACCACCCTACGGGCAAACCTCAAAAGGAGGAGAATTTGCTATGGAACTTAATAGTTTGACGCAGGAAAGTGAACCCTTGTTTAATTAAAGTTCATAAATTTAGTTTAGCGTACTTAAATCATTTAAGCTTGAAATGAAAATTCTTATTAAGAATTACCAATCATTACAAGCACAAATATTTTACAATTTGCGAATCTTCGGTGCACAAATTTACAAACGTTAAAGCGAGATACACTTAAAGCAAATAGCTTTATGCTCAATTTGTGACCAACAAAAAAGCCTAACGTTTCCATTAGGCTCCCTTTATTTTAAAATCGAAAATATTATTTAGTCAACTAAAACAATTACTTTATTGTCTTTCATTTCAATTGTACCTGAACCGATTGACAAGCTGTAGTTCTGATCATTTATCTTCGTAAATTTACTTGCTACTTCTTTAGCGAAAGCAAAATTAGAAGCGGTGATTTTTACTTCTCCTTTTTCTAAAATTGAAACGATAGGCGCGTGATTATTCAAAATTTGAAAACTTCCATTAACTCCAGGCAAAGTTACCGATGTTACTTCTGCTGAAAATAATTTTGCTTCTGGTGATACTATTTCTAAAATCATAATTTTTTAGTGTTCAGTGCTCAGTGTTCAGTGTTCAGTTTTACTACTGAACACTAAATACTGTTGACTATTTTTATGCTTCCGCTAACATTTTTTCTCCAGCTTCGATAGCCTCTTCGATAGTACCTTTAAGGTTAAAAGCAGATTCTGGCAAGTGATCTAATTCACCGTCAATAATCATGTTAAATCCTTTGATAGTATCTTTAATGTCAACTAATACCCCTTTCAATCCTGTAAATTGCTCAGCAACGTGGAAAGGTTGAGATAAGAAACGTTGTACACGACGTGCTCTTGATACGGCTAATTTATCGTCTTCTGATAATTCTTCCATACCTAGAATCGCGATGATATCTTGTAATTGTTTGTATTTTTGTAAAATTTCTTTCACTCTTTGCGCACAGTCATAGTGCTCATCACCTAAAATTTGTGGAGTAAGAATTCTAGAAGTTGAATCTAATGGATCAACCGCTGGATAAATACCTAACTCAGCAATTTTACGAGACAATACAGTTGTTGCATCAAGGTGAGCAAACGTTGTTGCTGGCGCTGGATCCGTTAAATCATCCGCAGGAACGTAAACCGCTTGTACAGATGTAATAGAACCTTTGTTTGTAGAAGTAATACGCTCTTGCATTGCACCCATTTCAGTTGCTAATGTTGGTTGGTATCCTACTGCAGATGGCATACGACCTAAAAGAGCCGAAACCTCAGAACCTGCTTGTGTAAAACGGAAAATGTTATCAACGAAAAACAATACGTCTTTCCCTTGATCAGTTCCAGCTCCATCACGGAAATACTCAGCGATAGATAATCCAGAAAGTGCTACACGAGCACGAGCTCCTGGTGGCTCATTCATTTGACCGAAAACGAAAGTAGCTTTAGACTCTCTCATTCCTGGTAAATCTACTTTAGATAAATCCCATCCTCCATTTTCCATAGAGTGCATAAATTCATCACCGTATTTTATAATTCCTGACTCTAACATCTCGCGAAGTAAGTCATTCCCTTCACGTGTTCTTTCTCCTACTCCTGCGAATACTGAAAGTCCACCGTGACCTTTTGCGATATTGTTAATCAACTCTTGAATCAATACTGTTTTACCAACACCTGCACCACCGAATAATCCAATTTTCCCTCCTTTTGAGTAAGGCTCAATTAAATCGATTACTTTAATACCTGTGAATAAAACTTCTGATGAAGTTGATAAATCTTCGAATCTTGGCGCTTGACGGTGAATTGACATTCCGTTTACACCTGTTTTTGGCAATTCAGGTAAACCATCAATTGCATCTCCGATTACATTGAATAAACGACCGTAAACGTCGGCACCAATTGGCATTTGGATAGGATTTCCTGTTCCAACTACTTCATAACCTCTACTCAAACCATCTGTTGAGTCCATCGAAATGGTACGTACGGTATTTTCACCGATGTGAGATTGCACTTCAAGCACTAATAAAGTACCGTCTTTTTTTGTGATTTCTAACGAATCATAAATTTTTGGAAGTTCAACATCCTTACCGTTGAAAACTACGTCAACTACTGGTCCAATGATTTGGGCAACTTTTCCTATTACTTTTGACATTACTTATGTGTTTATTAAATAGCTATTTAGGTTTATGAAATAGTATCAACCGAAATGTATCGATTACATGCTTTTTTCAGTTTGCAAAGATAATTTTTTAAAATAAAAAATCAACACCTTTTACTATAAAAAAAAGAAAATTTGAATGATTTATTAAAAACAAACAAAAGATTAAGAATTTGCCTTAAAAATAAAAAACCACCACGTTATAAAAACGGGTGGTTTGAATGACTAATGTAAAGCTTTTAAACTACAATTTAGGAGTAAATTGTATTCTATATTTAGATAAATCAACAGCTTTGAAGTTTGATCCATAAGTTGTATTTATTGCTTCCATAAATTTGTTAGCAATCAAGGCGTACCCTCTTGGACTTGGATGTACGCCATCCATTGAGAATCCGCCACCAGAAACATAAGTAGAACTCACAGTATAGCCGTTTGCAGTAATTCCGCCATTAGCAACCTGTGCTAAAACTGCATTTGCATCAACAAATGCTAAGCCTTTTGAAGTTGCTATTGAGCGAATTGCTACGTTGTATGCATCTGTTGCAATTTTCACTTCAGCAGTTTCAGATGCGGTTAGCGTGGTATTATCTTGCATTGGGTACGAAACCCCTACCGTGTTAAAAGGTGATGGAGCACCTGTTTGTATTGTTCCAATAATAGTTCTAGCAGTCAATACGATGTAATCTTTCGTAGCTGCCGCACCACTTGCATGTCTCGCTTGCCCGTATATACTTCCTAAATAACCTGCAGTTTGTCCTCCTAATGTAGGAGTAAGAGCGTCAGTTATCGCAGCAGATATATTAATCAAACTCTCATCTTTAATCAATAGAGGATTAGTTTCAATTGTGGCAGCATTTCCATCATCAGCAACAAGTGTAACGAAACGAGCAGGTAATCCACTCGCCGCTAAAGCCGCATTAATTCCACCAAATAACTGATTTAATTGCGCAGCATTTGCTGGTGGTAACCCAGGAATTGCGTTAGTTGGCACTGTTGTAAAATAAGGAACAGAAGTTACATAAGGAATGTTTGCAACTACACCTTTAGCACCCTTTGCAGTTAATGCAGTAATCATAGAGTTATAAACCGATGCAAAAACCGCAGGATCAGTAATATCATTTGAGCCATAAGTGGCTGGATTCATGTTACCAGTTTGATTCACCCCAACCCCTCCAGAAGTAGCGTAGCTTAAAACGTCATTATTTCCAATCCATAAAGAGAAGAAACTTGCATTTTGAGCAACAGCGTCAGCGATGATACTAGTTGCTGGAGATGATGCAAAACGCACAAAATAGGGATTAGATTGCCCTGTTGCTAGTCCGGCAATATTTCCGTAACCCGCAGCAACTAAATGAAAACTTTTCGCGCCTGGCACGCCCAAATTATTAAATCCTCCAGTCAAAACTTTAGTTAAATCTGTAGTTGGTGTTCCCGGCACAGCTACGGGCCCTACACCATTAAAATACAATCTAGGACCAAAAGCAGGATTTCCGCCTGCAAATCCACCAATATTATCAGCCATAAAAGGGGTTTTAAACTCCCCGCCTCCAACTAATGAAAATTGTTGCGCTAAAATATTACTGTAAGCTCCTTTCTGACCTTCGATAAACAATGCACCGTCGCTATAACCTGCTGTCAGGGAATTACCTATAGATACAAACTTAGAAAAATCAGCAGTTCCCGCAGTAAGAGGCTGACCATTCGACGAATTTGGATCTAAAACCAAATCATCACTATTATTACAGGCTACAAAGGTTAACGAAACCAAGAATAACCATTTGATATTTTTTATCATACTATATAAATTATATTTTTATTAAAAACTTGATTACGGATTGATTACCCATGAAACAAAATATTGTTGCCCAATATTCCCAGCCCCAATAACTTGTCCGTATTCCTTACCACCTATATTAGTTGCCCCAAGCTTTAAAGTAGATTTCAATGTAGGAAATTCATAATTAGCTTGTACATCAATAACTGTAGCTTCTTCAATCATAGCATCCGCAAAAGATGACTCCCATAAATAAGCACTGTTCCATCTTCCGCTAACTGTTACTCCTAAATTACCAATTAATTTATCATTGCTAATTGTTGCTTTCGCTCTATGCTTTGGAGTATTAAAACTAGCCTCAAAATCAGGATCTTTAGCTTGGTCAAAATCAAATTGCGAATAGTTGTAATTCCCACTTACTTCAAAGTTTTTATATACTTTTTTAGAAACTCCAGCACCTAAACCCAATGATTTTACAACCAAAGAAGTGTTAGTATATACTTGATACACTCTAAAATCTCTGTTCGCAAGGGCATTACTTGATTCGTTAGTTAAAACATTAGGGTTCGTTTCTGCTTTTCCATAATAAGGACTAACAACATTAAAACCACCAATAAAATCATTATACATATTATAGTAACCGTTTAAATCTAAAGCAAATCCTTTAAAAGTACCTCTGTACCCTAGATCAAAAGCTTTGACAGATTCTGGTTTAACAAGATTAGCATTAGATCCCACTAATAATTTTGCAGCATTAGCTAATCCTGATGGAGGACCAGATCTATAAGCAGCGTCAAACGCTAGGAAAGACCTTTCTGTAAAAGAGTTGTAATACGCATCATTACCTGTAAGAGTCTTTGTACTCGATCCTAGAACTGTCATTCCGTAAGGAGAAATAAGTCCGCTTCCATTAATGTTATTTCCTCTTACTTCACTAAATCTATTCAAGTTGTCAGGCGCTGAACCAATTAGAACTCTACTTCCAATATCAAATCCGATGTATTGATCTTGAGTCGAAGGGTTACGGAAACCTGTTTGAAAAGATCCTCTAAGGTTATGATTTTTTTGTTCATCTAAACCGTAAACGAATGATACTCTAGGAGAAAAATTTCCATCAAAGTTTTTTGACTTATCGTAACGAAGTGATCCTGTCAGTTTTAATTTATCAGCTAATAATTTTTTCTGAACTTGAGTATACACACCATATTCATTATAATTGATACCGCTTAAAGCATCAGTATAAATTCTTCCTTGTGAATTTAACTGATAGGCTCTATAAGATCCTCCAACTTGAATTTCAGCAGGAGTAAAAAGATCCTTAAAATTATAATTCAGATCAGAATGATAAATTCTTGAGTTATCAACCAATTTTGAACCCGTTAATACATTAGGATCTGCTATAACTTTATTAAAAGCTTGTTGAAAAGCAGCCGTTCCTGGAATTAATCTTCCTGTATCTGCTGTTTTTCTTGCAAAAGCGTGCGCTTGCTCTGGATTATTAACTCCTGGCACCTGCCCTACCGCAGCCGCTCCAAAAGCTGCTCCGTAATCCTGAAACCATTGCTGATCTGATTTCCAAACTCTATTAATATTTAATGCTGTAAAAGTCATATCATACGATTTTCCACCATCTTCATTAGTAGTATACCCTCTTAAGAAGAAGTTTTTCCCTTTAAATTCCAGTTTATGCTGTTGCATAAAGAAACCGTTTAGATTATACCTACTTGCACCTTGGTAAATTGAATTTCCAAAGCCAAATTTAGACTGCCAAATTATTTCAAAATTTTCATTACCAAATGGGCGGTAATGAAGTGAGAAATCTATTTTAACATTTCTAACTTTACTTTCAGTTAAATCAATTTCGTTATATCCAGTTCGCGTAATATCTTCATTAGGCAAAATGTTATAAGCACTAGATCCAAAAGGATTTCTGTTTTTAAGATTCAACACAGCTTCATCTCCATACACATTTATACCGTTATAACTATGATGATCTCTAGTGCGTCCCGCCACGTCAATATCATCGTAGTTTGTTGCGTACCAATCAGTTCCTCTCATTAAAGTGAAGTTCGCTTTACCAGCAAAATGAGGATCAAATACTTTTGCCATTCTTACTCCATAGTCGTAATACTCATTAGCTCCAGCAGCCTTTTGATTCGTTTGTCCGTATTTTGCGTAAGCAGTTATACCTTGACTTGTAAAAGGGCTTTTACTTGTCATAAACAAAACACCATTAAAAGCATTTGCTCCATAAAGAGCAGAAGAAGCTCCAGGCAATAACTCAACACTTTGAACATCAATTTCAGAAACTCCAATTAAATTTCCTAAAACGAAATTTAATAGTGGCGAAGAATTATCCATCCCATCCACCAATTGCATAAATCGTGTATTAGCAACAGTTGCAAAACCACGAGTATTTATTGACTTAAATGACATACTACTAGTATTCATCTGGACCTCTTTCAAGTTTTCTAATCCATCATAAAAACTTGGTGACGCAGTCCTCTTGATGTCCTTTATTGTCATTCTTTCAATTGTTACAGGTGACTCTTTAACTCTTTCTGGAGTTCTAGAAGCTGATACAACAATTTCATCCAGTTTGTTTTCTTCATCACGAAGTACTATGGCGAGTTTTGGATTAGTAGACGAAACGGAAACTACCTGGGAAGAAAATCCAATACAAGTAACATTTATTGTAAAAGGCGGCTTCTTAGATGTTTGTAAAGTGAATGCTCCATCTAGATTAGTAATTGTGCTACCACTACTCCCAACGATTGTTACATTAGCGCCTAGGACGGGTTGGTTATTACTGTCTGTAACAACACCTGAAATTGTATTTTGAGCAAAGGTTACGCTACAAAAAAACAATGACAAAAAAAGTAAATACATTCTCATTTGGTTAGGATTTGTTGGTTTATGAAGCCAAAATACAAATAATTTTGATATTAATAAAAAACACCGTAAATATTTTAATAATCAACAGATAATTTGCATCATTAATAGATATAATACAATAAAAATTAATTGAAGTAATGGTTATTAATATGCTAAAAGTATAAAAACACATTATGCATGCATATAAAAAATGCAGATACAGCATGAATAAGCACATTATTGTATTTATATCATAAAAATAACATACATAGCCATGTAGCTTACACACAGTAGTTCTAGAATATTTGTATAATGTAAAAGAAGTCAAAAAAAAAAAAGCCTCGGAAAATTTCCCGAGGCTACTATAACGCTTTACTACAAATAGTTACTCTACCGTAACTGATTTTGCTAAATTACGTGGTTGATCAACATTACATCCGCGCATCACTGCAATATGATACGATAAAAGTTGTAATGGAATTGTTGTTATCAGCGGAGATAACGCATCAGATGTTTCTGGAATTTCGATAATATAATCAGCTAGCTCCCTAACTTGAGTGTCACCTTTAGTTACAACAGCAATAATTTTACCGCTTCTCGATTTAATTTCCTGGATGTTACTTACGATTTTATCATAGTGACCTTGTTTTGGCGCAATAATAATCACGGGCATATGCTCGTCAATTAATGCAATAGGACCGTGCTTCATTTCAGCAGCAGGATAGCCTTCGGCATGAATATAAGATATCTCTTTTAACTTCAACGCTCCCTCTAATGCTACAGGAAAATTATATCCTCTTCCTAAATACAAACAATTAGGTGCATCTTTAAACACCGCAGCAATTTCTTTTGCTTTATCATTAGTTGTTAACGCTTCTTTTACTTTTTCAGGAATTATTTCTAATTCATTTAGATAAGCATGAAAAGCAGAATTTGAAAGTGTTCCTTTAGCTTTAGCCAAACGCAAAGCAATCATGGTCAAAACAGTAATTTGAGTCGTAAATGCTTTAGTAGATGCAACCCCTATTTCTGGACCAGCATGTGTGTAAGCACCTGCATGAGTTTCTCTAGAAATGGAAGAACCTACTACGTTACAAACTCCAAAAACGAAAGCTCCATTTTCTTTTGCCAATTTTATGGCAGCCATAGTATCTGCTGTTTCACCTGATTGTGATATAGCAATAACTACGTCTTTTCTATTTATAATTGGATTTCTATATCTAAATTCAGAAGCATACTCTACTTCTACTGGAATTCTTGCAAATTCTTCAAAAATATATTCAGCTACTAAACCGGCGTGCCATGAAGTTCCGCAGGCAACGATGATAATCCTCTCGGCATTTAAGAATTTTTCTAAATTATCTTCAACACCTGCCATTTGGATTAAACCTTCATTCGCATGAAGCCTACCACGGTAAGTATCTTTGATTACATTAGGTTGCTCATATATTTCTTTCAACATAAAGTGATCATAACCTCCCTTTTCAATTTGCTCCAAGTTCATTTGAAGTTCTTGAATAGTAGGATTAACTAAAGAGTCATCTTTAATTTTACGCACTTTCATTGGTTTGTGCAATCTAATATTAGCTATTTCACCATCTTCAAGGTAAACAGCATTTGAAGTATATTCTATAAAAGGAGAAGCATCTGAAGCGATGAAATATTCACCTTCACCAATTCCTATTGCTAACGGACTACCTAAACGGGCCGCCACAATCTCATTTGGATTTTTTTTATCAAAAACAGCAATTGCATAAGCTCCTACAACTTGATTTAGTGCCACCTGAACTGCTTTTCCAAGTTTTAAATTGTCTTTCTTTTGTACTTCTTCAATTAGATTAACTAATACTTCGGTATCTGTGTCAGAATGAAAAATATAACCTCTTTTGATTAGCTCTTCTTTTAAAGGAGCATAATTTTCAATTATTCCATTGTGAATAATGGCCAAATCACCTGAATTTGAAATATGAGGATGTGAGTTTACATCATTAGGAACACCATGTGTAGCCCAACGCGTATGACCTATTCCAATAGTTCCGTTAAGACTTATTTCTTTTTCAGCTCTTTCTTCAAGGTCCGTAACTTTTCCTTTTGCCTTAGCGACTTTCATACTTTCACCGTCAAAAAGCATGACGCCGGCACTATCGTACCCTCTGTATTCCAGTCTTTTTAACCCTTTAATAATGATAGGATAAGCTCCCCTATATCCTATATATCCAACGATTCCACACATAAATTTGGTTTGAATTAGTTTTTAATTTGGTTTAGTAAAATAAATCTCAAGCTTTAATCTTTTCTCAAAAGGCACGGTTGAATTTCCTCCGTATAAAATAGTGCCCAACGGATTCATAACTGATGCTCTCGGTGCTGCAGTAATAAATGCGTTTGGCGTTCTAACCTTACTAGATGCGTTTATAGCTATGTCTTCAGTAACTACTAAACCTAATTTAACGTTAGTCGAATCTTTGTTGTTTATAAGATTTCGTATCTGATTCGTAATTCTAATTTTATAAGTAGCACCTTTTTTTGTAGTAGCATCTTGTTTTAAAAGACCATCAAATAAAACTTTAGACTTTTTAGGAAATGCACTATTTACCGTTGGATCTATTACAAAATCAACAACTGGTCGGTTATTCGTATAATCAAATAAATAAACGCGTTGTGGCTCATAACTATTTGCCATAGCGCTAGCGTCTATATGAAAAACAAGATTAGCTTCATTGACTAAAAGTTTCTTTTTATCAGCAGGATTTCTTAAGTCATCTAACTCATCTGAAACGCCATTAGGACCCACTGTAAGATTTCCATTTACATCGTAACCTTTAACATCTGCTTTATCAAAAAGATCTAATACTGCTACTGAACCTTCACCACCTTTTAGAAATAATTTATCATCACCTTGAGCTGTGTTTCCAGTAAAAGGCAAAGCATTATACACCATACCACTTGCACTAAAATCATTTTTCAACAAACTAACAGAATTACCTCCTAGTTCAAGAACTATTGTTCTCTTTTCACGTGTTGGTGTTCCACCAGCAACTGCAGCGGCAACATCTTCTTTATAAGTAATAGTAATTTTACCTGCTTTAAAATTAAGCATAGCCAAATTTCCTGGACTGCTTCCCGATTTTTCCATTTTAAAGTATAAACCTCTAAAATAATTTCTGAAAACATCATTCGAAGCTAATTTCCCAGCATTAACGGCGTCAAGAATTCTAGTTTTGAAGTATTCTTTGTTAAGATTTAACTTCATTCCTGGCACTTCGTACTTTGTAGTTTTAGCAGCCGTGATCGAGTCAGTAGTTACAACAACATGCTCAGCAGCATCAAAGTAAAACTCGTCATTTTGAGACGCGCTAGGACTATCGTTCAAACGAGTTGGAAGTTTCAAATTATCGAAATCTGCATTTTGATCTGTAAAATATTTTTGCTGACTCTGGAATTGAGTCGAAGGATCAGCATCTCGCATAAAATAGCCCGATTCATACACACTCAACTTCATTTTAGCTGATTCTGGACCATAAATAGAATCCAATACGTACACATGGCTACCGTCAGTATTTGTTTTAGTTTTTAAATCATCAACGTAATAAGGAATTGTCAAAACAACGCTTTCTATAAAAGGTCTCTCTCCTACAGCACTTACAAAAGTGGGTAAAATTACTTGTGTATTAAAATTAGCCGTTGTTTCACCAAAATTAGGATTGTTGTAAATTCCCAACGGATTAACCTCAAGATTATTAGATTGTATTGGACCGGTTTTTTGATTGTAACCTGAAACATTAAAAGATACTTTGTTAAGGTCAAAGTTATTTCCACCTATTAAATCACCGCCTATTTCATTGTAATCTTTATCACATGAGTATAAAAAAATAACAGTTACTACTATCAGGATTTTCTTAAAAAAAGAATTATTGTACATATTTATGAAAAAAGTTTAATTTAAAGAACTTCGTTTTTATAGAAATTAGTGTACGCTTCCGCGAATGCGTCTTTCGAGGCGAAAGGTAAAAAAGGTTTTCCTGAAGATTCTATAAATTTTGTTAAACTTGAAGAGAGGTTATCTGAAGCTACAATCACTGCATCAGAATGATTTATAGTGGCTTTAATGATACTTTCGTAGTTTGGAATCTCTAAATCAGCAATGGCATCAGCAGGAACTCCATCAAATTTAACCTTATTGATCATTCCTTTATTCAAAGTGCCATCAAAAGACTGTGCATAAACAGAAGTAACTATCTTAGTTTCAGAAAATAAAGCTTCGTTTTTGTAAAAATGCTTCATGTAAACAGGCAACATCGCCGCCATCCATCCATGAACATGAATAATATCAGGAACCCAGTTTAATTTTTTTACCGTTTCTACAACCCCTTTTGCAAAGAAAATAGCACGTTCGTCGTTGTCTGGAAACATCACGCCTTCTTCATCAGTAAACGTAGCTTTCCTTTTGAAATACTCATCATTATCAATAAAATAAACCTGAATTCTCTCTTTAGGAATAGAAGCAACTTTAATTATCAGTGGCATATCTAAGTCATTTACAACCAAATTCATTCCCGAAAGTCTAATTACTTCGTGCAATTGGTGTCTTCTCTCGTTAATATTTCCGTACCTCGGCATAAAGATTCGTATCTGTCCGCCTTGGTCATTTATCATTTTAGGAACGTCATAAGACATTAAAGAGACCTCGTTTTCAGCGAGATAAGGAACTACCTCAGATGATACATATAATATCCTCTTATCTTTCATATTGTAATTTACTTAATTTATTGGCAATAAAAACCATGCAAAATTACAAAAATTTATGCAGTTATTAACAAAAATAGTAAGTTTGCATTTAATTTTAATAATACTGCCATGCCAATTTTCTACGGAAAATCAACTTTAATGGACTATTTGAAATCAATAAAAACGCCTCATTCCACCATTGGATTTGTTCCAACTATGGGTGCTTTACATGAGGGTCATTTAGCTTTAATGCAAAAATCATTGATGGAAAATAAAAATACTGTTGTGAGTATTTTTGTAAATCCCACACAATTTAACAATCCTGATGACCTTGCAAAATACCCAAGGACGCTGGAGGCAGACATCAAAAAGCTCAATGCTTTAGATCCCAACATTATTTTATACGCTCCATCAGTAGAAGATATTTACGAGGGAAATGTACAATCTCAAAGCTTTGACTTTGACGGACTGGAAAATCAAATGGAAGGCAAATTCCGACCTGGCCATTTCGATGGAGTGGGTACAATTGTAAAACGTCTTTTCGAAATCGTGGAACCTACAAATGCTTACTTTGGAGAAAAAGATTTTCAACAACTGCAAATTGTAAAGAAAATGGTAGCTAAAAGCGGCTTAAAAGTCACTGTAATTGGATGCCCTATTTTTAGAGAATCGAATCATCTGGCTATGAGTTCTAGAAACGAACGTTTATCAACACAAGAAAGAGATGAAGCTGCAATTATTTATAAAACGCTAAACATTGCCAAAGAAAAATTCAAAAATGATAGTGCAAATTCAGTAGGCGAATGGGTACAAAATTCATTCAAAAAAAATTCGAACTTTTCTTTGGAGTATTTTGTAATTGCTGATGAAGCACAGCTTTTGCCTTGTGTAAGAAAAAATAAAAATAAAAAATACCGAGCATTTATTGCTGTTTTAGTCAACAATATTCGTCTGATTGATACTATTTCATTAAATTAATTTACTTTTGTAGCATGCAAATTCAAGTTTTAAAATCAAAAATTCACCGCGTTAAAGTAACCGGAGCCGATTTGAATTATATCGGGAGTATTACTATTGACGAATCTTTACTAGACGCTTCTAATATTATTGAAGGTGAAAAAGTATCTATCGTAAACATCAATAACGGGGAACGTTTTGAAACCTATGCGATAAAAGGAGAAAGAAACTCTGGTACAATTACTCTAAATGGTCCTGCCGCTAGAAAAGTTCAAAAAGACGATATTATTATTATCATTTCGTACGCAACATTGGAATTTGAAGAAGCTAAAACCTTCAAACCATGGGTTATTTTCCCAAATGAAAATGACAATTCTTTGACGTAATTTTATTTTTTTTTAAAATAACTTTTTCTTCAACCCTTGCAGACCTTAAAGTTTGGAAGGATTAAATATTTATTCCTCCCAAAAAAATGTCAAAAGTAAAAACAACTTTTTTTTGCCAAAACTGCGGCGCACAATATGCCAAATGGCAAGGTCAATGCAATTCTTGTAAAGAATGGAATACCATCGCGGAGGAAATAATTCAAAAACAAGAAAAAACAGCTTGGAAAAGCGAGCCAAATTCAACTAGCAAAGCTCCAAAACCTTTACGAATTGACGAAATAGATTCGGCTCAAGAAATCCGAATGGATACTACTGATGGGGAACTTAATCGTGTTTTAGGTGGCGGTATTGTTCCTGGATCTTTAATTCTTTTAGGTGGCGAACCTGGTATTGGAAAAAGTACACTTTTACTCCAAATTTCATTAAAACTACCTTATAAAACGCTCTATGTTTCTGGCGAAGAAAGCCAAAAACAAATAAAAATGCGAGCGGAGAGAATCACCCCTAGCAGCGACAATTGCTATATTCTAACCGAAACAAAAACTCAGAATATCTTTAAACAAATTGAAGCAATTGAACCTGAAATCGTAATCATCGATTCTATTCAGACACTTCACACTGATTATATTGAATCAACAGCGGGAAGCATTTCTCAAATTAGAGAAACAACTGCCGAATTGATCAAATTTGCTAAAGAGACAAATATTCCAGTCATACTCATAGGCCATATTACCAAAGACGGAAACATTGCAGGTCCAAAAATATTAGAACACATGGTAGATACCGTGCTGCAGTTTGAAGGCGACAGAAATCATGTTTATAGAATACTTCGTTCCTTAAAAAACCGCTTTGGATCAACAGCCGAAATAGGAATTTACGAAATGCTGGGAAGTGGATTACGCGAAGTTTCTAATCCATCTGAAATATTAATTTCGCATAAAAACGAAGAATTATCAGGTACAGCAATTGCCTCTACTTTAGAAGGCATGCGTCCGTTGATGATTGAAATTCAAGCTTTAGTAAGTACAGCAGTTTACGGAACACCACAACGGAGCACCACAGGTTACAATGCAAAGCGACTCAACATGATATTGGCAGTTTTAGAAAAAAGAGCTGGATTTAGGCTTGGCGCCAAAGATGTATTCTTGAATATTACTGGAGGAATTTCAGTAGATGATCCCGCTATCGATTTAGCTGTGGTTGCTGCTATTTTATCCTCTAATGAAGATATTGCTATTAATAAAGATTTTTGTTTTGCTGGCGAAGTAGGACTTTCGGGTGAAATACGACCAGTGAACCGCGTTGACCAACGCATTCAAGAGGCAGAAAAACTAGGGTTCTCTACCATTTTTGTATCTAAATACAATAAAATTGCTCTAAAAAACACAGGTATAAGTATTCGATTAGTTGCTAAAATCGAGGATGTTGTAGCAGAATTATTTGGGTAGAAATTAATGCTTTTTCGCGAAGTCTCTGTTTTTAAGGATGTGAAAGCCAGTCTCAGACCGCTGTGAAATTTTGCTATTAAATTCTGTAAATAAGTTATTTACACGTCACTTTAACGCTATACTTATTTATATTTTGTACTTTTAGAAGCCTAATACGTGCTTTCTTTTAAAACCTTCAATTGAGGCAACTATCTAAAAAATAAAGCGCGCTCCATTTAATCTAAAAGCTGTTTTACCAAATTAGATTAATCATTCAATATCTTATTTAGAAACGTAAAATTGTCTAATATACTTAAATCATAAAAGATGAAAAAGCAAGCTGGTATTTGGATTGACTCCACAAAAGCAATCATTGTAACATTAGATGGGAAAAATGAAAGCATCAAAGAAATTCAATCGGATTTAGAGAATCGAGTCTATCATGACAAAGAAGGCGATAAAGGAAGTTTTTTCGGAGGCCAGCATATCGATTCACAAAAAACATTTGACGAAAGAAAAAAACATCAAATAAATGCTTACATAAAAAATGTCATTTCAAACGTAAACGAAGTGGATGAACTTTATATTTTTGGTCCAGCGGAAACAAAAACGAAACTAGAAAAGAAAATCCAAGAAGAAAAATCAACTATGGCAGGTAAACTAAAATCCGTTGAAACAGCTGATAATAATATGACTTCGAATCAGATTGTGGCAAAAGTCAAAAAATTTTACAATCAATAAAAAAAAAATTCAATCAAATACTTGAAGCAGCAATTAAAACGTTGCGGCTTTTGTGTTTTTTATCATTAAAAAAGAATATTCTTTATCATTTAAGGAGCCGGATCAGGAATAATAGCCTGAACTTTATTGATTTCTGCAATTATTTCCTCCGAAAGTGACACATTAATAGTAGCTATATTTTCTTTTAGTTGTTCTAAAGTTGTCGCTCCAATAATTGTACTTGTTACAAAGGCTTGTTGCTCTAAAAATACCAACGACAATTCAGTTAACGTCAAGCCATTTTTCTTTGCAATTTCATTATACAAAATTGTGGCTTGAGTACATTGCTCACTACTGTATCTGGAATACTGAGGAAATAAAGACAATCTAGCATTAGGGTGACTTTCACCAGTTAAAAACTTCCCTGATAACACTCCAAAAGCTAACGGAGAATAAGCCAACAAACCTACATTTTCTCTCATACAAACCTCTGAAGAACCGACTTCAAAAAGTCTATTCAACAATGAATACGGATTTTGAACCGTTTTTATTCTTGGTAAATTATGGTATTTACTTTCTTCTAGAAAACGCATAATTCCCCATGGTGTTTCATTAGAAAGTCCCACATGCTTGATCTTTCCCTCTTTTACAAAGCCATCTAAAGTTTCTAAAACTTGATGAATATTGTCTTCCCATCCATCTTCTTGTACTTTAAAACCACGTTGCCCAAAGCAATTGTTTTTGCGTTCTGGCCAGTGCAATTGATAAACATCTAAGTAATCCGTTTGCAAACGCTGTAAGGAGTTATCTAAAGCATATTTTATACTTGCAGGAGAGAAATCAAGCTGATCACGCATGTAACCAAAATTAGGATTAGGTCCCGCAATTTTAGATGCTAAAACTATCTCTTCTCTTTTTCCTGTTTTTTTGAACCAAGTTCCAATGATTCTCTCCGTACTTCCATAGGTTTCCTCACGTGAGGGAATAGAATACATCTCGGCAGTATCAAAAAAATTGACTCCTTTTTCAAATGCATAATCCATTTGGGCATGACCCTCAGCTTCTGAATTTTGCTGTCCAAAAGTCATGGTACCAAGGCATATTTTACTGACTTTAACATCAGTATTAGGTAAAAAGTTATATTTCATTTTCGATGATTCTAAATTTAAGTTACAAAAGTATCTTTTATAATACTTTTCGGTTTCTAATTACAGTATTTTTAAGAAACGTTTAGGGTTATATAGAATTAAAAAAGGTTCAAAGCATATACTTTGAACCTTCTTTATTTGTTACGTTTACAACAATTAATTAATATCGTTTAACATTTTTGAAATCTCGTCCAGCCTCGGTGTAAGGATAATTTCAATTCTTCGGTTTTTAGCTTTCCCATCAGCAGTAGCATTGCTCACTAATGGAGAATACTCACTTCGACCAGCTGCAGTGAGATTTTGCTTGTTTATATATTTATTTTCGCTCAAAATAGCCACAATTGCTGTAGCTCTTTTAGTAGATAAGTCCCAGTTATCTGCGATAGGACCTGCTGCTGTAAAAGCATCATTGTCAGTATGCCCTTCAATCAAAACAGAAATTTCTGGATTATCTCCTAGCACTTTCCCGACTTCGATTACTGCTTTTTTACCTTCAGCACCTACGGCATAACTTCCTGAATTAAAAAGTAGTTTATTCTCCATAGAAACATATACTTTTCCATTTTTTTGCTCTACTGTTAATCCTTTCCCTTCAAAACTATTTAAGGCTCTAGAAAGCGTTTCTTTAAGATTTTTCATGCTTGCTTCTTTAGCCGCAATTAAATTCTCTAGCTCTTGTAAGCGTTGTGAGTTTTTACTTAATCGCTCTTGTTCTAGCGCTAATGCTTGTGCTTTTTCATCTAATTGCGCTAGCAAATCACGATTTTTCTTCATGTTGGTTTGCAATGCATCACTGCTATTTTTTTCTAAAGCAGCGTAAGAATCTTGTAATACTTTGAATTTTTCCTGCGCTACAGCATAATCCGCTTTTACCTTATTCATTTCCACTTTAAGCTTACTTAAATCTGCTGTCAAACCATCGCGATATAATTCGAGTTGGTTTTTAGCCTTTAGCAACTCTGCATTTTCATCAGATATTGATCTATTTTCTTTTTTTAAATCTGCAAATTTATTTTCTAAGTCATTGTAAATTTTCTTAGAAACACATGAGGTAGAGAGCGCTAACGCTAACATTCCTATAGAAATTTTTTTAATCATTATCTTGTTGTTTAAATCGTTCATGTTGTTAAAAAATAATCGTAAATATCATTTTATTCCCCTAGCCCTGATAGTAGCGAAAATCCTTTTATTTTAAAAAAAATAAAAGATTGTAGCGGATAGCAGGAAATAGCTCCAAAAAAACTTACTCTATTTCGACTAATATAGGACAATGGTCTGAATGGACAGCATCAGACAGGATAACGGCTCTTTTGAGTTTATGTTTTAAGGATTCGCTAACTAAATTGTAGTCGATACGCCAACCCTTGTTATTTCCTCTTGCTCCAGCGCGATAACTCCACCATGAATACTGGTGAGGTTCACTATTAAAATGACGAAAACTATCCACAAATCCGGATTTCATGAAACCATCTAGCCAGGATCGTTCCTGTGGCAAAAAGCCTGAAACATTTTTATTTCTTACAGGATCGTGAATATCAATAGCCTCGTGGCAAATGTTGTAATCACCACAAATAATCAAGTTTGGAGTCTCTTTTTTCAGGTCGTTAATGTAGTTTTGAAAATCATCCATAAACATGAATTTATGATCTAATCGCTCAATATTTGTACCCGATGGTAAATACAAACTCATTACAGAAAAATCATCAAAATCAGCTCGAAGATTTCTACCTTCAAAATCCATGTGGTGAATTCCAGTTCCCTGAACCACCTTATTAGGTTTAATTTTAGATAGAATCGCTACACCACTATACCCTTTTTTAGTAGCTGAGTAATAATACTGATAAGGATATCCCGCCTTAGTGATATCATCTACTGGTATTTGGTCTTCGGTAGCTTTAATTTCCTGAAGACAAATAATATCTGGATTGGCATGTTGCAACCAATCGATAAAGCCCTTCGAAATGGCTGCTCTGATTCCGTTGACGTTATATGAAATAATTCTCATTTACATTTTTTTAGAGTTTCAAAAGTAATAAAAAAGAAGAAGTTTAGTGGAGAAAAATAGAGAAAATGGAGTTTTTTGCTATCTTTGTTTTTTGCTCTAAAAACAATATATAAATGGGTTTAGTTACCGCCAAAGAAGTTGCAAAAGCAATTAATGTAGATAAATACGGGGTTCTTGGAACTTTTTCCGGATGGATGCTAATGAAGTTGCTAAAAATTTCGACTTTAAACAAAGTTTATAACAGAAACAGGCATTTGAAGGATGTTGCTTTTTTGAATGGGATATTAGACGATCTACAAATAAAATTCGAAATTCCAGAAGAAGACTTAAAACGCTTACCAAAAGATGGCGCTTATATCACTATTTCAAATCACCCACTAGGAGGAATTGATGGCGTTTTGCTATTGAAATTAATGCTTGAAAGAGAACCTAATTTCAAAATCATTGCGAACTTCCTTTTACACCGAATACATCCTTTAAAAAAATACATAATGCCTGTTAACCCTTTTGAAAATCATAAGGACAGCAAATCAAGCGTTGTAGGTATTAAGGAAACTTTTCGCCATTTAAGTGACGGGAAGCCATTAGGTATTTTTCCTGCGGGAGAAGTTTCTACCTATAAAGACGGCAAATTAATGGTGGATAAGCCTTGGGAAGAAGGCGCTATAAAAGTAATTAGAAAAGCGCAAGTTCCTGTTATTCCTATTTATTTCCATGCTAAAAACAGTCGATTATTTTACTTACTTTCTAAAATAAGCGGAACTTTTAGAACCGCTAAACTTCCATCAGAAGTTTTTAGCCAGAAGAATCGCGTGATAAAAGTGCGCGTTGGAAAACCTATTCCGGTAAATGAACAAAACGAATATAAAACCCTAGAGGAATACTCTGAATTTTTAAGAAAAAAAACCTACATGTTGGCTAATCCTTTCGAAAAAGAAAGTCATTTTTTGCCAACACCAAGTTTAAAAATTCCTAAGAGTCCTAAAAAAATTGTCACTGCTGCCAATAGTGAAAAGATGCTTGCTGAAGTTGATGCTGCTAGAAATAGCAATTGCCGCCTTTTACAAAGTAAAAATTACGAAGTTTTCTTCACTGAAGCGCATCAAATTCCAAACATCCTTCATGAAATTGGACGTTTGAGAGAAATCACTTTCCGTGAAGTAGGCGAAGGAACAAATGAATCCATTGATTTAGACAAACACGATCAATATTATCACCATTTATTTTTATGGGATAGTGATACTAATAAAATTGCTGGAGCTTATAGAATGGGACTTGGGTCTAAAATTTACCCAAAATATGGTATAAACGGTTTTTACCTCAACGATCTTTTCCGTTTTGAGCCTGAATTATATGATATGATGCACAAATCGATAGAAATGGGTCGTGCTTTTATCATTAAAGAATACCAACAAAAACCAATGCCTCTTTTCTTGCTTTGGAAAGGAATTATGCACACTACATTACGTTATCCAGAGCATAAATTTCTATTGGGTGGTGTAAGTATTAGTAATCAATTTTCTGATTTCTCAAAATCGCTGATGATTGAATTCATGAAATCGAATTATTACGATCCGTATATTGCGCAATACATACATCCCAAAAAAGAGTATAAAGTTAAACTAAAAGACGCTGATAAAGATTTCATTTTTAATGAGACAGAAGCCGATTTGAATAAATTTGACAAAATTATCGATGAACTAGAACCGGGAAGTTTGCGTTTGCCAGTTTTGATCAAGAAATATATAAAGCAAAACGCAAAAGTTGTTGCTTTCAATGTCGATCCATTGTTTAATAATGCAGTTGACGGATTAATGTATATTAGAATTGCTGATATACCAGAAAGCACTATGAAACCTGTTATGGAAGAGTTTCAGAAAGAACTAGAACGAAAACTTCACGAAAAAGAAGAATAACATTGATCTAAGAAATAGAAAGCCCCGTTAACTTATTTAAGCTAACGGGGTTTTTTATGAACATTACCTCCAGATTGATTCTTTCAAAATAGAATCTATTGAATTGTTTTTGATAAAGAAAACCAATCTAACTATGTGATAAACTACGAGAAAAAAACCCAAGCCATAAGCTAATTTTTTATTGTACATAATTCCATTAAAATATTCTCGCTTAGTAATCAACTCAAATGACAATACAATAATTGTTGCGAAGCTGAAAGCAATTACAAAAGGCCCTAATAAATGGTAGCTTAAAGATTTGTAAAGATCACCATGATAAAAATAAACTAGCGATTTTGTAATCCCACAACCCGGACAAGGAAAGCCTGAAACCATTTTGAACGGACATAAAGACTGATCTGTTTCTAGATGATTATCGCTATTAAAAAACATCAAAAAAAACGGAATCATCAATGTAAGCAATGCGCCAATGATTCCGTAAATTTTACGTTTTTCCTTTGTATTAATTGTATAATTTATTGATGTCATTCTGAACTATCATTGCGGCAATCATTGGAAAGAAAAACCCTAAAACAAGCAATAAAAGCGTGTCATCTTTTTGACCTATACCTGCTTTGTGATACACCTCAGGCAATCCATCTTTTCCTGCTAAATAGAAAAAATAAATATTAACTGGATAGCAACAACCTGCAAATATGGCGATAGGCTGTGAGATAACTTCACGCTCAGAGACTGCATTTAAAACTTCAGCTACTTTAATATTCCAATAAATTAAGTACAATCCACAAGTTAAAAACCCTAAAATTAATACTAATATAGGATCTACTTTAAATACTGGAATAGGCTTTCGTGGTGTGTTCCAAGTTTCTTTTACAATTTCTGTCATTTTAGTTTGTTTAAGTTAATTAATTATTGAAATATACTATCAATTGGTTCCCATAATTCGATCTTATTATCCTCAATATCTAATATCCAACCAAATTTCCCGTATTCATAAGTCTGCATATCTCCTACAATTGTTACACCTTCATCAGATAATTTTTGTAATAATAATTCTAGATTATCTACTCTGAAGTTTTGCATAAACTGCTTTTCGCTAGCAGCAAAATAAGCAGTATCAGATGCGAAAGGCGACCACTGAGTGGAGCAATCATTCCCATTTGCATCTTTCCACCAAAAAGTAGAACCATAATCGTCAGTTTTTAATCCTAAATATTTTCCATACCAAGCTACTAATTCTTTGGGATTTTCTGATTTAAAAAAGAAACCACCAATTCCAGTCACTCGTTTTTCTGCATTTACGACATTGGCTTGACCAAAATATTTCGCCTTAATTTTATCAACTATTACTTGCGCCAATCGTTCATGGCTTTCAAAAGTCCAACCCGCAATATGAGGTGTCAAGATCACATTTTTTGCTTCCAATAAAAATTGAAAAGCTTCTGGTGTATTTTTATCATGAAATAGCGTTTCAAAAGACAACTTTTCATACTCTAAAACATCTAAACCAGCACCTAGAATTTTACCAGACTGTATTGCAGCAACTAAGTCATCTGTGACTATATTTTTTCCTCGCGAGGTATTTATAATCCAAAACGGCTTTTGAAATGCATTTATAAAGTCGGAATCAACCATTTTATTTGTTTGTTCGGTCCATGGAAGATGCAAACTCAAGACATCTGTTTTCTCTTGTAATTCTTGCAACGAGACTTGTTTTGCATTAGCATCCCCAACATTTTCTAAAATGTCATAGCAGAGCACATTAATATCAAAACCACGAAGTTTTTTAGCAAACGCTTTTCCCATGTTTCCATAGCCAATTATCCCAACTGTTCTTCCGTCTAGTTCGTAGCCACGATTACTTTCTCTATTCCAATGTCCTGCTTGTATCTCACTATGCGCTTGGCTTAATTTATTAAAAAGTGACAAAATCATACCTAACGTATGTTCAGCGACCGCATTGCGGTTCCCTTCAGGTGCAGCAATAAGAGTAATGTTTTTTGCAACCGCATAATCACAATCTATACTTTCGAGTCCTGCACCAACTCTAGCTATAAATTGTAAGTTAGTTGCTTTTTCTAAAAAAGTTTTATCAATTTTAAAGCGACTACGAATTACAACTCCTTGATAATCTTTAATTTTAGCTTCAATTTCTTCTTTCGAAGAGGAAAAGTCGCTGTGATTTATAAAACCAGCATTTTGTAACTGATCCCAAAGTATGGGGTGGTTACTATCGATATGAAGGATTTTAATGTCCATAAAATTTATATTTTTTGATGCCTCAAAATAACAAAAAAAATTACGGTTTATCATTTTAAGTAAGGAAAATTGAGTCTAAATTCATAAATTAGCGACCTAAATTTTTATTACAAATTTTATAAACGTAATAAATGAAAAATTAAAAATGAAATTAACTAAAACATTCAAAGCTTTTTTTGAAAGCGAAAAATCGGGTGGACTCCTATTACTTTCTGTAACAATTATTTCTCTTTTATTGGCTAATTCTTCTTTTCAAACGGGCTATATTGCTTTCTGGGAAACGAACATTGGCAGCCATTCCATAACACATTGGATTAACGACGGATTAATGGCGATTTTCTTTCTGCTAATTGGGTTAGAATTAGAGCGCGAAATTTACCAAGGAGAATTATCTAATTTTAAAAATGCTTCTTTACCAATTTTTGGTGCTTTAGGCGGAATGATTGTTCCTGCAGGTCTATTTCTACTTTTAAATTACGGGACTATAACGCAAAACGGCGCTGGAATACCTATGGCTACTGATATTGCTTTTGCAATTGGTATCCTATCCCTTTTGGGCAATCGCGTCCCTACTTCACTAAAAGTGTTCCTAACAGCTCTTGCAGTTATTGATGATATTGGAGCAATTATGGTAATTGCTGTATTTTATACGGATAATATTGCTTTCATAAACTTGTTAATCGCTTTTGGTATCATGGGATTCTTATTTATCTTAAACAGAAGAAAGGTTCACAATCTGATACCTTACCTGATAGGTGGTGCTGGAATGTGGTACTTTATGCTAAACTCTGGTGTTCATGCTACCATCACAGGAGTTTTGTTGGCTTTTGTAATTCCTTTTGGTGACGGTTCTAAGAAAACATCTTCTTATAAATTGCAGCATTTTTTACACAAGCCAGTCGCTTTTTTCATTCTTCCATTATTTGCCATAGCTAACACAGGAATAGCAATTGGTAATGATTGGCACGAAGGATTAAATCACCCTAACACAATCGGAATTATATTAGGTCTTGTTGTAGGAAAACCATTGGGGATTTGGCTATTCTCATTTCTAGCCGTTACTGCGGGAATATGCTCGTTGCCTAAGGATCTAAAATGGACTAATATACTTGGAGCTGGAATGCTGGGTGGAATAGGATTTACGATGTCAATTTTCATCACTTTACTTGCGTTTAAAAATGATGGAGAAGAAGTAATTACCTACTCTAAAATTGCAATTCTTATCGCATCATGTATTGCAGGGACAGTAGGTTTCTTATGGTTACAATTCAATTTAAAAAAGGGAAAAGCGAACTAAAACTACCCAATAATATATAAAAATGCCTCGTGAAAATCTTATTTATACGAGGCATTTTCAATTATATGAGTAAAGTTTTATCCTTTTATTTGCTTCAAAGAAGTTTTAATTCCTCTAATCAATGAGGAGCTGAATCCATGCATTTCCATTTCGTTCAATCCCGCAATGGTACAACCTTGAGGTGTTGTTACACGATCTATTAGTTGTTCTGGATGCACTTTTTCTTCTAATAGCATTTCAGCAGCACCTTTTACGGTTTGTGCTGAAATAGCTAATGCAGTTTGCCAATCAAAACCTATTTCGATTCCTGCTTGCATAGAAGCTCGAATATAACGCAATGCAAAAGCAGTTCCGCTAGCAGCAAGAACTGTTGCAGCATCCATTAATTTTTCGTCAATAATGGGAGCCGTTCCTAAAGTTTGAAATAGAGAAACTACACCTTGCGCTTTCTCTTTATTTTTTTCCTGAAAAGCAATACAAGTTGCTGAAGCTCCAAATTGCGCTGCGATATTAGGCATGATTCTAATAGCAGCATTCGAGTCGCCTATTTTGTTTTGTAAACTTTCAATAGACAAACCGCTCACTGCTGAAGCAATAATTTTATTAGAAACTACAGGCAGAATTTCATTCAGCACAGTATCAACTTGGTAAGGTTTTATAGTTAAAATAATAATATCGGCTTCCTGGATAAGATGCGTATTATCAGTAGAAACAGTAGCACCTAATTTTTCAAGATATAGGATACTCGATGTATTTCTACGTGTAATTGTAACTTGATTATCGGATGAGAATTTTGATAACCCTAATGCAATAGAAACTCCTAAGTTTCCGCCGCCAATAATGTGTACTTTCATGCTTGTTGTGGTTTATTCCCTCCCCATAATACTCTCAAAAAGAGAGAATCGTTGTCGAAAAGTGTTGGTTGTATAGTTTTTTGGTTTCTTTTTGCTGTTAATATACTTTGTTTTAAAATCCTAAAATTATTTTGGCTATCGAAAAATAAATTAGGATTCCGCAAATATCATTACTAGTGGTTATAAAAGGTCCTGTTGCTAATGCGGGGTCAATGCCAAACTTATCCAATAGTAACGGAATAAAGGTCCCTATTAACGAGGCAATAATAATTACTGAAACTAATGCTATGGTCACAATAAATCCGATGATAAATTCAACATTCAATAAAAAATGACTTCCTAAGAATAATATTATAGCAAGAATAACTCCATTTAATAAACTCAACAAAACCTCTTTTACCAATCTATTAAACAATGAACCACTTAGTGAATTGTTAGCTAAGCCCTGCACAATAATTGCTGATGATTGTACACCTACATTTCCTGCCATCGCCGCGATCAGAGGTGTGAAAAAGAATAATTTTCCATGTTCCTCCATTGCTGGTTCAAATAACCCTAAAACTTTCACCGTTACAAATCCTCCTAACAGCGCTAAAACTAACCATGGAAGCCTAGCTTTTGTCAGATCTATTATGCTATCATCCGCTTCTACGTCTTGCGAGATACCTGCTGCTAACTGGTAATCCTTATCCGCTTCTTCCTTGATTACATCTACAATATCATCAATTGTAATACGACCTACTAAACGCCCTAATTCATCCACAACAGGAATAGCTTCTAAATCGTATTTTTGCATGATTCGAGCAACCTCAACGTCTTCTGTATGGACTTTTACAGAGTTTAGCTTTCTGATATAAACCTCACTTATAGGCGTTCTTGATGAAGTAGTCAATAAATCCTTAAGGGATAAACGTCCTTTTAATCTGTCTTCGTCATCTACCACATAAATAGAATGCACTCTGGAGATATTTTCAGCTTGAATGCGCATTTCTTTTACACAAGTAAGCACATTCCAATTCTCGTTAACTTTTACTAACTCCTTATGCATAATTCCACCAGCTGTATCTTCGTCATAACGAAGCAAATCAACGATATCCTTAGCATGCTCAACATCCTGAAGTTCTGATATTACCTCCGCTTTCAAATCTTGTGAAAGTTCTCCAATAATATCAGCAGCATCATTAGTTTCTAACTCATCTAATTCTTCTGCAATTTCTTTAGCTGAAAGCCTACTTAAGATATTCTCACGCAAATCATCTTCAAGTTCCAGAAGAATTTCGGCAGTTTTATCACTATCTAAAACTTTAAAAATATAAGTTGCTTCGTTAAAATCAAGCTCGTCTAGAATTTCTGCAATATCAGCATGGTGCATATCATTCAATAAAACCTCCAATTGCTTGTCGTTTTTACTTTGAATAAGTTGCTCTAATTCTTGAATTAATTCCTTACTGATTTTAAACTCCATCTGCTTCTATTTTTTGGGTCAATTCGATAAACTGCTCCACATTAAGTTGTTCTGGTCGAAGGTCAAAAACAGTATCCTCTCTAAGTTTATCAGATAAATTTAAAGTTTTCAAACTATTACGTAACGTTTTTCTGCGTTGTTGAAAAGCCGTTTTAACGACTGTAAAAAATAACTTTTCGCCGCAAGGCAAACTATAATCTTCTTTTCTGCGCAAGCGTAAAACTCCTGATTTTACTTTTGGCGGCGGGATGAAAACATTCTCATCTACCGTAAACAAATACTCAGCATCATAAAAAGCCTGTACTAAAACAGAAAGTATTCCGTAAGCTTTAGTACCTTTTTTTTCACAAATACGTTGCGCTACTTCTTTTTGAAACATCCCTGCAAATTCTGGAATTTGGCTGCGATATTCCAAAGCTCTAAACACAATTTGCGTTGAAATGTTATAAGGAAAATTCCCAATGATAGCGAATTGCTTTCCTTCAAAAATCTCGTTGATATTGTATTTCAAAAAATCTTTAGAAATAATTTTATCCTTTAATTTAGGGTAATTTTCATCAAGATATGTCACTGATTCGGTATCGATTTCAATCACATAGGTATTTATGGGTTTATCCAATAAATATTTTGTCAAAACACCCATTCCAGGACCTATTTCTAATACATCCTCATATCCAACTAAGTTTAAAGTGTCAGCGATATCTTTTGCGATGCTTTCATCTTTTAAGAAATGCTGTCCGAGGTGTTTTTTAGCTTTTACTTTTTCCATATTGTCGTTGCGAGTCACGTAGCAATCTCGCTAAATTTTATTATTTTCTAATCAAAAAAGATTTTAAAAATTAATCTTTAAGATTCATTTAGCATCAAAGCGCTAAGTATACTTTTTTTTGCCGCGAAAGCCTGAAGAAATAAAGTTTTTACATTTAAGAATCGTGACTGTAAACTGATAATCAAAAATATACAATCTAAAGCATCATTTCAGATCACTTTTTAATGATCTGAAATCAATTCTAATTCTGTCCTAAAAGCTAGCATTTTATCTCCAAATAATCGCTGTCCTTCCTCGCGAAAAGCAGCAGCATCTTCTTGGTAATATTTTTCTAGCGTTTCCTTACTATCTGTTACATACTGAACAGAGTAAGTTGTTCCGCCCATTTCCTCTTCCACTAAAACCTTAACCATTCGTGCCGAAGAAAATTTTCCTGTCGCCAAAAGTTCTGGTATATGTTTGTGTCGCATCCAGAGCATCCACTGATCGTGAACGCTTTCGTGTATGTTTGTTGTAACGTTGTATATTATCATTTTCTTCATTTTTGAATATAAATTTGAACTAGGACTTCTCTCATAAACCTAAAATCGTTAATTCTCAATCTAAAATCATTTTATAGATTTGTGTCGCCTCTTAATTGTCTGAACTTTTTTCTCGCGTCAACAAAATGAATGCTATCTTGATGATTAAAAATTATTTTTTCATACAAGGGCTTTGCTTTTTCAGGTTGCTGCAATTTCTTGCTGTAAATTTCAGCCGAAAAAAACAAGGCTTCATCTATGTAAATTCCGTCACTATGATGGTCTATAATCACTTGGTATTGGCTTAAAGCCAAATTAAAATCACCCAATTTTTCGTAAATCTCACCTAATCTTAATAAGGTGACCCCTTCTATTTCCTGTCCTTTAAAATCCTTTAAAATAGATTGAAACTGCGCTACTGCATCCTGATTTCTATTTTGATATAACAGATAATCTCCTTTTGCAAATTGCTTTAATGCCCCTTGTGTCGAATCAGCGACTGTATTGTCATTGATTAACAAAAAATATTCTAAAGCGTCATTAGCAATCAACTGCGTATTAGCGGACTTTAACTCTTTGAACTGCTTTAAAGCCCAAGCAAAATCAGTTTTGAAATAACTTGTTTTAGCCGCTTTTAACGTAGCTTCATGTGCCAAAACATCATTTTTTAAATCCAACTCGATCTGTGAATAATAGAGTAATGCCTGATTGAATTTTTCTTCATACAGAAATATATCTGCCAGTTCCATTTTGGCTCTAGCTGCATCATAATCATTCAATCTCAATTCTAAAGCTTTTTTTACAATTGCCTTCCCTTCTTCTGGCTTTTTTAAATTAAAGGCAACAAAATGAGCTTGAATCAGCTGCAAAGATAAGGTAAAAGGACTTATCTCAAATTCGCGCAACAAATTGTCTAATTCTAGGCTGATATTGGCGAAGTCATTTTGAGTTGCTTTTTCGATTTTCATTTCCATCAAATAGACATTCGCTTGAATAAGCAATTCTAAATCTTTACTGTTTTCCAACACAAATCCTAAGATATCTCTAGCTGCTTCTTGATTATCTTCCTCAATGGCTAATTGGGCTAAATTTACGATGCTATTAAGCGATTCGGGATTGCGTTTATAAATTGCTTTTTGTTGAATGAATGCTTTTTCGAATTCTTTTTGCTGTACATAAAACCAGCTTAAATAATAATTCCAGAAAACATCTTGATTTTTTTGCGTTCGCAATATCAATGCCTTTCGTAATAGTTCATTAAAATTAGCATCGCCATCATCAACCATAAAACGAACGAACTGATTTTGGATTAGAACAGTATTTTGAGGACTTTGATATGCCTCGTCTAGGAAACTAGTAATCATCATTTCTATATTGCCTAACTGTCCGTATAGCAATCCCATTTGATAATTAAATTTTAAACTTGGCTGCAGCTCAATTGCAGTTTGATAGGATTTTAGCGCATAATCTAATAATACTTTACGCTCAAAGGAGTTTGAAATTGCATAAACTTCATTTGGATTTGTCCTGATTCTATCTACTGCTTGATCGTAGTAAACTTTAGCTTTAGCATCGTCTTTACGCAGTTGAAAATTATAGCCTAGTTCGACCAATAGATTAGATTGTTTGTACTTATCAAACCTTTCCTTAATCGCTTTTTCGGCTATATCAAATTGTTGTAATTGTTGGTAACAGTCAATTGTACGTAGAAAATATTGTGTGTTTTGAGGTACCTTTTGCAGCAATTCTTCAAAACCTATTTTAGCTTTTTCAAAATCTCCTTTCTCATAATAATACTGCGCTAATTGTTCGTTTTGTGAGAACGCAAATAGCGAGAATGACAAAAAGATATAAAGAAAAACGTGATTCATATTGCAGGTGTTCAGTATTCAGTGTTCAGTTTGCGAACCGATGTACTGTTCAAGAGGCAAACTGAACACCGATCACTGACGACTGAACACTAATTAGTCAATAATATCAAATCCGCAATACGGACGCAATACTTCTGGAATTACAATTCCTTCTGGAGTTTGGTAGTTTTCTAAAATTCCAGCTAAAACTCTTGGTAAAGCTAATGAACTTCCGTTAAGTGTATGTGCTAATTGGTTTTTTCCGTCTTTATCCTTGAAACGTAACTTCAAACGATTCGCTTGAAAAGTCTCAAAATTAGAAACAGAAGAAATCTCTAACCAACGTTCTTGCGCTGTAGAATACACTTCAAAATCATAGGTTAAAGAAGCTGTGAATCCCATATCACCACCGCAAAGACGTAATATTCTGTAAGGCAATTTCAATTCTTGAAGAATATTTTTCACATGTTCAACCATCCCTTCCAAAGCTTCGTATGATTTATCGGGATGTTCAACACGTACAATTTCTACTTTGTCAAATTGATGTAAACGGTTTAATCCACGTACATGCGCACCATACGAACCTGCTTCACGACGGAAACATGGTGTGTAAGCCGTAGTTAAAATAGGTAATTCGCTTTCACTTAAAATTACATCACGAAACAAATTAGTCACAGGAACCTCAGCTGTTGGGATTAAGTACAAGTCATCGGTTTTATCATGATACATTTGTCCTTCTTTGTCTGGCAATTGTCCTGTTCCATAAGCAGATGCTTCGTTGACCATGTGAGGAACTTGAACTTCATTGTAACCTGCAGCAGTATTTTTGTCCAAGAAATAATTGATCAACGCGCGTTGTAATTTTGCTCCTTTTCCTTTATACACTGGAAATCCTGCTCCAGTGATTTTAACACCTAATTCAAAATCGATGATATCGTATTTTTTTACTAATTCCCAGTGCGGTTGCGCATTTTCATGCAAAACAGGAATATCGCCTTCCTGAAAAACATTTAAGTTTTCCTCAGGTGTTTTCCCTTCCGGAACCATATCCGCAGGAAGATTAGGCAAGGTGTATAATTTTTCTAAAAGCTCAGTAGCAAGCGCATCTGCAGTTTCGGCTAACTTCTTGCTTTTCTCTTTATTTAAAATGGTTTTTTCTTTTAGAATAGCGGCTTTCGATTTCTCGCCGTTTTTCATTAATTCACCAATATCTTTGGATAATTTATTAGATTCAGATAGAATTGCGTCTAAGTCCACTTGCGTAGCGCGACGTTTTTCATCTAGTTGTACCACTTCTTCAACAACACTTTTGGCATCCATATTTCTTTTTGCCAAAGCATTGATTACTTTCTCCTGATTCTCTCTAATAAATGCAATTTGTAACATAGTTGGATTTTTATAACTATTATATTTCTAATAATGGAAGCAAATTTAAGTAATTGTTTGAGACTTATAAGACAAAGTGATCATGAAATAACTGTTTTAAGAAGAGAGATAAAACCAATAGTAAAGATTCCGCCTGTTTTTAGTCCAATAAATATAGAACGTAACTAAGCTAGAGAATGATCAGGTATGCTAAACTCAAAATCACTTCCTTTTCCAATTTGGCTTTTAACCCAAATCTCACCTCCATGCTTTTCTATAAAATCTTTACACAACAACAATCCTAAACCCGTTCCTATTTCTTGATTTGTTCCTAAGGTGGTGTGTTTTTCATCTATTTTAAATAAATTTTCTATTTTTCGTGGCGCAATTCCAATACCACTGTCTTGAACAGAAAAAATTGTTAAACTTCGCTCTTTTCTCACAGAAAGCACTATTTTACCATTATTTCTGGTAAACTTTATTGCATTAGCAAGCAAATTACGAAAAATGGTTTCAAGCATATTCATATCAGCATACACATATTGTTTATCCTCGATTTGAATATCTATGGATATATTTTTAGTCTTAGCAACACTCTCCAATAATTTTTTAGTCTTTTCTACGACTAAACTAATCTCTATTTTTCAGGGCGAAACTCTAGTCCTCCTGTTTGAGACTGTGACCAAGTTAAAAGATTATCTAGTAATGAAGAGGTGTTTTTAGATGATTCATGAATGAGTTCAATAAGCTCTCTTGTTTCTTTTTGACTAAATTGATTTTCTAATAATAATTGCGTTCCACCTATAATCCCAGTAAAAGGCCCTCGTAGATCATGTGCTATAATTGAAAAGAATTTATCTTTATCATCAAGTAAACTTTTAACCTGAATTTCTTTCTCTTCTTGCAGTAAAAGTAAATAGCCTACCCCGCTAATAATCATCATCAAAAAAACGATTAAAAAGATAATTTTCTGCACAGGATCACCTGAATAAAGGCTGGTTGAGCTCTTAAAAAACGGATGCACAATGCGAACAACCACAGCAATAATTAATACACAATAATTAACCCCAAGTAATTTCTTAAATAAACTGCTTCGTGTTTCTGTCAAAAAGCGCAAAACAGGCGTGATTAAGAGTAAAAAAATTATGAATGATACTAATGAAATACGAACACTAGCCAATACATTTAGCCAAACTGCTACATAAAGACCTAACAACCCAATAACTAATACAAGCGTTTGTAGTTTATAATCTCTTTTAGAGCGATCCTTAACTAGCATTAACATTACAATAGATTCTAGATAATAACTTACAAGCACAAATGTATTAGGAATAAGAATATTAAAAAGGCTGACTGAAAAGGTTTCTGCTCGTAGAAAAAAAACAACCATGCAAAAGATTGAAAAATTTTAGTAAGCCCAAATAACAGCAAGTGCGTATTATTATCCTGACTAAATAAGGCGAAACGAAAGGTAAAAAAGAGAGAAGCCAATATTAAATTTCCCCAAAACAATAAACCCAATATATTTCGAATATCTAATAAAAGTAATTCTGAAAATTGATTGATGAGCTCCATAAGTAGTAATATTCTTTTCTTTGGTTTATGTCATCTAGACGTGTTTTACAAAAATATACTTATTTTAATAGCATACTAAAAAAACGGTAATACTTAGGCTAAAAATATCCATCAAAATTTATTTTATCACTATTCTCTGTTAATGTCGTGACCTACAAACTCTTCCAACGTTGCAAACATATCATCGACAGAAAGCACCTCTAAATCTGGATGAGTTTTTAGAAAATCAGCATTAAGTTGTACCAAGTTTTCTTCAATTTCAAAAAAAGTGTCGTTGTTGAGCAAATCTCGGATAGGATTTACGCCTTCCAGTTTTCCTTTAAAAAACTTATCTCTTTTTACACTGCTCATCAGTTTTACTTTCTTGCATTGCTGTTGGAATAATTCCAAATGTTTTTCGGCACCAAGTAACTGCAAACCTTCCTCAATTAATTCGTTGAGCTCGGTATTCCATTTTGAATTATATACAAATTGCGCAAAATTGCCTTCGGTACATTGAGAGGTATAATAATCTAAATAATAGCTCATCAACGCATCTTCATGAATTAAATCATCATCTATTTTTTCCTCACGCATCAAGTTAATCACTGAAATATTAGAGTTGATTACATCTTGAGGATTTTCACTATTTGCTGCTGTTTCTGAAATTATGATTCTACCGAATTCCATTGGAGTATTATTTAAGGAGTTTGCGGCAAATTTCGGGTAAAATAAAACAGAAAAGAAATACAATGCAATTTATATACTATCAGGTTCATCACTAATCTTTTTCTGATTCATTTTAGCGACCAAAGCTTTCAATCGCAAGGCTTTTTCTTTCCTTTCTTCTTGAAGTTTAGCCTTTTTACGATTGAGTAATTTAGTGTGCAAAGCCTTGTTTTTAGTGTTTTTCTCGGGTCCTTTTGCCATAACATACAATCTTAGATTATTACTTTTACAAATATAATCAAGATCACTTTACTAGCGAAATACAGCAAATTTATTTTAATAAACAGCAGTATTTCTAACAAAATCAATGCTTGGATTTATTTCGCAGAATTCCGCCGCTAGCATCTTTAATGTATTGAATGTACATAAATGCTTCGGGATCAATCTCAACAATTTTTTCTTTTATTCTCAATAATTCTAAGCGTGTCACTACTGTAACAATAATGTCGCAATCTTGCTTTTGATCAAAACTATCAGGCAAAAAACCGCGCTCCCCTTTTATTACAGTTATTCCTTTTCGAAATTGGTTTGCTATCAAAAATTTTATCTCTTCGCTTTTTCCAGAAATAATATGTAAAGAAGTGTAATGTTCTATTCCATTAGTCACATAATCTAGAGATTTGACCGCTGAAAAATATGTAACAATAGAATATAGAGCGGTACTAATCCCAAAAAACACAGCCGCGGATAAAAAGATAACGCTGTTGATTGCAAAAATCACCTCTGACACATTTAAACCAATTTTTCGAGTGGTTAGTAAGGCAAGAATTTCAATTCCATCTGCCACAGAACCGCTTCGAATGCAAAGTCCCATTCCTACACCAGCCAAACAACCTCCAAATAAAGCTATTAGTAATCGGTCAGAAGTTACTGCATCGATATGAATAAAAGTCATGCTGCCGGCTATAAGGGTAAAAGTAAATAGACTTTGAACTACAAAAGTATTTCCCAATATTTTTTTGCCGATGTATAAAAAGGGTAGGTTTAGGACAAGTACTAGAATTCCAAAAGGAACATGAAAAATTTCGTGAAGTAGAATAGAGGCGCCAATTACTCCGCCATCTAAAAACTTATTAGGAATCATGAAACCTTTTAGCGCTAAAGTTATAAAGGCAACGCCAACAAGATTTAAAATAATGTTTTTAGGATGAAGAATTTCTTTCCAGTTGATACTCATAATTATTTTTATTTGAAATAAAAATCTTAACTAGACTAGATCTTAGTGGTAAAACTAGATGAAATAATAATCTACAATATCATTTTGTAAGTCAAATTCGCATACTTTGTTGATTTTCTCTTTTAAACTTTCAATTGTATCGCTTGATTAAAAGAAAATTATTAACTTTGATTACCTAAGTTGCAAGTTACTAAAAATCATTATGTTACACAATTATAATTGTACCTACGTAAATATTTTAAATCTTAAAAAAATATATTATGAGAAAAAATGTACAGATAGTTCTTACTGTAGATGCAGAAAAGCTCTATCATATGAAAAATTACAACCAAGATGATATTGACACTTATTGCACGTTGACAGACGATAATGATGGCACTGCAAATTCCAGTGATATTGACCACCCAATTCCAATTTAAAGTGAGCACCTGATTCCAATTCAAAATGACCACCTAATTCCGGAGCAAAATGACCACCTCCATTTTTCATTAAAAACTACTTTTTTTCATCTGTTAATTAGTATTCAAATATACTTAAATATTAGCTTTTGTTTATGCCCCTTTTTTTTCTCATAGATTCTCCGTGCAATTCGATTCGGTGAGATTGATGTATCAGCCTATCCAAAATTGCATCAGCTATTGTTTTTTCTCCAATGATGTCATACCAGCCTTGCACTGGGATTTGTGATGTTACAATTATAGAACCATTATTATGCCTGTCTTCAATGATCTCTAAAAGGGTAATTCGGTTATGACTATCTAATGCTTGGAGTCCAAAATCGTCCAGTATAATAACATCTTGCCGTTCTATTCTTGCCAGTTCTCGAAGATAAGAACCATCTGCTTTGGCCATTTTTAATTTAGCAAACAACTTTGAAGTATTAAAATAACTTACCTTAAAACCCTGTATACAGGCTTGATAACCTAATGCTGTACCTAAATAACTCTTACCCACACCGGTACTTCCTGTGATTAAAATGTTTTCGTTTTTCTCTACAAATTCGCATTCTGCCAGACGTAGCACCATGTTTCGATCCAGATTACGGGTTTGGTCAAAATTGATACTTTCAATATTTGATTTGTAATGGAATCGGGCATTCTTGATACTGCGTTCAATGCGACGATTATGTCTTTCATCCCATTCGGCATCAATAATCATCGATACAAACTGATCTAGCGTGTAGTGGTCTGTTTTCCCGCTTTCAATGGCTGTTTTAAAAGCATTGAACATACCATAAAGCTTCATTTGTTTCATTTTTGTTACTGTGGATTCATTCATGTTTTCAAGATTTAATTTAGTTATAATACTGTTTTCCTCTTATGTTACCGTGATTCGGGAGTTCCTGCTCGGGTTCTTGCTCAAAATCAATATGGTCTAAGTTGTTTTCTAAAATATTCTGTATGGTCTTAAAATTGTAAATTCTAAAATCAAGTGCCCGTTTACAGGCATTTATTAATCGCTGTTTACCAACCTTTTTTTCGAAGTTGAGTATTCCTAAACAACTTTTATAAGCCTGTTCAGGATGGTTCCTGCTTTCGATTATCTGCATGATATATTCTGCTACTGCCTCATCAATACTGCTGGCCCAATCAATGAAGCGAGCAGCGCTCCATTGGGCTACAAATTGGTGTGTACTGGCTAAATGTTCTGGGGTTGTGGTATAGACATAAGGTTTGTAATTCCTCGGATGAATGGCTATTCGATTGTATTTGTAATAGATCTCCACGGTTGATTTTGTATACAAGAGTTTGGCTTTTTTCTTTACATATTGATACGGAACACTATAGTAATTTTTGTCTTGACTTAATTGGACATGTCCGTTTTGCATCACCGTTGCAAAGGATTGGTATTTGATTTCAAAGCGTTCTTGTGGTAGTGGGCGTAGTTTTTGTTTCTCATCTTCTAAAAACAATTCTTTACGGGAGTAAGGACGTCCTGTGAGTTTTCGACTATTATGAGCATCTAATAAATCCCATATCTGCTGGTTTAATTCTTCTAGAGAAAAGAATTTGGTTTCTTTTAGAGTTACGTAAATCCTTCTGTACAATATCTTTACCGCACCTTCAACCAATGATTTATCCCTTGGTTTATAAGCCCTGGCAGGTAAGATTGTAGTTTCGTAATGTTCCGCTAAATCAGCCAGGGTTTCATTGATTGTTGGCTCAAAACGACTGCTTTTTATCACTGCAGATTTTAAATTATCGGGAACAATTGCCGCAGGAGTACCTTCAAAAAAACGCATGGCATTTTCTACCGAAGTAACAAAATCTTCCTTTTGTTGGCTCATGGAAGCTTCTGCATAGGTATATTGGCTGGCTCCCAATATGGCTACAAAAAACTGTACTTCTTTGATTTCTCCGGTATCTTTATCAATGATGGAGAGTGTTTTTCCGGCATAATCCACATACATTTTATCACCGGCTTTGTGATTCATATGCATTACAGGATTGACTCGTTTACCCCATACTTTGTAATGATGAGCAAATTGCGAACTCCTGTAACCATCGGGGTTTACGGCAATATATTGCTCCCACATATGTTGTACGGTAACGCCAACTTTCTTTAGTTCACGTTCCATTTTAGGGAAAAAATCGTATAGGATCTGCAATTTGGGACTAATGGATTCCACAGTAGTCTGTGAAAACAAAAGTTCTAGTTCTGCATCTGTTTTTCTATCAATTAATTCAAAGTTTAATCCGAGAACTTCAAATAAAGAAATATACTTCTTTACCGTATTCCTGGAAAGGGATAAGTAGCTACTTATAAACAACTTACTCTTTCCTTCACAATAGAATTTAATTACTTTTCTAATTTTACTCATGTCTGTTATTTTGTTTGCCATAATCCGTATTTTTTTAACGAATGTATGGTGCTAACAACATGAAAAAGTCAGTAGTTTTTAATAATCAATTTACCCCAAAATTAGGTGGTCAATTTGAACTGGAAAGTGGTGGTCAGTTTGCTCTGGAACTGGTGGTCAATTTGACCGGTTTTTCCAATATAGTCAATGATTTTGCCTCAACTCTAGATTCATTACCAAAAAAACAAGCAGGCAAAAAGGAACTACTCCAACAATTAGAACAAAAATTTTCGGTTAATAATCCTGCTTTAGATTCTGTGCAACTTGACAGACAACTAAAACAATATGATTTTACTGCAATGCATCAAAAGCGTTGTTTTACATGGCAATTTTATAGTAGTATTTTTATTTTTGTTATAGTTATGCTCATTGTAGGAATGGGGCTTTTTCTTTCCTACAAGCAGTTTCAACTTTTAGAAGTGCAGATAAAAGATAATCTTTTAAAACCAAAAGCCGAGACCACAACTATAGAATCTGAAACCACTAATATCGAAATTTCACAAACAGGTCTCAAAATAAATACAGGTGTAATAGGACTTGCTATATTGTTTCTTTCGTTAGCCTTTTTCTTTTTATATTTAAAGTACGTGTACCAAATCGAAATTATAGAAACTATAAAATGATACTTATATTTTTCTTCTTATTGCCAATAAAAAAGTACACTATTCCACCCACAAAGTATAGCACTACATCAATCCAATCTGCTGTATATCTAGAATTTACTTTAGGAAGATAATATTCGAAAAAAACAGAATAAGAGATCGCTAAAAAAATGACAAAACAAAGTGGTAATCTAAAAGAAGAATCTCTTTTAACGCATCTAATTATAAATTCAATCGCACCAAGAACTAAAGGAAGATACAATAAATCATTAGCATAATTATTGACTATGCTTGGTAATGGTAAGTTTAAGCGCTGCATCAAATAAATTGTCAAAGCAATAAAAACCATTGTGAAATAAAGCACTTTTCTAAACATTGAAAACTCTTATTTTATTTAACCTGCAACAGTTGCGGTTACGAGTGCTATAAGTCCTCCGATAATCACAGCGAAGAAAAGCCAAATAGAATATACAGCTTTAAAAAGTAACCTAATTATAATATTTGAGTGTTCTAAACCTTTATCAAAAAAGACTTCAAATTTATTAATTACTTTACTTGCAACTTCTTTTTGATCCTTTTTTTCTTGAAGCTTTTTTTCCGTTTACATTCGGCGTTTGAGAACTAAATCCAGTAAGACGCCGCAGTTTGTACAATACTGTTTGTTTAAATTTACAGTATTACACTCTAAGCATTTTATATAGGATTTATTCATTATGATTTTGTTTGCTTTGGATTAATTTTGACAAAGCTATGAAAATTGAGATTAAAGAAAAGTTTGTAAGGAAACTACAATTTTAATTACCAAAAATCGAATTGTCATTACAGCGGGTTAGGAATCACTTTATGATTTTACCATGCTTGTCATATTGGATGAGATTCCTTCGTTCCTCGGAATGACAAATGTTGTGAAAATCTAAAAACCCTAGCCCCGATAGCAGTGAAAATCCTTTTTTGCTGCTCCCTAATGTAGGGACGGCACAAAAGATTGTAACGTATAGCGGGAAATTGCTTCAAATAAAAATTGGAATGCTTATTTTTGCACGAAATTAAACTGAATTATGTTACAAAATCCAAAAAGATATACCATTACAGCGGCATTGCCTTATACGAACGGCCCAATTCACATTGGCCATTTGGCGGGTGTTTATGTGCCATCTGATATTTATTCCAGATACTTAAGATTACAAGGAAGAGACGTTTTATTCGTTTGCGGAAGTGACGAACACGGAGTGGCGATTTCGATGAAAGCAAAAAAAGAAGGCATTACGCCACAGGAAGTAATCGATAAATATGATGGAATCATCCGTAAATCGTTCTCTGATTTTGGAATATCATTTGATAATTATTCTAGAACTTCGGCTAAAATTCATCATGATACAGCTTCTGAATTCTTTAGAAAACTATATGAAAAAGGTGATTTTATCGAGGAAGTAACCGAGCAATTATATGATGCCAAAGCGGATCAATTCTTGGCAGACCGTTTTGTGGTGGGAACTTGTCCAAAATGTGGCAACGAAGAAGCCTACGGTGACCAATGTGAAAAATGTGGCTCTACGCTGAATGCTACGGATTTGATTAACCCAAAATCGACAATTACGGGAGAAACTCCAATTATGAAATCAACGAAGCACTGGTTTTTACCTTTGGATCGTTATGAAGATTTCTTGAAAGAGTGGATTCTCGTGGGACATAAAAATGACTGGAAACCGAATGTTTACGGACAAGTAAAATCGTGGATTGATGGTGGATTAGAACCTCGTGCCGTAACTCGTGACCTCGATTGGGGAATTGATGTTCCCGTTGAAGGTGCCGAAGGAAAAAAATTATACGTGTGGTTTGATGCGCCGATTGGCTATATTTCTTCTACAAAAGAATGGGCTTTGCGCGAAGGAAAAGATTGGGAACCATACTGGAAAGATCAAGACACAAAATTGGTTCATTTCATAGGCAAAGACAATATTGTTTTCCATTGTATCATTTTCCCAGCGATGCTTAAAGCCGAAGGAAGTTATATTTTGCCGGATAACGTTCCTGCCAATGAGTTCTTGAATTTGGAAGGAAACAAATTATCAACGTCTAAAAACTGGGCGGTTTGGTTGCACGAATATTTGGAAGAATTCCCTGGCCAGCAAGATGTTTTGCGCTACGCTTTGACATCTAATGCGCCGGAAACAAAGGATAATGACTTTACATGGAAAGATTTTCAAGCTAGAAACAATAACGAACTAGTCGCGATTTATGGTAATTTCATTAATCGTGTCGTAGTGTTGACTAATAAATACTACAACGGAGTTGTTCCTACGCCTAATGAATTATCCGAAGTAGACCAAGCAACTTTGACGGAATTAAAAGCATATCCAGCCGTGATTTCAAGTTCTATAGAAAGATATAGATTTAGAGAAGCACTGGGCGAGCTGATGAATGTTGCTCGTCTTGGAAACAAATATTTAGCTGATGAAGAGCCTTGGAAAGTAATCAAAGACAATCCAGAACGCGTGCAAACGCAAATGTATGTTTCTTTGCAAATAGCAGCTGCTTTGAGTTCGCTATGCGAACCATTCTTGCCTTTTACAGCAACTAAATTATCAAGAATATTAAAAATAGAAACTCCATTGTCATGGAATACTATTTCAGAATCTTCAGATTTGATTGTTGCAGGCCACCAAATTGGAGAAGCCGAATTACTGTTTGCCAAAATTGAAGACGAGGAAATCCAAAAGCAAATAGATAAATTAGAATCTACAAAAACAGCGAATAAAGCGGAAAACAAAATAGTAGAACCACAAAAAGAAGCGATTCAATTTGATGATTTTGCCAAAATGGATTTGCGAGTGGGAACTATTCTAGAAGCTACTAAAATGCCAAAAGCAAACAAGCTTTTGATTCTAAAAGTAGACACAGGAATTGATGTCCGTACGATTGTTTCAGGAATTGCCGAAAGTTTTAAACCCGAAGATATCATTGGAAAGAAAGTAACTGTATTAGTAAACTTGGCACCAAGAAATCTACGTGGAGTTGAAAGTCAAGGAATGATCTTGATGACCACCAATGCAGAAGAAAAACTAGTTTTTGTAAACCCAGATGCTGATGCTGCCAATGGCGAAACAATAAATTAAGAAATTGAATTCAACACCAATTTCACTAATTATCACAAATTTATTCGTGGGAATTAGTGAAATTGGTGTTTTAAATAAAAAACAAAAATGACGAATGCAAAACCACGATTAGCTCTAGCCATTGGAATTATCTGTATTTCTGTTTTTCCCATTTTGGTAAAACTGCAACTAACTGGTGGATTGATTTCGGCTTTTTATAGAATGGCAATTGCAGGTGGATTATTGCTTCCTTACATTTTAGTAACAGGAAAATTTAAATTACCTCGAACAAGTATTTTGATTCTCGCTATTGTTTGTGGTCTCTTATTCGCTTCAGATGTTGCTGTTTGGAATATCTCTATACAACAATCTAGTGCGACACAAGCCACTTTACTTACTAATTTATCACCCGTTTGGGTAGGCGTAGGCTCCTTCTTGTTTTTAAAAAATAAACCAGCAACTAATTTTTGGATAGGTACATTGATTGCAATATTTGGGATGACAACTCTTGTAGGATTTGAATTTTTCATAAACTTAGATTTTAACATGGCTTTTATCTTAGCAATATTATCTGGTGTTTTATATGCGGTTTATATGCTAGTTAGTAAAGATGTGCTTAAGGAGATGGATGTACTTTCTTTCATGTTAGTTACCCTTATCACCTCTACTCTATTTCTTGGAATAATTTGTGCAGTTACGGACGAACCGTTTACCGGTTTTTCTGACACAGGATGGTTCGTATTGTTCATTCAAGGAATAGTATGCCAATTGATTGCTTGGCTACTTATCAGTTATGCTACCCAAAATATGCGTGCAACTAGAGTTTCTTTATCTTTATTAGGACAAGCAGTTTTAGCTACTATTTTGGCTTGGCTTTTTTTAGACGAAAAAATAACATTACAAATGATCGTTGGAGGTTTGATTCTACTTTTGGGAATTAGAATCACCTTCTATTCTAAAACAATTTCATTGCGAAATCTATTAAAAAAAGATTAAAACAAAACTACTTTAGAAACAAAAATTATGAAAAATATAAAAGTAATTGCCTTTGATGCAGATGATACTCTATTTGTAAATGAAACTTATTTTGCAGAGACCGAAGAAAAATTCTGTAGTTTAATGAGTGACTATCTGTCCCATCAGGGTATTTCAAAAGAGCTTTTCAAAATACAAATCGCCAATTTAAAATTATACGGATATGGCATCAAAGGTTATGTTCTTTCCATGATTGAAGCGGCAATGAAAATCTCTAACAACACTATTTCCATTGAAGCAATTGAACGCATTATTCAATACGGAAAAGAATTGACTGAAAGACCTATTGTACTTTTAGATGGAGTGGAAGAAACGCTAAAAGCTTTACATGGCAAGTATAAACTAGTTGTTGCTACTAAAGGCGATTTATTAGACCAACGCAGAAAACTACACAATTCAGGGCTAGGAAAATATTTTCATCATATTGAAGTGATGTCCGACAAGCAGGAAATTGACTACACGGATTTGATTAAAAGATTAGAAATTGAACCTTCAGATTTTTTTATGATTGGAAATTCATTAAAATCAGATGTTTTACCCGTTTTAGCCATTGGCGGACACGCAGTTCACATCCCTTTTCACACTACGTGGGAGCACGAAAAAATAAATCATAAAGTTGAACATGAGAATTTTAGGTCGTATGATAAAATAATCGATGTATTAACACGTTTCGAAAATTAAAATTAAGACCTGTATTTAAAAAGTTAACAGGTTTTTTTTTCTAATTTTAACATTATTAACAATAATAACAGTATTTTACTTGCACATTTTCTAATAAAAAAAGCAGAAAAATTCTATTAAACTAGATTAATTCGTTAATTAATTTCCTAAACCGCATATATCCTTACTAATTAATAGGTATTTACTAAATTTTCGATTTTATTTACATAATTAACTGATGTAAATTTCTTATCTAATTTTATGTTGTATTTTTGCATGGAATCTAAAAAAATACAATAATGAAAAAATTAATGTTTGCTTTAGTTTTAGCAACTGCAGTTTCAACTGTAAATGCTCAAACTATGAATGAGAAAACTACAGAGAATGACTATAACAAATGGTCTATTGAATTAGCGGGTGGTGTTAACAAAACACAGCGTCCAATGTCAGCTAATTATTTTACATCTACACCAAGCCCTTACACAGTTGATCTTGGAGCTAGATACATGTTCAACAACAAATTTGGTTTAAAAGCCGACTTCGGTTACAACAGTTTTGAAGGAAAAAACAATTCTCTTTCATTTGACACTAAATATTACAGAGCAGATCTTCAAGCAGTAGCTAACTTAGGAAGAATCATGAATTTTGAAACTTGGACTAATACTATTGGTTTATTAGGACATGCAGGTTTCGGTTTAGCTCAATTAGAAGATCAAAATTCTGCAATTAAAGACAGAATGGGTAATTTTATTGCTGGTGTAACTGGTCAAATCAAATTATCTAACAGAGTAGCTTTAACTGGAGACTTTACAACTATTCTTAATGCAAGTCAAGATGTTGCTTTTGATGCTGCTAGCGCTTATTCAGGTAGAGGTTTTGGTGGAATTTTATTCAACGGAACTGTTGGTGTTACTGTTTACTTAGGTAAAAACACTAAACATGCTGACTGGGTTACACTTACTGATAAAGAAGTAGTTTCTTTGAAAGATAGAGTTACTGCAATCGAAGATAAAATGGTTGACGCTGACAACGATGGTGTAGCTGATTATTTAGATACTGAAAAAAATACTGCTGCTGGAGCCTTAGTTAACACTAAAGGACAATCTATCGACAAAAACAACAATGGCGTAGACGATACTACTGAAGCTTTCATATTGAAAAATTACGCTGCTAATGGCGGAAATAATTCTGGTGTTTACAATAATGATTTAATCAAAAGCTTAATTAACGGTGGTTATGTTGCTACTTATTTTGATTTCAACAAATCTAAACCAACAAATGTTTCTACAGAAGGAACTGATTTTATCTTAACTTATTTAAGAAACAATCCTTCAGCTTCAGTTGACATTATTGGTCATGCTGACGAATTAGGAAGATCTGCTTACAACGATAAATTATCTAATGCAAGAGCTACTACTATCAAAAATACTTTAGTAAAAGCTAACATTGCTGCTTCAAGATTAAATGTAATTGCTGCTGGTGAAGATACTTCAGTAAACAAAGATTCTGATGCTGCTAGAAAATTAGTTAGAAGAGTTACTTTCATGGTAAAGTAATCCACAACTTATAATACTTAAAGCCCAAAAGGAAATTTCCTTTTGGGCTTTTTTTATTTCTATGCTTTACAAGGAAAAATTACAGGTTTGACAATAACATATCGATTAGTACTTTCTAATTCTTTTCGTATATTTACTAAAAACCTATTATTATGTTATCAAAAAATATCGAAACTGCACTAAACAAACAAATTCGGATTGAGGCAGAGTCTTCACAAACGTATTTGTCAATGGCTTGCTGGGCCGAAATCAGTGGTTTAGAAGGAATTGCACAATTTATGTTTGCACAATCAGACGAGGAACGTCTGCACATGCTGAAATTAATAAAATATGTAAATGAACGCGGTGGTCATGCACAAATTACAGATTTGAAAGCACCAAAAACCACTTACGAAACCTTCAAGGGAATGTTTGAAGAATTGTACAAGCATGAAATTTTTGTATCTGATTCTATAAATGAATTGGTACACATTACTTTTTCAGAAAAAGATTATGCTACACATAATTTTTTACAATGGTACGTAGCAGAACAAATAGAAGAAGAAGCAACAGCTAAATCAATCCTAGACAAAATCAACTTAATTGGGGATGATAAAGGTGGCTTATATTTGTTTGACAGAGACTTACAGCAAATTGCTATTACAAAACCTACGATTTAAAATGTTAAAATTTATTTAGAATAGATAAAAATAACATACATTTGCCTTAGTTTTTAATTCTGAACACATTGGAAAAGAAAAAGAAGGAGAAGAAAAAAGATAAAAAAGAAATTCTTGAAAACATCAAGATTGTAGAAAACTGCAAATCTAAATGCTGCAAGAAATTTAAAAAAGGAGAGGAAAAACGCTGCAAACGTTGTCCAATGTTTGATATGTTGAAAAAACTATCCTAGTAAAAATAATGCCCTCTGATTCGATCAGAGGGCATTATTTTTTTATAGATAATAAATTTTTATTTACCTAAAAGCAAAATTTCATTTGCAACTACTTCTGTTATAAATCGCTTAACGCCATCTTTATCGTCATAGCTGCGATGCGTTAGTTTCCCTTCTATGGCAATTTCTTTTCCTTTGGTAACATATTTTTCAATGATGTCAGCAGTTTTCCCCCAAGCGCTAACTCTATGCCACTCCGTTTTCTCTACTTTATCACCGTTTTCTTTGTAATAAACTTCATTTGTAGCGATAGAAATATTTGCTAATTTTTTTCCACCTTCTAAAGATTTCACTTCTGGATCTTGTCCTACGTGTCCGATTAATTGTACTGTGTTTTTCATGGCGTGTAAATTTTAATATTAGTATATATAGTTTGATTGTTAAAACGTTCATTCGAATCAACGGTACAAAGATGCGATGGCTTGCAAAAATTATTCGGTCACTAACTACTTACTTTCGGTTGTAACTATTTGTAAACGTTTGTAAATGGAAATAAATCGTTATATTTGGTAAAAACACAGTAGTATGCAAACCCATATAAATAAAGTAGAATTAAGAAATTTAAAATACGACGACTATAAAGAATTAAAAAATTCAATGGTTGAATCGTACCCAGAAATGGTAGGTTCTTATTGGAGAGAACATCAAATTGAAAAATTATTAAACATTTTCCCAGAAGGCCAATTGGTTATTATAGTTGATGGAAAAGTAGTTGGATCAGCGCTATCGCTAATTGTAGATGAGAGCATAGTAGATAAAAACCATAATTATTCGGATATAACAGGAAACTACTCTTTTTCAACGCACAACTCAAATGGAGATGTTCTGTATGGAATTGATGTTTTCATTCATCCCAACTATAGAGGATTGCGATTAGGAAGACGTTTGTATGATGCTCGAAAAGAACTGTGCGAACAACTGAATTTAAAAGCTATTGTTTTTGCTGGTAGAATTCCAAATTACGGGCAACATGCCAAAGAAATGACACCTAAGAATTATATCCAGAAGGTTAAGAGAAAAGAATTACATGATCCAGTGCTGTCATTTCAGTTGAGTAATGATTTCCACGTGATTCGGGTAATGAAAAATTACCTACAAGGAGATGCCGATTCGAAAGAATTTGCCGTTCTTTTAGAATGGAATAATATTTATTTTGACGAAAGTCCAAGACTGATAAACTTAGAAAAAAGTGTTATTAGACTAGGATTAGTACAATGGCAAATGCGCCAATTGAACAATTTAGAAGCTTTATTTGAACAATGCGAATTTTTTGTAGATGTTGTTTCTGGCTATGGAAGTGATTTTGCACTATTTCCAGAACTATTCATCGCACCACTGATGGCTGATTACAATCATTTATCAGAAGCAGAGGCTATACGCGAATTAGCGAAGCATTCTGATCCAATCAGGAAGCGTTTTCAGGAATTAGCTATTTCTTATAACATCAACATCATCACTGGAAGTATGCCATATTTAGAAAATGGCACCTTATATAATGTCGGTTTTCTTTGCAAAAGAGACGGAACTTCAGAAATGTATTCTAAAATTCACGTAACGCCAAACGAAGTCCAACACTGGGGAATGACTGGAGGGTCTACAATAAAAACCTTTGACACCGATTGTGGCAAAATAGGAATCATGATTTGTTACGATGTCGAATTCCCAGAACTATCGCGCTTAATGGCTGACGAGGGAATGAATATTTTATTTGTACCATTCTTGACAGATACACAAAATGCCTACACGAGAGTTAAACATTGCGCTCAAGCTCGCGCAATCGAAAATGAATGTTATGTTGCTATTGCGGGTTGTGTGGGTAATCTCCCAAAGGTAAATAACATGGATATTCAATATGCACAATCAGCCGTATTTACACCTTCGGATTTTGCTTTTCCAAGTAATGGGATCAAAGCAGAAGCTACTACTAATACGGAAATGACGCTTATTGTAGATGTCGATTTGAATTTGTTAAAAGAACTTCACGAGCATGGAAGTGTTCGTATTCTTAAGGATCGAAGAACTGATTTGTATGACATCAAAAAAATAAATCCATGAGCAAAGCCTGTTTAGAATGTGGAGAGAAAATTGTAGGTCGGGAAGACAAAAAGTTTTGTAGTGATGGCTGTCGCAATGCCTATAACAACAAAATAAATAAGGACAGTACTAATTATATGCGAAATATTAATAACAAGTTGCGCAAAAATTACCGCATTCTATCCGAGCTAAACACCGAAGGAAAGTCGAAAACGACAAGGGCAAAACTCTTGAGTAAGGGATTTGATTTCGAATTTTTAACCAATATTCTGCAGACTAAAACAGGAAATACCTACTACTTTCTGTACGACCAAGGCTATATGGTTTTGGATAATGATTTTTATATGTTAGTCAAAAAAGATATTTAGAACCCAAATTCTACTACAATGAAAAAAGATTCTTCATCAATTATCGCCGTTGTATTCCTAACCGTAACTTTGGGGCTAATTTTCTTTACAATGATGCCTCAATGGACATCGGATGATGACCGCCCACTAACGGAGTTTTCGACCAAACGAGCTTTGACTCAAGTGGCGGAAATTTCGAAACAACCTCATTACGTGGGTTCAAAAAATCATGAGGTAGTAGCTAATTATCTTCAAAAAGAGTTAAATGAATTAGGGCTGGAAACTTCCCTACAAGAAGGTTATACACTTAGCGATTGGGGAAATCTAGTAAAATCAAAAAATATTTTGGCTAGAATAAAAGGTTCTTCCAACTCTAAAGCGCTGCTATTGCTTACTCATTATGACAGCGCACCACACTCCTACTCTCCAGGAGCGAGTGACGCAGGCTCAGGTGTGGCAACAATACTCGAAAGTGCGCGCGCTTTTTTACACAATAAAACTCCGCATAAAAATGATATTATAATCCTTTTTTCGGATGCAGAAGAATTAGGGTTAAATGGCGCTGCTCTTTTTGTAACCCAACATCAATGGGCAAAAGAAGTTGGTTTAGTTCTCAATTTTGAAGCTCGTGGTTCTTCGGGACCAAGTTATATGTTGATGGAAACTAACAAAGGAAATGCAGGTTTAGTAAAAGAATTTGCTGCTGCAAAAGCCACTTTTCCGGTTTCAAACTCGTTAATGTATAGCATTTATAAAATGTTACCTAACGATACTGACTTGACAGTTTTTAGAGAACAAGGTAACATTCAGGGTTACAATTTTGCCTTCATTGACGACCATTATAATTATCACACTGCACAAGATGACATCAATCATTTAAACAAAAATACATTAGCACATCAAGGCACTTATTTGATGCCATTACTGAAATATTTTTCAAATGCTGATTTAAACACAACACAAGCAAGCGAGGATTATGTTTATATTTCAATTCCGTACACCTTTATAAACTATCCTTTTAGTTGGGTTTTACCAATGACGATCATTGGATTGATTCTATTTATAGGACTGATTTTCTTAGGAATAGCAAAACGAGTTTTGTCATTTTCTGAAATTGCAAAAGGATTTGTCCCGTTTCTGATTGCTGCAACTCTTGTTGGATTAATAGCTTTTTTCGGATGGAAGGGATTACTTTTTGTTTATCCGCAATACAATGATTTGCTGAACGGCTTCACTTATAATGGTCATTCGTATATCGCTGCTTTTGTTCTCTTGGCTTTAGCTATCAGCTTTTTTGTTTACCAACGTTTTTCTGCTAAAAAAGCAAACATAAATCAATATGTTGCGCCATTATTCATTTGGATTATTATCAATGGAATTCTTGCTTTTAGTTTACAAGGAGCCGGATTCTTGATTATCCCAGTTTATTTTGGCCTATTAATATTTGGTATTTTCATTATTACGCAAAGGTCTAACAACATACTAACTCTTGTTTTGAGCATTCCTGCTTTGATAATTATTGCTCCTTTTATCCAAATGTTTCCAATAGGTTTAGGATTAAAAGTGCTTTTTGGAAGTGCTATTCTTACTGTACTACTTTTTGGCTTATTGCTTCCCGTTTTTGGGGCTTTCGCTAAAAAAGGAATGTGGGGATTATTGCTTTTTGTAGTTTCAATTGGATTTTTTGCTAAAGCTCATTTTGATTCCGGTTATGAATTTGGTAAGGCCAAATCAAACAGTCTATTATACATTTATAACGCTGATACGGACAAAGCAAGTTGGGCCACTTATGACACGAATCTCGATTCTTGGACTAAAAGTTATTTAGGTGAAAATCCAAAAGAAGCAACGCCTACGAATGCCATTCCATTATTTAGCAAATACAATTCTGGTTTTACTTATATTGTTGATGCGCCTAAAAAAGAACTTCTAAAACCTACAATCCAATTTCTAGAAGATCGAATAGAAGGAAATCAGAGAAAATTAAAGATCTTCATTACTCCAAATAGAAATGTAAATCGATATGATATTTTTGCAAATGAAAAGATGACAATTTACAATTTTAAGGCAAATGGAGTAACAACTTTAGGACAAAAAAATTCTTTATACGAGCGTAAAGGAAAAAAAATACTAAGTTATTATTTGGTGGATAATGCACCACTAGAACTGGAATTCAGTATTAATTCCAATGCTATTTTTGATATGGAATTATTAGAAAGTTCTTTTGATTTAATGACAAATCCATTGTTTAATATTCAAAAAAGAGAAAATTGGATGATGCCAACTCCTTTCGTATTGAACGATGCTGTTTTGATAAAAGAGAAGATAAAACCGAGTCCCGTAATTGTTAATCCAACTGTTTTAATTCCCGCCATCACCATTCCTGTAGTAAAACGTAAAATTCCAGCGGTTATAGATAGTTTAAAAGTCGAGTGAAATAGGTGCTCAAATGATTATATATTGAGAAAATGTAAACACAGATTAAGCAAATTTATATCGATTTTTAAAAGACAATAGTCAAAGCGTTCAAACAAATTAAGTGTTTTAAGCAACATGGGCGCAAAATTCTTAATCTGGGTAATGGCTTAATTAAATTTAATGGTTACCATAGATGAAATTTTTATAAATACGCATACTATTACACTAAATAACATGAGAAAAATAAGCATTCTAGGTTGTGGCTGGTTGGGATTACCGTTGGCGAAAGCCATACTTTATAAAGGATTTCAGGTTAATGGATCAACAACAACTGTAGAAAAACTTTCGATATTGAAGGACGAAGGAATCTATCCTTTTTTAATAGATATTCCTCTATTTATTGACAAAGAAAATCTTGATAGCAATAGTTTCTCAGATGCTATGAACTCTTTTTTACAAGGAAGTGAAACTTTAATAATCGATATTCCACCCAAATTGCGAGGTGATTCAGCTGCAACGAATGAGAAAACATTTGTAAAAAAAGTAGCAACATTAATCCCATTTATAGAACAATCGACTGTTCAAAACGTGATTTTTGTAAGTTCGACTTCTATTTATGGAGAAGGACAATTAATCGTAACTGAATTGACAAAACCGCAACCCGATACGGAAAGTGGCAAACAATTATTGGAATCTGAACAGCTATTGCAAAACAATACCCACTTTAAAACTACTTTAGTTCGTTTTGGTGGTTTAATTGGTGCTGACAGACAACCCGGAAAATATTTAGCAGGACGTGAAAACCTTGAAAATCCAGATGCTCCCGTTAATTTAATTCATCAAAAAGATTGCATTGGAATTATTTTAAAAATTATAGAAATGAATTCTTGGAATGAAATCTTCAACGCCGTTTCTTACTTTCATCCTTCACGTGAACAATATTACACTCAAAAAGCAGCCGAACTGAATTTAGCTTTACCGAAATTTGATCATTCAAAACCATCTAATGGAAAATTAATTGAAAATGACAAAGTTATAAACCGTTTAAAATATACTTTTACAGAACCAAATTTGTAAAGTGAAAACTAAAATTAAGAATGCTGTTTCTTCCCGAATCAGCTTGATAGGATTGCCTATCCTAGCATTATGCTTCGTCAGTTTTTTTTGGGGAACTACATGGATTGCTTCAAAAGAAGGAGTTAAACACATGCCTCCTTTACAACTTGCTGCCATCAGACAATTTCTAGGCGGAATCCTCTATATTTCCTTTTTTCTATTCAAAAAAGCACCTTGGCCAAAGGGCAAACAATGGAAAACAATTCTTATTCTAAGTATTCTAAATTTTGTTTTAAGTAACGGATTAAGCACTTGGGGCGTCAAATATATTAGTAGCGGCTTGGGAGCTATTATTGGAGCACTTGTCCCTTTATGGGTCGTAATCATAAGTATGTTTAGAGGCGAAAAATTAGCCCGATTGTCGATAGTAGGTTTGCTTATCAGTTTTAGCGGCGTATGTGTTGTTTTCTACGATCATTTAGCAGATTTTATACAACCTGATTTTAGATTTGGCATAGCACTCTCGTTGATTTCAACATTGACGTGGGCTTTTGGATCATTGTATACTAAGAAAAAAGCAGCCAGTTTTAATCCTTATTTTGGTTTGGGAATCCAAATGTTTATTTCTAGTATTTTTCTTTTTGCATTTACCGGAGCCACGGGAACAGGAGTGCCATTGACTTCAATTCCAGCTATTTCGTGGTGGGCCATATCTTATTTAGTTGTTTTTGGCTCTGTACTTACTTTTATTGCCTTTATTTATGCACTGCAACATCTACCAGCGCACATAAGTACCATTTATGCGTACATAAATCCAATAATTGCTGTAATTTTAGGTGCTATTATTTTTAACGAATCACTTAACGCGGCAATTATTATTGGTGGCAGTATTATTTTAAGCGGTTTGTATATGGTCAATTATTCGTTAAGAAAAGCACGACAAAACGCAATTACAACCAAATAAAAACTAAAAAATTATGAAATTAAAAAATGCTCTTTTAGCAACTTCATTTCTAGCTTTGTTTATCGCGCACGCGCAGCAAAAGAAGGGTGTGGTAGTTCCTAATGAAAATTTAATTACAGAAAATATTGCCGAGATCCCAAAAGAACTTTCTAATGATGTTAAAAAATATTCTGAATCTAGAAGCGCTTCTTTAGCTGAAATTCATCCGTTGAAAAATGAAATTATCGTCAATACACGATTTGGTTCAACTTCGCAATTACACCATGTTTCACAAGTTATGGGAGCGAGAACGCAAATCACATTTTTTGATGAGCCTGTGAGTGCTGCTTCGTATGAGCCAACAAAAGGAGAATATTTAGTATATTCTAAAGACATTGGAGGAAATGAATTTGGTCAATTATTTAAACTTGATTTAAAAACCTTGCAATCAACACTATTGACCGATGGTGGAAGATCTCAAAACGGAGGAATCACGTGGCGCAAAGATGGCAAGGGATTTTATTACTCTTCCACTAAAAGAAACGGTGGTGATCGCGATATTTACTACATGGATCCTAACAATCCTAAAACTGAAAAATTAATTCTACAAGTAAAAGGTGGCGGCTGGGGAATTCAAGATATTTCACCTGACGGCAAGCAATTAGTAATTGGTGAATATGTTTCTATTAACGAATCGTACCTTTGGTTATTAGATATTGCAACCGGTAAATTAACCGAAATTAGCGATAGAAACAGCAAAGGAGTTTCGCAATCTGATGCGACTTTCTCGAATGTGCCAAATGAGATTTGGTTTCTAACTGACAAGGACAATGAATTTGAGCGTTTAGCATCAATGAACTTAAAAACTAAGAAAACAACTTATTACACTAGTACTATTCCCTGGAATGTAGAAAATTACGACGTATCCGAAGATAAAAAATCGATTGTTTTTATTACGAACGAAGCGGGTTTAAACAAGATGTATTTGATGAATACGGCGACAAAGGCCTACAAAGAAGTAAAAAATCTTCCTATTGGTTTGATAAGCGATGCTCGTTTTACAAAAAACAATCAGAATATTTTCTTCAATCAGTCAACAGCGCAATCTGCCTCTGATGTGTACCAATTAAATATACAAACAGGAAAAACAAATCGTTGGACAGAAAGCGAATTGGGCGAAATGCAAAAATCGGACATGTCTGTACCTAAATATGTCGAATGGAAAAGTTTTGATGATTTAAAAATATCCGGATTTTATTATCCTGCTTCGCCAAAATTTAAAGGAAAAAGACCTGTTATTATTATGATTCACGGTGGACCTGAAGGACAGTCGATGGCTTCATTTTTAGGTTCAAATAACTTTTACACCAGTGAAATGGGCGTTTCGTTACTATACCCTAATGTTAGAGGTTCCTCTGGTTTTGGAAAAACCTATTTAGCTAAAGACAACGGTTTTTTAAGAGAAGATTCAGTTAAGGATATTGGTGCTTTATTAGATTGGATTGCTAAACAACCTGAATTAGACAAAGACAAAATCATGATTATGGGAGGCAGTTATGGTGGCTATTTGACCTTGGCGACAGCCTTTCATTATGCAGATAAAATAAAATGTTCCGTTGATATTGTTGGGATTTCAAACTTCAATACATTTTTGAAAAACACTGAAGAATACCGTCGTGATTTGAGAAGAGCGGAATATGGTGACGAAAGAGATCCTAAAATGGCAGCGTTTTTCGACAAAATGGCACCGCTGAATAATACTGACAAGATAAAGAAACCAATGTTTATTATTCAAGGAACAAATGACCCAAGAGTCCCGGTGACCGAAGCTATGCAAATGCGTGATAAACTAAAAGCACAAGGAAATACAGTGTGGTATCTAGAAGCGAAAGATGAAGGACACGGATTCAAAAAGAAAGCTAATATTGATTACCAACGTTTGGCTGTTATTAGATTTATGGAAGAATATTTAGTGAAGTAATTGTCAACTCTTTATTATTGAAAACAGAAAAACCCATTCGCCGCGGCGAATGGGTTTTTCGTTATTATAAAAGTTCTGATTTAATGAAGTATTACCAGATTCTAACTCTTTTTTCTGGAGCAATGTACATTCCATCAGTTGCTTTAATATCAAAAGCTTTATAGAAATTATCTATGTTTTGCAACGGTACATAAGCACGGTACATTGCTGGAGAGTGCGGATCTGTTTTTACTTGGTTTTTCAACGCTTCGTCGCGCATTTTTGAACGCCAGATTGTTGACCAAGAAATAAAGAAACGTTGCTCTGGAGTATATCCGTCAATTAATCCTGGATTTCCATTTTCTTTTAAATACAATTGCAAACCATCATAAGCCGCATTTACACCACCTAAATCTCCAATATTTTCACCAAGAGTAAATTTACCATCAACAAAAGTTCCTGGTAAAGGCTCTAAAGCGCTGTACTGAGCAGCAAGTGCTCCCGTTAAGGCTGAAAATTGTTTCAAATCTTCGGCTGTCCACCAGTCTACTAAATTTCCATCAGCGTTGTAACGTGATCCTGAATCATCAAAACCATGAGAGATTTCGTGTCCTATAACACCACCTATTCCACCATAGTTCACCGCTTCATCAGCTTGGTAATTGTAAAAAGGTGGTTGTAAAATAGCTGCTGGAAATACAATTTCGTTATTGGATGGATTGTAATACGCATTCACAGTTTGTGGCGACATTCCCCATTTATCTTTATCAACTGGCTTCGTTAACTCAGCAATATTTTCGTTGAAACGCCATTGCGCCATGTTTTTAACATTGTCAAAATAAGTTCCACCTTCTTTTGGACTCTGAATAGTCAAAGCTGAATAATCTTTCCATTTGTCAGGATAACCAATTTTAATTCGTGATTTATGCAATTTAGCAACAGCACTAACCTTCGTTTCTGCCGACATCCAAGACAAGTTATTAATTCTGTTTTCGAACGCTAGAAAGATATTCTTGATCATTTTCTCCGCTTTAGCTTTGGCTTCAGCCGGAAACTTTTTCTCTACATATAATTTTCCAAGGGCTTCACCCATTGTTCCATTAATTGTTTGAAGCGCATTTTCATCACGAGGTCTTTGCTTCACAGCTCCTGTTAAAGTTTTTCCGTAAAAATCGAAGTTTGCATTTTCAACAGTAGTCGACAACTGGCTAGAAGCTCTGTTTAATAAACTCCAGCACATGTATGCTTTCCAATCGGCTACTTTATTTTCTTTAAAAATAGTTTCTAGCGCCGTCATGTATTTTGGTTGAGAAACGATAACCGTATCCACTTTTGCTAAACCAATTTTTGTAAAATAAGTATTCCAATTAATAGAAGGTGTCAATTTACTTAATTCAGCTAAAGTCATTGGGTTGTAGGACTTACGACGATCCCTGCGTTCCACTCTATCTAATCTTGGCTTAGACATTTCAGTTTCAAGTGCTAGAATTTTTTCTGCATTTGCTTTGGCAACAGCTGGTTTATCACCAAGAAATTGCAACATTTTAGCAACGTGTAAAACATACTTAGCACGTTTTTCTTTAGAATCCGCATCGTCAGAAACATAATAGTCTCTATCAGGTAATCCTACGCTTCCTGGACCTAAGTTAATCACATTTCTACTACTGTTTTTAGCATCAGTTCCTACTCCAGCACCAAAAAAGCCAATACCACCAAAAGGTTCCATTTCGATAAGTAAAGCCTCTAAATCCTTAGTGTTCTTAACGGCGTTAATTTTTGCTAAATACGGTTTTAAGGGAGCAATACCAGCTTTGTTTCTTGCTACAGTATCAAGAATAGTTAGATACAAATTGACTGCTTTTCCTTGATCCGTGTTTGATTTGTAAGCGGGATTCTTAGTCGCATCTTTTAAGATTTCCAAAGCATCAGCATCCGTTCTTTGACGTAATTCGTCAAAACTTCCCCATCGCGTTCTGTCATTTGGAATAGCGGTATTGTCCAACCAAGTTCCGTTCACATAGCGAAAGAAATCATTACTTGGTTTCACTTTTTTGTCCATATAGTTGACATTAATCCCAGGTTCCTTAGTTGAAGGGGCATTTTGGGCTTGACCCAAAGCAAAACCCATAATTGCAGGAATCACAAAAAGCAATTGCTTATTAGTTGTTTTTTTCATTTTTTATTAGTTATTCAGTTATTTTCACAAAGCTATTAATAAAATTTTTAATTTTTAAGTTAATATTTACTTTGAAATTATCCTATAGAAACTAATACCATGTGTTTGTACTACTTCTAAAAAGAAAGAGGAATAACTACCATTTTAAAAAAGGTGTTACAAAGCAAAAACTAAAAGTAAAAACGACTAAGAATATGTTAATTCAGCTAAAAAACATGGCAGGTTTTTGTATTTTTGCACCAAAATAGGATCATGTTCGAATTAATCAAAAAATACCGCATCTTTTTAGGAGTCTTCATCGTTTTTTCAGTAATCGTTTTGTCATTATTTTATTCTGCTTTAAAGCCACAAAAAACGCTTCCTATATATAATCCCGCTGATGTAAATCCTGAATTAGTTGATAGCACCGTGCAATATAAAAGCAAGTATCACACTATCGCTGATTTTTCATTTACCAATCAGAACGGGAAAACGATTACTCAAAAAGATTACGAAGGCAAAATATACGTTGCTGATTTTTTCTTTACCACTTGCCCCACAATTTGCCCAAAGATGACCGCAAATTTATCTGAAATTCAAGCGGCATTTGCTAATAATCCAAAAGTAAAATTACTGTCTCATACCGTATTTCCAGAAACCGATAGTGTTTCCGCTTTAAAAACTTACGCTATAGAACATAAGGTTGACGATAATAAATGGAACTTAGTCACTGGCGACAAAAAGGAAATTTACACTATGGCCAGAAAATCGTATTTGGCTGTAAAATTGGGAAAACCCAGTCAATTATATGACATGGTTCATACTGAAAACTTTGTTTTGGTAGACACTAAAAAACGAGTTCGTGGTTTTTATGACGGGACCAACAAAGAAGATATCAAACGATTAATTGAAGATATTACGTTCTTAGCCGCAGAATAAACACAAAATCCACATCTTGCTCTAAAGCAATTCACACTTTATATTCAAACAGTTTATTTATTATGATTTGGCATTTAAATGTGACATTTATCATTTGCCTTTGTTTTAAAATGTGTATTTTTGCAATATTAATTCAATCTAAATAAGCTTTGCATACCACAATACATTCTCTCAAAAAAGGCGAGCAAGCCATCATAAAAGATTTTGACATTGCTGTCGTTCCATTAAAATTATTGGAAATGGGCTGTTTGCCTGGCAATACAGTTGAATTACTTCAGATTGCTCCTTTTGGTGACCCTTTGTTTCTCAACATTAATGGTTCACATGTAGCTATTAGAGTAGAAACAGCAAAAGAAATTGAAGTTGACATTATAAAACTCAACTTATGGTAAGCAAACAAAACATCAATATTGCCCTAATTGGAAATCCAAATGTGGGTAAGACTTCCGTTTTTAATCAACTAACAGGTTTAAATCAACAAGTAGGGAATTATCCTGGTATTACTGTTGAAAAAAAGATTGGGTTTTGCAAATTACCTAATAATATCAAAGCAAATATCCTTGATTTACCTGGAACTTATAGCTTAAATGCAAGTTCAATTGACGAAAACGTAGTTATTGAATTATTACTTAATAAAAACGACAAATTATATCCAGACGTTGCATTAGTAGTTACAGATGTAGAGAATCTTAAACGAAATCTTTTGCTTTTTACGCAAATAAAAGATTTAGAAATTCCTACTATTTTAGTCATCAATATGGCTGACCGAATGAAGTTTAAAGGAATTTCACTCGACATCCCTTACCTTGAAGAACATTTAAAAACTAAGATCGCACTCATCAGTTCGCGAAAAGGTTTTGGAATTCAAGAGTTAAAAGAAATGATTATCACCTACAGAACTCTTTCAACAGAACCTTGTTTGAATGCTTCTGTAATTGAACCTGAATATTTTGATAGTTTGCGCAAGGCATTTCCTAATCAGTTATTGTATAAATTATGGTTAGTAATCACGCAAGATGTTAATTTCCTGAATTTAGATCGAAACGAAATACGAAGTTCATTTACTAAATCTCACTCTGATTTAAAGCGTTTACAACAAAAAGAAACCATCAAACGCTATCAATTCATTAATGATGTTTTGAAAGAAGGTTTAAAGATAGATACGTCCATTGCTAAGGATTACAGAAGTAAACTTGATCGCGTATTGACTCACAAAGTATGGGGATATGTAATTTTCTTTTTGATTTTGTTTGTCATTTTTCAATCTATTTTTGAATGGTCAACCATACCAATGGATTTTATTGATGCTAGTTTTGCGTCATTAAGTGCTTATGTAGCAGAGGAATTACCTGCTGGAGTTTTGACCGACTTAATTTCGCAAGGAATCATTCCGGGAATTGGAGGAATTTTGATATTTATACCACAAATTGCTTTCCTGTTTATGTTTATTTCCATACTGGAAGAAAGTGGATATATGAGCCGAGTAGTTTTCCTAATGGATAAAATCATGAGAAAATTTGGATTATCTGGTAAAAGTGTCGTTCCGCTTATTTCAGGAACAGCCTGTGCTATTCCTGCTATTATGGCTACACGAAATATCGAAAACTGGAAAGAAAGATTGATCACCATATTAGTTACCCCTTTTACAACGTGTTCAGCAAGATTACCTGTATATGCTATTATCATTGGATTGGTAATTCCAGACAAACATCTCTTTGGTTTTTTGAATATGCAAGGATTAACATTGATGTTATTGTACCTATTAGGTTTTGGAATGGCTATTTTCTCCGCTTACATTTTAAATAAAATCCTTAAAATAAAAGGAAAAACGTATTTCGTAGTAGAAATGCCTAATTACAAATTACCACTTTTCAAAAATGTTGGTATTAATGTAGTCGAAAAAACAAAAGCATTCGTACTTGGTGCAGGAAAAATCATCTTGGCTATTTCCATTGTATTGTGGTTTTTAGCTTCTTACGGACCGGGAAAAAACTTCAATAACGCGGAACAAATTGTTACTGAAAGTCATATGGACGCTCCTCTAAATCAACAAGATTTTGAAAACGCAGTTGCATCTCAAAAACTAGAGAACTCCTATATAGGAATTATGGGTAAAACCATCGAACCTGCTATTTCGCCATTAGGTTACGACTGGAAAATAGGAATTGCCATTATCAGCTCGTTTGCAGCGAGAGAAGTATTTGTCGGAACATTAGCAACGATTTACAGTGTAGGCGGAAGCGATAATGAAGTAACGATAAAAAACAGAATGGCTGCTGAAATTAATCCAGTAACGGGCCAAAAAGTATTTAATTTTGCGTCAGGAATATCACTACTTCTATTTTATGCTTTTGCGATGCAATGTGCTGGAACACTTGCTATTACTAAAAAAGAAACCAACTCATGGAAATGGCCTCTGGGACAATTGATATTAATGTCTGGATTTGCTTATATAGTCGCTTTGATTGCCTACCAAATTCTAAAATAACAATTATGTATCAAGAAATAATAGCCTTCGCTATACTTGGAATAGCCATTGCTTTTCTAGTCAAAAAATTCTTTTTCAAAAGTAAAAAATCCGACAAAGACTGTGGGAGTGGCTGTGGAAGCTGCGGTTAATTGTATTTCATGTAACCAATTTTTAAATAATAATCTTTTGGTTTAATAACCTTTCCCACATGCGGATGTGGCTCAATAGTTAAACTATTAATTGCTCTTTGGCTTTCATCTAAATAAGGAGTAATCCACTTCAAATTTACTGTATCATTATTCGTAGAAAAGACTAACTTTTTGTCTTCAATAAATTCTGAATCTTTATAAACTGAAACTACAGCATAAACTTCACCTGCCCAAATACAAGTTACTCCTTACGGGCAGCGGGAATCTGCTAACATTTCCTTCAATACTAACTTGTATCCTTTTCCTTTAAAACAACTGTTTTGTTTTACTTTACTGTAATATTGAGTTGTTATTTTTTGCGCGAAAGCGAAGCTACTTAACAATATAAGTAATACCGTAAATACTTTTTTCATTGCTGATTTTTAAATCTAATGATAAATATACGCTTTTCTCGCTTTTGAAAACAAATATAAACTTATCCCAAAGCTACGTCTAGTACCATCATAATAATGAAACCTCCAATAAATCCGATCGTCGCAATATCAGTGTTTTTATCTTGTTGTGTTTCGGGAATTACTTCTTCAATCACTACAAAAATCATGGCGCCTGCAGCAAAAGCTAAAGCATAAGGTAAAATGGGCGTAAAAAAAGTCACCGCAAAAGCTCCTAAAACAGCAGCTATAGGTTCAACTATTGCCGAAGATTGTCCGTACATAAAACTTTTCCATCTGCTCATTCCCATTCTTCGTAATGGCATGGCAACAGCAATTCCTTCTGGAAAATTCTGAATCCCAATTCCAATAGCCAAAGTTACTGCTCCAGCAATAGAAGCTTCTGGAATTCCAGCGGCTACACCTCCAAAAAGAACTCCAACGGCTAATCCTTCTGGGATATTATGCAAGGTAATTGCAGAAACTAGTAAAGTGGTGCGTTGCCAAGGCGATTTGATGCCTTCGCTCACTTTAAAATTAATATGTAAATGAGGAAGCACTTTGTCAATTCCAAAAATGAAAAGTGCGCCAAGAAAAAAACCAATCGCGGCGGGCATCACTTTAGCAAAACCTTCGCCTCCTGTCATTTCTATGGCTGGAGCCAATAAACTCCAAAAACTAGCGGCGACCATAACGCCACCCGTAAAACCAAGCATTCCATCAAGAAAAGTTCTGTTCATGGTTTTGAACATAAAAACAAATGAGGCACCTAATGCGGTTAGAAACCAGGTAAATAAACTCGCATATAATGCCGCTAAAATGGGGTCGATACTGCTAAAATAGTCGATTACAGATTGAAACATGTTTATTGAATGTATATATTACTAGCTATTTTATTTGAAATCATTATTTCTTTGCTTCCAACGCGAATTCTATAGGACGAATCAAAACTTTCCTTTTCTAAAATCTGTATTTGCGACCCTAATGCTATTTCTTGTTTGTCTAAATATTGTAGAAAATCAGATGAAGTGTCTTTGACACCCACACAAATTCCAGCTTGATTTTTCTCTAACTCCGAAAGTAATCGTTTTTCAATTTTTACAATCCTCCCATTAGCGTCTGGGATAGGATCTCCATGCGGATCTTCAGTTGGATTGCCTAGAAAATCATCCAATCTATTAATTAATTTCTCGGATTTTATATGTTCTAATTGTTCTGCTACATCATGAACCTCATCCCAAGAAAAGTCTAATTTTTCTACTAAAAAACATTCCCAAAGTCGGTGCTTTCTAACAATCATTTTTGCCGCAAGTTGTCCTTTTTCAGTCAGAGAAACTCCTTGATATTTTATGTAATTAATCAAATCTTTTTCGGCTAATTTCTTCAGCATATCAGTAACAGATGATGCTTTAGTTTCCATTTTTTCAGCAATAGCATTGGTGCTAATGGCTAATTCTGAAACTGAAGTAAGATGATATATAGTCTTGAGGTAATTTTCTTCTGAATAAGTCATTTGAGTGAATATTTTTAATTTCTGATTTTTAAATTATGATTTACGAATTGCGCTACCACTACAAACCATAAATACTCTTTTATGGTAAAAAAACTCTGTTTTATTCCTACTAATTAATTTGATTCATCTAAAAATTAATTTTTGACAATTAATAACGGAATAAAAATTTTATGTCTCAATTTATTTACCGTCGTTCCAAAAATTAAATCCTTAAATCCAGTGTGACCGTGCGTTCCCATTACCAAAATATCAAAATTTGCTTCATTAATAATCGTTGGAATTACTTTCGATGGATCACCAAATCCTAATTTTGTGGTAACCCTGAAACCTTTCTCGGATAGCATTTCTTTGTATTCATTTAATAGTTTTTCATCAATCAATGTTTCGTGATCGTCTATTCTTTCTCCAAAAATCATTGCTCCTACCGTTTCTACAATATGAATTAAAGTGTATTCGGCTGTTTTTCCTCCCAACTTAAAAGCGGTATTCAAAGCCATTTCATCAGAGTCAGAGAAATCTACAGTGACGGCAATGTTTTTATGAGTTAAGGTAATCGATTCTTCAAACTTTAATTTCAAATTATGGGGTGAATGGTTTTGAATATCAATTTTAGATTTTGAAACGAAAGGTTTTAAAATAATATATAGCAGCAATATTAAAAAAGCGAATGCCAAAGGAACAACTGTCAACCAAAGAATAATTGGATTTTCAGAAGCTTCTAACCAACCTCCTATTTCGTCATAAACTAATTTTATATTGAGCGATACAATTATTAAAGCAACGGTCCAACCCGCAATTTGAGTCATTCGACTGATATGAAATCCCTTCATTTTTGTTTTATCACTTACAAAATGAATCAATGGAATAATGGCAAAACCCAATTGTAAACTTAAAATGACTTGACTAAAAATGAGTAATTTTCCAGTTACACCTTCACCAAAAATACTAATTACAATTACTGCAGGAACAATTGCTATCAATCGAGTGATAATTCTGCGCACCCACGGCTGAATCCTTAAATTAAGATAGCCTTCCATTACAATTTGTCCGGCTAATGTTCCAGTAACCGTGGAGCTTTGTCCGGCTGCAATCAATGCAACAGCAAATAATATGGGCGCCCATTTGGTTCCTAGCAGCGGTGCTAAAAACTTATGTGCATCTTGAATTTCTGCTACTTCATGCATACCACTTTTATAAAAGGTGGCTGCTGCCAAAATTAAAAGGGCTGCATTAACAAGAAATGCTAGGTTTAACGCAATCGTCGAATCAATAAAATTATATTTAATCGCTTGTTTAATTCCTTTTGGCGTTCTATCGAATTTCCTGGTTTGTACCAATGAAGAATGCAAGTATAAATTGTGTGGCATCACGGTAGCACCAATAATTCCAATTGCGATATACAGCGCCGCTTCATTAGGCATAGAAGGAATTAACCCGTATAAAACTTTATCTAATTCTGGTTGTGCAAAAAACATTTCGAAAACAAATGAAACTCCAATTATCAAAACCAAAACAATGATAAAGGCTTCCATTTTACGAATCCCTTTATTGATAAGAAATAACAGTAGAAAAGTATCTAAAACCGTAATAATAACGCCTTCAATTAACGGAATATCAAACAAAAGATTAATACCAATTGCCATTCCTAAAACCTCTGCAAGATCACAAGCAGCAATAGCAATTTCGGCCAGAAAATAAAGAATATAATTGATAAATTTAGAGTAAGTTGCTCGCGAAGCTTGCGCTAAATCAAGCTGAGTAACTATTCCTAAACGGGCACTAAAACTTTGCAATAACAAAGCCATAATATTACTCATCAATAAAACCCAAAGTAAAGCATAACCAAACTGGCTTCCTCCAGCAATATCCGTTGCCCAGTTTCCCGGATCCATATATCCTACACTAATCAAATAAGCCGGTCCAAAAAAAGCAAGTATTTTTCTGAAAACTGATTTCTTGTTTTGTGTGGAAACTGATCCGTGAACCTCTTCTAATGATTTACCCATCATCAACTATTTGAAGCAAATATAATTATGTTTTTTTGCTTTATCAAATATAATTTTTAGATTTGTCTAAACTTTAAATTAACCAACAACTAAAAATTATATTTTGAAAAATCTACATCTGTTTTTTTGCCTACTTTTTAGTGTCATAATGACAAGTCAAACGACCATAAAAGGAACAGTTTCTGCAGATGGAATGCCTTTGCCGCTAGCAAATGTTCTAGTTAAAACTTTAAAAAAATCAACAATAACTAATTCAGAAGGGACTTTTACTCTTAAAAACATTTCGAATGGGACTTATGAAATACAGGTTTCTTACACTGGATTTCAATCCCAAACAAAAAACTTCACAGTTAATGATAGCACAGAAGTAAACCTCAGTTTTGATTTAAAAGAAAACAATACTTTAGACGAAGTCGTTATTACAGGAACTCTAAAACCCGTATCGCGCCTAGAAAGCTCCGTTCCTGTAGAAGTGTATAAACCTATTTTCTTCAAGAAAAATCCCACGGCAAATATTTTTGAAGCCTTGCAAAACATCAACGGTGTACGGCCCCAACTGAATTGTAATGTTTGCAACACTGGTGACATTCATATCAATGGTCTCGAAGGGCCTTACACTTTAGTTTTAATTGACGGAATGCCCATTGTAAGCGGACTTTCAACCGTTTATGGGCTTTCTGGAATTCCAAATTCTTTATTGGAACGAATCGAAATTGTAAAAGGTCCTGCCTCTTCTTTGTACGGAAGCGAAGCTGTGGGCGGTTTAATAAATATCATTACTAAAAACCCTAAAAATGCTCCTGTATTTTCTGCTGATTCCTTCATAACTAATTGGGGCGAACTCAATGTAGACTTAGGTTTTAAAGCGAATGCCACTAAAAACATTTCGTTATTAACCGGAATTAACTATTTCAATTACAGCAATCCTATTGACAACAACAACGATAATTTTACCGATTTAACGCTACAAGACCGAATCTCCGTTTTTCAAAAATGGAATTTTAATCGCAAAAACAATAAGCAATTTTCACTGGCAGGACGATATTTTTATGAAGATCGCTGGGGCGGTGAAATGCAGTGGAAAAAAAAACACCGAGGCGGAAATCAGGTATATGGTGAAAGCATTTACACCAAAAGATGGGAACTACTTGGCACTTATGAATTGCCTATCGTTGAGAAAATATTATTCTCTTTTTCGTATACCGATCACGATCAAAATTCAGTTTATGGCGACATTCCCTACCTAGCCAAACAGCGCATCGGTTTTGGACAATTGACTTGGGACAAAACTTTAAATAATCACGATTTACTTTTTGGAACTGCATTGCGTTATCAGTATTACGATGATAATACGACAGCTACCGTCAAGGAAGATGTAAATTGGATTCCGAGTTTTTTCGTTCAAGATGAAATTACCTTAAATGAAAATCACAAACTACTTCTAGGCGCACGATACGATTACAACCGCAATCATGGTAACATTTTTACTCCAAGATTAGCGTATAAATGGAAATTGAATGACAATAATATTCTGCGTTTCAATACTGGAACCGGTTTTAGAATTGTGAATCTTTTTACAGAAGAGCATGCAGCGTTAACAGGGTCTCGGGATGTAATCGTATTGGAGGAACTTAAACCTGAACGCTCGCTTAATGCCAACTTAAATTATTTGAAGAAGATTTACGCTAAAAATGGCACGTTTATCGGAATCGAAAGTACGGCTTGGTACACTCGTTTTAGCAATTCTATTATTCCTGATTACGACACAAATCCAAATCAAATTATTTACAAAAACCTAGACGGTCGTGCGGTTACCAAAGGAATTAGCGCTAATGTTGATTTGGTTTTCAACAATGGTTTAAAAATGATTCTTGGAGCTACTTATATGGATGTTTCCAAAATAGAAAACAACATCACAACGAAACAAATTCTGACGGAACAATTCTCTGGAACCTGGGCAATTTCGTATCGCATCAACAACTTATTTTTAGATCTGGATTACACTGGAAATGTTTATGGCCCAATGCGTTTGCCATTATTAGGTGCTTTGGATCCAAGAAAAGAGTACTCACCAACTTGGAGCATTCAAAACATACAATTCACTTTCAACAAATTTAAAAATATTGAAATTTACGCTGGAGTAAAAAATCTTTTAAATTGGACGCCAAATAAAGGAAACCCATTTATTATAGCAAGAGCAAATGATCCTTTTGACAAAAACGTACAATATGATGCTAGTGGAAATGTACTCGCAACAGCCGACAATCCATATGCATTATCATTTGATCCAAGTTATGTATATGGTCCCAATCAAGGAATTAGAACTTTTATAGGATTGCGATACACGCTGAAATAATGAGAAAAATAATTTACATCATACTCTTTTTTCTTTGGGCAATTCCTTCGGGTTTTGCTCAATTGAAAACGTATTCTTTTGAAGAAGTAGTGCAATTATCTAAAGAAAACCCAAAACCCATTGTGGTCTTTACACACACTAATTGGTGTAAATATTGTAAAATAATGGAACATGTGACTTTTAAAGATTCTCGAATTATCGCTACATTAAATGAAAATTTTTATTTCGTTTCATTTGATGCCGAAACTAAAAAAGACATCATTTTTAATAATCATACATTTCAATTTCAACCCAACGGAACAAATACTGGAATTCACGAATTGGCGATAGCATTAGCAACTATAGAGAATCAAATTGTCTATCCAACATTGACGATTCTCGAATCTGACAACTCCATTTTATTCCAGCAAGCTTCGTTTATTTCGGCGAAAGCCTTAGGACGCATTCTTGACAAACTGAAATAATTGCCTATTTTTGGAGATGATTACGCTACAAATACTATGAAACATTACGATTACATTTTTACAGGCACTGGCTTAGCAGCTTTAATGACGGTTTATAAAATGATCGAATCAGGAAAATTTGCTGATCGATCTATTTTGTTAATCGATGAAAGCACAAAAAAAGAGAATGATAGAACGTGGTGTTTCTGGGAGCAAAAACAATCCAAGTGGGAAAATAGTATCTCAAAAAAATGGGATTCAGCTTTGTTTGCTAATGCTGAATTTAGTCGGGATCTTGATCTAAAACCATATCAATACAATATGGTAAAGGGATTGGATTTTTACAATCAAGTATTTGCACTGCTTTCGAAACAAGCAAACATTACTTTTCTAAACGAAAAAGTGACTGACATTAATGAACTCGAAAATCATGTTTTTGTAGCAACGCCTTCAGAAAGTTTTACTTGTAGCAAAGTAATCAACAGTATTTACAGAAAATCAGAAGTGGAAAACCAAACTAATTACCCGCTTTTGCAACAGCATTTTATCGGTTGGTTTATAAAATCTAAAGAAGCAGTTTTCAACGCCCAGCAAGCCACTTTTATGGATTTCTCTGTCGAACAAAGAGGAAACACAAGATTTATGTACGTTTTGCCTACTTCGTCAACGGAAGCTTTGTTAGAATATACGCTGTTTTCGGCTAAATTATTACCAAAAGAAGAATACGAAAACGAGATTGGCAAGTACATTCAAAAACTTGGAATTACAGACTACAACATCACCGAGAAAGAACAAGGCAGCATTCCGATGAGTTGCTATCCTTTTTGGAAAAAAAATACTGAAAAAGTTTTGAATATAGGAACAGCAGGCGGTTGGACCAAAGCTAGTACAGGTTACACTTTTAAAAGTTCGGATAAAAAATCAACAGAATTAGTCGCTTTTTTAGAAAAAGAAACAGACTTTAGAAAATTTCATAAAATAACCAAATTTTGGTTTTATGACTTGTTGCTATTAGATATTTTGGACAGAAAAAATGAATTAGGAGCATCGATATTTTCGTCTCTTTTCAAGAAAGGAAGTCCGGCTTTAATTTTTAAATTTTTAGATGAAGAAACTACTTTCGCCGAAGATCTTAAAGTGATTTGGAAATGTCCTAAAATGCCTTTTATAAATGCTTTAATGCGTTCAGGCAGACACTTATTTCAATAACGAAATCAATGCCTATCAAACAATAACAAAACTTTATACTACAAATAATAGAGTTCTTTTTAAACTTCGTAACTTTGCTAGATAAAATTAATATTTAAAATACAACGATATGTATCCAGAAGAAATGGTAATGCCAATGCAAGCGGAATTAACGTCGGCAGGTTTTCAAGATTTACATAGTGCTGAGGCAGTAGATAATGCAATAAAAGCAGAAGGAACAACTTTAGTAGTAGTGAATTCAGTTTGTGGTTGTGCAGCAAGAAACGCACGTCCGGGAGCAAAAATGAGTTTAGAAGGTGCTAAAAAACCAGATCATTTAATCACGGTTTTTGCAGGTGTTGATAAAGATGCAGTTGATGCAGCGAGACAACACATGTTCCCTTTTCCTCCCTCTTCTCCATCTATGGCATTGTTCAAAAACGGTGAATTAGTTCATATGTTAGAGCGTCACCATATTGAAGGCCGTCCAGCTGAAATGATTGCTGAAAACTTGAAAGATGCTTTCAACGAGTATTGCTAAGATTCTTGCTTAGGCAAAATAAATAAAATAATTATTTACCGCTGATTCGCTGATTTACTATTTAAAATCTGCGAATTAGCGGTTTTCTTTTTTATAAATACGATACATTTTGACCAAAAACACAATCCAATTTACGGTTATTGAAAACGGTAATTCACAACTAATCGAAACCTATCCAAGTAGCCATCCTAATTTGATGTTTTTGTTAAGGGACACTCTTGGTTTAGATAGTTTTGGTGAATGTGGCGGTGTAGGAAGATGCGCTACTTGTGTCATAAACGCAGAAGGAATTACTGGAGATTCTTTTATAAAAGAAAGAAACGAACCCACCACTTTAAAAAAAATGGGTTACGAAGAAGAATCGACACGTCTTAGTTGTCAACTCTATATTACTCCTGATTTAGATGGCGCCACAATTACTATTTTAGATTTGTAAAAGCATTCACTTTGCATTCTACTGGTAAATTTAAACCACATAGAATAATAGGTTTGCGAAAAGAGTTTTGCTTTAATTAAAAACGCAACAATTACTTTTTCCAATGATTCTATGTAGTAAAAAAAACTAAAATTTCTGTTTAGATTTTAGCTCTTTCGTATTGTTTTGGCCAAGTAACATCAGCCTCTAATTCATGAGCAAATGTTAATCCTAAATTTGGATTTCTTAGTGATTCTCTAGCGATCAAAACTAAATCTGCTTTGCCTGAAACGACAATCTCTTCAGCTTGTTTAGCATCGGTAATTAGACCTACTGCTCCAGTTAAAATTCCCACTTCTTTTTTAATGCTTTCGGCAAAAGGAACTTGGTAATTAGGCCCTAAAGGAATTTGCTGGTGTGAAACGGCTCCGCCTGAAGAGACATCAATTAAGTCTACCCCTTTTTCCTTTAGTATTTTCGAAAGTTGTATTGATTCTTCAAGATCCCATCCGCCTTCAGCCCAATCTGATGCTGATATTCTTACGAACAAAGGCAAGTTTTCAGGCCATTCTGATTGAACCGCTTCTACTACTTGAAGTGTTAACCGAATTCGATTTTCAAAACTTCCGCCATATTCATCTGTTCGAATATTAGACAATGGCGACATGAACTGATGTAATAAATAACCATGTGCAGCATGAATTTCGACAACCTGATAACCCGCTTCAAGAGCTCTTTTAGTAGCTGCTTTAAAATCAGCAATTACTTTTTGTATTCCATTATTATCCAATGCTATAGGTGCTTTTTCATTGTCATGATAGGCAATTGCGCTTGGAGCAACGGTATCCCAACCGCCATTTTCATGGGCTACTTTTCGACCGCCATTCCATGGTGCCGCAGCACTGGCTTTTCGTCCGGCATGAGCTAGTTGGATTCCGGGAACTGAATTCTGACTTATAATAAATTGAGTGATTTGTTTCAGTTTATCAATTTGCTCATTATTCCAAAGCCCTAAATCCTCAGGTGAAATTCGACCTTCAGGAGAAACAGAAGTCGCCTCTTGAATAATTAATGCCGCACCGCCACTGGCCCGACTTCCTAAATGTACAAGATGCCAATCATTAGCAAAACCATCTGTTGCGGAATATTGGCACATAGGTGAAATTGCAATTCTATTTTTAAGTGTGATACTCTTAATCGAAAGAGGGGAAAATAATTCTGAAGCCATAAAGATAATTTTAAAGTAAAAAACAACGAAAAAATTGTTTGTGAACGTAAAGTTAACTGTCTGTGATTAAAGGAAGGATTGAATTTCTAATAATTAACAAACTTTTAAAACCCTATGGAATAATTAATGTAAATTAAACAAATAGAAAACCTTACTTTTGTGAGTTGTAAAAGAACTAAAATTAAACAATGGACATATTTATTAAGCTTTCTCAATTTTTATTGAGTTTATCATTACTTATTATACTTCACGAATTAGGGCATTTCATTCCTGCTAAATTATTCAAAACTAGAGTCGAAAAATTTTACTTGTTTTTTGACGTTAAATATTCCCTTCTAAAAAAGAAAATTGGCGAAACTGAATATGGTATTGGTTGGTTGCCTCTAGGTGGTTATGTGAAAATATCTGGGATGATAGACGAAAGTATGGACAAGGAGCAGATGGCTTTGCCGCCAAAACCTTGGGAATTTCGTTCGAAACCAGCGTGGCAACGTTTGATTATCATGTTAGGTGGTGTTACGGTAAACTTTATTTTGGCTTTCATTATTTACATCGGAATGGCATATGCGTATGGCGACACTTTTGTGAAAAATGAAGATATTAAAGACGGCTATTTGATTGAGAACCCAGCGATGCTTAAAGCTGGTTTTCAAACAGGAGACAAAATTATTGCTATTGATGGAAAAACGGTCGAAAATTTTGACAACGACATGAACATGAATATTGTCATGGCAAAAACAGTGGTGATTGAGAGAAATGGTACGCAAAAAACGATTCAAATTCCTAATGATTTTGTAGATCAATTGTCTAAACACGAAAAAGGACTTCTAGCCTCTGTTCGTATGCCTTTTGCTGTGGGTAAACTTACTGAGGACTCACCAAACACCAATTTGCAGCAGAAAGATGTAATTCTAAGTTTAAATGGGCAACAAACTAAGTATTTTGATGAAGCACAAGTTGTTTTAGAACAAAATAAACTAAAAACCATTCCTGCGAAAATACTACGTGACCAAAAAGAAATGACTGTTAATGTCAAAGTAGATAAGGATGGCAAACTTGGTGTATACCCTAGTAATTTAGGAATGGCATCCTTAGAAAAATTAGGTTATTACAAAATAAGTACTAAAAATTATAGTTTGTTAGAATCGATTCCGGTTGGAATTGAAAAAGGGAAAGATCAGCTAATTGGTTACGGCAAACAATTGAAGATGATTTTTAACCCTGAAACCAAAGCGTACAAGCAAGTAGGAGGTTTTAAGGCCATCTTCGACATTTTTCCGAGTACTTGGAGCTGGGAAGTTTTTTGGAGCATCACCGCTTTGCTTTCGATTATGCTTGGTGTAATGAACTTATTACCTATTCCTGCACTAGATGGTGGTCATGTTATGTTTTTATTATACGAAATCATTAGCGGTAGAAAACCGAGTGACAAATTCCTAGAGAATGCGCAAATGGTTGGTTTTGTTTTACTTATAACACTATTACTATTTGCTAACGGAAACGATATTTACAAAGCAATTGTAGGCAGATAAAAAAAATAAAAAAAAGTTCGGTTTTTATTTGCACAAACCAAATGATAGCCTATCTTTGCACCGCTTTAAAGATGTAACGCACATCACGATAAAGCACATTAAAACGTTCATTCCTTAATAGAATAAAAATACACAGTTTCCTTCTTAGCTCAGTTGGTTAGAGCATCTGACTGTTAATCAGAGGGTCCTTGGTTCGAGCCCAAGAGAGGGAGCTTTTTAAAAAGACTTTACAGCAATGTAAGGTCTTTTTTGTTTTTAGGCTATAGCGAAATCAGTGCTTCACGCTATTTTACTATAAAAGGAGAAGATTTGTCATTTTACAACTTTGACAGGTTTTTTTAAAAAAAGGTAACACATTAGGTAATATCTATTTTTTCAAAAGGTAACACTTTTTTATACCACCAATTTAAGGGATTAAAAAAAACATGCAAAACAAGGGGAAGTTAGGTAATCATTAAAAGTTTAAAAACGGGGTTGTTTACATCGAAAAACTTAGAATAATCATCACAGAAAACTTTTTAAATCTACCTTAGCTTTTAACCGACAACAAAATAAATCCTTAAAAAAATTCCCTCTTTTTCACCTAAATATTTTTCTAAATATATTTTGATTGAATAAAAAAACAAGGACTACTAATTTTTTGTAAATTTGATTATTAGTTTCTTAATTTAATTCTGAAACTAGATAACATACGCCAAATTTATACTAAATAAATTCTTAGCTAAAGAATATTGCTATTTATGAATACTAGAGTTTCTGGTTGAAATACCTTTAAAGTATGAGTGAAAATATAAATCACGCGCAAGACAATCATCAATCACAAGAGGAATTCCTAGCTAACGGATTCTTATCTAAAAAAGAGGCATTCGTTTTGAAACTTCAACAAGAGATTGAAGCACTTAAACTTGAACTCAAATTACAAAAAAATATACATCAAGAAACGCCACTACTTAATTCAATCTCCATTGGAAACTTTATACTAGGACGAGACGGAATTATACATAAAGTCAATCAATACGGTGTAAAAATATTCAACAACAGAACTACTGACTTAGTCAACACTAATTTTAATAGTTATATTTCTGCAGAAAGCCAAATTGATTTTTTCAATTTTTTCGAAAAATTAAAGGGCACTAATAAAAATCAGAAATGTGAAATTCAACTTTCTTTAGCCAATAAAATTAAAAAATTTGTTCGTATTGAAGGGACATTTGTTCCTGCTGAGATGAAATATCTACTATATGTAATTGATATTTCTAAACTAAAAATCATTGGAGATGAATTATCACAATCTAAAATAGAAAATAGTGCGATAGTTAAGGCATTCAAACATATTGTATTTCGAGTAAACAATGAAGGTGTAATTCTGAGTTATCGATCTCCAAATAAAGAATTACTTTTTGATCAACCTGAAAATTTTTTAAGTAAAAAAGTTGGAGATGTATTACCTAAACACATTGGAACGCTACTTGAAGATGCAATCAAAAGAGCTTTTCAAAAAAGCAAATGCATACGTATAGAATATTCATTAATGTTAGAAAGTGGCGAACATTATTTTGAATCCCGCGTCATCCCTATCAATAATAATGAAGTTTTAATTTTTGTAAATGATATTACTTCACGTAAAAAAGAGGAATTTGAACTCATTGCTGCTGAAAAAAGAGCACAAGAAAATGAAACTCGCTTTAAAGCATTACATAACGCATCGTTTGGCGGAATAGCTATCCACAATAATGGAATTATACTAGAATGCAATCAAGGTTTATGTGATATGACGGGATATTCCTTAGATGAATTAATAGGTATGGATGGTTTAAAATTAATTGCTGAAAGTTCTAGAGAGCAAGTTATAAAGCATATACAGGGAGGCTATGAAAAGGCATATGAAGCGTTTGCAGTTCGTAAAAATGGGGAGCAATTTCCAATCAGGCTAGAAGCTAGAAATGTACCCTATAAAGGTGAAATTGTTAGAACAGTCGAATTTCGTGACATCAGTGATCAAAAAAAAGTAGAGAAAGAAATCCTTAAAGCAAAAGAACTGGCGCAGAGGAATGAAACCTTCTTTAATGCAATTCTTAACCATATGGGTGATCCGGTTTTTGTAAAGGATCATGCAAGTAGATTGTTTTTGGTCAATGATGCTTTTTGTGAATTTTTTGATGTTAAAAGAGAGTGTGCGATTGGTAAAACACTTAGCGAATATGTTTCCGTTCAAGAAAGAGAAACATTCCTGAGAATTGACAATCAAGTACTAGCTGATGGAAAAGAAAATATAAGTGAAGAAACGCTCACCTTCGTTGGTAAAGAATCTAAAACTATTTCTACTAGAAAAACACGCTTTTTAGATTATGATGGTACAAAATATCTTATCGGTATTATTCGAGATATTAGCAATCGTAAAAAGGTAGAAATTGAATTGCTGAATGCCAAAGAAAAAGCGGAACAAGCTGACCAATTAAAATCAGCATTCTTAGCCAATATGAGTCATGAAATTAGGACTCCTATGAATGGAATATTAGGTTTTGCAGAGTTGTTGAAAGGACCAAACCTCACTGGTGCAAAACAACAAGAATACATCAATATTATTGAGGAAAGCGGCGAAAGGATGCTTAATATTATTAATGATATTATTAGCATTTCTAAAATTGAAGCTGGATTAATGGAAGTGCATAATCAGTATTCTAATATAAATGAACAGGTTGAATATATTTATAATTTTTTCCTTCCTGAAGCGGTCAAAAAAGGTTTGAATTTGAGTCATCACAATTCATTACCGCTTGATGAAGCAAACATAACAACTGACCGTGAAAAATTATTTGCAATACTCACTAATCTTGTAAAAAATGCCATTAAACATACTGAGAAAGGTAGCATTGATTTTGGATATACTATAAAAGACACCGATATCATTTTTTATGTTAAAGATTCGGGAATTGGCATCCCTGATAATCGTAAAGAAGCTGTTTTTAAACGATTTATCCAAGCTGACATTACTAACAAGATGGCATTGCAAGGTGCTGGTTTAGGACTTTCAATCTCTAAAGCTTACGTAGAAATGCTTGGAGGAAAGCTTTGGCTTGAATCACAAGAAGGACTAGGGAGTACATTTTATTTTACACTTCCCTATTTTAGAAATAGTGGAACTGCGCAACATATAAAAGCTAAGGAGACAACTACCAAAGAAGAAGTTTTAAAAAACAAATTAAAAATTCTAATTGCTGAGGATGATAAAATCTCTGAATTACTTATTTCTCTTGCTGTTAAAAATTTAGTAAGCGAAATTGTGTATGCTAAAAATGGGATAGAAGCGATTGATTCTTGCAAAAATAATCCAGATATCGATTTAATATTAATGGACATGCAAATGCCAAAAATGGATGGACAAGAGGCTACCCAAAAAATTAGAAAATTCAACAAAGATATAATTATCATAGCTCAAACGGCAAATGCGCTCTCTAACGAAAGTGAAATTATGCTCGAAGCAGGATGCAATGACATTATTTCAAAACCCATTCAGATTGAAGAATTAAAACGATTAATTAGTAGACATTTTAAATAAATAATTATTTGTACAGACGAAAAATCCCAAAATAAAAAGCCCTTTCTCGCAAAAGAAAGGGCTTTTAGAATTAATACTCTTTATAGTTCTTACTATAATTTTAGTGTATTCAAATTTTTATCCACTAACATCATTTGTAAAGGTTTCAAACTAAAGTTTACTTTTTGTTTCGCTTTCAATTTGATGATAAACAAATCTGAACTTCCCTCTAAAGCTTCTTGTTTTCCAAGGTTTATAAAAGCAGGATACAAAACTTTTTCACCGTTAGAGTGTAGTCTGTCGTTCGTTAAGTTCTCCATTTTCTTAGTATTCAACGATTGGATTCCAATAAATTCATAATCTTTAGTACTATAGGGAAGTGCAAAACTCAACGCATTTACCGATTTTAGATTCTTACCTGAAACTTTAACTTCGATGATCTCATCTTTATTATAGCTTTGCTTAGCAGTTGTCAAAGCAAGTTTTCCTGCCAGATTTTCAATTTTAGCATCGCTAATTCCACCATCTATTTGAGTAGCGACTACTGAAACATCATAAGCATCAATTAGCTTGTTTTTATTTACATCACCATTACTTACATAGCCTTCAAAATCAGCATCACCTTGTCTTAATCCCATATAATTGATATAAGAAGTAAGGTCATTTCTATCAATCAATCTATCATTGTTGATGTCTCCTGGACGGTAACTCTCCGTTCCTGGCACTTTGAAAACGTATAATTCACGACCAGTACCAAAATTGCCAACTCCTTCGCTAACAGTAATTTTTATAAAACGAACTGATGGTTGGTTGCTAAATTTAAAGGTTTTAACATCTGAGTTATTTTTCCATTCAAATTCACCAGCTTCAGTCCAATCCTGTTTGTCATGGCTGTAATATACTTTTCCTTTTCGTAAATTACCGTTTCCACCACTCATTCTTGGTAAATAATCAAATTTATCTAGTTGATTGATTGTATTTAAGTCGATAACCATTTCAAAAGGAATTGCATTTGCATCCCATTTTGTATGCCACATATTAGCCTCATCATAATCAAATAACTGTTCAATTCCTGATCCGTCTTGATCTGCCACATTTAATGTTGCGGTAATTCCACTGATGGCAAATTCCAAAGGATTGTTTTTCGTTTTAGCACTGAAAGTTGTCCAAGGTGAATTTCCGCTTTTGTTTACTGCTCGCACTTTAAAAGTATAATCAGTTTCAGCATTTAATCCGTCAAACAATAATTCAGTTCCTTTGATTGTAGTATAAGACATATCGTTGAATTCTACTTCATAGAAATCGGCATTAGTAACTTTATTCCATGTTGGTTTCAAAGTATAAGGTTCTGCATTTGCATCAGAAACTATTGCATTTGCTGGAGCGGTTAATGTACCACTACTAATTTTATAATTATCAACAGGCGTAAAAAGGAAACCTTTTACTTCAACAGTTACTCCATTTTCAGCTGTATTTGTCGAAGCTAATTTTACTAAAATCTGTGGATTTTTAGTGATTTTTACATTTTCAAATTCACTTCCTTTTGTTGCAAACTGGTTCAAATTTGGAGCAGCATCATAGAAATATACATTTTCTTTACTTGCATAATCTGCTAGCGAAGTTGCCTTTGCCAATTTACTTTTGCTGTTCCCAATTTTAGCCATTAGCTTTTTAGGCTCTTGCGTTACATTAATCTTAAATTCGGTTGCTTTTTCTTTTACAAAACCATTAAAATCTCCTTTTGTTGGTTGGATTGTGATGGTAGCTTTATCCTTTTTAACTTCAGATTCGATTACTGTAAAAGTTCCTTTTCCAGCTTTATATGCTTCAGAAATTCCATCGTCATCATATTCTGTAAAAGACGACTTTCCTTCAGGATAAATTTCATAAATACGCAATTTAGTATTGATTTCAGCCACATTGTTATTTGGATTCACCATTGGGATAATAGCTCCACTTTTTACAAAAACAGGCAATTTCCACACTGGACTATCAAATTCATTGATGATACGATTTCCTTCATATTTTTCTCCGCTAAAGTAATCTATCCAAGTTCCTTCTGGTAAATAGATTCCGTTGCGAATATCATTTCCTTTATCATCTGATTTTGTAGCTTGATAAATAGGTGCCACTAAGAAATTTGGCCCATACATAAACTGGTATTGGGTTGCTTTTCCTTGAGTGTACGCATTTTTAGATTCTAAAAACATCGGTCTTATGATTGGCAAACCATCTACGGCTTCCTTTGCAATACTATATGCGTATGGCATAAGCTCTGATTTCAATTTCAGATAATGTCTGTTGATTGAAGTCACCGGTTCGTCTAAAGCATGTGGATATTTTGGGTTAGAACCCCATCCATCCATATTCAATTGCATGGGTGTAAAGGTTTTCCATTGAAAATCTCTAGTGTTTACAATTGGATTTTTACCACCAAAAATTCCATCTACATCCGAAGTAATGTTAGGTTGCCCTGACAATCCCGAACCTAAATAAGTAGGAATGTGAAAACGAATGTATTCCCATACACCGCCAGTTTGATCTCCTGACCAAATAGTTGCGTAACGTTGTGTCCCGGCCCAACCGTCAAGCGAAATGATAAATGGTCTTGCATCATTACCGTATTTCGGCATAATAATTCCCGCATCGGCAACACCATTTAATCCAAAAGAATAGCCTTCTCCAACCCACGCCACATCTGTTTTAAGCACACGAACGCCCGCATCTCTAACTTCTTTAATAATATCTCTTTGCAATAGCGCACTTATTCCCTCTTTTGGATGAAGATCTGATTGTGTCCAAAGACCAATTTCGACCCCATTTTTTCGAGCATAATCGCCTAAGCTTTTTAGGTTTTGAATGTTTCCATCCAAAGTTTCTGTTTGACCATAACCAGCTCCGTAACCATCATTTGGCAAAATCCAACCTAAGGGCATGTCGTGTTTTTTGTAACGATCGATAACGCCACGAGCCGAGAATTGATAATTGTTTTTTTCGCCGTTCAAAGATTCCTTAATTCCAGTATCATCTTTTTGACTTTCTGAATAGGTTTTTCCGTCTTCAAATAAAATTCCTTTTGGTGATTCTTTCCAATAATCGCGGTTGTAAGCATTTAAATGTCCTTCGTAAAAACCAAATTTTGGTAACAAAACCGGATTTCCTGTCAACTGATAAAAGTCATTCAACAAGCCCGTTACCGGCTCATTAATCATAAAGAAAACATCTAAATAATCAGTTTCATGAGAAAGTTGTACGCTACCTTTTGCTTTAGCGCCAAAATCATATTTCCCCTTTTTGAACGTGTACCACATCATTCCATATCCATTAGAAGACCAATAATAAGGATTTGGCGACGCTACACCACCATCAGTCCAGCTATTTTGATTTTCTATAGAAATTGCTTTTCCTTTGTGTGAAAAACGACCGTTTTGGACACCTCCACCATAGAAATATTCGGTAGGATTTTCTTTTAAAGTTAAGGTAACTTGTTTTTCTTCAAATGCAGGAAGTGCAGTTTCTTCAACAATAACGGCTTTAGTTTTTGAATCTATGATTTTGAACAGAGAAGTGTTTTTGTCAAAAATAATTTCGATTGCTGCTGTTGCAATAACCAACTCTTTTGCTTGATCACTGATGCTCAAAGAAGCAACCGATTTTCTAGGATTTTCAACCAATATATGTGCTTCCTGTTTTGCTTCTGGAGTGCGCATTGCTTTTCCAGAATTATCTTGGAACAATCTAAAAATGTTAACGCCATAGAAATCGAAAAGCATTTTTTGATTGTTTGAAAAAGAAACCTCAATAGTTGTTGGATTGATTTTCGCTGCTCCAATAACGTGTATATTAGTTTGCGATATCGCTTTGACAGTTTGATTTTCGTTGAGTTGTTGCGCTTGAAGATTGCTGATCGAGATGCTTGAGGCTACAGCAAATAAAACGCTGGCAATAGGTTTACCATTCCAGAATTTTGTTGTCATTTTAGATTGTTTTTGTTTTTCGTAAAATTAACCATCCAAAACGAAGAAACAAATCCATTTGTTGACTATTTCCTGATGAAACTGCGTAAATAAAACTTTATTGTTATAAAAAAACGAAAGTAAAAAACAAAATTAGCTAAAGAGTTTAATTAAATACAGAACAGTAATTTAGATGCGTTCTCTAATAAAAAGCATCAGAATTCTAGCAGCTTACTACCATTAATGGTTGCATAAAAATCGTTTTCAATACCTTTTAACTTGAGATAATTTACTATGGAATGCAACGGAGATTTAGTTTCAAATCGTCCAAAAGTAGTGACGTTAATAAACACATAATTTTGATCAAAAAAAATCGTTAATGATTTTCCCCAATTAAATAAGCCGATGTTTTTTTTACTCCGTAAAGAGTTTAATCCTTTGTCATTAATTTGTAAATCAGGGAATTTTTTTGACACAATTTCTACAAATAATTTTCGGTTTATTTCTGGATTTGGTATTTCAATTTTCACTAATTTATAGATATAATACCACGAAATTAAAACAAGAATATTTACAGAAATTAATGCAATAGCCGCGTATTGATTTATTTCATTTTTTGGATTTAACAGTAGTGCTATTGTGGAAACAGTCCAAAAAGAATAAATAATAATTTCGGCAATTTTATCAAAATAATATTCCCAATTTCTTTTGAAAATCATTCTTTCTTTTTGAATGGTCATCTCCTTGTCTATTCTGATACTCATACCGTTTCTGTCTAATTTATAATCTCCAAAACTCTTTCTTCATTTATTTATCATTCCTAATCGAATTTCAAAATTAAGAAAAATAAAACTTGGCACTACAATTTTTAATTTAATAATTCAATTAACTACAAATAGGCTGTGCGAAAAGTAATTTTCGGACAGCCTCGATTTTAACTATTATTTGGGCCAATAAAACACGGCTCCTAAAAATTGATAGTTTTAAAAATAAGATAGTTATCGAATAAGTGACAAACGAATACCCAACAGAAAATTGATCTGCGAACACACTTATAATAATATGTAAAACAAGCATTTTTTTTAGTAATTTTGATTATTGACTAAAAAAATGGTTTGTCTTTTAAAACTTTTATAAAATACGATTTTAATACTTAACATAATTTTGTTGCTTTTGATTTTTAGTACTTTAAAAAAATAATTAAAGATTGTAGCATTTTTGTAAAGTAGAATATACAGTAATTAAAAGTACCTTTATAACTGGTTTCTCTTCGTAATTAAAAATCAATATCATGAAAAAATGTATAATTCCTTGTCTCTTTTTATTTTCTTTACTTACTGTTAGTTGTGAAGCGCAGGTAAAACCGAACGACATACCAGTAAAAGAAGATTCAAAAAACTACAAATTAGAAACTGTAGCCGCTGCTATTGCAATTCCTTGGGGAATGGTTTGGTTGCCTGATGGAAGCATGCTAGTAACTGAAAAAAGCGGTACACTTTACCACATTAAAAACGGTTCAAAAACAGACGTTACAAACGTTCCAAAAGTATATTCCCGTGGACAAGGTGGATTGTTAGACATTGCTTTACATCCTAAATATGCAGAAAACGGATGGATTTACATGACTTTTGCATCAGATGAAGGCGAAGGAACAGGTGGTAACACTAAACTTATTAGAGCAAAGTTATTAAACGGAAGTCTGACTCAAATCGAATCGCTTTACAAAGCCACTCCCAACACTACAAAAGGACAGCATTTTGGCTCCAGAATCACATTTGACAACGATGGTTATCTGTATTTTTCAGTTGGCGAAAGAGGAGATCATTTTGTAAATCCTCAAGATATAAAACGAGATGGTGGAAAAATTTATCGATTAAATGATGATGGTAGTATTCCAAAAGACAATCCTTTTCTAGGTCAAGCTGGAGCTAAAGAAGCAATGTATACCTATGGGAATAGAAATCCACAAGGAATGGCAAAAAACCCCATAACAGGTGAAATTTGGGCACATGAACATGGACCAAAAGGTGGTGATGAAATTAATATCATAAAAAAAGGTGCTAATTATGGATGGCCTTTAGTTACTTACGGAATCGATTATGACGGAACGACAATTAGTAAAGAAAGTGAGAAAAAAGGAATTGAAAAACCTCTTTATTACTGGGTTCCATCTATCGCACCAAGCGGAATGGCTTTTGTGACCAGTGATAAATATCCAGATTGGAAAGGCCATTTGTTAGTAGGTTCTCTAAAATTTGAATACTTAGAATTATTAAAATTAAAAGGAAACGAAGTTATTGAAAGGCAAAAAATTGCAACTGGAGTTGGTCGAGTTCGTAATGTCGCTCAAGGACCAGATGGTTACATTTATATGGGAGTTGAAGGAAAAGGAATTGTAAAAATCATACCAAATTAAAAGATGCTAGTAACGAAATTAATTTTAGGATTTAAAATAATAGTACTAGGAACTATCTCCTTTAATAATCCTTTCCATAAAGATACTTATAGCGATATAAACCCCAAAGGTAGCACTGTATCAAAATTCCAAAACCCTGGAAAAGAAATATACACTGATTTTTGTATTCAATGCCATGGTTCTAATGGTAAAGGCGACGATAAGAACTTCCCTCCTCTTGCGGGATCAGACTGGTTGACTGCAAAGAGAACTCAAAGTATTGCTGCTGTAAAGTTCGGGCAAAGTGGTGCTATAATTGTAAACAAAAAAAACTACAATGGCAGCATGCCGGCAATGGGACTTTCGAATGAGGAAATCGCTGATGTGATGAATTACGTGATGACTTCTTGGGGTAATAAGCAATCTAAAATTGTGACAGAAAAAGAAGTTGAAGCTATTGCAAAAAAATAATTTTATACCCTTTTAAAAAAGATAGGCTACTGATAAACCTCCGTAATAATTGATAGGATTTCCAGGATAAAAATACCGTGGTGCAGCAGAACCAAAACCAACTGCGTTAGGCAAAATATTAGCTGCATATTTAGTATTAAATACATTATTAATTCCTGCGTTCAGTTCTGTTTTTAAAACTTGAAGAATTATAAACGCATAAGTAGTTTTAATATCAAGCAATGAATATCCTTCGCTATACTTTGTATTGGAATCATTCAATGGAATTTTTGCCATCGTTCGGAAGGAAGTGTTTACGCTAAAACCGTACTTTGTGATTACATCCAATCCAAAATTTAATTGATTTTCAGGAACTCCCGTTAATTGATTACCCGAATAATCAACATCATTATCTATAAATTCCTTGAATTTAAAATCATTAACTGCACCAGAAATATAAGGTGTGATTTGGAATAGTTTATCGTCTAAAAGTTTATAATTCAATAAAAACTCTATTCCAGTATGCGAACTACTACCAGCATTAATCCCCACATATTGATCATCAGCCGTACGTCGTGCTACTAGTAGATTTGTAATTTGTGTGCTATAAAAAGTAACTTCGGTGTATAGTTTATTTTCGAGCCAATTTCCTTTGAATCCCATTTCGTAATTCACACCTATTTCTGGTTTTAAATCAGTATTTATTTGACCTGCAGGAGTTAGTGTTTCTGAAACTGCAGGAACCGAAAATCCTTTACTGACTGCTATAAACATGTTTTTTCCATTACTTACTTTGTATGACAAACCCATTCGAGGCGACCAAATACTTCCAAAAGTAAATGGTGTTTTTTGAGCCACACTATTTTTATCGAAAACATCTTCTAAAGCATATTTTGTTTTATTGAAGGCTACTCCAGTTTCAAGATGGAGTTTTCCAGTAAGCCACAGCTCCATTTGTAAAAAATAATTGCTATAGTTTCTGTTTTGGTTGATAGCACTGAACTCGTCTCCTTGAATACTTCCTTTACCAGGCTGTGATTGATATAAGTTTTTAAAAAGTGAGAATTCGTAATTTTCTTTTAGTAGTTCAGTTCCGAAACTAAACTCGATAGGCATCAAAAATAATTGTGTCGCATAATTCACATTCGTACGAAAGCCAACAGAACTAGTTTTATCTTCTAAAATATCAAATGGTCTAGGTTCATACGCTTTTTTGAAATTAGAAAAAACGCTGGTTTGTAGTGACCATTTTTCTGAGAATTGATGATCATATCCCAATCCCAGCATCAATTTATCATAGGATTCAAATCCTTTTGCAGCAGCCCAAGTACTTGCGGCTTTTTCAGGATTATTTTTTAAATCTGTTTCGTTTATAGAACTTGGAATAAAAGCCTTCAAGCGCGTAAAAGTTCCCAGAAAAGATAAATTCCCATTAGAACTGATTTTTTGTTTTCCTTGCAAGTTAAAGGATTTCCTCTTGTAGGAGCTGTTGGTTCTAAACCCATCTATCGCAATATCATTGTGGCTAGCGTACAAATTAGTTTTAGAATCACTAAAGCCTGCAGAAAGCCTTTGTTGCAACAATCCGAAATTTCCAAAAGTAACTGTTGATTTTCCAAATTTTTCCATTAAAGGAGTTTCTTTTGAAAACAACTGAATCACTCCTCCCAATCCAGAACCAAAACTAGTAGTATTAGGTCCTTTTATAATTTCGATTTTCTCGATTGAAGCGAGATCAATATCTTCAATTGTAGTTTCGCCTTCGCCAGAAGTAAGTGGAATTCCATCAAAATATGCCTTTATTTTATTTGTACCATATTGCGATCTTGCGCCAATTCCACGAATAGTAATTCTATTAGTATTCAAAGCGCCTTGTTGCATAGTAATCCCTGGGATTTTATTCAAAACAGGAGTTAATATAATCCCATCCGTTTTGTTAATGTCAACACTAGTAATTACGGCTACTGAAGCAGCAGCATTCTGAAGAGAGAGTTTTATGGGAGAACCTTTCAAAATAATTGTTGACAGTGCTACCGTGTCTTTCTGCACTTGACTAAAAAGACATGTAAAACTGAGGAAGAAAGTAATTAGTAGTAGGTGGTTCTTATACAATTGACACGATATTAAAATGAATTAGAAAAGTATAAAATTACTATTTTCTTTCTGCATCTAAAAGACTAGAAAATTACATCGTAAAATAAATAATTATTGAATGTGAAATGTGATCAAAATTGCGTTTACAATCGCAATATTTCAACAAAAGTTATGTCAAATTCACTTAAATTATAAAAGGATAATTTAAACTGTAAATTATATAAAAAATAGCACTTTGAGACATAACTTTATTAGTTTTTTGATTCTTTAAAAAACATATATTTGTCCTATATTTAAGAATTAAAAATTTCTTTAGAATTGTTTTATTCGTTTCATCATTAAACAACAAGAGTTCCCTATGAAAAAATTATCAATTGCACTAATCACCATTCCTATTTTGTTGTTAAGTACGATGGCTTGCAACCGCAGTAAAGCAGCTGATGCGGAAAATAATAGCGATACATCAGAAACCTCAAAATCCGATTCTATAGAGAAAAAATCAGTTCTTACTTTAGATACTCTTGATTACAACAAAAGAATGGTAGCCATGAGCAACAACGATACAACTGGCCGATGGCCTGTTAAGGCGCCATACCCTTTGCCTGGAGCAATCTTACCGTACAACAGAATAATTGCTTATTATGGAAATTTATATTCTACAAGAATGGGAATATTAGGCGAAATTCCTAGAAAGGAAATGCTAGCTAAGCTTCAAGGAGAAGTTGATAAATGGCAAGCGGCTGATCCTACTGTAAAAGCAATTCCTGCTTTGCATTACATCGCTGTAACCGCTCAAGGTGCTCCAGGAAAAGACAATATGCACCGAATGAGAATGCCTTTTAAACAAATAGACACTATTATAAAATGGGCAAAACCTATTAATGCATTAGTATTTGTAGACATACAAGTAGGTCACAGCACCGTGAAAGCGGAAGTAGCGCAATTTGAACAATATCTTTCGATGCCTAATGTGCATTTAGGTATTGATCCAGAATTTTCTATGAAAGGCGGAGAACGTCCTGGTTCTAAAATTGGACATTTTACTGCTGCAGATATTAATGATGCAATTGATATTCTTGCCGACATTGTTCGAAAAAACAAACTAACTCCTAAGGTTCTTGTCGTTCATCGCTTTACACAAGGAATGGTTAAGAATTATAAAGACATCAAAATAGTTCCTGAAGTTCAAGTCGTAATGGACATGGATGGCTTTGGTAGTAAAGTGCTTAAGAGATCAACCTATTTACGTTATATTTACAAAGAACCTGTTCACTTTACTGGTTTTAAATTGTTCTATAAAAATGATAATAAAAACGATTGGACTATGTACACTCCAGAGGAATTAATGAAATTTACTCCAAAACCAATTTACATTCAGTACCAATAATTTACTTTTTACATTATGAAAAATAGTATTTCGATCCTTTTTTTAGGACTTTTTTTACTAGTTGGTTGCCAATCAGGAACAAAAGAAGCAAAACCTGAATCAGCTGTTGAGAATGATACGGTTTCAGTCAAAAAAATTGAGACTAAAAAGGTGATGGCAGATGCAGCGACAATTCTATCTAAAAAAGAGGTACCGATATTATGCTACCATAATATTAGAGAATTTAGCAATACGGCAAGCGACGTGATGAAAACTAATACGGTAAAACCTGCTGCATTTGCCGCTCAAATGAAAACATTATCGGATGCTGGTTACCATACGATTCTGCCGGAACAGTTATACAATTATCTCGCATTTGATGGCCCTTTACCAGAAAAACCTATTATGATTACTTTTGACGATACTAGAATAGATCAATTCACCAATGGTGCTGCCGAAATGAAAAAATACGGCTTTAAAGGGGTGTTTTTCATCATGACAGTTGCTATTAATCGTCCAGGGTACATGACTAAGGAAGAGATAAAAAGCTTGTCTGATGATGGACACGTTATAGCATCTCATACGTGGGATCACCACATGGTAACTAAATATTCGGGCGAAGATTGGAATACACAATTTGTTAAACCAAAAGCAAAACTAGAAGATATTATTGGTAAACCAGTAACGGACTTTGCTTATCCTTTTGGTTTATGGAATACAGCAGCAATACCAGAACTAAAAAAGAGCGGTCATAAAATGGCTTACATTTTATCAACTAAAAGAGATTCTATTGATCCACTATATACCATCAGACGTATTATAATTTCAGGAACGTCTTCCACTCAGGGAATGGTAAAATCTATTGAATCCTCTTTTAAGTAAAAAATAAATCTTGTTTTAAAAGAAACTTATAAAAAGTAGTATAGTATTCCGAAGAATATTTGCTACTTTTTTTTGATTAAAAATAAATTTCTTCCCTTACATCTGATCTAGAATTGATACAAATTGCTGTTTTAGATGAACTTGATAATCTCTGCATTTAATAACATTAAGTTAACATGTAAACAAAATTCTTAAAGGACTTTTGTATAAAATTAAACTTTACTTTAAAATGGAGCAGATTTACATAATAATGTTGATTGCATTAGGGGTTTTGGCAATAATTGATTTAATGGTTGGCGTGAGTAATGACGCGGTGAATTTTTTAAATTCTGCGATAGGATCAAAAGCAATTTCATTTAAAACTACAATGATTGTTGCAAGTTTAGGTGTTTTAGTTGGGGCACTGTTTTCTAGTGGGATGATGGAAATTGCTAGAAGTGGAATCTTTGTACCTAGTATGTTTAGTTTTGATGATGTCATGATTATTTTCCTTGCGGTAATGATCTCTGATATTTTGTTACTAGATGTTTTCAACTCATTGGGATTGCCAACATCTACTACTGTATCTATTATTTTCGAATTATTAGGAGCCGCAGTCTGTTTAGCGCTTTATAAAATTTACACTTCTGATGAGACATTAGACCATTTAGGAATGTACATCAACACTAAGAAAGCTTCTACGATTGTTTATAGTATATTACTCTCTGTGATTTTATCGTTCTCTTTAGGTAGTTTAATTCAATATATTTCAAGGCTTATATTTACTTTTCACTACGAAAAAAAGCTAAAGTATTTTGGCGCCATTTTCGGCGGTGTTGCTATTTCAGCCATCACATTTTTTATATTAATCAAAGGATTAAAAGATGTTTCATTTATAAGTAAAGAGCAATCCAAATGGATAACTACACATCAGTTACTAATTTTAGGTGTTAATTTTGCATTCTTCCTAGCACTTTCTCAAATATTGATCAGTTATTTTAAAGTCAATATTTTAAAAGTAATTATTCTGATTGGAACATTTGCTTTAGCATTGGCTTTTGCTGGAAACGACTTGGTAAACTTTATTGGAGTGCCAATTGCCGCGTTTAATTCATATGAAATTTTACAGACAAGTGGTCTTTCTGGAGATAAATTAATGATGGGTGCTTTAGCAAATGATGATATTGTAGCTCCATTTTACTTTTTACTTTTGGCTGGTATTGTAATGGTAGTCACATTATGGACGTCAAAAAAAGCACGAAGTGTTATCGAAACTGAATTAAGTTTATCAAGACAAAGTGAGGGTGTCGAGAAGTTTACACCTAACACTGCTTCTCGTTTTATTGTTAGATTTGGAGTTTACATCGGTCAAGCGATTAATGTTTTTTTACCAAAAAAATTACAAATAAAAATTGATAGCCGATTTATCAATGTCGAGAAATCAACGAAAAAGTCAAATGACGAACCTGCTTTTGACATGGTAAGAGCGTCAGTAAACTTAATGGTTGCAAGTATTTTGATTGCAATTGGTACATCATTGAAACTACCGTTGTCCACAACCTATGTAACTTTTATGGTAGCAATGGGTAGTTCATTCGCCGATAGAGCTTGGGATAGAGAAAGTGCAGTTTATAGAATTGCAGGTGTTTTTAAAGTTATTGGAGGTTGGTTTTTTACAGCAATTATCGCATTCGTATTAGCTTTAATCATGGCTTATATTTTAAAAGTTGGTGAAGTTTTCGCTTTCGTTGGTTTACTCCTTATGTTAGGAATCATGCTTTATAAAAGTTCTAGAAAACATAAAGAAAAGGTTAAAAACGAAGAAGAAGTTAAAAGCTTACGCAGAGAAGATATAGGAACTGTAAAAGACATGATTACCGAAAGTTCAGCGCAAATTTCTAAAGTATTTCGTAAAACGAGTGCCTTATACTCCAACTTAGTTGACAACTTAGGCTTAGAGGATTTAGCTAAATTAAAAGAAAATAAAAAAGACCAGAAGAAGTTAGAAAAGGAAATTGATGAGTTAAAAAGCAATGTATTTTACTTAATAAAAAATCTAGATGACAATTCAGTTGAAGCCAGTAAATTCTACATTCTGATACTGGGTTATTTACAGGATATGGTTCAATCTATTGATTTTATTACTTCTAATAGTTACTCTCATGTAAATAACAATCATAAGAGATTAAAATTCAATCAAATCAAAGGATTGAAAATAATTGATAAGCAACTGCAGCAATTGCTGCTTTCGCTAGAAGAGAGTTTTAAAAATGAGGATTTTAACACAATTGATCATATTTTAAATGACAAGCAAATTTTATTAGATACGGTTTCTGAATTGATTACTAAGCAAATAAAAACGATTCGTACTACTGAAACAAGTCCGAAAAACAGCAAGTTGTATTTCGCTTTATTACTGGAAGCAAATGATTTAGTGAAGTCTATTACGAATTTATTAGAGTTATTTAAAGAGTTTAATAAGTTGAATAAATAGTAATTGTACAATAACTTTATTTACAATTTGGGAAATATCGGTCAATCCTAAAAATCTTGTTTTCATTAGAATCATAGATTTATTAACTTCCTATTTGTCACGCTGGAAGCATCTCTACTAACATCACAATTGATAGTTGAGACGCTTTCAGCGTGACAATTTTAGTAGATTTAGCAAAGTTGGACAATTCTCAATTGTATTACTCTTTTAATCGTTGATACGCTTACAGCACGATAATTATGACTGTTATTTTTGGAAAACCCTTTACAGATTCACAGCTAACTTTTATAAAAAAACCATTTAGCGCATTAATTTTAATTAAGCTTACGTACTGCTTAATTTTATTAATGGTTTAAAAAAACGAGACGCTTTCAGCGTAAAAATTTGACTTCCCTCAAATCAATTGATTCAAAGAAATAAAAAAAACACTATTAAATTCCTCAGAATTCGATAGTGCTTTTTCATTATAAACTAATTGATTTTATCTTCCTGACAACCAACCTTCAGGGTTGTTATAGGTCGTATTTTGTAAAATTAAGAATTTAATAACCGTTTTTCCCGTCTCTCCATTAGTTCTTACCGTACCAATGCTTTGCTTAATTCCTACTTTATCACCTTTACTCACACTTACAGAACTAAGGTTTTGATACACCGTAAAGTAATCTCCGTGTTGTATCATTACCGCTTTGTTTACTGGTGATAAAACGATAACACTAGTTACTTCACCACCAAAAACTGCTCTTGCTGTGGCACCTCGATCTGTAGTAATCTCTACACCACTATTATGTACTGTAATCGTATTAAACAAAGGATGCGTTTGATTTCCATACCCTAAAGACACGTAACCTTTCTCCACTGGATAAGGTAATCTTCCTCTATTGGCTCTAAAATTATCTGCAATAATTTTAGCTTCAGGAGTCAATTCAATTTTAGAAGATGATACAGCTGCTTTAGAAACTGGAGCACTAGGATTCGCTTTTGCTTTTTCTAACGCTGCTTTTCTATTGGCAGCAGCAATAGCTTCACGAATTAATTTATTAATCTGCCTGTCGATTGTTCTATATTCTTGTTGCTTCTTACCAATTTCCCTAGAGATTTTAGTTTTATCTTTCTTAAGAATATTAACCAATTTCTGTTGCTCTTGCTTTTCTTTTTCTAGTGATAGTCGTTCTTTTTCATTTTCAGCAATTAATTTTTGCTTAGCTGTTTTTTGGACGTCTAGTTTATTATTAAAAACAGTTAGCTTTTCCGACTTGGTTTTTATTTCCTCTCCTTGCATTTTTCTATAACCAGTATATTGCTTCATATACTGCGCTCTTTTATATGCTTGTAAAAAATTTTCTGATGATAATATAAACATAGCTCTACTTTCCTCGGACCTGCTTTTATATGATTTTAAAATCATTTTAGCATAATCTTCTTTTAGTTCAGCTAGCTCTTTTTTTAGTTTATTAATCTGCATTTGATTAATATACATGTCATTACTAATCAATTTAGTTTGCTTTTCAGTAGTATTTATCAAATTTTCTTTTAGCTTTATTTTCGTGCTTTGAATAACCACTACGTTAACAGCTGATTTTTCTTTGCTCTTTACACTTTGCAATAATTTTTCATTTTCTCGAATTTCTTTTTGAATTTGAGCTTTTCTTGCTTCTAATTTTTCTTGTTGAGAATCCTGACTCCACACTAATGAAGTCGTACATATAAAAATAAGGCTTAGGAGAAATTTTGGCATGTTGAAAAAATATTGTTTTTGCAAATTTACTTAATTATAATTCTTTTGTACCCTTTTGGGACACTATAAGGAAAAGAAAGTTCTTCGTTGAAAGACACTGAGTTGTATTGTAGATTAATTTCAGTATTTCCTTTCTTCTGAAATGTATTAATAAGAACCGATGAAGGCAATGTAGCCTCGTTGTAAACCTTGCTGTCGGCGTAAGCAACTTTAATCATACGCTCTTCAGCAGTTTGTGTGATTTCTTGTTTTTGAACTAAAAATTTATCTGCATCTAAAAAGAATGATTTCTTTGTATTTTTATTCGACGCATCATCTAATCTATAGGTTTGATCTAGCAGCGATTCTAAATATTTCCCTTTTGTCAAATCATCAATAGCTTGCCCTAATAACATATTTTGGATCTTATTGTAATCCAAGTCTGTTCCTAACCATTGGCTTAAGCTAGTAAAATCACCTTCAAAATATTTTCCTCCCAACTTTTCATAATAACTCACAGATGTAGGCGTAATCAAGGCTTTAGCCATTGTTATTCCTAAGACGCGAATGCTTACTAATATTTGTTCATCTTTCTTGATTTTGATCTCTGCAGAAACATTCTGAGTCTGCTTATCATCAACATATCGCGCACTTGACTTAATATATAATGTAGAAAATTGAGTTTTATTGTTGTAATAATTTTCTATTATTTTTTTGGCAGTCATATAATTAGCCTCTTTAACAGGTTCATTACTTGCCGCAACTGCTATAGCTTTTGTTTTACATGAAACAGTAAAAACCGTAAGTGCTACTAATAGTGCTATTTTTTTCATTATTTTTTTTCTTTTAATAATTGATTGGCTTTAGAGAAAAACAACTCTTTTTTCTTACTATCGCCTAAACCACTATAGGCTTCTCCTAATTGAATATTGAAATTTATTTCTAATTCCTTGTTCTCCACTACATAATCCATGCCCATTTCCAATAAATCTTTTGCTTTTTTAAATTCCTTTAACTGATTATAGGCCATACCAGCATAATAATAAAACTGTGGTTGAGTTGGGAAAGTTTCAACCATCACCACTGCTTTTTTTACTACAACATCAAATTGTTTATTTTCACTTAATGCTTGAAGCAAAAGGAAATTCGTTTGAACAGATTCCTCAGACTTGTCACTTATTGATTTTTCGTAATATTTTATGGCTTTATCAAATTGCTTTTTAGAGTGGAAATATTTTCCTATTTCCACTCTAACTTCAACTGATTTATCATTGTCAAAATAACCAACGGCTTTCTCCAAATCACTTGAATACTGCGGGTTTTTTTCTGAAAAAATCAGAAACTCATTTAAGATTCTATGTTTAATTTTAGAATCGATTTTGGAACTAGCTAAAACAGTATTCATAGCGCTTATCGCTTTCGGACCATTATTAGCATCTAAATAATTTTTGAATAAAGTAACTTGTGCCCACTCTGAATTTGGGATTGCTTTTTCTAACTTTTTGACGATATCAAAAGCTTTTACTTCTTCATTATTTTTAGAATACAAAAATATCAAACTGATATAATTAGCCTCTTCGCTAGGATATTTTTCTATTAATGAAACTAAATTTTTAATCTCTACATTCTGAAATTTCCCATTTGACAGAATTTGGCTTTTAAACAATTCCCTTCTGTCTGATTTTCCGTAAGTATCATCAAGTTCCTGAATTAAAACCAATGCTTTTTCTAACTGTTTTGTAGCCATATAAAGCGATGCCAAATCTTCTTTGTACTTATTATCAAATTCGATTAGTTTATTGATTACAGCAATTCCTTGATCGAAATTTTTAGTTTCGTACGTTACATCGTACATTCCTACCCAGAACCATTTATTTTTTGGATCTATTTTGGCGGCATTTTCAAAATAATTATAGGCGTTTTTATAATCCTTTAATGCTAAATAGTTTTTCCCTAACTCGTAATTAACCGTTGCATTATTGGGCTTAAATTTATCAGCCTTATCCAAAGCGACTATCGCTTTATCATAATTCTCAATTCCTTTTTGAAGTAACGATTCATAAAAAAACTCTTGAAATTGATCCGTATCCAACTTAATTTCCTCTGGCTCCGTTTGCGCCCAAAGCAAAGCCGAATTGCATTGCAAAACCAGAAATAAAATCATGTAAAACGGTCTTTTCATAATTCTTTTTTTCTCCTGTAATTTTTGGAGAGTGAGTGTAAATTACTCTAAAACAGAATAATCTCCAATACTTATATTTGTAAAATCACCATCGAAACTTGCATGATTACCAATCATAGCATTGTCTAAATTCGCATTTTTAATATGAGAATGTGTTTGTACTAAACTATTTTTAATAGTACTATTTTGTATATGACAACCATCTCCTAAAGAAACGTTTGGTCCAACAGTTGCGTTAATCAAAATCACATCTTTGCCAATATAACACGGCGGAATAATAGTTGAATTTTCGATTTTTACGTCGTGATCTACTAAATATTCTCCGTCATTGTGCAAGAATCCTAACATTCTAGAATTAGTGTCTACGGTTACATCTTTGTTACCACAATCCATCCACTCCGATACTTTTCCAGGAACAAATTTCATTCCTTTAGCCATCATTTGTTTGATACCGTCATTAATTTGGTATTCTCCACCGTGGATAATATTGTTGTCTAAGACTATTTGCAATTCGTTTTTTAGAACAGTAATGTCTTTGAAATAATAAATTCCTATTACAGCAAGATCAGATACAAATTCCTTTGGTTTTTCTACTAGTTCTACTATTTCATTCGCTTCATTCAGTTTTACTACACCAAAAGCTTCTGGTTGATCGACTTGTTTTACCCAAATCACACTATCAGCATCTTTATCTAAATCAAAATCTGCACGAATTAATGTATCAGCATAAGCAATAACCGCTGGTCCGCTTAAAGAATCTTTGGCACACATAATCGCATGACCAGTTCCTAAGGCTTCGTTTTGGTAATAAATTGTTCCTTTAGCACCTAATTTAGTGGCAATTGCAATTAATTCTTGCTCCACTTTTTTACCAAAACTTTCGTGAATAATAAAAGCTACTTCCTCGATATCTTGTTGTAAAACACCAGCAATATCTTCAACCAAACGGTGAACAATAGGTTTTCCAGCAATAGGAATTAACGGTTTAGGAATAGTTAATGTGTGTGGACGAAGGCGTGATCCACGGCCCGCCATAGGTACGATTATTTTCATATTATTTTTTTTAACCGCAAACTTCACGAAGGTTTTTCGTAAAGTTTACGAAGATTTTTATTGTTTTTTAGCCACAGATTGAACTGATTTCCGCAGATTTTTATATGGTTTAATTAAAAATTTTACTGAATATAATCGTGTTAAGAACAACTATTTTGCAACTAGCCGCAAAACTTTCTACTGAACACTACTTCACTCCCGTGCTTCCAAAACCACCTTCTCCTCTGGAAGTTTCTGTTAGTTCTTGCACTTCGATCCAGTCTGCACGTTCGTGTTTAGCGATGATCATTTGTGCGATGCGCTCTCCGTTTTGAATTACGAAATCATCATTTGATAAATTTACTAAAATCACTCCAATTTCCCCACGATAATCAGCATCAATCGTTCCAGGTGCGTTTAATACTGTAATTCCGTTTTTAGCAGCAAGACCACTTCTAGGGCGCACTTGCGCTTCGTAGCCTATAGGCAAAGCGATGAAAAGACCTGTTTTTATAATAGCTCTCCCTAGCGGTTTTAGCGTTATTGATTCGGTTATATTAGCTCTTAAGTCCATTCCTGCTGAAGCTATAGTTTCATAGTTTGGTAAGGCGTGACCTGATTTGTTTATAATATTTATTGTCATTTTATCTTGTTTTATAGAACGAAGAACACGTTTCTAAATTAGTATTTCTTTTATTACTGAGCTCTAGCCGCGATGGAAGTGGAAAGCCTTTTTTTATAAAATTGTATTTTTTCTTGTACAAAAAGAGCGATTGGAAGAAGCTCCTTTTTGTGCTTAGAAAAAAACGATTTAGGAAAAAGCTTGAAACGTACAGCGCGATTAGCTCCTAGAAAATAACATTTAATTTGGTTTTCGTTTTAAAATATTAGTTAATAATTCTTTTTCGTTGTGGTATATAAAATACATGAATAGCAGTAATAGCGGGATTCCGACGAAATAATTTTCTCGAAAACCATAAAATGAAATCGCAGAAAATCCGATGGAGACCAACAAATAAACGGAGATTTTATTGATGTCGTACGGAATAGGGTAATACTTATTTCCGAAATAATAAGAAATCCCCATCATGCTTCCGTAGGCCGCAATTGTGGCAATTGCTGACCCGTAATAGCTCATAGTAGGGATTAATAAGTAGTTAAGCACTAATGTTATCATTGCTCCCACAATTGATATATAAGCGCCATAATGTGTTTTGTCGATCAGTTTGTACCAAACTGAAAGGTTAGTATAAATTCCCAGAAAGAAATTTGCTAGAATGATAAGTGGCACCACTTTCATTGCTTCCCAATAAGAAGAATTTTGAATCATTATAATTTTTAGAATATCAGCAAAAACAATTACTGACAGTAAAATAAACGAACCAAAAATCACAAAATACTTGGTAATAGTAGCATACGTTTGAGGTGCATTTTCATTTGAAGCATGGCTAAAAAAGAAAGGTTCTATTCCTAAAGTGTAAGCCATACGATATAAAACCATGAATAAACCCAGTTTGTAACAGGCGGAATATACACCTACTTCTGATACGGCGATATTTGAAGGTAATAAGTAACCTAGTAGGATTTTGTCGAATTGTTCGTTAATGGCAAATGCTATTCCGGCTACCATAATAGGCATTCCGTATTTCATCATTTGTTTCCACAATTTATAATCAAACTGCCATTTTAGTTTGAAATAAGTAGGCGAAAGCACTAAGAATGTCAGCAAACTAGCAACAATAAGAGAAACGAAAATATATCCTATTTGGAAATTCTCGATATAAAAAGTACTTAAGAAATGTTCTGGATTTGATTTTGCAATTGCTGGTAACGAAATCAAAAAGAAAATATTTAGAAATAAATTGACTGCTACGTTTCCAATTTTTACAATTGCATATCGTATGGGTTGCTGATTGACTCTTAGCTTAGAAAACGGAACAATTACCAACGCATCGAGTACTAATATCCAAATTGTATAAGTGATAAATTGCCCATCGATTCCAGACCACTTGGTTATTGTGTTTTGAGATAGTAGTGAAATTACCAAAAAGATGAAGGAAGTCCAAAAAATAGAAATCGAAGTGGTTTCCACAACGGCACTTTTATTTGTTTCCTTATTATAAAATCTAAAAAAGGCAGTTTCCATTCCGTATGCTAGAATAACATTAAAAAATATCATGCCGGCAAAAATGATAGAAATTTTTCCGTATTCCTCTTTTGGAAGTAAATCTGTGTACAATGGAACCAATAAAAAACTGAACATCCTCGGAATCACTGTCGCCAATCCGTAAATAGCCGTTTGTTTAAAAAGGTTTTTATATAATCCCAAAGTGGTTGTGTGTATTAAAATTAAAGGAACAAAAATAACCAAATCTTTCATTTAATCATCTGAAGTGATTGATTGTTTTGAAAGAGCAAAAGCGATTCAGTTTTGAAAACACTATTTAGTTCTTTTTTCTGTGATGTTTGTGATTTTGAAGAACTGTGTTTTGTTGTTATTCTTAAATTCTACCACCGCTTCATTACTTTTTAATTCGAATTTAGATTTTTCAATAATAGGAGCTTTATTGCCATATTCCTTAGCAGAATTTGAATCTAAAATAAAATCGTGCTTTTTGTTTCTATCTTTAAAGTGAGCAACAAAAGCGCTTGTAGTGATTTCAACAACTGCAGCCGACTGTTTTTGAAAATATATTTTCTCTAACTTTATAGTAGGTGCGAGTGGTTTTTTGAATTCGATATAAAAGTGTATTCCATCCTCTTTATTTGACAACTCTATTTTTTGGTAGAAAACAGAATGTATTTCCTGCGGAAATTCTGATTGCAATTCTTGTTTCATAGCACAAAAAGTAAGGCTGATTGAGATAGTAAATAAGGAAATTATTGTTGCAAATTTTTTCATTGGTACTAAATTTAACTTAACCCGTCTGGATCTAAAATCTTTAAAAAATGAAACCCTTTAGGCGCATATCCTTGATTGTAATAAAAACGGTGTGCTGCAAAATTACCGGTAAACGCGTCTAATACGATCATTGTACAACCGGTTTCTTTTGCTTTAGCATCAATATAATCCGTCATCATCTTGCCAACTCCTTTTTTGCGGTGATCGGGATGCACTATAAAATTGTCTATCTCTAAATACTTACCCGACCAGAGTTTTGTTCCTGACCACAATCCTGAAACTCCTATACAAATACCATGCTCAAAAACCGCAATTTGTTTGTAATTATGCGGTATCATTTCAGTAAGATAGGAATCGTATTTCTCTAAAGTAAATTTGGTGTACAAATGCTGCATAACTTCAAACTGATCCAGCATTTCTTGTTTAGTAGAGAGTTCTTCTATTTGTAGTTTCATTCTTTTTGCTAACTTTAATCTTGTAAAGTTAAACAAAAAAAAGCCATCTCAAATTTTGTGTTGAGACGGCTTTTTTTGGTAAAATATATTTTATTTACTTTTTAATTATTTTAAAACTCTCACTGCTACCATTTTCAAAAGTAACTTTAACGAAATAAATCCCACCTGCAAGATTTGTAGGATTAACTACGATCTTTGAATTTATGTTGACATCATAATATTGTTGCCAAACTTGTTTTCCTGTTCCTTCGTAAATACTAACAAGTGCCGTATTTGATATTGATTCATTTAAATTAATAGTAAATTCAGTATCAAAAGGATTTGGATACACACTTAATAATAGACTACTATCTAATTTAAAATCATCATTTCCTAAGCTAGGATCATAAGTGCCGGCTTCGTTATTATTTTTGTCTAACGCAGTTACTATAATAAATTTATTATCAGCTTGGTCTTGTGTTAAGATATATTGATTACTAGCCGTAATCTCAATTATTTTAGAACCATCATCTTTGTTAGTTACAGCTTCTGCAGCATTACTGAAAGCATAAATTACATATTTCACAGGCAAATCACCGTCTGCCGCAGCTGCAGGAGTACTCCACGTTAGCGTTGTACCTGTTTTGATTATGTTTGCAGGTGGATTTGGACAAATCGCATCTTTACCGGGTATTGGTGGAGCAAAAGATTTGTACTTGTACTCTGCTAGGAGAAGATTTGTATTAATTGACTTTGAATTGTTTTTTATCGAAGCGTAGCTATACGCAATTTGCCCAAAAGCAGCATCCATAGTTGATGATCTGTTGTGTATAATTTGATTTTGCATCTCAGAAGAAGCAAAATTATTAGAATCATCCATTTTATAATACGCTTGGCTTAAATACAATTGCTTGTTTCTAGTTTTCACCTGATCATTCCACCATTGTGTAAGTTTTATATAATCCTGTGGTCCTGTAATCTTCCAGTATACTTGTGGCGCTAAATAATCTACTTTCCCAGCATCTAGCCACGCAATTGGATCATAAAATAACTCATTAAAATGGGAGCCTCCAGATATTCCAGTTGGAACGCCACTCTTCCAAATTCCTGATGGACTCACTCCAAAGACGATGTTCTTGTTTAAGTTAGTATTGATAACTTGGATTGCATCATATACCATTCCTATCATAAGTTTACCATTTTCCCTTCTCCAATCAGCCAATGAAAGATTGTTAGGATTATTATCAATAAAGGTTTGTTTGTCTTGATTGTCTGGAACTGCTTTCATGAAACTACCTGGATAAAAATAATCGTCAAAATGGATTCCATCTACATCATATCGAGTGGCAATATCTTGAATGATGGATACAATATGGTTTCTAACTGCAGGCAAACCTGGGTCTAAAATTTTTAGATTCACATTAGTCGCGGCTGTTAACACCCATGACGGATTAGTATTTGATGGATGACTAGCTGCATTCGTATAAGTACCGTTCTTGGATCTATAAGGATTAATCCATGCATGTAAATCAAGTCCGCGTTTATGTGCTTCCGTAATCGCAAATGATAAAGGATCCCACAATGGATTTGGAGCAAGACCCTCGGTTCCTGTTAAATAATAAGACCACGGCTCTAATGTAGAGGCATAAAGTGCATCTCCTGCGGGACGAATTTGAAAAAAAACAGTATTGTAGCCATTGGCTTGTAAGTTATCTAAAATACTGATCAACTCCGCTTGCTGAACAGCCGGACTGGCAGTTTTACTAGTAGGCCAGTTCAAGTTGAAAACAGAAGCAAGAAAGACACCTCTTAAATCTCTTTTAGGTGTGCTTTTACTAAACTCTGCCCCTTGAAGGCACTGGGAATTTGCAGATAGTACGCAAAAAATCAAACAGGCGCTAAATGTGGCTTTTAATGTCTTTAGAGTAGTTTTCTTCATATTAATGGTTGTAATTAGTTAAAATTCATCGGTTTATAATTAAATAAATAAAAGTTAAATATAATAAAGATTCTAATAAAAATAATTTGTTATGCGTTTTATTTAATAAAAAATAGCCAATAACGCATAATAACGCAAAACTATTTTTTATACTACGACTACTATTTAATTTACAAAAGCAAGGATACAGGAGTTCGACAACAGATTTGTTGCGAATATTAGCTAGATCATAGGTCAGGTTTTTTAGAAATAAAGCACAAAAAAAGGCGATTGAAACAAGTTTCAATCGCCTTTTTAATAAAATATAATAATGTATTACCCTTTCAATGCTTCCGCTCCACCCACGATCTCTAAGATCTCGTTAGTAATTGCAGCTTGACGGGCTTTGTTATAAGTTAATTTTAATTGATTTCGCAATTCAGTTGCGTTATCTGTTGCTTTATGCATCGCAGTCATACGCGCTCCGTGTTCTGAAGCAAATGAATCACGAATACCTTTGTACAATTGTGTTTTTAGTGATTTAGGAATCAATGTTAAAACAATTTCTTCTTTCGAAGGTTCAAAGATATAATCACCAGGAGTAACATTTAAATCACTTTTTAAAGGCGCTAAAGGCAAAAACTGTTCTGTTTGAACGATTTGTGTAGCAGCATTTTTAAATTGATTGTAGATCAATTCAATCCTGTCATATTCACCAGAAACGAATTTCTCAGTCAGTACATCAGCAATAGCAGCAACATTATCAAAAGTCAAATTGTCATACACAGTGCTATGATTTGCAACAACAGTGCTAGTTTTTCCCAAAACATCATTTCCTTTTTTACCTATAGCAAAAACATCAACTTGTTTGCCTGCATAATATGCAGTACGGTTTTTAGCTTCCTTAATTGCATTAGTATTAAACGCACCAGCTAGACCTCTATTAGAGGTAATTACTACAAGTAATACTTTCTTTATTTCGCGTTGTGTCGTATATTCTCCACCAGCGTCACCTTCAAGAGTAGCTGAAAGATTTTGCAATAATTCCGTTAATTTTTCGGCATAAGGGCGCATCGCTGTGATTGCATCTTGTGCTTTCTTTAGCTTTGCTGCAGAAACCATTTTCATCGCTGATGTGATCTGCATCGTTGATGAAACGGAAGTAATTCTATTACGGATTTCCTTTAAATTTGCCATCTTTATTGTATTAAGATTTAAGTATCAAGCATTAAGTATCGCGATAATCTTGATACTTAATACTTCTTACTTAATACTTTATTAGTTATATTTTGCTGATAATTCTTTTGCTACAGATTGAATCACATCAGTAATCTCATCTGTTAACTTTCCTGCTTTCAATGCATCAAGAGTAGCTCTGTGTTTGTTGTTTAAGAATTCTAAAAAATCTTTCTCAAATTCTCTTACTTTATTCACAGGAACATTTCTCAATAAGTTCTTTGAACCAGCATAGATAATAGCAACTTGGTCTTCAACAGTATATGGATCGTTCAAACCTTGTTTCAAGATCTCAACGTTTCTTTTTCCTTTTTCAATTACGTTCAATGTAACCGCATCAAGATCAGAACCAAATTTAGCAAACGCTTCCAATTCACGGAATTGTGCTTGATCTAGTTTTAAAGTTCCTGCTACTTTTTTCATTGATTTAATTTGAGCATTTCCACCAACACGAGATACCGAAATACCAACGTTAATCGCTGGACGAACCCCAGAGTTAAACAAATCTCCATCAAGGAAAATCTGACCATCTGTAATCGAAATTACGTTTGTTGGGATATACGCAGATACGTCACCAGCTTGAGTTTCAATAATTGGCAAAGCAGTCAATGAACCACCACCTTTTACAATTGATTTCAATGAATCTGGTAAATCATTCATGTTTTTAGCAATTCCGTCATCCGCAATTACTTTACAAGCACGTTCTAATAAACGACTGTGTAAGTAAAAAACGTCTCCAGGATATGCTTCACGTCCCGGTGGTCTTCTTAATAATAAAGAAACCTCGCGGTAAGCAACAGCTTGTTTAGATAAATCATCATAAACAATTAAAGCTGGACGACCTGAATCTCTAAAATATTCTCCAATTGCTGCACCTGCGAACGGAGCATAAACTTGCATTGGAGCAGGATCAGAAGCATTAGCAGCAACAATAATAGTGTAAGCCATTGCTCCTTTTTCTTCTAACATTTTTGCAATACCTGCTACAGTTGATGCTTTTTGCCCAATTGCAACATAGATACAAAATACTGGTTTACCAGCATCGTAAAACTCTTTTTGATTTAAGATGGTATCGATACAAACAGTTGATTTACCTGTTTGACGGTCACCAATAACTAACTCACGTTGACCTCTACCCACTGGAATCATTGCATCTACTGCTTTGATACCTGTTTGTAACGGCTCAGTTACTGGTTGACGGAAGATAACTCCAGGAGCTTTTCTTTCTAATGGCATTTCGTATAAGTCACCACCTATTGGCCCTTTTCCATCAATAGGAAAACCAAGTGTGTTTACTACACGTCCTACCATTTGTTCTCCTACTTTAAGAGAAGCAATACGCTGTGTTCTTTTAGCAGTTGAACCTTCTTTGATTCCTGTTGATGGTCCTAAAAGTACCACACCAACATTGTCTTCTTCAAGATTCAAAACAATAGCCTCAAGACCGTTGTCAAATTCTACTAACTCACCGTATTGAACATTTGAAAGCCCGTAAATACGAGCAATACCATCTCCAACTTGAAGTACTGTTCCTACTTCTTCTAGCGTAGCGCCAGATTCAAAACCTTCTACTTGCTTTCTTAATATTGCTGATATCTCAGCAGGTTTGATTTCCGCCATCTTAATTTATAATTTAGACACTTTAAAGTGCAATAAAACTAGTTACTTAACTCTCTTTTTAAAACTTGTAATCTATTAGCAACTGAAGCATTGTACTCTTTGTCGCCTATTCTTAAAATAAATCCTCCTATAATAGATGGATCTATAGTATTTACTATTGTGATTTTCTTATTTGAAAATTCTTTTATTTTTTCAGAAACTTTTGCTTCTAAAACAGAATCCATAGGAATCGCTGTAGTTACTTTCACAACTTGGAAACCATTGTTTTCATCAGATAAAAGAATATATTGAGAAACGATATCTCCTAAAATTTCGAATCTCTTGTTTTCGAATAACAAATGGAAAAGACTTTTAGTCAATTTAGTTGTACCTGCGAAAACTTCAGTCAAAGCACTTTCTTTCACACCAACAGAAATAGTAGGGTTTTGAATAAAATTATTCAATTCCTCATTTCCACTAATTGTTGAAGAAATCAAAGCCATATCTTTATAGACTTCTTGCTCATTTCCTGCAGAAATAGCTAAATCTAAGAATGCTTTTGCATAACGAATTGCTGCTCTAGTTCCTGACATAATTTTAGTTTAATTTTACGTCACCTAACATTTTCTCAACTAATTTAGTTTGAGCTTCTTTATTAGATAATTCGTCTTTCAATAATTTTTCTGCGATATTCAATGACAAAGTAGAAACTTGTGTTTTCAATTCAGCCATAGCTGCATTTTTCTCCGCTTCAATAGCAATTTTTGCTTGTGAAATCATTCTTTCTCCTTGAACTTGTGCTTCTTTTTTAGAATCAGCAACCATTTTATCTCTCATTTCACGAGCTTCTTTTAGCATGTTATCACGCTCTAATCTTGCTTCTTGTAAAATACGTTCGTTATCTGCAGTTAAATTCTGCATTTCTCTACGCGCTGATTCGGCAGAAGCCAAAGCATTGTTAATAGATTCTTCACGACCTTTTACTGCTCCCAAAATTGGTTTCCAAGCAAATTTTCTTAAAAGTAGAAAGAAAACAAAGAAAATGATCGTTGTCCAAAAAATTAAACTCTCCGGTGCTGTAAAATTCATATGTATATATTTAAAATAATTTTTTTGTTTTAGAAATAAAAACTCCCTGTAGCCAACCGCTACAGGAAATTTTAATTTTTAATTACTTTGCAATTAAAGCAACAACTACTGCGAAAAGCGCAACACCTTCAATAAGTGCAGCAGCGATAATCATAGCAGTTTGGATTTTTCCAGCAGCTTCTGGCTGACGAGCAATTGCATCCATAGCAGATCCACCAATTTTTCCAATTCCAAGACCTGCTCCAATTACTGCTAATCCAGCTCCGATTCCAGCTAATACCATAATGATAAATTTATATAGTTAATAATTATTAAAACTCAGATTAATGATGATCGTGCTCTGCAACAGCCTGACCGATAAACAATGCTGATAACAACGTAAACACATAGGCTTGTAATGCTGCAACTAACATTTCTAATACACTCATAAATAAAACGAACGCTCCAGAAATAGGAGAAACCATTACCGTTTCAAATATAAAGATTAGTGAAATTAAACTTAAAATAATGATGTGACCTGCCGTAATGTTAGCAAATAAACGAATCATTAATGCGAATGGTTTAGTTAACATCCCAATCAATTCAACAGGAATCATAATTGGTGCTAACCAAAACGGAACTCCTGGCGTATTGAAAATATGCCCCCAATAATCTTTATTTCCACTTAAAGTTGTAACAATAAAAGTAATTAATGCCATTACAAAAGTAAAATAAATATTTCCTGTCAAGTTTGAACTAAATGGGAAAAACGGAATTAAACCAATAAGGTTGTTAATCCAAATAAAGAAAAAGATTGTCAAAAGGTACGGCATGTACTTTTCGTATTTTTTTTCTCCAATGTTAGGTCTAGCGATATCATCTCTAACAAAAGTTACAAGTGGCTCAAGAAAACCAGCGATCCCTTTTGGTGCCAATTCGTTTTTCTTGTATGATCTTGCAACAGCTAAAAATAATAAAAACATTATTATAGAAGACATAAACATTGAAAATACAAGTTTAGTGATTGAAAAGTTTAATGGTCTTGCATCAAATGCAAATGCACCATTTTTTCTTTCCTCTACAGTTAGTTTTTCAAATTTATCTGCATAATAAATAACTTCGTTGAAACGCACTAACTTTTGGCCATTAACATCAACAACATGTTTTGCTTCATTGTCATGGTGAAATCTTTCAGAAGAGAAAATTTCTAAACCACTGTTAGTCCACAAAATTACTGGTAAGTAAAAAGAAATAGGATGTCCGCCCCAGTCTGCAATATGAAACTCATGAGAATCACCAATGTGAGAATTAATTAATTCTGTAGCATCAAATGCTTTCTTTTCATGAGAGACTTCTTCATGCTGAACAGCAACTGCTTCATTAGCAATAGAAAGGCTATCAACCACTGGATTTGCAAATCCAAAATAAGGAATACTGGCTACTAAGGCAACTAATAAGAACTGAACGGGTTTATTTGAAAATACCATTATTAAATTGTGTGTCTAATTTTACGTTTCAAAATTTTTTGCAAAGGTACATAATTTATTTATAATTGAAAATATATCATTTTGTTTTTAAGACTAAAAATCTATTTAAATAACAATCATAACATATTATTCCTTTATTGTTTACTTAATAAACGAACTGCGAACAAAGTTTCGAAAAACAAGTATAAAAAATACGGGATAAAAAATGCACTTACATCCGGAATCTGGCTCTCAAGGTCTGACTGAATCAAGGGTATAAGAAAAACAATTGCAGCCATCATTTTGAATAAACTAAATCCCATGAAGGCAAATCCGGTTTTATCAGCAAAAGTTCTATTTACAAATAAAAGAAAACCATAGCTAACTAGAGTAATTAATAGGTGAAAAAGATAAATACTCCAGGTCGAATAAAAAAAGGTAATATTTTGAAAAAAAGAATCAATTGTGTATTTTTGTATGAAAAAAAGTACAATTGAAAAGGGAATTATTAACTTCAAAAATTTGTAAAATTGCTGCATTAATCGTCTTTGTTTAAATTTTCAACCTGTCTGATAACATTATATAATGCTATAAAAACAGCTAAAAGTGATAATATTATTGTAAAAATAGATGTATTAGTATATTTTTCATCCAGCCACATTCCTAAATAAGTAAAGCAAAAAATGATCACACCCATTTGAAAAGGAATATTCATCATTACTAGCCACTTATTAGTTTGCTTTGGATTATTGTTTTTTTCCATCAGTAAGCGATCCTTTTTTTTGATTGTTACTCATCACACAAGAAGCGCTAAAATCAGCACCTGGCTCAACCGATAACTTGCCTACGCTAACTTCTCCAGCAATGCTAGCTTTCGACTTTACATTCAGCACTTCAGTGATTTGCATACTTCCGTTAAATTTCCCTTCAACATCAGCATTTTTGCATACAATATCCCCTATAACACTTCCGGCAGGTCCAATAACTATCTTTCCAACTGACTGAAAATTACCTATTAAATTTCCATCTAATCTAAAATCAGCTTCTGAAATGATATCTCCTTTTATGGTAGTCCCTTCTACAATTCGATTGGTTTTACCTAAAAGATCTGTGTATGATTTTGGCTTTTTGTCAAACATAATTATTTCTTTTCAAGTGCTAAATAGTTTTCAAGATTTTTCTTGATTTGGATCACTTTATAGTTTTCAGCTGAAATTACAATTGCTGGATTTGTAATTTTAAATTTTGCATTATCTTTTAAAACTAAAGCAATATCATCAGCATAAGCCTTAGTTTTTATACCGTGAATAGTAATGAAATTTTTACTATCAGTATAAATATCATAAGAAAAAGTCAGTTTTTGAAGGTTCTCACTAGCAATGAATTTCATGATTTTCTCTTCTAAATCTTTTGTGCTTTTATCCTCCCGTAAGCCTACTTGATATAAAACTTTCCAGCTATTGGACTCCGTCGTGACAAATTCTAATTTCTCTAAAAGTGGGATTTGATCATTGATTATCGTTTGTGCGTTTTTCCCTTCTTCACGATTTGGATAATTATCCGCAACAACTTGCAAAGCGTTTTTGTAAGCAGTAATACCTTTCAATTTGCCAATTGTGTTTGCTTTTAATAATTCGAATTTTGATATAATTTCATCACCTGAATACTGCGTTATTAATGGGTCTATACTCTCTAAAATTAAAGCAAACTGCTCCTTCTCAAACAATTTATACCATTTATTATAGACACTTTCCGGTGATTCGTTTTGCGAACTAGAATCTACACCGGTGTTATTAACGATTTGCGCATATCGAGATTGTGGATACTGAGCGCTAATTTTATTCTTCATATCATTTGCTTTACTAGCATCAGCAATCTGATATAATTTATACAAATTGTACATAGCAGGAAGCACTAGTTTTTCCTCAGGATCGCTGCTCAATAAATCTTCCAGCTTTGCAATAGCCAAGCGATTTTCTTTAAATTTTTCTTTGTAAATAATACCTAATTGATAATTAGCAAAATTGCGTTCTTTGTGGATACTATCTATTTCCACTGTTTCTGTTGGAAGCTGTTTTAGGTAAAAATCTGTGGTGTATTGTTCAACAATTTTGGTGGCATTTTCATCATTTTCAGCAATGTCACTTTCTTCAGTAGCTGAATCAGCGAGACTAGTATTTCCTTTAACCGATGCATTTCTCCAGTTGCCCTCTAAAACTCTAGTTCCCCATACTTTTTTAAATTCTAATTTTCCAAAAGCAACTGTTGTAGGATTATAGAAATAAAATGTAGTTCCTGCAGTTTTCGAATTTGTACCTGGCATTGCAGGTGGCGTCATTGCTGATCTTCTGGTTGGTTGCGGAGCATCGGGATTAGAAACAACATCAAAAGAGGAAGCTGCATTATTTCTATTAATGTTTTCTTGTTTCTCCTTGTTTTTTTCTTCTAAAATTCTTTTTTCCTCATCTTGCTTTTGAAGCTTTAAAATATAATTCTCAAAATAAGTTACTTTATCAGCAGGATTCATTGCTACAACTGTTAGAATACTATCATTCCTTTTTGCAACTGCTTCATACAAAATAACCTCATCGAGATTGCCTCTTATTTTTTGGATTTTGATGAACTCTCTAGACTTTGCATTCAGTTTAACTAAAGTACTATCATAATATTTTGCCGCTTGAGAATAAGCAGCATCTCTAAAATACATATTTCCTAAGTTCCTATAATTTGATGCTGTTAGATAAGCATCTTTAGAGTTTGTTTGCAAAGACGCATTGTAAAATTCTAATGCCGCTTTTTGATTGTTTTTCTTGTCATGAAACAAAGCCATCTGATGAAAAATCAAATCTTTATAAGGACGATTTTCTCTATCTTTTATTAATTTATCAAATGTTTTTTCGAAATTAACAGAATCACCATTTTGATAATCAAACAACTCTGCTTTTTTAGCGTGTGCTTGAATGACAAATCGTCGATCTGCTTTTCTATTCATTTCGATAACCGATTTATATGCAGCAACAGCGCTGTCCTTGTACCCGAGTTCTTGATACAGCTGACCTAAAATGAAACGGTAGCGCGCTTTTTCCTGATTTACTTTAGTAAATTCGATAGCCAATTTTATTTTCGCAACAGCACTATCCTTCTCTTCTACATTTAAAAAAGAAGCGGTTAGCAATGCATTTGCATCGGCAAAAACTTGATGTTTTAATTTCTGATCTTCCAGTAATTTACTGATGTTTTTTATAACTAAAGCATCATTTCCTAAACGCATGTTAGTTTTTTCACGCCATATCTTAGCTTCGTAAATCTTGCTACTGTTTGGATATTTGTACAAGACATAGTTAAAAGCATCTAGAGCTGGCACAAATCGTTGATCGTGATACCTCGCTTTTCCAAGCATTAAATAGGCTTCATCTATTTGACTATTTTTTTCTCTTCCTCCAATATTCATGGAGTGTTTTTGGATGGCTTTAGTAGCTTTGGCTTCAGCCAATTCAAAATCAGCATTACTAGATTTATTGCTGGTGGATATCTCATCCTTAATTTGCATCTTTTCTGGTGGCAAGAGCTCCCAAAAATCGTCCTCGTTATTGGCTTGAATTGATTTCAGTCCTTTTTCAAAGCCTATTCCGCCATTGTATAAAATGTTATACTTAGTGCTTAATGCGTGCGAATTTCTAGCCAAAAAAGTGTCTTTTTTAGTAGAACAAGCTACTAAAAAAACTAAAAATGACGGAATAAATAAATGTTTGATTATATTGATTTTCAATGGAAAACGTTTTTATCAATTAACTATTAAATATACTTTTTAGTATATTGACTGGTAAAAATACATTTCTTTTTGATATCGTGAAAATTATAGCGATTTAATTGAATGTTCCTCTCGTGCGTGAGGGATGGAAGCGGCATCCTTTATTTTCTTTCTTTAAGAAAATTAAAGATACAGCGCACAGCCCGATCCGAAGTTTTCACGAAGGGTCACGCCCAAATTAAACGGCAAAAAACAATTCTAATTCCTTCAATGTTTCTTCAGAAGTTTGAATATCTTTAACTACTTCGCCTTTATGCATCGCAACAATTCGATCACTAACCTCAACGGTGTGTTGCAAATCATGACTAGAAACTAGTACTGTGATTTCAGGATTATCGGCAAGACCTTTAATAATTTTCTTTAATCGGAATTGAGTTGTTGGATCTAAATTAGCAAAAGGTTCATCTAGAATAATAACTTCAGGATTTCCAATTAATGTGGCGATGATTCCTACTTTCTTCTGATTCCCTTTTGATAAATCTCTTAAATATTTTTTATTTTTAAGGATTTCACCATTAAAAAATTCTTCATGTTTAGCCAATAAAGCATCAACATCGGCTTTGTTTTGTCCGCGTAAATCGCCAATGAAATAAAAATATTCCTCAGGAGTTAAGTAGCCTATTAAGAAACTCTCGTCTAGAAAAGAAGCAGTAAATGGTTTCCATGCTTCGCTTGTATTTACCTCAACACTATTATTGATGATATTTCCTGTTGAAGGTTGGATTAAATCCAATAAAAGACTAAAAAAAGTAGTTTTTCCAGCGCCGTTGTTTCCAACAAGTCCAAAGCTTTCGCCTTTTTTAATTTCTAATGAATCTATTTTTAGTACGGTTGTTCCGTTATATGTTTTTGAAAGCTTGTTTACTTGTATCATTTTATAAAAGTTAATTTGATGAATGGTTTGATGAAATTACTATTATCCTTTTTGTTTGTAAGCTGCTATAGTTGCGTATTTCTCTGTTTTATATACTTTTTCAATCAGTGAAAAAGCTTTGTTTTTCAAAGCAAATCCTATTACTCCTACTGCGGCTACTAATACTAATCCTACATTAGGATTGGCATATTTAGAACCCAACCAATAGAGTAAAACAGGTAATCCTAATTGAGGAATAGAGATCAACATCGTTTTCATATTGAATGCTTTTTTATCACCAAAAGCGCCTTTTCCAGAACTCAAATCAATTGGCGTTTTAGTATAAGCACCGCCTAATAAAACCAAATGCGAATTCACGCCAATATTATAAATGGCACCCACTATAATAACCAGATAGGTTTGAAAGCCAAAATAAAGATAAAATGACGCCACTATTGTCGTAAGTATAGTTGCAATAACCATCAACCACCATTTAGAGCTCAAATATTCTTTGTACGGAATGTTTTGTGTCATCATTAATTGGTAATAAGCGCTGTCCCAACTCGGAACAAACTGTCCGAAAGTGATTAAAAATCCTCCTGAGACAAAAATTCCTGCAAAAATGTGCATCACTGGACCATAAAAAGCAGTTGAAGAAAAAAACAGAAGACCATAAAACAGAAACATAACACTTAATCCAATGGTAGTTTTAGAACGTTTGTTTCTCTTAATAAGTTTAATGTCATTTTTTAAGAAAGTACCAATGGTTCCAAATTTATTGAGCCAAGTTAAATTCTCCGTTTTAGCCACATCGTATTTATTAGAAAGTCCAGCATCAAGGTATAAATTTCTTTTGAAATAAAGGAAAGTGAAGTAATACAATACGATCAAAACCAAAACTGGAATTGCAAAGGCCCAATAGGTATTGAAAACAGCATTAAAAAATGGTGCTGTAATCTCCGTTATATTAAATAGTCCATAATAGTGTAATCCGCCTAAAATAGCTGCTATTCCTAGGAAAATTACAAATAAATTATCTTTATTGCTTAGTATAATATTGATAAAGTTATTGATGTACAGCAAAGAGAATATTCCCGTAAACCAAAGAATTACGTATATTACATCATAGCCTTCAATCATTAAAACAATGCTGAACGGAATCAAGAAAAAACCATGAACTAAATTGAAGAATGATAACACAGTTTTACCTAAAGAGAAATGTACAATTGTTGCTTTTTTTATAGGGAAAATCAATAGCGGACGGATATTCATTACAGGTATTTTTTGCAACAGCAATCGGATGATTAAATCCATTACTACATAGTAAATCATGAATTTATTTACAGTTATGATTGGATCTAAATTCATTTTCTTGAAGATATAGAAAACGCCAATCCCTAATGCTAAAAAAACTAGAATGAAATAAGCAGCAACAAAACCCATCAGGATTTTTAAAGCCAAGTTGGTCGCGAAGGAAGCCGATCTAAAAAAAGCTTTCCATTCGAGATAAAGGAATTTTTGAATCATAGTTTGGTTATTTTGGTTGTATAGTAGGTACGTAAAACTAGGAAAACGTTACAAAAAAGTGCTTCTTATTTTAAAAAATCAACCACAAATTACACGAATTAAGACAAATTCTAATTTTTCCTTATTTCACTAATTTATCAAGACTAAAATTGGTGTGATTTAATTTTAAAATAATTCAATTCGTGAATTTTCGTGCTGTTAGTCTCAAAAAATATCCACTACTTTACCCCTATTATAAATTTTCAAATACTTTGATTTAAGAAACCTAATCAGTTTATTATCTTTGTCCAAAAAACAATCACATGTCATCCTTTTTAAAACTAATTATAAAAGAAGTAAAACGCGAAACTAAAGACGCCGTTTCTATCCTTTTTAACGTTCCTGAAGAACTTAAAGCAAATTACAATTTCATTGCTGGTCAATACCTAAATTTGAAATTAACATTAGACGGTCAGGAAATTCGTCGTGCGTATTCGATATGCTCATCTCCAGAAAGTGGCGAACTTCGCATTGCAATTAAAGCGGTTAAGCACGGTACTTTTTCTCCATTTGCCAATACAAAACTAAAAGCTGGAGATGTAATTGAAGTGGGAACTCCCGAAGGAAAATTTACATTTGAACCACAAGCGGAGCGACAAAAAAATTATGTGGCTTTTGCAGCTGGAAGCGGAATTACACCAATTATGTCAATACTAAAATCAGTATTAAAAAACGAACCGAAGAGTTCTTTTGTATTGGTTTACGGGAACAAAACGCCAGAAGAAACCATCTTTCACCAAGAATTACACGATTTGCAATTACAATATGTAGGACGCCTTTTTGTTCATTACGTATACAGTCAAGCTAAAGTGGAACCTGCTTTGTTCGGGCGAATTGAAAAATCGACAGTGAATTTTGTTCTGAATAATAAACACAAGGAATTGGAATTTGATAAGTTCTACTTATGTGGTCCAGAAGAAATGATTAATATCGTTTCTAATGTTTTAAAAGAACACAACGTTAAGGACAGCGCAATAAAGTTTGAATTATTTGCTTCTTCTAGTGCTGAAAATAATATCGAAAAATCATTAAGCGGACATTCTAAAATCACAATTATGGTGGATGATGACGAAACCACTTTTGAAATGTCTCAGAAACAAACCGTTCTTGATGCCGCTTTAAAACAAGGTATCGATGCTCCTTATTCTTGCCAAGGCGGAATTTGCAGTAGTTGTCTTGCTCGTGTTACATCAGGAACTGCTGAAATGACTAAAAACTCGATCCTTACTGATAAAGAAATCGCAAGTGGATTGATTCTTACCTGTCAAGCGCATCCAACATCTGAGAGTATTTATATTGACTATGATGATGTTTAGAAAATAAATATCCACTATTTAAAATTCCAAACTCCAACTTAAACATTGGGCTTTGGAATTTTTAATTTTATGCCAAATGAAAAGACCACGAGAGCTTTTTAAAAACAAACCACCTTCTGGAGGAAACTGAAAAACAACAAAGGGAATCGATACGTTTTGGCCTGTAGCCACCTGATTTTGAAGAATCCATTTCTAATCTAAAGCGATTTTTAATAGTACGATGTAGAGAAAATGGGATTTGGCTTTAAGCCAAGTTAAAAATCTACAACAGCGACTGAATATACGCCACCACTTTGTTAGGTTCAATCGTTCGCATTACATCCTCATAACCTTCAACTTTTTTATTTCCATAAACTGATGTTGGCAATAAAGGATATTTTTCTCTATCGGAAACCAAAGCATGTTCCAGCGGTTGATTAAAAGGTGAAAATCCAGCAAAAGGATGTGTTGCACCCCAAAGCGTTACAACTTTTATACCAAGCATTGCAGCAATATGTGCATTTCCAGAATCCATAGAAAGCATCACATCTAAATTACTAATCAATTGTAATTCCTGTTGAAATTTAATTTTACCTGCCATATTTATGACGTTATCTTTACCTTTTGAAAGCGATTCTAACACTTCAATCTCTTTCTTTCCACCGCCAAAAAGCAAAATAGTATGATTACTATTTAGAGCCAGTTCATTTATAACTTCTTGCATTAAATCTATCGGATAAACTTTAGAATCATATTGCGCAAAAGGTGCAATTCCGATCAGTTTTTCTTGATTGTCACCAATAATTTTTAAAATTTCAACATTTAAAATAGCTTTTCCTGGAAATTCTGGTGTTGATAAATTTACAGGAAAACCAATCTTTTCGAAAACTTTACAATGCCTTTCAAACATAGTTGGCAATTGCTTGAAAAATTTATTTTCAGCGCGAGTGAGTTGTTTTTTCTCTTGACGTCCTTTATCAACTGCCGCAACTTTTTTTCCGCTTAAAGCAAAAAGGTTTCGGGTAATTTGAGAACGTAACACATTGTGTAAATCGGCAAAAGCATCAATATGAAGTGCTCTTAAATCTTGGAATAATCGAAGCAATCCCAAGAACCCTTTGTGACGTTCTTTTTCATCGAAAGCAAAAAAAGAAACATTAGGGATTCCGTCAAAGAAAGGCTTAAAAAAAGGACGGGAAATTACCGTCAATTGAATTGCTGGATATTGTTTTACAAAAGCGCGTAAAACAGGAACCGTCATGGCGACATCTCCCATTGCGGAAAGTCTCATGACGGCTATATGTTGGATTGTATGTGACAATGCTGAGTTTGCCAAAAACTATTTCTTATTTTGGTACAATACAGGATTTAATTCATCGTCATTGTACATTTTCATTTGCTTGTACACTTTCATGAATTTATCACCCTTTTCAATATCAGTTAGTAAATCGTCAATGGCTGCAGATAAATCTGTTCTTTGTTCTAGTAAAACATTCAATTTTACTTGACATTTATCTCTATGATCTTGAGTAGCTTCCTCGCGAGTAGCTTCCTCATTCATATGATAAATTTTCAAAGCTAAAATAGACAATCTATCAAAAGCCCAAGCCGGACTTTCAGAGTTAATTTTAGCATTGTCTTTGATAACAACCTGACTGTATTTTTGAAGAAAATAACTATCAATATATTCTACCATATCAGTACGTTCTTGATTAGAAGCATCAATTCTACGCTTTAAGGTCAAGGCCGCAACTGGATCAATATTTGGATCGCGAATAATATCTTCAAAATGCCATTGTACGGTATCAATCCAATTTTTATGATACAACAAATGTTCAAATTTATCTTTAGGATACGGATTGCTGATAGGTTGATCTACACTATCAAATTGATGATAGTCCCTAATACTTTTTTCGAATACAGAATAAGCTAATTTTGAAAACATATTTTTATATTTTATAATCACAAAGATACTTTTTATACTTTTATACGGTAACAAAAACTGTAGAAGTTTAATAGCAAAACCCAAATCATGCAAATTCATAATTTATCAGAAAATAATAGTGTCCTGAATCACTTTTTAGGACAAATAAGAAACATAGATGTTCATCGTGACAGCATGCGTTTTAGAAGAAATATTGAACGAATAGGCGAAATAATGGCTTATGAACTAAGCAAAGAATTAGAATATAAAAACATTGAAATTGAAACGCCACTTGGTATAAAACAAACAACAGCTATCAATGATAAACTCGTTTTATGTTCAATTCTACGAGCTGGACTTACGTTGCATCAGGGTTTTCTAAATTATTTTGACGACGCTGAAAATGGTTTTATTTCAGCCTATAGACACCATCCAAACAACGATGATTATTTTGAAATAAAAGTGGAATACCAGGCTGTTGCCGATATTAATAATAAAAACCTTTTATTACTTGATCCCATGCTCGCAACGGGTCAATCAATAGTTGCCGTTTTTAATCAATTAATGGAACGAGGAAGTCCTAAAGAAATTCATATAGCCGTTGTTATTGCAACTCCAGAAGGAATTGCTCATCTTGAGGAACACCTTCCTGAAAACTGCCATCTATGGATCGCTTCTTTAGATGATGGGCTTGATGCTAAAAACTACATTGTTCCTGGACTTGGTGACGCGGGTGATTTAGCTTACGGAATAAAATTATAATTGAGAGAAAAAAGCAAACATGCTACATAAAATAAGCACATAAAGAGCTAGTTCTTTATTCAATTTTAGTTGTGGCATTTCAATATGACTCGTTGCCATTATTGCTAAAGGAGCAAAAGTAAAAATGAGCAAATCGTTACTTTTATTACTTGAAACCATAAATATAAGAACACCAATAAAAAAAGAAGCTATAATTTTCTTGTAGGAAGTGATTAAAAGTTGCGGTCTATTTGACAATGTTGAAAACATAGAAACTACAAAAAACAAAGCAACTGTAGCATAAATTGAGAAGGCAGCATTTTGATAATTAGTGGTAAAATAGTTAATCTCAAAATTTGTTTCAACACTTTGATTAAGGTATTCAAAGCCGTTCAAATTAAAAACTGCTGCATAAATTAGAAAGAAAATTGTTACCACAAAAAAAGCTATGAATGGTAATATCCAGTTTCGATAATCTCTAGAAACATGAAACAGTATTGATATAAAAACCAAAACTATGAAGATTATGCTCCAAAAATGAAATAATGCTGCCAAAAAAATCCAAAATGACGCATCAAATATTTTTTCTTTCGACGCTTTGAGCGACTGAAGTGAAATTAATCGGCGTAGCGCAAGGAGTATAAAAAAGTTAGACACAATCAGATTAGTATGATCTAAAACTGACGGAAAAAAAAGGAGAAACAAAAAATAAAAAAAGATTGTGAATGTACTGTCTTTACTCAATCCGTTCTTCTTAGCAATGAAATTTGCCATAAAGACAGAAGCTACTAAAAGGCAAAATAAACCTACTTTTGTTACTATTAAAAAGATGGAATTTGTCCAAGATAAATCTTGCCATAGAAACAGTAAAAAGAAAAACAGCATTAAAATCCCAACCAATAAAAAATTTAATGGTGTAGATTTTCTAAAAACACTTGTTATCATAAGGATATTTTATACTTTTGTGTTCGTAAATATAATACTTGTTTAAAAAGTAAACCTAGCAAGACCGAAAAGATTCTCAAAATTTGAGTTTTTATTAGTCTAAGCACATAAAACAACTACTAAAATTAATTTTATACATTATGAAAGCATTTTTCGAAGCAATACAATACTTATTTGTAGACATTTTATTTGCTCCACTTGACTTTATTCGCTCTTTAGAATTGTCATCTTGGTTTGCGGCAAATACAATCAACTGGATTTTCATGATTATTTGTGTCGCTGCAATGGTATATTGGATCAAGCAATTAAAATTGCACAAAGACAATAACGAAGACAATCAAGACACAACTGCACATTCATTTTTTAAATAAGATTTAAAAAATATAAAGATATTGGAAACTATTTCAAGTCGTTTCCAATATCTTTTCTAAAATACATCTTATCAAAATTTAGTTTATCTATATTCTGGTAAGATTTTTTTATGGCCTCTTCAAAATCATTTCCGTACGAAGTAATGGCTAAAACTCTTCCTCCATTTGAAACAACATTGCCGTTATCTAGTTTTGTTCCTGCATGAAAAACTATAGAATCTTCAATGGTTTCTAATCCTGAAATTAATTTCCCTTTTTCGAAATCCTCAGGATAACCTCCAGATACAACCATGATTGTTGTTGCACTTCTTTCGTCAATTTCTAAAGTAATTTCATCTAGCTTTTCTTTGGCTACAGCCAAAAATAACGCGACTAGATCAGTTTTCAATCTAGGGATCACCACTTCGGTTTCTGGATCACCCATTCTCACGTTGTATTCAATTACAATGGGTTCGTTATTGACATTGATTAATCCAATGAAAACAAAACCTTTGTACGATATACCATCTTTTTGAAAACCATCAATAGTTGGTTTTACGATACGTGTTTCAATTTTTTCCATTAAAACAGCATCTACGTAAGGAACTGGAGAAACTGCTCCCATTCCGCCCGTATTCAATCCTGTATCACCTTCGCCAATGCGTTTGTAATCTTTAGCAGTTGGGAGAATTTTATAATTCTTTCCATCAGTCAATACAAAACAACTTAGCTCTATACCGTCTAGAAATTCCTCGATAACCACTTTAGCACTTGCTGTACCAAATTTTTGATGCACCAGCATATTTCTCAACTCTTCTTTGGCTTCTGCCAAATCTTGAATAATCAAAACTCCTTTTCCTGCTGCAAGTCCATCTGCTTTCAAAACATATGGAGGTTGCAATGTTTCCAGAAATTCACATCCTTTTTCAACTGTTTCTGCCGTAAAGCTATCGTATGCTGCCGTTGGAATGTTATGTTTGATTAGAAATTCTTTTGCAAATTCTTTACTTCCTTCCAGTTGCGCACCTAATTTAGATGGTCCAATTACTGGTATATGTTTTAAGTCAGCATCATTTAAGAAGAAATCGTAGATTCCTTTTACTAATGGATCTTCTGGACCTACAACAACCATTGTTACATTTTCTTTAATAACAAATGTTTTTATAGCTTCAAAATCAGTTGGACTTATAACAACATTAGTCGCTATCGATGCAGTACCAGCATTTCCTGGCGCTACAAAAAGTGTGTCACAAAGCGGACTTTGAATCATTTTCCATGCAAAAGCATGTTCTCTTCCTCCAGAACCCAGTAGTAAAATATTCATTTTGTAGATAGTTAGTTATAAGCCGCAAAAATAATTGCTTTTGAACTTAAAAAATAATTAATTCCTAAAAACTTGTTGGTAATTGTCCAATAGTTGTTGGTAAATATTATTTTTGATGAAATAAGAGCTCATAATGTTTCCACTATTCGACCTTACACTTAAATTTAATGGTTTTCCTATGAAGGAAGCAAAATCCGAATTGCAAAAAATTATAGCTTTATCTGAAGTTGATCACGAAATTTTTATTGAAAATAAAAAGCAACAAATTGTTGCTTTCCATTTGCAAAATAATGCCTTTTTTCAAAATTTAGTGGGTTCAAAAAAATTTAAAAACTGGAACGACTTACCTATTTTAAATAAAAAGAATTTACAAAGTCCATTATTAGAAAGGCTATCAAAAGGCTATTCCCTAAAAAAAAGTTACATAAATAAAACATCTGGCTCTAGCGGAACTCCCTTTATTTTTGCCAAAGACAAATACTGTCATGCTATGACCTGGGCTTCAAACATCTATCGTTTTGGTTGGTACGGAATCGATTTTAACACTTCATATCAAGCACGATTTTATGGAATTCCATTGGATTATATTGGTAACATAAAAGAACGAATTAAAGATTTTTTAAGTCATCGTTTTCGATTTTCGGTTTTTGATTTATCGGACGAAGTTTTAGAGAAAATGTTGAAGACATTTCAACGTGAAAAATTTGATTATATCAATGGCTATACGAGTTCTATCGTTTTATTTGCCAAATATTTGCAGAAAAAAAATATTGTTCTTACTGCTATTTGTCCAACTTTGAAAGTGTGTATGGTTACCTCCGAAATGCTTTTTGAGGATGATAAGATACTTTTAGAAAAGCAATTTGGCATTCGAATTATCAATGAATATGGTGCTTCAGAATTAGACTTAATAGCTTTCCAAAATACGGATGGAGAATGGCAGGTAAATGCTGAAACGCTATTTGTTGAAATCTTAGATGAAAATAATCAAGCGGTTCCTAATGGTACTTCAGGCCGAATTGTAATTACTTCCTTATTCAATAAAGCGCATCCATTTATTCGATATGACATTGGTGATATTGGAATTCTAGACGAAAAAAGTACACTACAAAAACCAATTCTAAAGAAATTGATTGGGCGTACTAATGATATTGCAATTTTACCAAGTGGCAAAAAAGCACCAGGATTGACATTTTATTATATCACAAAAAGCATTATTGAAGATGATGGAAATGTAAAAGAATTTGTAATTAAACAAACAAAAATAGATACTTTTGAAATCGAATATGTGAGTGAAACCGAATTAAATTCGGCACAAATTCAAAAAATTGAAAAGGCAATTATGCTTTATTTAGAAAGTGATTTAGTGTTCATCTTCGATAAAAAAGATAAATTAGAACGAAACAAAAGTGGAAAATTGAAACAATTTGTTTCATTTGTAAAATAATGCTATGAAAATCACAATAGTTGCTGGCGCAAGACCCAATTTTATAAAAATCGCACCCATCATTAAAGCGATAGATAAAAAACAAGCCGAAGGTGCAGAAGTCTCCTATCGATTGGTTCATACTGGACAACATTATGACAAAAACCTCAGTGATACATTTTTTCAAGAATTAAATATTCCTGAGCCCAAAGCAAACTTAGTGGTAAAAAGCGGCTCACAATCCATACAAACTGCTGCAATAATGGTCGCTTTTGAACAAGAATTACTTCAAAATCCATGCGATTTAGTTTTGGTGGTTGGAGATGTTAATTCGACTATGGCTTGTGCGATTGTTGCTAAAAAATTAAACATTAAAGTAACTCATGTAGAGGCAGGAATTCGCTCGGGTGATATGACAATGCCGGAGGAAATCAATCGAATTGTTACGGATAGTATAACCGATTATTTTTTCACCACTTCTATTTGGGCAGGAGAAAATCTGTTAAAATATGGAGCTGATGCTGCTAATATCCATTTTGTTGGAAATGTAATGATAGACACTTTGTATCAAAACTTAGATCGAATTTCAGCACCACTTTTCTGGAACGAATTTAATTTAGAACCCAAAAATTATATCATTTTGACTTTACATCGTCCATCGAATGTTGATGAGGAGCAATCATTGATTCAACTTTTACAAGGAATTGATACAATGGTTGGAGACAAAAAAGTGATTTTTCCTCTTCATCCAAGAACAAAAGCGATTTTAGGCGATACCAAGTTGAACTTGAAAAATATCGTCTTTGTTGAACCACAAGGGTATTTGAATTTTATGTTTTTAATTAAAAACAGTTTTGCGGTCATTACAGATTCTGGCGGAATTTCAGAAGAAACTACAGTTTTAGGGATTCCTTGTTTCACCATGCGAAATAACACTGAAAGACCAGAAACGCAAACCATAGGTACGAATACTTTAGTTGGAACATCGATTGCGAATCTAAATAAAATGTTTGGATATTTTCTTCAAAATGGTCCTCGAAACGCAGGAATTCCTGAACTTTGGGACGGTAAAGCATCTGAACGAATAATTGATATTTTACTTTCAAAAAAGTAATGGGCGACATCCTTATCATAACGAATTACTATCCGCCAGAGAAAGGCGCAGCTGCCAATCGCATTGAGCAGCTGGCTTTAAAATTACATCAAAACAAGTATAAAGTTACCGTGCTTTGTCCTTTAGGAAATTATCCCAAAGGCGAATTGTTTCCGCAATATAAGGGTAAATTTTCGGTTACTGAAAATCTTCAAAACATACTTGTTAAACGTCTTTGGATTTATCCAAGCAACAGTAAAAATACGATCAAAAGACTAATATCTGTTTTATCCTTTTCTTTGGGACTGTTTTTTTACTTATTGTTTCAAAAAACACCTCAAAAAGTAGTAGTACAATCACCGCCGTTACTGCTTTCTTTTATTTCCGTTTTTGTTCTTTCGCTGAAGCGCAAAAAAATCATACTCAATGTTTCTGATTTGTGGCCCACTGCTGCCATTGAACTGAATGTTTTAAAAGTAAATTCATTTTCACATCGTATTTCATTATTTTTAGAACGTTTTATCTACAAAAAAGCCCATTTAATTTTGGGACAATCCAAAGAAATCATCACTCACATCCACACTGTTTTTCCTGAAAAGAAATGCTTCTTATACCGCAATTTCCCAGAATATCAAAACGTTAAAATTGATTTAGAAACCCAAAAAAACGAACCTATTAAAATTTTCTACGCCGGTCTTTTTGGTGTTGCGCAAGGCGTTTTAGAATTGTGCGAAAAAATAGATTTAAAAGACCTAAATATCGAGTTACATCTGTTTGGTGATGGCGCAGAAAAAACAGCGATTGAAGCGTTTATTTCATCCGATACAGACCAAAAAAAATTCTTTCATGGAATGTTAGAGCGCAACGCATTACACGAAATATTAAAAACCTTTGATATTGCTATTGTTCCATTGAAAACTAGGATTTATGGCTCCGTTCCTTCAAAGATTTTTGAATATGGTGCATTGGGGTTTCCTATTTTATATTTTGGTGGTGGCGAAGGCGAGAATATCGTAAATGAAAATTCTTTAGGATGGGTTTGTAAGGTTGAAAACTATACCGATTTGAATGAAAAACTAATTGAACTTTCAAAACTAAGTAAATCAGAAATTCACAAAATGAAAAAGACCATATTTAAAAAATCGCAAGAAGTTTTTAATCTTGAAAAGCAGATGAATTATTTGTTGGATAAAGGTGTATTCTAATACGCTTTATCGTCCCCTTTTAGGGTATTAAAAATTGTTTTGAAGATAATCTCTATATCTAAAAGAATAGACCAATTTTCGATGTAAAAAATATCGTATTTCACTCGATTAATAATATCTTCATCGGTTTCTACCTCGCCACGAAATCCTTTAGTTTGCGCTAGTCCAGTAATGCCCGGTTTTACAAAATGGCGCACCATAAATTTATCCACTTTAGAAGCATACAAATTCGCAACACTAACCATGTGAGGCCTTGGTCCTACAACTGACATTTCGTCAAAAAACACATTAAAAAATTGAGGTAGTTCGTCGATACTGGTTTTACGAATAAACTTTCCTATCCGAGTAATACGCGCATCATTTTTAGAAGATAATTCCAAATCAGCGGTGTCATTTATTGCCATAGATCGAAACTTGTAACAATTAAATTTTTTATAATTGAGTCCATTTCTTTTTTGTATAAAAAATACTGGTCCTTTAGATTCCCATTTTATCAAAATAGCCATTATTGGTACCAGCCAAGATAGAATAGCAATGATAATAAATGAGGAAAAAACAAGATCAAAAATTCGTTTGATAAATTTATTAAAACGTTCCTCCTGTAAAATATTTCTCAAAGAAATTACAGGAATATAATCATAAAACTCAAACTTTATATTAGCTGATAAAATTTGATTTCCATCAGGAATAAACTTTAAAGTTTTCAAATTGTTATCGGCAAAATCTATTATATCGGCCATTTCATTCTCTGATAGATCAGCCAAAGAGCAATAAATTTCATCGATTTCTTTTTGGAAAACAAAAGAAAGGCATTCCTTAATTTGCAACTTTTTATCTTCTTTTAATGGAAATATTCTAACTAGTCTATAACCGTAGTCTGGGTTATCTGTAAAAAAATCTTTGAGCGGATTAATTTTCTCTTCATTTCCCAATAAAACTACTGTTCTTGAATTTCCGCCGTATAAAACTCTTAATCTTCTTAAAAAATAATAGATAAAAAGTTTAATAGACAAAACGAGAAGTACTACAGTTATAACAAATAAAACTACCTTTTTTTGATTAAAAAATTCAGAATAATACCTCTCTAATGCGAGACAGAATAAACCAAATAATGCAGTTTGCTTTAATGCGTTATTTAAAATAGTAATAACTCTTGTGTAACGGTAAACTTCATAAAAACCTAAATATACCGCAATAATAAACCATCCAAAACTAATAAGAAATGCATAAAATAATGGTTGTTCGTGAACGGGTACTAAATAAATAGACAAAGCATTGATGATTATAAAATCGATCAGATAAGAAAATGGACGAATATAGCCTGAATATCTTCCTGTTTTTGCTTTCACTACTTTATATAGCTTGAAAAATCTTTATGTTCTTCTTTAGAAAGTTCCTCCTTAGATAAAGATTTGAAATAATCATAGGTAATTTTCATACCTTCTGCACGACCTACTTTAGCTTCCCATCCTAATAAATCCTTTGCTTTAGTAATGTCGGGCTGACGTTGTAAAGGGTCATTTATAGGCAGCGGATGGTACACTACTTTTTGATTGGTTCCCGTCAATTTAATAATTTCTTCAGCAAAATCCTTGATTGTAATTTCGTCTGGATTCCCAATATTTACTGGATAAACGTAATCAGAATGTAATAATCTAAAAATTCCTTCAACTTGATCATCGACATAACAAAATGAGCGTGTTTGCATTCCGTCACCAAAAATCGTTAAATCTTCGCCACGAATTGCTTGTCCGATAAATGCAGGAATAACACGGCCATCATTGAGTCTCATTCTTGGACCATAAGTATTAAAAATTCGCACAATTCTAGTCTCTACACCATGAAAAGTATGATACGCCATTGTAATCGATTCCTGAAAGCGCTTGGCTTCATCGTAAACACCTCTCGGTCCTATTGTATTTACATTTCCATAGTATTCTTCTGTTTGTGGATGAATTAATGGATCACCGTACACTTCAGAAGTTGATGCAATAAGAATTCTAGCATTTTTTACTCTTGCTAATCCTAAAAGATTATGCGTTCCTAAAGAGCCCACTTTTAGTGTTTGAATAGGAATTTTCAAATAATCTATAGGACTTGCAGGCGAAGCAAAATGAAGAATATAATCTACATTACCTGGTACATGGACAAACTTTGTAATATCATGATGATAAAACTCAAAATTTTCTAACTTAAATAGATGTTCAATATTTTTCAAATCTCCCGTAATGAGATTATCCATCCCAATTACAAAATAGCCTTCTTTGATAAAACGATCACAAAGATGTGAACCTAAAAATCCTGCAGCTCCAGTAATAAGTATTCTTTTCATAGTTTTTGAATTTTAGAAACGAAAGAAGATTCGATTTTTACTAAATTATTTAATGCCAAAAATTTGTTCTAATATCTTAATTGTAATCAAATAAGTTGGTTTTACACCCGAAGTTCCAAGTCCGCCAGATGCTAACGTACTTCCAGTTTCTAAAGGATTATCAGAAGCATAATAGGCATATCTAACTTTGATATCATGCGGAACACTTTTTCTAATTTTTGATGCAGATTGAATGGCTTTTTGGTAATAAGAACCTTCCATTTCTAAACCAATAATTCCCCATGTAGACTCGTGGAAAAATTTTAATAAATCTCTGTTTTGTAATGATGTTCCAAGTACAGTAACCATTGGTCCTGCAAAAACTGCAATATCATTTCCTTCAAACATTTCAGCTGTTAATTCATTTTCGAAATAATAATTATCTGCTGTTCCTTCGTTAATATGTGCGTTAGGAATCATAATATCTCCTTTTCCACCCTCTAGAATTCCCGCTTTTCCCATAATAGATACAGACTCGACATTCAAAAGAATATCTTTTTTATACGGTTTTAATAATTCATCAATGGTTTCATACGCTTGTTCACCAAACGCATAATCCATAACAATCAAAACAGGTTTTTTATCAGTACTATTTGCTGTGGGAAATGAGGTTTTTGACCAATTTATTTTAGCGGTGTCAAAAATTTGAACATCTATATTAGTACCAGAAGCATCTGGCAACGAAAACATACCGCATTTCAAGGCGACTACTGAAACTTGGTTTCGAACTTCGTCAGCACCAGACCTACTCAATTCCTCATATATAAAGAAATCAGATTTATCTTTAAACTTGGTTTTCAAAACTTCCGTGGCAAAAATAGAGTTCATCACAGAGTGCATATTAGCACTAATCACGTGAATTGGACGGTCTAAAAGTTGGTTTTCTTCTAAAACCTTCTTAATGTTTGTAGCCCATATTTCACCGTGAATGTGGTGTCCCAATCGCTCTCTTAATATTGGGCTAAAGGTAATCGTCCTTTTATTATCATCAACAATTTCTTCAATGGCGAGTTTTCCTAACCAATAAATAACATGCAAAAACCGGTCTGGCGCAGCTACTGAACCAAAAGCGTCATAAATATCCAAAACTTCCTCAAATGTTCTCCCTAGAATATTTGCAGCGTGCGAAATGGCTTTTTCTTTCTCTACAAGAGTCAGCTTTTTCTTTTGAGAAACGGCTTGTTCTAGTTTGAACCAATCGCGTGAAACTTCGCCGGCATCATCCAGCAAAACTCGATTTCTAATTTTATGTGATTCAATAAAGATAAATGTCAAGTGCGTCAAAATATCATAAATATCCGAGCGTCCGCGCGTAATTTCCACATTCATTTGCTCCTCGTCAATACGATAGCAATTTCTACGTCTTTTTGGCGGTACAATTGCTTGAAAATGTGATTTAGAATAGCCCTCTTCAGAAGTCAAATTGATAAATCTACATTCTTCAATTCCTACCGGAAGCCGCTCAATTACATATAAAAGTCCATTTAGTTCTACTTTTTCCTCACCAATATTTCCATAAATTTCCGGACGCAACGCTAATAATGCTTCACGTAAGGTATCTCCAGAAACACCCATAGGTTTATAAAATCCTCTATTGAATAAATGGCGCATCGTAATGTACATTTTTTCAATAGCTGCTGATGATTCTTGTGCTCTAGAACGAGATATGTTTTTTGTTTCTTTCATTTTCTACTTTTTTTCTAACCTTCAAATATAAGTTATTTATTCCTTTTTTAGTAAATCCACAATCTTTCTATCATTAGAAAGTCTAGGGATTTTATTTTGTCCGCCAAGTTTTCCTATTGATTTCATATAATCTTGAAAACCGTTCTTAATTACTGGAGTAACCACTAGTTTTTGCAACACTTTGCCCACGATTAGATCGTCGTAGTACATATTTTGTTTTCTCATGGCGTTGTCTATCGCTTCCGCAAAAGCTACGCTGTCCTCTGGTTCATTCTCGAATTCAATAAACCATTCATGATAAGGCAAACCAATAGCTGGCGAAATTTGTGGCGCAACGGTAAATTCATTTATTCGAACAGTAGTACCTACTATAGCTTCTTGCAGCGCACTTTCAACTTCCTTGCCAATAACATGTTCTCCAAAAGCCGAGATATAATGTTTAATTCTACCAGAAACAATGATTCGATAGGGTTTTAAAGATACAAATTGAACAGTATCACCAATATTATATCCCCAAAGTCCTGCATTTGTTGAAATAATCAAAACATAATTTACACCTAGTTCTATTTCGCCAATCGTATATCGTTTTGGTCCCGAATCTTCAGAATCAGTATGAAATTCGTCGCTTTTTATAAATTCATAAAAAATTCCTGCGTTCAATAGTAGTAACATTCCCTTTTCCTTTTGAGAATCTTGGTAGGCAAAAAATCCTTCCGATGCTGGAAATAACTCTATACTATCCACTTTCCTGCCTATTAAATTTTCGAATTTAGCACGATATGGTTCATAATTTACACCTCCGTAAATGAACAAATTGAAATTTTTGAAGATTTCACCCACTGGTTTTCCTCCTTTTTGATGCAATTTCTCAAAATACATTTGCACCCAAGAAGGAATCCCTGAAATCACAGACATATTTTCGTGGAATGTTTCCTCGACAATAGCATTTACTTTAGTTTCCCAATCTTCAATACAGTTAGTTTCCCACGAAGGCATTCTATTTTTTTGAAGATATTTTGGAACAAAATGAGCAACAATTCCAGACAATCGACCTAATTTTACGCCATTTTTTTCTTCTAATATTGGACTTCCTTGCAAGAAAATCATTTTTCCGTCAACAAAATCAGCTTTTCCGGTTTCGTGAATATAGTGTAGGATTGCATTTCTTGCAGCTTCAATATGAAAAGGCATTGATTCCTTAGTAAGAGGAATGTATTTCGCGCCTGAGGTCGTTCCGGAAGTTTTGGCAAAATAAAGTGGTTTTCCTTTCCATAGCACGTTTTCGGCACCTTTTACCACTTGATCTACATAAGACTTTAGCCCTTCGTAATCTCGAACCGGTACGTGCTTAGCAAAATCTGAAGTAGATTTTATTAACTCAAATTGATGATCAATACCAAATTGCGTTTTTTTTGCCTCTTTTATTAATTGCAAAAATACTTTATTTTGAGTCTCAACTGGATTGTTAACCCAAACTTGGGTTTTATTATATATTTTTTGTGCAAACAATTTTGCTGCGATAGATTTTATAGACATAGATGTTTTGGTTTTGCCAAGAAGGCACAAAGGCACAAAATTTTATTGTTTTTATTTTTTACTCTTTTCTTTCTTAGAAACTGGATTCTTACCTATTTGCGCATTTTTTTCTTCTTTAAAAACCTCTTTTCTTAATTCTAATTCTTCCTTGGAGGCTTTTAAAAGTTCAGGTTCTACTGCGGCATCACTAGAAGCAAGTATAGAATCTTTATTGAATTTAGCGTAATCTAACTGTCCAGTCAGTACTTTTTTAATAGAAATAATGTAGGCTTCATTTTTCTTTAGTGCAATTGTCAATGAATCTGATTTTAAAGCAAGTTCAGTAGCATCTTTTTTTAGTTTTGAAGAGGAATATCCTGGTATAAATTCTCTTAAGGGAGTAAAAGCAATAATAAAAGTGGTAACAGTGGTAATAACTATTGCTCCTAAAGTAGCAAGAACAAAGACGTTCATCAAGGTTAGTTTTAAGGAAAAAGTCTCTTCAAAAGTATCCTCGTTTAAAATAATTAAACGTCGTTTATTGAATAAATTTTCCTTGATTTTGGTTCTTTTGAGTCTTTTTTTAGACATACATTTTTATTATTAAACAAATATAACAATTATTGTCATTGCTTGTATTCTGTTCTACTTGCGACAATGAACTAATATAGACTTATTTTTAATAAATTTTTAACGTACTACAAACTAAATAAAAATCAATAAAACAATATACTGTTAACTAATTCTGTATACCTTTGCCTATCTATTTAATACAAATTTGCTGCGGCAATAAATTATTCAATCATGGGAAGATTAGGTGTTACAGAAATCCTGGTTATATTAGCTATAGTTTTATTACTTTTTGGAGGTAAAAAAATTCCAGAATTAATGAAAGGTCTTGGAAATGGAATTAAAGAATTCAAAAATGCTTCTAAAGAAGACCAAGCAGTAGTTAAAAAAGAAGAGGAAACAAAAGAATAAATTTCTTTTCTTTCAATATTAAAAATATCCAAATTCCATAAGTGAGACTTATAGAATTTGGATATTTTTTTTAGTTAAATAATCATTGTCAACTGAATTCTCTTTCTATCTTCATCGACCTCAGTTACTTTTACTTGCACATGTTGGTGTAATTTTACCACTTCATTTACATCATTTACAAAACCTGCTTTGAGTTGTGATATGTGAACTAATCCACTTTCTTTAACGCCAATATCTACAAAACAACCAAAATTGGTAATATTATTAACGATACCTGCTAAAATCATTCCTGTTTTAACATCCTTAATTGATTTTACATTAGGATCAAATTCAAATACTTTAGCTGATTTTCTTGGATCTAATCCCGGTTTTTCAAGTTCTTTAATAATATCTTTCAAACCTAGCAAACCTATCTCGGGTGTGATATAGTTTTCTGGTTTTATTAGAGCTATTTTTTCTGGATTAGCAATTAAATCATTTACAGTCAATTTTAAATCCTTCGCCATTTTTTCAACAATTCCATAGGCTTCTGGATGAACTGCTGAATTATCTAGTGGATTTTTAGCATTCGAAATTCGGATAAAAGCAACGCCTTGCTGATACGCTTTTTCTCCTAATCTTGGCACTTTTTTGAGTTGTTTTCGATCCGTAAATGGACCATTTTCAGAGCGATAAGTAACAATATTTTCGGCCAACTTCTCTCCTATTCCACTCACATAACTCAACAAATGTTTACTTGCCGTATTGATATTAATTCCAACCGAGTTCACGCAACGAATCACGATATTGTCTAATTCTTCTTTCAATTTATTTTGATCTACATCATGCTGGTATTGGCCTACGCCAATAGCTTTTGGATCAATTTTTACCAATTCGGCCAAAGGATCACTCAAACGTCTTCCTATCGAAACCGAACCACGAACGGTAACATCATAATTTGGAAATTCTTCTCTAGCAATTTTAGATGCCGAATAAACCGAGGCTCCAGCTTCAGAAACTATAAATACTTGCACGGGTTTATCAAAAGCAATTTTCTTTATAAAGAATTCTGTTTCTCTTGAAGCAGTTCCGTTTCCTATCGAAATCGCATCAATTTTATAAGAATTGACCATTGAACGGATTTTTTTCATCGCCATTGCTTCCTCTTTTTGGGGTGCATGCGGATAAATAGTTTCGTTGTATAACAAATCCCCTTTTTCATCTAAGCAAACAATTTTGCAACCGCTTCTAAATCCTGGATCAATCGCTAAAATTCGCTTTTCGCCTAATGGCGGTGCTAATAATAACTGTCCTAAATTATTAGCAAAAACCTGAATAGAATTAGCATCAGCTTTAACCTTAGCTTCTTGCAAACTTTCATTAGATATAGCTGGATTTAAAAGGCGTTTAAAACTATCTTCGATAGCAAGTTGCACATGAGAAGTAGAATTGCTTTGTTTTTTCAAAATTATCTCATCAATTAAATCATAGGCTTCGTCTGTATCAACTTCGATTTTCATTTTTACATAACCTTCGTTTTCAGCTCTAAGCATCGCTAATAATCGATGTGGAGGTGTTTTAGATAACGGCTCTGACCATTCAAAATAGTGATTGAATTTTTGAGCATTTTCATCCTCTTTTTTTGATTTTACCACTTTGGTTGAGATTGTCGCTTTCCTTTGATACAATCTACGTAATTGTTTACGAACATAAATGTTTTCGTTAATCCATTCCGCTATAATATCTCTGGCACCTTGCAAAGCCGCTTCTTCATTAATAACATTCTCATTCAAATATTTTGTTGAAATAAAATTGATATCATCATTGCCTTGAGCCATAATAATTTTAGCTAATGGTTCCAATCCATTTTCACGAGCGACATCAGCTTTGGTTTTTTTCTTCTTTTTAAAAGGCAAATAAAAATCTTCTATCTCCTGCAAGTCGTAGCTATTTTCAATTTTAGATTTTAATTCTGGTACCAAAGAATTTTGCTCTAAAATTGATTTTAATATAGCTTCTTTTCTTTTTACAATTACTTCATACTCTTTTTGAAACTTAGAAATATTTTCAATTTCAACTTCATCAAGGTTTCCAGTTGTATCTTTTCGATAACGGGAAATAAAAGGGATTGTACAATCTTCTTGTAATAATTGAACGGTATTTTGAATGTTAATAGCTGTGGTTGCTACAAATTTAGATATGTATTGGATATTAGTCATTTTGAGATATGCAATTTTAGATGATTGATATTAGATTTATAAAAAATCACCTTGCGAAAATAATATCTTTGGGAGTTAAAATGAGTTAAATGATTGTTTTATTCTACCTATTTCTGTTTTTAAATTTAATTGCCTTTATACTAATTGGCTATGATAAATATTTATCTAAAAAACATAAAAGCAGAATTTCCGAGAATACACTTTTAACTTTTGTTTTGATAGGTGGAACGATTGGTTCTGGAATAGCTATGCTTATTTTTAGACACAAAACTGCTAAAAGAAGGTATTTATTGAGGTTTTGGGTACTAGTTTTAATTCAAATTACCTTAATTTTTACGCTTTTCTATCTAAACTGTTTTAATAACGCATAGGACTTTCTATTCAAAACTTAATTTTTATACTGTGTATATCATTTTAAAAAAATGTTCATTACTAAAAATTGTAAAGTATTATTTTATCGATTTTTAAATAATTTTAGTTACTTGCTAAAATTAAATCCATATACAAATCTGATTTTGGAAGGACTACTTTAGATTGATGACATATACTAAATCCAGCATCGTTAAACATTTTTATATAATTGTGTGAAAAGGAATTTTCAACACCGTAAATCTCAGAATTTGGATTTCTTAAAAAATCGTGATTCACTCCTACTGGCTCAATAGCTACAAAAATTACTTTTCCAACAACACTTAATTCGTTAAAAAAATCTTGCAATCTAGATTGAACAAAATATTCTAACACACCTGCCGAAGTTAAAATTATGATATGCTCGTTTCTGTTCTCTTTAATCCAATCGAATGCGTCTGACGCAACAAATTCTAGTTTTTGATTTTTACTAAATACTTTTTTATTGGCCTCTATTTGAGTAACACTCAAATCTATCCCAATAAATCTATCTACATTAGGAAGTTTTAAACTTAGATGATTTAACACTGTTCCTTCACCTGTTCCAATTTCAACCAACATATTAAATTTTCTACCTTCTTTATCTAATTTATCTTTTAATAATTCTACCAAAAAAGAACATTCTGGTATGAAAAAATCTTCTAAAACATTATTAAATAATCTTGTAGAAAAATATTCTTCAGCTCTATTTGTCCAAAAATCTTGATGAAATTGAGATAGTGTTTCAAAATCTTCATTTCTTTTAGCTTTTCCTAACAAAGCATGACGCATTAAACGTTCTTTAAGCGTTAAACCTACCACAATTGTCATTCCTTTATTACTTAATTGCTTAGCTTTTTTAGGCATTACAATAATTAGAATACTTCCTACAATAGTTTTACTAATATCTTTCATCAATTATTTTATTATTTTAAAATAAAAATATTACAAATCATTCATTTTAAACAACTTAGACTCTATATTTTTACAAAAAATAAATATTTTAAATAAATTAACACCTTTTTTTTGGACGTATTTTTATAAAAAATGCCCCGCTAAAAAGCAGGGCAAATAATTATTATTTTAAAAATAGTTCTAATTTAACAAGAAATCTTATCTACTCTAGTTTGATGTCTTCCTCCTTCAAATTCAGTAGTCAAAAAAGTGTCTACCATATCTACAGCTTGTGCAATAGAAGTATAACGAGCAGGAATACTGATAATATTGGCATCATTATGTTGACGTGCTAAAGCTGCAATTTCTTTCATCCAGCATAAGGCAGCGCGCACTTTTTGATGTTTGTTTGCTGTCATTGCAATTCCGTTTCCGCTTCCGCAAATTATAATTCCAAAATCAGCTTTTCCTTGTGCTACATCAGTTGCAACTGGATGCCCAAAATCAGGATAATCTACGCTAGCTTCTGAATCTGCTCCATAATTAGTAACTTCATATCCTTTTGCTTGAAGCATTTCAACAATTGCTTTTTTGTATTCTGGTCCAGCGTGATCATTTCCAATCGAGATTTTCATTTTATATGTATTTAGTTGTGTGGTGCAAATTTAAAAAACTTAGTCTATACTATTGAATATAAATGACCCTTATTTAGTTGAAAAATTATTTTGCGAATAATACTCTTTAACTAACAGATATATAGTTATTTATGAGTTATCAACAATTATACATTCTATTTAATTAGCTGAAAATCAATAGTAAATATAAAAGAATAATGTTAAAATTTTGCATTGTTAATAGCAATACCTAATTACTTGATATTCAGTTAACCTTAAGTTAACAATAAATGTTGATAACTTCAGATAGAATATTAGAAGATTTTTAGTGTTGTAAATAAAAAAAAGCTAATCCAAAACTGGTATCAGAATTCCTAATTTAGTTTGGTATATTTTTGGGATAGTTATCAATATATAAAAGTAGGTTATTAACAAAAAAGGATAGTCAAAGTTATTTACAAAAACAATAGTAAATAGGTTATCAACGATTGTTAACTAATTTATAAAAACACTTAAAAACGAATGCTTTATCACAATATAACTATGTTGATAACTCACAACAACATCTTTAAACTTCATTTCAATACATTTAAAAATAAATTTATTGCCACTATTAACAAGCTATAATAACAACCAAGAAAGATTTTAAATTTAATTTTTCTTTTTGTTTATATTAATATATGTTGACAACTTTCAAAAAAAAATATTTTAGATTGCTATCAAATTTAAACGATAGTCAAGTTGTTATTTAAATTGTCTAGTAACTCTTGAACTTTCTCAAAATCGTTTGGATGAATTTTAAGTTTGATTCCGCCCAAAGCATTCGAATACATCGGTGCAAAAGAAGACATGATTTCATTTTCAAAAAAATAATTAATATCCTCTTGTTCTAACAAATGTTTCAAGACCACAATTTCATGAGAGTAATTAAAAATTGCAACTGTTCTAAATTCTTCCATCTTTATTCTTTTTATAAAGATACAATTTATCTTTAAAGTTATATTTTGTTTAAATCTGTGCAGTCTTTACTAATAACAGTTTACTATTTTGTAATTTTAGACTTTTAAGAAAAGAATTTATGAGTAAAAGATTAAGAAAGCCGATAAAAAAGGGAAAGGATTTCTCTGATAAAATTATAAAAATATTATCGCAAAGTGCTAATAAAGCATTCAATTATAAACAGATAGGAGCAAAACTAGAGCTAGATGATACTGAAAGTAGAAATCAAATTATTAAAGATTTGAAAATTTTAGCGTCTCAAAATAAGATTATAGAATCTGAACCAGGAAAATATTTAATAAAAGCAGTTAGTAAAGATTATTACGAAGGTAAAATTGATATGACAGGACGCAGAACAGCTTACTTTGTGTGTGCTGATCTAGAGGAAGATGTATTTATTCCTACTAATAATTTGAATCACGCTTTAGATAAAGATCTTGTAAAAGTTTATGTTTATAACAAAAGACAAGGAAAAAGACCAGAAGGTGAGGTCATTGAAGTTACCGAAAGACATAAAACTGACTTTGTGGGAGTAATTGATATCCAAGCCAATTTTGCTTTTGTTTCGACTGCAAATCCAAAAATGTACACAGATATTTTTATTCCAAAAGATAAAATAGGGGAGGCGGAACAAGGAGATGTAGTTTTAGTGCATATCGAAGATTGGCCAAAAAAAGCCGATAGTCCTTTTGGTTCCGTTATAAAAGTACTGGGGAAACCAGGAGAACATGATACTGAAATTCATGCTATTCTCGCAGAATATGGTTTACCTTCAGAATTTCCTATTGAAGTAGAGACATTTGCACAAAAAATAGATACTTCCATAACGGAAAGTGAAATAGCGAAACGTCGTGATATGCGCGATACGTTGACTTTTACCATTGATCCAAAGGATGCTAAAGATTTTGATGATGCACTTTCGTTTAAAAAATTAGAAAACGGTAATTACGAAATTGGTGTTCATATTGCCGATGTTTCCTATTATCTTGAAGAAGGAACTATTTTAGATGATGAAGCTTACCAACGAGCTACTTCAGTTTATCTAGTAGATAGAGTAGTACCAATGCTACCTGAAGTACTATCAAATTTTGCTTGTTCTTTACGTCCACAGGAAGAGAAATATACATTTTCAGCTGTATTTGAAATAAATGAAAAAAGCGAAGTAGTCAATCAATGGTTTGGTAGAACTGTAATTTTCTCTGACCAGCGTTTTGCTTATGAAGAAGCACAATACATCATAGAGATTAAAGATGACGTAATTCCAGCCGAAATTTCGATTACGGGTAGTTCCTATAAAGTTTCTGAAGAAATTGTAGCAGCGACGCTAAAAATGGATGAATTAGCTAAAATTCTTAGAAAAAAGAGAATGGCTGAAGGAGCGATTTCTTTTGATAAAGTAGAAGTAAAATTCAACTTAGATGAAGAAGGTGAACCTCAAGGAGTTTATTTTAAAGTGTCTAAAGATGCCAATCATTTGATTGAGGAATTCATGCTTTTAGCCAATAGAAAAGTAGCAGAGTACATTGGAAAACAAAAGAAAACCTTCATTTATAGAATTCATGATGAGCCAAATGAAGATAAATTAATAGCCATGCAAACGGTAATTGCAAAGTTTGGTTACAAAATTGATTTCCGTAATAAAGGTGATATTTCAAAATCACTGAATAGCTTAATGGAGCAAGTAAATGGTAAAAAGGAACAAAATCTTATTGATACACTGGCTATTAGAAGTATGAGTAAAGCCAAATATTCTACTGATAACATAGGACATTACGGTTTAGCTTTTGACTATTATTCACATTTTACTTCGCCAATTCGTCGTTATCCGGATATTATGGTACACAGATTGCTACAGCATTATCTGGACGGTGGAAAATCAGTTGACGAAGATACTTATGAAACAAAGTGTTTACATTCCTCAACAATGGAAGGTTTAGCTACAAATGCCGAACGTGATTCTATCAAATATATGCAAGTTAAATACATGCAGGATCATAAAGATGAAGAATTTTTAGGTGTAATTTCTGGTGTTACAGAATGGGGAATTTTTGTTGAAATTATCGAAAATAAATGCGAAGGAATGGTTCGAATTCGTGATATCAAAGATGATTATTACACATTTGACGAAAAGCAGTATGCACTTAAAGGCGAAACTTCAGGTAAGTTACTGCAATTAGGAGATGAAATTTACGTTAAAGTTAAAAATGCTGATTTAGTTAAAAAACAACTAGATTTTAATTTTTTAAGAAGAATTGAATAATAATTAAAACAAAAAAATGAAAAAAGTATTAATTATAGCTTTTGTATTGGTAATGCAATTTACAAATGCTCAAGTAAACAGAAACTTAGGTGATTTTGATGAAGTGAAAGTTTTTGATAAAATCACAGTAAAGTTAATTGCAGCTAATGAAAATAAAATGGTTATTTCAGGATCAAGAGCTGATGAAGTAGAAGCTGTAAATAAAAATGGAGAATTAAAAATAAGAATGCCATTTCCAAAACTATTATCAGGGGATGATATTGTTGTTAAATTATACTTCAAAAATCTAGAAAGTATAGCAGTAAGTGAAGGAAGTTTTGTTTCAAGCGAAGCAGATTTTAAACAAACAAATCTAGATTTGAATGCAAAATCGGGAGGCGAAATAAAGTTAGATCTTGATGTCGACAAAGTAAATGTGAAAGCATATGCGGGCGGAATTGTTAGCATCTCAGGAAAAGCTACAAATCAGAATGTAACTATTACATCTGGCGGAATTCTAAAAGCAAAGAATTTACATACTTCTCAAACGTCTATAAGCGTTTCTGCTGGTGGTCAATCGGAAATTCATGCTAATACATTAGTGGACGCTAAAGTTAAGGCTGGAGGCTCTATTTTTATCTATGGAAAACCAAAACAGATTAACAAAGAAGTTTTTATTGGTGGAACTATTTTAGAGAAAAATTAGTATATTACTTTACATTTGTTGGTAATAAATTTAGATTTTTAATGATAAACGATATTGTAGCCGGTATTCCTTGGGGAATTTTCTTGAGTTTTATGATAGGTCCTGTTTTCTTTATTTTACTAGAAACTAGTATTATAAAAGGATTTAGAGCAGCCTTAGTTTTTGATTTAGGTGTGATTTTAGGAGATATAGTTTTTATAGGAATAGCCTATTTAGGAAGTTATCGATTGATAAAAAGCTTAGAAGACAATTCGGCGTTGTTTATGTTTGGTGGCATATTGATGTTGGCTTATGGTGTCATTTCATACATCAGTTTACACAAAGAAAGGAAGGTCGATACAAAAAAAATAGACAACGAAATCATCAGGAAAGATTACTTGGGTCTATTCATAAAAGGCTTTTTTCTGAACATTATCAACATTGGAGTATTGGGATTTTGGTTGGCCGTAATTATTTCGGTTGGACCAAAATTAGAAATGGAAAACTCCAGAATGCTCACTTTTTTCACGACCGTAATTCTCTCTTATTTATTGGTTGATTGCATCAAAATTGTATTGGCCAAGCAATTAAAAACCAAAATGACGCCAAAAAATATTCTCAAAATCAAGAAAATAATCAGCATTGTTTTGATGGTTTTTGGAGTGGCTTTAATTGTCCAAGGTTGGTTTCCAAATGAAAAAGAAAAGTTGAAAGATGCTTTGGAAAGGATTGATAAGTAGTATTTAAAAAATAATTACTAACTTACGTAAGATTGTGAGTTGGGTGTGATTATAGAGAGATAACTATAAAATTTGAAGTCTAATCAAAATATAATATTATGAAGAATTTAATAAAATTTGTGGCACTATTTGGGATAATTGGAATGATTTTTATTTCTTGTTCAGATGATGAAACTGCTATAAATGAAACTTGCGGTTCTAATGCTGAAGTTATCGCTGAAACTATTTTTAACGATATTACTACTTCAAATTACACAATCTCGGATGTAAATCTAAATGGTGATTGTTTAGAAATAACGATCGGTTCAAGTGGCTGTAATGCTGAGCAGTGGCAAATGAATTTATATAGTACCGATTCATTTTATACCGTTTATCCCTACCAAAGGACAGTTAAACTTAAATTAATAAACAACCAATTATGTCTTGCAGTATTCCAAAAAACTAAATCTTTTGACTTGACACCATTTCAAATCAAAGGACAAAATCAGGTACCTCTAAATATTGAAGGTTGGAGTACGACAATAATATATAAATATTAACATAATAGCCAAAAAGGTTTTAGTATCAAGCAAGCCCACGCTGCCTAAAGTCTCCCTACTTTTAACCATAACTTTTAAAAATTAAGTATAAAAAAACCTCTCTAAAAGAGAGGTTAATTCAGAGGCATCGTCCGGATTCGAACCGGAGTAGGAGCTTTTGCAGAGCCCAGCCTAGCCGCTCGGCCACGACGCCAATTATTTATTGGATTGCAAATGTACTATAAAAAATTCAAATTCCAAATTAGAAATTCCAAAATAAAAAGGGATTATTGAATTACTTTTTATTTTGGAATTTCTATAAATTTATAATTTAACTTCTATATTCTTCCATTTCAATTGTAACTGCTTCAACATCACCGCCAATAGGAGGGTTTAGTTTAGAAACAGCAACAATGATCCTAGAAACTTCAGGAATTTCAGCAAATATTCTAGTGATTATTCGGTGTGCTACATGTTCTAATAAATCAGATCGTATTGCCATTTCGTCTACAACTATTCTATTTAAAAGTACATAATCAACAGTATCTCTTAAATTATCTGAGGCACTAGATTTTCTTAAATCTGTTTTTACTTCTAAGTTTACTGTATAATCAGATCCTATCTTTCCTTCTTCGATTAAACAACCGTGATAGGAGTACGTTCTGATATTCTTTAGTTTTATAATTCCCATTTCTATTTTCTATTTTTTATCTTTGCTAAAATTAAGAAAAATTATGTCAACCGAAGAAAAATCACTCCATTTTATAGAACAAATCATTGAAGACAGTTTAACTAATGGTTTACCTCAAGATAAATTACGTTTCCGTTTTCCACCAGAGCCAAATGGATATTTACATATAGGTCATGCTAAATCTATTTGTTTGAATTTCGGATTAGGATTAAAGTATAATGCTCCAGTAAATCTTCGTTTTGATGATACAAATCCAGCTAAAGAAGAGCAGGAGTATGTAGATGCTATTAAAGAAGATTTAAAATGGTTGGGTTTTAATTGGAGTCAAGAATTATATTCTTCTGATTATTTTCAACAGTTATATGAATGGGCTGTTTCCATGATCAAGAACGGTAAAGCATATGTAGATAGTCAATCTTCTGAAGACATGGCGATTCAAAAAGGAACGCCTACGCAACCTGGTGTTGATGGTCCTTATAGAAACCGTTCAATAGAAGAAAATTTGGCTTTATTTGAAGCAATGAAAAACGGTGATTATCCAGAAGGAAGTCATGTTTTACGTGCTAAAATTGATATGGCATCGACAAATATGTTGATGCGTGATCCATTGATGTATCGTATTTTACACCGCCATCACCATAGAACTGGGAATGATTGGAATATTTATCCAATGTATGATTATGCACATGGCGAAAGTGATTATTTAGAACAAATTTCACATTCTATCTGCACATTAGAGTTTGTGATGCACCGTGAACTATACAATTGGTTTTTAGACCAAATTTACGATGTTAATAATGTTAGACCACATCAATATGAATTTGCGCGTTTGAACTTGAATTACACAGTAATGAGTAAGCGTAAATTATTACAATTAGTTCAAGAAAACATTGTAAATGGATGGGATGATCCTAGAATGCCTACTATTTCGGGATTAAGAAGACGAGGATATACTGCAGCTTCTATTCGTAAATTTTGCGATATTATTGGTGTAGCCAAAAGAGAAAATGTAATTGATTATTCTCTTTTGGAATTTTGTTTGCGTGAAGATTTGAACAAAACTGCTCCAAGAGTTATGGCTGTTTTAGATCCAATTAAATTGGTCATTACTAATTATCCTGATGATAAAGAAGAATGGTTAGAAGCTGAAAACAATCAAGAAGATGAAAGAGCAGGTTTTAGAAAAGTTCCTTTTTCGAAAGAATTATATATAGAAAGAGAAGACTTTTTAGAAGAAGCTCCGGCTAAATTTTTTCGTTTGAGCGTAGGTAAAGAAGTACGACTTAAAAATGCTTATATTATTAAAGGCGAAAGTGTTATAAAAGATGCAGCAGGAACTATTACAGAGATTCATGTTACTTATGACGAAGATAGTAAGAGCGGAAGTGGGAGTGAAGCTAGTCAAAGAAAGGTAGCGGGAACCTTGCATTGGGTTACTATAAAACATGCTCTTGAAGTTGAAGTTCGCTTATATGATCGTCTGTTTATTGATGAAGCACCAGACAGCCATAAAGAAAAAAATTTCTTGGAATTTATGAATCCTAATTCATTGCAGGTAATTAAAGGATTTGTTGAGCCAAGTTTAGCTACCGTTCAAGCCGGTGATAAATTCCAATTTCAACGTTTAGGTTATTTCAATGTAGATAAGGATTCTGTAGCGGGGAAAATTATTTTTAATAAAACAGTTGGATTAAAAGATGCTTGGGAGGAAAAAGGGAAGAAAGAAGAAAATTTATTGATGAATACTCAGAAGGAAATCAATAAATATGTGAAGGAAAAGGAGGAGAGCAATGCACTTTTACTATTAAATTCTATAGTTGATAACATAAAAAGCATTGATAATTACAGTTTAATTATTCAAACAATTACTAAAAATATTAAGAACGATAACAACTCTTTATTGTTTTCGAATTTAATTTTGAAGCATTCTGATAAAGTAAAAGTTAAAGACATTGAAGAAGAAGCGCTGACTAAATTATATAGCATGTCATTAAAAAGTCAATTGGCTGCAGTTCGAATTTTAGCTATTGAGAATTTACAAAATGATTTGAGTAATTTCAGTCTTCTAGCAAATAACCTTGAAGAATTAAAAAAGAACGAAAAAAATGAAAAAGTGATACAATTATTAACACACCTTAAATTTTAAGGTATTATTTCTTTTAATAGATTTTTACAATTGAAAGTTCTCTTTATGAGAACTTTTTTTTATTATAGTAAATTTCTATATTATTGTATTTTTTAATTGATAATACTAATTAAAATCGAGACGTATAACTGATTTTTAAGACATTTTTTTATAAAAAATAAACACTGATATAAAAGTTTAAATAACGTTTAAAAATGAGCTTCTATTTGTTTTTTAGCTTATACAATTACACTTTAACGACTTGTTAACGGCTTATTCTTAATAATTTTGTAACTTTATAAAACAAACCTTTAAAATATATAATTATGTCGAATAATGCAGGAAATACGTTAGTGGCGATTTTAGCCGGAGTAGTAGTTGGAGCTGGAGTAGGAATTTTATTTGCACCAGACAAAGGATCAAAAACTAGAAAAAAAGTTAAAGAAGGTTTTGATGAAGCTAAGAATGAATTAAATCATAAATTTGATAAAGTATCTTCGCAATTGAGCCAAAAGCTTACTACAGCTAAATTTGATTTGGAAGATACGTATCAAGATTTAGTTTCAAACATGAGTCATAAAACGGAAGACGTAATTTCTTTTTTAGAAAATAAATTAGCAGATTTAAAAGTTCAAAATTCAAAACTTCAAAAATAAATTGATTGTACTGGCTAACTAAATACTAAGATAAATTACATGGCTTTTGAAGAATTAAAAGAAAATACAGAAGAGATTCAAGAACAAATTCATAATTATATTAAGACGAATGTTTCTTACTATAAACTATGGGGTTTCAAAGTGGCGATGAAATCGACTACTATGATTTTGAAGTTCTCATTGATTTTTATGTGTTTAAGTATGGTTTTATTATTTTGTTCTATAGCAGGAGCAATGGCAATTGGAAAATCGCTAGAAAGTTATCCTTTGGGTTTTTTGATAGTTGGTGGAATATATCTTGTAATTACTAGCTTGTTATTTTTGATCAAAGACAAAATTGTAGAAGGACCTATATTAGAGAAATTTTCAGAAATATTTTTTAACGACTAAACTATGGAAACTAAAAGATATTCTTCATACGCTCAAATTGAACGAGAACTTGAAATTTTAAAAATTGAAAAGGAAATTAGTTATCAAAAGATGATTTTTGGAGTACAGAAAGCTAAAGAAAGTTTTACACCTCAAAATATTGTAAGTAATTTGATAGGAGGTTATAGTAATGCAATTCCGTATGGAACTATATTTTCTTCGGCAGTGCCGTTTATACTCAAGAAAGCAATTCCGTTTTTAATCCATCGGTTTACAAGAAGAAAAAGAGGCAATTAAGCCTCTTTTTTTTGTAAAAAATATAAGAATTTATTCCTCTGTTTCTGGTGATTCTGTGTTTTCTGGTAGTTGATAATCAGTTTTGATTTCTTTTTTATGCTTTCCTTTATCACCTCTTATTTTCATCATTTCTCCCACTTGATTAGAAGCGCTGAAAGAGGCAATCATGTTGTTGAGCATGTCACTACCAGCTTGTGGTGAATTAGGTAATAATATCAAGTTAGAATTAGCATCAGCACCAATAGCTTGTAAAGTATCATAATGTTGAGTTACTACAATTAAAGCAGATGCTTCTTGTGAATTGATACCAACTCTATTCAAAACATCTACACTTTCTACCAGACCTTTTGCAATTTCTCTTCTTTGATTCGCAATACCTTGTCCTTGTAGTCGTTTACTTTCGGCCTCAGCTTCTGCTTTAGCTACAATTCTAATTCTAGATGCTTCTGCTTCAAATTCAGCTACGGTTTTCTCTCTATCAGCAGCATTAATTCTGTTCATTGCATTTTTTACTTGAATATCTGGATCAATGTCAGTTACTAAAGTATTAATGATTGTATAACCGTAAGTGGTCATCGCTTCATTCAATTCTCTTTTTACAGCAATAGCAATATCATCTTTACGCTCAAAAACATCATCTAATTTTAATTTTGGAACTTCCGCACGAACCACGTCAAATACGTAAGAAGTAATTTGGTCGTGGGGATATTCTAATTTATAGAAAGCATCATAAACGGTTTCTTTAATAACCATAAATTGAACAGATACTTTAAGTTTTACAAAAACGTTGTCTTTCGTTTTGGTTTCGATGATTACATCTAATTGTTGAATTTTAAGATTTACACGTCCTGCAATTCTATCAATTATTGGAATTTTAAGTTGCAAACCTGATTGTCTGATACTTAAAAACTTTCCGAAGCGTTCTATAACAACTGCGGTTTGTTGTCTTACTGTAAAAAAAGAAGATAGTAAGATAAAAAATCCAAATACGAGAAGGATAATTAATGCGATATTCATAGTTTATTTATTTTTAGTTAAAAATTAACTGACAATTTACGAAAAAACTTTAGGTTTGTGTTTATAAAATTCAATATTATGCGAAAGATTTCGATTTCAATAATTTTTGTCTTCATTACATTATCAGTCTTTTCACAATATAAATATAGGGATGCTAATAGAATAGGAATTACTGTGGGCGTAAATCAGTTTTCATTATACACGAATAATTTTCAAACTAAAGCTGAATTAGGTTGGAATGCCGGGTTATCAATGAGAGGGAACTTCTATAATAATTGGGATATGATCTACGGTATCCAATTTAGTGGGAACAGTTTTAGCGTCTCAACGACTAGTATACCGTTAGTAATAGAGCAAGTAAATTATAAATTAGCATCAGGACAATTATCATTGCTAGCAAGTTATAAGATTATCGATAGTCATTTAAGTATTGAGGTTGGACCAATTATTCAAGTGAATGGCAAATTAGAAATCGATTCTGATAAAGTAAATAATGTGATTTCAGGAACAACATTATTAGCTAAAGATATTCAAGATATTTCTAAGTTGAATGTTTATCCAATGGTAGGAATCACTTTTGGTATAGTACATTTTAGGGCTAATATTTCGTATCAATATGGACTTAATAATATCCTGGGAAACTTAAACAATCAAAATTTGGGATATAATTTCAAAGGGAATGCTGGTATCCTAAATGGTAATCTTATTATATATTTATAAAAAAAGCCCTGAAATTTCAGGGCTTTTTTGTATTATATAGACGCTATTGCTTTTTGAAGTCTATTGATAGTTTCCTCTTTTCCTATCATTTCAACAATGTCAAATAGATGAGGACCTTTAAGAGCTCCTACTAAACTCAATCGAAACGGCTGCATTACTTTTCCCATTCCAATTTCGTTTTTCGTCATCCAATCCTTAATTATTGTTTCAATATTTACAGAAGTGTAATCAGTTATTCCTTCCAGAACAGAAATTAATTCTTGCATTAAACCTGGTGTTTCTGCTTTCCAGTTTTTAATCGCTTTTTCGTCGTAAGCTGTTGGAGCCACGAAGAAGAAATCACTCATTTCCCAAAATTCGGAAACAAAATGCGCTCTTTCTTTAATTAAAGATACAATTCTAGTCAGTTTATCCTCTGATACCGTAATTTGTTTTTCAGCCAGAATAGGAGCGAAGGCTTTCGCCAAATCAGTATCTTTCTGTTTAATCAAATATTGATGATTGAACCACTTGTTTTTTTCTGGATCAAATTTAGCACCTGCTTTGTGAACTCTACTCAAGTCAAAAGAATTAACTAATTCGTCGAGAGTATATAATTCTTTTTCAGTTCCGTCATTCCACCCTAATAACGCTAAAAAGTTGATCACAGCTTCTGGGAAAAATCCCTTTTCTCTGTATCCTGAAGATATTCCTTCGTCTGTTTTCCAATCTAATGGAAATACTGGAAATCCCATTTTATCACCATCGCGTTTTGATAATTTTCCATTCCCAACAGGCTTCATGATTAATGGTAAGTGTGCAAATTGAGGTGCATCCCAACCAAAAGATCTGTATAATAAAACGTGTAATGGCATAGAAGGTAACCATTCTTCGCCACGAATTACATGCGAAGTTTCCATTAGGTGATCATCAACAATATTTGCTAAATGGTATGTTGGCATTCCATCACTTTTAAACAAAACTTTATCATCAAGTAGGCTAGTTTCAAATTTTACATCACCACGAATGATATCATGTAAATGTAAAGTTTCATTAACCGGAGTTTTGAAACGGATTACATAATGCTCACCATTTGCAATTCTTGTCGCAGTTTCCTCAGATGAAATTACTAATGAAGTATCTAGTTTTTCTCTATTGTGATGATTGTAAATAAACGTTATACCTTGTTCTTCGTCTTTTTTTCTTGCAGCATCTAGTGCTTCGGCAGTATCAAATGCGTAATAAGCATTACCTGAATTTATTAATTGAGTTGCATATTGCTGGTATAAATCTTTTCTTTCGCTTTGACGGTAAGGACCAAATTTTTCGTTTTTACCAATAGTTTCATCAGGTGAAATCCCTAACCATTCTAGTGCCTCCATGATATATTCTTCGGCGCCAGGAACAAAGCGATTTTGGTCTGTATCTTCTACACGTAAGAAAAAAATACCGTTATTTTTCTTTGCAAACAAATAATTGAATAATGCGGTACGAACTCCGCCAATATGTAAAGGTCCAGTTGGACTAGGTGCAAAACGCACACGAACTTGTTGAGACATTAGTTGTAAATTTTGTGCAAAGATACAATTCTAATAAGAGATATGATAAATTACTACAGTTTGATAATTATTTAATGAGATTGATTTCTATATTTTTTCTCATTTTGTATGCTGTTTATTATCTAATTAAAATTATTACTTTTATTGGTTATATATAATTCTCAATTATTTTGAATCAACAGCAAGTTATTTATCAAAAATTAGAAGCTTTCATTAGGAAGTTTTACACCAACGAATTGATAAGAGGAACTATTTTCTTTATTGGTTTAGGATTGCTATATTTACTAGTCACACTTTTTATTGAATATTTTCTTTGGCTTAAACCAATAGGAAGAATGATTTTATTTTGGACTTTCGTTGGTGTAGAAGTGTATCTGTTGTTTCGTTTTATTTTGTTTCCAATATTTAAATTGTTTAAACTTCAAAAAGGCATTGATTACAATCAAGCTTCTGCAATTATAGGAAATCATTTTGTTGAAGTAAGTGACAAGCTGACTAATTTTTTGCAATTATCAAATCCAAATGACAACCAAGTTAAGTCAGAATTATTATTGGCCTCTATAGAGCAAAAAGCTAGTTTGCTTCAACCAATACCTTTTAGCAATGCTATTAATTTTAAGCGAAATAATAAATATTTTCCTTTAGCAATTATTCCTATTTTATTGTTTGTTATTTTTTATTTGTCAGGAAATAGCAATGTAATTTCTCAAAGTTTAAATAGGGTAGTGCACTTCAATTCCACTTTTATGCCGCCAGCTCCTTTTAAGTTTGTTTTAGTAAACAATACATTAGAAACGCAGCAAGGAAAAGATTTCACTATTCAAATTAAATCAGAAGGTAAAGTTGTTCCAGAGAACGTGATGATTTTTATTGACAGTGAAAGTTATTTTATGGAATCTTCTAAACCTGGTGAGTTTGAATTTAAAATTGTGAGGGCAACTAAAAATACGGTGTTCCACGTGGAGGGTAATTCGATTGTATCTGAAGATTATGAGTTACAAGTTATCACTGTTCCGTCGATTGCTAATTTTGAAATGCAACTTAATTTCCCAGCTTATTTAAATAAAAAATCAGAAATCATTAAAGGAACTGGTAATGCAATTATTCCGGAAGGCACTTTAGTGACTTGGAAAATGAGTACAGTTGCGACTCAAAATGTGGATTGGATTGATCAAAATGCATCGTTTCCTTTCTCAAAAACTGCAAATACCTTTACTCTATCTAGAAGTATATCTCAAAATACAGATTATCAAATAATTACTTCCAATAGTAAGGTGAAAAACCACGAAAAATTGAATTATCAACTTTCGATTATCAAAGATCAGTATCCTGTAATAAATGTGAGCAATGCTCCAGATAGTTTAAAGGTAGCTAAGAATTATGTTTTAGGCCAAATTTCAGATGATTATGGTTTTTCAAAACTTCATGTAGTTTATTATCAAAAGGACAAACCACAAACTGCCAAACGTGGAACAATAGCAATTAAGAATAATGCTTTTGATCAATTCGTGTTTTCGTTTCCTAGTAACCTTCCTGTTGAGCAAGGCGTTTCTTATGATTACTATTTTGAAATATTTGACAACGATGTGATCCATAATTTTAAAAGTTCCAAGTGTACAATTTTTTCAAATCGAGTTGCTACAGATGAAGAAAATGTAAATGAGGTTTTTCAGCAGCAAAATGAAAACATCAATGGTTTAGAAAAATCTATAAAAAATCAAGGCAAGCAATTTTCTGAAATAGAAAAATTGCAAAAAACTGGTAAAGAAAAAGAAATTCTCGATTTTAAAGATCAACAAAAAGTTAATGAGTTTGTAAAAAAGCAAATGAAGCAGGATGAAATGATGAAGGAGTTTACCAAGAAAATGAATGATAACTTGGATAAATTCAAAACTGCTCCAAAGGATGAATTTAAGGAAGAGTTAAAAAGCAGAATGGAAAAGGCGGAAAAAGAATTAGAAAAAAATAAAAAACTTTTAGATGAGTTAAAAGATTTAAACGATAAAATTAAGAATGAAGAACTGCTTAATAAATTAGATAAATTCAAACAAAGCAGTAAAAACCAAATCAAAAATTTAGAGCAGTTAGTTCAATTAACAAAGAAATTCTATGTGCAGAAAAAAGCGGATCAAATAAAACAAAAACTTGATTCGCTTTCTGAAAAGCAAGAACAGTTATCCAATAATGAAAAGGATAATAATTTAGATAAGCAACAAGAGATCAATTCTGATTTTGATAAAATCCAAAAGGATTTAAAAGATTTGGATAATGAAAATAAGGACTTAAAATCTCCATTAGATTTACCAAAAGATGAAGTAAAGGAAAAAAGTATTGAGCAGGATTTAAAGAAAGCTTCAGAGGATTTAAAAAATGATAAGAAAGATAAAGCGAAACCTGCTCAGAAAAGCGCTGCTAAGAAGATGAAAGAAATGGCGCAAAAAATGAAGGAGGGAATGGAAGGATCGGAAATGGAGCAGTTGCAAGAGGACGTTGTTATGTTACGTCAAGTTTTAGATAACTTACTAGCTTTTTCATTATCGCAAGAAGATTTGATGTATCAATTCAAGAAACATCGTGCGGGCTCGCCAGTTTTTAATAAAAATATAAAGGTGCAACAGGATTTAAAACTACAGTTCAAACATGTCGATGATAGTTTGTTTGCTATGGCATTACGAAATCCAAAGATTGCGGAGGACATTACAAAGGAAATAGGCAATGTGCTTTATAACGTGGAAGGTTCTTTAGCTAGTTTTTCTGATGCGCAATTGCCTAAAGGTTTATCTCATCAGCAATATACTATTTCGGCCGCTAATAAATTGGCAGATTTTCTTAGTGAGTTGCTTAGTAATATGCAAATGCAAATATCGTCTATGAGTTCTGGCAAACCAAAACCTGGTGAAGGATCAGGAATGCAATTGCCTGATATCATTAAAAAGCAAGATGGCATTGGTGAGAAAGTTGAAAACGGTATTAAAGACGGAGGTAAGCGTGGTAATGGTCAAAGAGGGCAAAAGGGAAATCATGAAAAGTCTGGTGAAAATGGTGAAAGTGGTGAAGGAGATGCTGAAGCTATTATGGAAATTTATAAAGAGCAAAAGCAATTGCGCGAGGCTTTACAAAACGAACTTAATAAACAAGGTTTGGGTGGAAACGGCCAGCGTACTTTGGAACAAATGAAGCAAATAGAAAAGGAACTTTTGAATAAAGGTTTTAAAAACGAAACCCTTCAAAAGATTCTTAATTTGAAGCAGGACTTATTGAAATTGAATACTGCGGTTCAGCAACAAGGCGAAGAGAATAAACGCCAATCAAAAACTAATCAAAAGGAGTTTAATAATCAATCTAACGCATTGCCGCCTTCGTTATTAGAATATTTAAACAGTATAGAAATATTAAACAGACAATCATTACCTTTGCGTTCGAATTTTAATCAAAAGGTTCAAGAATATTTTAATAAAAAATGATCAATTTTAATTACGAAACAGACTTTGCTTTAGAGAATGAAGATGTTATTGCTTCATGGTTGTCGAATGTTATTTCATCAGAAAACAAAAAAGAGGGCGAGATAAACTATATTTTTTGCGATGATGAGTATCTACATAAGATAAATGTTGAGTATCTAAATCACGACACTTTAACTGACGTCATTAGTTTTGACTATACGATGGGGAATGAAATAAGCGGCGATTGTTTTATATCTGTCGAAAGAGTTAAGGATAATGCTAATGATTTTAACGTTACTTTCGAGCAAGAAATTAAAAGAGTTCTAGCTCATGGCATATTACATTACTGTGGCTACAAAGACAAGACTGAAACGGACGAAGCTTTAATGCGTACCAAAGAGGATGAGAAAATTGCGCTGTTCCACGTGGAACAGTAGTTAGTAGTTCTGCTTTAAAAAGCTCTGTGTTTCACGTGGAACATAATTTGTTTTTATGGAAAATACCAACATAATGTTTCACGTGGAACAAGCAATATAAATTTCAAAATCACAGCCCTGAATTACATAAAGGGGTTAAACTACAAAAGAAGATGTTTTTAGATGAATATGATGTGATAGTCGTTGGTGCTGGTCATGCTGGTTCTGAGGCTGCGGCTGCGGCCGCAAATTTAGGTTCCAAAACTTTATTAGTGACAATGAGCTTGCAGAACATTGCTCAGATGTCATGCAATCCTGCAATGGGTGGAATTGCCAAAGGACAGATAGTTCGTGAGATTGATGCGCTAGGAGGATACTCGGGAATTGTTTCAGATAGAACTGCTATTCAATTCAAGATGTTGAACAAGTCTAAAGGTCCGGCGATGTGGTCTCCAAGAGTTCAGAGTGACCGTATGCGTTTTGCAGAGGAGTGGAGAATGATGTTAGAAGGGACGCCTAATCTTGATTTTTACCAAGAGATGGTAAAAGGATTGATTATTGAAAACGGAAAGATCAAAGGAGTTCGAACTTCTTTAGGTTTGGAAATTCGGTCTAAATCGGTTGTATTGACCAATGGAACTTTCTTGAACGGATTAATTCATATTGGAGAAAAACAATTTGGTGGAGGTAGAGCAGGCGAAAGTGCAGCGTATGGAATTACCGAAGATTTAGTTGCTGCAGGTTTTGAATCTGGTAGAATGAAAACGGGAACGCCGCCACGAGTTGATGGTCGTTCCCTAGATTATTCGAAAATGAATGAGGAAAAAGGAGATGCAAAGCCAGATAAGTTTTCCTATTCTGATTTGACTTCGCCGTTGATTCACCAAAGATCTTGTCATATGACATACACGTCTCTTGCTGTTCACGATGTTTTAAGAGAAGGTTTTGATCGTTCACCAATGTTTAATGGTCGTATTCAAAGTCTCGGTCCGAGATATTGCCCCTCTATTGAAGATAAAATTAATCGTTTTGCAGATAAAGAAAGACATCAATTGTTCGTAGAACCGGAAGGTTGGAAAACATGTGAAGTTTATGTAAATGGATTTTCTACTTCTTTGCCAGAGGATATACAATTTAAAGCTTTGCGTACTGTGGTAGGTTTTGAAAAAGTGAAATTTTTCCGTCCAGGTTATGCTATCGAATATGATTATTTTCCACCAACACAGTTGAAACATACTTTGGAAACAAAGTTAATTGAAGGATTATATTTCGCTGGTCAGATTAATGGAACTACAGGATATGAAGAAGCCGCTGCACAAGGATTGATGGCTGGTATTAATGCGCATTTAAAAGTAAATGAAAAAGCGCCGTTAATTTTGAAAAGAGATGAAGCTTATATTGGTGTTTTAATTGATGATTTGATTACTAAAGGAACAGAAGAGCCTTATAGAATGTTTACTTCTCGTGCGGAGTATAGAACCTTACTTCGTCAAGATAATGCTGATTTTAGATTGACGCCGATGTCTTATGAAATTGGTTTGGCTTCTGAAAAACGTTTAAGGAGAATGGAACACAAACTAAATGAATCTGAGAAAATGGTTTCGTTTTTCAAAGATACAAGTGTTACCGTTGCAGAAGCAAATCCTATTTTGGAAGCAAAAGATACAGCATTGATCACTCAAGGTGATAAAATGTTTAAAGTATTTTCTCGTCCGCAAATTGACATAGAGGATATGTTGAAGTTTGATAAAGTGAGAGACTATATTTCCGATAATGATTTAGACCAAGAGATAATTGAGCAAGCAGAAATCCAAGTTAAGTATTCTGGTTATATCGAGAAAGAAAGAAACAATGCTAATAAATTACTTCGATTAGAAGATGTGAAAATTCCAGAAGATTTTGATTATAATAAAATCAAATCGATGTCGATAGAAGCAAAGCAAAAGTTGAGTAAGATTCGTCCCGTAACAATTTCGCAAGCTTCAAGAATAAGTGGAGTTTCGCCAAGTGATGTTTCGGTGTTATTAATTTACATGGGAAGGTAGGGATTTTTGATTTTGGATTTCTGATTTGTTAGACCTAATTGATTAAAGATTTTTGATTTTTTATCTTTATTTAAGATTTCAATTCTGATTTGTTTTTTTACATCTGAAATCAAAAATCGTTACTCTCAAATCTCAAATCATTTTGTTCCACGTGAAACTACCGCCAAAAGCCTTGCTGTTGTTGGTAAAACGTAAAATAAATAATTTGAATCCCGAAAGTATCTCAAAATACTTTCGGGATTTAGTTTAAAATAAATTTTAAAAAAGTTGTATTAATAAATGGACATTTCAAACAAAAAGCATTTTCTCACCGTTAAAGATTATTCAGTTTCTCAAGAAACATTTGATTTGTATCATGATGAAGATTTGGATATGTTAATCACATATCCACAGCCTAGTTTAGAAAACTTAGGGAAGTATTATGAAAGCGTTGATTATATTTCGCACACGGATAGCAAAAGATCATTGTTTGAAAAATGTTATCATTTCATTAAGAGTATCGCTTTAAAAAATAAATTAAATTTGGTTAATTCATTACAACTTGAAAAAGGGAATATTTTGGATATTGGAGCTGGAACAGGAGATTTTTTATCCGTGGTCAAAGAGAACGGTTGGAATACAATAGGAGTAGAACCAAGCGAGAAAGCAAAAGCAATTGCAAAAAAGAAAGGAGTTTCATTTGTAGATCAAACAAGTGAGTTGGAAAATAATTCTTTGGATGTGATTACGATGTGGCACGTTTTGGAACACGTTCCTAATTTAGATAATCAAATAAAAGAACTGAAGCGATTACTAAAACCAAATGGAAGTTTAATAATTGCGGTTCCAAATTTTAAATCATTCGATGCAAAACATTATGGGAATTTTTGGGCAGCATATGATGTGCCCATTCACTTTTGGCATTTCTCTAAATCAGCAATAAAAAAATTGTTTGCAAAAGAAGATATGAAATTGGTACAAGTGCTTCCTATGAAATTTGACTCTTTTTATGTAAGCCTACTTTCTGAAAAATATAAAAATGGAAAAATGAATTTCGTAAAAGCATTTTTTATTGGATTACAGTCTAATTGGAAAGCAAAGAAGAATTTTGAGTATTCATCGCATATTTACGTACTCAAAAATAACTAAAAGCGTTTTAATACGTTTTAAGCAACGATTATTATTTAAAACAAGCTTAGTATTGGACTTTTAAAGTAATTTGTTTATTTAAAAGATATGAAAGTCGATTTTAATAGAATTTAATTATGTGTTCTCAAATAGTAATAATAAAATCTTATATCATAAATAAATAGCATTTTTTAAACTTTTTGTCAATACTATCTATTTTTTTATATTTTTGTCAACAATACAAAAAAACATCAATTCATTTTAAATTAAATTTACGATTAACGATTACCAAAAAAAGAAATATTAAAGTCATGACTAAAAAAGCATTATTATTTATCGCATTAGCAATCTCAATCGTTGCTTGTAACAAACCTGCAGAAGCAGCTAAAGAAGTAAAAACTGCTTATGTAGACACTTCTGAATTAATGAAACAATACACAGAGGCAAAAGACCTTGAAGCAAAATATAAATCAAAAGCAGAAGAAAAAGGAAGGCAGCTAGATGCTGAAATCAAAAGATTCAAGCAAGAAGCAGCAAGTTTCCAATCGCAAGCACAAGCTAACGGTCAAGAATGGGCACAAAAGAAAGGTGCTGAATTACAAAAAAGAGAGCAACAATTAGGATATGCTCAACAAGCATTATCTCAAGAATTGCAACAAGAAAGCGGTAAAGAAATGGATTCTTTAGTAAGCGGTGTAAAAAAATTCATCAAGGCTTACGGTAAGGAAAAAGGATATGCCTACATCTACGGAACTGGTGATGCAGCTTCAATTCTATACGCAGAAGATAAATTTGACATCACTAAAGAAGTGATCAAGTCTTTGAATGACAAATACAAGTCAGCTGAGAAAAAAGAAGAAGTTAAAAAATAAGTTTTTATATTAATTCGTAAAAGAACCTTCATCTAGTTTTAGAATGAGGGTTTTTTTTTGAAGCTATTTCTCACTATTCATTATAATCTCTCGTTTATAAATTGTTTTTTCTTACCCATAAAAGGAGCTTCTTTTAGTCGCTCTTTTCTGGCTAGAAAATTTTAATTTCTAAATCTCGGGGATTTCCATTGCTATCGAGGCTAAAAACGATTTGAATTATAACATAAATATTTTGCTGAAACGAAAATTTTATATCTAATTTTCAATACTTTAGCTACCTATATACACGCCTAATGCAAACTATTTCTGAAGCTGCCGCTTACACTTTACGATTTATCAATCAAACACATCGCTCTGTTTTTCTAACTGGTAAAGCAGGTACTGGAAAAACTACACTTTTACGCGAAATTATCCAAACTACGCACAAGAATACTGTGGTCGTGGCACCTACAGGTATTGCTGCGCTAAATGCTGGTGGAGTTACAATTCACTCGATGTTTCAACTGCCTTTTGGTGGTTTTATTCCTGATAATTCTGCACCGCAATTTTCTGATAGTACTAAGTTTGAGACGAAAGCTACTTTACGCCGACATTTCAAAATGAACGGTGTCAAGAAATCCGTGATTCGTAACATGGAATTACTAATTATTGATGAAGTAAGTATGTTGCGATCTGACTTATTGGATGCAATGGATTATATGATGCAATCCGTTAGGAAAAAAAACACACCTTTTGGAGGTGTTCAAGTATTATTTATCGGTGATTTATTGCAATTACCTCCCGTAATTCGGGATGAAGAGTGGCGAACATTGAAAACGTATTATCGTGGAAAATTCTTTTTTCATTCGCATGTAGTACAGCAAAACCCGCCTTTGTATATTGAATTGTCTAAAATTTTCCGTCAGACTGATGATACTTTTATTTCTGTATTGAATAATTTGCGTAACAATCAGATTTCGCAACAAGACATTCAAACATTAAACAAATACGTAAAACCGGACTTTGACTTAAAAGCAAATAAAGGGTATATCACTTTGACCACGCACAATAACAAAGCGGATACGACGAATGCGCAGGCTTTGGAAGACTTAGAAGGCAAGTTAGTAGTGTACCATCCTGATATTGTTGGAGATTTCCCAGAGAAAATTTTCCCCGTGGAACAACAACTTCAATTGAAAGTTGGAGCACAAGTTATGTTTGTAAAAAATGATCTTTCAGCAGATAAAAACTATTTTAACGGAAAAATGGGAATTATCAAGTCGCTGTCCAGTCAAGAGATATTAGTTCATTTTCCAGAAGAAAATAAAACCATAGAAGTTGACAAGTACGAATGGAAAAATATTCGCTACAAAGTGGATGAAACTACTAAGGAAATCGAAGAAGAGGTTTTGGGAACTTTTGTTCATTATCCTATAAAATTAGCTTGGGCCATTACGGTTCATAAAAGCCAAGGATTAACGTTTGACAAAGCTGCGCTTGATGTTTCGCAAGTTTTTCTTCCTGGACAAGCATACGTCGCGCTGTCGCGTTTGCGCTCTTTAGAGGGGCTTATTTTGCTTTCTCCACTGCGTATGAACGGTATTTCAAACGATCAGGATGTGATGGATTATTCGCTAAACAAAGCAACCGATGACTTTTTAGAGAATGCGTTGCATTTTGAAACTAAGAATTTTATTCATAACTATTTGATTAATAGTTTTAATTGGATGGATTTAGCTCAAGAATGGCGCAATCACAAATTCAGTTATAACGACAATGGCGAAAGTTCCGTGAAATCTAAGCAAGCGGTGTGGGCGCGTAGGCAATTGGAGATTATGGAACAACTTTTAGATCCATCCAAAAAGTTTATCACACAATTAAATAAACTCTTTAGTCAAGAAACAGTAGATTTAAATCATGTTTCAGAGCGTGTTCAAGCTGCTTACAGCTATTTCATGCAACCAATGGACGAACTAGTTTTTGAAATTTTGTGGAAAATAGAGGAAATACAGCGCAGCAAAAAAGCCAAAGCTTATTATGAAGAATTAGTTGTTTTGGAGGATTGGCAAACTAAAGCCGTTTTGCAATTGATGAAAGCCAAATTATTAATAGAAACTGTCGTTGCTGGAGAAACAATTTCGAAAGAGAAATTGACTTCTAAAGAAATAAAGAACTACATCAACCGAAAAACATCAGTTATTCAGGAGCAGTTTAAGAAAGTAAATATCACTTTGATCGATGATGACAAGGATTTAGACCGTTATACTTCTAAAAAATCCAAAACAAAAGCACCTAAAAAATCAACCGTTCAAGAGACCTATGAATTGTGGGTTGAGAAGAAATCTATCGATGATATTGCAACGATTAGAGTACTTACCAAGCAAACTATCTATTCCCACTTTGTACAATTGATACAAACTAAAGCAGTTTCTATTTCAGAGGTTTTACCTGAAGATAAAATTCAAACTTTGGCGCAAGCTTTTCAAGGATACAAAGAAGAATCTTTGAATGCATTAATGGAAAAAAATGGTGAAAAATTCACTTGGAACGAGGCGCGAATGTATAAAGCGAGTTTGAATTAAAAGGTATTTAAAAACTAAAAAAACCTATTCGATAAGAATAGGTTTTTTTAGTTTTTATAAGGATTGAATCAATATCCAAGCTTCAGGATTGTGTTTTATATTAATTTCTTTTTTTGCTTTTTCTGCTTCAGCAAATGTTGCGTAACTTCCATATAGAACAGGGTAAAAACCATTCTTATTGGGAGCTATGCGTTTGGCGTTATAACCTAAGTTGGTCAAAATGCGTAAAGTTTTATCAGCATTTTTTTCTTCTCTGTACACTCCAGCCATAATATGATATGGCATTTTCACTGCCTTATCAGATTTTACAAATAAAGTAACAGGAGGAACGGGACTTTCTATAAAGAAAGTAGCTTCTTGAATTTTATGTTGAACTTGTTTTTGAACGGCAGTTTCAACAATAATTGTTTCTGCTGCGATTTGGTTTTGATACATTGGGTAGCCAATTCCTCCAGCAATTCCTAATCCTATAACAAATATAGCTGCATATTTTAAATATGGATTTGATGCTTTTGTTTCTTCAGGAAACATTTTTATTGTAGTGGTATCCACAATTGCTTCGATCTCTTTTTCAAAGATTTCTCTTTTTACAAGCGGTGAAACAAATGGAGCCAAACCAAAAGAACTAGTCAAATAATTAGCCTGATCATAAGGTGTGAAAATCATGTTTTTATCCCCATTCAAACGAATATCACCAACATTTTTTATGGCAAGTATATTATTATCCTCTAATGCTTTTTTCCAATTAAACACTTCATGTTGGATGGCGCTTAAAACGTAGTCATAAGAGGTTTTCTCTGCTAATGCAATATGATTGGCAAGTAAACCATCGTTGTTTTTTACATTGGCATTAAAAGCAATTCTCTTTTTAGGAGGTGAAAAAGAATTGGAACTTTCATTTAATTGAGCTGACTGTATTTCAGTCAAGAAAGCTCCAAAACCAGGAACGGTTACACATTGATAACGGTATAAAAGCTGCGCGATGTATAGTTCGATTTTCATACTTACAAAGTTATACAACCAAAATAGTTATCAAAATTTTATTCACAATTTTTATTAACAATTCACGTAAAATTTTATACATTTCACACTCAAATAATTAGCATGAACGAGCAGGATTTATTTTATTTATTGGCTTTGCAAAGAATTGATGGAGTTGGCGATATTATGGCCAAAAAACTCTTGACACATATAGGAAGTGCCGAAGCTATTTTTAAAGCTAAATCTTCGCAACTTGCTGGAATTGATGGAGTGGGATTAGTGCTACTTAAGAATTTAAAAGATAAATCTGTTTTCGAAAGGGCAAATCGGGAATTGGAATTTATAAAAGCTAATGATATTAAAGTGGCGCATTTTCAAGATGAAAATTACCCAGAACGGTTGAAACATTGCATTGATGGACCGCTTTTATTATTTACATCAGGAAATATCAATCTAAAAAACAGAAGAATAATCAGTATTGTAGGAACGCGACAAATCACCTCGTACGGAACTGAATTTTGCCGCAAACTAATAGAAGATTTAGCCCCGTTAGATCCTATTATAGTTAGTGGATTTGCTTATGGTGTAGATATTGTAGCGCATCAACTCGCCATGGAACATAATCTACAAACCATTGGAGTAGTGGCGCATGGATTAAACCAAATTTATCCCAAAACTCATAAAAAGTACGTTGCTAAAGTCGAGCAAAATGGTGGTTTTATGACCGAGTTTTGGAGTTCTTCGAATCCCGATAAAGAAAATTTCGTAAAAAGAAACCGAATTGTAGCAGGAATGAGTGAAGCCACTATTGTAATAGAATCAGCTGATAGAGGAGGTTCCTTGATTACCGCAAATATGGCAAATGATTACAACCGTGATGTTTTTGCAGTTCCTGGTCGCGTTACAGATAAATACAGTCAGGGTTGCAATAATTTAATTAAAACCCAAAAAGCAAATGTGCTCACTGGTGCTGCTGATTTAATTTATATTTTAAACTGGGATATTGAACAGAAAACAAAACCAGTACAAAAACAATTATTTGTAACCTTAGATGATGATGAACAAAAAGTATACGATTACCTATTAAAAACAGGAAAAGAATTGATGGATATCATTGCTTTGCGTTGCGATTTCCCTATCTATAAAATCTCAGGAATGTTGCTGAATATGGAATTGAAAGGCGTGGTAAGGCCATTGCCAGGGAAATTGTTTGAGGCGATATGATTTATTTAACCCTATCAGGGTTTTAAACCCTGATAGGGTTGTGTATTTACTTAAATTCAAACTAGAAAATAAGATCACAGAAGAAAAAAGGATAATTAATTTTTTCATATATTTTTAATTATGAGTACGGACTTCCTAAAAAGCATTTAAAAACCCATTTGTTTTCATTGTTTTTTGTCATTAATACGATACCACTATTAATTGATGTAAAACCAGTATCTCCACTACCTGACATAAAACTGACCAACGCTTCTTTTTCATTAATCAATAAAGGAACTGATAAATGAAAGATTATTCTATTAGGCAAATTGAAATATTCTTCGGTTTTAATTGTTTTTCTAAAGTCTTCGCTACTTTGCGTTTGCAAATTTTTGATTATAAAATCAGAATTTTTCCAATAATATTGAGGTTCTTTTTCTAATTCCTTGGTCATCTTTACTGCTTGAATCGAGTCAATTAAACTCTTTTTGTAATTTATTAGAAGAGATAAATAGTCGCTCAAAACTTGTTTTTTGGGAATAGTTGTTTCGATAACAACTATGTTATTATTGATTCTATATCTATATACACCAGATGCTAATTCATTTTCTAAAAAATTATTAATAATTTCTTTTTCATTTTTACTTAACTCAAGCTTTTCTTTAGTTTTTATGGAAGATGAACACGAAAAAGTTAAAATTATAACTAGTATTAATAATACATTTTTTCTCATAATACTTTAATTACATGGTTGCCCATAATTTATTTGCTCTTTTGATGTGCCTTACCCAACTATAAATCCAACTGATTCCGCAGCATACCTATTTTTAATTCTGATACTTTCGGCACTTCCAGGTGGATACGTTTTAACAAATATTGGAGCTGCACTTAATCCTCCCCAAGCTAGATCTTCGTATAGTTGATAAGGCAGGGTGTGGTTTGCGTCATATTCTTGTAAAGCAGATGCCATTGCAGCTACAAATTTATCTGCCATTACTGGTTTGTTTCATGATTTAATTTTTAAAGTTGATATTATTTTAGTAAATAGTTTAGGGTAAAAATAAGTTATAAATATCATTTGTCAAACACCCACTTTTAGTGATATTCACAAAAAAATCCCTTTTCAGTTATTACACCAAAAAGGGATTCTTATAAGTTTGTATAACTTAATTTTCGTAACCTAACTTTGCTCTAACTTTAGCTAAAACGTCATTAGCAATAGTTGCTGATTTTTGGGCACCAATTTTTAATAAAGCATCCACTTCAGGACGGTTATTAATATAGTAATTGTATTTTTCTCTTTCGGTTTTAAATTTTTCGCAAATTAACTCAAACAACGCTTGTTTTGCGTGACCATAACCGTAATTTCCACCAAGGTAATTAGCTGTCATTGTTGCTAATTGTTCTTCAGTCGCTAATAATTTATAAATTCCAAAAGCATTACAGGTCTCAGGATTTTTAGGATCTTCTAGCGGTGTGCTATCTGTTTCTATGCTCATTACTTGCTTGCGTAACGATTTATCATCTAGAAATATATTGATAATATTATTAGCAGATTTACTCATTTTTCCGCCATTAGTTCCAGGAATAAGTAAGCCGTCTTGTTGTACTATGGCTTCAGGAATGACAAATGTTTCTCCCATTTGGTGGTTGAAACGAGAAGCTACATCACGAGTGATTTCTAAGTGCTGTAGTTGGTCTTTTCCTACAGGAACAAATTCTGCATCGTAAAGCAAAATATCTGCAGCCATTAGCATTGGATAAGAAAACAAACCTGCATTTACATCATCCAATCGATCTGCTTTGTCTTTGAAAGAATGGGCTAGTGTCAAACGCTGAAAAGGAAAAAAACAACTTAAATACCAAGCCAATTCCGCAGTTTGAGGTACATCAGACTGTCTGTAAAAAACTACTTTATTTACATCTAATCCACAAGCAAGCCAAGCTGCTGCGGTGCTGTAGGTATTTGCACGTAAAGTTTCGCCATTTTTTATTTGAGTAATCGAATGTAAATCAGCGATGAAAAGAAACGATTCGTTTTCTGGTTTATTTGATAATGCTATTGCTGGAATGATTGCGCCAAGTAAGTTTCCTAAATGTGGAGTTCCAGTACTTTGAACGCCTGTAAGTATTTTTGCCATTATAAATTTTTTTCTAATTTGCAAAGTTCGCAAAGTTTTTTAATTTTTACCGCAAATTCGCAAATTTTAAAAAACTGTGTTATTATATATTCTGATTTCTTATTTTTGGCACTATGAGAGGAATTAAGATTATTTTTTGGACACTTTGGCGCATCTGGTTTTACATTTTGATGGCCATTCCCATATTGATTATGTTTCCTTTTTTGGTGGCTTCTATTTTGACTGAAAGTGGTTATCCTTACTTTTTTAAGATGGCTCGTATTTGGGCAAAATTCATTCTTTTTGGAATGGGTTTCCGTTATAAAATAGATAAAGAGCAAGATATGGAATATTGCAAAAGCTACATGATTGTTGCTAACCATACTTCCATGACAGACATTATGTTGATGCTAGCAACTACTCGAAATCCTTTTGTTTTTGTGGGTAAAATAGAATTAGCTAAAATTCCATTGTTTGGATTTTTCTATAAAAGAACTTGTATTTTAGTAGATAGAAGTTCCTCTAAAAGCAGAATGCAAGTTTTTGATCGTGCACAAAAAAGAATTAATCAGGGCTTAAGTATTTGTATTTTTCCTGAAGGCGGCGTTCCTGATGATGAGTCTGTACTTTTAGATACTTTTAAAGATGGTGCTTTCCGCTTAGCATTAGAACATAAAATACCTATTGCTCCAATCACTTTTGGAGATAATAAAAGAAGATTTTCCTATACTTTTTTTAGCGGAAGTCCTGGATTAATGCGGGTTAAAATGCATTCGCACGTAGAAACTCACAATGAATCGCTAGATAGAAGAACTATTCGGGATGAAGTTCGCGAGATAATTTACAATCAATTGTTGGAATATGAATCAGCTAGAAATGATAACTAATTCCAGAATATAATCCAATAAGAACTGGTTTACTAGTGCCGGAATTATTTGAAAAAGTATTGAGTTGGTATTTAACCATTGGTTCAAAATTAATTTGGAATGATTTTACAAATTTGTATTGGAAACCAAGTCCAATATTACTACTAAAATGCATCGCATTCAAGTTATTAGCTTCTCCTAGTTTTAGATTAATTTCTGATGAAATTAACGACACTTTATTTTCGTCTAAAAATAAAGTACTAATTCCACCAATAAGGCTAATGCCTATTTTTTTATCTACAATCGCGTAAGAAATTTCCAGAGGAACTTCATAATAACCCATTTTTTGATTGATGGTTCCCGAGCTAGTTTTTTGTAGATTTTTTTCAAATGTCATTAGTGAATTCGCACTAGCACTAGTTCGCAGTTCAACCATAGCATTAGTAGTGTAATCGACATTCGCTAAATTAGTCATGCTCAAACCGGATGAATAGGTAACATTGTTCGTGTTATATCCCAACGCAAATTTATTAATTCCTGTTCGCAACGCTATTTTTTTGCTAATGGCGTAATGAACTCCTATCCCAAAACCTATACTGTTATCAGTACTTTTAGTGTTTTCAGCAAACTGAGGATCGATGCTCGCACTTTTTGAGTTGACATACATTGCGGCTATATTAGGCGTGATTTCCCACTTGCTTTTTTCTACAGCGGCTAGTTTGTTCTTTTGCGCTTCGTTTTCCTTTAAAATTGCTTCTAATTCGTTTGGAGCGGTGTTTTGATTTAAGATTTCTTTTTTTGAATCGGTTTTGGCTGTAGCCAAATTGCTTTTTTCATTTAAAAACTCATTTTCGCTTTTATGATTTACAATGTTTTCATAAGGATTAGTAGTTTTTACATTTGATTTATCAACCAGAAAGACATCTGATTTTTGAGTTTTATCAGTGGCTTTTTCTAACGATGAATTATTTTTACTGTTATAAATCGTAGCAGTTTTTTGATTTGGCGTTTTGCCAAAGACGTTTTTTGTAGTTTTCTCAGTTGTAGTTTGGTTTTCATTTTTTTTGGTTTTCTGTAGGTCAGTTATAGCAATTTGAGAATTATTTTGTAGGTCAATTGTATGTTTATTTTCCTTTGTTGGGGCAAAAAGGCTATCCTTATTCTCGGTTGAAGAATTAATTGATTTTTTATCGAAAACAATCTTATTATTCGAATCCGTATTTGTTTTGAAAACGTTATTTATAGCAAAAAAGCCGAGTACAAACGCAGCGGCTATTCCGGTGTATTTCATCCATATTGGAATGATTTTTCGCTCTTTCTTTTCCTCGTTTAAACCTGCTTGTATATTTGCCCAAGTTTGCGCGTTAGGTTCTGTTTCAAAATCTTTGAATCTTTCTTGAAACAATCGGTCTATATCTTTATTGTTTTTCATTTTGCCGATGATTCGAATTTAATGTCTGTTAATTTTTCAATTTTTTCTTTCAAAATCAATCGTGCTCTAAAAAGATTAGATTTTGTTGTGCCAGTAGATATGTTTAGCATTTCGCTGATTTCCTTGTGTGAATAACCGTCAAGGACATATAAACTAAACACGATTCGGTATTGATCCGGTAATTCCTGAATGATTTGGAGTAGATACTCAAGGGATATGGTGTCATCGTCTATTTCGAGTTCTACTTCGGCGATGTTGTCATCAAGTATTTCTAGAAATCGAATGTCTTTAAATCGGATTAAAGCATTGTTGATTAGTATTCGTTTGGCCCAACCTTCAAAAGAGCCTTTGCCGCTATACTGTGCTATTTTTTTAAAGATAATGATAAAACCATCTTGTAAATTATCTTGTGCATCATCATAATTACGGGAATACTTAAGGCACACCCCAAAAAACTTTTTAGCAAACAATTGGTATAATTGTTCTTGAGCTTTGGGGTGATTCTTTTTACAATCCGCAATTATTTGTTCTAATGACACAGAATTGTTTTTGTTTATTAGGAAACTACTTGTATTTCTACATCTTCAAAAAGATCTTTACCATCTGCATCTTTTCCTTTGTAAAATTTAAAAATATAAGAACCTGTAGCGGTTACTTGGAAATCAAATGAAGCTTCAGATACTGGCGGAACTTCAGTACCGCATATTTCCTTGTCTAGAACTGCAGCTTGCACACCTATTGTTCTTGTATTTAAATCTTTTGCATAGTAGATACCTTGGTAAATATGGCAAGATGTCGGTTTTTGATATTTTAATTTGATAGTGTACTTTTCGCCTAATTTAAAAGTTTCTGGAAGCGTGTAACTTTCTACAGGAAGTACGCTAAAAGTGTAGGTATCATTATTACCATTGTCTAGACTACAACCTACTAAGGTTGTCATAAGTACTAAAATTAGTGCAATTTTCTTCATTTTATTTTATTTTAATAGTTTATAAAAAAAGGGCTCTTTATTAAATATTACGCTGCCCACTTTTTCATAGATGTTACTTTTTATAAAAGGTTGCGTCAAAAAACAACTTTTTTATTAAAATAATTAAGAGTGTAATTTTATTCCATTACGGATAACTTTTTAGTAGTAATTAATACAAAGGTGTAAAAAAAAGAGGTTGTTAACAATTAACAACCTCTTCTAAAATTTATGATGGAGTGCTTACTATTATAGTGTGCGTCACAAATTCAGTTTCTGACATTTTGAATTTCAAGATGTAAGTTCCTGCAGCAGCAGCTTTAAATTTATAAGGTGCTTTTTTTGTTGCTGGAGTCTTGTCGCAAGTTGTTCCTTCCTCTCTAGTTTCTACTTCAATAGTTTTTGTGTTTTCTACTTGTTTCTCATTAAACTTATTGAAAACATCACAATTACCATCGACCTTAAAGGTAACATCTAATGTAATTTCTTCATTAAGGTTTGCTGTTGTTGGTCCAGTTACTTCAGTTACTAGTGATTTTTTTAAAATAATTGTTGGTTCATCATCGTTAGAGCATGACGCGAATCCAGCTGTTACAAATAATACTAATGCTACTGCTTTTAATTTTAAATTTTTCATTTTTTAAATTTATAGGTTATTAATTACATTGAAGATGATTATTTAATTAAAAGGTTGCTTTAAAAATGAATAATTTTTTAAATCAATATAATTACTAGTTGAACTAAAAACAAAAACAGGAAAGATTATCCCAAAAAAAAATGCTCGGAAATTTTCCGAGCATTATGATATTTGATAGTATATAATGGTATTAAGCCTCGGCTAATTCCTTTATTCTAGCTTTGATTTTCACTTCTAATTCATCAGCTAATTCAGGATTGTCTTTAATTAAAGATTTCACTGCATCACGACCTTGGCCTAATTTAGTTTCACCATAGCTGAACCAAGAACCTGCTTTTTTGATGATTTCAAACTCCACAGCTAGATCTAAAATCTCTCCCGTTTTAGAAACTCCTTCGCCATACATGATGTCAAATTCTGCTACTTTAAATGGTGGAGCCACTTTGTTTTTTACAATTTTCACTTTCGTTCTGTTCCCTAGAACATTGTCTCCATCTTTAATTTGAGTAGAGCGACGAATGTCTAAACGTACTGATGCGTAAAATTTCAATGCATTTCCTCCAGTTGTGGTTTCTGGATTTCCAAACATTACTCCAATTTTTTCTCTCAATTGGTTAATAAAGAAAACAGTACAGTTTGTTTTGCTAATAGTTCCTGTTAATTTTCTTAAAGCTTGAGACATCAAACGAGCGTGAAGACCCATTTTAGAATCTCCCATTTCACCTTCAATCTCACTTTTTGGAGTCAAAGCTGCAACCGAGTCAATTACAACAATATCAATTGCACCGGAACGAATCAAGTTTTCAGCAATTTCTAAAGCTTGTTCCCCGTTATCTGGCTGTGAAATAATAAGATTTTCGATATCTACCCCTAATTTTTCAGCATAATTTCTATCAAAAGCGTGTTCAGCATCAATAAAAGCAGCTATTCCACCCGCTTTTTGAGCTTCAGCTATTGCATGAAGTGTCAAAGTAGTTTTTCCAGAAGATTCTGGACCGTATATTTCAATGATTCTTCCTCTTGGATAACCACCAACTCCTAATGCTAAATCGATTCCTAAAGATCCTGAAGAAATAGTTTCTACTTCTTCAACGGCTTTATCACCCATTTTCATTACAGTACCTTTTCCGTAGGTCTTATCTAGCTTGTCAAGCGTAAGTTGTAGCGCTTTTAATTTGGATTCTTTTTCTGTACTCATCTTCTCTTTTACCTTTTCTTTCATCGATTTGTATTATTTTATAACTGTAAGAAACTGACAGGATGAATAATTATCCTGAAAACTTCAATTTTGTATGAACATTTATTTTCGTAAAAATACTCCTTTTTTCAATCAAAAAATACCTTTAAAAATATTTTAGATTAAATATAACAAGTTGCTATAGAAACAAAGCTTTTAGTTCAGTTGCATCTTGTGGATTCATTTTTCCAGCTAAAACTAAACTCAGTTGTTTGCGTCTTAATGCTGCTTCAAAACGTTGTATTTCAAGTTCTGTTTCTGGAACTATTTGTGGTACTTCAACTGGTCTTCCTGTGTCATCTACAGCTACAAAAGTATAAATAGCTTCGTTAGCTTTAGTGCGATTTCCGGATTGTCTGTCCTCTACCCAAACGTCGATATAAATTTCCATAGAACTTTTGAATGCTCTTGAAACTTTGGCCTCTACATTTACAACACTTCCTAATGGAATTGCTCTATTAAAAGCTACGTGATTTACTGATGCTGTCACCGTGATTCTTCGGGAATGTCTCCCAGCAGCAATACTGGCAGCACGATCCATACGTGCTAATAATTCGCCGCCAAATAGATTATTCAAAGGATTCGTTTCGCTTGGTAAAACTAAATCGGTCAATATAGTCAAAGACTCTGAAGGATGTTTTGGTGTCATTTTATTTGTAATGTTAATGCTTTTTAATTTTTAGTTTAACCAATAAACGGCTAAAATCGCTGGTATGAAATAGATAACAATTGTTCTTGCACCATCATAATCTTTAGCTAATCGTTGTCCGAATAGCAACATCAACAAAGTAATACAAGAGAAAACAGCTCCGTAAAACCCGAAGATTCTCCCATTATTCATTAATAATTCGATACAACCTACGATGCATAAAATTCCTGAAATCAATTCTAGTACGAGAATGTTTGCTAAAGCTAATGGTACTTGGTTTTTTAAAGGTGTTTTAGAAAAATGGCCTTTTAGCCAATCTACATTATCTTTCCAGTAAAACAATTTGTCATATCCGGATTGTAGAAAAGTGATGGCTAAAAATATTAAAATTAATATTGAAGTAATGTTGTTCATATCTTTATTTTTTGTGAATTAAACGGGTGAGTTTGATTGATAAATCGGTTAAAATAATTTTAGCGTTTCCATTACGCTCAATATGGTACATAGCATCCGAAAGTTCTTTGAAAATATCATTGATGTTATTGCCATTTACAAAAGGAGCAAAATTCTCTAATTTGAATTTTTCTACTTGTGGTTCTATATAAACTAAGTCTTTCGCTTGATAATTTAATAATAAAGCTTGGCGAAACATATCAATACAAAAGTGCAGAAATTTTTTCTGAGTTTCTCTTCCTAAACCAGCAATTTGTTCACTCCACTGAATTAAATCTTGAATAGCTGCCGCATTTCCTTTGGCTCTAAAAGCGGCACGAACCCAATCAACAAACCATTTCTCAAAAAAAGTAGATTCACTATCTGGCTGTAATAATTGTAGTGCTTTATTATAATTTCCTTGTGCCTGATGTGCTATTTTATGCGCTGTTTTAGACTCTATATTCTTATTTGAAATTAAGGAATCAGCAATCACTTTTTCAGGCAAACCATTAAAATGCAATACTTGACAGCGTGATCGAATTGTTTGTATTATATCTTCTTCGTTTTCTGATATTAATATAAAGACAGTTTTGTCAGTAGGTTCTTCTAGTAATTTCAATAATTTATTTGAAGCGGCTATATTCAATTTATCGGCCATCCAAATAATCATTATTTTGTATCCGCCTTCGTATGATTTTAGAGCTAATAATTTTAAGATTTCTTGAGAATCATCAACTCTAATTTCTCCTTGTTTGTTTTTAACTCCAAGGATTTGATACCAATCAAATAAGCTTCCGTATTTATTTTGTTCTAAAAACTGACGCCATTCCACAATGAAATCAATGCTTTTTGGTTTAGTTTTAACCTCGTCAGTGCTAACAGTAGGATAAATAAAATGCAAATCAGGATGCGAAGTTTTTTGGAATTTTATATTACAAGCTTCGTTTGATCCATCATTTTCAGCATTTTGATTATTGCAAATAAGATATTGTGCATAAGCAATAGCCATAGGCAAAGTCCCACTTCCTTCAGGGCCTACAAATAATTGTGCATGTGGAATTCTACCTGTATCAGCACTTTTTGTCAAATGACTTTTTATATGTTCTTGCCCTAAAATTTCTGAAAATTGCATAAAGCAAAGATATAAGAAAATGGTTTAGTCTAAAATTTTAGGAGGCAAAGTTTCGATGCGGTTAAGATTCAAGTTAACGCTCAATGTGTGTTTTTCTTCTGAGAATTAAATGATCTCAATTTCATAATTAAAAACAGAGAAATGATTAAAAAGAAGCATTATTTATAAGTTTACATCGATTTCGTTGCTTGAAATTTATTTTACATCGTTTGGCTTAATTTATTAATAATTTAAAAGTTCTATATTTGTTATTCCTTTTAAGAAAATAAACTAAAAAATAGAGCAATGAAAACTTTAAATGATTTCGATTTCAATAATAAAAAAGCCATAATAAGAGTTGATTTCAATGTGCCTTTGGATGAAAATTTCAAAGTAACCGATGCTACCCGTATTGAAGCTGCAAAACCAACCATCGACGCAATTCTTGCTCAAGGTGGAAGTGTAATTTTGATGTCGCATTTAGGAAGGCCAAAAGGAGTAGAGGAAAAATATTCTTTAAAACATATTCTTTCAAAAACTTCTGAAATTTTAGGAGTTCCTGTTCAGTTTGCTTCAAACTGTATTGGTGAAGACGCAACTACTGCTGCAGCCAATTTAAAATCAGGTGAAGTTTTATTATTAGAAAATTTACGTTTTCATGCTGAAGAAGAAGCTGGAGATATTGCTTTTGCAAAACAATTAGCATCTCTTGGTGATATTTATGTAAATGATGCTTTTGGTACGGCTCATAGAGCACATGCATCGACTACAATTATTGCACAGTTTTTTCCAAATGAAAAATGTTTCGGAATGTTATTGGCTAAAGAAATTGAAAGCTTGAATAAGGTTCTTAAAAATAGTGAAAAACCAGTAACTGCTGTTTTAGGAGGTTCTAAAGTTTCTTCTAAAATTACCGTTATCGAAAATATTTTGGACAAAGTAGACCACATGATTATTGGTGGTGGAATGACTTTTACTTTTGTAAAAGCATTAGGAGGTAAAATTGGTGATTCTATCTGTGAAGATGACAAACAAGAACTAGCCCTAGAAATATTGAGATTGGCTAAGGAGAAAGGGGTTCAAATTCATATTCCAGTTGATGTTGTGGCGGCAAATGATTTTTCAAATGATGCCGAAACTCAAATTGTTGACGTAAAAGAAATTCCCGATGGATGGCAAGGATTAGATGCTGGACCAAAATCATTGGAAAACTTCAAAAAAGTAATCATGGAGTCTAAAACTATTCTTTGGAATGGTCCATTAGGTGTTTTTGAAATGCCAAATTTTGCAAACGGAACTATCGCTTTAGGAAACTTTATTGCTGAATCAACTACTAATGGAGCATTCTCTCTTGTAGGTGGAGGTGATTCTGTTGCTGCCGTAAAACAATTTGGACTGGAAGATAAAGTAAGTTACGTTTCTACCGGTGGTGGTGCGATGTTAGAAATGCTGGAAGGGAGAGTATTGCCTGGAATAGCAGCTATTTTAGACTAAAAATAACTGTTTTTTGCGTTTTGAAGCACATACGAAACTAAGCATAAACAACATAAACAATTCTTAAAACCTTAGCAATAAAGTCCTAGTTGCTAAGGTTTTTTGTTTGTAATAGTATCAAATTGTATTTCAAAGGCGATTTTCAATATCAAATAGCTGAAAATTCCTTCTTATCAGACTAAATATTGCATTTTTAACAATATTTAAAGAAGTTTTTAGTTTAAACCTATTAAGTTTGTAAAAATTAAGCTTTGTAATCATTTGAAATATAGATCTTTGATCGTAAAATTATGAGTATAAAAAATACCACCCTATCCCTTTTTATATTGTTATCTGTTCAAGTATTTTCTCAGGAAAATGTTGAAAACACAATAAGTGACAAATTTGAAACAAAAATATCCTATCTAGATTCCATCAAGAAAACATTTGTTAATAATGAATTAGCATCTCGTGTTGATAGCTTGTGGATGAAAGAATTAACTAGCTTGGATTTATACAATACCATTACTGGAGATATTGAAAAAGTTAATATTGATGCTGCAGTAGATTATGAATTACCTACTGAACTTTTGAAAGAAAGACTGGCGGCAATGGACGCAAAATCTCCCTTTAATATTGAGTACAATCAAGGTCTAGAAAATATCATCAAATCATTTTTGAAAAACAGAAAAAAATCTTTCGAAAGATTGATGGGTGTTTCAGAATATTATTTTCCACTTTTTGAAGAGGCTTTAGCCAAACAAAATGTACCATTAGAAATTAAATATTTGGCTGTAGTAGAATCAGCTTTAAATCCAAGAGCCGTTTCTAAAATGGGTGCTACTGGATTGTGGCAATTTATGTATCACACCGGAAAACAATACGGTTTAAAAATTGATTCCTATATTGATGAACGCAGTGATCCTTTAAAATCTAGTGAAGCCGCAACGAAGTATATGACTAATATGTACAAAATGTTTGGCGATTGGGATCTAGTTTTAGCATCCTATAATTCTGGTCCGGGTAATGTTTCTAAAGCAATTAGACGTTCTGGAGGTCAGAAAAATTATTGGAATATTAGAAAAAATCTCCCGAAAGAAACTCAAGGTTATGTTCCCGCTTTCCTTGCAACAATGTACCTTTACGAATACCACAAAGAGCACGGGATTGTGCCGCAAAGAGCGACTGTGCAACATTTTGCTACAGATACGATCATGATTAAACAACAATTATCTTTTAAACAAATAGGTGATTTACTGGATGTTCCTGTAGCACAATTACAACTTTTAAACCCATCTTATAAATTAAATGTAGTTCCATTTTATAAAGATCAAAACCATTTTTTAAGATTGCCGCAAGAGAAAATAGCTGTTTTTGCTTCTAATGAAAGTCAAATCTATGCGTATGCTGAGCATGAATTAAACAAACGAGAAAGACCGTTTGAATCTACAAGAGCTTTAGCTATAAAAGATTCAGCTAGTCCTTCTGCTAAAAGTTCTAATGGTTCAAAAACTACTTATTACACAGTAAAACGAGGAGATAATTTAAGCTCTCTAGCTGATAAATATGATGTTTCTGCCTTTCAAATAAAAAAATGGAACAATCTTAAAAGTAACACAATTGCTTACGGAAAAAGTTTAAAAATAATTACAGGCGGTAATGAAGCAAAATCATTGAAGAAAGAATCTATAATTGACACTGTTCCGTCTCAAATTATTTCAAAAAATCAGAGTATAGTAGCTAAGACTGCTAAGGAAGAAACAACTCTTACTAGAGGAGTTGCAGCTAAAGAAAACGCATTTACTTATTTAGTTCAAAAAGGAGATAATTTGTACACTATTGCACAAAAATATAATGTAACGATCGCTGAACTTCAAGAATGGAATAACATTTCTAACGATAATCTTCAATATGGTGCTTTGTTGCAAATTGCTAGTAAAGAGTTAGAATCTAAAGAAGAGATAGCTGTTGTGCAAGAAAGAAAAGATATTGAATATGTTGTTCAAAAAGGAGACAAGTTAAATGCTATAGCTACTAAATTTGGTAGTTCGTTAGCTGATTTGAGACTTTGGAATAAGCTAGCAGATAACAAAATTTCTATTGGAAAAACTTTAGTTGTTGCTAAAGATGAGGTTGCAATTGTTACTGAAAAAGCTGATGTAAGTTCTTTTAAAACTAAATCAACTGTCGCTTCATCAAGTAAAAAAAGTGCAGCTGAGTACTCTGTTAAAAAAGGGGATTCCTTATTTAGCATTGCTAAAAAATATCCTGGAGTAACTATTTCTGACTTAAAAAAGTGGAATGATATTCGCAATGAAGATATTCAACCTGGAATGAAACTTAAAATTAACGGATAATACAATAAACTTGTATAAATTTGGGTTTTATCTTTAATAGAGTAGCAATGAAAAAAGCCCATTTTTTATTCTTTTTTGTATCATTACTTTTGTTTTCATGCAAAAACAATAATGATCAAATACCTCGTAAATCGTCGGGAAAGATTAATACTATTTCTGTTGTAATTGATGATCAATTATGGAATGGTGACATTGGCGATACTATTAGAAACAAGTTTGCATCTCCTGTAATAGGTTTGCCTCAAGAGGAGCCATTATTTAATATCAATCAATATCCAACTAAACTTTTAGAAGGTTTCATGACCGATACTCGAGCCATCATTGTAGTGAAAAAGGCAGCAGAGAATAAGTTTGAAATCATTAAAAATCAGTACGCATCTCCGCAAAACGTAATTCATATTTCTGGTAAAACAGCTTCTGATATTATTGCTTGTATCGAAAAGAACAGTGCTCAGATCATCCAGATAATTAAAGATGGTGAAATAGGTGAGAGCCAAAGAATAAACGAGCAATCATTAATTAATCCAACAGTAATTGCTAATAAATTTCAAATTGAAATAAAAATCCCTACCGGATATTCGTATGTGCTACAGAAAAGCAATTTTATGTGGTTAAAAAAGGAAATAATAGGTGGAAATAACAGTCTATTAATTTACCAAGTTCCTTTAAATACTATTAAAAAAGAAGGTGATTTAGTCAGTTGTATTGTTAAAATGCGTGACTCAATAGGGAATATGTACATAAGTGGAAAGGAACCCGATACTAATATGCTTACAGAAGAAGCGTATGCGCCATATCTATTTAAGAGCAGCCATTATGGTAGAGAAACTTTTGAAACTAAAGGTACTTGGCAACTAAACAATGATTTTATGTCCGGACCATTTATTAACTACTCCATTATTGATCCTGATTACAATCGAATTCTGGTGTTAGAAGGATTTTGTTACGCACCTTCAAAAGATAAAAGAGATTTAATGCACGAACTGGAAGCGATTATTAAAACAGTTGTTATTAAAAAAAGATAACTTTTTCCTTTATTTGTATCTTAAAAATAACAAACCATGGCACTACAGTGGAAAATTAAATCCTTTGACAATCTTTCAGTACACGAGTTATATGATTTACTTCGTTTAAGAAGCGAGATTTTCGTTGTGGAACAAAATTGTGTTTATCTTGATCTTGACGGAAAAGATAAAGTCGCTTTACATCTTTTTGGTGAATTTGAAGGTAAAATAGTAGCTCACGCTAGGCTTTTTAAACCTGGAATAACTTTCGACAACTCTTCTATAGGCAGAGTAACTGTTGATGCCAATTATAGAGACCGAAAATGGGGTCATGATTTAATGCGCGAAGCGATTGCTGGGATTAAGTGTTATTTTGGCGAAAGCCAAATCACTATTGGTGCACAATTATATCTTAAAAAATTTTACGAAAGTCATGGTTTTGTTCAAACCAGTGAAATGTATCTTGAAGATGACATTCCGCATATTGAGATGATAAAGTCGTAGTTAATTCTTTATAATCAAAAATTCAACTCTGCGATCTTGGGCGTCACCTTTGCCTAAAGGCGATTTATTTCCGTTTCCTGAATACTGCATTCTAAGCCTATTTATGCCTTTGCCATTGAGGTAATTATAAACGGCTTTTGCTCGGTTTAAAGATAATTTAGGTTCCGTGGTTTCTATATCGATAGCATCAGAATATTTACTAGAAGTACAGCATACATGTCCTATAATTTTGAACTCTAATGATTTGTGTTTCTGTAATAGAATTATAATTTTGTCTAATTCTTTTTTAGATTGCTCTGTTAGTTTGCTACTTCCAAGCAGGAATAGAATATTATCTAGATAAATACGATCACCTACTTTATGGTTTTCTTGAAACGAATTATAAATTCCGTTTCCAAAACTATTTTTATTTACTGCAAACAAGTCAACTCTTCTGTTTTTAGAGCGAATTTCATATATATTTTCGAGTTCCTCTTTTTTCAAAACAACACGCCCTTTACCTTCAAAAACTATGATTTTGCTTTTATTAAAACCATTTTCAGTAAGAATGTTTTGAACCGTTAAAACTCTTTTTTTTGATAGTTCATCATTATATTGATTAGCACCTCGATCATCACAATAGCCATAAATTTGGATTGATTCGACTTTTGCTGTGTCTATTCTTTTTATAAAATTAACTATTATTTCTATTTGATTATTTGGAAGGTTGAACTTGTCAAATTCAAAATATACTGTCTCTATAGGTCTTTCTTGAGATGATAAATAGCCAAAGAAAAGTAATGCTACTATACTTACTAATAATCTATCCATTAAATTTTGAGAATCGTATTGTATGCGCCAGTATTGCTCAAAAGAGTAGTGGCTCTCTTGATCTCAGCATTGTTTTGAATGTAATATTGGTACAAACCTTCTTGATATTGGTATCTTTTAATGATTTCATCTACCATTAAATTTTTAATCTCCTTTTGATTTTTATCTAGTAAGGTGTTTTCAGTTTTTTGAAGTGCATTCAGTAATTGTTGGTATTCTACTAGAATTGATTCATCTAATTTTTCTTTTTTGGCTATAGCCAAAGTGTTTTTCAAAGCCAATTCCGTTTCAGTGTCGAATGAGAATTTTTGAGCTTTTACAAATTGTTTAAAGTCACTATAATCAGCATCAGAAATAACAGGGATTTTGTTACCTAAATTTGGATTTTTATAATAATAACTAGTAACATAATCGAAAATTGCATCGTTTCGTAACAAAGCATTTGTAATAGGGCTTGATTTACTTTCCTCTAATTCCACGTCAGGTTGAATTCCACCGCCATCATATACAGTTCTGCCTTTTCTGGTTTTAAAAGCGTTAAAGTTTTTCTCATCTGTTTTTAATGCTTTTCCATTTTGATCTTTTTTCGAATAATCTAATGCTTGAATACATCTTCCAGAAGGGGTGTAATAACGAGAAATTGTCACTTTTAGCTGGGTTCCGTATGTCAAATCTACAGGTCTTTGTACCAATCCTTTTCCAAAACTGCGACTGCCTAAAACTACAGCTCTATCTAAATCTTGTAAAGCTCCTGCAACAATTTCCGATGCTGAAGCACTTCGATCATTTACCAGTATTATCAAAGGAATTTGAGTATCTACGGGATCTTGTTGGGTTTTAAAAGTATTGTTGTGTTTGTCAATTTTTGATTTTGTAGTTACAATAGTTTCATTTTTTGCAACAAAAAGATTACAGATATTTACAGCTTCATTTAATAATCCTCCTGGATTATCTCTTACATCTAATATGATGCGTTCAGCACCTTCTTTTTTAAGTTGTTCTAGCGCTTCTTTGGTTTCTTGAGAAGCTTTTTTGTTAAAACGAGCTAAGACTATATAGCCGGTTTTATTGTCTATTTTTGCAAAAAACGGAACCGATTTTATTTCGACTTCGTCCAGAATGATTTGAGTTGTGTTTTCTTTTCCTTGACGAAGATATTTTATGTCAATTTTAGTGTTCTTAGTGCCTTTTAATAACTGTGAAGCTTCGTCCTTGTAATCAATTATTTTAACGTCGCCTATTTGTGTAATTTGATCACCAGGTTTTAATCCTGCTTTGTCTGCTGGAAAATTTTTATAAATTTCTTTTACGATTAATTGGTCTTTTTTTCTGGAAAGTGTGGCGCCAATTCCGGTATATTCTCCAGTACTATTGATCTTGAATCGTACTACATCTTGCTCGTTGAAGTAAACAGTGTAAGGATCTAAACTGGCTAGCATTCCCTTTATGGCTTTATCCATTAAATCGCCTGGATTAGTTTCGTCAACATAATTTTTATTCAATTCTTTAAAAAGAGTGGTGAATACCTCTATTTGCTTGGCAATTTCAAAGAAATCATCTTTGAAACTGGTTCCAACAAACAAAAATGCCGAAGCGACGATAGGAATTATATATCTTTTTTTGAGTAATGCGTACATTGCTTTATGTTTTTTTTGTCTTAAATCTTTTTCTAATGAAGTAAATTATAGCAATTAGGAAAATTATAAACGGCCAAATACTAAGCAAGTTTATAAATAAAGTCGAAATACTGTTGAATCCAGATTTAATAGCTGTCCAAATTTTCATTCCATAAGAGGCTGTTACACCACTTTGTTCAGCGATAGGTTTATAGAATTCTACAGTGATTGTGCTAAATGTAACTCGGTTTTGCATATAGTTCAACTGACCTTCTTTTGCTTCTATTTCTTCGCGAATATTTGAAAGTTGTTTTTCAATTTCTAACATTTCCGAAACTTTAGTTGCTTTTTTCAAAAGTTCGAGATATCGATTTTCTAATACTTTTTTAGCTTTTAACCGTGCATCAATGTCTATATATTCAGCCGTTACATCCTGTGATGATATTTCTTTATTGTCGAAATAAACAACTCCTTTTGAAATAGATTGTATAAACACATCAAAATTTTCACTAGGAACCCTAATAATTATTCTTCTAAAAACAGATTGGTAATCCTTACCTTCTGTGTCATTTTGAATAGTTGCATTATAGCTCTTTACTGCATTTTGTATTTGAGTATAGGTAACCGTTAAATCATTGGTTTCAAAACGAAGATTTCCTTCTTTGATGATTTTTTGTTCTATGTTTTGCGGAATTTCTTTTGTTTGTGTGTTACTTTCGGCTTTGTCATAAAAGGTATTCGCTGCTGAAGCTTCTTTTGGTGGAAGTTTGATCTCCGATATTTTCATATCTAAACCATCGTCGGCTTTTTTACAACCAGAAAAACAAAAGAATAAAACAAAAAACAAGGCTATTGACTTCATAAACATGACATTTTAATGCTAAAAATACAAAAAATAGAATACTTTACTCTTCTTTTTTTATCTGCTGAATAAACTTCTCAAACAATTGAATCGTTTTAGTATTGATTTCTTCATAAGAAAGTCGATCCTTTGTTTGATAAAAAAACATGAAGGAATACGGTTGGTCTAAATTATCTAGTAATAAGTGTTTGTTGAGTCGATAGGTTTCGCGAAGGATGCGTTTAAAATAATTACGATCAACTGCTTTTTTGAAATTCTTTTTTGAAACAGAAACGCCCATCTTGATTTTCTGGCCTTCGCCAAAAGATCCCGATTTATAGACCAATCGCAACGGATATTTAGATACTGATTTTCCTTCAGTAAACAATAATTCAATCGTGATTTTACTTTTTAGCTTTTCGTTTTTAGGGTATTTAAAATTCATTTTATTTAAAAAAAAGGCGTAAATTTAAAAGAGCAAAGTTACGATTAAACGTTGATGCTATTTATTGTTTTGGATTTAAATACTGCTAAAAATTTATTTCCTACTTTTGCAGTTAATTTTTAAAGCATGCAGAAGATAATTTCGTATCCCATTTCCGTTATTTATTACTTACTTTTTGGGCTTACCTTGGTGATTTTTCATCCTATTCAATGGATTTGCTTTACTGTTTTTGGTTATCAAGCGCATAAAGTAAGCGTTGACTATTTGAATTTTTTCTTGCTGAAATGTACTAATATTTTAGGAACAACTTACAAGTTTGAAAATATTGATAGTATTCCTAAAAATGCTCCTTTGATCTTTGTTTCAAATCATCAAAGTATGTATGATATTATTGCGATGATTTGGTTTTTTCGACGTTTTCATTGTAAATTTGTTAGTAAGAAAGAATTGGGAAGCGGTATTCCTAGTGTTTCGTACAATTTGCGTCATGGTGGCTCAGTTCTTATTGATAGAAAAGATCCAAAGCAGGCCATTCCCGCTATAAAAGGATTAGCAGATTATATAGAGAAAAATAACCGTTCAGCCGTTATTTTCCCAGAAGGTACTAGAAGTAAAACAGGGAAACCTAAAGAGTTTGCACAGAGTGGTTTGAAAATTTTGTGTAAATATGCACCCTCAGGTTATGTTGTTCCAATTAGTATAAACAATTCTTGGAAAGTAGTGAAATATGGATTTTTTCCTTTAGGTCTAGGAAATCACCTTACTTTTGAGGTGCACAAACCACTAGCAGTTGCAGATTATGATTTTGCGGAGCTAATGAAATTAACTGAAAAATCAGTTGTAAAAGGAATAAAAATTTAAATTAGAAATATAATGTCAATAAAAAACATTCGATTAGAAGTAATGCAGTTTTTGGAAAAAAACGTGACGAGCTATGTAGATCAATATTTGATACCAGTTGAACAAATTTGGCAACCATCTGATTTTTTACCTAATTCTGAAAGCGATAATTTCCTTGAAGAAGTGAGAGAGCTACGCGAAATATCTAAGGATTTACCTTATGATTTTTGGGTTGCAATGGTAGGAGATACAATTACAGAAGAAGCTTTGCCAACCTATGAAAACTGGTTGATGGAGGTAGAAGGAGTTGATAATTTAGAAAGAAATGGTTGGTCAACTTGGGTTCGTCAATGGACTGGGGAAGAAAATCGCCACGGTGATTTGTTAAACAAGTATTTGTATTTATCAGGTCGTGTAAATATGCGCGAGGTTGAAATGACAACTCAGCATCTAATCAACGATGGTTTCGATATTGGGACTGGAAGAGACCCTTACAAGAACTTTGTTTACACAAGTTTCCAAGAGTTAGCAACTTATGTATCGCACAATAGAGTGTCGCAATTAGCTAAAAACTATGGTGACAAAAAATTGTCTAAAATGTGCAAAATGATTGCTGGCGACGAAATGCGTCATCATCATGCATACAGTGAGTTTGTAAATCAGATTTTTAAAGTGGATCCTAGCGAAATGATGCTTGCTTTTCAATACATGATGAAAGCTAAAATCGTTATGCCAGCGCATTTCTTGAGAGAATCAGGACAAAAGATAAGTTCTGCTTTTGAGCATTTTTCTGATTCAGCACAAAGAATTGGGGTTTATACTGCCAATGATTATGTAGATATTATGCAAAAATTAATTAACAAGTGGGAAATTGACAAAATTAGTGGTTTGACAGATGAAGCTGAAAAAGCGCGTGATTACTTGATGAAATTACCAGCTAGAATGGCTCGAGTTTCCGAAAGGTTGGTAATTCCACAAGAGTCTCATATGTTCAAGTGGGTTGAACCTGCAAGATTATAGAAACAAGAATTCAGATTTTTTCAAATTGATTTTAAATTCCAAAGTATAAAATGTTGATTTTTGAAGATAGTCTTTAAAAATCAACATTTTTTTTAACGTATAGTATTAATGATAAAGACTGATTTAATAGGCAAAACGATTGTATTTGTAAAAGCAAAATTAGCAAATGCCGAAGCAGGACACGACTGGTTTCATGTAGAGAGAGTTTATAGAAATGCAATTTTAATTTCAAAAAATGAAGTTTGTAATACTGCGATTGTACAGTTAGGAGCTTTACTTCATGATATTGCCGATAGTAAATTTCATGATGGAGATGAGACGGTTGGGCCAAAAATGGCACGCGAATTTTTAGAATCACAGGAGGTAGATGAAGCAACAATAGCACATGTTATTAATATTATTGAAAACATCTCATTTAAAGGCGGAAATTTCGAAAAGTCATTCTCTTCTAAAGAGTTGGATATCGTTCAAGACGCAGATCGTTTAGATGCGATTGGCGCCATAGGAATCGCTAGGATGTTTAATTATGGAGGTTTTAAAAATAGAGTAATCTATGATCCTAAAATCGCTCCTAAAAATAAGATGACTAAGGAAGAGTACAAAAAGAATAATTCGCCTACAATTAATCATTTCTATGAGAAATTATTCCTGTTGAAAGATAAAATGAATACTGAAACGGGTAAAGAAATCGCAAAGGAACGTCACCGTTATATGGAAGGATTCCTATCTCAGTTTTATGCGGAGTGGGAAGGGGAGAAGTAGGATTTTAGATCGAGGATTAACGATTTTAGATTTCAGATTTTTTTGGATTTCAGATTTTTAAATCAAAAATCAGCAATCGTTAATCAAAAATCGAAATCCCTTTTTCCTTCATTTCTAGTATAACATCGGAGGCATTTTTAAAAGTAGGTGCTTGTTCCACAATAGTTCCTACTCTTTTTTTATTCAATTTAAAAGTAATATCTTTTTCAGTTGTAAATAGCAAAGCAGTTAAAAATGGATTATTCATATAAGGAGCTAGTAGCATAAAGGCTTCGTCTAGCGTATGTGTCGATTCTATTTCTTCTGTTTTGTATTTTGCGGTAAGCGAAAGTGCAAATACATCATTCTCTAATAAAACAGGGCGAACATAAATGTTTTTCAAATCAGTGTCACCAATTGTTTTTGCTAGAGTTAATTTAGCGTAAGTCTTATTCTCAATGCTTTCTTTTACTTTTTCCCAAAATTGAGCGAATATAGGTTGGTATGACATGTGTTTGTATTTATGTTGTAAAATATCCAAAATAGGACTACAAAATTAGTATTTGTTGACTGAAGAATTGGTTTTAGTTAAAGATTATTTCGTTAAAAACCGTTTTAAAATAAAAAGAGAACCTGATTGGCTCTCTTTTATTATTTATTTTCCTGTAAAAACAGCTTTTCTTTTCTCGAGAAATGCAGTTGTTCCTTCTTTAAAATCCTCTGTTCCAAAACATTTTCCGAAGGATTTTATTTCGGTTTTATAACCGTTTTTACCTTCCTTGAAATTAGCATTAACTGATTTTATTGCTTTGCTAATCGCGTTGGGCGAGTTTTTCACTATTTTTTGTGCAATTCCATTGCAAAATTCTAGCAGCTCTGTTTGCGGTACTACATGATTTACAAGTCCTGTTCTATAGGCCTCATCTGCAGTAATCATTCCTGCTGTCATAATCATTTCCATTGCACGTCCTTTCCCAATTAATTGAGGCAAACGCTGCGTTCCTCCATAACCAGGAATAACACCCAGAGAGGCTTCTGGCAACCCCATTTTAGCATTATCTGATGCCACTCTAATATGACAAGCCATAGCTAATTCTAATCCGCCCCCTAACGCAAATCCGTTTATGGCTGCGATTACAGGTTTATTAAGGTTTTCGATAAAATCAAATAATTTTTCTTGTCCTTCTGCAGCTAACTTCGTTCCTTCATCAACTGAAAAATGAGCAAACTCAGAGATATCCGCACCAGCAACAAATGCTTTTTCGCCTGATCCGGTCAATATGATTACTTGAACTTCCTTGTTTTTATTCAATGTTTTGAATGCTTTATGCAGCTCGCTAATAGTTGCTACGTTTAGTGCATTCAGTTTTGATGGTCGGTTTATCGTTACAGTTGCGCTATTATTTTCAATATGTATTACTATGTTTTCGTAGTTCATAAGGTTTGTTTTTAGGTGTTAATTATGGGAAGTGTAACCGTAAAAGTGGTTCCTTTTCCCAGTTCAGATATAAAGGTAATTGTTCCTTTATAATTTTCAATGATGTTTCTAATAATTCCGAGACCAAGGCCCATTCCGCTTGTTTTAGTTGTAAATTTCGGTTCGAATATTCGAGCTATATCTTTTGATTGAATTCCAATTCCATTATCTGAAAAAGTAATTAATACATTATTGTCTTCTTTTTTAATTCGGACACGAACTGATTTGTGTTCCTGCTCTTCTGGAATAGACTGTATCGCGTTTTTAGCTAAATTCGTAATAATTCGGATGAGTTGTGTACGGTCAATTATCGAAATAATTTCTGGTGATTCGCTGATAACTTCTATATATTCTTCATTAAAAATATCCATCGCTAGCTCTACCACTTCAACTACGTTTAAGGTTTCATTTTGTTGCGCTGGCATCGAAGCAAAATTCGAAAATGCAGATGCAACGGCAGTCATTGTGTCAATTTGCTGAATTAAAGTTTCAGAGTAATCGTGCATTTTCTGTTTGACATTTGGATCACTTGGGTCAAATTTCCTCTGAAAACTCTGAACTGTTAGTCGCATTGGCGTAAGCGGATTTTTAATTTCGTGTGCTACTTGTTTCGCCATTTCGCGCCAAGCTTCCTCACGTTCGCTTTGGGCTAATTTTAAGGCACTTTTCTCTAATTCATCGACCATTGCGTTGTACGAATTAATCAATAGATTAATCTCTTTGCTGCTGGCTTCTAATACGATTTTCTCGTTTTTTTGACTTAAACTCGTTTCGCTTAATTTGTCTGAAATGGTTTTTAGAGACTTTGTGATGTATGACGAAAGGAAATACGCTAAAGCAAAAGCCATAATTAACATGAATGAATACACTTGGCCTAAGCGAATTAGAAAGCTTTTCAATTCATTTTCATAATAACCGTCATCCTCAACATAAGGTAAGTTAAGAATTCCTAGGGGTTTAAATTTATCATCTTTGATTTGGCTAAAAGCCGAACGATTCTTTTTACCATCAATAGTTTTGATGTCGACGTATCTTTTTTCAATAGAAGAGCGCACGAGTTTCAGAATGTACTTTGGAATTGGTGGTGCTACTTTATCAACTGAAAAAGATTCTTTAGAGGATTTTAATAACTTCCCATCTAGACTATAAATATTGATTTCTACGTTATGAATATGTGCAAGCTCATGAATTTTGTCTTTGAAAATTAAATCTAAATTTCCAGAAGTAAGCGGATAAGTAGTTGTGGAAAGTATGAAGTTGATATGTTGTTTTACCGCGTTTTCATTACGTTCCAGACGCTCTTGATGGTATTCCTTAGCTTCATTTTTAAATTGGATAATAGAAATAGATGCTAAAATAACAGATGCCATCAATATCAAAATGATCATCGAAAGGAAAAACCTGATTCGTAAGGAGAGCGTTGCCATTTTAAAACCTTTCAGCATTTTTTAAGTGTTCAGTGTTCAGTTTGAAAATTGTACACAAGTTAATCATTTGTTTTTACTCCAAATTTATTTGGATTTCGAATCATGTAATTTATAAGCTTTCCCACCTCTTTGTTTTCTTTACAGAAAAGAATAAATGTTTCTTCAGAAATATAGTCGCACGCAAAACAAAACTCCAGCCAAATATGTGTTTCTGAATTTTCAGCATCACAATCAGTTAGTTTGCTGTCAAAATGTGTGGCATAATCTCTGTTTCTATAAGTCTCTGCACTATTTGCACAAACACTTCGAGAAGATCTTCTTATTTGATCTGTTAAAGAATATGTCTCTTCTTATGGAAAAGATTTACTTAAATCAAAAATTTTCATAGCTAATTAAAACCCTTTTTGATGAGCTAATAGATCTTGATATCACATTTTTATTGGTTTAGTTAGTAACCGAATACTAAAGGAACTACTTCTTCTCTCTAATTCTTTTATAAAATTTAAATCCTAACATAATTAAAATCGAAAATGCAAAAATTCCAATAACTCCATAAATCCAGTTTACGGCATTTTTTAAAATTACTAAAAATACTACTGCAAAAAGAATAATGGTTGCGCCTTCATTCCACAAACGCATATAATTTGTGGAGTATTTTACCTCGTCGTTTTGTAATTCCTTGAATATTAAGTGGCATTTCCAATGGTATAAATAGAGCGCAAATACGAAGCTAAGTTTTACATGCATCCAAGGTTGCTGTAACCAGGATTGACCTAAATCAGTAAAAAACAACATCCAATACGCAAAAATACTAGCTAAAACTGCTGACGGCCAGGTGATAATGTACCAAAGACGATAGGTCATTACTTTGTACTGTTTTTGTAAAATTTCTTTCTCTGGAGATGGTTTCTCGTTAGCCTCTATTTGGTACACAAATAGCCTAACGATATAAAACAATCCTGCAAACCAGGTAATAACAAAGATAAGGTGTAAGGATTTTAAGTAATTATAATATTCCATCGGTAGTTTGAATCATTTTTATTTTCATTTCTTTTTTTAGAAAATAGCCAGTCAATATGGTAGATAATACATCGGCTATTGGGAATGCAATCCACACTCCAAAAATACCTAAAAATTTTGGTAGAATTAATACTAAAGGGATTAGGAAAAACCCTTGTTTGCTTAAAGTCAAAAGTAACGCTTTTTTTGCATTTCCAGCTGCTTGAAAATAAGCTGCACCTATTAATTGGATAGCAATAATAGGAGACGCAGCGAATACCCATCGTAATGCGTCAGGAGTTTGAGCTATTACTAGCTCATCTGTAGTAAATACGGTAACTATAGATTTAGCAAAAATTAAAATAAAGATAAAAATTACTGTAGCTAGAAAAGCGGCATATTTTATAGAGAGTACAACACTTTCCTTAACTCTTTGATGATTTCCTGCGCCATAATTATATCCTGCAATTGGTAGAAATCCTTGAGTAATTCCTAAAATAGGGAACACAGCAAACATTAACATCCTACTGATAATTCCGTAAATAGCTACTGAATGCTCGCCGCCGTAAGTATATAAGGTATGGTTTAGTATGATCGATAAAATGCTCACAACGCCTTGTCTTGAAAAAGTAACAAAGCTTAGTTCTGAGATTTCCTTGACAATAGGCAATTTGAATTTAAAATATTTTGCAGTTAATTTTAATTCGCTTCTGTAAAGAAAAAACCATAGTACGAATAAGAAGCAAGAGAAATAGGAAAGTGCTGTTGCTAAAGCAGCGCCAAATAAGCCTAAATTCATAAATTTTATAAAAACAACATCGAGTATAATATTTATAAAAGCGGGAATAATCATGGCAACCATAGCAAATTTAGCTTTGCCTTCAGCACGAATAATGTTGTTACCCATCATACAAAGCCCTAGAAATGGAACGCTAATAATAATAGGGAAGAAGAATTCCTCAGCGGGTTTTATTATCGCTCCTTCAGCGCCAAATAGCGCTAACATCTCGTCACTAAAAAAGATACCAAGAATCACAAAGATTAATGACAATAAAAGTGTCATCATGATTTGATTAGCAAAAGTATTTTTAGCTTTTTCGGTATCATTTGCACCTAAAGCTCTGGAGAGTACAGAGCCACCTCCCACACCAATCGCCATTCCTAAAGATGAAATTAAAAAAGTAATGGGCAAAACTACCGTTACCGCCGCAATGGCAAGAGAACCAATCCATTGTCCGACAAAAATAGTGTCAATCAAAATATTGACGGACATGAACAGAACACCAATAGAGGATGGAACTGCTTGTTTTATCAGCAGTTTTCTAATATCTTGGCTTCCTAAATCCTCGGCGGTAACAGCCATTTATGCGTTTATTTTTTCAGCATTAGGTTTAATAGATGAGGAAGTGTTTGACCATGTTGTTATCCAGTTACCAACTGTTTGACACCAGTCATCGCTATCATTTAAACAAGGAATAGCTAAAAATTCTTCACCACCGTGTGCTTTAAATTCATGATTAGCTTCCATAGCAATTTCTTCTAGTGTTTCTAAACAATCGGATACAAAAGCAGGAGTTACAACAGCTAGTTTTTTAATTCCTTTTTCAGGCATTTTGTTTACTTCAACATCAGTGTAAGGTGTTAACCATTTGTCACCCGCTAAGCGCGATTGAAATGTTTGGCTGTATTTTCCTTCTGGAATTCCAAGTAGTTTAACGACCTGTTTTGTTGTTTCATAACATTGGTGACGGTAACAAAACTCATGCGCAGGTGATGGAGTATTACAACAAGAACCGTCAATTTTACAATGAGACTTAGTAATATCTGTTTTACGAATGTGACGCTCCGGAATTCCGTGATATGAGAATAATAAATGATCATAATCATAACCTTGTAAGTGGCCTTTGATCGAATCAGCAAGATTTTTGATGTAATCTGATTTGTTATAAAAAGCTGGAACGATAGTAAATTTCATTTCTGGAAAATGTTTTTTACGTAAATCTTCAGCTAGTTCTAAAATTGTAGTAGTAGAAGCCATGGCATGTTGCGGGTACAAAGGAAATAACATCACTTCATTTACACCTTTATCATGCAATTCTTGTAAACCAGATAAAAGAGAAGGATTTCCGTAACGCATCGCTAGTGCAACTGGCACATCAACTAATTGTTTTACTTTTTCGTGCATTCTTTTAGAAATAACGACAAGTGGCGAACCTTCATCCCACCAAATTTTGGCGTAAGCTGCGGCAGACTTTTTAGGCCTTGTTTGAAGAATGATTCCACGAACTAATAATGCTCTCAACAAAAACGGTACGTCGATAACGTATTTGTCCATTAAAAATTCATCTAAATAAGGTTTTACATCCTTTGCTGTCGGACTTTCTGGAGATCCTAAATTTACTAATAATACGCCTTTCATTGTTTTTGTTTTATTTTTCTCAAAAGTACTGCAAGTACCTAATGAGAATTATGATAAATGTTAGTTTTTATTTATTCTTAAATATGTTTAGCTTATACTTTTTTTAAACATTAGTATTTATAGACATCAAATATTTTTTTGGTGTTGTGCCGTATTTCTTTTTAAAAGCTGCAATAAAGTGGCTTCCTGTACTATAGCCTATTTTTAAACCCACCTCATTTACATTGTAGGAACCGCTATCAAGTAGTTTTCGAGCAGCATCCATCTTGTAATCAAATAGAAATCCATAAACGGTATCGCCATAAATTTGTTTGAAACCCATTTTTAGCTTTTTCAAATTCAAACCAATTTCATCTGCTAATTCCTGTAATCCTGGTGGTTCAGACATGTTAGCTATGATGATTTCCTTTGCTTTTCTGATTTTCATCACGTTTTCTTCATCGATCAAGAAAGGACATTGCTCGGCATTTGGATCCTCAGTTCTATTGAAATATAAACTTAATAATTCGTATCCTTTTCCTTTGTAATAAAGGTTTTTAATAGATGGATTTAGGTTGTAATGAAACATTTGGTTCAAAACAATTGCCATTGATGGACTAATATCACTCTCGTTGTAATACTTCTTTTCTTTGTTTTCCTTGCTTAAAAATGGGATATTCTCAGCATCTGTAGTAAAGAGTCCATGAAATTTTTTGATAGAAACAAATATTGAAATCAACCAGGTTTTTGGATCAATTTCAACATTTAGCGGAAGTTCTTTCTCAGTATTATAAAACAATAAAGCTTTTTCCTCTTTTAGTTTTAAACTATAATTTCCCTGATTGAAATTGTAATTAGCACTTCCCTTTAAGCCAAAATGAAATTGTATCAACCCTAATTGTATCGGACGCTGAAAAACAGCAACTTCATCAGTGTTATTTTGAAAACGAATTAAAATAAAATCATCGTCAATTTTTATTTCTTCCTCCATTTATAGATTTATTTAATTCAACGAACTGAAGTTTAGAATTACAATTCTACTCTTTCACGACCTTCAAAAATAAATCTTTTAAATGGTTAAATGTTCACTTCCGTCTAAATTTATAAAATCTTTAATTTTTGTGCTTGTTATTTTAAAACAGATGCTACTTGAATATTGATTTTGTTAGAAACTTTGTTCTTTACTACCGATGGAATAGCGATATTAAAATCGCTTGCATTCACTGGGAAGTTAGCGTTTAGATTAATTCCTGAAGCGGATTTACTAATTTTAGCAATTGTTTTTACGGGCACAGATTTTCCATGAATTTCGAGCTTGCCGTTCAACACAAAATCTTTTGGTGTTGAGGTTAATAATGAAGTGTCTAAACCTTCAATTTTTCCTTTAAAAATCGCTTTTGGGAAACGGTCACTTTCAACGTAATTTTCATTAAAATGTTCTTCCATTAAAGCAATTTTAAATCGGAAACCTTTCATTAAAACTAGACTTGCTATTTCGCCTGTTACTGGATTTAAAACTAGCGTTGCATTATTGTTAACTGCTTTAACTTCTTCAAAAGCTGGTACAGAAGCTTCAAAAGTTACTATTGAGGATTTGCTAATTATTTTTTCCTGTGCAAAACTGATGTTTGATATATAAAGTAGCGCTACGATTATAATCTTTTTCATGTTTATTTAATTTGTTATTTTAATAATCCGTCTTGATTCCATTTTATTATAATATCGATCGTTGCTTGTGGTAATCTTGGGCCGCCTTGTGGCATCAACAAACTATTGCCATTGCTCAGGGAAATTCTATTTAATAATCCTCTGTTTTGAACTGCATTTTGAACTTGTTCATAAGTTACTAATGGCATTGGCGCACCATTTCTAGGCACTGCTGCATGACATGAAATACAGTTGTTGTCAATAATAGCTTTTACATTTTGCGTGTAAGTTACTTGCCCCAAAACTGGTGGATTATCCATCAGCGTTTCAGAATTGTCACTGCTACAAGCTACAAAAAAGCTGGTGGAAGAAAGGATTGCCATTAATTGTGTTGCTTTCATAATATTTATGGTTTTAAGTTAAGTGCGCATTCTCAAAATGCTAAAGATTTTTTTAATAAACCTCCTTTTAGCACTTACGTAAAAGTTCGAGCTTTAGTTTTCTGGATTTTATTTTTCTCTCCTGAGATCCAATATGTTGCTTTTTGCGTAAATGAAATTAACTAAACTCTAAATAAACTTATATGTACAAAAAAACACTATTTGCGATTTTTATTTTCTTAGTAGGTGGACTATCTATTTATTATTATGTGTACCAAGGTCATAGAAACATTGACGGCGAAAAAGCTGCGTACACTCTTGAAACTGCTGAGTTGCAAAAAGATTTTATTGCTAATGATAGTCTAGCTCTCCTTAAGTATCAAGATCAAACTATAGAGTTGAGGGCCAGAATAACCTTGATTGATTTAGATAATAATGCTCTTGTTCTGGATAATAAAGTATTTGCCACTTTTAATGACAGCCTGCCTCAGGACCTTAATACAAATGAGATTTTTAATGTAAAAGGTAGATTTCTTGGCTACGATGAACTGCTAGACGAATTCAGAATGGATCAGAGTTCCATTGTAAAATAAAAACCAATTAAAATTAATTAACAATCCAAAAATAAATTCTCATGAAAAAATTATTCCTACTCTTATTTTTACTTCCATTATTAAGTCACTCACAAACCGATTTATTATCTGGAATAGATACTGTTGCTACAAATCAAAAAGTTGTTTCTGCTTTTAAAGGTTTAAAAATTGTAAATCTCGAATCGACAAAACTTGCTGCAAAAGGCGATTTGTATTTTATTGTAGCCCACAGATTTGGCTCCGTAAAAGATGGCTTTGAAGGTTTTTTTGGTTTAGATAATGCAAATACCCAAATAAAATTTGTTTACGGGCTGAAAGAGTGGTTAACGATTAGTGCTGCCAGAAGTGAGTTAGCTTATGATTTTTCTACTAAATACACTTTACTTAGCCAAGTAAAAGATGGTTTTCCGGTTACAATAGCTGGTTTTACTAGTTTAGCAATCAATAATACACTGAAAGAAAGCTTGTATCCAAAATTGACATTTGATAATCGCTTAACTTATGTAGGACAGTTGTTAATTTCGAGAAAATATTCAGATAAGCTATCTTTAGAAATTGCACCTACCATTTTCCATGAAAATTTTAACGAAAATCCAATTCAGGATAACACCCAATATGCAATAGGTTTTGGAGGGAGATATAAATTATCAAAACGCTGGTCGCTTAATATAGATTATGCAGCTCATTTAAACCGCGGATCAAATTCAGTATTCAAGAATCCATTATCTATAGGATTCGATTTAGAAACTGGAGGACATGTTTTTCAAATGCATTTTACCAGTTCACAAGGAATTCACGAAGCGGGATACTTAGGTCAAACAACTGGTGACTGGGCTAAAGGGGATGTTTTCTTTGGCTTCAATCTACTTAGAGCTTTTTAAAAAACAGAAATTACTTCCCTCTAAAACACTAGTTTTATTTAAAGTGATTCTAAATAAAGGATAATTGCATTTATTTAAAACCAAATTTTACAAATCCTCGTAAATGATTTGAAAACACATAAACATGAAAAAATCAAGTAAAATTATTAAGAGAGTGCTTTATTCAATAGCAGGAATTGCTGTTGTCTTTATTGCAATTTTAGTTTTTCACATTGCAACGGCTAAACCAGCAGTGTATGATGCGCCAAATTTACAAATAAGTAGAATTGATTTTAAATCGAATATCGATTCGCTTAAAGCAAAAGAAATTTGTGCCGACTTAAGAACTATAAAGGGTTTGACTTCGGATTCGATTATTGTAAAAAGAAACGTGGTAGTTTATTTCCATAATAATAAAATTACCAATTCAGAGAAAGTGTATGATGAACTAATGGCAAAAAGACCGTATGATGCAAGTCGCTTTATTTTACCGCAAGGTTTAGAGAATAAAGAAGTATGTCCTATTGATCAAAACAGTATGACTTATAAAGTATCAAAGAGTATAAATCAATTTTTTAATTAACCCCTTAAATTCAATTATTATGAAAAATTATTCAAAAATTACACTTGGTGTATTATTCGTTGCCTCCACAGCGTTCACTTCATGTAGCAACGACGACGACGTTCCAGCTCCAATGGTTAAAGCAAGTATCTACGAGCGTTTAGGTGGATCAAAAATGGTAGCTGATCCAGATATGCCTGGACAAATGATAGAGGCAGGACGTTTATCTTACCGTAAAGTAGTAAACTCAACGGTTGGGTTGATTGTTGCCGATGTTCAAAATAAAGCTCCAGGAAATTTAGGAGCTCACTTTGCACCGTTGTTAACAGAAGTTGCTGCTGGAAATACTACTAAATTAGCTGTTTTAGTTGACAACTTGACTGATTTCTTCTCGTTTAATACAGGTGGAACTAATGCAGTAAATACCTATACAGGTCTAAACATGGTTGCTACTCACGATCCTGCTCAAAACCCACGTATGGGAACGAAATCTAGCGATGCTGATTTTACAAAATTTGAAGGCTATGTAGGTGCAGCAGCAGTTGCTAATGGCGTTAAATCGGACACTGAGTTGTACAAAGATATTGTTGTTGTATTAGAGTCTATCAGAAAGCCAACGGTACAAAAATAGTACCCTTTTGAGATTAAAAACGCTACTCATTTGGAGTAGCGTTTTTACTTATTAAACCCATTTTAATCTGATTTTTATGAAAAACAGTATAATTTCATAATTCATTTATTTTTAAAATCAAATGATATTTGGTTTTAAATTAACTTATTATCAAATGTAAATTTGTCTGTTAGTAATCCAAAAAATATAAATCGTCATTGTGATTTATATAATCTTAAAAAAAGTTAAAATAATTGTAATTAAATTTAACTTTTTAAGAACCCTAAGCGATATTTTTTCGTATCTAATATAGGAAATAGCAGTGTTGTTATTTAGAATTATTCTATACAAATAACTAAATAATACCTGATTTCACTCTATTTTTGAATAGAAACTGTTTTGTAAATGTTATTTTGATGTAATTTGTCGCTAAGCGATACAAAAAGCACTTGCAGCGTTGTTTTTATAAAATAGTTAATAATAATTTTGTAGAACTTTTTTAGGAAAAGTATAATATGGAAAAATTCAACATGTCCAAAAACAGCACTTTCTATGCTTTAGGTTTAAGTTATAAAAAAGCAGACGCAACAATTAGAGGTAAATTTAGTTTAGATGCTAAAGCTCAGTCAATTTTATTGATGCAAGCCGAAGCCGAAGGAATAGAGTCATTGATTGTTACTTCCACATGTAATAGAACTGAAATCTATGGTTTTGCTAAACATCCTTATGAATTAATCAAACTACTTTGTGAAAACAGTAATGGCTCGGTAGAAGAGTTTCAAGAAGTAGCTTACATATATAAAAATCAAGAAGCTATTAATCACATGTTTCGTGTAGGAACTGGATTAGACAGCCAGATTTTAGGTGATTTTGAAATTATTAGCCAGATCAGAAATGCTTTTAATTTAAGCAAGTCTAATGGTTTGATAAATACGTTTATGGATCGTTTAGTTAATTCAGTTATTCAAGCGAGTAAACGAATTAAGACACAAACTGATATTTCTTCTGGAGCTACTTCAGTTTCATTTGCTTCTGTTCAATACATTTTTAAAAATGTTGATGACATTGCTAATAAAAATATTTTACTTTTTGGAACAGGAAAAATAGGTAGAAACACTTGTGAGAATTTAGTTAAGCATACTAAACACAGTCAAATTACCTTAATCAATCGTACTAAAGATAAAGCAGAAAAACTAGCTAAGAAGTTGAACGTAGTGGTAAAGGATTACGCTGATTTACAATTAGAGTTACAAAAAGCAGATGTTGTAGTAGTTGCAACTGGCGCTCAAAACCCTACAATTGATAAAACAATTTTAAATCTAAAGAAACCTTTATTAATTTTAGATTTATCAATTCCTAAAAATGTTAATGAGAATGTCAAACATATTGACGGAGTTACATTAATTCACATGGATCAATTAGCTCAAATTACTGATGAAACTTTAGAAAATAGAAAACAACATATTCCACAAGCAGAATTAATTATTGAAGAAATTAAGGAAGAATTTAATTCTTGGAATAAAAACAGAAAATTTGCACCAACTATTCAGGCTTTAAAAGAAAAATTAAATTCTATTAAAGAGGGTGAGCTTAATTTTCAAAGAAAAAAAATAACTAATTTTCACGAAGAACAAGCTGAATTAATTAGCAATAGAATCATTCAACAAATCACTAAACATTTTGTAAACCATTTAAAAGATGGCGAATCAATGGAGGAAGGAATTGAATGGATTGAAAAAGTATTTCAGTTAGAACAAGAGAAATCTTTTTTCTAAATTAAATGATGCAAACTAATCTCGCTAATTAGTGTAGATTTGTGTAAAAATAAAGGAAAAGTGGTTGAAAAAATAATAAGAATAGGAACACGCGACAGTGAACTCGCACTCTGGCAAGCACACACAGTCGAAAAAAAACTAAACGATTTAGGCTATAAAACTGAAATTACGGCCGTAAAATCGCAAGGAGATATACTTCTCGACAAACCACTTTACGAATTAGGAATCACAGGAATCTTTACTAAAACATTAGACATTGCCATGATTAATGGTGAGGTGGATATTGCAGTGCATTCCATGAAGGATGTCCCTACTGCTTTGCCTAAAGGAATCGTTCAAGCAGCCGTTTTAGAAAGAGCTAATACACTCGATATTTTAGTTCATAAAGGGAATCTTGATTTTCTTAATGGATCAGGGACTATTGCAACCGGAAGTTTACGTCGCCAAGCGCAATGGTTTAATAGATATCCTAGTCATACTGTGGTTGATTTGCGCGGAAACGTGAATACAAGATTAAAAAAGTTAGAAGATAGTGACTGGAAAGGTGCAGTTTTTGCTGCGGCAGGATTAGAAAGATTAAATATAAAACCTTCAAATTTCATCAGTCTAGATTGGATGATTCCAGCGCCAGCTCAGGGAGCAATGGTGATTGTTGCTATGGCAAATGATGAGTTTTGTAGAGATGCAGTTGCTGAATTAAATGATATTGAAACTGAGGTTTGTACGCATATAGAAAGACAGTTCCTGAAAACTTTAGAAGGTGGTTGTACAGCTCCAATAGGTGCTTTAGCAACAATAAACGAAGATGAAATTACTTTTCAAGGGGTTTTATTCTCTCTTGATGGCAAAGAAAAATTAGAGATTAATAAAACAGTTCCGTTAGAAGAATGGAAAAAATTAGGGTATAATTGCGCTAAGGAAATTTTAGATAATGGTGGAATTCGCTTAATGGAAAGTATTCGTAACGATTTAAAAAAATAATTTTATCTCATTATGAAAAATGAATCCTTACTCAATTATTTATATCGCTTTTTCGATATTATCGTATTGCTGTTTATAGTTTTTGACTTTGGGTATGATTTTCAGGATAACTATAATTCTCCTCATGTTGTTGCTTTAATTCTTCTTTCATTTGGTCTTTTAGGTTTTAATTCTTTCAAATATTTTAATTATACTTTCAAAAGAAATAAAAGAGTAGTCTTGATTAACATGATTATTCTAGGATTTCTTTTACTTATGGCTTCCATAATTTGGTTCCTTAATCGCACTTTACCCTCGTATTATGTATTGCAAAAAATAAAACCAGTTCTTGAAGGAGGTTTAATTGTTTACTTTTTACTGCGATTAATGGTTTTTGTACGTCATATTTATGATATCTACTTTAATCCAGCCATTGTTTTTGTAGGGAGTTTTATGATTTTAGTTTTAATTGGTGCTTTTTTACTAATGCTACCAAGTGCTACTACAGGTTCTATAACGTTTACCAATGCGCTTTTTACCGCTACTAGCGCCGTGTGTGTAACTGGTTTGACTGTAGTAGATACTGCATCCGATTTTACTATTGTTGGTCAATCCATAATTATAGTTTTAATTCAATTGGGCGGAATTGGAATTTTAACTTTTACGTCATTTTTCGCCTTTTTCTTTAGAGGAAGTTCCTCGTTTAAGGAAGGTTTGAATACTCGAGATTTTATTGCTAATGAAGGCTTAAGTGATGTTTTTAGAGCAGCGCTAAATGTGGTTATCTTCACGTTATCTGTAGAATTAGTGGGAGCGCTGTTTATTTATTCTTCTATAATTGATAATGCAATTATTGAGCATAAATTTTACTTTTCGTTGTTTCATTCCATATCCGCATTTTGTAATGCGGGATTTTCAACATTACCGGGAGGAATTTTAAACACAACCGTGAAGTTTAATTATTACCTGCAATGGATTTTGATGTTGATGATTATTCTTGGCGGTTTAGGTCACAATATTGTTTTTAACTTTTATCACTATTTAAAAACATACGTATTTGCGTTCTTTGACAAGAAAGTAATTCACAAAAAAGTTAGAATCATTACTCTAAATACGAAAATAGTACTTTATACGACAGCTATCTTATTAGTAGGAGGTACTTTATTTCTATATATTTCTGAATATAACATTACTTTATTGCAACATAATACGGTTTTTGGCAAAATAACCGCAGCAGCTTTTAATGCAGTGTCACCTAGAACCGCTGGTTTTAGTGCAACTGATTATGGTGAAATGGGAGTTCCATCCTTGCTCTTTGTTATTTTATTGATGTGGATAGGTGGTTCACCAGCCTCAACAGCAGGCGGGATAAAAACGAGTACTTTTGCATTAGCAACTTTAAATATAGTGGCAGTTGCAAGAGGGAAAAGTAGAATTCAATTGTTTGGTAGAAGGATATCAGCGGATTCTACGTCGCGTGCCTTTGCCATTTTGTCAATTTCATTAATTACCATAGGCATCTCTATTTTGGCCGTTTTAATATTTGAGCCAGAAGGAACGCCTTTATTAACAGTTGCTTTCGAGTGTTTCTCGGCATATAGTACTGTTGGTTCTAGTATAAATTATACGGCAACACTTACCGAGCCTAGTAAATATGTCATTATTTTGACTATGTTTATCGGCCGTATAGGAATGCTCAACTTAATGGTGGGGTTATTACGTAGATTGAATCATCAGTTTTACGAATATCCAAGAGAAAATATTTTAATTAACTAAACTTGCTCAGATGAAAATAATCGTATTTGGTTTAGGAAATTTCGGAATGTCATTGGCGATAAGCCTAACCGAAACAGGAAATGAAGTCATAGGTGTCGATAGAAATATCGAGAAAGTGAATTTAGTTAAAGATAAGATCTCGCATGCAATTGCAATGGATTCTACTAATGAGTTGTCTTATGAAGCCTTGCCTTTAAAAGATACTGATAAGGTCGTTGTTGCTATTGGAGAGAATGAGGGAGCTGCCATTATCACTACTGCTATTATTAAAAAATTAAGCGATGTAAAAATTATCAGTAGAGCTTTATCACCCATTCACGATACGGTTCTTGAAGCGATGGGAATTCATAGCATTGTGCATCCTGAGCAAGAATCAGCGGATAGATTAACAAAGCAAATCAATTTTAAATCTACTTTAGAGAATTACCAATTAGACGATAATTACACTATTTCTGAAGTAAAAGCAAAACCAGAATTCTTTGGAAAAACATTAGAGACCTTAGATACAATTGATAAATATCATTTGACGCTAGTTACTATTATTCGAAAAAGAGAAAAGAAAAATTTAATCGGTAAAAAATCAATTGTTAAAGAAACTATTGGTCGTCCTTCTCCAGATACTATTGTTTTAGAGGGCGATATTTTAGTGGTATTCGGATACAATAAAGATATAGAAACATACTGTTTAGGGCAGGAAGAATACCAAAAAAGAAATTACTAATGATTCAGATACTATCTACAAAAACACTCTTGAATAATCAAAGAGAAGCATTAGTAAATGCAGATTTTAATGTCATTGAGGCAGATTTTATTAAAACGAAAAGTAACCCTTTTCAATTAAATGAAATTAATGAAAATTTGATATTTACGAGTCAAAATGCAGTGCAGAGTTTTTTATTGGATCCAAAATCGGAAGCATTAAAATCAAAGAATGTTTTTTGCGTGGGTTTGAAAACCAAAATTATGCTGTCTGAAAATGGCTATAATGTGGTCGCTTACACCGGTTACGCCGAAGATCTAGCCGAAATAATTACGCTAATTTATGCTAGTGAAAGCTATACTTTTTTTAGTGGAAACTTAAGAAGAGAGACTTTGCCAAAGGCTTTAAAAGATGCAAAAATAAAATTCAATGAAATTCAGGTTTATGAAACTACGTTGACGCCGCAGAAAATAAAATCCCCTGTGGAAGCCATATTGTTTTTTAGTCCATCTGGTATTGAAAGCTATTTAAAAGAAAATAAAATTAAAAATGAGACTTGTTTCTGTATAGGAACAACAACTGCAAGTGCACTTGAAGGAATAACAAAAAACATTGTCGTTGCAGATCAACCCACCATTGAGGATGTGATTGAAGAAGTAATTGCTGAGTATAAATAATCCCCCTAACTCGCAACAGCGAGGAATAAAAAGAAAGAATTATGATTAAGAATGACCTATTTTTAAAAGCATTAAAAGGAGAAACTGTACAACGTCCGCCGGTATGGATGATGCGTCAAGCAGGAAGATATTTACCTGAATTTATCGCTTTACGTGATAAATACGATTTTTTCACTCGTTGTAGAACTCCTGAAATTGCAGCAGAAATAACAGTGCAACCTATTCGTAGAATTGCTCCAGATGCAGCGATTTTATTCTCTGATATTTTGGTAGTACCACAAGCAATGGGACTTGAAGTGATTATGAAAGAAAATTTTGGTCCATTTGTGCCAAATCCAATTCGTACGATTCAAGATGTGGAACGTGTAATTGTTCCAGATATTCAAGAAACTTTAGGATATGTAATGGACGCAATTAAATTGACTAAAGAAATGTTGAACGATGAGGTGCCCTTAATTGGTTTTGCAGGTTCACCATGGACAATTATGTGTTATGCAGTAGAAGGACAAGGATCTAAAAGTTTTGATAAAGCAAAAGGATTTTGTTTCCAATATCCAGAAGCAGCACATGTTTTATTACAAAAAATTACCGACACTACTATTTTATACTTAAAAGAAAAAGTAAAAGCAGGCGTAAACGCAGTTCAAGTTTTTGACTCTTGGGGCGGAATGTTATCTCCTGCTGACTATCAAGAATTTTCTTGGAAATATATCAACCAAATCGTTGAGGCTTTAGCCGATGATGCACCGGTGATTGTTTTTGGAAAAGGATGTTGGTTTGCTTTAGGTGAAATGGGGAAAAGTAGAGCTTCTGCATTAGGAGTTGACTGGACTTGTTCACCAAGAAACGCAAGATATTTATCAGGCGGAAACATCACTTTACAAGGAAATTTTGATCCATCAAGATTGTTGTCACCAATTCCAGTTATCAAGAAAATGGTACACGAAATGATTGACGAATTCGGTAAAGACAAATACATCGTGAATTTAGGTCACGGAATTTTACCAAATATTCCTGTGGATCATGCAAAAGCGTTTATTGATGCAGTAAAAGAATACAACCAATAGCTTAAATGTTAAACAAAGGATTAAGAGATAAAGAAAGCGAACGAATAGACAATGTGCTAAAGACTTTGCTTTCTTTGGTTTTTATTCCAAGATTCTGGAATATAGAAGACACGAGTCTTATCGATTATCAGTTAAAAAATTTCGGATTAACGACACCAGTTTTGATTGCTATTGATCAAAATGAATTAATAGAATTATTGCGTAGATTGCATTTAGATTTTAATCAGCAAGAACAATTTGCTGATTTTTTAGTTGCTTTCTCAAAAGAAAATCCGTTTGATTTAAGGAAAAAATCAATTGCAGTTTACGAGCATATTCAATCGGAGAGTAAAACATTTTCGTTTGGAATATTTAATAAAATAGCTTTGGCAAAAGCCAGTTTATAATGAAAAATAAATTTTACGCATACATACAAAACTTGCAAGATCAAATCGTTGCAGGATTAGAAGCAGTTGATGGTGAAGCCAAATTCCGTGAAGACATTTGGGAACGACCAGAAGGCGGTGGAGGAAGGACTCGTGTAATTGAAAACGGAAACGTATTTGAAAAAGGCGGTGTCAATATTTCAGCAGTTCATGGGAAATTACCAGACAGTATGCAAAAACTATTCAACGTAGGTGAAGCTGATTTTTTTGCTTGCGGACTGAGTTTAGTTATTCATCCAAAAAGTCCAATGGTTCCAACGGTTCACGCGAACTGGCGCTATTTCGAAATGTATGATGATCATGGAAATGTAATCAACAGCTGGTTTGGTGGCGGACAAGATCTTACGCCTTATTACTTATTTGAAGAAGATGCAATTCATTTTCATCAGACCTGTAAAACCGCCTGTGATAAACACAATCCAGAATTTTATACTAAATATAAAAAACAATGTGATACTTATTTCTGGAATGCACACCGTTTTGAAGCCAGAGGAATTGGTGGGTTGTTTTTTGATTACTGCAAAGAAACCGAAGATATGAAAATGGAAAATTGGTTCAACTTTGTTTCAGAAGTGGGGAATAGTTTCTTAGAAGCTTATGTTCCCGTGGTAGAAAAAAGAAAAAATGTACCATATTCAGCCGCTCAAAAAACATGGCAAGAAATTCGTCGTGGTCGTTATGTCGAGTTCAACCTAGTTCATGACAAAGGCACTTTATTTGGTTTAAAAACTAATGGTCGAATCGAGAGTATCTTGATGAGTTTGCCGCCGCATGTGCAGTGGGTTTACGATCATAATCCAGAAACAGGAAGCGAAGAAGAGAAATTAATACAAGTATTAGAAAATCCAAAAAATTGGATTGCAGATTGATGATTAACGATTTTTGATTGCAGATTTTCTGTGGTCACCTATTTGTTTTAAATCATAAATCAGCAATCGTTAATCTAAAATCACAAATCAAATGTTCCCATTACAAAGAGGTAGAAGATTACGCGTCAACGAATCCATTCGTTCTTTAGTTCGCGAAACCACATTAAGTCCAAGTGATTTTATGTTTCCAATGTTCATCGCAGAAGGTGAAAATTACAAAGTAGAAATTTCGTCTATGCCCGGAATTTTTCGTCGTTCAGTAGATTTAACGGTTTTAGAAGTTAAAGAATTATTCGATTTAGGAATTCGTGCCGTAAACATCTACGTAAAAGTTGACGAAAGTTTAAAAGATAATACAGGAAAAGAAGCTTGGAATCCACATGGATTGATGCAGCGCGCCATCAAGGAAATCAAAGCGGCTTGCCCGGAAATGATTGTAATGCCCGATGTGGCACTGGATCCATATTCTATATACGGTCATGACGGAATTATTGCTAATGGTGATATAGAAAATGACTCCACTAATGAAGCATTAGTAAAAATGGCAGTTTCTCATGCCGAGGCCGGAGCTGATTTTGTTGCTCCATCTGATATGATGGACGGGCGTGTTTTACGTTTGCGCCAAGGATTAGATGTTGCAGGTTTTCAAAATGTGGGTATCATGAGCTATTCCGCTAAATATGCATCTGCTTTTTACGGACCATTTAGAGACGCGTTAGACAGCGCGCCACGAGAATCTGACGTTGTGGTTCCAAAAGATAAAAAAACCTACCAAATGGACTATTCTAACCGTCTTGAAGCTATTAAAGAAGCCTTGTGGGATGTTGAAGAAGGTGCTGATATGGTTATGGTAAAACCAGGAATTGCTTATTTAGATATCGTTCGCGAAGTTAAGAATGCAGTGAACGTTCCAGTTACTGTTTTTCATGTTTCGGGAGAATATGCTATGATTAAAGCAGCAGCTGAAAGAGGTTGGCTGGATCACGATAAAATCATGATGGAGCAGTTAATGTGTATCAAAAGAGCTGGAGCTAGTTTGATTTCTACTTATTTTGCCAAAGAAGCTGCGATACTTTTACAAAAGAAATAGTCGTAAAAATTAGAAATTGAGGTTCTTAGAGAAAATTAAGGTATATTTGAAGATAAGTTAAATTCAACCAAGCAATTGGATGGATTGATATATTTTGGAATTTAAATAATTTTAATTAAAGAAATTAACATGAGAAAGACCTTATTATTGTTTGCTGTTTTAGCCATGGCTTCTTGTAAAAAAGAAGAAACAAAAAAAGAACCATTATATCCTACTTCGACTGAGGAGATTGTGCAAACTCCTGAAGAGTTAGGTGCAGAGATTTTCAAAGGCAAAGGAAATTGTGTAGCCTGTCATCAGCTTGATAAGAAAGTTGTGGGGCCAAGTATTCAAGAAATTGCTAAGATTTACAAAGATAAAAATGCAAATATGGTAACTTTTCTTAAGGGAGAAGGAGAGCCAATTGTGGATCCAAGTCAATACGAAGTGATGAAAGCTAATTTTGCTATTACTAAAGCGATGTCAGATGAAGAATTAAGCGCATTAGAAGCTTATGTTTACTCTAGTTTGAAGTAGTTTTTATATAAAAATTTAAAAAAATCCATATGAATTTAATTCTTGTGGATTTTTTTATGAATTCAAATGTAAAGTTTTCTTGTCTTTTTATAAAGAAAACTTTACATTTGAATTTAATTTTAAATTTATTATTATGAAAACTAATTATTTATTTCCGAATTCGTTTAAAAATGTTAGTGGGATTGTTTTCCTACTTTCATTATTGGGACTAATTTTTGTTCCAATAATTAATAAAGACGCCGAAACAATTAAGTTAGAAATAAATGTTTTTGCAATACTTTATGATGAAGGTCTTTCAACTAAAAGTTTAGCTTGGATTAATGATGACATTTTTCCAGAAATAATTGGAGTTGTGTTGATACTGAGCGGGATTATATTTGCTTTTTCAAAAGAAAAAACCGAGGACGAAATGGTTTCCAAAATACGATTGGAAAGTTTGGTTTGGGCAACTTACGTGAATTATGCTTGTTTGCTATTTTGTATACTTTTTATTTATGGGCTTCCGTTTTTTAATATAATGGTTTATAATATGTTTACCTTATTATTAATTTTTATAATTCGTTTTCATTGGATGCTTTTCCAAAATAATACCCTTGCAGGAGATGAAGAATAATGTCAAAGTACAAAGAGCGATAGCTAATATTACGCAAGCAGGATTGGCTGATAAAATTGGTGTAAGTCGGCAAACTATCAATGCAATTGAAACAGGAAAATATGTTCCATCTACTGTTTTAGCCTTGAAAATGGCAAAATTATTCGGGAAATCCGTTAACGATATTTTTGAACTTGATGAAACGGATTAATATTATTTTTTGAAGATTTGTTTAATTCCTTATTAATTTTTTTATCTTTAAAATATGGAAACAACTCACATCAAAACGCCTTTAGGTGTAGCCAAAATCATAGGTGATGAAAATGGTATTTCGCTAATTTCCATATCAGATGAAGGTAAAATTTCAGAGACTATTCCTGTAGTTTTACAAGAAGCTGTTACTCAGCTTAATGAATATTTCGAACGAAAAAGAATTGATTTTAATTTCAAATTAAATCCGAAAGGTACTGATTTTCAAAAGAAAGTTTGGAAAGGTTTACTCGAAGTCCCTTTTGGTAAAACAAGAACTTATTTAGAACAATCTAAGATTTTAGGAGATGTCAAAGCCATTCGAGCTGTGGCTTCTGCCAATGGAAAAAATCCACTTTGGATTGTAGTTCCTTGTCACCGTATTATTGGATCTGATGGTTCTTTGACTGGTTACGCAGGGGAATTATGGCGTAAGAAATGGTTGCTGGAACATGAAAACCCAACGATGCAACAAAGTTTGTTTTAGAATAAATACTAAAAGTGATATAATTTTTTAAATTCGTATTTAATTCTTTCGATTTACATAGAAAAGAAATCCGTTTTAATCTGTAAAATCCGCGTCATCTGCGTTCCATCACTATGATAGAAAAAATCCACCTTAACAACATTCTATTTCTTGACATCGAAACCGTTCCGGAAGCCGAAGATTTTAATGCTTTGGATTCAGAAATGAAAGAACTTTGGGAACACAAAACCCAATACCAGCGTAAAGACGAATTTACAGCCGAAGATTTTTATGATCGAGCTGGAATTTGGGCTGAGTTTGGAAAAATTGTTTGTATTTCGGTGGGATATTTTACCATAAAAGGGGATATTCGAAACTTCAGAGTCACTTCTTTTTTTGGTGATGAAAAGAAATTATTGCTTGATTTTAATAATTTGCTAAACAATCATTTCAATCAACCACAACATGTTTTATGTGGACATAATGCTAAGGAATTTGACATTCCGTTTCTGGCTCGGCGCATGATTATCAACCAAATCGCCATTCCTAATAAACTAAATTTATTTGGTAAAAAACCTTGGGAAATTCCACATTTAGATACATTAGAGCTATGGAAATTTGGCGACTACAAGCACTATACTTCACTAAAATTACTCACTAAAATTCTAGGAATTCCTTCTCCAAAAGGTGATATCGATGGCAGTCAAGTAGGTCACGTTTTTTATGTAGAAAAAGACATTGATCGCATTGTAAACTATTGTGAAAAAGACACTATCGCTGTAGCACAAATTTTCTTGAGATTACGTCGTGAGGATTTGTTGATCGAGGAGGAGATTATTCATGTTTAAATAATTGATTTCAGGTACAAGTTCAAAAATAAATATTAGTTTTAGCAATTGATATTCGGTATTGCAGTTTTTATTGATTTTTTACATTTACAAAAATTATAGATTATGGTATTAAGCAGATTTTGGTTGGTTATTTTTATTTCGTCAATTGTTTTTGTCGTTTTTAGTTTATTCATTGGGAACACTTATACCATTGATCATGTTTTGAATGGAAAAAAGGACGATCCGATTTTAGTTTCGGAAAAATACATTGAGCAACTTCCTGCTTTTATTAAAGATAGTATCATGAAAGCGCCTGATCAAACTTTGATTGTGGACATGGATACCAATAATGCTGATACCACTTATGTGTTTAAAAATAAAACCGTTAAAATTTACAGCGGTGTTCAAAAATCTGATGGATTATTGCCCACTTGTAAAAGTACTTTACTAGATTTAATTATTCCGTTGATTGCCTATTTAGCTTTTTTCTGCGGACTAATGGAACTTTTAATTATTTCAGGTGCATCTGGTAAATTAGCTAAAGCATTGAGTCCGGTTTTTGTAAAAGTATTTCCGAGCATTCCCAAAAATCACCCCTCTATATCGTATATGACATTGAACTTTGCTGCCAATTTCTTGGGATTAGATTCGGCTGCAACTCCTTTTGGACTTAAAGCGATGGAGAGCCTGCAAGAAATAAATCCTGACAAAGACAAAGCCAGTGATGCGCAGATTATGTTTATGTGTTTGCATGCCTCAGGACTTACTTTGATAGCTACGTCAATTATTGGGTATCGTGCTGCTGCAAATGCTAGTAATCCTGCTGATGTCATGTTACCTTGTATTATTACTTCTTTTATTGGTACGATTGCTGCTTTTTTAATTGTTGGAGTTAAACAAAAAATCAATTTTAAAAGTGCTTCCTTAGTGGCTGTATTAATGGCCTTGATAGCTGGAATTATTGGTTTGTTGATGTATGTGAGTCATTTAGATTTAGTCGGAAAAAACTATTTTACCTCTAATCTTTCCGCTTTAATATTGGTTGGAATTATTGCTTTCACTTTGATTTTTTCATTTATAAACGAGAAGAAGTTTGGTGAGGCTGATACTACTGTATATGATGCTTTTGTAGTAGGAGCTAACAATGGTGTGAAAACAGGAGTTACTATTTTCCCTTACGTATTAGGAATGTTAGTTGCAATTTCGTTGTTTAGAAATAGTGGTTTGTTCGAAATTATAAGTGATGGTATTGCCTTTTTCTTTTCGAATATGGGTGTAAACAAACAAATTACAGATGCATTGCCAGTTGCATTATTGCGTCCGTTTAGTTCAGCAGGTTCAAGAGGATTTTTGATCGATTCGATGAATACTTTTGGTGCAGATTCTCTAACGGCTAGATTAAGCAGTATTTTTCAATGTAGTGCCGAAAGTACTTTTTATGTGATTGCGGTTTACTTTGGTTCAATAAATGTTAAAAACAGCCGATATGCTTTAGGAGCGATGCTTCTGGTTGATGTGATTTGTGTGATTACAGCTATTTTTGTGGCGAGTTGGTTTTTTTAAAGTAAAGCTAACTTTGTTGAGGTGTTAAAAACCACGAATTTCTATTTTGAAATTCGTGGTTTTTTGTTTTTGAAGAGTATTTTATACCATTTCAGCTTTGTTTTTACTGTAATAAGCTTGAACAATCACACCTTCTTAAATGAACTTTTATGTCTTATATGGTGAGAAATGTAAACCATATAAGGCATATAAGTTCATTTAAGTTTAAAAAATGGATTGCAGTAAATTCTAAGTTTAATTGGTATTAGAGGTATGCCATATTGTTAACTGGGTTTTTTTCAAGAAAATCCTTTCTTTTATTGTTTGCACAAAACGTATGATTTTACCAGTAAAAATAAGGTTTTTCTTTTTTTAAATAAAAAAAATAAATAATTTTGTGTTCGTGCACATTTTTTATGATTTTTTATTGTTTTATTAAAATTTAATGTATAGTTTCGTCAAAGTTAAAAAAGAGTTAAGCAAACTTAAATTTTTGTTAAATATTTTGGACTTCTAGAGAAGAATTTACGGTTAAACTATTGAATAGGGAACACAAATTATTCTTTGTAAAGGAGTTTGGATAAACAATATAAACAATCGAAAAACAACACGAAATTCTTGAAATACAAATTTTATTAGCTGATTGCGATTTTTATTAACCATAACGTTACAGCTAATCCAAAAGAAACTCTAAATAAGAGCTATTATTATATACCATTTATTAACTATTAACTAAACCAATTTTATGAAACAAAATTTACACTCGTTAGAGTCTAGAATGTTTAAGGAGAAAAAGAGATTAGTTCCTTGGACATTAAAAAAGTCAACGATGTTATGTGTTGTGTTATTAAACATGTCGGCTTTTGCAAACACCGAAGAGTTAACTGCTAATTCTCTAATTACAGTTAACTATAATGAAGGAGTTAAAAAAATTGATTTTCAAAAGATCATTATTACAGGGAAGGTTACGGATAGTAACGGTGCGCCGGTACTCGGTGCTAATATTGTTGAAAAGGGTAAAACTAATGGAGTACAAACCGATTTCGAAGGGAATTTTTCTATTTCAGTAGACAAAAAAGATGCTGTTTTAGTGATTTCTTATATTGGTTTTAAAACTAAAGAATATCCTTTAAAAGGACAGTCTTCTGTAAGCATTCTGCTCGAAGATAGTTCTTCGACTTTGGAAGAAGTAGTTATTGTAGGTTACGGAAAACAAAAAAAGCAAAGTGTAGTTGGTTCTCAAGCTACTATTTCAGCAAAAGATTTGAGAAATCCTACTGGGAGCCTTACTGCTGCAATAGCTGGAAGGGTAGCGGGAGTTGTTGCCACCCAGAGAGGAGGCGGACCTGGAGCTGCAGGAGCTGATTTATTCATTAGAGGTATTGGTACATTTGCGAGTAGTCCACAATCCCCTTTATTGGTTGTTGATGGTGTTCCGGATCGAAGTATAGACAATATTGATCCTGAAGATATTGAAAGTTTTACAGTACTTAAAGATGCAACAGCTACAGCGGTTTATGGAACAAGAGGAGCCAATGGTGTTATTTTGATTAACACTAAGACTGGTAAAATTGGCAAGCCAACCATTAATGCAGAATACAATCATGGAGTAACAAAATTCACCGAACTCCCTGAGTTTGTTGATGGTCCATCTTTTATGAGGTTATATAATGAAGGGCTTCAGATGAGAGGAAGAACACCATTCTATAGCGAAGAACGTATAGGATTGCATGAAAGCGGTATCGACCCAGATTTGTATCCTAATGTTAATTGGTATGATGTTTTGTTTAATAAATATGCTAACAACGATAGGGTTACAGTCAATGTTAATGGAGGTTCTGAATCTGCAAACTATTATCTTTCGGCAGGTTATTACGGAGAGACTGGTTTGTTTAAAACAGAAAATATCGATTCATACAGTTCTCAATTAAAGCTGAACAGGTTTAATTTTACTAGTAATTTGAACTTAAAAATTACATCAAAGACGAAATTAGATTTTGGTTTGAACGGTTATATTACCGATTACAACCGACCAGCATTCGGAGTGAATGAAATTTTTGGACTTGCTACAGCTTCAGCTCCGCATACCATGCCTGCCCAATACAGTAACGGACAATGGCCGCAAATTAAAGGAGCATTACAAAGCCCATATATGGCTTTAACTCAGTCTGGTGTAACTAATCAGTCTAGTAACACGGTACGAACTAATCTAAGATTAACACAAGATCTAGATGTACTTTTAGATGGGTTAAGTGCAACAGCAATGTTTGCTTATGATATTAATAATAGTTCTAATTTAACCAGATCAAGAACTTTACAAACTTATTTTGCAACAGGTCGTGACGCTAATGGAAATTTAATAACTGAAATTTCATCTCCTGGATCAGACCAATTGGGCTTTGGACTTACACGCTTTGGAGATAAAAGATTGTACGTAGAATCAGCACTAAATTATGCTCAGCGATTTGGTGAGCACGATGTATCTGGATTGTTATTGTTTAATCAATCTGATTATAAAGATGCATCTTCACGTGTTGATAGTTATAAAGCCGCTATTCCATATAGACAACGTAATTTCGTAGGACGAGCAACTTACGGATATGCTAGTAAATATTTTGCAGAGGCCAACTTTTCTTATTCGGGTTCAGATAACTTTGTAGAAAGTGAACGCTACGGGTTCTTTCCTTCTTTTGGAGCAGGATGGATTGTTTCTAATGAGAAATTTTTTGAACCTCTTGCAGATATAGTTTCACTATTCAAATTACGCTATAGTTATGGACTTTCAGGAAACGCAGCGGTAAGTAATCCAAATTTAAGATTTTTATATCTTACTACAATTGGTGATAGCGGCGGTTATACCTTTGGTGCTCCTGGCTCGCAGCAATCTTTTACTGGATATAATGAGTCACGAATAGGTGGTGATGTACGATGGGAAACCTCATACAGACAGAATTTAGGTGTTGAGCTTAAATTCCTTAATAATGATTTAGGACTTACTGTTGAACTTTTTCAGGAAAAGAGAGAAGGAATTTTACTCCCTAATTATGTGATTCCATACATTTCTGGATTTACAATAGGTAATATACCTTACAACAACGTAGGAAAAACAAATAATAAAGGGATAGATATAACTCTTGACTACAATAAGAACTGGAATAAAACAGATTTCTTCACTTTTAAAGGTACTTTTAATTACAACAAAAATAAAGCTGTATTTGATGGACTACCGGAGTGGAAATACCCATACCTAAATAGAATAGGTCAATCTATTAGTCAACGTTTTGGTTACATATCTCAAGGTTTCTTTGAGAGTGAAGACCAAATTCAGAATGCTGCAAAGCAATCAGGCGATGTACGACCAGGCGATTTACGCTATAAGGATCTAAACGGAGATGGAGTTATTAATAGTAGTGACCAGACCGCTATAGGTTACGGAAGCACACCACGTATCGTTTATGGTTTAAACTTTGGTGGAGGTTATAAAGGTTTTGATATTAGTTTATTCTTCCAAGGTACTGCTATGGTAGATTTTAATTATGCTGGAGGTTTTGGAACTACCCCATTCTCTCAAGGGGCAAGTTATGGTAATATGTACACTACAATTAATGACAGATGGACACTAGAAAACCCTAATCCGAATGCGTTTTATCCACGATTATCTACAAATCAAGATCAGACTACTAACTATTATACCAGTACGCACTGGATTAAAAGAGCTGATTACATAAGATTAAAACAAGCTGAATTAGGTTATACTTTCAAGGATAATAGTTTTTTAGATAGATACGCTATTCAAAAGCTGAGAATATTTCTGAGCGGAACTAATTTATTTACAGTTTCACCTTGGAAATACTGGGACCCAGAGCTTGGTGATGGAAGGGGTGCCGCATATCCTAATATAAGTGTGTACAATGTAGGTGTACGTTTTAATTTTCAATAAATATGACTATGAAAAAAATTAACAAAATAAAATTAATAACATTTTGCGTCTTTTTGTCGGCACTCTTTGTAGCATGCGAAAAAGATTATTTTGACAGCCAACCTGATAATCTACTTTCTGTAGATAAAATTTTTACTAATAGAGGGCAAACAGAGAGATGGTGGGCAGGTTTATTTTCTAATATTCCAGATATTTGGGATCAACCTTACAATTATCAATACGGTATTGTTACAGATGAATCTGACGCCAGCAATTGGATGAACCCAGACATGAACAGTGGTGCTATAACGGCAGACGGAACACCTTCAAATTTTATCGCACTCTATGAAAAAATTAGACTAGCTACCATTTTCTTGGAGCGTGTAGATGGAAACCAAGAAATTTTAGCACAAGCCAACGGAGCAGAAATCATTAAGCACTATAAGGCTGAAGCGCGATTTTTAAGAGCTTATTACTACTGGACTATGATGAAGCAGTTAGGTCCGGTTGCGATAGCACCGTTAGTATCTGCACAACCAGGGGATGATTTTCAAATACCAAGAAGTACGTGGGACGAATGCGTAAACTTTGTTTTATCCGAAATCGAAAAGGCAAAATCAGAGCTTCCTGTAGATTATTATTTGGATGGAACCACGGTAGATGGAACCAAAATAGGTAGAATCAATAAAATTATAGCTACAGCATTAGAATCTCAAATTTTGCTCTACCATGCCAGCCCACTTTTTAATGGTAATTCAGAATTAGCTGATTTTAAAAATTTGGATGGCACTGTCTTATTTAATCAAGTTTACGATGCAAATAGATGGTTAAAAGCTACAGAAAAAGCAAAAGAAGCTATTGACATTGCTGAAAGCAACGGTAAAAGTTTGTTCAAAGTAGCAGATGCTAATCCTTTTAGAGCTGGCTTTTTGTCTTGTCGCAATTTATATTGGGATGGCTGGAGAACCGAAGGAATATGGATGAGACCTTCAAGTAATGTATGGAGCTGGGAAATACATTCTTCTCCAAGATCTACGGCAGGAACGGCTTATAACGGTATAGCTGTAGTACAAAGCCTAGTAGATGAGTATAGAATGGCTGACGGTAAAAAGATTACAGAAAGCACCACCTATAACGAAACTACTTATGCAGCTACAACTACACCGTATTATGTAGCTGGAACTAACGTAATGTACACCAATAGAGAACCTAGATTTTACGCCCAAATCACTTTCAATGGTGCTCTTAATCCAGGAGCTGCAAAGTCGGGTGCGAATAATGCTCGTGTAGAGTTTTTTGCTAGTGGTACTTCTGGTAAATCAGGATCTCCTCGAGATTGGCCAAAAACTGGTTATACTAGTAGAAAAAACATTCATCCTACTTTTAGTTTAAGTCCTGCTGTGAATGTAGCTAGACCAGCAATGCTTATTCGATTAGCGGAGTTGTACCTTAACTATGCCGAAGCTTTAAACGAGTCAAGTCCAGGAAATCCAGATATCCTGAACTACTTGAACAAGATAAAAACCCGTGCTGGATTACCAGCTCTTGCGTCAGGACTTACTCAGTCTGAAATGCGTAACGAAATTCGTCATGAGAGACGAATCGAATTAAGCTTTGAGGGACAACGTTATTTTGATGTTCGCCGTTGGAAAATTGCAGATCAGCCAGGGTCAAACCAAGGAGGTGCTTTTTACGGTATGGATATGAGCAAAGGAAGCACATTATCTGATCCTGATTTTCATAAAAGAACAGTTAGTTTTTCTAGAGCAGTATGGCAACGTAAATATTACTTTATGCCATATGGTCAAAATGAAATGGATAGAAACAAAAAACTGGTACAATTTCCAGGTTATTAGAACTTAATACTATTTTAAAAATGAAAAAAAGATATTTAATCTACACTACGTTATTACTCGTATTTGGCCTATATTCTTGTGAGAAAGATACTCCTTCCTATGAAGAGTTGTCCAATTCTAAAGAAGGTGCTTTTGTTTATACTGCGAAAGCCAGAAATGGCATTCAAACATTAAAAACATATTCTATTCAAGAAGGAAATTACTTACCACAGGACACTGTTTCGTTTAATGCGGCAATTGGATCTTTAGGGCTTCCTGCTTCTGATATTGATGTAACTTACTCCATTAACGACAGAGTATTAGATAGTATAAACGCGATTCGAGAAATTAACGGACAAAAAAAATACAAACCATTTCCTGCGGATTCTTATGCTATAAGCAATATGAAACTAACTATTCCAAAAGGAAAGGAATATTCTAATTCTTTGGAACTTGTATATAATCCTGAAAAGTTTGAGAAGGATAGTAATTATTTAATCGCTTTTAGTATCGTTGATGCTTCTGGCTATACTATCAATCCTGAAGTAAAAACAGTCATCTACGCTGTTAACGAAGCAATTGGGGTACCAAGTAACTATACAAAAACCAACTGGACCGTTATCAATTTTAGTACACAAGAAAGTACTGGTGAAGGGACGAATGGGTTTGCATCACTTATTATAGACGGAAAATTAGATACCTTTTGGCATTCTTGCTGGACTTGCGCTACCGCACCAACTTTTCCGCATTATATTACTGTAGATATGAAAACTGCGCAGAAAGTGAACGGTATCGAATTTGCACAGCGTCAACCTGGTGCTGCTCGGGCTGTCAAACTTATAGAACTAGAGGTTAGTGATGATAATGTGAATTGGAGAACACTTGGAGAATTTACTCTTGGTAGTGGCGCTGCACCTCAGTCAGTTGCGTTTCAAAAAACGGAAACTTTTCGATATTTCAAAACGATTATAAAAACTGGTTATAACGATGGTGGTGCTGGGTATACTGCTTTAAGTGAAGTAAGTCCTTATGTCTTAAAGTAAACACATAGAAAACAGATTCTTACCTCAGAACGGTTGTGCTGAAAAGAATTTTTTTTAACTAAAAAAACTCTACTATCTGAAAGTCTATATTAAAATGAGCCTGAGAATCGCGTACTTTTTATTTTGCAAAACATATAATGCTTTGTATGATTTTTCAGACGAAAAAAATAGTAAATACTTAAAAGAAGTAGTTTTCTTTGGCTAGAATCCAACTCATAAGTCTGAGTTCACAGTGCATTGCACAGCTAAATATTATTGTTTTGGTTTAAAAGACATCATCTTATTAATTTATGATGATGTCTTTTTTTTTAAGGATACTTTCTTGATAGATTCAAGAGAGCAGGATTTTAGATGCCATAAATTAGCTGAATATTAAATTTTATATTTGAAATTTAGCGCAATGATCAAACTGTATAAGTAGTAAACATCGTATAATATCGTATTTTAAAATTAGATATAAACGATGCAAAAGGTTGATTTTAAGGTGTTATTCACAATATTTTCCCTTTTGACTTTATGGCCTTTATACTTTCGACTTACTTAATTGACTTAATTCATTTGTCAAAGGATTTAACCTCACTTTTGATATTAATAAAATGAAACTATTACCTAATTAACCAATCACTAAATTACAAGTTGCTTAACTTATAAATTTAAATTATGAAAAAAACACTACTAGCCTCGTTACTTTTAGTAATGAATTTATCCTATTCTCAAAAAGGAGAAGAAAAGGAGGAAGATAGGGCCTACGAATTAAAGCATAAAAGCCAAGCTTGGTTTAAGGAAATGAAACCAGGAGCAAATTATTTTAAAATTAAAGACAAATTTGATACCTATTTCGGTAACCATAAATGGGAAGAAAGCAAACCTAGGGAATTGGGCGAAACCTGGATTAAACAAAATATCTTTTATTTGGATAATAAGGGTTTGGTACAATCGCCGCCACCGTTTGATGCCTCAAGAGCGAATATTGGACTCAATAATACATTCTCGGGGACAACAACTAAAACCATTGGAAGCTGGAGTCTACTAGGACCTGTAAATAGTGCTACGACAAACTACTCTGGTAAAGGAAATCATGGTGGGTATGTGTTTCTCAATAGAATTGACCCTACCAATCCCCAAAAGATGTTTGTGTCATTTTTGATGGGAGGACTTTGGGTAACAGCAGATGGAGGAACCAATTGGACATTAACCGATTCTAATTTTCCAGATGAAAAGTATCTCGATATTGATATATGTACCAGCAGCCCAAATACGGTATATGCTTTGAGTAGTAAACAACTTATTAAATCTATAGACGGAGGATTGAACTGGACTGCTACAACATTAACCAATGCAAGTTATACGGGAACAGCTTTTGATATTGCTGTTTCTCCATCAGACCCAAATACAGTAGTTGCTAGATGGGGTGATAAAATATACAGAACAACCGATGGGGGAACCACTTGGACAAGTATCGTAAGCGGTTTGCCAAATTATTACCTAGTTGGTGATTGTTCTGTAAATAGTGAAATGCTGGATTGGAGTACTACAAACAGCTCGACTGTTTATTTTATTAGTACCACAAATAATAACGTTTCAACAGTTTACCGTTCTACTAATTCAGGACAAAGTTTTAGCGTTTTGTCAACTATAACTTTAGATGCCGCCGCCACAGGTCAGGTGATTGGTTGGGCTAAATTGTTGCTTCCGTCTAATAATGCGACTTCCATTTACGTTGCTATGGGAACTGGAACTGATTCCTATCGTCATGAGGCGGTACAGTTTTACAAACTAAATGCAAGCACGGGTACGCAAGAGTTGAAAAGGGTTAATATGATTTCTGGAACTTTTCCGGATCAGGTGCATCATGGAGATATTGCCATGGATAGAAATGATGAAAGTAAATTAGTTTTTGGGGCTTATAGTCATAAAGTTAATTATTATTCGACAAATAATGGAGCTACATTTACGAAGAGTGCAACCGAACAGCATTCAGACCTTCGATCTATTGATATGATAAACGGCAGGGTGTTGATAGGTTCAGATGGAGAATCTGTACTTTCTTTAGACGGAGGCGCTACAAATACTACTATCACAAACAGCATCAGTAATCATGAATTATGGGGCTTTGGTTCGGCTTTTAAAACAAATCTTGTAGCCGGAGGTGCCAATCATGGGCCGGTAATGATTAAAGAAGCGGGTAATGGATTTGAATGGTATAATGGAACCGGCGCAGATCAAGGAAATACTGACGTAAATCCGCTGGATGACCGGTATATTTACAGCAATGGATACAGCAATTACAGGTATTTTAGAACAGGAGTCCATACTTTAATCAACGAATCTAATTTTCTGGATAATGGAGGGATTTATGCCTATTTTAATTCAATGGAATTCCATCCTAATTATTACTATTCAATGATTACGCACCATGCAGGACAATATCCAACCGGAAACGCTAATCTGGCAACCTGGAAAAACTCACTTATAAAAACCGAAGACAACGGTAACAGTATTGCTATTGTTAAAACTTTTAATAGTACGGTTTTCAGGGAAAAAATATGCATGACCAACCCAAAATACATGTATGTTATTGAAGGATTAACTAACAATAAATTATGGCGTACTTCAGATGCTGGTGTAACTTGGACTAATATAACGCCCTCTCTTGCAGCTAGTAGTAATATGACAAACATGTCTGATATCGCCGTTAGTGATGTTGACCCAAGTCAGGTTTGGATTACTTACAGTGGCGTGCAATCAGTTTGTAAGGTGTTAAAAACCAATAATGCAGACACAGCCACTCCTGCATGGGACAATCTTACACAGCCCCTTTTAACAAACCATCCTAATACAAAAATTGTATTTCAAAGAGGTTCTAATGGAGGAGTATATGTAGGGAATAAAAGCGGTATTTATTATAGAAATAATGCTATGCCTAATTGGGTTATGCTTGGGAACGGATTACCGCAAACAGACGTTCGATTTATGTTTATTAATTATAATGAAAACAAGCTGAAAATAGGTACGTCAAGAGGTGCTTTTGAGCATGAATTATATGAAATTTCTCCACCAAAAGCACAAATTTCTGCGAGTAAAAGTAAAATAAGCTGTTCTCAGGTTGAGAAAGTACAGTTCAAAGACTATTCAACCGTTCGTAACGCAAGTGCTACTTGGTCATGGAGTTTTCCTGGAGGAACACCAGCAACATCAACACTTGAAAATCCTGAAGTTTCCTATGCCAATGCTCCAAATGGCAAATACAATGCTTCACTTACAGTAACAGACGCTTATGGAACCGATACCCAAACCATAATTGGAATTGTTGAGGTCTTGAACCAATGCGGAACCTCGACGCCAGAAACAATTCCTGGAAAAGCTGCAAATCTAAAGGGGGCAACGGGACAGGACTACCTGGATATTTCAAATCTAAGCCTCAGTACTAATTCTATGACATTCTCTTGCTGGATAAAACCAAACGGAATTCAAACTGATTACAGCGCTGTTTTTATGAGCCAAGATTCTCCAAATGGCTTTGGAATGAATTTTTTAGGCGGTAATAATACCCTTGGATTTCATCCTAAATGGTGGTGGAGTTCGGGATTAATTGCACCTCCAGGTCAATGGTCTCATGTTGCAATGGTTAGTAACGGTACAGGCGTAACCCTATACGTTAATGGTGTTGCGAGCAGTTTTACAGGAACTATTGATACAGAAGCTTTTACAAGAGTGTTTTTAGGTACTTATGGAAAAGGATACAACAATCGTCTTGCTAATTTAGAAATAGACGAAGTATGTTTATGGAACAGGGCTTTATCAACTGACGAAATCAGAAAATGGAGGCATTTAACCAAAAGCACTGCCGGAGATCCAATTCTAACAGGATTAGTGGCCTATTATCAGTTTAATGAAGACGTGGGTTCGATATCTTTAAACAAGGTTGGAAATGATTATTTAACATATAAAGGATCTACCTATAGCCATGTTAGTTCTACGGCTCCAGTATTTGGTGGTTTAAGTGAGAAAATAAACGTTACTTCGGGCGGAGAAAAAAACTTTTCCACAACAGGATTGTCTATGACTTTTCCTAATAGTTCACTGCCTAATGGGGATATTTGGGTTTCAAAATCGACTATAAATCCAGATGTTGCGCCAGATAATTTGTTGAATTTCAACACGTATTGGGCTGTGAATAATTATGGAAGCTCCCAAACATTTGGAGCACTGACAGCTTTGACTTTTACTGATAATGTGCTTAACACCTCGTCAAATGAGGCAAGTACCTATAAATTGTATAAAAGGAACAGCAATGATTTTGGTGCAACATGGGGAACTGCGTTGGACACTGGTGATTCCAGAACAGGATCAGGAACAAGTGCCGCAATTACTTTTTCTAATGGGCTTAATGTAATAAATCTGGGACAGTTGGTATTGAGTCAAAACGCCTCTAGTCTTTCACTGGAAGATCATCAAGTTATGGCTAAAAAAACGCCGTTACTATATCCAACCCCTTTAAAAAGAGACACTCCTTTAAAAATCCAAATACAAGCAGAATGGAACAATGCGACATTATTAGTTTATAATAATCAAGGAAAATTGATTGCAAATGCTACTCTAAAGGAGGGAATAAACGAGATTTTACTTAATGTTCCTACAGGTATTTACTTTTCAAAAATCATTAACGGAAATAATTTTTTTAACACCAAACTTATTGTAAAATAATACAGTCTGATTATTTAAAATAACCTCAATCCTTTTTTTGGGATTGAGGTTATTTTTTTAGAATTTTAAAAACTTAAACTTATATGATAAAAAACATCTCTTTTACTGCTTTGTCATTAGTGCTATTTATGCAACTTAATGCTCAAATAAGTACCGATACAATACGTCCTTCAAATACTGAGATTGTAAAACCAATACACAAAGTAGATTTTAATAATGGCAACCAATGTCCTGAGCGCAAACAAGGAGGTGATCCTAAAATGATAAATGGCTATCAAGTTTTTAATGGCTCCATGGACGGGAACAGGCAAGTAGATCCGCAAGTGGCTGTAGGCGGTGGCTATGTGATGGAAGGAACCAATAGCGGACTTATGATTTTCAATAAAAAAGGGGAATTTGTTCAAGGTGTTTCCCAAAAATGTTTTAATGACGGGATCGACCCAAAATTAGCTTTTGACATTCACAATAAGGTATTCCTTTTTGATTTGTGGTGGTATTACGACAAAGCCAAAACAAAACCGGTAAATATTTCTGTTTCTGAAACGAGTAACCCAACCGGAGCTTGGAATACTTACCCCGTTTCACGTACCGAAGAAGTAGATGGCGGCGGCATTGGCTACAGTAAAAAATGGATCGGTTATTCTTATCCTGGAGGAGTAGAAAATACTTTTGTTTTGCGTATGGCTGAGGCCAAAGCAGGAAAACCAGCCACTATTTATCATTTTAAAGGGAGTTTAGGACATCCCGTTTTTGTGCAAGATGCCATTGATGATTTGTATTTTTTTGCTATCGAAAAGGATGAGTTTGTAATCCGAAAAGTATCTGAAGATGCAAATGGAAAGCCGTATTGCCTTGTTGTGTCCCGTAAACCGCATGGTTTAAAATACATGAATTATCCTCCGCAATCTCCGCAAAAAGGTACGGAGCAAAAAGTTTCCAGCGGCGATCGCAATCCTAAAAATGTAGTATATCAAAACGGAAGTATTTGGTTTTCGCAAGCTGTAAATTGCGAAGGACGTTCGGCAGTGCAATGGCATCAAATCAATGCAACTACGGGTGAAATAATCCAAACAGGATTGATTAAAAGTGATGTAACTAATTATATACAGACAACAATTGCCGTAAATAAAAAGAATGATGTATTGATTGGGTTTCAGGAAGTAAATGAAAACTCATTTATCAGTCCACGATTTGCCTTTAGAAAAGGCAAAGACAGCTTAGGAAAAACAAGAAAAATCGTGAGTGTAGGAGAAGGAAAAGGAGCCACAGACGGTGTGGCATGGGGAGATTATAGCGGAAGCATTATTGATGGCGACAATCTTCTTGATTTATGGACCATACAAAGTATTGCCAATACAAAAGGAAGAGGTGAGACTGTTATTGTAAAAGTTCCTTTTAAATAGAAGGAAAGGCTAGAGGTTGCTTAGTCAGTAGATTTTTCCTGCTGACTGAGTAATACAAGATAAAGTCTTTAGTTAAATACTTATTGTGATTAATATTTTAGTTGGCAGACAGATCATCAAAATCTTAAAAATTAACGAATTAAATAAACACTTATAAATTATGACACCAAAACATTTAGTAAAATTGAGCAATATAATTGGAATTTCAGCAATTATACTTTTAGTTTATTGGGTCTTTACATTTATTACAATTGAAGTTTTCGGTTTAAAAGTTTTTAGAGAAAACATGACCGAAACTTTCTATTTAAGTGTTTTGGGAATTCTAGCTTTAATGTCTGGTTCACTAATTATAAATGTAATGTTCAATCTTACAAGAATTGCAGAAATCAAAAACAGAGAAGATGAAAACACAAAATCGTATAAAAGAACTTATTTAATTCTTTTCTCCATTTTTCCTATAATTGGTATATTATTATTTGGCGGAGATTATTTAACTTCAAGTAAAAAAGAAAAAATGTTGATTCAATCAGCACAATCAATTTTAGAAAAGAACGAAGTTAATAGCATGAAATTAGTAAACTATGAGTTCAATAAAAAATATATAAATCAAACAAGTAATATTTTAGAAATATATTCTAAAACTGACAAAAATTTTCCAAGTGTAAATTTATTAGTTAAAGATAGTATAAATGGCTCACCAGTCTATTTAGGATTTAACCAAAGTAACTATGAAAAAGCTAAAGACACTATTTTACCAAACAAAAGACACTATCTTTATCAAACAACTCAAGTTGAAAGAGAATATTTAGATAAAATTTTTAGCGGAAATAGCGACGAATTAAGATATAGTAATCACGATGGAGTATATGAATTATTTTATCCATACAAAAAAGGGAAGAAAGTTATTGTTTTGTATTTCTCTGAAAGACAACAATACGGAAAATTAGGGAGTTAAAAAAGACACGATCTGCCAACAGTTTGGCGCAATTGCCAATTTTATGGTTAAATCACATTTTCGTTCCACAAGAAATTTTATCTTAGCTACAAGAATTTGGTTACAAAATTCACAACCTCCTCAAGTGACGGAACGATATTAAATACATCGTTTTTGCATCTGGAATCAATGCTGGCGGAAGAAATATTTATCTTGGATAGCAATTTAATTTTTAGAACTCAAAACTCAAATAAAAACCCGCAATTCTATTGAAATTGCGGGTTTTGTGTTTTTGAATTTTATTTTACTCGATAATCATCTCTGGAGTTTCCCCTTCAATAATTAATTCTGCCGCTGTAGAAGCAATAATGTGCTCTACAGTTACACCTGGCGCACGTTCTAAGAGTTTAAAACCTTTTGGAGTTATTTCTAGAACAGCTAACTCAGTAACTACTTTTTTCACACAACCTACACCGGTTAATGGTAACGTACATTTTTTAAGAATTTTAGATTCGCCTGCTTTGTTAACATGCATCATGGCAACAATAATGTTTTCGGCAGAAGCTACTAAATCCATCGCGCCACCCATTCCTTTTACCATTTTCCCTGGAATTTTCCAGTTGGCAATATCGCCATTTTCAGCTACTTCCATGGCACCAAGAATGGTCAAATCTACTTTCTGGCTGCGAATCATTCCGAAACTGAAAGCAGAGTCAAAAAAACTAGCTCCTGGTAAAGTGGTGATTGTTTGTTTTCCAGCATTGATAATGTCAGCATCTTCTTCACCTTCAAACGGGAATGGTCCCATTCCTAGAACACCATTTTCGCTTTGAAACTCAACGTTAATCCCTTTAGGGACATAGTTAGCTACCAAAGTCGGGATTCCGATACCTAAGTTTACATAATAGCGGTCTTTAACTTCTTTTGCTATGCGTTTTGCTATCTCTATTTTGTATAAAGCCATGATTATTCTCTTTTTCGAGTTGTGCGTTGCTCAATTCTTTTTTCAAATTTCTCCCCTTGAAAGATGCGCTGAACTAAGATTCCAGGAATGTGTATTTCATTAGGATCTAGCGAACCAGCATGTAATAATTCTTCTACCTCTGCAATCGTAATCTTGCCCGCTCCCGCCATACAAGAGTTGAAGTTTCTGGCTGTTCCTTTAAAAATGAGATTTCCAGCTTCGTCACCTTTCCATGCTTTTACGATTGAGAAATCAGCTTTGAAAGCCAATTCCATTACGTGCATTTTTCCATTAAATTCGCGTGTTTCTTTTCCTTCAGCAACTTCCGTTCCATAACCTGCCGGCGTGAAAAATGCTGGAATTCCTGCTTGTGCAGCACGGCATTTTTCGGCTAAAGTTCCTTGTGGAGTTAATTCGACATCCAGTTCTCCTGAAAGCATTTGACGTTCGAATTCAACATTTTCACCTACATAAGACGAAATCATTTTTTTGATTTGGCGCTTATGCAAAAGTAATCCAAGACCAAAATCATCGACACCCGCATTGTTAGAAATACAAGTTAGATCTGTAGTTCCTTTTTGTACCAATTCAGCGATACTGTTCTCTGGAATACCACATAAACCGAAACCACCTAACATTATGGTCATGCCATCTTCAATTCCTTGCAGTGCTTCACGAACGTTATTTACTTTTTTATTTATCATAAAAATGAGTTGTAATAATCTATTTATATTTTATAAAAGATCTAATTATTTCTGAAAATATAGTTTTTGATCATTTGAGTAATGAAGACTGATGTCCTAGCCCCGATAGTAATGAAAATCCTTTTTATGGTCAAATCCTGAAAGGTTTGACCATAAAAAAATTGTAATGAATAGCGGGATTAAGCTCCTAAAGAAAAGAATTTTACAATTCAAATTCTTCAGTGTTTGGTTCTATGTCAGTAGTGTCTTTTACTTTTGGCGCGGTATAACAATCTACTTTGATAGAAAGATTTGGAGGTCTTTCAAATGGTGATTTAGAAACTTTAAGCTCTGGATCAGCATAACAAAGTTTCATGAAATAACCCCAAACTGGTAACGCAGCAGTAGCTCCTTGACCGTAAGTGATACTTTTGAAACGTGCTGAACGATCCTCGCAACCTACCCAAATGCCGGTTACTAAGTTAGGAACCATTCCCATAAACCAACCATCAGATTGATTTTGTGTTGTACCAGTTTTTCCAGCAATTGGATTCTTAAAAGCATAAGGATAACCGGTCCATCGGTTTGAACCATTTCCACCGCCAGTAGTTCGCAAACGATCTCCAGAGCCACCTTCGGTAACTCCTTCTAATAGTTTTACTACAGCATAAGCGATATCCTTATTCAATACATCGTGAGATTCTGGAATAGGTTCGTATATGATAACGCCGCTTTTGTCTTCGATTTTAGAAATAAATTGTGGCTTCATATAAACTCCTTGATTCGCAAATGTGCTGTAGGCGGCAACCATGTCTTCAACGGTGATTTCAACAGCACCTAAAGCGATTGACGGTTGCAACGGAATTTCAGATTTTACTCCTAATTTATGTGCTAAATCAACAACTGCTGCGGGACCTACTTTGTCCATTAACTTCGCTGAAACTGTATTGATGGAGTTCGCTAAACCTCTTTTTAAAGTAACCATTCCTCTATATCTGTTATCAGAATTTTTTGGTTCCCAATCAGCGGTTACGTTATGTCGGCCTTTTCTAATCATAAAAGGACCATCAATTATAGAGTCACAAGGAGACATGTTTAATTGTTCGATGGCAGTTGCGTAAACAAATGGTTTGAATGTAGAACCTACTTGCCTTGCACCTTGACCTACGTGATCATACTGGAAATATTTGTAATTGATTCCGCCAACCCAAGCTTTTATGTTACCCGTTTGCGGTTCCATAGCCATCAAACCAGATTGTAGAAAGTGTTTGTAATATCGAATAGAGTCAAGCGGAGTCATGATGGTGTCTTTTTCTCCTTTCCAAGAAAAAACAGTCATTTTCGCTTTTTCGCTAAATGATTTTATAATCTCTTCCTCACTTTTATCCATGGATTTCATTACTGCCCAACGATTCGAAGATTTCATTGCTTGATTCAGAATTTTTTGTGTTTCAGCAGCAGAAATGTTAACGAAAGGTGCGTTTTTATTGCCTTTAGACTGTTTGAAAAACTCTTCTTGAAGATTTGCCATGTGCGCTGTTACAGCCTTTTCAGCATGTAATTGCATTCTAGAATCAATGGTGGTATAAATTTTTAAACCATCTTTGTAAATGTCGTAATCGGAACCGTCTGCTTTTTTATTTTTTTCTGCCCATTTTTTCATGTAATCGCGAAGGTACTCTCTAAAATAAGTTGCTGTTCCGTCTTTGTGAGTTTCTAATTTGAAATTTAATTTGATCGGTAAACTTTGTAGTTGTTCTTTTTGACTTTCAGTAATCATATCGCCTTTTTCCATTTGCGAAAGCACTACATTTCTTCTGTTTTTTACGCCTTGAGGATTTCTTATAGGATTGTATAAACCAGAATTTTTGAACATTCCCACCAAGATAGCTGATTCATCAATTGTTAAGTCCTTAGGTTCTTTTGAGAAATACGTTTTCGCAGCTGAACTAACACCAACAGAATTGTTTCCAAAGTCATAAACATTACAATACATTGCGATGATCTCGTTTTTAGTATATTGCCTTTCCAATCGAATGGCGATAATCCATTCTTTTACTTTTTGCACGATTCTGAATGGTAAAAATTTAGAACCTTCACCATGAAATAATTGTTTCGCTAATTGTTGGGTCAATGTACTCGCACCACCACTTGTTCCTAAACTAGAAATGGCTCTCAATGTTCCTCGTCCATCAATACCAGAATGTTCGTAAAAACGCGCATCTTCTGTTGCTACCAAAGCTTGAACTAGGTTTTTAGGTAAGTCAGAATACTTTAACTGTGATCTATTTTTTTGAAAATATTTACCTATAACCACTCCATCAGCTGAGATGATTTCCGTCGCTAAATTTGAGTCGGGATTTTCTAAATCCTCAAAAGATGGCATTGAGCCGAAAATTCCCCACGAGGCAAACAAGAAAAATATACCTACGCCGCCTAAACCAATGAAGAATATTTTCCAGAATTTCGTTTGATAGTAAGCAATACCATTGGGATTACCTTTCGCTGAATTGTTGTTCTTTTTGATAGCCATAATACTATTTTATTCTTTTTTTTCTATTCTAAAACCTACTTCGGTAATTCCTTCTAAAGCTTTTACGCCGGGAACTTTACCGCTTTCCCTAACCGCTTGTTTGATATGAACTTTATATGTGGAACGGAATCTTACATTTTCTTTATAAACTAGTTTGCTTTCTTTTATATCAGAAAACCCGTCGCCAAGTAATGTGCCATCTGGATTAGCCATTTGGTATTCTAAAGTATCAACTTTTGTAAAACCATTTGGCAATTCTAAAGCTACAATTAAAAATAAATTATTGTATTTATAATTATTGTTTGCTCTTAAATTCACAAATAAATTATAACGTTTTGTTGAGTCTAACTGTGGTAGATTAAAAGTCACCGTGCTGTCTTTGTTCCACGATGAACCCACAGATTTATACTCATCAAAAACTCTTTTTTTATCGCAAGATGAAAAGATAATTACAATCAATAAAAGTAAAGCGCTATTTTTTATCCACATTTTTAGTAATAATTATAGGTTTTCTAGGCTCTGTTGGTTTTTTATCAGCAGGAGCTTGACGATTATTGTTTGGGGTTTTGTTATTGTTTGTAATTTTATTTTCTTTTGCAGGCCTGTTATCTTTTGCGGGTCTGTTATTATTTGCTACAATAACATTTTCGCCGTTAGGCTTGCGTTTTTTGTTTGGTTTTTTCTTTGCTTTAGGTTGGTCAAAACGAGTAAGACTCTCTTGCCCCATGGCATTGTTAAAATTTTTCTCAACCTCAACAACTAACTCTATTGCAAAATCTTCTAGCGAAGAAACTTTATTTTTAAGTTTGTTTTCAGCTACAATTTCTTTGACTTGGTCAATTTTTAAAACATGCCAATTAGAAAAATTATTAGTGTAAGCGAACCACATTAATCCTTTAAAAATATCTTGTTTTTGACAAATAGCATCTCCTTTTTCAGTGACCAATTTAGTGTCGAAATCTGGAAAATCTTTCAGCGCATCCATGTAGGTGTCTAACTCATAGTTTAAACAACATTTAAGTTTGCCACATTGTCCAGCCAGTTTTTGTGGATTCAAAGACAATTGTTGGTAACGGGCTGCTGAGGTGTTTACACTTCTAAAATCAGTTAACCATGTAGAACAACACAATTCTCTCCCACAAGACCCTATTCCGCCCAAACGAGCGGCTTCCTGGCGGAAACCAACTTGTTTCATTTCGATTCTAGTGCTGAATTCTTTAGCGAAATCTTTGATTAAGGCACGAAAGTCAATTCGGTCATTAGCGGTGTAGTAAAAAGTAGCTTTTGAACCATCTCCTTGAAATTCAATATCAGAGATTTTCATTTCTAGTTTTTGAGCAATCGCTAATTCACGCGCTCTCACTTTCATAGGCTCTTCCTTATCACGAGCAACCGACCAAATATCAATGTCTTTTTGAGAAGCTTTTCTGTATATTTTTGGGACATCATTGCTTAAATGATTTACCCCTTTTTTCTTCATTTGAATTTTTACTAATTCACCGGTCAAAGTTACAATTCCTATATCATGACCAGGAGAAGCAACCGTTGCAACGATGTCTCCAATACTTAAAGTTAATTTCTCTGTATTGCGATAAAATTCTTTTCTTCCATTTTTAAAACGTACTTCAACACAGTCAAATGGAGCGTCTCCATTAGGTAAACTCATATTAGAAAGCCAATCGAAAACAGTTAATTTATTGCAGCTATCGGTGCCGCAAGTCCCATTATTTTTACAACCCTTAGGTGCGCCACCATCAGAAGTTGAACAACTTGTACATGCCATAATTTTATATGTAGTGTTGTGACTGGCACAACTTAAGTTCTTAAAACGATTAAGTTGTAAAGATAGTATTTTTTAATTTTATGGAACAATGTATGGAAGTGCCAATAATTCATAAATTTTCAAAAAAAACCTACTACAATTGAAGCTGTAGTAGGTTGAATTTAAATTTATTTTTGAAAGAAAGATTAAGTCTCCTTTACCGATATAATTTTCACCGGACAGGATTTTGCAGCTAACTCACAGCTTTCAACAATCGCGTGATCAGGTGATTTTAGGGTGAAAAAACCTTTGGCATTTACGGAATGTAGTAAAACCGATTTACCGTCTTTTTTTGACATTTGAAAATGTGTTGGGTCCATTTCTACACAGTAATTGCAGCCAATGCATTTGTCTCTTTGTAGAGTTATAATAACCATTATGCTTCTACAATTTTATATAATTTGTCGGACATTCTTATTCTGAAAGGTAGTTTTAAAGTACAATCATCGCCTTTCGTTGCTTTTTCTCCTATGATATCATTGACGTGCATTTCTTCGATTGTCATTTGTTGTGCTCCAGTGCTCGGACCTGTGACTAAAATCGTGTCGCCAACTTTTATATCGTAAGCTTCAATTTTAAATTGACCGATTCCTGCCTTTGGAAAAAAATGTGTTCCTTTCCCCACATACACTTTTTTCTGAGTCGCCATTGAGCCAGAAACATCACTCCATTCACCTAATTCTTGTCCGAGATAATAACCTGACCAAAACCCGCGATTGTAAACGGTGTTCAATGTTTCCATCCAAACGGTTACCTTTTCTTTAGAAAAGGTGCCTGCATAATAACTGTCGATCGCTTCGCGGTACGTTTTTATTACAGTGGCCACATATTCTGGTGCACGACCGCGACCTTCGATTTTTAAAACCTGTATACCAGAATCAATTACTTGATCTAGAAAATCAAGGGTACATAAATCCTTTGGAGACATCATATATTCGTTATCGAGTTCAATTTCAAAACCCGTTTCCTGATCGATAACTGTATATTTTTTTCGGCAATTTTGTTTGCAAGCGCCACGATTTGCCGATGAATTATTGGAGTGTAAACTCAAATAACATTTTCCAGAAACCGCCATACACAAAGCGCCATGACCGAAAATCTCAATTTCTACTAATTTTCCGTTAGGTCCTTTAATGTCTTCTTTTTTGATTTGGTCGGTAATGTTTTTTACTTGGCGCAAGCTCAACTCGCGGCTTAAAACCATCGTATCAGCAAATAGGCTGTAGAACTTTATGGTTTCGATATTAGTGACATTCAGCTGAGTCGAAATGTGCACTTCCAGACCAATTCCTCTGGCGATTGCAATTACGGATTGATCGGATGCAATTACGGCAGTGATATTGGCTTCTTTGGCTTTGTTTAGCAAAGTCTTTACTACAGATAAATCGTGATCGTAAATAATTGTATTTAAAGTTAAATAAGTTCTGATTTTTTTGGTTTCGCAACGAAGCGCAATTTCAGGCAAATCGTCCATGGTGAAATTTACAGTGGCACGAGCGCGCATGTTTAATTGTTCTACGCCAAAGTAAACGGAGTCTGCATTATTGTCTATTGCAGCTTGAAGCGACTCAAAGTTCCCAGCGGGAGCCATGAGTTCGATTGTATTGTTTGTTGTCATTTTGGTATGAAGTGAGCCTTTGCTAAAGTTTAAAACCTTAGCAAAGGCGATGAGTGAATTTGTTTGAAAAAACTAGTCTAAAACTTTGTACAATTTATCAGACAAACGAATTCTAAAAGGCAATTTAAAAGTACAAGTGTCTCCCGAAGCAGCGATTGTAGCAGCTATGTCGTTCACGAACATTTCTTCAATGATTATTTGCTGTTCTCCCGTTGTGGTTCCTTTAATTAAGATTTTATCACCAATTTTGATTTCTCCTTCTTCAATTAAAAATTGAGCAACGCTTGGTTTTGGAAAAAAGTGAGTTCCTTTGCCAATATATTGTTTTTTAATTTTTGTTTCTTTTTTCAAAACAGTAGCCAATCTACGCGTTGTTTTTGTTGCTGCTAATTCTGTCAGATTTGGAACGGCTGCCAATGGATGTTGATTGTTTTTGAAAGTCAACACATCCGATTTTCCTTTTTTGAAAATCATATTGCCATTTTTAATTCCTCTTCGCACTGCTTTTTGTTCTTCTTCAGGTAAGTGGATAACGTCTACACAGGTCGCAGAACAACAGCCTTCCATAGCACTAGCACACTCTTCACATTGAATGAAAAGCAAATGACAACCTTCATTCGCGCAATTGGTATGTACATCACAAGGTTTGCCGCATTGATGACATTGCGATACAATATCGTCTGTGATTCTTTCGCCCAAGCGGTGATCAAACACAAAGTTTTTCCCGATGAACTTACTTTGTAAACCTTGCTCTTTTACTTGACGGGTATATTCAATAATTCCTCCCTCTAATTGGTACACGTTTTCAAAACCTTTGTGTTTAAAATACGCACTGGCTTTTTCGCAACGGATTCCCCCGGTACAATACATCAACAATTTTTTATCTTGTTTGTGTGCTGCTAATTGCTCTTCGATGATAGGTAAACTCTCGCGAAAAGTGTCTACATCTGGTTTTATGGCTTTGGTAAAATGACCGATTTCGCTCTCATAATGATTGCGCATATCAACCACAATAGTATTTGGATCTTCTAATAAATCATTGAATTCCTTCGCTTTTAGATGTATTCCGATATTGGTTACATCAAAAGTTTCATCTACTAAACCATCGGCAACAATTTTGTCACGAACTTTTACGGTTAGTTTCAAAAAGGAATGATCATCATGTTCTACGGCAATATTCAAACGAATTCCTTTCATAAAATCGTATGCTTCAATGGTGTCTTTGAACGCATAGAAATTATCAGCTGGTAACGAAAGTTGAGCATTTATCCCTTCATTTGCGACATAAATCCTGCCTAGAACGCCTAATGGATTCCACGCGAGAAATAAATCATTTCGAAATTGTGTTGGATTTTGAATTTGCGCATAAGCATAGAAAGACAACGTAAGTCGTTGTTTTCCGGCATCATCGATCATGATGGCTCTTTCTTCTGCGCTTAAGGTGTTATACAGTTGCATGCTATAAACAGTTTTAAGTTGAGAATTATTTTTGCAAAAGTAAATAAATTAAACGCAAAGTTCACTAATGGTTTAATTTTCTTGGAGCTATTTCCAGCTTTTCGCTATATCTCTTGTTTTCGCTAGCGCTACAACAAGAGGATGTCGCTGCACTCTGGGCTAGGGCATTTGTTGTAAAAATAATAACTGTACTTGATTGTTTTGCCACGAATGGACACAAATTTATTTGAATCTAAAAACCTAATTTACTAGTAATTATTGAGATTCGTGTAATTCTTGTCTACTATTAATTTCTCTTTAGTTTTTAGCTTTTCTATTTTAAAAAGCAATATTTATTCGATGGAAATACTTTTAGTAAAGTAAATTGTGCCAATTTTGTTGCTTCAAATTTTAGACCATTTGTATTTAACATTTTTCAAAATAAACTTCGATAATAATATCATGCAAAAAATAAAAACAGCGTTGCTTTCATACGGAATGTCCGGAAAAGTCTTTCATGCTCCGTTTCTATCAATTCATCAGGGTTTTGAAATTTCTGGTTCTTGGGAAAGAACTAAAAAATTAATAAATTACGATTTCCCTGAAGTAAAAAGTTATGCTAGAATAGAAGAGCTACTGGAAAGTGATGTTAATTTAGTTATTGTGAACACGCCTGTAGAAATCCATTACGAGTACGCTAAAAAAGTTTTGCTAGCAGGCAAACATGCGGTTGTCGAAAAAGCATTTACTACAACGGTTGCCCAAGCAAAAGAATTAGCGGCTTTAGCTGAAGAAAAAGGATTGAAATTGGCCGTTTTCCAAAACAGAAGATGGGACAGCGATTTTAAGACCGTGCAGAAAGTTATAACTGATGAGGTTCTTGGCGAAATTGTAGAAGCTGAATTCCATTTTGACAGATACAATCCGTTGTTGAGTCCAAAACAGCATAAAGAAAGTATTAATCCTGGATCGGGAATATTGAAAGATTTGGGTCCACATATCATAGATCAGGCGTTGTGTTTATTTGGTTTGCCACAATCCGTTTTTGCAGATATTCGCATAACTCGAGAACATTCCTTAGTGGATGATTATATTGATGTTTTACTGTATTATGCTACTTTTCGTGTCCGTTTAAAAGCGGGTTTTTTTGTCAGAGAAGCAAATCCGGCTTATATTATTCATGGAAAAAAAGGTTCCTTCGTAAAACATCGAGGCGATATTCAAGAAGATGAATTGAAATTAGGAAAAAAACCAAATCTAACTACTTGGGGAACTGAACCAATTGAAAAAGCAGGTTTATTGCACACGGAAATTAATGGTGAAATCGTAAAAAAAACGATTTCTACACTACAAGGGAATTATTATGACTTTTTTGAAGGTGTTTATAATTCGATTGTAAGTAATACTATAGAACCAGTAACAGCAAAAGACGGTATTCATGTAATGCAAATTATTGAAGCTGCGATTCAAAGTAGTGCCCAGAAAAAAGTTGTTGATTTGCTGCGTTCTCAACACGAATAAATTGGTGGAAATTTGCGCAATTTGGGTTGAGTTATCTTCATAGTTCTTTAATTTTTATAAACAATAACGTTGTATTTTTTTCAGGCTCTTTAGTTTTGATTCAATTGCCAATTGCTTGTTGTATTTTTGCAAAGTAAAATTTTAAAAGAAAAACGGTTTGATAGATTTAAACTTCTTAGGAAAGTCAAAAACAAAAGCAAAATTCAAAAAACAATATAGAGACATCAAGATTTCGTACTTAAACCGAATTCGTTGGGCAGTTTCTATGTTTTATTTTGGAATGGGTTTGTGTTTTGCGACCTGGGCAAGTAGAATTCCAGATATAAAAACAACTTTACAACTCAGCGAAGGAGATTTAGGAACAATCTTATTTGCGTTGCCACTAGGACAATTATTAATTATGCCGTTTTCAGGAAAATTAGTGAGTCGTTTTGGAAGCCACCGCATGTTAGTATTTTCGTTATTGTTTTACGTTTTTAGTATGACTAATCTGGGTTTGGCTACTAATGCTTGGCAATTATCAGCGGGATTATTTGTATTTGGAATTTTTGGGAACCTCTCTAATATTGCTGTAAATACTCAGGGCGTTTATACCGAAGTGCTTTTCAAAAAAACAATCATGTCCTCTTTTCACGGGATGTGGAGTTTTGCCGGATTCATGGGGGCTTTAGTAGGATTAGCAATGCTAGCCTTCGATTTAACACCGTACATTCACTTTCTCATCGTTGGTGGAGTTGTGTTTTTAATGATGGCTTTCAATTTTAAATTTTTAATAAAAGCCAAAGAAACTATCAAAGTCAAGAAGGCAAAAATGTTCTCAAAACCAGATAGCGCACTAATTTGGTTGGGAATAATAGGGTTTTGCAGCATGGCCAGCGAAGGGGTAATGTTTGACTGGAGTGGCGTTTATTTCAAAGATGTTATCAAAGCGCCAGGTCCATTAGTAATTTTAGGATACACTTCATTTATGATCATGATGGCTGGAGGTAGATTCCTTGGAGACGGTCTAATACGTAAATTTGGAAGAAAAAATGTGCTGAAGATCAGCGGAATAATGATTTCTACGGGGCTTTTTATAGCAGTATTTTTCCCGTTTATCATTCCTTCAACTCTTGCCTTTATGCTAGTTGGACTCGGAGTTTCAACGATTGTACCTACCGTTTATAGCCTTGCGGGGAAAAATCCAAATGTTTCTCCAAGTATAGCCTTGACTACAGTTTCGAGCGTCAGTTTTCTAGGTTTCTTAATGGGACCACCTATTATTGGTTACATAGCTGAATTATCCAACCTGCGATTTTCATTCGCATTCATCGGTATTTTTGGAGTTCTAATCGCATTTATGGTTTCTAAAATCGAAACAATAGAATAAAATTTTTGTTTTGGGAGCAGGAATTCTCTTTTTCAAAACACATTTTCTCCCGCTATTCGCTATATCCTTGTTGTCTTTTCTTCGTTCCTCGCAAGGACAACAAGGGATGTCACTATTATCGGGGCTCTACAGTCATTTTTTATTTTCTATAGATAACTTCATGAGAAGCTTACTTAAAATTAATTATTTTATTTACTGAAAATCAATATATTATAAATTATTTAACTACTTTTAATATTACAATTCTGTAAAGGAGTAGTTCGATTTTGTGCTGACTTATAAATACCACTTTTTTCAGCATGTAATTATTTAAAATATATACCACTTTTCCAAAATTCACTTTTTAATCATTTTAAAGTGCTTTTCCTTAGGGAAACGCTTTAATGTTTTTAGTTCAACCTATAAATAAATCTTTATGGGTTAAACTTTTTATTGGAAACAACTTAAAAAGGTTCTTTCCATTACTATTTTAATAAGTGTAACCCTCAGGATTATTTGAATATATGAAAAAATTTTACTTCACAATTTTCTTTATCGTTCAAACAGCAATTGTTACAGCACAAAACAACACCGGTTTTTTTGGTAAAATTATCGAACCCAAAACTCAAAAACCATTAGAATTTGTAGTTGTCAGTATTCAAAATACGACTTTGATGCAAATCACTAAAACTGATGGTCAATTTAGTTTTGATGATGTTCCTTCTGGAAATATATTGCTTCTTGTTCACAGTCAAGGATTCAAAGATGCTTTGTATCCTATAGATATTGAGCAAGGCCAAAGACTAGATTTAGGAACCATATCGCTGGAAGAGGACCAAACCTTAGAACAACAAAGTAGTATCATTACGCTTATAGAGAGCGATTTTAGTGATGAAAATAGCAGTTCCGAAAGTACTTCTGGACTATTACAATCCTCCAGAGATGCTTTTTTACAATCTGCCGCTTTCAATTGGGGACAAGCTCGTTTTAGAGTTCGAGGATTAGATAGCGAATATTCAACTATGATGATCAATGGTGTTTCTATGAATAAAATATATGACGGTAGGCCGCAATGGGGTGAATGGGGCGGATTGAATGACGCATTGCGCAATCAAGAATTTACGCTAGGAACTGCACCTTCTGATTATACTTTTGGAGGGATTTTGGGAACGCAACAAATCAATACACGAGCTTCTATTTACAGGCCCGGTTCCCGAATCACATTTTCAGGAACTAATACTAATTACAGTTGGCGCACCATGGCAACATATGCAAGTGGAATGAATGCTAATGGCTGGGCTTTTGTAGTTTCGGCAGGAAAACGCTGGGCACAAGAAGGTTATTTTGAAGGAACCAACTATGATGCAAATTCCTTTTTCATAAGTCTTGAAAAAAAATTGAGTCAGAATCAGTCGTTGAACTTAACTGGAATCTACACACCCAATTCAAGAGCTAAAAACTCTCCTAATACGGCAGAAGTTACTGAGTTGACTACTGTGAAATACAATTCTTATTGGGGTTTTCAAGACGGAAAAAAACGAAATGCTCGTATGAAAACTATCGAAATGCCTACAATTATGCTCAATCATTATTTTAAAATTAATGATAAAACGAACTTAAACTCAAGTGCGACTTATCAATTTGGGAAAATTACGAACAGCAATATCGATTATCAAAATGCGAATAGTCCTGATCCAACGTATTACAGAAAAATGTCTAGTTATTATAGTTCGTTATATGCAAAAGATAGCGGTGAATTCTCGGGAGCATTTATACCAGATTATGAAAATGCCGAGAAAAGTAAAATTTCGTTTTTAGCTAATTCTCAAATCGATTGGAATGCCATTTATAAGGCGAATCAAACTCCTGTTCTTGATTCGAATGGAATCATTTCGGGCTATGAGCCTAAAAAAAGCAAGTATGTTTTATATGAAGATCAAGTAGAAGATCAAACAGCTGCAATTAATACCAATTTGACTTCGCAACTGTCTGAAAATATATTTTTGAATGCAGGTGCATCGTTCAAAAAATTAAAATCACATTATTCTCAGCATTTACTAGACTTGCTGGGCGGTTTGTATTTTGATGATATTGATCCATTTTATAAAGGAAGACTATCTCAATCTGATCTTAATAATCCAGATCGACAAGTAGTTGTAGGCGATACTTATGGATACAACTACAATTATTTAGCTACTATAATAGAGGCATTTACCCAATTTAAATTCACGTACAATAAAGTTGATTTTTATCTAGGGCAACAGTTTTCGACTAGAGATTATCAGAGAGAGGGTTTGTACAGAAACGGAATTTATGAGAATAATTCTTTTGGAAAAAGTGAGAAAGTAACCTTTGAAAACTTTGGCTTCAAAGCTGGATTAAATTTAAAAATTTCGGGGAAACAGTTGGTTACCTTTAATGCGGCACATTTGACTAAAGCGCCATCATTGCGCAACACTTTTCCTAATTCTAGACTCAATAATTTAATAATAGATGGACTTGAAAGTGAAAACATCAATAGTATAGATCTTAGTTATGTCTATCGATCACCTAAACTGAAAGGCAGATTGACAACTTACTATTCGCTAATAAAAAATGTAACTCAAATTTCGTTTTTTTATGCGGAAGGAATTTTTGATGATGGAGCAGGATATTTGAATACAGATGCTTTTGTAAGCCAAACATTAACGAAGCTAAATAAGAAGAATATTGGAGCAGAATTAAGTTTGGAATACCAATTAAGTTCCACTTTCAAAACTACTTTTTCAGGAGCTTTTGGTGACTATACTTATGCTAGTAATCCACAAGTCTCCTTGACAAATGATGCCAAAGCCTCTGTAGAAAATACTAATCCAGTTTTTGATTTTGGAGCAGCTGCATTAAAGAATTATAAACAAGCGGGAATGCCGCAACGTGCTTATTCAGTGGGTTTAGAATATAGAGATCCTAGTTATTGGTGGATTAGTGCAAATATTAATTATCTCACTAATAATTATATTGATGTTTCAGCAATTTCCAGAACTAAAATATTCTATAAAAATCCAGCTTCTGGATTCAATTTTCCAGAAGCAACAGAGGAAAGAGCAGCTGAGTTGTTAAAACAAGAAAAGTTTGATCCTTTAATGCTTTTAAATCTCGTGGGTGGGAAATCGTGGCGAATTCACGGAAAGAACTTTGGTGTGTTTGCGAGTGTCAATAATGTACTCGATGTTACTTATAAAACGGGTGGTTACGAACAAGCTCGAAATGCCAATTTTAGAAAAATGAATCAAGATTTTTCCAGTGGTACACCCTCATTTGGGAATAAATATTTCTACGGATACGGAAGAACCTATTTTGTGAATCTATATATCAATTTATAAATTAAAAAATATGAAAGCAACATTTCACAAACCCTATTTATTTTTGCTGTTGTTATTTATAATCAATAGTTGTGTAACGGATAATATAAGTGCTCCAAAACTTATATGTACCCAAACGGATTTGGTCGTAAATAAGAGCGTGAGTGATGTTCGCGCTAATGCAAATGCTGTTATAGCACAATATAAATACGATGATATCATTGAAGCGTATGTAGTTTCGAGTGATGAAGCAGGTAATTTTTTCAAAACGATTTCTTTTCAAACTTTGGCAACAGCCACAACACCAGCAATAGGTTTTAGCGTTCCTGTAGATGCTACGAACTTGTATATTGATTATCGGCCAGGCAATAAAGTATATATAAAACTGAAAAACCAGTATACTGATATTTCGTTTGGAGGAATGCGTATTGGGAGTATTTTTGTAAATGCGTACAATGATGGTGGAGTGGGTCGACTTTCGCAAAATGAGTATAAAAATGTTTTGAATGCCTCTTGTACCAATGTAAAAGAAGAAGAACTTGTGAAGATGGTTTCAATGACCGATTTACTAAATGATTCTTATTTAAATACCTTGGTTGAATTATCCGATGTTCAGTTTGCAACAGCAGCGGTGGGTCGTCATTATTTTGAAGAATCGAATAATGTAGGTGGCGCTACTAATTGGGGTTTGATGGATAAATCAGGGAATCAAGTTTATTTTAGAACAAGTAGTTTTGCAAATTTTGCTACTAGCATAGTTCCTAATGGTAGTGGAAAAGTTAGAGGAATTTTAACAAAGTATGGAAATGATTATCAATTATTAGCACGCTCGGAGAAAGATGTAGTCATGACAGGAAATAGATCGGTTGCTTTTTTCTCACAAGATTTTGAAACCGTTGTGGATAAATCTAATTTGAGTCTTCCAGGTTGGGCTAATATTGTTCAAAATGGTTCTCTTTTTTGGAAAGGTGGTGTTTATTCTGGCAATGGTTTTGCTGAATTTAGTATTTCAGGAACAAAAGTAGTTTCAAATATAGCTTGGTTAATTTCGCCAAAAATAGATATGGATGTTTACACTAAAGAAATCTTGACTTTTAGAACTGCGCAACATCATTTGGACGTTGACTCGCCATTAAATTCACTTGAAGTCTATGTTTCCACAAATTTTGATGGATTGAATGTAACTAAAGCAACATGGATTCCATTAGTGACTAATTTGCCGAAGCAAGCTACACCTTGGCGTCAATTTATAGGAAGTGGCGCAGTAGATTTATCTTCGTATAAAGGCAAAATAAACATTGCTTTTAAATATACAGGATCTGGTAAGAACTTAGCGCTGGATGGTGCTTTTCAGGTTGATGACGTACAAGTTTTTGGTGAAAAGTAATTTTGCTATATTTGCGCAATCATAAAATTAAAAGTCATCATGAAATCTACATTATTAGCACTTGTTTCTTCACTCTTTGTTTCTTGCTTTCCAGATTTGAAGTCTGATATTGAAACGCAACCAGTTGATTATACAGTTCAAAATGAAAAGGAAATTGTGGATTATATTGCCAAAAATAATTTGAATGCTCAAAAAAGCGATACAGGTTTGTATTATGTAGTTACTGAGCCGGGTACTGGAAAACAGCCTACTGTAAACTCTTGTGTAACAGTAGCTTACAAAGGGTGTTTTACAAATGGTAAAATTTTTGATCAAAATGCTTCAGGTATTTCGGGGGATTTATATAAATTTATAAAAGGATGGACAGAAGGAATTCAATATTTTAAAGAAGGTGGAAGTGGAGTGCTTTTAGTACCAGCTCATCTTGGTTACGGTAATGGTGTTTCTGGAATACCAGGCGGTTCAGTCCTTGCGTTTGATGTTAAATTAATTGCTGTCAAATAATAAATTAAGTTTACGGTTAGTACTTAACGGAAACATTAAAGGACAAAGAGATTGCCATTATGTGCAGTCTCTTTGTCGTTTTAGCTATTTGTTAGTTGAAACTGTTTTATGAAAATTTGGTTCATTCATGTCCAAATTAAAAGTTAGTTTGCTGTTAGATAATCCTATTATTAAAAGCTTGTGATATTTTTATAAACCCATAACTACATAAGTCCCTTACAAATGATTAAATTTGTAGCTTATTCAAAAATATGTTAGAAAAAGAAGTACTAAATTTCGAAAAAACGGCTATAGTTGGTATTGTAACTCAAAATCAAAGCGAAGAGAAACTAAATGAGTATCTTGACGAATTAGAGTTTTTGACCTTTACTGCTGGAGGCCAAGTGGTAAAACGTTTTTCTCAAAAAATGGAACGCCCTAATCCTAAGACTTTTGTAGGTACTGGAAAAATTGAAGAGATTCATCTTTTTGTAAAAGAAAATGATATTTCTACTTTGATATTTGATGATGAATTATCGCCATCCCAGCAAAAAAATATATCTAAAATTATTACGGAATGTAAAATCCTGGATAGAACGCACCTGATCCTGGATATTTTTGCACAACGTGCTGAAACTTCCTATGCAAGAACCCAAGTAGAACTGGCGCAATGCATCTATATGTTGCCTCGATTATCCGGACTTTGGACACACTTAGAGCGTCAAAAAGGGGGAATTGGGATGCGTGGACCTGGGGAAACGGAGATTGAAACCGACAGACGTATTGTTCGTGACCGAATCGCTTTATTGAAAGATAAAATTAAGGCAATCGACAAACAAATGGGAACGCAACGGGGCAATCGTGGTTCTATGGTGCGTGTCGCTTTGGTTGGATACACCAATGTTGGGAAATCAACTTTGATGAACGCCGTTGGTAAAAGTGACGTTTTTGTAGAGAACAAACTTTTTGCCACCTTAGACACTACCGTTCGTAAAGTAGTCATCAAAAACCTGCCTTTCTTACTTTCTGATACTGTTGGATTCATTAGAAAGTTGCCTACTATGCTAGTAGATTCTTTCAAAAGTACGCTGGATGAAGTTCGCGAAGCCGATTTGTTATTGCACGTAGTTGATATTTCGCATCCGGAATTTGAAGATCATATCGCATCGGTAAACCAAACCTTGTTGGACATCAAAGCCAATGACAAACCGGTAATTATGGTTTTCAACAAAATCGATGCATACAAGCATTTGACCATTGACGAAGATGATTTGATGACCGAAAAAACTACCAGACATTACACGCTGGAAGAATGGAAATCGACTTGGATGAGTAGAGTAGGAGTACAAAATGCCTTGTTTATCTCGGCAACTAATAAAGAAAATTTCGAGGAATTCAGAGAACGCGTTTACGAAGCCGTACGGCACATTCACATTACCCGTTTTCCGTACAATAAGTTTTTATATCCAGATTATAAAGACGCTGTTGAGAAAGAAGATAAAGAAGCGGAAGAAGAAACCGAGTAATTTCCCAAAGCTATATTCCACACCAATCCCTTTTGAAATTTCAAGAGGGATTTTTTTTGGGCGTGCCCGAGCTTCCTCTGTGTTACAGCTTTGTCAGGCTGTACGCTGCAAACAAAGTTGACTGAACTCCTATAAAAATTACTGCTAGGTGAAGTAATCTCCCGAAGAAAAATCAGGAGGATTCTCGTTCCCGATCGCGCAGTAATCCCACAATAGTTGGGCAGTTTTGCAAACTGTGCCCAAAAAAGTGAGCAAACAATACAAATAACACAAAAAATATCATCTCTAAGAAAGCCATAAAACACGCCTTAGCCGATGTAAGGTTGATTTTTGAAGCAAACAACATATGGCGAATTTTCAACCTAATTGACCATAATATATTAAAACAGTGTCTAATAATACTGATTATGTATTTTGGGACCCTAAAAGCGATTTTTAAAGCTTTTTATGCATCGTTTTATTTTTATAACAACAAAGCGACTTTTGTAAAAAGAATTTCAAGTGCCTTTTACATCACATATATTGATTTAATGATTAACCATTTAGTTTTCGGTTATAGATTTTTAGACGTACTGGTTTTAGCGGAAAGCTGCGTGTAAAATCCTGTAAAAAGATTAAACTATTTAAGGTAATTTGTAAATTTTAAAAAATAACTGTTTATTGTCGTTTTATAAAATAATAATTGTTGGCAACGAAATTTAATATATTCATGTCCCAATAGTTGCAAGCAAGTGACTAGTTCTTTACGGAAATATTTTATCTTGTGGAAAGTTTTCGGTTCGCATTAATTGGAAAAGCAATTTAGTGTATGAACATTAGTCGACATAATTAAAAAAAGTCTAAATCACTAAAAAAATCTGCGTTACATGAATCTTGAAAATCATTATAAAAAACTGTATCACGAGTCGATAAATAAAATTTCTTCTGACAATTATCACATTGATACTTTAATTGATTCTAAAAACGATAGAAGGTTTGGATTAACACTTATAATAAGACCTTCAAATGAAATAAAAAAGAAGATTCAGAACTTTCTCAAGAATTTTAAAGAAATAGAGCCGAATCAATATTATTATCCAAATTCTGATATTCACATTACAGTAATGTCGATCATTTCTTGCTACAGTGATTTTGATATGTCAAAAATAGATGTTCAAAAATATATTGATTTGACTGAAAAATGTCTTTTAAAAGGAATAGACTTAAATATTACTTTTAAAGGAATCACAGCTTCACCTTCTGGAGTTATGGTACAAGGATTTATGAATAATAACGAGCTAAATGACATTAGAAATAGGTTGAGAAAAGAATTTAAAAATTCTAATGTAGAGCAAAGTTTAGACAAAAGGTATTTGATACAAACAGCGCATTCAACAATTATTCGATTTAGAAAAGAATTGAGTCAGAAAGAAAAATTTTTGGAACTTTTGGATAACAGTATTAATTATGATTTTGGAACTTTTAAAGTAAATAAATTTGAGCTTGTTTATAATGATTGGTATCAAAGAGAACAGTATGTAAAAAAAATACATGAATTTGTTGTGTGAAATAACGCGTGCTAAATGCTAAGATTTCTTTTCGCGCACAGTATGAAACATGAAATTTGCGTTGATCGGAACTTATTGAAAGTCAGGAGACACTATCGAATTATTGTAAAATTAATTGAGGAGTATTTAGAGGATTTAGTCTCCTCTTTTTTTTTAAAGTAGTTTTTCAGCTGGTTTTAATGTTTTTTTTGACAATTATAGCAAATTTTCAACCCGTACACAAACACTGCATCAATAAAGGAAAACTGCAATTTCAAAATTTAAAAAAAGGATCGTTAAATCCATCGGAATTAATCAATAGAAAGTGCACTAATTGTATATCCGGGAACATAATGGTCTGATTTTTGGTACAAACAGTAATAGTGTATAAACTAGATAAATTTAAACAATAATTAAACAAAAAAATGACAAAGAAATTTTTGACAATCGCAATGCTAACAGCCTTATTTTTGAATTCTTGTAAAGAAGCACCAAAGCAAGAAAACACAGAAACGCCAACTACTGAATCAGTTGAAAAAGCTGCTGATGACATTGTGGTTCTTTCGTCAACTGATAAAGACGGGAAGAAATTAGAAATGTCCTTTAACAATACCAAAGGAACTGCAACGCTCCATTTTATTGGAGAAACGATTGAATTGCTAGATCAAAAACCGGCATCAGGAATTTGGTATAAAAACGATAATTTCGAATTGACAGGAAAGGGAAACGACATAGATTTGAAAAAAGACGGAAAAGTAGTTTTTACACATAAAGACGATATTGTAAAAACAGTGCTAAAAAATAAGGAAGGACAAACGCTGGATATGACTTACAATAACACAACAAATAGTGTAAAAGTGTATTTAGATGGCGGTGAAGAGCTTGAGTTAGCCGGTCAAAAGCCAGCTTCTGGAATTTGGTACAAAAACGACCATTATGAATTACGAGGAAAAGGAGAAAACCTTGAATTAACCAAAGACGGGAAAACGGTATTTAAGAATTAAAACTTTAATGATTATAAAATAATAGGACTGTCCGCATTATGAGCTAATTATTTTTTTGCCACGAATTCACAAATTTTTTTAATTAAAATTTCTAAAGCTTTTGTTTTGGGAGGTTTTAACTAGCTCGATTAGTGAATTCGTGGCTATTTTTTAGTATTGGTACAAGTAAAGCGTAATCACGTAAAATAGTTACTAGTATTTTCTCCGAAATTGTAGTCCTGACAAAAATTATCTTATTTTGCGGGCAAATTGAAAAATATGATAAACCCACCTTTTATTACAGACGACACTATAGTTTTTGGATTATTAATGCTGTTGTTAGCTTTTGTTTTTTACACTTCAGCGATAAAGGATGGTTTTTGGAAAAAGTTCTATATCGTTTTTCCATCGTTGTTGATGTGTTATTTACTTCCTTCTATTTTTAGTTCGTTAAATATTATTTCACCAGAATGGAGCGAAGTGGCTGAAAACGGCGAAACTATTAATAAAAAATCATCTATTTATTTTATAGCCAGTAGGTATTTGCTCCCAGCAGCTTTGGTTTTAATGACGCTTAGTATCGATTTGAAAGCAATGTTCAAATTAGGTCCTAAAGCATTGATAATGTTTTTTACCGGAACAGTCGGTGTTATTATTGGGGCGCCAATAGCTGTTTTGATCATGTCAATTTTTTCTCCGGAAACAGTTGGTGGAGCTGGTTTTGATGCCGTTTGGCGTGGTCTTTCAACCATTGCGGGAAGTTGGATTGGTGGAGGTGCTAATCAAGCTGCTATGCTTGAAGTATTCAAATTCAATCAGGAAAAATACGGAGCCATGGTTTTAGTTGATATTGTAGTTGCTAATATTTGGATGGCTTTTCTATTATTTGGTATCGGAAAAAAAGAAAAAATAGACAAATGGTTAAAAGCTGATAATCGTTCTATTGAAGAACTAAAAGAGAAGGTTACAGCTTATGCTGATAATGTAACTAGAAACCCAAGTTTAACGGATTTGATGGTTATTTTAGGAGTTGCTTTTACAGCAGTGGGCCTTTCCCATTGGGGAAGTAATTCTATCTCCGACTTTTTAAAGGCTAATTTCGAGATTGTCAATGATCCCACTAGTTTTGCATCTACTTTTGGAGATCGATTCTTTTGGATGGTTACGATTGCAACCGTGTTAGGAATTCTATTCTCTTTCACTAAATTAAAGCAGTATGAAGGCGCAGGAGCTAGCAAGATAGGAAGTGTATTTATCTATATTTTGGTGGCTTCAATAGGAATGAAAATGGATTTAGGCTCGGTGATGAGTAATCCTGGATTATTAGTGGTAGGGTTAATTTGGATGGCAATACACGTACTACTTCTTGTTATTGTTGCAAAAATAATTAAAGCACCATTTTTCTTCTTAGCTGTTGGAAGTAAAGCAAATATTGGCGGAGCAGCTTCGGCACCAATTGTCGCTTCTGCTTTTCATCCTTCACTAGCTAGCGTAGGTGTTCTTTTGGCTGTTTTTGGCTATGTTATAGGAACTTATGGAGCTTTGATAGCTGCTTTTTTAATGGAAATTGCTGCTCCAAAATAGGTGATTCAATTCAATTCAAATTATGGAAAACTTAACTTTTAAATAGTAATGTTTGACTATAGCTTAAATCAAAAATCCCTTTTGAAATCATTATTCAAAAGGGATTTTTTGCATGAATATTGTTTTAAGCTAAAAACCGTAATTAACTCCTAAGCCAAAAACTTCTCTTGTTTGAAATGCTTTTATTGAGTTATCGTCATAAATAGTTTGGAAGGCTAAATTCGCAGATAAGTATTTGTTTATTTTCATGATTACATTCATTTGGTAATCAATATCAACGTTTTGCGGATTGTCTAAATAATCTGAATATAAATTCAATCTGTTTTCAACAGAAACATTTGTCATTATGTTGAGTTTATAATATCCTGTAATACTGGCACCAAATTCAAAACGAGAAGAATCGCCTTGAAGTACACCAAAAGAAGGTTCGAATTCAGTAAAATGAGGGTGAACCACAATTAATTTTGCGGCAGCAGGTGAAAAATTTACACTTAAGTTGTCATTTTTCTTCCATAAAAAACCAGGCCCAAATTGGAAATAAGCAGGAGAGAAGAAATGGGAAATTTTTAAGTCATTCTTGTCTGAACCAGTATCCATTTGAGTTTTGAAATTAAAATACATGGAATAGTACCATTGCCCATTTAATTTTTTCCCCCAAAGTGAATTTAGCTCTATTCTATCGTCAGTTTTTGCAGTTTTTGCATCGCCTTTTATTTTACTTAAACCGTACGCAAGGATAAATTTGTTGTCCCAAACCACATCACCGTTTTTATAGTTGAAGTCGTAGTTTACGCCTAGATTCCCTGCAATATTTGAAGTTCCACCGCCTAACCATTGCTTATTATAAGACGATTGGTTAAAAAGTAATGAGATATTTCCTTTTTTAGTCCACAATTTTGTGGTGTCTACTGCCGTTTCTTGCGCGCTAAGAGCAACAATGCTAAAAAGAAAGAGTAAAGTAATGGCTGTTTTTCTCATAAAAAAGTATTTTAAAAGTTTTGTCAAAAATAATTAATTTTAACTTTTCAATTCAAGATAAATCGGTCAGATCCTACTATTATATTAAAATTAAGCTTTCGAACTCGCTTTGTACAATGGAACAGCTGAACATGCTTCTCCATACATAATGCTTCTAGCAAAAGGATGCAAGTATTGTGCGGCTAATACGTATGCTCGCATTGGAACTGGCTTTCTAGAACATCCTTTTATAATTATAGGCTTGTTTGAATAAACTGAATAATCTATTTTAGAAAGTAACTCTTCATATAGCGAAGATTCTAAATCTTCAATGCTTCCGTCGATTATTTTTTTAGCAAATGGTGCTAATTGAATTGCCACAAGTATAGAAGCCCAAGCAGGTACGATTGCATTTGTACTGCAATTAATCGCGACATATTGATCTTGATATTGTGACCAATTATGATTTTTAAGCTGCTCTCTAAAGTCTTTTTCTTTTAATAAAAAGCCTTCTAATAACCACTGTGAAATATCTATTTGGGCTCGAATCCCTTCTGGATAATAGTCTTCAAGATCAAAAACTTCCAAAACACTGTTAGCTACTTTATTTACAATTTCTTCCATTTTGAAAAGTTTAAAAGGTTTAAAGTTTAAAGTTGCTGAAACTTAAACTTTAAACCTTGAACAAATTTTACAACATTCCCAATTCTAGTTTGGCTTCTTCACTCATTAAATCTTTACTCCATGGTGGATCAAATGTAATTTCTACTTCCGCATCTTTTACGTTTTCAATTGATCTTACTTTTTCTTCCACTTCTCTAGGCAAACTTTCTGCTACAGGACAGTTAGGAGAAGTAAGTGTCATTAGTATTTTTACTTCGTAATCAGTATTTACCATTACGTCATATATCAATCCTAATTCATAAATGTCAACAGGAATTTCAGGATCGTAAATTGTTTTTAACATTTTCACTATTGATTCGCCTAATTCAGTTGTGTCTATTTCTTGTTCCATTTTATTTAATTTTTGGCCATCTAACTGGCGTGATTTAATCTACTTTCTCTGTTTAGTTCTGGGTATTGAATGCCAAAGCATACATTTTAATATTTTTTATCATCGAAACCAATCCATTGGCGCGAGTAGGTGATAAATGCTCTTTTAAGCCTATTTGATCAATAAAATCCATATCAGCATTAAGAATGTCAGTAGCGCTTTGATTGGAGAATGTACGAATTAATATTGCTATAATTCCTTTAGTCAATATCGCATCGCTGTCAGCTGTAAAAACAATTTTATCATCATTTTGCTCGCCTTGTAACCATACTTTAGACTGGCAACCTTTTATCAAATTATTGTCTGTTTTGAATTCTTCTTGTATCAAAGGAAGTTTTTTTCCAAGTTCAATGATGTATTCGTAACGCTCCATCCAGTCATCAAACATCGAAAATTCATCAACGATTTCTTCTTGTATTTCTTTAATTTTCATAGTAAGCTGAATTTATTTTCAGTATTGTTCTTTTTTAGCAAATGTGTTTATTTTATCTACTAATTTCTTAATTTCTTTTGGAGGGAAACCATGATCAAAACTAGTCGTTTCATAGCTTTTGTCCTTATAGGTAATTTTTAAATTAGCAATAGCAGCTCCATCATAAAAACGTTTTTCTGTTGGCGCTTTTAAATCCTTTAAAGTTTCTAACTTCAGTTCTTTAAAATCATTAATTAACGCTGCCCAATCTGCATCACTTATTTTCGTGCTAATAGCTTTGTCATTGTTATTTCTATCTTTCGAAACTGAAACCAGCTGGTCTTTAATCGTTATATTTTGATAAAAACCTCTAGTATTTGCTGTGTATTCAATTACCGTATTTTGCATATCCTGAGCTGTTGCGTTATCACAACCTTTCCCAAGTATAATGGTGAGAAATAATAGAGAAAGTAGTTTCATAAGTTTATTTTTAAGAAAGCATCATTTGCGCTTTTTTCACCGCTTCTACCATTAAATCAATTTCTTCTTTGGTATTATAAAAGGCAAATGAAGCCCTTATCGTTCCGGGAATAGTAAAGAAATTCATGATAGGTTGCGCACAGTGATGTCCGGTTCTTACGGCTATTCCTAATTTGTCAATTATCGTACCAATGTCATACGGATGAATCTCTTCAATATTGAATGAAATTACAGAGGTTTTCTCTTTGGCTGTGCCAAAAATTTTCAGTCCTTCAATTTCTAATAATCGTTTGGTTCCGTATTCAAGCAATTCTAATTCTTGTTTTTGAATGTTGTCAAACCCAACGGAATTCATATAATCAACCGCTGTTCCTAGAACAATTCCACCAGCTATGTTTGGTGTTCCAGCTTCAAATTTATGGGGCAGTTCAGCATAAGTAGTTTTCTCGAAAGTTACTTCTTTAATCATTTCGCCACCACCTTGATAGGGTGGTAATTTATTTAACCAAGCTTCTTTGCCATATAAAATCCCTGTTCCTGTAGGTCCACACATTTTATGTCCAGAGAAAACATAGAAATCACAATCTAATTGTTGAACATCAGGTTTTAAATGCGGAACTGCTTGAGCACCGTCAATTAAAACAGCAGCTCCATATTTATGTGCTTCGTCAATCATGTATTTAATAGGATTGACAGTTCCTAAAGCATTCGAAATATGATTTACGGTTACAATTTTCGTTTTATCTGAAAGTAATTTGTCATATTCTGACATAATTAATTCACCACTTTCATTCATTGGAATTACTCTTAAAACTGCACCAGTTTTCTCGCATAGCATTTGCCAAGGCACAATGTTACTATGGTGCTCCAATGCGGAAACTAAAACTTCATCACCGGCTTTTAATAACGAAGCAAATCCATTAGTGACTAAATTAATTCCATGCGTAGTTCCCGAAGTAAAAAGCACTTCATGTGAGAATTCTGCATTGATATGATTTTGAATTTTAACACGTGAAATCTCGTAGGCGTCTGTTGCTAACTGACTTAATGTATGAACACCACGATGAATATTAGCGTTAATTTCCTGATAATATTTTGATATGGCATCAATAACCACTTGTGGTTTCTGCGAAGTAGCACCATTGTCAAAATAAACTAATGGTTTACCGTTTACCTTTTGAGAAAGAATAGGGAAATCTGCTCTAATTTTATTTATATCTAGCATAATTATTTAGAAAAGTTCTAAATACAAAAGTAATGAAAAACCAAACCGTTTGAGCCATGAATTGATTAATTTTTATGATTGTTTCTTATGCATTCATAGAAATATTTTATTGAATTTAGGATAAATTATTTTATTAAATTGCAATACATTAATTCTTTAGAAAAATGAAAAAAATCTTTAAATTCGTCGGTGTTGCCCTTATTATTGCTATTTTATATGTAGGATTTACTACTTATCCTAAACTGGATTTAATTTCTGGCTTTTCAGCCAAAAGTGTTGCTTCAGCTCATTTTATAGATGGTCGTTCTCAAGAAATGATTGAAAATGGAGACAATGATATCGATATGATTGATTTGGCCACGAACAAAATAAACGATGCTGAAAAATTTGCCACTGCTTCCGTTTATGGATTAAAAGAAAGAAAAGCCATTTACCGTGAAGGTCTAGGAGCCACTTTAATCACAGATGATTTTGATGTTAGTAAACCATATTTGGTTCCAAAAAGAACAAAGCTTAACAATAACTTACCTTTTCCATATGGAAATTTAGAACCAAAAGACACTGTTTTTAGCAATGTTGACTATTCCAAATTGAATACAGCGGTCGCGAATGCATTCGATAAAAAAGGTGAAATTAATAAAAGGACGCGTTCCGTTTTAGTAATCTATAAAAACAAAATTATTGCTGAAAAATACGACACTGGATTTACTAAAGAAAGTAAAATTCTGGGTTGGTCAATGACAAAAAGTATTACGGCAACTATGTTTGGAATTCTTCAAAAACAAGGGAAATATGATATTTATAAACCAGCGCCTATATTGGAATGGCAAAACGACGAGCGAAAAATAATTACGACAAATGATTTGTTGCACATGAATTCCGGTCTAGAATGGGTAGAAAATTACAGTACGATTTGCGATGCTACTAATATGCTTTTTCAAGAAAAAGACATGTCACAATCGCAAATAGTAAAACCAGCTGCTTTTACACCCAATACGCATTGGAATTATTCTTCGGGAACTACCAATTTGTTATCTGGAATATTGAGAAAACAGTTTAAAACCCAACAAGAATATCTTGATTTTTGGTACGCTGCACTAATTGATAGAATAGGAATGAACTCGATGGTCATTGAAACGGATATGACTGGAAATTTTGTGGGTTCGTCTTATGGATGGGCTACAACAAGAGATTGGGCTAAGTTTGGCTTGTTGTATTTACACAAAGGAAACTGGAATGGCGATCAAATCTTTGATGAAAGTTGGGCTAAATATGTTGCTACTCCTACAAATGGTTCAAAAGGTGATTATGGGGGGCATTTTTGGCTAAATGCTGGAGGAAGATATCCAGATGCCCCAAGAGATATATATTCTGCGAATGGATTTCAAGGACAGAAAGTATTTATTATTCCATCGCTTGATTTAGTGATTGTGCGAATGGGATTAACTGAAGATGCAAAATTTGATGTTAATGGAATGTTGAAAGGGATAATAGGGAGTTTTAAGAAATAGCTTTTAACCGCAAAGTGTAAAAATAACTGAAAGATTCACAGAGCTTTGGTTGTTTTAGCCCCGATAGAAATGAAAATCCTATTTGAGGTCTTTATCGAAAAAAGATTGAAATGGATAGCGGGAATAGCTACAGAAATATAAAATTAAAAGGGCGCAAAGCTATTTAAAAACTTTGCGCCCTTTGTGTATTTAATAGAATAAAACTATAAATCAAATCCCATTTTAACGCCTAGTTTAGTAGCGATGATTTTGGTAATTCTTTGTTTTAATTCTGGTATTTTAATGTTTTCGATAACTGCATTCGAGAATGCATACATCAATAATGCTTTAGCTTCTTTCTTAGGAATTCCGCGTTGTTGCATATAGAATAAAGCCGTTTCGTCTAATTGGCCAACCGTACAACCGTGAGAACATTTTACATCATCTGCAAAAATCTCTAATTGTGGTTTAGCATTAATAGTTGCTTTGTCACTCAATAATATGTTGTTGCTTTTTTGGAAAGCATTCGTTTTTTGAGCTTCTTTTTCAACATAGACTTTTCCGTTGAAAACCCCTGTTGAACTACCTGCGTAAATTCCTTTATAATCTTGGAAACTTTCACAGTTTGGCGTAGCATGATTCACTAGCGTATAATGATCAACATGTTGCTTTTCGCCAATAATTGTGATACCGTTCAAAGTGCTTGTCAATCTTTCGCCAAAGTGATAGAAATTCAAGTTATTACGTGTCAGATTCCCGCCAAAAGAGAAAGTATGTACATAAACATGACTTTCTTGCTGCTGTGAAACGAAAGTATTATCAATTAGGTTTGCTTCTAGCGTATCATTTTGAATTTTGTAATAGTCAACAATGGCACGTTTTTCAGCAAAAATTTCTGTAACAGAATTGGTTAACACTGGATTTTCGTTTAAACTTTGGTGACGCTCTATAATTTGAACATGCGAATTCTCGCCCACAATCACTAAATTTCTAGGTTGAACCAAAAGCGCTGCTTCATTTCCTGTAGAGAAATACATGATTTCGATAGGTTTTGGCGCTACTTTACTTTTTGGAATATTGATATACGCTCCTTCATTGGCGAATGCCGTATTTAATGAAGTCAAGCTATCGTCTTTATTTGCAATTTGATTGAAATATTTATCAATAACCATTTTGTATTTTGGTTTGTTCAATGCCGAAGCCATCAAGCAAACATCAATTCCTTCATGAGTTGTTGACGATAAATGAGAACTGAAAACACCATCAATAAACACTACTTTGTAAGTATCAACTTCGTTTAAAAAGTATTTACTGACTTGGTTGAATTCAATAGAATTTTCATGTTTTGGAAAAACAGTAAAGTCATTTTTTAAGATGGCATTTAGTGATGTGTATTTCCAAGCTTCTTCTTTTTTGGATGGGAATCCTTTATCTTCAAAGTTTTTTATGGCAGCAGTTCGCACATCGTGAAGTTCTGAGTGAACATCGATACGCTCTTCAAAAGCCATAAAAGACGATAGTAATTTTTCTTTTAAATCCATTTTTATGCTTCTTGTTCTTGTTTGATCCAATCGTATCCTTTTTCTTCTAATTCTAGTGCTAAACTAGCATCACCAGATTTTACAATTTTTCCGTCCATTAGAACGTGAACAAAATCAGGAACGATATAATCTAATAATCTTTGGTAGTGCGTAATTACAACTACAGCGTTTTTATCACTTTTTAACTTGTTAACACCATTTGCAACGATACGCAAGGCATCAATGTCAAGTCCAGAATCAGTTTCGTCAAGAATAGCTAATTTGGGTTCTAGCATTGCCATTTGGAAAATTTCGTTACGCTTTTTCTCTCCACCTGAGAAACCTTCGTTAAGAGAACGAGACAAGAATTTCCTGTCGATTTCTAATAATTCTGATTTTTCGCGAATTACCTTTAGCATTTGGTTTGCTGGCATTTCTTCCAGTCCTTGTGCTTTACGAGTTTCGTTAATAGCCGTTCTCATGAAGTTCGTTACCGAAACTCCTGGAATTTCTACTGGATATTGAAAAGAAAGAAAAACACCTTTATGTGCTCTCTCTTCTGGAGCCAAATCAGCAAGATCTTCTCCGTCTAATGAAATTTCTCCTCCTGTTACTTCGTAGTTTTCGTTTCCAGCAATAATAGATGCTAAAGTACTTTTACCAGCACCGTTTGGTCCCATTATCGCATGAACTTCTCCTGCTTTTACTTCTAGATTAATTCCTTTTAATATTTCTTTGTCGCCAATTGTGGCATGTAAATTTTTTATTGATAACATTTTCGAATGTATTTTATACTTGATTTATTTTCTATCCTACTGAACCTTCTAAACTAATCTCTAGTAATTTTTGAGCTTCTACAGCAAATTCCATTGGTAACTTATTTAGAACATCTTTACTGAAACCATTTACGATTAAAGCAATAGCTTTCTCAGTTGGAATTCCACGTTGGTTACAATAGAAAACTTGGTCTTCACCAATTTTTGAAGTTGTAGCCTCATGTTCTATTTTAGCCGTTGGATTTTTAGTTTCAATATACGGAAATGTATGCGCACCGCAATTATTGCCCATTAGCAACGAGTCGCATTGTGAAAAGTTCCTCGCGTTATCCGCATTGGGTCCAATTTTCACTAATCCACGGTAGCTATTTTGTGATTTACCTGCAGAAATACCTTTAGAAATAATAGTCGATTTAGTGTTTTTACCTAAATGGATCATTTTTGTTCCTGTATCCGCTTGTTGGAAATTATTAGTAACAGCAATCGAATAAAATTCTCCTACTGAATTGTCTCCTTTTAAGATTACCGATGGATATTTCCAGGTAACTGCAGAACCAGTTTCTACTTGTGTCCAAGAAATTTTTGCGTTTTTCTCGCAGATTCCTCTTTTAGTTACAAAATTGAAAACCCCACCTTTTCCTTCTTTGTTTCCAGGGAACCAGTTTTGAACGGTTGAGTATTTTATTTCAGCATCTTCCATTGCGATTAATTCTACAACAGCAGCGTGTAATTGATTTTCGTCACGACTTGGAGCCGTACAACCTTCAAGGTAACTTACATAGCTTCCTTCGTCAGCAATTAAAAGAGTTCTTTCAAATTGCCCTGTTCCAGCTTGATTGATTCTAAAATAAGTCGAAAGTTCCATTGGACAACGAACTCCTTTTGGAATATAACAGAAAGATCCATCAGAGAAAACAGCTGAATTTAGCGCCGCGTAAAAGTTGTCTTTTTGCGGTACAACTGTTCCTAAATATTTACGAACTAATTCTGGATGTTCTTTGATAGCCTCAGAAATACTCATAAAGATAATTCCTTTCTCGCCTAATGTTTTCTTGAATGTTGTTGCTACAGAAACTGAATCGACAACAATATCCATCGCTACATTATTCATCATTTTTTGCTCATCAACTGAGATACCTAACTTTTTATACATTTCTAAAAGTTCAGGATCTACATCGTCTAATGTTTTATTAGGGTCAATAGCTTTTGGAGCTGAATAATAAGAAATAGCCTGAAAATCAGGTTTGGTATAATGCACATTAGCCCATTCTGGTTCAATCATTAACTCCCAAGCACGAAAAGCCTCCAGACGCCAATCAGTCATCCATTGAGGTTCTCCTTTTTTTTGTGATATAGCACGAACAATATCTTCATTTAAACCAATAGGGAAGGTTTCTGATTCTATATCAGTGTAAAATCCGTACTCGTATTCTTTAGTTTCGAGTTCGATTTTTAAATCGTCTTCGGTATATTTTGACATATCTTTTTGTTTAATATTTTACAAAGAGAAACTCTCTCCGCAACCACAAGTTCTATTGGCATTTGGATTGTTGAAAACAAATCCTTTTCCATTTATTCCTCCTGAAAATTCTAGTATTGTTCCGGCTAAGTATAGAAAAGATTTTTTTTCTACAGCAATTGTTATGTCGTTGTCAATGAAAATTTTATCATCTTCATTTTTAGTCTTATCAAATTTTAAATCATAAGACAATCCAGAACATCCGCCGCTTTTAACACCAACTCTTACATAGTCTGTTGCAGCATCAAAACCATCATCTTTCATTAGATCGATGATTTTTTTTCTTGCAGTGTCAGAAACTTTAATCATAAGTTCGTTTTTATTTGTTTAAAAGTTATTAATTGAGTTAAAAATGCTCTTTTGAAAGCAAATTTTAAAAACTCAAATAATTTCTTATATTGATTTTGTCTAAATTAAAGACAAAGATACTATATAAAAAGCTTTTTCCATAATTGATAACATTTTTATAACTAATCATCAAATAGAAAAAAGTTATTTGTAATGCCTAATCGAATTTGAATTACTTAACTTTGAATTCTATCAAAATTTACAAAATACATGAAATTATATCCTATAGAAACTGGAAATTTTAAATTAGACGGTGGTGCTATGTTTGGGGTGGTGCCAAAAACGATTTGGAACAAAACAAATCCAGCCGATGAAAACAACTTAATTGATATTGCCGCACGATGTTTACTGATTGAAGACGGCAATAAATTGATTTTGATTGATACTGGAATGGGTAACAAACAATCAGAGAAATTTTTTGGATATTATTTGCTTTGGGGAAGCCATTCAATGGATAAATCTTTAGCTAAATATGGGTTTCATCGTGATGATGTGACAGATGTATTTATGACCCATTTGCATTTTGATCATTGTGGTGGAAGTGTACAATGGAACAAAGATAAAACTGGATATGAACCTGCTTTTAAGAATGCTAAATTCTGGAGTAACGAAAATCATTGGGAATGGGCAACAAAACCTAATGTTCGCGAGAAAGCATCTTTCTTATCTGAGAACATTTTGCCCATGCAAAAAAGCGGTCAATTACACTTTATAAATAGGCCTGAAGGCGATTACTTGGCGCAATCAGAGCTGGGCTTTGGCATTTTCTTTGCTGATGGCCATACCGAAAAACAAATGTTGCCACAGATCCAATATAAGGATAAAACGATTGTTTTTTGTGCCGACTTATTAGCTACAGCAGGACATATTCCTGTTCCTTATGTAATGGGTTACGATACTAGACCCTTGCTAACCATGCCCGAAAAGGAAAAATTCTTGAATGCCGCTGCCGAAAACAACCACTATTTATTCTTAGAACACGATGCGCATAATGAAATTATAACGGTGCAAAAAACGGAAAAAGGCGTGCGAATGAAAGAGCGATTTACCTGCGATGAAATCTTAACATAGTGTTAAGAATCGTTAGATTTGTAACAAAATAAATTATTTTAGACAAATATTTCAACAACTTAATATAAATTAAATGAATACTATTAAACCTATTTACATCTCTGCATTTGCTCTTTTAGTTCTTGCAGGATGTGGTACTACCAAAGAAGTTATAAATACTACTGGGTTAAGTGCTATAACTGCTCCTTTAAATGTGAAGAAAAAGGCGCCACTAAAGGAAAATGAATTAAAGCGTTGGAGTCATCTTGATATTGTGAAAGATACTATTCCAGGAATGAGCGTTGATAGAGCTTATGCTGAATTATTGAAGGATAAAAAAGGAGTTCCAGTAATCGTAGGAATTGTAGATTCAGGTGTCGATATTGAGCACGAAGATTTGAAATCAGTATTATGGACAAACATCAAAGAGATTCCTGGAAACGGAATTGATGATGATAAAAACGGATATATTGATGACGTTCATGGTTGGAATTTTCTTGGAGATATTACTAAAGAAAATTTAGAATATGAGAGAATTATCAAAGATAAAACTTTAGCTGATGATGCTACTTATCAAGCGGCAAAAGTTTTAAATGATAAAAAAATTGCTGAGGCTGTGGCGGGAAAATCACGTTTAGAAGAAATGCTTGTATCTATCAAAGATGCCGATGCAGTTCTAGTAAAACATTTTGGTAAGCCCGAATATAATATGGAAGATGTAAAAGCGATTACGTCTAAAGATGCTGCTATTGAAAAAAGTAAAATGGTTATGCAAAGAATGCTATCTTTTGGAATGCCTATCGCAGGTTTAAAAGAGGCTATTGAAAAAGATCTTACTGATTTTAAAGCTTTAACTAATGGAGAAAATCTTAAAATGGACTACCGTAAAGTTGTAGGTGATAATCCTAATGACATTACTGATACTAAATACGGGAACAACAATGTAATTGGGCCAGAAAAGAAGGAAGCGCTACACGGAACTCACGTTGCAGGAATTGTTGCTCAATCGAGAAATAATAATTTAGGTGGCGATGGTGTTGCTAATAATGTTCAAATCCTTACCGTTCGTGCCGTACCAGATGGGGATGAGTATGATAAAGATATTGCACTTGGAATACGTTACGCAGTAGATAATGGGGCAAAAGTAATTAACGGAAGTTTTGGAAAAGCTTTTTCTCCCCACAAACAATGGGTTTATGATGCGATTAAGTATGCAGAATCTAAAGATGTATTGTTCGTTCATGCAGCTGGAAATGATGCAAAAGACATCGACTTTGCTGATAACTATCCAACTGATGCAGATGATAAAAAAATAGAATATGCTGATAATGTCATCACTATTGGAGCGCTGAATTATGAATATGGAGATAAAGTAGTAGCACGTTTTTCAAATATTGGAAAGTTAAATGTTGATGTATTTGCGCCAGGAGTTCAAATTTATGCTACTACGCCAAATGATTCATATCAATTTTTACAAGGAACCTCAATGGCTGCGCCTAATGTTGCTGGAGTAGCTGCTTTGATTCGTTCTTATTATCCTAAACTTTCTGCTAAGCAAGTAAAGTATATCTTAATGGATTCAGGAGTAGCAATTACTACTAATGTTATCGTTGGTGGGAAAGCAAGTGACACTCGTCCTTTTTCAACTTTATCTAAATCTGGAAAAATAGTAAATGCGTACAACGCTTTGTTGATGGCAGAAAAGATGTCTAAAAAATAATATTTTAAATATTCACTAAATGGAAGGGCAATTTGTCCTTCCATTTTTATTTTATATTAATATGAAAAAAATACTTTTACTCACAGTTCTTACTTTAAGTTTTGGAAATCTAGTGGCACAAAACAAAGGATATTGGCAACAACATGTTGATTACAAAATGGACGTGACCATGGATGTAAAGAACTACCAATACAAAGGAAAACAAGAATTGGTTTATACCAATAATTCTCAGGATACGCTAAGAAAAGTGTACTATCACCTTTTTAACAATGCTTTTCAGCCGGGAAGCGAGATGGATGCTCGAATTCAAACTATCAAAGATCCAGATGGTAGAATGGTTAACAAAATAAAAGTAGATGGTAAGGACGGTAAAGAGAGCCGAATCAAAACTTTGAAACCGAATGAAATTGGTTATTTGAAAATTTCGAATTTTAAACAAGACGGAATAGTTGCTTCTACTAAGGAAGTAGGTACTATACTTGAAGTTACGTTAGGTAAGCCAATTTTACCCAATTCAAAAACTACTTTTAGTTTAGATTTTGATGGCCAGGTTCCAATTCAGATTAGACGTTCAGGACGAAATAATGCAGAAGGTGTTGCATTGTCAATGTCGCAATGGTATCCTAAAATGGCCGAATTTGATTTTGAAGGGTGGCATGCTGATCCGTACATCGCTAGAGAATTTCATGGTGTTTGGGGGAATTTTGATGTGAATATTACCATTGACAAAGAATACGTTTTAGGCGGAACAGGTTATTTGCAAAACAAAAATGAAATTGGTCACGGATATCAGGATTCAGGTGTTGTTGTAACAATTCCTAAGAAAACTAAAACCTTGACTTGGCATTTTAATGCACCTATGGTTCATGATTTTACTTGGGCAGCTGATAAAGAGTACATTCATGATGTAGTTAAAGGGCCTAATAATGTTGATTTGCATTTCTTATACAAGAACAATCCAAAATACATTCAAAACTGGAAAAACCTACAACCTAAAACGGTTGAGTTAATGAATATTTACAATAATATAGTTGGGGATTATCCATACAAACAATATTCTGTGATTCAAGGTGGCGATGGTGGTATGGAATACGCTATGTGTACTTTGATTTTAGGTCAAGGCACTTTTGAAGGACTATTGGGTGTAACTGCTCATGAATTGGCTCATTCTTGGTTCCAACATGTATTGGCTTCAAACGAATCTAAACATGGATGGATGGACGAAGGTTTTACTTCCTTTATTGAAGATTATGCTTTAAATCAAATGAGTGATAAAAAAGTCGAAAATCCTTTTGCAGGAGCTTACAAAGGATACTATTCGATGGTTAGTTCAGGGAAAGAGTTGCCTCAAGCTACACATGCAGATCGCTTTGATGAGAATAGAGTGTACAGCATTACATCATATAGTAAAGGAGAAATTTTCCTTGCGCAATTGATCTATTTAATAGGAAAGGATAACTTAATGCAAACATTAAAGAAATATTATAGTGATTTTAAATTCAAACATCCTACACCAAATGATATCAAAAGATCAGCAGAAAGAGTTTCTGGAGCAAATCTGGATTGGTATTTAACGGATTGGACAAAAACGACTAATACTATTGATTATGGTATTAAAGATGTAAAAGAAAACGCCAATCAAACAACAGTAACTTTAGAAAGAATAGGTAGAATGCCAATGCCAATAGATCTTTTAGTTGAGTACACAGATGGAACAATGGAAAGTTTTTACATTCCGTTGCGTATGATGAATTTCGAAAAAGAAAATCCAACTCCCGCGATTAAGAGAACAGTTTTAGCTGATTGGGCTTGGGCATTTCCTACAACAGAATTTACGATTGCTAAGCCAAAAAGTACGATTAAGAAAATTACGATTGACCCAAGTGGTTTAATGGCTGATGTGAAACAAGATAATAATGTTTACAAGCAATAAATTTCTAGAATTTACTTATGAAAATTACCTACAATGAAGCTGAAAAATGTGTAGAGATTAAAGATGGATTAAAAAATCATTTTTTGTTAATGAAAGCGCTTATGATATTGAACTTAGCCAATTCAATTTTAAATCTATCTGACGTAAGGATGGATAATTTCAGGTTTATTAATTTGGTTTGGGCAATTTTAGGTGCTATTTCAATACTTGTATTGTACAATTTTATTATAAAAAAAACTGCTGCTGAAAAATTGCCAATTGATCAAATAAAAGGATTGAATGAGCGATCTTTTATGGGCAGAAAGAAATATTTTATAGAACTGAAAAATGGAAAAAGAAGAGACTTGTTAGAAGTTAAATCAGAATCAGAATTTAAGGAGTTGAAAAGAATGTTCATCAAAATTGGAATACAACTTTAAATGTTAAAGGGTGCAAATATTTATTTACACCCTTTTTTTATTCGTTAGAAATACTAAAATTATCTTCTAAATTTAAAATAATCGGAAAGTGGATGTTTCTTATTTTTCAGCATTTCAGAGACTAACTCCATTCCAATTACGGAGAATGTAATTCCATTTCCGCCAAAACCTAAAACAAAGTAGGTGCTTTTAAAATCTGGATGTTCTCCAATATAAGGCAATCCATCCTTGGTCTCGCCAAATGTTCCTGCCCAAACAAAATCCATGCGAAAGTCATAATTTGGTAAATTTTTATTCAAGTACTTCGTCAATTTTGTTGCCTTATCAGTAAGTAATGAATCTCTTTTATTTGCATCTACAAATTCTTCGTCCTCACCGCCAATCAGCAATCTGTTGTCGTCAGTAGTTCGCATATAAATGTAGGGCTCTGCAGTATTCCAAAAAAGAGTATTATTAAGATGAGATTGGTCATCTTCAAATCTCTCACCGACCATTGCATACGTAGATAAAAGCTTAACAAAATCATCTTTAATAATTTCGGTACTTTCAAAACCATTGCAATAAATTAGTTTATTGGCTTTAATTATAGTACCATGTTCTGTTAAAACATGAACTCCAGTTTTTAAATAAGTTACTTTTTTGATATCTGTTTTATCAAATATCTTTAATCCTTTTTTATGATTATAAGCTAGAATATCATGAGCTAATTTAAACCCATCAATGCTTCCTCCTTGTTCAGAAAGGATACCGCCAAATGAATTTTTAATTTGAAATTGACTATCAATCTCATCCGCTTCAAGCCATTTAACCGGCATTCCAATATTTTTTCGTGCCTCAAATTCTTTTTTTAATCCAGCAACATCTTTTTTGAAAGCGGCAAAATAGAGTGATTCTTTTTTATTAAAACCACAATCGGATTTTATGTGTTTAACAATTCGCTCTAAGGTATCAATAGATTTATAACACGCCCAATAACTTTCTTCAGCAGCTTTTTTGCCAATTTGATCCTTAAGTTGATATAACGGAATGTCAATTTCATATTGAAGCATTGATGTCGTAGCCGATGTACTACCATGCCCAATTTCTCTCCGATCTATTAATGTAGTTTTATAGCCGTCTTTTATACATTGATGGGCAATGAGGCTCCCTGTAATTCCACCACCTACAATTAAAATTTCAGTTTCTAATTCTTCTCGCAAGGAAGGGTAGGAATTGATTATTCCATTTTTCACTAACCAAAAAGGTTCACTAGATTTTAGTTTCATACAGCTTCTTTTTTATCAAATTTAGCAAAAAAAATATCCTTTTTGATAAATTACATCATGATAGAATAAGAAATAGAATTAAAAAAAATGAGCTTATAAAAATTAGATTTTCGACTAATTTTTATAAGCTCAACTACAAAAATAGTATAAATATTATTTTTTATCTGCACTAAGGTTTTCTAACATATCCGCTGTCATGGTTCCCAAATCAAATTTGTGTTTCCAGTTCCAGTCTTTTCTAGCCTCAGCATCATCAATACTGGCAGGCCAGCTATCCGCAATTTTTTGACGGAAATCTGGTTCGTACGTAATGGTAAACTCAGGAATGTGTTTCTTGATTTCTGCAGCAATTTCTGTTGGCGTAAAGCTCATTGCAGCTAAATTATAAGAAGAACGGATTTTTATTTCTTCCACTGGCGCTTGCATGATTTGAATCGTTGCAGCGATGGCATCGTCCATATACATCATTGGCATTTTAGTTTCCGAGGATAAAAAACATTCGTATGTTTTATCTGAAAGTGCTTTGTGGAAAATATCCACCGCATAATCAGTAGTTCCACCACCTGGAGGAGATGACCAGCTAATTAAGCCAGGATAACGAATGCTTCGCACATCGACACCAAAAATGTTATGGTAATATTCACACCATCTTTCACCCGCTTGCTTACTGATTCCGTATACAGTTGAAGGTTCCATAACGGTATATTGCGGTGTATTTTCTTTTGGAGTTGTAGGTCCAAAAACGGCGATACTAGACGGCCAGAATATTTTTTTTATTTTTCCGGCTTTCGCCAAATTCAGAACGTGAAATAAAGAGTTCATGTTCAAATCCCAAGCAAAAGCAGGGTTTTTTTCTGCTGTAGCAGAAAGTAATGCTGCCATCAAATAAATTTCATCAATTTGATGCACTTCTACAAGATGTTCAATTTGATTGAAATCCAAAGCATTTATTACTTCGAAAGGACCTGAATTAACTACATCAGTATTCAGTTTTCTAATGTCAGAAGCAATTACGTTTTCGGTTCCATATATCTCACGTAATTTATGGGTAAGTTCTGTCCCAATTTGTCCGCAAGCGCCGATAATCAATATTTTAGTACTCATTTTGTCTATTTTGAATTACAAATATACTATTTTCGTTAATAACATGATACTGATTAAAAAATCGATAAATACATTTAAAAATTAATAATAACGAGGTTCTGACTCTTAATTTTTCTTTTTTTAATCATTAAAAAAGCTTCATGGATATTAGATTGTTATTCCTATACTTGAATTCGTATTTATAAATTTACTTTGTAACTTTGTACTTTAATTAAAATCACAATGATATACAAAATAGTGGTATTCGTTTCCATGTTTTTTATTTTGGCTTCTTGCCAAGATAATGACCAAAAACGTACTGCAGAAAATAAGAAAGAGTTAGAGAAAAGAGAAGTCATATTTAAAAACATACAAAAAGGATGGGTTTTTTATGACTCACCGCTCACAGAAGCTTCAGAAAACACTAGGGTTTCCTGGAACGAATGGCGTTTATTTTTAGAAGAATTAGCACAAAAACCAAAAAGAAACATAGGTGCTTTTCAACAAAAATCGAAAGCAATTACTAAAAAAGCTTTAGCCTTAAACGATAATATTCCTTCTGATTATAGTATTCCGCCAATTAAGAGTAGAATTTCAGCTTTGATTGCTAAAGTTCAAATGCTAGATTTATACATCAACCTAGATGTTGTTCCTGACAAAAAAGTAACAAAGTTAGTTGCAGAAATCAATTTAGAACTGGTTTCCCTACAAAGACAAATGGAAAAAACGGTTGATAAAAGTAAAATTCCAGTTGAAGAAGGAGAATCTGATTTGTTGAAAATGATGGATGCTACACGAGCTATTCCTAATGTATTAATTGACGAAAATAAACCTAGAGTTGAGTAAAAAAGTTTTATACAATACCTACGATAATTCTCCAAAAACAGAGCAAATTGCCGCTCGGTTATTAGAAAATAATCAAGTGAAAATGCATCTTTCGGGATTAATGGGATCGGCGCTTTCATTTGTAATTCGGTCAGTCTTCAAAAAATCTGAACTTCCTTTTTTAGTTGTTTTAAATAATAAAGAGGAGGCTGCTTACTATTTGAACGATTTAGAACAAATGATTGGCGATCAAGATGTGCTGTTTTATCCGGGTTCATTTCGTCGTCCTTACCAAATTGAAGAAACAGATAATGCTAATGTTTTGCTTCGCGCTGAAGTGTTAAATCGAATCAATTCCAGAAAAAAACCAGCAATTATTGTTACCTATCCCGAAGCGCTTTTTGAAAAAGTGGTAACTCGAAAAGAATTGGATAAAAACACTTTGAAAGTAGCTGTTGGTGATAAAATTTCTATCGATTTTATCAATGAAGTTTTGTTTGAATATGAATTCAAAAGAGTTGACTTTATCACAGAACCTGGTGAATTCTCCGTTCGTGGAGGAATAGTTGATGTGTTTTCTTTTTCGAATGATAATCCATACCGAATCGAGTTTTTTGGCGATGAGGTAGAAAGTATTCGGAGTTTTGATGTTGCAACGCAGTTATCCATTGAAATACAAAAAAAGATTACAATAATTCCTAATGTTGAAAATAAAGTTTTTCAGGAAAACAGAGAGAGTTTCTTAGATTATATTTCTGAAAAAACAGTTATTTTTATTCAAAACACCGAAGATTTTTTATCGCAATTAGATAAACAATTTGGAAAAGCAGAAGAAGCTTTTGCTAAATTATCCCAAGAAATAAAACGTTCAACACCAGAGCAATTGTTTTTAAATCAAGCTTCTTTTATTAAAAGAGCTTTGGATTTCTCTATTGTTGAGGTGGGTTCAAAACCTATTTTTAGAACCACTAAAAAATTCGAATACCACATTCATCCTCAACCGTCGTTCAACAAACAATTTGATTTGTTGTTGAATAATTTAAGTGAAAATCATTTTAATAGCTATAAGAATTATTTATTTTGTTCCAATGAAGCGCAGGCGAAACGATTTCACGATATTTTTGAAACTTTAGACGAAGCCAATTCTGAAAATATCAGAAAGCAATACAATACTATTGTTTTGCCTTTGTACCAAGGTTTCATTGATGAAGAAAACCAAATTACGTGCTATACAGACCATCAAATTTTTGAGCGCTACCATAAATTCAACATTAAAAGCGGTTATTCAAAAAAACAAAATATCACTTTAAAAGAACTCACGACTTTATCTGTGGGTGATTATGTTACTCATATTGACCACGGAATAGGACGTTTTGGTGGATTACAAAAAATACAAGTTGAAGGTAAAACACAAGAAGCCATTAAGCTCGTTTATGCTGATAATGATATTGTGTATGTGAGTATTCATTCGCTACACAAAATTTCGAAATACAACGGAAAAGACGGAGCGCCACCTAAGATTTACAAATTGGGTTCGAATGCTTGGAAGATTTTAAAGCAAAAAACCAAGGCTCGTGTAAAGCATGTTGCATTCAATTTGATTCAGTTGTATGCTAAAAGACGCTTGGATAAAGGTTTTCAATTTGCTCCAGACAGTTATTTACAAAACGAATTAGAAAGTTCGTTTATTTATGAAGACACACCAGATCAGACCAAATCAACGCAAGAGGTAAAAGCGGATATGGAAAGTGATCGCCCAATGGACCGTTTGGTTTGTGGTGATGTAGGATTTGGAAAAACCGAAGTTGCTATTCGCGCTGCTTTTAAGGCAGTTGATAATAGTAAACAAGTTGCGATTTTAGTACCAACAACTATTTTGGCGTACCAGCATTATAGAACTTTCAGCGAAAGGTTGAAAGACATGCCGGTTTCAATTGGTTACTTAAACCGATTTAGAACTGCGAAACAAAAAGCAGAAACTTTAAAAGATTTAGCCGATGGAAAACTGGATATCGTAATTGGAACACACCAATTAGTAAACAAAAATGTAGTCTTCAAAGATTTAGGTTTGTTGATTGTCGATGAGGAACAGAAATTTGGTGTTAATGTAAAAGATAAACTCAAAACTATTGCTGCAAATGTTGATACGCTGACGTTGACTGCAACACCAATTCCTAGAACCTTACAGTTTTCATTGATGGCAGCGCGTGACTTATCCGTAATTACAACGCCACCGCCCAATAGATATCCTATCGAAACGAATGTGGTCGGTTTTAGCGAAGAGTTGATTCGGGATGCAATTTCTTATGAAATTCAGCGTAACGGTCAGGTTTTCTTTATCAATAACAGAATCGAAAACATTAAAGAAGTAGCCGGAATGATTCAACGTTTGGTACCTAATGCCCGAGTGGGAATAGGCCATGGTCAAATGGATGGAAAAAAACTGGAAGAGTTAATGTTGGCTTTTATGAATGGCGAATTTGATGTTTTAGTCGCTACCACAATCATTGAAAGTGGATTGGACGTTCCTAATGCAAACACGATTTTTATTAATAATGCCAATAATTTTGGATTATCAGATTTGCATCAAATGCGAGGTAGAGTAGGACGTAGCAATAAGAAAGCATTTTGTTATTTTATCTGTCCGCCGTATTCAGCGATGACTGATGATGCTAGGAAGAGAATTCAAGCTTTAGAACAATTTAGTGAATTGGGAAGTGGTTTTAATATTGCTATGAAAGATCTTGAGATTCGTGGTGCAGGAGATTTGTTAGGTGGGGAACAAAGTGGTTTCATCAATGAAATTGGTTTTGATACCTATCAAAAAATCCTCAATGAAGCCATTGATGAATTAAAGGAAAATGAATTCAAGGACTTATATCCGGAGGAAAATGATATTGAAACTAAAGAGTATGTAAAAGACTTGCAAATCGATACGGATTTCGAGTTGTTGTTCTCTGACGAATATATCAATAATGTTTCGGAGCGATTGAGTTTATACAATGAATTGGGTACAGTGAAAAACGAAGAGGAATTGATTGTTTTCCAAAATAAATTGATTGACCGTTTTGGGCCTATGCCGCCACGAGCGAAAGCTTTGATGAATAGTATCCGCATAAAATGGATTGCAACTAGATTAGGTATCGAGAAATTGGTGATGAAAAAAGGAAAAATGATTGGCTATTTTGTGTCAGACCAACAATCCGATTATTACCAATCGAAGCGATTTACTAATATGCTGCAATTTGTTCAAAAGAATAGTGCGATCTGTAAAATAAAAGAAAAAGAAACGCCAGCTGGATTGCGATTGCTATTGACTTTTGAAAATGTGAAGAATACAAGAACGGCTTTAGAATATATGGAAATGCTGGGAGGGAAGTAATTTAAATAACAAAGCTTCCAGCCTTCTGAAGGCTGGAAGCTTTGTTATTTATAATTTTTTAATTCTTCAAATCTTTAATCACTTTAAAAGCAACATCTACTTGCTCTTCACTTACTAAAATTGTAAACTCATTCGAAGTTGAAATTACTTCGTTGATAATAATTCCTTCCCAGGCCAAACGTTGGAAAATGAAATAGTAAATCCCGGGAACGACAATGTTTTCTTTCGGTAATTTTACAGTTATGGAAGCAAGATTATCTAGTTTTTGAATCAATTTTTCATTGGCAAAATGCTTATCTACCAAATGGTTAATACTGTTACTTACTACAATGTTAGTTTCGTTTACTCCTCTAGATGAGGTATAAAAAATATCAGGAAAAGAGTTGATATCAGTAATTAGATCAGCTTGTTTGTTTAAAACAGTGTCAGATGCTGCGAAGGTATAATCAGTCAAAGCAGAACGAACGGTGATTTCTCCAATGTTTTTGATGACTTTATTGATTTTATGATTTAGTCTGAAATCTAGTTCTTCTGTTAGTCTTTTTAAAGCCATTACAATAGCACCTTGTTTCACTTCCTTGCCAAATTCACTTTCTAATTCAGTCATTATATTTCGGGATAATGAAGTCAAATTAATTATGCCTAATGATAATGCATTTAACAAAAAGGGCTTTGTTTTAATGTAGTTTTCTACAATGGAAGATACCGTTTTCATAAATAAATATTTTTGATTATATAGATGTGTGTTTTTAATGTGTAAGCAAGATGCAAATGTATATAAAAAAACAATTTGTTACAAATATAACATCTATAAAAAGCAACTAAAAATGATAGAAAGCGTCGATAAGATGCTCAATTACAAAAGATTTCCCTTCTTTATGAATAGCAATTATATCAAAGCGCACTTCTATATCTAAATTCCTTTCGTTTACGAAAGCATCAACCGCTTTAATAAGCAGCTGAATTTTTTTTGGTTTTACAAAATCCTGGGGTAAGCCAAAATCTAACGAAGACCTAGTTTTGACTTCAATTATTGCTAGAATATCTCCCTTTTTAGCTATAATATCAATCTCTGCTTTTTGAAAAGTCCAATTGGCCTCTAAAATAGTATAGCCTTCTTTCTGAAGAAATTCGACTGCCATTTCTTCACCTAGTTTTCCAAGTTCATTGTGTTCAGCCATTTCATTTAGGTTTGCAATATTTAGTTTTTTGATATCTAGTCTCCCGCTCCTTTGGGTAGGCTCAAGGGTAGGATTCTTATTCGAAAACTACAGTACTCAACTTGTCATTTACGTCAATGCTAACTTTATTCCCTAAAATTAAGGCTCTATTGTCCTGAATATGCCCTGCTGGAAAATTATACATAACAGGTATATTGTATTTTTTGGTAACATCTTGAATGATTTCAATAGCGTTTTTCCCCCAAGGAATATCGTTGTCTTTCATTTTAGTCATAGATCCTACTAAAATTCCTCTGATACTTTCCAAACAACCATTTCGTTTCAAATTCATCATCATGCGATCGATATGATATAAATATTCATCTAAATCTTCTATAAATAAGATTTTATCAGTACAATCAATAGCTGATGGTGAACCAAATAAGCTGTATAAAATAGATAAATTCCCTCCTACTAATTCTCCAGAAGCTTTACCCGGTCTGTTCATTGCGAAAGGTTCGACTTCGTATTTTAACTTTTCTCCAAATAAGGCAATTCGCAGTGTTTCTATCGCTTGAGGAGTTGCTCTCGCTACAGTTACAGGCATGATTCCGTGTATGGATTTGAAACCCATCGTGTTCAAATGATTGTGTAATGCGGTAACATCACTAAAACCAACTAGCCATTTTGGGTGCTTCTTAAATTTAGTGAAATCTAATAAATCAATTATTCTTACTGTACCGTAACCTCCTTTTACACACCAAATCATTTTTATATTTGGATTGTCCATTTGTTGCTGAAAATCAGCTGCACGTTGTTCATCGGTTCCTGCTAATTGATTATTATCTAAGCCAATTGTAGTACCAATAACTACGTTAAGTCCCCAGCTTTTTAATAAATCAATAGCAGGTTTCAAGTTGTCATCTAGATTTTTTCTGGCTGTTGCCAAAATAGCTACAGTATCTCCTTTTTGTAATTTTGGTGGTGTTATCATTTGGATTTGGGCTTGACTATTGAAAGATTGTAAAATTAATATAATGAATAAGAATTGATATAAAAGTGGAATACGAATGTGAAAAAAGAATCGGTTATGATGCATGTTTTATAGTTTTTCTTTAAAAAATAGAATAATGAAGTCATTAGCTGACAAAAACAAAGATAGACAATTCCAAAATAATTTTAAGTTGCAATTCCAAATGACTATTTTTACAAGTAACAGAGTCGAAAGGGTATCAAATTAATGATTAGAAAAAATTGAACTTATGAAAATATCGCACGTGATTCCTTTTCTTTTTATATGTTTTTCAATTGTTAATGTCGCTGCACAACCTAAGAAATACGTCATTCATACTGTGGCATTTTATAATTTTGAAAACCTTTTTGACACTATTGATGATCCAGCTACATATGATGAAGAGTGGACTCCAACAGGTTTGCAGCGATGGACAATATATAAATACCAAAAGAAATTAAGTAATCTTGCTCGAGTTTTAGTAGAAATTGGTTCAGCTGAAAATTCGGATTCTCCCACATTTATTGGCGGTTGCGAAATTGAGAACAGAGGCGTTCTCGAGGATTTAGTAAAACAACCCAAGTTAATCGAGAAAGATTACGGAATTATTCATTTTGATTCTCCAGACAAAAGAGGAATCGATGTAGCGTTGCTTTATCAAAAAAAGAAATTTCAACCCACAAGTTATACCAGTATCCCTTTGTATATATACAAGAAGAATGCAATTTTAAGAGAGAATACTAATCTGGAGGAAAAAACCGATGATGATTTACAAATAAGTCCTAAAAATTATCGAGTTTATACACGGGATCAGCTGTTAGTTACTGGATTTCTGGATGGAGAAGAAATCAGTATCATTGTCAATCACTGGCCTTCTCGTTCTGGTGGCGAAAAAAAATCAAGCCCGTTTAGGGAAGCTGCGGGAGCATTAAATCGAAAAATAATCGATTCACTACAGCGCATAAATCCAAATGCAAAAGTGATTACGATGGGCGATTTAAATGATGGCCCGTATAACAAAAGTGTCAAAATAGCTCTGGGTGCTAAAGCCAAGAAATTAGAAGTACCCCAATTTGGTATTTATAATCCGTTTGAAGAAATGGCTAAAAACGGAATGGGAACTATTGCTTATCGCGATGCTTGGGATATTTTTGATCAAATAATGGTTTCTGAGAGCTTAATTCAAACCGATTATTCTAGTTTTCGATATTGGAAAGCAGGAATTTTTAACAAACCATTTTTGATACAAAATAGCGGACAATACAAAGGATATCCTTTGCGACATTCGACCACCGAAATTGGATTTAGTGATCATTTTCCCGTTTATATTTATTTGATCAAAGAAAAAAAATAGTATTTATTATTTCATAACTTTACGTTTAAAACAAAAAAAATGGCAATAGCGAAACCTTTCAATCTCAATAAATGGATCAATGAAAACCGTGATCTACTTAAACCGCCTGTTGGAAATAAAAATTTATATACCGATTCAGGAGATTATATAGTGATGGTAGTTGCGGGTCCAAATGCTCGTAAAGATTATCATTATAACGAAACCGAAGAGTTATTTTACCAATTGGAAGGATCTATTAAAGTAATAATTCAAGATAATGGAGAACGCAAAGAAATGGAACTTAACGAAGGAGATATGTATTTGCATCCAGCCAAAACGCCACATTCACCAGTCCGTTCCGAAGGTTCAATAGGACTAGTAATCGAGCGCAAAAGAGCGGGTCAGGGTTATACAGATGGATTGTTATGGTTTTGTGATAATTGCAATCATAAGTTACACGAAGTTTATTTTGAATTGCACGATATTGAAAAAGATTTTCTACCGCACTTCAGACATTTTTACGGCTCCGAAAAGTTACGTACTTGTACAAAATGCGGCACTGTAATGCAAGCTGATCCTAAATTTGTTTAATATCGTTTGAAATTCTAATTCTTGTTTAGGAGCTATTCCTGCTATCTGCTTTATCTTTTATCTCTAAAGAACGAGATAAAAGGATGCCGCTGCTATCAGGGCTAAAAACGAATCCGTTGCGAAAGGCATTTTTCTTATCGGAATACAAAATCAATGCTTTAAATCACCTTTATAGTATTGGAAAAATTCAAAAGAAAGTATTTTGAATTTCCTCAGTTAAATGAGCAAAAATAAAAACAATACTGATTATTATTTCACGTTAAATCGGTATGTTTGTATAAAAATATAACAATTTTTAATAAAAAAGTTACAATGATAACAATAGCAGATCAATTCGGAATCAAAGAAGCCCTTAAGCAATTAGGGATTGAAGCCATAAATGAAGGAACATCTACCGGTGAATCTAATTTTGCCAACGGAAAAATCATCGAAAGTTATTCACCAGCAGATGGCGCTTTGATTGGAAAAGTAAAAACATCTTCAAAAGAGGATTATGAAAAAGCAATGCAAAAAGCATCAGAAGCATTCTTAGAATGGCGTATGGTTCCAGCTCCAAAAAGAGGGGATATCGTTCGTCAAATGGGAGATGAATTAAGAAAATTTAAAGAACCTTTAGGGAAACTAGTTTCGTATGAAATGGGAAAAAGCCTTCAAGAAGGATATGGTGAAGTACAGGAAATGATTGATATCTGTGATTTTGCGGTAGGATTATCCCGTCAGCTTTACGGGTTGACCATGCACTCTGAACGACCTTTGCACAGAATGTATGAGCAATACCATCCAATAGGAACTGTCGGAATAATTTCAGCGTTCAACTTTCCGGTGGCAGTTTGGAGTTGGAACGCAATGATTGCTTGGGTTTGTGGTGACGTTGCGATTTGGAAACCAAGTTCAAAAGTACCATTGTGTGGAGTGGCTTGTCAAAATATAATCAAAACAGTTTTAAAAAGAAATAATGTGCCAGAAGGAGTTAGCTGTTTAGTTACAGGAAACGAATCAGGTGATTTAATCAATAATGACAAGAGAATTTCTTTAGTTTCTTTTACAGGATCTACAAGAATTGGTCGTCACGTATCTAAAACTGTTGCGGAACGTTTTGGAAACACCATTCTTGAACTAGGAGGTAACAATGCAATTATTGTTTCTGAGCATGCTGATATTAGTATGGTATTAGTTGGAGCTGTTTTTGGAGCTGTAGGAACTGCAGGGCAACGTTGTACATCAACAAGACGTTTAATCATTCACGAAAGTGTGTATGACAAAACCATTAGTGTTTTGAAAAATGCTTACGGTCAGCTGCAAATAGGAAATCCATTAGACGAAAACAATCACGTTGGGCCACTTATTGATAAAGGTGCGGTTAAAGATTATTTAGATGCTATTGAAGCAGCTAAAAAAGAAGGTGGAAAAATCATCGTGGAAGGCGGATTAGTTGAAGGTGCAGGTTACGAAAGTGGTTGTTATGTAAAACCATGTATCATTGAAGCTGCCAATCATTTTGACATTGTGCAAACAGAAACTTTTGCTCCTATTTTATATGTAATGAAATACAGCACGATTGAAGAAGCAATTGCGATGCAAAACGGAGTTCCACAAGGGCTTTCTTCTTCTATTTTTACAAATAGCATGAGAGAAATGGAATTATTCCTTTCTCAATCAGGTTCTGATTGCGGAATTGCCAATGTGAACATTGGAACTTCTGGAGCAGAAATTGGTGGTGCTTTTGGTGGAGAAAAAGAAACTGGTGGTGGTCGTGAGTCGGGTTCTGATGCTTGGAAAGCGTATATGAGAAGACAAACGAATACGATTAATTATGGTACTCAATTGCCATTGGCACAAGGAATAAAATTTGATTTGTAGAACCAAAATAGAATAAACCAAAAAAGGCAATTTGAAAATTTCAAATTGCCTTTTTTTATAAAGTATTTTGTAAAATCAGTTACAAATTGAAAGATGCGCCAATGTTAAATACAAATTGGTTGTTTAATCTATCAAAACCAACTGGATCTGTTTTGTAGCTAGCTATAGGAATTCCCGCTTCAGAGAATATTCCAAAACCTTCTGTGAAGAAATAACGGAATCCTAAATGGGCACCAAAATTTCTTAAACCTAAATCTAATCCTGGGTAAATATCCATTTTTGGATCTAATTTGAAAACATTTCCTAAATTGGCGTTAAAGCGACCTTTAATATCTATTCTATCTCCAAAATCAGGTTTTACACCTAAATCGTCTTTAGAAACTGATAGTAAATAAGAAGTTACAAATCCAAAAGACATGTTTTCTCCAAGACCAAAATCAGACGAAACTCTAATTCCCGATCCTCCGTTTTGAATGTTTGCTCCAATATCAAATTTTACGTCACCATCTCCTTTGAAAGCTTGAGCGTTTATAAATCCGATAGTTAATAGTAATGCTAATGTAATAGTCTTTTTCATGCTCTTTATTTTTAAAATTGTGGCAAAAATAGTGCATTAAATTTAATTACGCCCTTTCTCGTCAAAATATAACTGATTCAAAGGTTCACTTTGCCAGAATTCCTTAGTGTCAACGTCCATTATAGTCAAAGGTCCTTTGAACGCTGCGCCAGTATCAACATTCCAAATATTTGCCTTTTGAACAGGAGTTGTTTGTCCTATTCTTGTAACAGGCGTGTGACCAATATAAACTTCATTGTAAAGTGTAAAACGCTTTGGATAAAAAGGATGGTCAGTTTTCATATTTACATCTAGTGACAGAGCCGTTTCCCATAAGGTTCTATCCCAATAAAAAAGTCCCGGAAAATATTCAAAATCTACTCCATTCATATTGGTAAAACCAGCATGAACAAAAAGACGATGCTCGTCATCAAGATGATAATTTTGAAGAGATTTAAGGAATTCGATATGCTTTTTCTTAGTTTCTAAACTTACAGATTGGTAAGCCGTAACGGTTGCTTCACCACCGTGCTGGTACCATAATGCATTATCTTTATTTTCATCCATCCATTCGAGCAATAAATCATCGTGATTGCCGCGAATACAGATACAGTTTTGTTCTTTTTGTAAATTGATAAGAAAATCAATAACTTGAGGAGATTGGCTCCAACCATCGACATAATCTCCCAGAAAGATAAGGGTGTCATTTTTAGTGACTTTGGCTCTTTCCATAATTTGGTGCAGCGCTCGCAAACCACCATGGATATCGCCTATAACAAGTGTTCTCATTTATTATTTGTTCTTGATAGTATCAAATAGCGAAAAAAAAGTATGCTATTTTTCAATTTATAAAATTAAGTAAAAGTGCTGTGAAGTTCACTTATTTTATCTTGTTTTTTTTAATTTTTTGAAACATTTACTTTTTAAATCAGACAGTTTTATTATGATTCAATGTGATTTCACCTCATAAATTGCTTAAACCGCAAAATGTCACTAATTTAGGTGATTGTTTTTATGTCTTTTTTAAACTAGATTTACAGCAATTACAATTAAATCTTTCGCAATAATGTGCTCACTTCCTTACTTGACTTTACTAATAGCTAAAATGATTTATACATTTTTAAAGGAAATTTTGAATTTATTTTAAGCAGTAAGTAATCCTATATTATAACTTTATACAGTAAATTTTACTGTGCATCATATTTCATTTTTCTTAAAATTCGTAAAGCTTCCTTAAACGATAAATAAACAGAAACAAATGGTTTTAAAAGTGTTTTTGCGCTAATCAGTTTTTGTTTGGCATCTTCAAATCCATTTAGATAACAAATCATAAAAGTGGAAGGTAAATTCTCTAAATCTTTTTGCTCTCTAGTACTTAATACAATTCCTTTTTCTAATTTTTTCAACAGCGAAATATTCGAATTATAAATGTGAAACAACATTTTTTTATTGAATTTTGGAGGCTGAAAAAGCATCTCATTATCAATTTTGTAATAACCATTGTCTTGAAAATGTATTGTTTTTTTCTCTAATGGATAATAACTTGTTTTATCGTTTAATCCTAGCGGAACATATTCAATAATGGTAAATGTATCATCGTCAAAAGTAATTTCCACGACATCTTGAGCGGAATAAAATAACTTAATTTGTTCATTTATCAGTTCAATATCCACGCGAGATAAATAGGTTCTGTCGCGAGATTTCTTAGGAATTCCTGCCCAGCAAATCACAAATAATTCTTTGAAAACTCTATATTTAGGAGACATGTCCTTATGTCGGAAATTCAGAAAATCAATCACGCCATCAAGAGTGTCTTCAATGCTATTTCTAGAATTATTTTCAATCGCTAGCACCGTTTCTGCATTCAGGTAGTTTTTTTCGATTTTCCCTAGTACAGGCATGGTGTTGCTTCCTTGTCGAATGTAAATACTGTTAATTGGAATAGTATAAATCCCTTTTTTAAAATGCGAAGTTTCGCTTTTAGGATTTATAGTTACCAATCCAATAACTTTGTCCTTGGGTAAATTAGGGAAAGGAATGTTTTCGTACTGTATGTTTGGTGGATTTTCTAAATAAGCATTCACTAAATTCTGAATCCGACTATCATCAAAGAAATCATCTCCTACAATCGTATTGTCTTGATCCTCGACACCTACAATTATATAGGAATTGTTAGTTGGATTTGAGTTTGATAGGGCGCAAATGTGTTTTAAAAATTTGGCTTTTCCTTCCTGTGAATGCAAATTCAACTGCCGCTTTTTATCAAAAAAACTGCTCTCGTCATTATGAGCGAGTAGATTTTTAATAAGAATACGTTTGTTGATCATTGAATTGATTCTTTTTATTACTAAAGTTTTATGTTTTTAGTCTTAGAAATAAAGTATCACGGATTAGCAGATTTTCTTCACTTTATAATTTGCGAATCCGCGGTTTACTTTGATAATTACTGTCCTTTATTAATAATCGTTGCCGATGCTTGAGCGGTAGGAAGTACCAATAGGTCGGCAATATTTACATGATACGGTCTAGAAACCACAAAATGAATAATATCAGCAATATCTTCCGCACGTAACGGCTCAAAACCTTTGTAAACATTAGCTGCTTTTTCAGAATCTCCCTTAAAGCGAACTTCACTAAATTCTGTTTCCACCGCTCCTGGATGAATGGCGCCCACGCGAATTCCGTATGGATTCAAGTCCATACGCATGGCTTGATTTAGTGCATCAACTGCATGTTTAGAGGCACAATACACATTTCCGTTTGGATACACTTCTTTTCCTGCAATAGAACCAATGTTGATAATATGTCCTGATTTTAACTCAATCATTCTCGGAATTACAGCTTTCGAAACATATAAAAGACCTTTTATATTAATATCGATCATCGCGTCCCAATCGTCTAAATTTCCGTTTTGAATGGGATCTAAACCATGCGCATTTCCAGCATTATTAATCAAAACATCAATTTTAGAAAAATCTTCTGGTAAAGAATTAATGCTATCAAAAACCGCTTTTTTATCCCGTACATCAAATGATAAAGTATGTACTTCCGTATAGGCTGAAAGTTCATTTTTCAGCTCTAATAAGCGATCCTCACGGCGGCCGCAAAGGATAATTTTATAATTATTTTTGGCTAAAATTTGCGCTGTTGCTTTCCCAATTCCGCTAGTGGCGCCCGTTACTAAAGCTATTTTATTCATTTTTTTGTTTTTTTACTTCATGCTAAAACTAGCGCTTTTTTTTATTTGGGCGTGACCCTTCAAATTGCTTCGTCGTTCCTCCTCGCAACTTCGGGTCGGGCTTTCCGTTCCCGCTTTTATTTATTTGTTCTCGTCTAAAAACGAGAACAAATAAAGAAAGAGCTCCACTGCAATCCCTCACGCAAACCTCAATTAATTAACATAAATTCGTTGAAAATAAAGGTGTGAAAATTGGTGGTAAATAAAAACAAATTACGCTACATCTTCGCCCATGCTTGCTGTCCATATAGCAAACCAGTCTTCTTTGTCTAATTTTAATTCTACTGCTTTTTTCAATGACTGAATTCGAGCCACGTTAACTGTTCCCGCAATTGGGATTATTTTTGCAGGATGTTGCAAAATCCACGAAATCAAAATAGAATCAGAACCCAAATGGTATTTTTCCATTAGCGAAACTAATAGTTTCTTCAATCTTCGAGTTTGAGAATTATCTTCTCTAAACACTGATCCTAAGGGATTTCCTGAAAGTGGTTGGATATTATTCATTTCCATATAATCAAAACTACCATCTACCATTGGTTTGTAATTGGTTGCTGAAAATTGAACTTGATTGTAGCTAATTTCCGTTTTTTTACGTATCAATTCTGTTTGCGAAGCAGTGAAACTGGCAACACCAAAATCGATAATTTTCCCATCTGATTTTAGTTTCATAACGGCTTCAGCAATTTCATCAGCTTCCATCAATGGACTTGGTCTGTGTAATAAAAGCACATCTAGATAATCGGTTTGTAAATTCTTCAACGAATTCTCAGCAGAGGATATGATATATTCCTTTGAATAATCATAATGTCTAATTGTATTTTGTCGGCTTTCTGTTACTAATTGGACCCCACATTTAGAAACTAACTGCATTTTTTCTCTTGCTATTTTGCTTGCAGCAAATGCTTTTCCAAAATCAGATTCGGTCGTATAATCACCATAAGTATCTGCATGATCAAAGGTGGTTATTTTGTTTTCTAAACATACATGTATCATATGCTCCATTTCTTTGGTGCTCAGTTTTTTATCCCAAATCCCCCAATTCATCACGCCAGCAATAATAGGCGATAAGTTTGTTTTGCTCATGTTTTTTATTTTTTATTGAATGCGTAAATTCTCTGATTCAAAGTTTATTTTTCAAAGTTCTTAAAAATATAAAAATTGTATCATAATTCGTCCTTAAAATTAAGGCATATATTGAAGTTTTAACCATTTATTAACATCTTACCTCTAAAAAAAAATTCAATTTGCACCTTCAAAACAAAGACATTAAATTCAAGGTTTTAAAAATAATAAAATGGAACAAAATACGGCTACTTTAGACATCAGAGCGATCAATGAAAAAATTGAAAGAGAAAGTGCTTTTATAGACCTTCTTACTATGGAAATGAACAAAGTCATTGTGGGTCAAAAGCACATGGTGGAGCGTTTGTTAATTGGACTTTTAGGTCAAGGACATATTTTATTAGAGGGAGTTCCTGGTTTAGCAAAGACCTTAGCGATCAATACGCTTTCGCAAGCGATTCAGGGATCGTTCAGCAGAATCCAGTTTACGCCAGATTTACTTCCAGCAGATGTTGTTGGAACAATGATTTACAACATTAAATCAAATGAATTTTCGATTAAAAAAGGACCAATTTTTGCCAATTTCGTGCTTGCCGATGAAATTAACCGTGCGCCTGCTAAAGTGCAATCAGCATTATTAGAGGCGATGCAAGAAAAACAAGTAACTATTGGCGATACTACTTTCAAATTAGATCGACCATTTTTAGTTCTTGCAACTCAAAACCCAGTGGAACAAGAGGGAACGTATCAGTTGCCTGAAGCGCAAGTCGATCGTTTCATGTTGAAAACGGTTATTGACTATCCAAAAATGGAAGATGAGCGTTTAGTAATTCGCCAAAATCTAAAAGGAAGTTACGAAAAAGTAAATCCAGTAGTATCTGTAGAACAGATTTTGCGTGCGCAAGAAGCAGTTCGTGAAGTGTATATGGATGAAAAAATTGAAAAATATATTCTGGACATTGTATTTGCAACACGTTTTCCAGAGCAATATAAATTAGCTGAACTAAAACCATTGATCAGCTTTGGAGCTTCACCACGTGGAAGTATCAATTTGGCTACAGCCGCAAAATGTTACGCTTTTATCAAACGCCGTGGCTATGTAATTCCTGAAGATGTTCGTGCTGTAGTTCACGATGTATTGCGCCACAGAATTGGAATTACTTATGAAGCTGAAGCCGAAAATATTACTTCAGTAGATATCATAAACAAAATCGTAAACGAAGTAGAAGTACCCTAGGAATAGTATTCACTGCTCAGTTTTTTAGTTCCCAGTTTCTGAGAATCTAAATAGCTGAAAACTAAAATACTGAACACTGATCATTGAACACTGATCACTAAATAAAAAATGGATACAAAAGAGCTTTTAAAAAAAGTACGTAAAATAGAAATCAAAACCCGAAGATTGAGCGATCATATCTTTTCTGGGGAATATCATACTTCATTCAAAGGGCGTGGAATGACGTTTAGCGAAGTGCGCCAATACCAGTACGGGGATGATATTCGTGCGATTGATTGGAATGTTACCGCGCGTTATAATGAAGCCCATGTAAAAGTTTTTGAAGAGGAGCGTGAATTGACCATGATGTTGATGGTAGATATTTCAGGCTCTGAAAGTTTTGGTTCTAAAAACCAATTCAAAAAAGATATCGTTACTGAAATTGCTGCAACCATGGCGTTTTCGGCAACTCAAAACAATGATAAAATAGGTTTAATTTTGTTTTCAGATGTTATTGAATTGTACATTCCCCCTAAAAAAGGCAGATCACATGTGTTACGTATCATTCGAGAATTAATCGAATTCCAACCTAAAAGTCACAAAACGGATATAGCACAAGCTTTAAAATTTTTATCGGGAACTCAAAAAAAGAAAGCGATTGTATTCGTAATTTCTGATTTCATGTCGGAGGATTATGAGCATACTTTAAAGATTGCTGCTAAAAAACACGATATAACTGGAATTCGCGTGTACGATATTCGAGAAGAAAAAATGCCTGATTTAGGAATGGTTTCTATGCTTGATGCTGAAACTGGAGAAATTCAATTGGTTAACACAGGTTCGAAATCAGTTCGAATGAATTACGAAAAATTATATCATGAAAAGCTGAACTATTTTAAGGACACTTTTAGTAAATCAGGTTCGGGTGTTGTAAATACAAGAGTTGACGAAAGTTATGTGACGAAATTATTAAGCTATTTTAAATCGAGATAGAAATTTTAAATCAGAAGCTTGCAATAATACAAGATGAAAAAACAAATATATTTATTATTTCTACTGCTTTCCACAGCTGTTTTTGCACAACAAAAACAAGTGGTTACAAGTATAGATACACTTAAAAATAAAATTGGTGCCGAATTTAAACTGTCGATAAAAACAACTGTTGATGCATCGTCGAAAGTTATTTTTCCAAATTTAAAAAACGTTGGTGCTTTAGAGGTAATTCGATCCTATCCTGTTGATACCGCTAAGATAGACGGACGGTATGAATTAATCAAAAAATACGGATTGACTCAATTTGATTCGGGTCGCTATGTTGTTCCAAGTATTAAAATCTTCATCAATAGTAAGCCGTTTATGACGGATTCGCTTTTGGTTGAAGTTGCTAATGTTCAAGTGGATACTTTAAAACAAAAAATGTTTGACATTAAGGATGTTGCTCCCGCTGAAAACCCTATTGGCAACTGGTGGAAATATCTTTTGGTTATTGCGTTAATCATTGGAATTGGCGCTTTTATTTATTGGTTCCTTAAAAAACGTCAAGAGAAAAAATTACAAGAAGCTATTTTAAAAACTCCAATTGAGAAAGCGACCACTTTGCTAGATACGTTGGAGAAAAAAGAATTGTGGCAAAAAGGAGAAGTCAAAGCCTATTATAGTGAATTGACAGATATTGCTAGAAATTATATCGAAGAAGCAATCGAAATTCCAGCAATGGAAAGCACAACATCTGAGTTGATTCAAGGGCTTAGAGCAGCTTCTGTCAAAAAGAAAATGACCCTTTCGCAGGAAATTATCGAAAATCTAGAACGTGTGTTGAAACAAGCGGATTTAGTAAAGTTTGCAAAGTCTAAACCATTGGATTTTGAAATCACTGAGGATAGAAATAAAATTCAAAAAGTAATTTTAACATTAGATAATTCGATTCCAGTAGAAGTGGAAGCCGAGGCAGATATGTTGCTTAATGAAGCACAAAGACAAAAGCAAATCCAAATTCAATTGCAAAAACAGCGTAAAAAACGAATTGTTACTGCAGTGGCTTCTGTTGCATTATTGCTTTTTGCGGTTACTACTTTTTTAATTATTACCAAAGGGTTTGATTATGTAAAAGATAATGTGCTTGGACATCCTACTAAAGAATTGTTGGAGGGCGAATGGATAAAAAGTCAATACGGAAATCCAGGTGTCCTGATCGAAACTCCAAAAGTGCTTAAAAGAGTAGACTTGACTAAAACGCTGCCTAAAGATGGTATGGCGCTAATTAAGGAAATGCAATCTTTTGCTTATGGAAGTGTTTTAGATCAATTTTATTTAATGGTTTCTACTTTGAAATTTAAACAAGAAACAGAAATTGATTTGACTAAATCGATGGATGGTGTTTTGCAATCTTTAGAGGTACAAGGTGCTCAAAACATGATTGTGAAACAGGAGGAATTTGAAACTAAAGAGGGTGTGAAAGGAGTTCATGCATATGGAACTTTTTCACAAATGAATGCTTTGACAAAATCGAGTGCAAAATTATATTATGAAGTCTTACTGTTTAGTCAAGAAGGCGGATTGCAACAAATTTTACTTTTGCATGAGGAAGGCGATACGTACGGTAATGAAATATCAGAACGAGTTTTGAACTCTGTCGAATTAAAACAAGCAACTAAATAATGGATAAAATAACTTTTTTAAACCCAGGATTTTTTTGGTTATTTCTGCTGATTCCAATTGCAGTTTTTTGGTTGTTTTGGAAAAAAAACCAACAATCAGCAACTTTAAAAATGAGTTCATTACAAGGTTTTAAGGGTGCTGACTCCACTTTAACAAAGTTAAAACCGCTTTTAGATGTATTACGAATAGTAGCTTTGTGTTGTTTAATTATTGCATTGGCAAGACCAAGAACAGTAGATATTAGCAATAAAACTAAAACAACAAAAGGAATTGATATTGTTATGGCAATAGACGTTTCTGGAAGTATGCTTGCCAAAGATTTGAAACCAAACCGATTAGAAGCGCTTAAAAAAGTTGCGGCTGACTTTGTTGAAGAGCGACCAAATGATAGAATTGGATTAGTGATTTATGCTTCGGAAGCCTATACTAAAACACCGGTAACAAGTGACAAGCCAATTATTCTTGAAGCTATCAAAACCATAAAATACGATAATGTTTTACAAGATGGAACTGGAATAGGAATGGGATTAGCAACTGCTGTAAACCGATTGAAAGATAGTAAAGCTAAAAGTAAAGTTATTATTCTGTTGACAGACGGTGTAAATAATGCCGGATTTATTGAGCCAGAAACAGCCGCTGATATTGCGAAACAATACGGAATTAAAGTGTATACTGTAGGAATTGGAACTAACGGAATGGCCATGTCTCCTTATGCTATAGCGCCTAATGGACAATTTTTATTTCAAAACATGAAAGTAGAAATTGACGAACAATTAATGAAAAATATTGCCGCTAAAACCGATGGGAAATACTTTAGAGCAACCAGTAATACTAAGTTAGCAGAAATTTATGCTTCTATCAATAAACTAGAAACCACTGAAATCGAAGAGTTGAAATTCTATGATTACGATGAAAAATATAGGGTGTTTGTATGGTTTGCTGGGTTTTTATTATTAGCAGAAATTGGATTAAGGAAAACTGTTTTCAGAAGTTTTATATAGTATCCCCACCGCGACCCTCGTCGAAGGGAAGGGAAATCGGAACTAACAATAAGGATTTGTAGAGATTCTTTTAAAGTAGAATATTAGAATTGAAATCATAAGTTTAGAATTAAGGTCGGGAGTAAAATCTATAATCTTAATTCAAAAATCTAAAATTATAAATGGAATTAGACGAAAAAAAATATTTGTATCTCCTTTTTATACTATCGCTTATAGTGTTAGTTTTTCTTGCAAATTTATATTGGAAGAGAAAAAAACAACGTGAGTTTGGAGATTTAGAGATGGTGAAGAAATTGAGTCCAGAAAGCTCCGTTTTTAAACCTGTTTTGAAATTAGTAGTGTTACTTCTTGCTTTTCTAGGGCTGATTATTGCCTTGGTAAACCCAAAGATTGGTACTAAAATGGAAACCGTAAAGCGAGAAGGAATCGACATTGTTTTTGCAATGGATGTGTCCAAAAGTATGCTTGCTGAAGATGTTGCGCCTAATAGATTGGATAAGAGTAAACAAATTGTTTCGCAGATTATCAATCAATTAGGAAGCGATAGAATAGGAATTGTAGCTTACGCAGGAAGTGCCTTCCCAGTTTTGCCGATTACAAGTGATTATGGAGTAGCCAAAATGTTTTTGCAAAGTATGAATACTGAAATGGTTTCCTCGCAAGGAACATCTTTGGATGAAGCAATACGATTAGCAATAACCTATTTTGATGAAAAAAGTAAAACTAGCAAATTATTAGTTTTAATTTCTGATGGTGAAGATCATTCTGAAGATGCACAAGCAGCAGCTGATGAAGCGAGTAAAGCAGGATTGAAAATTATCACAATAAGTCTTGGAACCGAAAAAGGAGCTACAATCCCTTTAAAGAGGAATGGAGTAGTGGAGAGTTTTCAAAAAGACAACAACAATCAGGTTGTCATCACTAAAATGAATAAAGAGAGTTTAGAAGCTATTGCAAAAGCGACTAAAGGCGGTTACGTAAACGGAAATAATACTAAAAATGTACTGGAATACATCAAAGCTACTTTAGATAATATTCAAAAAACTGAATTTGAATCTACAGAAATGGCTGATTTTCAATCGCAATTTCAGTGGTTTTTAGGCTTTGCATTTTTGCTCTTATTTGCAGATGTCTTTTTATTGGAAAGAAAAACAAAATGGGTTAAAAAGTTGGATTTATTTAACGAGAATAAATAATTATTTCTAAAAGATGTCAATTTTCTTTTAGGCATAAAGACACAATAAATGAAAAGATTTAAAATTATAATAATGACTTTTTTTATGTTCGCCTTTTCAGCAATGGCTGGACTTTATGCGCAACAGAAGGATAGAGTTTTACCCAAAGCAAACGAGGAATATGCCGAAAGTAAATTTGCAGATGCGGAAGCGAATTATAGGATTTCGGATTCTAAATTTCCTAATAAAGCAACGGCTCCTTACAATCTTGGGAATAGTATTTATAAGCAGAAACAATCTTCAGAAGCTAAGTTTGCCTATGCAAAAGCTTTAAAAAATTCAAAATCTAGGGAAGACAAGCACCGCGCCTTCCATAATCTAGGTAATGTTTTCATGAATGAGAAAGATTATACGCAAGCAGTGGAGGCATACAAGAACGCTTTAAGAAACGGTCCTACAGATGAACAAACTCGTTATAATTATGCTTTGGCCAAAAAAATGTTGAAGGACAATCCTCCAAAGGATGATAAGAAAAAAGACGACAAGAAGGATAAAGATAAGAAAGACGATAAAAAGGACGGCGAAAAAGACAAAAAAGACCAAGATAAGGACAAAGATAAAAAAGATGATAAAGGGGATCAGGATAAAAAGAAAAATGATCCGAAACAAGATGATAAAGGAGAGCCGAAGCCACAACCAGGTGGGATTTCAAAAGAACGTTTAGAGAATCTTTTAGATGCTGTAAATAAAGAAGAAAAGAAAGTTCAAGATAAAGTGAACGCTCAAAAAGTTAAAGGAAAACCCGTTAAAACAGAAAAGGATTGGTAATGCAATCTCATACTTTGAAAATGAAAAAATATTTAGCAGTAATTGTCTTATTATTATGCACCTCACTTAGCGCACAAGTTCAGTTTGAGGCGCGAGTAAGTAAAACTACACTTGCTTTAAATGAAAGATTGCGTATTGACTTTATGATGAATGTTGATGGTGATAACTTTGTTCAGCCTTCTTTTGAGGGATTCCGAATCATTGCTGGACCAAGTCAACAAGTGAGTCAGTCATGGGTAAATGGAAGAAGTTCTTTCGAAAAAGCCTATTCTTATTTTCTTATGCCAAATCAAAAAGGGACTTTAGTAATTAAGTCGGCAGCTATTGAATATAATGGACAAATCTACAGAACTGCTCCAATAAAAATCAATGTTACCGCAGCTCAAGAACAGCCAAGAGATCCTAATGATCAGCAAATAACTACAGATGAGAATTTATATCTTGTTGCTGAAGTCTCTAAAGATAATGTGTATGTTAATGAGCCTACTACGGTGGTTTATAAACTCTATTTTGCTAATATCGGAATCTCTAATTTAGGAGAAGCAAGCAAGCCGAAATACAATGATTTTTGGAGTCAAAACATAGAAATTAAACAACTTGTAGCAGAAGAAGGTTTGTTTAAAGGACAAAATTACCGTTATATAGTGCTTAAAAAAGTAGTACTGTATCCGCAGAAATCAGGAAAACTTAAAATTGAACCACTCTCGTTGACTGTAGATGTGGAATTACCTACCAATCGTAGGGACATGTTTGGACGTATGTTGCTTACTCAAACTAGCAAAAGAGTTTCGGCAGGTAGTAAAACCATAACTGTCAAACCACTTCCCGAAGCTGGTAAACCAGATAATTTTAGCGGCGCTGTAGGAAACTTTGATTTTAAAGTAACCCCTTCTAAAAACAACTTAAAAAATGGTGAAAGTCTAGATTTAGTAGTGAGTGTAACTGGAAAAGGAAACCTAAAATTATTTAGTTTGCCAAAGCCAGAAGTGCCTAATGCGTTAGAAATGTACGATGCTGTTCATAGCGAAGACATTAGCACACCGCTTTCTGGTATGGCAGGAAAAGCATCAGATAGTTACACAATTGTTCCACAGTATAAAGGGAATTATCCGGTAAAACCAATGCAATTTTCGTATTTTGATTTGGGATCAGGAACTTATAAAACAATCACTTCTCCTGAGATAATGATTAATGTTTTAGAAGGTGCTACGCCTATAGATACAACAGCTAATGAAAATAAAAATAAAATTGCTGATATAGAGCATTTCAAAACGATTAAACTAAAAACGGAACTTACTGACATTGATAAAAATGATTTCTTTGGATCTAATTTATTTCTTGGATTACTCTTTGCGCCATTTTTGTTATTGCCTTTAATCGTCTTATTCAAAAGCAAAAAAGAAGCTAGAGCTGGTGACATTTCTGGAAATAGAATACGTATGAACAATAGATTGGCTAAGAAATATTTATCAGAAGCTAAGAAACAAATCAAAAACAAAGAGCTTTTTTATATTGCTCTTGAGAAAGCCATGCACAATTTCTTGAAAGCGAAGCTGCATATTGAGACTTCAGAAATGACTAAAGATAATATTCAAGAGCTGCTGTTGTCTAGATATGCCAATCAAGAAACTGTAAATGAGTTTATTGCGTTGACTGAAAACTGTGAAGTTGCCCGTTATGCTCCTTCGTCAAGCGTAACGATACAACAGGATTTTGATAAAGCTGTATTTATAATCTCTGAATTAGAAAAACAGATTGCATAACAGATCTGTTAAGAATATTTTTAAGTAAATAAACTTTGCGCCTTTGTGCCTTTACGGTAAAACATAAATATGAAAAACATACTATACATATTCTTACTTTCAACCCAAATTTTCTTCGCCCAAACAGGCTTCGAGAAAGGGAACGCATTCTATGAAAAAGGAAATTACAAGGAAGCTGTGACTGCCTATGAAAGCGTTTTGAATGACAATAGACATTCTGCGGAACTGTATTTTAACTTAGGAAACGCTTATTACAAGCTGAATAAAGTAGCGCCATCAATTTATTATTATGAGAAAGCATTAGTACTAAATCCAAAGGACAAGGAAAGTATAAATAATTTAAAGTTTGCTAATAAAAGAACCATTGATGAGATTAAAGTAATTCCTAAAGTGGGCTTTGCTAAGATGCTTCGGGATTTCACGGGGATTTATCATTACAACATTTGGGGATGGGCAACTATAGGTTTAGCCACATTATTTTTATTGTTTTTTGTTGCTTATTATTTTTCCCAAATAACAGTCTGGAAACGAGTTTTCTTCATTGGAATGTTTCTGTCAATTTTAATTATGCTAGTAACTGTTTCATCTGCTATTTTTGAAAAAAGATTTTTTGACACAGAAAAGCCTGCAATAGTTTTTGCTGAAATGACTAACATGAAAAGCGAGCCTAGAGATGGCGGTAAGCCTCTTTTTCTGCTACATGAAGGGACAAAAGTATATGTTGAAGGAATTATAATTATAGGGAAATGGAAAAAAATACAACTTACAGACGGAACTGAAGGTTGGATAGAGAGTAGTGCGATTAAAGAAGTGAAATAAATAATAAATATTTTTCAAGGCTTCCAGCCTTTGAAAGGCTGGAAGCTTTAATTAATTTCCCTAAGCTTTCTTCTTTATCTCCTCATATCCTTTTTTAATCGAAGGGAAAATATACCCAGCTATTTTTTGGATTGGATTAAAAAATATAGATTTATCCAGCGTTTCCTGTTTGGCTAAATAATTATTGTAATTTATTTTTTCGAAAAGAGAAAAAACAATACTCACTATTAAGACTGTTTTTAATACTCTAAAAAAGCCGCCACCAAGCTTATTTAACCATCCTAAAAAAGCAAAATTAGCGATTCCGGTCAGGAATTTCCCTAAAAGGTGTGTCGCAATAACCACTACAATAAAAGTAAGTATAAAAGCAACAATCTGAATAGAATTAGGATTCCATTTTACAAAACCCATTAAAAGTTCTTTCACAAAAGAAGAAAATTTCACTGCAAAATAGATCCCAAGAACTAATGAAATTAACGAAGCGAGTTCAACAAAAAGGCCGTTAACGACTCCTTTATAAAAAGCAAAAACCAATAATGCACAAACAATAATATCTAGAAAACTCATTGTAATTTTATAATAATTAGAGATCGCAAATATAAAAGAATAGTTCTATATCAATTGCCAATTTTCAACTTCTTATATTTGCAAAAATAATAGGATTATCAGCTTTAGTTAATACTCTTTTTAAGACAAATCATAAAACTAAAATCGTTTTTCTACAATAAAAAATAAACATGTCAAGAGACACACAACTTAAAGAACGCTGGGAACAGCTTGTAAACATACTTTCTAATCAATTTTCACAAGGAGAAGACCTAGATTTAGACGCTATCATTTATCTAATTGGAGTACAAGAACTTGGGAAAGTTCATAGGGAATACAAAAAAGACGAGAAATTAAACCTGATGCACATCGCTATTTGTAGGTTGTTAGAACCTTATGGTTTCTATGAATTTGAATTTTTCGATGAGGAAGGCTGGCCACATTATAAAGTAAAAGAGGAATTGCCACCACTAAAAGCTGGAGAACAATCTGTTTTGATGAAAGAAGCAATTGTTAATTATTTTCTGGAAAGAGAAGTTATACAATAGTTTAGTGTTCATAATAAAGACTTAGCCTGAAGTTGGTGGTAAGTTTACCGATAAAACGCATAAAAACAGAATTTAGAACAAAAATATGATTGCATTATACATCAGTTGGGATTTTAATCCAGAAATAATTAATACTTTAGGATTTCCACTAAAATACTATGGACTTTTATTTGTTAGTGGTTTGCTCTTATCTATGTGGATTCTTAAAGGAATTTTTAAAGCCGAAAACTTAAAAGATAGCGCTCACGAAGCATTATTTATTTATGGAATACTTGGAATTTTTATTGGAGCAAGATTAGGACATTGCTTATTTTATGACTTTGAATATTATTCAAAAAATTTATTAGAAATTATTTTGCCCATTAAAAAAACTTTAAATGGAGAATATAAATTCATCGGTTATGCAGGTTTAGCAAGTCATGGAGGAACAATTGGTTTGATAATTTCACTTTATCTATATTCAAAAAAATATAAAATAAAATATCTCAAAATACTTGATTTAATTGCAATAGTTGCACCACTTGGAGCTACATTTATAAGACTTGCAAACTTGATGAACTCTGAAATGATTGGCAATCCTACAAATATGCCTTGGGCTTTTGTATTTAAACAAGTTGATAATATACCAAGACATCCAGCTCAACTTTATGAAGCAATTTCATATTTTATAATTTTTCTAATCATATTCAATACATATAAAACCAAAAACATAAAATTAGGAAATGGTTTTTATTTTGGTTTAGCAATAACTTTAATTTTTATAATGAGAATTTTAATTGAGTTTGTAAAAATAAATCAAGTAGAATTTGAAGAAGGAATGAAATTAAATATGGGACAAATATTGAGTATTCCATTTATAATAATTGGAATATATTTTATTGCAAAAAATTTAAAGCCTAAAGAAACTGAATAAAAAAACCAGCCGCCAAAAGCTTTGCATGATTGGGGTTTCAGGCTTAATTTAAACATGGTTTTGTACTTGGTAAATTCGTGTATAATGGAAAATTATCGATTCTTTATTCCCCAACCACGCAAACCGCCAAGACATAATGTATGTAGATTGTATTGAAACTAAACTAAGCAAAAAAGCAATCTCACAATTTAGAACGGAAACTTTAAACTTTACACGGTAAACTTGAAACAAATTACTTATTTTTGCACTCTCAATTATGGAATGAAAATGATAGATAAGATAAAAGAATATATTGGTGAAGCACAAGCTTTCTCAACGCAGAACACAACCGAATTAGAAGCTTTTCGTATTAAATTCTTAGGAAGTAAAGGACTTTTAAAAGAGCTTTTTGCTGAATTTAAGAATGTTCCTAACGACCAGAAAAAAGAATTTGGACAAGTGATTAATTTGCTAAAAACTTCTGCTGAAGATAAAGTAAAAGCCATACAAGAATCTTTAGAAAGTAAAGAAGAAAGTAAAGGATTTTATGGTGATTTAACTCGTTCTGCTGAACCAGCAATTATCGGTTCTCGTCACCCAATTTCATTGGTAAAAAACCAAATCGTAGATATCTTTTCTAACATAGGTTTCAATGTTTCTGAAGGACCAGAAATTGAAGACGATTGGCATAATTTTACTGCTTTAAACTTGCCAGAATACCATCCGGCACGTGATATGCAGGATACTTTTTTTATACAAACAAATCCAGATATTTTGCTACGTACCCACACTTCATCGGTGCAAGTACGTTACATGGAAAACAATAAACCGCCTATTAGAACGATTTCTCCAGGAAGAGTTTTCCGTAATGAAGCCGTTTCTTCGCGTTCGCATTGTATTTTCCATCAAGTTGAAGGATTGTACATCGATAAAGACGTTTCTTTTGCTGACTTAAAGCAAACACTTTTATATTTTACTAAGGAAATGTTCGGGAAATCAAAAATCCGTTTACGTCCTTCGTATTTTCCATTTACAGAACCTAGCGCTGAGGTTGATATTTATTGGGGTCTGAAAACAGAAACTGATTATAGAATTACTAAAGGTACAGGTTGGTTAGAAATCATGGGTTGCGGAATGGTTGACCCTAATGTGCTAAAAAACTGCGGAATCAATCCTGACGAATACAACGGTTTTGCCTTTGGAATGGGAATCGAAAGAATCGCAATGTTGTTATATCAAATTGGTGATATTCGTATGTTTTACGAAAATGACGTTCGTTTCTTAGAGCAATTTAAATCTTCAATTTAGTCAAAATTTATACTGCCAAAAGTCGAATGAAATATCCCTTTTTTAGAATTTTTCATTCGGCTTTAATATTTATCAACTTTAGACGTAACGACTAACTTATGAAAAAAGACATCATTATCCCCGAGGTAGAAAATGTTTTCCTTGCTGTAGTTCAAGAATGGAGTGATGACTTCATGGAAAAAGTGTGGTATGCCTATTTGGTAAATGACAGTGATTTTCTCATAGAAAGTGTAATGGTCGTTTCTAAAGCTTTTGGAACTATTGATGGTGAAATGAAGAAAACATCGCTCTTACGTCACGCTTTTGTTGAAGTTCCTGCTGTTACTGTAGTGAAAATTGAAATGATGGAAAAAAGTGTTTTGGTGCTCAATAATGAGTTCATGCTTACCTTTTTTATGGACAATAAATTGTACGATAAAAAATTCATTTTCAAGGCTAATTCGATCAATGAGACAGATGTGGAAGAAGTGCCTATATTATTCGTTGATGGGGTTATTGTGAGATAAATTACATTTGTAAAAAATACAAACCGCAGATTCGCAGATTTAAAAACATAATCTGTGAATCTGCGGTTTTTTTTATTTCCTTTTGAAATGAATTTTTTTAATCTAACTGATCTGTCAGTTTCTTAAAAATAGCTTTAGCGTCCTTTCCTTCGTATAGAATAGAGTACACAGCATCAATAATAGGTGTTTTAGCTCCGTAAGCTTGATTTAGTTTATATGCACTATTTGTGGCGTAATAACCTTCTGCAATCATGCTCATTTCCATCATCGCTGATTTAACGGTGTACCCTTTACCAATCATGTTTCCAAACATTCTATTTCGAGAGAAAATAGAATATCCTGTTACCAATAAATCACCTAAATAAGCGGAATCATTGATGTTTCGTTTCATTTTATGAACTTTTTTGATAAATTTCTTCATCTCCCGAATTCCATTGCTCATCAAAACCGACTGGAAGTTATCTCCATATCCTAAACCGTGAGCTATTCCTGCGGCAATAGCGTAAATATTTTTAAGCATTGCGGCATATTCTGTCCCTATAATATCATCAGTAATTTTAGTCTTGATGTAATTTCCTGATAAATTATCGGCTACCACTTTAGCTTTGTCGGGATCCCCGCAAGCTATAGTTAAATAAGAAAGACGTTCTAAAGCTACTTCTTCAGCGTGGCAAGGACCTGTAATTACCCCTATATTGTAATAAGGTATGTCGTATTTCACATGAAAATGCTCGCCAACAATCAAACTTGTTTCAGGAACAATTCCTTTTATCGCTGAAAAAATAATTTTGTCTTCTAATGAAACAGTCAAGTTTTCTAATTCAGCTCCCAAAAAAGCGGATGGAATAGCAAATATGATATAATCAGCATAAGCTACAGCCTCATTAATGTCATTAGTTAATTTTAGTTTATTAGTATCAAATTCAACTGAACTTAAATAATTTGGATTGTGTTTGTACATTCTAAGATGTTCTATTGCAGTCTCATTACGCATGTACCAAGAAATTTCTGAAAGGTTTACGCAAAGCATTTTTGCAATTGCTGTTGCCCAACTACCACCACCTATTACTGCAAATTTTTTATTCCCGTCCATTTTTTTATTGTATTTAATCAAAAGTACTTAAAAAAGTATTAATTAAACAAATTAAATTAAAACGGCTAACCTAGAATTCATAAGGCTTTGAGTGAAGTTTTCACAAAATTTTATTTAAATTACACTTATTTTAAGTTTATCAGGCAATATTATTAGTGCTAATTCGTTATCTTTATATATTGTTTTATATTTTAACATAAAAATCTGTTTTGAATTAGTTAGTTAGTATATTTTGAATTTTAAAAGGCGTCTCCCATAGATTATGGAAGACGCCTTTTTATTTGCGGACTTACTCGCTATTTGTTGTAATGACTAATAACTCATCTCTACAATTGATTTTACTTTTTCTAGAGTTATATTTTGTTTTTCACCTAATCCTAACCATTCTCTTTCTTTGAAACGATTCACGATGAAATCAGCAGTGTTATCATACTCTTTTGTATAATCTGATAATTTGGTGTCCATTCCCATTGCGTGGAAGAATTCTACTGTTTTATCAATCGCTTGTCTAGCAATTTCATCTTCAGTTCCAGTTAAGTTAAAAATACGTTTTCCGTATTGTGCTAATTTCCCCTTTTTAGTTTCAAACATTACTCTGTATAAGTTTGGACCTACTACAGCAAGTGTTCTTGCATGGTCAATTCCATATAAAGCGGTTAGTTCATGTCCTATCATGTGTGTTGCCCAATCTTGAGGCACTCCTTTTTGTATCAATCCATTCAAAGCCATGGTACAGCTCCACATAAAATTAGAAGCAAGCGCATAGTCTTTAGGATTTTCTACTACTTTTGGTCCAATTTCAATCAAGGTTTGTAGAATTCCTTCTGCAATTCGATCCTGAAGAAATCCTTCATGAATGTACGTTAGATATTGCTCTAAAACATGTGTGTAAGCATCTACAATTCCGTTTTGTAATTGTCTTTTTGGTAAAGATTCGATTACCGTTGGATCACAAATTGAAAATTTCGGGAATAATGCAGAGCCACCAAATGCTAGTTTTTCTTTAGTTGACTCGATCGTTACTACTGATCCAGAGTTCATCTCACTTCCGGTTGCTGGCAAAGTCAAAATAGTACCAAACGGAATTACAGCAGATAAATCTTTAATAAGTAATCTTTTTTGTAAAATATCTATTGGATTTCCGTCAAATTTGGCTGCAGCCGAAATGAATTTAGTTCCGTCAATTACAGATCCTCCGCCTACGGCAAGAATAAAATCAATATTTTGTTCCTTAACAATAGCTACTGCTTTCATTAAAGTTTCAAAATGTGGATTTGCTTCTATTCCGCCAAATTCTACGATTTCAAAACCTTTAAGATTAGCAATAACTTGAGCGTGGATTCCATTTTTAAAAATGCTCCCACCACCATAAGTGATTAATATTTTCGCTCCTTGTGGTACTAAAGTTGCTAGTTTTTCAATTTGTCCTTTTCCAAAAACTAAATTGGTAGGATTATATAATTCAAAGTTTAACATTGTATTATTTTTTTAAATTCAGTTGATTTAATAATTTTTGAGCTACTAATGTTGATGATGCTGGATTTTGTCCAGTTATTAGTAAACCATCTTCAACGGCGTAAGGCTGCCAATCTCCTACTTTTGAATAAGTTGCTCCATTGGATTGTAACACATCTTCTAATAAAAAGGGAACCACTTTAGTCAATCCTACAGCTTCTTCTTCACTATTAGAAAAACCCGTTACTTTTTTGCCTTTTACTAAATATTCCCCATTTACTTTTACATTTTTAAGCGCACCTGGAGAGTGACAAACAAATGCTACTGGTTTTTTATTGGTGTAAAAAGCTTCAATCAAGGCTATTGAGGTTTTATCTTCAGCTAAATCCCAAAGTGGTCCATGACCTCCTGGATAAAAAACAGCATCATAATCTTCCTGATTTACATCAGTTAATTTTTTAGTGTTTTTTAATTTAGCAAGAACTTCAGTGTCTTTATCTAATCTTTTAGTGTCAGCTGTTGCTGCAGATGGATCTTCGCTTTTTGGATCAATTGGTGGTTGGCCTCCAAGTGGAGTTGCAATATCAATTTGTACTCCTTTATCTGCTAATTCATAATAAGGGGCAGCAAATTCTTCTGTCCAAAACCCCGTTTTTTCTCCTGTGTTTCCTAGTTTATCGTGACTAGTAAGAACAAATAGTACTTTTTTCATGACTTTTTTATTTTGTTTCTGTGCAGTTGCAGTTAAGCAACTAACGGTTAAAGCTACAATAGTAAATAATGCGATTTTTTTCATATTTTATTTTGTTGGAACAAATTTACCTCGAATATGTTATTAGTAAAAATAATTTAAATTATGTTTGTGATAAATATATTTATATCATGGTTAATCTGGAATGGTACAGAACATTTAAGTCCGTTTACAAAAACGGAAATTTCTCACTGGCTGCTAAAGAGCTTTTTATTAGTCAACCTGCCGTGAGCCAGCAAATAGGAATGTTAGAGGCACATGTAGGTTATAAACTTTTCAATCGAAAATCTAAAGGAGTAGAACCAACGGAATATGCTAAGTTACTCAATAATTTAATCATTGAGGCTCTGGATCGTTTGGAAAATGTAGAAAATGGTTTTCGAGCCAAAGCATTCAATGCTAATAGATTAATTTCGGTAGGCATCTCAAAACATTTCATGATTAGTTTAGGGAGTGCTCTGTTATCGAAATTTGATTTTATCGATTTCAGCTTTCATGGAAACGACGCGCTTTTCGAATTAGTAGATTCTAAAAAACTAGATTTTGCTATTGTTACTAAACAATACGACACATTCGATACAATTCAAAGAAAGGTTGGAGTAATTAGACAAGTAATTGTTGGGTCGAATAGTATTGATGAATCAGAATTAAAAGCGAGTATTAAGAATCTGGATTTTGAAGCTACTGAAAACTGGTTAAATGAACAAAAATGGTTTAGCCACGATGCTGGAATTCCGCATGTGAAATTGTTTTGGTTACATGTTTTTAATAAAAAAAGGCCATCGATTGTTCCTAACTACATCATCCCTTCAGAATACGAAATGATAGAAATACTTTCTAGAAACTCTGGTGTTGCTGTAGTTTGGGATATTAATGCAAGGAATTTTATGGCAGATAAAAAAATACAGTTGTTATGGAATAGCAAAGAAATGCCAAGTACGGAAGTGTTTTTATTATCAGCAAAAAAGGAAACTTTAAGTGCCATTTTCGAAAAAATTGAAAAGGAATTAAAAAGTGCTTTGCAGTAATTATTTTTTATAGAAATTATTATGGTCAATATATTCCCACACTTTATTGGGTAATAATGGTTTTACATTTTTGCCGATTTTAATGTTTTCCCTAATAAAAGTAGATGATATTTCTACAATCGGAGCATGAATGATATGAATTTTTGGATGATTTTTGAATTCTAAATTCTCTTCCTCAGAGGATATTCTAGGATATACGTAGATTTCGTGATGCTCTAAAATTACTTCGTAATTTTTCCATTTATGAAGTGACTTTAGATTATCCTCTCCCATAATTAGCGAAAATTCATACTTGGGATATTTCTCCTGTAAATGAGTTAGAGTATTTATGGTATAGTTAGGTTGTGCTAACTTAAATTCTATATCCGAAGGTTTTATTTTTGGAAAATCTTCAGTCGCAAGATGTACCATTTGTAAGCGATGGGAATCATCTAATAGAGTGTTTTTTTTCTTCAAAGGATTGTGTGGCGTCACGACCATCCAAATTTGGTCTAAATCAGAATATTCAGCCATATGATTGGCAATGATAAGATGCCCAATGTGAATGGGGTTAAACGTTCCGAAATACAATCCTATTTTCATATTTATGAATAGTGTATAGTGAGTAGAGAATGCTTTATTCTCACTATTCGCTTTTTATTTGTTTACAAAATCCTTAACCAACTGATGCGCTTCTTCCAAAGCAACTTCCAAATCATAATTTTTGATCACAACATCAAATTGTGGCGCGGTAGCTAACTCAACAGAAGCTTTTGCAATCCGCATATTAATTTTGTCTTCACTTTCAGTAGAGCGTTTTTTTAAACGAATTTTCAACTCGTCGATACTTGGTGGTTTAACGAAAACCGCTAAAGTTTCTTTTGGAAATTTACTTTTGATTCTTAATCCGCCAGCTACATCAATATCAAAAATTACATTTTTTCCTTGCGCCCAGATGCGTTCTACTTCACTTTTTAATGTTCCGTAAAAATTATCGCGATATACTTCTTCCCATTCTAAAAAGTCATCATTTTTGATGTGCTTTTTGAACTCTTCTGTAGATATAAAGTAATAATCTTTCCCGTTTACCTCTTCGCCTCTTGAATCGCGTGATGCTGCCGAAATAGAAAATTCTAAATTCAAATCATCTTGTGCTAATAAATGCTTAACGATAGTCGTTTTTCCAGATCCAGATGGTGCTGAAAATACGATTAATTTTCCTCCTGTGCTCATTCCTGTGTTGTTTATGCTTTTCTAAGCGATTGTTGAAAATCGGATAGTTGTATGTTGTGATACTATGATTTTGTAAAAACGATTTTAATAAAAACAGACGCGATAAATCGCGTCTCTAAATGTTACAATACGTTTAAAACTTGTTCTTTTATTTTTTCCAATTCGTCTTTCATTTGAACGACTAATTTCTGCATTTGGGCATGATTTGATTTAGAGCCCATGGTGTTGATCTCACGACCCATTTCTTGAGTAATAAAACCTAATTTTCTACCATTAGCTTCGGTTCCGTTGATCGTCTCTAGGAAATAATCCAGATGATTGGTCAAACGTACTTTTTCTTCAGTGATGTCTAATTTTTCTAAATAATAAATCAATTCTTGTTCAAAACGATTTTCATCTACGTTTACTTTTAGTTCGGCAATAGCAGTTTGCAAACGGTCTTTAATCGCTTGAACACGTTCTGGATCAAGTGCTAAAGCATCGTTCATATATTGACGTATATTGCCAATTCGCAATTGAAATTCTTTTTCTAACGACATTCCTTCATCTCTTCTGAAAGTCAAAATGTTTTGTAGCGCTTCTTCGATAACGGTTTGAATTTGTATCCAGTCGTTTTCGTCTATTTCATCGCGTTCTACTTTCATAGTATCTGGCATGCGAATCGCCATTTTCATTAATTCAGTTTCATCAGCATCAGCATATACTTCTCGCAGCTGATTGATATATCCTTTTACGATTGGTACATTCACTTTTGTAGAAGTCTGTTCAGCAGTACTTTCGATAAAAATAGAAAAATCAACTTTTCCTCTTTCTAGTTTTAAAGCAATTTGGTTGCGTAAACCCAATTCCATTTCGCGGTAAAGCGAAGGCATTCTTACATTTAGATCTAAACCTTTACTGTTTAAAGATTTTACTTCTACTGTTATTTTTTTGGATGGTAATTGCAAAGTAGCTTTCCCAAAACCTGTCATCGATTGTATCATATAATTTTCTAAAAGAGGGCAAAGATAGTAAAAAGTGGTCAGTGCTCAGTTGTTAGTAGTCAGTTTGGGTATAGCAACTTGCTTTTATTGCTAAAAATAGCAAATTACTCAACACTCTTTTTCTGCGTTACTAAGTAAACTCCAATAAATATAAGCAATGCCGAAATAATCTTGACTACACTCAACTCATCTTTTCCTAAACCTATAGCAAAAATAGTCGCAAACAAAGGTTGTAGATAAATAAAAACCGCTACTGTTGTGGGTTTTAGTTCTTTCATTGAAAGCAAATTCAGTAGATAGGTCAAGAAAGTTGATATGACGACTACGAAAACTATTTTCCAAGAAATTGTAACAGGAATTGCAGACCAATTAACAGCGTCAAATTGGCTCCAGCCAAAAGGTAAAACCATAATAAAACCGAATAAATAAATCCATTTTACAAAGCTAAAAGCATTGTATTTATCCATTAATTTCTTGACGATAATCAGATAGAAGCCATAAGAAATAGCATTGACTAAAACTAGGAAATTTCCCAATCCAGCATTAGTAGCGCTGCCAATCGATTTTCCGTAAAGAATAAGAAAAGCAGTTCCAATTAATCCTAAAATGATTCCAAAAACCATTCTGCTCTTCATTCGTTCTTTCATTATAATTGCCGAAAGTGCTAGTACAATCATAGGCGTCGAAACCATAATTACGGCTGCCGAAATAGGTGAGGTAAGACTCAATCCTTTGAAAAAAGTAAGCATGATAAAAGCTACGCCAAAGAATGCTGCTGCTATAATTCGAGGAAAATCCTGGAGTGCAATTTTTTCTTTCGGCATAAAAAGCCAAACTAGCCAAAATAAAAGCACAGAGCCGCCAGCACGTAGCAAAATAAAACCGTACGCATCAATGTACAAGGGCATGACATCTTTGGCAATGGTAAACGTAACACCGTATATTATAGAAACAATTGTGGCGCCAATCAGTGCCAGATTTCTTTTACTCATCAGCTAAAGCAAGCATTACTTGGTGCATATTTTGTTGTGTGTTACCAATGTAGATTTTTTTATTGATAATGAAAACAGGACGACTCAAAAACGTGTAATGCTCCAGAATGTACTTTTTGTAATCATCTTCAGTCAACGACTTATTTTTTAAATCCATCGATTTGTACAACTGTGCTTTTTTGCTAAAAAGTGCTTCGTAACTTCCAGAAAGTTCGTGCATTTGCTCTAATTCGGTAACGGTAATGGGATCTTGTTTGATGTCACGAAACTTAAAATCATGATTTTTAGGTAATGATTTTATGATTTTTCTACAAGTGTCGCAAGAAGCGAGATAGTATATAATGTCCATAGTAAGGTAGTTTTCTTCGTGTAAAGGAAAATTATTTAATTCGGAAAATGTCTAGTTTTCTCTAAAAGTTCTAGGCCGGTGTCAAGTGATACGTATAATTTTTTTTTAGGAGCTATTCCCGCTATACATTTCCATTTCTGTCACGGTTAGGACATAGAGCGTATCGTTATTTAATCAGTAAAAATTCATTCACTTCTGTGTAAGGCAATAACAATTCCTTTGTTCCATCGGCATACGATGCTACTTCGTACGAGTTGTAGTAAAGAAGCAATCCATTGTCAGTAAAGAAAATATTTTGTGGTAAATGAAATTTTTCTTTCTCGAACATTAAACCAGTAGAGTTGATAGATTTTGGAGAAGGGATTTTATATTTAGCTCTGAATTTTTTTTCGGCGAAAGCCTTGAAAACTTCTCTATCTTTGAATAATTGATTGTTTGAAATTGACTTTCCAGTAGTGGGATTAAATAATAAGGAGCGCAAACCTTGATAGCCGTGTGCGCCGCCAGTGTAAGTGTAATGGTTGATTTCGATATTCAATACATTTTCAGATTGGTAAATTACGCTTGCTTTCACATCAGCTTCCCAACCAAATTTATCATTTGGAAAATCTTTCTGAAGTTTTTCGTAAGAATTGATAAATGAAGTCAATAATCCATTGTAATCTTTTGCAGTATATGGTTTCTCCCCAAAATAAATAATCTCTTTTAATACCGAAAATACTTTTTTATTAATACTATCAGCTACAACTGCGACACCATTTGCAACGGGTATTTTTACACTAATAGATGGACAATTCTCAGTACAAGGTAAAGTTGTTTTTTTTTGATAAGATTCGTCTTCAAAAACCAATTCGTTCGAACATTGTGCTACTGATAAAAGTAGTAGAGTGTAAATTATAAAGTATTTCATGTCAAAAATGTTAATTAAAAACAAAGGTACTTACTAGTTTCTTGGTTAGACAAAATTAAACGGTAAATTTGTAAAACATTTTTGCATAAAAATTCAAGATATGAAATTCAATACTAAAGTTATTCATGGTGGTCAACATCACGATCCAAGTACAGGAGCGGTTATGCCTCCCGTTTATCAAACATCAACATTTGTACAAACAAGTCCTGGACAACCTTTAAATCCAGATTATGAATATAGTAGAGCTGCAAATCCAACTAGGAGCGCGTTAGAAAATGCCCTAGCAAGTATAGAAAACGGCACAAGAGGCCTTGCCTTTTCTTCAGGATTAGCGGCTACTGATTGTGTTTTGCGTTCGTTCAAATCAGGTGATGAAATTATTGCTATGGATGATTTATATGGCGGAACATACAGAATGTTTACCCGTATCTATAAAGATTCTGGTGTCAAATTTCATTTTGTAGATATGAATGATCTGGATAAATTCAAGTCATTAATTAATGAAAATACCAAATTAGTTTGGGTAGAAACGCCTACTAATCCTTTAATGAAATTAGCAGATATTCAAGAAATTGCTAAAATTACAAAGGAAAATAAAATCCTTTTTGCAGTTGATAATACCTTCGCAACACCTTATTTACAAAAACCATTAGATCTAGGAGCTGATATCGTTATGCATTCGGCTACTAAATATTTAGGTGGACATTCTGATGTTATTGCTGGAGCTTTGATCGTAAAAGACGAAGCGCTTGGAGAACAATTGCATTTTCAGCAATTTGCAACTGGTGCTACATTAGGACCTATGGATAGTTTTTTAGTTTTAAGAGGAATTAAAACCTTGCATTTGCGTGTGGAAAGACATTGCGAAAATGGGGCTAAAGTGGTTGAGTTTCTAAACAATCATCCAAAAGTTAAAACCGTATATTATCCTGGATTACCAAGTCATCCGTACCATGAAATTGCAAAAAAACAAATGAGCGGTTTTGGTGGAATGGTCTCTTTTACTTTTGTTTCAGGCACAAAAGAAGAGGCTGTTAAGTTCCTTGAGAAACTTAAAGTATTCACTTTAGCAGAATCTTTAGGCGGAGTAGAATCATTAGCAAATCATCCTGCTTTGATGACACACGCATCAATTCCAGAAGATAAACGAAAAGAAGTTGGAATCACAGACGATCTGGTTCGATTAAGCGTGGGTATTGAAGATGCTACCGATTTAGTAGAAGATTTAAAACAAGCATTAGCTTAAAAATGAATCTCAAACAAATTAAAACCCCAATTCTACATTATTTAAGAATTGGGGTTTATTATTATTATAATTACGTACTAAATAGGCTATTGTAAATAATAGATATAGCCAACATTAAACCAAACTAACCAATCATTAGCTTTGTTTTCTTTGTATATATCTGGATTAGGATTTAAACCATCAACCCAGTTGGAAAAGAAATACTGAGCTCTTAAATCAATCATTAAATCGGATAATGGCGTGAGTTTATAACGAGTTCCTATACTAGAAACGACTGACCATACGGCGCCGCTTTCAGTTGAATAACCATGAAGACGACCCTCCGATGGGGTTAAATATTTTGGAAATGTCGTTAAGGAAGTACCTAATGGACCTAAAGTTGATGATGCCTTAGCATTATAGTAACTGAGCTGACCTCCAAGGCTTACAAATGGTGCTAAGCTACCTACAGTTACACTAAAATCACGAATGCTAAGAGGGAAAAATTCAAGCTGAACTCCTAGGTTTGTTACGGCAGTGCTTCCATGCATTGATCGTAACTGTATACCACCAAGAGTATTTTTTTCTGATTCAGGACCAAAATGATGTAATTCGGTTTTATTATATGATAGTTCTGATCTTAGTTTGAAATGGTCGTTAAAATAAGTATCTTGTGTGTAGCAATTACAATCAGCCTTATAGGAAAAGTTTAAGTAGTGAATAATTCCAATGCCAATTCCTGTATTTCCAGCGTTTGTTGAAAGGTCATAACGTTCTCCATAATCAGACTGAAATGCAATAGGGCCGGCAATAATTCCTACTTCATGGGAGAAACCACCGAATTGAGCGACTAAATTATTTGAAAACCCAATAAAAATTAGTGAAAAGAGTGTTAGTTTCTTGATCATTAGGTCTTAAAATTTTCAAATCAATACAAATATATAAAAACAACATTCATATAAAAATAAAATAAATTTAAAATAATTGCACAAGTTCGTATTTGGTTGCGAATTTATTAGTAAAAAGCTATAAAAATGTCTATTTGGAGTATAATTCTTTATGAATTCTTAATATAAAGATAATTCTAATGATATGATAAAAAAAAACGGAGTGTGAATATTTTATAAATGTATATTTGTTATCTATTACGAAATCGATTTCTTAATTTAAAATAGTATAGTCTATGTTACTAAAAATAAATGATTTTATGGCTCAAGTTGAAGCTAAGAATCCGAATGAACCTGAATTCATTCAAGCAGTTAGAGAATTTGCAGAAACTGTAATTCCCTTTATTGCAGAACAAAAAAAATACGACGGAAAAAATCTTTTGCTAAGAATAGTAGAGCCAGAACGTTCTATTATATTTCGTGTTCCATGGGTTGATGATAAAGGGGAGATCCAAGTAAATAGAGGTTTTAGAATACAAATGAACTCTGCAATTGGACCTTACAAAGGTGGAATTCGTTTTCATCATACAGTAAATTTATCGGTGCTTAAGTTTTTAGCATTTGAACAAGTGTTCAAGAATAGTTTGACTACTTTGCCTATGGGCGGAGGAAAAGGAGGATCTGACTTTGATCCACAAGGAAAATCTGATGGGGAAGTGATGCGTTTTTGTCAATCCTTTATGACTGAGTTGTGCAGACATATCGGCCCGCAATTAGATGTTCCTGCGGGAGACATTGGTGTTGGAGCAAGAGAAATTGGTTATTTATTTGGTCAATATAAAAGAATCAGAAATGAATTTACTGGTGTTTTAACTGGAAAAGGATTGGCTTATGGAGGTTCTTTGATTAGGCCTGAAGCTACTGGATATGGAGTGGTTTATTTTACAGAACAAATGTTACAAACTATTGGTCAAAGTATTAAAGGTAAAAGAGTTGCTATATCAGGATTTGGTAATGTAGCTTGGGGAGTTGCTTTGAAAGTAAACGATCTTGGCGGGAAAGTTGTTACGATTTCAGGACCTGATGGATACATTTATGATGAAGAAGGTATTTCAGGAGAGAAAATTGATTTCATGGTCGAGATGAGAGGTCGAGGAGATAATCGAGTGGAAGCCTATTTAGAAAGATATCCACATGCAGTTTTCCATAAAGGAAAAAGTGTTTGGGAAGTGAAGGTAGATGTTGCAATCCCTTGTGCTACTCAAAATGAGCTACATGAGGAAGATGCTAAAAAATTGATCGCTAATGGTGTTATCTGTGTTACTGAAGCAGCTAATATGCCAAGTACATTAGGCGCAATTAAAGAATTCCTAAACGCAAAAGTGCTTTTTGCGCCGGGTAAAGCTGCAAATGCAGGTGGTGTAGCAGCTTCAGGATTAGAGATGACTCAAAACTCTATTCGTTTGAACTGGACTAGTGAGGAAGTAGATACTAGATTAAAAGAAATAATGGTTGGTATCCATAATCAATGTAAAACATATGGCGCAGATGGTGAAGGCTATGTAAACTATGTAAAAGGAGCTAATATTGCCGGCTTTGTAAAAGTTGCTGATGCAATGCTTGCTCAAGGAGTGGTGTAAAATACTTGCTTTAAATTTTAAAATTAACCTTCTGTCATTTTTATGTCAGAAGGTTTTTTGATTAATAGAATGTTGTAGCAGAAATTTTTAATAGATGATTTTGAAAATTATTTTCTCCCGTAATGTTTTCCTGAGTAAGTATTGGAAAATGCGATTGAGAAGTAGTTTTTAAAAGAATTTAATTGCTTTTTTCCTCTTTTTTATTGTAAATATCGGCGCAGTCGATCGATGGTTTTTACGAAATTCTCAAATTACGCTGTTTGAATTGTTCTTTAAAATAAATTTGATAGCTGTTAATTAATGAATAGGGAATTCTTTTAGTAAAACAAAAATAAATTGTCATTTTTTTGATTGTAGCTTACCTTTGTAAATCTAAGAAATGATTTTTTTACAACGTTTATAATCCCTATTACCATGTCACAAAGTATCTCTGCTTTTATTGAGGAGGTTGCTAAAAACAACCCAAATGAGCCAGAATTCATGCAAGCTGTTGTTGAAGTTGCTGAAGCTGTAGTTCCTTTTATTGAAAATAATAAAAAGTACCAAAATAAAATGCTTTTAGAGCGGATGGTCGAGGCGGAACGTATTGTTATTTTCCGCGTACCATGGATTGATGACAGTGGAAAGACGCATGTGAATAGAGGATATCGCATTCAGATGAACTCAGCAATTGGGCCTTACAAGGGCGGAATTCGTTTTCATCCAACAGTAAATTTAAGTATTCTTAAATTTTTAGCTTTCGAACAAACCTTTAAAAATAGCTTGACTACTTTGCCAATGGGTGGAGGAAAAGGAGGATCAAATTTTGACCCAAAAGGAAAATCAGACATTGAAGTGATGCGTTTTTGCCAAAGCTTCATGAATGAATTGTGCAGGCATATAGGTCCTGATACAGATGTACCTGCAGGTGATATAGGAGTTGGTGCAAGGGAAGTAGGGTATATGTTTGGTCAATATAAAAAGATTAAAAATGAATTTACCGGAGTTTTAACTGGTAAAGGAATGTCTTTTGGAGGTTCATTAATCAGACCTCAGTCTACCGGCTATGGTACAGTTTATTTTGCACAAAGTATGCTAGCTACAAAGGGTGATGATTTTACTGGTAAAATAGTTGTGATTTCAGGTTCTGGAAATGTAGCACAATATGCAACCGAGAAAGTAAATGAATTAGGCGGTAAAGTGGTAGCACTTTCTGATTCCTTAGGTTATGTTTATGACGAAGATGGATTTGATGCTGAAAAATTAGCTCACGTTATGGAACTAAAAAATGAATTGAGAGGCACTATTCAGGATTATGTAACTAAATATCCTAATGCTAAATATATTATAGGAGCTCGTCCTTGGGGAGTGAAGTGCGACATCGCTTTGCCTTGTGCAACCCAAAATGAGTTGGACGAGGAGGATGCAAAAACGTTAGTAGCTAACGGATGTATTTGTGTTTCTGAAGGTGCTAATATGCCTTCAACTCCAGCAGCAGTTGATGTTTTTCAAAAAGCAAAAATATTATACGCCCCAGGAAAAGCGTCAAATGCAGGAGGAGTAACAACTTCAGGTCTTGAAATGTCTCAAAACTCATTGCGTTTAAAATGGTCTTCTGGTAAAGTAGATGATAGATTAAAAGAAATTATGGCTGATATTCACAGTTCATGTGTGAAATATGGCGCTGATGAATCAGGTCATATTGATTATGTGAAAGGAGCAAATATTGCCGGATTTGTTAAAGTGGCTGATGCTATGCTAGCTCAAGGCGTAGTATAAAACAAAAATATTTTAATTAAAAAATGCCTTCCACCACTGTTATTTTGGTAGGAGGCTTTTTTTTTAGGTAACAAATCGCAAACACTTTCGTTTGTTCTATATTTGTAAAACACTATTTGTTCAAATAATGAAAAATAATTGTCTCTATTTTTTACTTCTACTTTTTGTGCAATTCGCGTTTGCACAAAATAAATTTTCATGGCAGGGCTATTTTTCTTACAATGAAATTAAAGCGGTTTCAGAATCTATAAATACACTTTTTGCGGCATCTGAAAATGCCTTATTCTCAAAGAATGCAATTACAAACGAGATTAAAACAACCAATACAATTGATGGGCTTTCAGGACAAACTATTTCAGCAGTTTATCATAGTGTAAAATTTAATAAAACACTAGTAGGCTACGAAAATGGATTGATAATAGTGATTAATGAAGCAGATGGGAAAATGCTGAACGTTGTTGATATCATTAACAAACAGCTTCCCTCTGAATTAAAAAGAGTAAATCACTTCATGGAGTTTGACGGTATTGCATACGTTTCGTGTGACTTTGGTATCGTTCAATTTAATTTGGCTACCATGCAATTTGGAGACACCTATTTTATTGGTGATAACGGTGCAGAAATAAACGTGAAGCAAACTGCAGTGTTCAACGGATCTATCTATGCCGCTACAAATACTGGAATACGAAGAGCTGTAATAACTAACCCAAATTTAATTGATTTCAATCAATGGACAACAATAGATGGTAATTGGTCCAGCGTAATGGCTTTTGGGACTGATTTATATGCGATTAATACTGCTGGAAATATCCATAAATTTAATTCGGGTTCTAACTCCTTTACGGGAATTATTCCGCTCTCACAACCGGCATTAGATAGTAGAGCAACAGTAGATTATTTGATAGTAACCACTTCCAGTAGCATTTATATTTACAATACTCAAATGGCCTTAGTGGGGCCAATAAATGCAACCCAATTTCCAGAAAGCAACCTAGGTTTTACCTGCGCCACAATAATTGGAGATACTGTCTTTATTGGAACAGAAAAAGACGGAATGATTACAATTTCGCTTTCTGCAATGACACAATTCGAAAACATTACGCCTATTGGGCCTTTAAGGAATAATGTGTTTTCAATTACAGCTTCATCTAAAGCGCTGTGGGCAGTTTACGGATTGTATCCTGAAAATTATAATCCGTATGAATCACCTCAGAGCGAGCCTAGTTCGTACGGGATTTCAAAGTTAGACTATACAACATGGTGGAATATCCCGGCCTCAAAAGTATTAGGAGCAAGAGCCTTATCTAATATAGCTATCAATCCTAAAAATAATGATGAAGTGTATGTCTCCTCATATTTTTCTGGATTGTTGAAATTAGAAAATGATGTGGCCACAAAATTATTGACACCTGTAAATACGGCACCTAATGGTTTGGAACACGAGCAAAAAGAAGGAAATAGTAATGATATTCGTGTCAATAATGTAATTTTTGATAAAGATGGAAATTTATGGTTGACTAATAATCTTGTTGAAAAAGCGCTAAAAGTTTTAAGGACAAACGGACAATGGCAAAGCATTTCCTTAGCATCAGTTCTACCTGAGTTAACTGCTTTTGGTGGTTTGGAAATAGATAGTTATAATACAAAATGGGTAGCTTCGAGAAAAGGTGTTGTTGGTTACAATGAAAAAGGCGGTGTGCTAAAAGTGATTACTGAAGGAAGTGATAAAGGGAATTTGCCTTCTCCTGACGTGCGTTCTATTGCAGTAGATAATAAAAACCAACTCTGGATTGGCACCAATAAAGGATTACGGGTTTTATCAAACGTGGGTAATTATCAAACGGAGGGTCAAATGACTGCTAATCCAATTATTATTTTGGATGATAATTTAGCGCAAGAACTGCTATATGAACAATTTATTACGGATATTGCAGTAGATGGTGCTAATAACAAATGGATTGGTACAGCTGATTCAGGTTTGTTTTTAGTGTCACCAAATGGTCAGGAAACTAAGTATCATTTTACAATAAGCAACTCACCATTGCCCAGTAATACTATAAATGACATTGATATTAATAGCGCAACAGGAGAGGTTTTTATTGCTACTAATAAAGGTTTAATTTCTTTTAAAGGAGCTGCTACATCAGCCAACGAAGATTTAAATAACGCTTATGTGTACCCAAATCCAGTTCGTCCAGAATATCAGGGAACAGTAAAAATTGCAGGTCTAGTTGATAATGCTACTATAAAAATCACGGATATTGGTGGAAATCTGGTTTATGAAACTACGTCGCAAGGCGGAACGATAGAGTGGGATACAACCGCTTTTGGTAAATATAAAGTAGCTTCTGGTGTTTATATGATTTTTATCTCTGCAGAGGATGGAGTAGAAACTAAAGTTAAAAAAGTTATGATAATCCGCTAAAAAATTTCAAATCCTAAAAAGTGCAAGTTAAAACCAAAGCCATCGTTCTTTCGTCCTTAAAATTCCAAGAAAAAAGCTTGATTGTGAAATGCTTTACTCAATCACATGGCCTGAAGTCTTACTTTGTTCGGGATGCATTTTCTTCTAGGAAATCCAATCAGAAAATCGCCTATTTTCAACCGATGACGGTTTTAGATATTGAAGCGGTTCACAAGAATAAAGGTACTTTAGAAAACTTCAAAGAGATAAAAATTGCTTCGCCTTTTCATTCCATACATTCGGATATTTATAAAAGTACTATTGTGATGTTTATTTCTGAAATCTTACATCATTCCATTCACGAAGAAGAAAAAAACGAACACTTGTTTACTTTTTTAGAAACTGCTTTAGAATGGTTAGATAACCACGATGAAGTTGCTAATTTCCATTTGATTTTAATGTTGGAAGCTACAAAATATTTAGGTTTTTATCCTGATATTTCTGACATGGATATGCCTTTTTTCGAAATGACCGAAGGTGTTTTTACGCCTTTTCATGCCATAAGTTCTCTCACAGAACACGAAACAAATTTGTTCAAAAAACTGGTTGATTTGAAATTTGATAATGACCAGAAAGTGTTTCATGTTCTCGAAAGACAAATTGTTTTAAAAATTCTAATTGACTACTACAGTTTTCATCTCGATGGTTTCAAAAAACCAAAATCATTGGATGTTTTAAAAGAGGTCTTTTCGTAGAGATCCATATATTAATAGAAAAAACTAAAGAGTTTTAGATTTGCTTTATTCTATGTAGCTATTTTTACTTTAATTTCTTTGTTTTATTCAAAATTCCTTACTTTCGCACCACGATTTAAGAAAAGGATAAAATGAGCACAAAATTTACTGAATACAAAGGACTTGACTTACCAACTGTGGCGTCAGAAGTACTAGATTTTTGGAAGAAAGAAAACATATTTGAGAAGAGTGTAACTACTCGTGAAGGAAACCAACCGTTTGTGTTTTTTGAAGGACCGCCGTCGGCAAATGGACTACCGGGAATTCACCACGTAATGGCTCGTGCTATTAAAGACATTTTCTGTAGATATAAAACTCAAAATGGATTCCAGGTAAAGCGTAAAGCGGGTTGGGATACCCATGGACTGCCTGTAGAACTAGGTACCGAAAAGGAATTAGGAATTACTAAAGAAGATATTGGAAAAACCATTTCTATCGAAGAATATAACGAAGCGTGTAAAAAAACCGTAATGCGTTATACCGATGTATGGAATGATTTGACTGAAAAAATGGGGTATTGGGTTGATATGGAAGATCCATATGTGACTTATAAATCCAAGTACATGGAAACTGTTTGGTGGATTTTGAAACAAATCTACAATAAGGATCTGATGTATAAAGGCTATACTATTCAGCCTTATTCTCCTAAAGCCGGAACGGGATTGTCTTCGCATGAAGTGAATCAACCTGGAAGTTATAGAGACGTGACTGATACGACAGTTGTGGCTCAATTTAAAGCATTGAACGATTCTTTGCCAAGTTTTCTACAAGGCTTTGGAGACATTCATATTTTGGCTTGGACAACAACTCCTTGGACATTACCTTCAAATACAGCTTTGACCGTAGGTCCGAAAATTGACTATGTTTTAGTAAAAACATTCAATCAATATACTTTTTTGCCAAGCAATGTAATTTTGGCTAAGAGCTTAGTTGGAAAACAATTTGGTAAAGGTTTCTTCGAAAGTACAGATGTTGCTGATTTTGAAAACTTCAAAGAGGGTGATAAAAAAATACCATTCCAAATTATTGCTGAAGCAAAAGGAGCTGATTTAGTTGGAATCAAATACGAGCAATTGTTGCCATTTGCATTGCCATATGAAAATCCTGAAAATGCTTTTAGAGTAATTTCAGGAGATTTTGTAACTACTGAAGATGGAACAGGAATTGTACATACTGCGCCAACATTTGGTGCTGATGATGCTAAAGTTGCTAAAGAGGCAACTCCTGAAGTGCCACCGATGTTAGTTTTAGACGAAAATGGAATGCCAGTTCCTTTAGTCGATTTACAAGGGAAATTTACTTCGCACATGGGTGAATATGCCGGTAAATATGTAAAAAACGAATATTATGACGATGGTGAAGCTCCAGAGCGCTCGATAGATGTAGAACTTGCTATTCGATTAAAAGAAGAAAATAAAGCTTTTAAAGTAGAGAAATATGTCCACAGTTATCCGCACTGTTGGAGAACAGACAAACCTATTTTATATTATCCTCTAGACTCTTGGTTTATAAAAATCACTGAAGTTAGAGATCGTATGTTTGACTTGAATGAAACTATTAACTGGAAGCCAAAAGCTACTGGAGAAGGACGTTTTGGAAATTGGTTAAAAAACGCCAATGACTGGAATCTATCGCGTTCTAGATATTGGGGAATTCCATTGCCAATTTGGCGAACAGACGAAGGAACAGAAGAAATTCTGATTGGTTCTGTTGAAGAATTATATAACGAAATTGAAAAATCGATCGCTGCAGGTTTCCAAAAAGAAAATCCTTTTAAAGGTTTCGAAATTGGGAATATGGCAGAATCAAATTATGACTTGATTGATTTGCATAAAAATGTAGTTGATGAAATCACCTTAGTTTCTGCTTCTGGAAAACCAATGAAGCGCGAAGCTGATTTGATCGACGTTTGGTTTGATTCAGGCTCAATGCCATATGCACAATGGCATTATCCTTTCGAAAACAAAGATAAAATTGACCAAAATAAAGATTTCCCAGCTGATTTTATTGCAGAGGGCGTTGATCAAACTCGTGGTTGGTTCTATACATTGCATGCTATTGGTACTTTAGTTTTTGATAAAGTAGCGTATAAAAATGTAGTTTCGAATGGTTTAGTTCTAGATAAAAACGGACAAAAAATGTCCAAACGTCTTGGAAACGCCGCTGACCCTTTTGAAACATTAAAAGAGTATGGACCTGATGCTACGCGTTGGTACATGATTTCTAATGCAAATCCTTGGGATAACTTAAAGTTTGACTTGGAAGGAATTGCTGAGGTTCGCAGAAAATTCTTTGGAACATTATACAACACTTATTCTTTCTTTAGTTTGTATGCTAATATTGATGGTTTTAAATATCAAGAAGCAGAAATTCCGTTAAATGAAAGACCAGAAATTGACCAATGGATTATTTCTGAACTGAATACGTTGATAAAAGATGTCGATGGTTTTTATGCGGACTATGAGCCTACAAAAGCAGCTCGTGCTATTTCTGATTTTGTACAGGAAAACTTAAGCAACTGGTACGTTCGTCTATGTCGTCGTCGTTTCTGGAAAGGCGATTATGCGCAAGATAAAATTGCAGCTTATCAAACTTTATACACTTGTTTATTGACCATTAGTAAGCTTGGAGCGCCTATAGCACCATTCTTCATGGACAAGCTTTATAGAGACTTAACATTGGCAACGCAGTCAGAGCAATTTGATAGTGTACATTTGGCTGAATTCCCTAAATACGTTGACAACTTTGTTGATAAATCGTTAGAGAGCAAAATGCAGAAAGCACAGACCATATCTTCACTAGTTTTATCACTTAGAAAAAAGGAAATGATCAAGGTGCGTCAACCTTTGCAAAAGGTAATGATACCGGTGCTTGACGAGAGACAGAAGGCTGAAATTGAGGCTGTTTCTGAGCTGATAAAAGCGGAGGTAAACGTGAAAGAAATTGTGCTTTTAGATGATGCCTCAGGTGTTTTGGTTAAGCAAATTAAACCTAATTTTAAAGCGCTAGGACCGCGCTTTGGCAAGGATATGGGCTTGGTTTCTAAGGAGATACAAGGCTTGTCGAAAGAAGAAATTAGTCAGTTTGATAAGGTAGGAAGCTTAGAGATTGTTATTGCAGGAAATACCGTAACTTTAACTTTAGAAGATGTAGAAATTTCCTCGCAAGATATTGAGGGTTGGTTAGTGGCAAATGCTAATGGAATCACCGTTGCACTTGACATTACAATATCTGATGAGCTGAAACAAGAAGGCATCGCAAGAGAATTAGTAAACAGGATTCAGAATATCCGTAAAGATTCTGGATTTGAAGTTACAGATAAAATTAAAGTTGAATTGAAGAGAGATGGTGTTTTAGAAATGGCTATTCTTAAAAATGAAGAATATATTAAATCTGAAACATTAACAAGCGATTTGGTTTTTGTGGATGAAATAGAAAACGGTACAGAAATTGAGTTTGACGAAATAAAAACAATGATATTAATTACAAAATAATACGAAAATGGCAGACGAAACAGCAAGATACTCTGATGCAGAATTAGCAGAGTTCAAAGAGATTATCCTGAACAAGATGCAGAAAGCACAATCTGATTTAGATTTGATCAAAAGTGCTTACATGAATGACTTGAACAACGGGACTGATGACACTTCGCCTACATTTAAAGCTTTTGAAGAAGGAAGCGAAACAATGTCTAAAGAAGCAAATTCACAATTAGCTATTCGTCAAGAAAAGTTTATTCGTGACTTGAAAAATGCACTATTCCGTGTTGAGAACAGAACATACGGTGTTTGTAAGGTTACAGGTAAATTGATTGGTAAAGAGAGACTAAAAATCGTTCCTCATGCAACAATGAGTATAGAAGCAAAGAACTTACAACGATAAGAAAGTAACAATTTCAATATTAAATTCCAAATTCCAATAATTAACTAAAAATTATTGAAATTTGGAATTTAGCTTTTAGAATTTACCTACTTTTGCCCATTAAAATTTTTAAAAATGTCATTACGAAAAGCATATCTCCTTATTTTTATTCTATTGCTTGTTGATCAAGTTTCAAAAATATACATTAAAACTAATTTCATTTTAGGTGAAGAAGTTAAGGTGTTTAATTGGTTTAAGATCTTGTTTATAGAAAATGAGGGAATGGCTTGGGGAACCGAAATTCCGGGTCAGTATGGCAAATTATTTCTTACACTATTTAGATTAGTGGCAGTTGGCGGAATTGGCTATTGGTTATGGGATTCAGTGGAAAGAAAACACAGTTCTAATTTCCTGATTGTTGCAATTTCATTGATTCTCGCTGGAGCTTTTGGTAATATAATCGATTCTGTTTTCTACGGTGTCATTTTTAATGATAGCCATCAGGAAGTAGCAACACTTTTTTCAGATCAACCTTATGGAACCCTATTTCACGGAAAGGTAGTTGATATGTTTTACTTTCCTTTTTGGAATGGTATTTTACCAAGTTGGTTACCCATTTGGGGCGGAAAAGAATTTACCTTTTTCAATGCGATCTTTAATGTTGCAGACATGGCAATTTCTACTGGAGTTGGAATCTTGATTGTTTTTAACAAAAAAGCATTTCATCATCAAGAGTAGATTAATTTTTTACTTTAAAAAAAATGTAGTTCTCAAATAGAATAAACTCATATAGGTAAGCCCTCTTGATAGCAGTCAAGAGGGCTTGTTTTTTAATTGTACAACATATTTAAATTTATTTTTAAGATTAGTTTGTTTTAACCGCTTATAAATTCAAGTTGCCTAATTCCTTATTTATCTTCCGAATTTCGTATTTACTATATATTATTTTTTTAAGTTGTGGTAAATCTGGGTTTTAACAATTGTTAATTAATAGTTAAACCAAATAAGAATATACGCATTTGAAACCCTAAAAATTATTTTTGGCAAACTATAACCACTAAAAAATAATAAATGAAAAAGTTTTTTATTTTGACTGCTGCAACATCACTTTTGTTAATTCCTTCGACTCAGTTTGCTCAGTCTAAAAAGGAAAAACAGAAGAAAACAGAAACAACAGTAGTTGCACCCGAGAAAAAACCTGAAACCACGATTAAAGAGTATGGAAAAGTAATTACCAAGGACGCTAAATCTGATTATGGTCTTTTCAATGTTCACAAAGTAGATAAGAAATACTATTTTGAAATCCCCAATAAACTCTTAGATAAAGACATGCTTTTAGTTAGTCGTCTTTCTAAATTGCCATCTGATTTGGGCGGAGGCTATGTAAATGCAGGTTCTGAAACTAATGAGCAATTAGTAGTTTGGCAACGTTTTCAAGATAAGGTTCTGCTAAAAGTAAAATCATACAACGCCGTTGCTGATACTAGTTTACCCATTAGTATTTCAGTAAAAAATAATAATTACGAGCCTGTTTTATTTGCTTTTGATATTGTTGCTTTTAGTGCGGATTCTGAAAATACAGTTATTGATGTGACTAAGTTTTATAGTACTGATGTAAAAGCGATCAGCGGTTTATCAGCAGCAATGCGGGAAACGTACAAAGTAAAAGCAATGGATGATTCTCGCAGTTTTATAACGGCTATGAAGAGTTTTCCAATGAATATCGAGGTCGTTCAGGACTTTACTTATAACGCATCAAATCCTCCTGTGATGAAAGATGCTGAAACGATAAGTATCCAAATGAATCAGTCGATGATTTTATTGCCAGAAGTTCCTATGAAACCTCGTTTGGCAGATCCAAGAGTAGGTTGGTTTACGATGAACCAAATTGACTATGGAAGTAATGAATTGAAATCGGATAGTAAAACTTTTATCCGCCGTTGGAGGTTGGAACCAAAAGATCCTGAGGCTTACGCTAGAGGAGAACTAGTTGAGCCAATAAAACCAATAATTTATTATTTGGATCCAGCAACGCCAGAAAAGTTACGCAAATACATCAAGCAAGGAATTGAAGAATGGCAAAAACCGTTTGAAACAGCAGGTTTTAAAAATGCAATCATCGCCAAAGATCCGCCTACTAAGGAAGAAGATCCCGATTTTAGTCCTGAAGATATTCGCTATTCTGTAATTCGTTATGTGGCAAGTACTACTCGAAATGCTGTTGGACCTAGTGTTTCTGATCCAAGAACGGGAGAAATTATAGAGAGTGATGTTATTTGGTACCACAACCATTTACGTTCTTACAGAAATAGATATTTATTAGAAACCGGAGCTGCTAATCCTTCGGCTCGAACTTTAAATACTTCTGATGAAGAAATGGGTGAAATGATGCGTTTTGTGATTGCTCACGAAGTTGGTCATGCACTTGGTTTTCCACATAATATGGGTGCGAGTAGCGCTTATGATGTTGAAAGTTATAGAAATGCTGCTTTCACTCAAAAACATGGAATTGCAGCCAGTTTGATGGATTATGCTCGTTTTAATTATATTGCTCAACCCGGAGATAAAGGCGTTCGTTTCATTCGTCAAATGGGACCTTATGATCATTATGCTTTAAATTGGGGATATCGTGTCATTCCAAATGCAACTTCTCCAGAAGCGGAAGTTCCTACATTAAACAAATGGATATTGGAAAAAGCTGGCGATCCGATATATAAATATGGAAAGCAAAGCAGCTCTTTTGACCCAACTTCACAAACAGAAGATATTGGAAATAATTCGATGAAAGCGAGTACTTATGGACTTAAAAATTTAGAATATGTAGCTTCAAATTTGTCAAAATGGACGAGTGATGTTACCAATAATTATGAAGATTTAGATGAATTGTACAAGGAAATGCTGGATGTTTGGAGTAGGTATGTAGGGCATGTAGTGACGAATGTGGGTGGTGTGTATGAAAATACTAAAAAGCCAAATCAGAAAGGTAGCATTTATGATGTGGTACCAAAAGTGAAACAACAAGAAGCCATGCTTTGGTTGCAAAGTAATGCATTTGATTCTCCTACTTGGTTGGTTAATATTGCTACTTTAAGAAACATCGATTATACAGGATATGCTGAGCGTTTTAGAAGTTTACAGGTAAGACATTTGAATAATGTGTTGAGTTTTGATCGTATCCAAAGATTAATGGATGCTGAAATAGTGGGAGCTAGTAATTACGATGCTTTGGATTTGCTTCAAGACATGCGTAAAGGAATATGGAAAGAAGCCAGTACAGCATCGAATGTTAGTATTTATCGAAGAAACTTGCAGCGTGCCTACATTGAAAGAATGGCTTTCTTAATGAACGAAGAAATAAAAGTTGGTGCAACAAGAGATTATTTCAATGTTTCTCAATCTGATATTAGAGGATTAGTGAGAGGACAATTAAATATTTTGAAAGGGACGCTTGCAACCGCAAAAAGTGGAGCTGCTAATGCAGAAACAAAATTTCATTATATAGACTGTATCAAGAGAATTGAGAAAATATTAGATCCTAAATAAAATTTTGATATAAATAAAAAAATGAGCTCGATGTCCTGTCGGGCTCATTTTTTTATTTATTATTTTGAAATTTTCAGTCGTACTTGTTTTCTAAATGTTACTTATTTGTACTGTTATATCGGGTACTAAAATTCATAAATTTTTTCCGGCGTCAAACAATAATCTAACTTTACATCAGCTTCAAAAACATCAGCAATCATTTCTTCAGCTTCAAAGAAGGAAAGTCCTATTTTGATGGTTTCTGGTTTACACTCGGAAAGAAATTTATCATAAAATCCTTTTCCGTATCCTACTCGGTGTCCTTTTTTGTCGAAAGCCAAAAGCGGCACAAAAACGACTTCTATTTTATGAGAAGGAACTTCAATACCATCAACAGGTTCTGGAATATTATATTCGTTTTTTTTAATTTTTGTGCTATCAGTGAGCAGAAAATGAGTCATATTTCTAGTCTCGAAATCACTTTTAGAAATAATAATTTCCTTGTCTTTTCCCGAAAGTAAATGCAATATAAATTCAGTATTTACTTCATGATGTTCCGTTATTGGTAAAAAAATATGGAAATAGGTTTTCTCCCAAATGGGAAGAGCAAGTAATTTATTGGCAACAGCCAAACTCATTTCCTCGATTTCATTCTCAGAAAGTTGTTTTCGTAAGGCTTTGTATTTTGGTCTTAATTCTGATTTTTTCATTTAATTTGTATTTATTCCCCTTCCTCGGCATCAACAGTATTTGATAAATGATAAATGGCATCGCCTTCATATACAATAGGAGAATGATTAGCATTTATGATATATCCGTCGTTTGGTGCTTTTACTTTACGCTCAAATTTTCCATAAGGATCAGTTATTATCGCGAGCACGGTTCCTTTATTAACAAATTTACCAATCATATTGTAATCATGCAATAATCCAGAACATTTGGCTCGTATCCAGCCTGATTTTTCAATGTAAATAGTGTTGGAATCTTGTTTGTTTACAACGTGTTTTGGGTCTAACATGTCTAAATGAGACAGCAAACGTTTTGCGCCGTTTACACCTTCATTAGCGATTTCGGTATTGATGTCGAGTGATTTTCCACCTTCAAAAAGTAACATTTTCACATTCATTCGTTCACTCGAATTCCTAAATGATCCCACTATATTTCTAGAAAATAAGGTAAAAGGCGCGTTAAAAGCATCTGCCAAAACTTTTAAATCTGCATTAGTAGGAGCTATTCTGATTTGAGCCACATTGAATCGGCTGGCTCCACCCGCATGAAAATCGACTGCATAATTTACGATTGGCATTATTTGTTCTAGAATATGAAAAGCAAATCTACTAGCTAACGAACCTGCTTTACTTCCTGGAAAAACCCGATTCAAATCGCGCCCGTCTGGAAATTCTCTCGATTTATTGATGAATCCGTAAACATTAATGATGGGAATGCAAATAATTGTTCCCCGCTTTGGTTTATTTATTTTTTTGCGAATCAGCTGCCGCACAATTTCAACTCCATTAATTTCGTCACCATGAATTCCTGCAGAAAAAAGCACAGTTGGCCCTTCAAATTTAGAGCGTCGAACTATTATAGGCATGTTCAATTTAGTGGCAGTGTGCAATCTGGCGATTTCGACATTTATGGTTTTGTTTTCTCCTGGCATAATACTTTCGCCAAAAAGAACAATAGGAGCAGTGCTAATTTTCATCATAATTTCTTGAAAAGATAAAAATAACTATAATAAACAATTACGAACTGAATTTAATCTAAAACTTTTCTCGTCATTATTTATGAAAATTTTAGTTTGTATTTCGGAATTTTTGAGGTTAACTTTGTTGTATGACTCCAGCATCTTTAGCGCTCCAAATCCAAACTTTACCAGACAATCCCGGCGTATATCAATATTACGACAAGGAAGGGAAAATTTTATATGTAGGCAAAGCCAAAAATTTAAAAAAAAGAGTTTCTTCCTATTTCAATAAAATTCACGATACGGCTAAAACCAATGTGCTTGTAAAAAAAATTGTTACGATAAAGCATATTGTTGTTCCCACGGAAACCGATGCGCTTTTGTTAGAAAACAATTTAATAAAAACCTTGCAACCACGCTATAATGTACTGTTGCGAGATGATAAAAGTTATCCTTGGTTGTGTATCAAGAAAGAACCGTTCTCCCGCATTTTTGCAACAAGAAGAATGGTCAAAGATGGCTCAGAATATTTTGGGCCGTACACTAGTTTCAAGACCGTAAGCACTATTTTAGAACTTATAAAAGAACTGTATCCACTGCGCACGTGCAATTATGATTTAAGTAAAAGCAATATCGAAAGCGGAAAATTTAAGGTTTGTCTCGAATATCATATTGGCAATTGCATGGGGCCATGCGAAGGCTATGAAACGCTCGAAAATTATCAAAAACAGGTAGATGCTATTCGAGAAATTCTCAAAGGAAACTTCAAAGAAAGTATGAAAGATTTCAAACGTGTTATGACAAATCTCGCCGCTGAAATGCACTTTGAAGAAGCTCAAAAAATTAAGGAAAAGATCGAGATTCTAGAAAATTACCAGTCGCGTTCTACAATTGTAAACCCAAAAATCACCAACATAGATGTCTTTTCAATCGTTTCTGATGAAAGTGCTGCCTACGTCAACTTCCTCCAAATTTCCCACGGTTCCATTATTCGTTCCCACACTATGGAAATCAAAAAGAAGCTCGACGAAACAGATCAGGAATTACTCGAACTCGCCATTATCGAACTACGTGAGCGTTTTTATTTATTGTCTCGCGAAATCGTAGTCCCGTTTGCAGTAGAAGTAGGTGAGAATGTAAAAGTGACTGTTCCGCAACTAGGCGACAAAAAGCAAATTCTAGATCTGTCTATAAGAAATGCAAAGTTCTACCGAATCGAACAACTGAAACAATTGCAAATTGTAGATCCAGATAGACACACCAAACGCATTATGGCGCAAATGCAAAAAGACTTGCGCTTGCCAGTAGAACCGCGCCATATTGAATGTTTTGATAACTCTAATATTCAGGGAACAAATCCCGTTTCGGCCTGCGTCGTTTTCAAGGACGGTAAACCCAGTAAGAAAGATTACCGCCATTTTAATATAAAAACCGTTGAAGGTCCTGACGATTTTGCCTCCATGACCGAAGTGGTTTATAGAAGATACAAACGATTGCTGGACGAGAACGAACCACTTCCTGATTTGATTATTATCGATGGTGGAAAAGGGCAGTTATCAGCAGCACTCAAGAGTATCGATGAACTTGGTTTGAGAGGAAAAATCACGATTTTGGGGATTGCAAAACGTCTCGAAGAACTATTTTATCCCGGAGATTCCGTTCCTCTTTATCTCGACAAAAGATCGGAAACGCTCAAGATTATTCAGCAATTGCGTAACGAAGCACACCGTTTCGGAATCACTCATCACCGCGACAAAAGGAGTAAAGCTGCGCTTAATTCCTCTATAGAAAGTATTCCCGGCATTGGCGAAAAAACGATGTTGACCTTAATTCAGCACTTTAAAAGTGTTAAAAGATTGAAATTAGCCACAGAAAACGAAATTTCAGACGTTATAGGAGTATCAAAAGCCAAAAAAATTGTCGAATTTTACAAGAATAATTAGTCGTTTCTTTATGAGCCCATTCCAGCTGTCCGTTTCAAGCTCTCTGCAAAAAATCTTTTTTTCTAATAAAATAAAAGGAGCTTCTAAGGTCGCTCTTTTTTTTGATGAAAAAATAAATTTGTCGGCATCAAGCCTTTCCACTTCCATCTGGGGCCTAAACTCGGTTGCAAAACAACTATTACATTCTATAGTCTATTCTCTAATTTCTATTTTCTTTTTCTCTACGTCTGCATTCGCACAACAACAAAAAAAGCCAAAAATTGGTTTGGTTTTAAGTGGTGGCGGAGCTAAGGGATTTGCTCACATTGGCGTTCTAAAAGTGCTAGAAGAAGCAGGAATCAAGATAGATTATATTGGCGGAACGAGTATGGGTGCTGTTGTAGGCGGTCTATATGCTTCAGGATATAATGCCGCGCAAATCGATTCGATATTTCAAGCAACCGATTTTACTAAGTTAATAAATGATTTTATTCCCAGATCTTCTAAAAATTTCTACGAGAGACGAAATGAGGAATTATATGCGATTGTGCTGCCCTTTAATAAAATGAAAATAGGAATTCCTGAAGCCTTATCTAAAGGGATGTACAACTACAATTTGTTAAGTAGGATTACCAGAAATGTGCGACATATTAATGATTTTAATAAGCTTCCTATACCGTTTTTATGTATAGGAACTAATATCGAGAATGGAAAAGAAGTGCTATTGAACAAAGGTAATTTAGCACAAGCAATGATTGCGAGTTCGGCATTTCCATCCCTGTTTTCTCCTGTTGAAATAGATGGTGAAATCCTTGTTGATGGTGGAGTTGTGAATAATTACCCTATTGAAGAGGTACGCAAATTAGGTGCAGATATTATTATAGGAGTCGATGTTCAGCATGATTTATTAGATCGAACGCAACTTAAGGATGCTACTAAAATTTTAATCCAAATAACAAATCTACATTCGACAGAACGAATGAAGAAAAACGTATCAAATACGGATATTTATATAAGACCTGACATTACGCAGTATAGCGTGATTTCCTTTGATAAAGGAAAGGAAATAATAACTAAAGGAGAAGAGGCAACATTTGCTGTCTTTGAGGATTTGAAAAAATTAGTGGGAGAATCTGCTCCGTACAAGAAACCTAAGTTAGTATTAATTCCAGATAGTCTAAAAATTAAGGCCATAAAAGTCAATTCTTTAGAGGATTATACTAAGGAATATGTTTATGGAAAATTACGATTTAAACCAAAATCAAAAATAGATTATGATGATTTTCTAACGGGTATTAATAATATGAATGCAACGCAAAACTTTAGTGCAATATCCTATTCATTTGAACCTAATAAAGATGGCGTGGATCTAAACCTGAATTTAAAAGAAAATTCAACTAGGACTTATTTGAAATTTGGATTGCATTATGATAATCTATTTAAAAGTGGTGTTTTGTTAAATTTAACGCGCAAAAAGGCACTTCTAAAAAATGATATAGCGTCATTAGATATTGTTTTAGGTGATAACTTTAGGTATAATTTAGATTATTATATTGAAAATGGTTTTAATCTTAGTTTTGGGTTTAAGTCACATTATATCCAATTCAATAGGAATATTGCGGCAGGAATAAGTCCTACAATTGTAAATAATTCAGATGTTAACAACATCAATGTTGATTATTCTGATCAAACCAATCAAATTTATTTTCAATCTTTATTCGTGCAAAAATTCTTGATAGGAGGAGGGTTAGAGTTGAAGTATTTAAAAATAAAGTCAGGAACCTTAGCTAATGTTGATCCAATAATTGACAGAAGTAGTTATACGAGTTTATTTGGTTACCTAAAATTTGATTCATTTGACAATAAATACTTTCCTAAAAAAGGATGGTATTTTACAGGTGATATTCAATCTTTTTTATTTTCATCTAACTACACTGGTGATTTTAAACCCTTCTCAATTGCAAAAGGAGATTTTGGCGTTGCAGCAACATTATTCAAAAATACTACGATAAAAATACAGACGGATGCCGGTTTTTCTTTTGGTCAGGAAAGTGTTCCTTTTTTCAATTTTATATTAGGAGGATATGGCTATAATACCATAAATGGGTTTAAATATTTGTATGGGTATGATTATATGAGCGTGGTTGCTAATAGTTATATAAAATCGACAGCAACTTTAGATTATGAGTTCTACAAAAAAAACCATATTAATTTTTCAGCAAATTTCGCCAATATAGGCAATCGAATTTTTGAGTCAGTAGATTGGATTTCTATCCCCAAGTATTCTGGTTATGCAGTAGGTTACGGATTAGAAACAGTTATTGGTCCTATAGAAGTAAAGTATAGTTGGTCTCCGGAGCAGCCTAAAGGATTTACCTGGTTTAGTATTGGGTTTTTGTTTTAAATTTAATTTATATTAATAATAATTCCGATATTTGTTATTATGAAAACAACTTGGCTCGGTTTATTAGGATATTTGCAATTTCTGATCAAGAGAAATCCTGAATAAGAATCATGCGATAATCAGATGATGTAAGGAATTAAATACTATTTTCCTTTAAATGATTCTCGTACATTATTGTTGATTTTTCTAATAGGCGATCTTTAGCCTTGCCAAATTTTAGAATTGATATATTCTCTCATTGTCAAATTTTCTAATTCAAATAATCATGCCTTTATATCATAAATTGGGAAATATTCCCCAAAAAAGACACACACAATTCGAAAAACCTGACGGCGGCTTATACTATGAGCAATTGTTTGGAACAGAGGGATTTCACGGAAATTCCGCGTTGCTCTATCATGTACACAGACCAACACAAATCAAGGAAATTACAAAATCATATTCAGTTGAGCCAAAAATAGCTGTTGGTAAAAACATAAAATCCTTACTATTAAAAGGCTTTGAATTAAAACCTGAAGTTGATTTTCTAGACAGCCGCAAAGCAATGTTAGTCAATAAAGACTGTACTATAGGATTAGCAGCTCCGCGTAAATCTCTTCGTAATTATTTCTACAAAAATGCCGATGCTGATGAGATGATTTTCATCCATAAGGGTAAAGGAAAATTACGTACGATGATGGGAAATATCCCTTTTGAATACGGTGATTATTTGATTATTCCTCGTGGAATCATATACCAAATTGATTTTGACACAGAAGAAAATAGACTTTTCTATGTGGAGTCTTTCGCTCCTTTTTATACGCCAAAACGCTATAAAAACGAATCGGGGCAACATTTAGAACATTCTCCATTTTGTGAACGTGATTTTATTCTGCCAACAGAATTAGAAACACATGATGAAAAAGGTGATTTCTTGATTAAAATGAAGAAAGAAGGAATGATCCATGAAATAATTTATGCTACACATCCATTTGACGTAGTGGGTTGGGATGGCTATAATTTCCCGTATGGCTTCAGTATTCATAATTTCGAACCTATAACGGGTCGTGTGCACCAGCCGCCTCCAGTACATCAAACATTCGAAACTTCAACTTTTGTAGTGTGTTCGTTTGTCCCAAGACTGTACGATTACCATCCAAAATCGATTCCGGCTCCATATAATCATAGCAACATTGATAGTGATGAGGTTTTGTACTATGTTGATGGTGATTTTATGTCACGTAATAATATCGAGCAAGGTCATATTACTTTGCATCCAAAAGGCATTCCTCACGGACCAGCTCCTGGAGCAATGGAACGTAGCATTGGCCACACAGAAACTCATGAATTAGCGGTAATGGTAGATACTTTCCGTCCGTTGATGGTTACTGAAGAAGCGATGGGATTAGATGATGGTAAGTACTATAAGTCGTGGGTAGAAGCCCCCTAACCCCCAAAGGGGGAATTAACAAGATTGTGTAATATGACTTGTTAACGTAATACAAAAAACAGAAATTATTATATAACTAAAATCCTATTGACCCCTAATAGGAATTCCCCCTTCGGGGGCTAGGGGACTTATTATGTCAAAAGAAGTAAAATCAGTAGAATACGGTTTAGAAAAAATATTTGAAGGAGCACAAGATTTCCTTCCATTATTAGGAACTGATTATGTAGAATTCTACGTAGGAAATGCAAAACAGTCAGCACATTATTATAAAACAGCTTTTGGATACCAATCATTGGCGTATGCAGGATTAGAAACTGGCGTAAAGGATAGAACTTCGTATGTGTTGAAACAAGATAAGATTCGTATCGTTTTGACTACACCCTTAACGCAGGATTCTCCGATACATGAACATTTAAAAAAACATGGTGATGGAGTAAAAGTTGCTGCTCTTTGGGTAGAAGATGCTACAAGTGCTTATGAAGAAACAATGAAACGTGGCGCTCGTTCTTTTATGGAGCCAACAGTTGAGAAAGACGAATTTGGTGAAGTAGTACGTTCAGGAATTTATACTTACGGAGAAACTGTTCATATTTTTGTGGAACGCAAAAATTACAAAGGTGTTTTCTTGCCTGGTTACAAAGAATGGAAATCCGATTATAATCCCGAACCAACAGGATTAAAATACATTGATCACATGGTGGGAAATGTGGGTTGGAATGAAATGAATACTTGGGTGAAGTTTTATGAAGAAGTAATGGGGTTCGTGAATTTCCTTTCTTTTGATGACAAACAAATTAATACTGAATATTCGGCGTTGATGAGTAAAGTAATGTCTAATGGAAATGGTAGAATTAAATTCCCAATCAACGAACCAGCGGAAGGAAAGAAAAAATCTCAAATCGAGGAATATCTTGATTTTTATGGTGGTCCTGGAATCCAGCATATCGCTATTGCGACAGATGATATTATCAAAACAGTATCGGAATTAAAAGCAAGAGGAATAGAGTTTTTATCAGCTCCGCCTCATACCTATTATCAAGCAATTCCAGAACGTTTAGGAGATCATATGAAAATGATGAAAGAAGATTTAAACGAAATCGAAAAATTAGCGATTATGGTTGATGCCGATGAAGAGGGTTATTTATTGCAAATCTTTACAAAACCAGTACAAGATAGACCAACGTTGTTTTTTGAAATCATTCAAAGGATGGGAGCTAAAGGTTTTGGCGCAGGTAACTTTAAAGCGCTTTTCGAGTCAATAGAAAGAGAACAGGCATTGCGAGGAACGTTATAAAAGCACCTTTTTTTTACATTATGTGAAAAAATAACTAAAAATCAGGCAGTTGTTTAGCAAATGTTGTGTTAAACTTTTTTTTTCGCAAGAATAACTTGGTTTTATATCTACCTTTGCACTCGCAAAACTGGAAGGGGTGGTTTCCTTCCTAATTTGATGTAAATTTCATAATTTATAGTTTTTTGGTTAGTTAATAGCATAAAAACTCAGTCATTATTTGACTGAGTTTTTTTGTTTAATTATATTTGGAACAAAATTTGCAGGCAGAGACGTTCATCTGACAAAGAAAAGAAATGAAAAAGATACTACTACTCCTTATACTAATTACTACCCTAAGTTTGGATTCCCCGCAACAAGATGCTTATGATGTAGGTGAATATTTTAAACTTAGAATCCATTACGGTATTGTTAACGCTGGTTATGCAACGCTCGAAGTTAAAGACGCAACAGTCAATTCTAAAAAAGCTTTTCACGTTGTTGGAAAAGGATATACCACTGGAATGTCACGATTTTTCTTTAAGGTAGACGATCTCTACGAAAGTTATATTGACAAAGAAACTGGAAATCCATTTCAGTATGTCAGAAAAATAAATGAAGGTGGCTACACTAAAAATCAAGAGGGATTTTTTAATCAGGCAACAAATCGTGTTGTCGTAAAAGATTATAAAAACAAGAGTGAGAAAACTATAATGGTTCCAAAAAACACTCAAGATATCTTATCCACTTTTTATTATTTAAGGAATCATCCTAATATTGATAAGTTAAAAGTGGGTGAAGCAATTGCTATTGACATGTTTTTTGATGATGAAACTACAAAATTTAAGCTAAAGTTTATTGGACGAGAAAATATAACCACTAAATTTGGCGTTGTTCCATCAATGATTTTTAGACCTTTAGTGCAATCTGGACGTGTTTTTAAAGAACAAGAAAGTTTAACGGTTTGGATTTCAGACGATGATAATAAATTACCAATTAGAATTAAAGCTAGTTTAGCCGTAGGTTCAATCAAGGCAGACTTAGATGAATACAGAGGATTAAAAAATCCTTTCAAAAAGAAATAAGAATGAATGAAAATGAGGTTTCAGATGAATTACTAAAAGAAATTGAGCTTAAATACCAAGCAATAAATCAAAAGACAGAAACACAGTTAGAAGGACTATTATGGTCTAAACCCATTACTTATTGGGATTATATTCAAACGGATGCTTTGTTAAGTCTTCAAATTCAAAGAACTACACTTCCTGATGAAATGGTTTTTATCATGTATCATCAGGTTAATGAGTTAATTTTTAAAATGATTCTTTGGGAGATGAAACAAATCTCTTATTGTGAAAATATTCGAACTGAATTTTTCACTGAAAGATTAATGCGTGTAAGTCGATATTTTGATATGCTAACCACTTCTTTTAGCATTATGGGAGATGGTATGGAAGTCGATCAATATATGAAGTTTAGAAATACTTTGACTCCTGCCTCCGGTTTTCAAAGTGCACAATACAGATTAATTGAATTCTCCTCTACAGATTTGATTAATTTAATAGATTATAGATATAGAGGAACAATTGATAGAAGTACTTCTTACCATTTTGCTTTCGAACATTTGTATTGGCAAGCCGCTGGGAAAGATTATCAGACGGGAAAGAAATCGTACTTGCTAGAAGAGTTTGAAAAAAAATACAAAAAAGTGTTCCTAGCGCATATGCAGGAATACAATACCATTAATATTTGGCAAAAATTCAAACAATTGCCTGAATTGGATCAAAAAAATCCAGCATTAGTAGAAGCAATGCGTCATTACGACCACACGGTAAATATTACTTGGGTAATGCAGCATTTGAATACTGCAAAGAAATATATTGATCAAAGCGGGAAAGGTGATGGAGAAGCTACAGGCGGAAGCGACTGGAAAAAGTACATGCATCCAAAATACCAGAGAAGAATTTTTTTTCCAGAATTATGGAGTAGCGACGAATTGGAAAATTGGGGAGTGGAAATGTAGGTTGAATTAAAAAACAAGGTTTGAAATACGTATTAATAGTTATAATAGCACTATTCTCTTTAGTTTCATGTGATAAAACTAAAGAAGTAGCTGAGGAGAAAGTAGTAAAAAAAGTTCCTAAAAAATCGGAATTTGGGTTTGTATATGCTGACTTTAATGTTGTTCACGACACTATAGAAAGAGGAGATGCTTTTGGAACTATTCTAGAAGGCCAGAATATAGGTGATCGTAAAATATATGACGTTATTGCTGCAATAAAAGATACATTTAATGTTAGATCAATCAGATTTCATAAACCTTTTACTTTACTTCGATCTAAAAATAAGAAGCATGAACTACAGGTTTTTATTTATCAACCTGATGCTTTAAGTTATTATGTGGTCGATTTTCGAGATTCGGCTGTTGTAGCTTATAAAAAAATTAAACCTATTACAATTAAAAGACGTACCATAGGTGGCGTTTTGAAGGAATCATTGTCCGAGACTTTAGGCAATGCCAAAGTAGAAGGAGTCTTAGCGAGTAAAATAGCTAAGATCTATGCCTATTCTATTGATTTTATGAAACTAAAAAAAGGAGATCGTTTTGCAATAACGTTTACAGAACGGTTTATAAACGACTCAATTTATGATGGTGTGGAGGATTTAGAAGCATCATTTTTCGAATATAGAGGTAAGATTATTTATGCCTTTCCCTTCGCTCAAAATCCTAATTCAGACAAAATAGAATATTACGACGAAGAGGGAAAGACGCTCAAGAATTTCTTTCTGAAGTCACCTATTAAGTTTAGCAGAATTTCATCACGGTTTTCATCCTCTCGATTTCATCCTGTACAACATCGATGGAAAGCACATAAGGGAACCGATTATGCAGCGCCTCGCGGAACTCCTATTACTACCACGGCAGGTGGTGTTGTGGAGCAAAGCGGATATTCAGCTGGAAATGGAAACTTTGTAAAAGTGAAACACAACGGGACTTACGCTACGCAGTATTTGCATATGTCAAAAATACTAGTGAAACGCGGTCAGCGCGTTGCCCAAGGTCAAGTGATTGGATTAGTGGGAAGCACCGGGCTTGCTACGGGGCCACATGTTTGTTATCGTTTTTGGAAAAATGGGGTTCAAGTAGATGCATTAAAACTCAAATTGCCTAATGGCGAACCAATGACAGGCGCTAGCAAAAGTCGTTATCTTGAAAAAATCACTCCGTTAAAATTTGAATTAGATAGTGTTGCTAATTTGTAATACATTAGTTTATTATTTGGAGGTCTTTCAAATGATTGTTTCGTATTCATAAGTGATTCTTATTGTGCTTTTTAAAATTAAGATGATTTATTAGTAAATTGTGATATTGTTAAAAGCACTTGAATGATTAAAACTAATTTGAGTATTTTTGGCTTTATCAAAATAATATTAAAATTCTTTATAAATGGCTTTAGATACTATAAACCCAACGAAAACAAGTGCTTGGAAAAAATTGGATGCACATTTCAATGAAATGCAAAAAGCATCTATGCAAGAGCTATTTCAACTAGATGGCGATCGCACCAACAAATTTTACTTGAAATGGAATGATTTCTTAATTGATTATTCTAAAAACATCATCAATCAGGAAACAATTCAACTATTGTTAGAGTTGGCTGATGAAGTAGGTCTAAAAAATGCTATAAAAGATTATTTTGATGGTGCTGCAATCAATCAAACTGAAAATAGAGCGGTATTACATACTGCATTACGTGCTGATGAATCTGCAGTTGTAAATGTGGATGGAGTAAATGTCATTCCCCAAGTAAATGAGGTAAAGAATAAAATTAAAGCATTTACGCATGAAGTAACCTCAGGTCAAAGAACTGGTTTTACAGGTAAGCCATTTACTGATATTGTAAATATAGGCATTGGCGGCTCAGATTTGGGACCGGTGATGGTTGTTGAGGCATTACAATTTTACAAAAATCACCTAAATACACATTTTGTTTCTAATGTTGATGGTGATCATGTGAGTGAAATTATCAAAAAATTAAATCCTGAAACTACCTTATTTGTTATTGTATCTAAAACATTTACCACACAAGAGACATTAACAAATTCAGAAACCATCAGAAGATGGTTCTTGCAATCAGCGAAACAGGAAGATGTGGCCAAACATTTTGTTGCAGTTTCTACTAATATGCAAAAGGTAACTGAATTTGGTATCGATCCAGAGAATGTTTTTCCAATGTGGGATTGGGTTGGTGGCAGATTTTCATTATGGAGCGCAGTTGGTCTTACTATAAGTTTAGCAGTTGGATTTGATAATTTTAATGGTCTTCTGAAAGGGGCAAATAAAATGGACAGCCATTTCAAAAGCACTGATTTTGATAAAAATATGCCAGTAATTTTAGCATTATTAAGTGTTTGGTACAACAACTTTTTTAATGCTGAAAGTGAAGTGCTGATTCCGTACACGCAATATTTACAAAAATTGGCTCCATACTTACAGCAAGGAACGATGGAGAGTAATGGTAAAAGTGTAGGTAGAGATGGGGAACCAGTAAACTACCAAACGGGAACTATTATATGGGGAGAACCAGGAACAAATGCACAACATGCTTTTTTTCAGTTAATTCACCAAGGAACCAAGTTGATTCCTGCGGATTTTATTGGATTTATAACTTCTTTATACGGCGATAAAAATCATCATGACAAGCTGATGTCTAACTTTTTTGCGCAAACAGAAGCGTTAATGCACGGAAAATCTAAAGATCAAGTGCAAGCAGAATTTGATAAGCAAGGACTTGCGGTGGAAAAAGCAGCATTTTTATTGCCGTTCAAAGTTTTCTCCGGCAATAAACCAACCAATACTATTTTAATTCAAAAGTTGACACCTGAATCGTTAGGATCTCTGATTGCTTTGTACGAGCACAAAATTTTTGTACAAGGAGTTATTTGGAATATTTTTAGTTTTGATCAGTGGGGAGTTGAATTAGGAAAACAATTAGCAAATAGTATTTTAGATGAAATAAATACTAAAACCGTTAAAAATCATGACAGTTCTACAGCTTTTTTATTAAATCATTTTTTACAAAATAAGTAGAAAGTTTAGCAATGATTGTCAATTTATACCAGTAAGTCATATTTCTCAGCTATTAAAATAGTTGAGCAAAATAATTTAAGCCCTGATTTTAATCAAATTAGGGCTTTTTTTTATATCATTAAATTTATAATCATAGTTTTTTTTAAAAAACGACTAAAAATTAATAAAAGTAATTTCTGAAATTTTTTACGAAAGCATTAAATAAATAGTTGCAACAAAGGAAATATCTCATTAATTTTAGTAAAATGAAGATTTTCTGCTATTATTTAGTTAAAAGGACATTTAAAAATTTGAGATTCTTAACGTTGTATTAACTTATTCAAACAAAAATGTTATATTTTTGCCAAATATTATTAAACTAAACAATATGAAAAAATTATTAAGGATGTTTTTTGTGTTAGCAGTATTAATTTACGCTAACCCTGATGTTTACGCTCAGGGTAATACTAATTCTTCTATTAGTGGTGTAGTCTATGAGAAGGGTTCACAAACCTTACCAGGTGCATCTATTCTTGCAGTACACACACCATCAGGAACTCGTTATTCAGCATCTACGGATGGTACGGGTAATTTTAGCATCTCAAATATGAGAGTTGGTGGGCCTTACAAAATCACTATAACATTTGTAGGATTTTCTGATTTTTCAGAGAATGAAGTTTTTCTTCAGCTAGGGGAAAACAAAACTTTTAAAATTGTATTGGCTGAAGCGTCAAATGAATTACAAGAAGTTGTTGTTAAAGCTGTAAGAGATAATACTTTTAATTCTCAGAGAACAGGTGCTCAAACAGTAATTAATTCAGATAAAATTAAGGCATTGCCATCTTTGTCTAGAAACATTGCTGATTTTGCTAGATTAACTCCTTCAGCTCAATTGAGAGGTGATGATATTTTATCTATTGGTGGACAAAATAACAGATTCAATGCAATTTATATTGATGGAGCTGTTAGTAATGACGTTTTTGGTTTAGCTGCAAACGGAACTAATGGTGGTCAAACTGGAGTAAGCCCAATTTCAGTTGATGCAATTGAGCAATTTCAAGTAAGTGTAGCTCCTTATGATGTTAAACTATCAGGTTTTGCTGGTGGAGCAATTAGTGCAATTACTCGTTCTGGAACAAACAACTTCGAAGGGTCTGCTTACTTTTTATACAGAGATCAATCTCTTGCTGCTAAAACACCTCCTTCATTAGCAGGAACAAATGGTAGACAAAAATTAGCTGATTTCTCAGCACAAACATATGGAGTTCGTGCAGGTGGAGCATTAGTCAAAGATAAATTGTTTTTCTTCATTAACTACGAAAGACAAGACAATGAAACGCCACAACCTTTTGATTTAGCTAATTACACAGGTACGTCAAAAAACAGATTAGGAGAACTTAGAACTAAATTAGCCACTTATGGATACGACCCAGGTTCTTTTGAAAACAATGTACGTACACTTGTAAGTGATAAAGTTATTGGTAAATTAGACTGGAATATTAATGATAACCATAAATTGTCGTTGAAGCATAGTTATGTAACTGCTGAGCAATTTTCTCCAAGCCGTTCGTCTGCTACAGCACTTAACTTTATTAATGGTAGTCAAGTATTTAATTCAGTGACTAACTCCACATCTCTTGAGTTAAACTCAAGATTTGGAAATAAATTTTCAAATAACTTAGTGGTAGCTTACACTAATGTTGCTGATGATAGAGATGCTTCTGGAGATCCGTTTCCAACAGTACAAATATTTGACGGAGCAAATCAAAGTATTTACTTTGGAGCAGAAGGATTCTCTACAGCAAATCTTTTAGACCAAAAGATATTGACCATTACTGACAATTTTGAAATAAATGTTGGTATGAACAAAATTACTATTGGTACTCATAATGAGTTTTCTCAATCTAAAAACGTATTTTTTGGTAATAACTACGGTTCATACCGCTATGCTAATTTAGATGATTTCTTATTAGACAGAAAACCGAATAGATTTCAAATGAACTACTCTTTAATAGGAGGAAGTGGTGATGAATCTCTTGGGGCAGCTGAATTTGGAACAAAACAATTTGGTGTTTATGTTCAAAATGAAATGAGATTAACCAATAACTTTAAATTGTCATACGGTGTAAGAGTTGATGTACCAGTTTGGGAAAACGGTATGGGTAATGCAGACTTCAATAATAGAACAATAGGTTTGTTGCAAGCTGCAGGTAAAGATTTACAAGGAGCAACTGTAGGATCTAGAATTAATACTACTCCACATTTTGCACCACGTGTAGGTTTTAATTATGATGTAAACGGTAATAAGTCTACTCAAATTAGAGGAGGTTTAGGGATTTTCACATCAAGATTGCCGCTAGTATGGCCAGGTGGAACGTATAATAACAACGGGGTAACTCAAGGTGCTATATCAATTACATCTGCCACAGGAATGCCTACTTTTAGTGCAAATACGAGTGTAGATAGTCAGCTTGCACCACTTCCAGCTTCTTATCCTAGACCAGGTTCAGGAAAAACTGGAGGAAACATTGATTTGTTTGCTAAAGATTTCAAGTTACCACAAGTATTCAAAGCAAGTTTTGCTGTTGATCAGAAGCTTCCTTTAGGATTTGTTTTCACTTCTGAGATCACATACAACGATAATATTAGTGCTGTTGTTTACGAAAACTTAAATATTAAAAATGCTTCAAGTAACTTAACAGGAGCTGATACGAGACCTCGTTATAACGGAAATAGTAGAGTTGATCCATCTTATTTAGGAGTTTATTTAGGTTCTAATACGAGTGAAGGAAAGGCATATAATGTAGCTTTTACATTAGCTAAAAACTTTAGATCTGACTTTATTGATGCTAATATCTCTGGTACTTATTCTTACGGTAAGTCTACCGTTTTGATGGATGCAACTTCTTCTCAAAATAGTTCTCAGTGGAATAATACTGAAACTGTTAATGGTGCAAACTACTTAAGACTTGGAAGATCTGATTTTGATCCAGGAAGCAGAATTGTTTCTAATGGTAACGCTACGTTCAAATGGAACAGCTTTACTAAATCTAGAATAGGTTTCTTCTACGAAGGAGCTCAAGGTAATCCAATTAGTTATGTTTATAATGACTCGGGTCGTTTATTGCAAGATACATTCTCAAACTCAGCTTTGATTTTTATTCCTGCTAAAAAATCTGACATTAATCTTATTGCGGCAAACGGTTTAACTCCGGATCAGCAATGGGATGCGTTGAGTGCTTTTATTGAAGGTAATGAGTATTTGAGAAAGAGAAAAGGTGGTTATGCAGAGCGTAATGGTGATCGTTTAAAAACTACTCATGTAGTTGATTTAAAATTTGCTCAAGAATTCACTATTAATGTGGGTAAAAAGAAACACACTCTTGAGTTTACAGCAGATATCTTTAACTTTACCAACCTTTTAAACAAAAATTGGGGTAAAAGATACTTTACTAGCAACGACCAAGTACAGTTAATCAAACAAGAGAACTTCTTGCCTGGAACTAACACGCCAACTTTCAGTTATAATCCAACTGTTGCTACAAATATTAACCAGCTAGATGACGTAGGTCTTAACTCATCAAGATGGCAAATGCAAACTGGTGTTCGTTACACGTTCAACTAGTTTAAATTAAAATAATTCAACCCTCATTTCATTTGAAATGGGGGTTTTTTTTATAGCTTTTTTTCCTATATTTGTTTAAAACAAAAAATATATTTATGTACAATTTTATTCAAAAATTTCATTCCGGTTGGGCTTATTTAGCACTTTTAGTATTAGTAATTGCAGTGGTTAATTCCTTTATTGGGATGTCATCTAAAAAAGAGTTTACTGCTAAAGATAGAAAAATTGCACTATTTGCATTGATAGGAATTCATACACAATTATTAGTTGGTCTTATATTATATTTTGTGTCTCCTTTAGGTTTTGCTTATTTAGGACAAATGGCTGACAAAGCGTTGCGCTTAACTTCATTAGAGCATCCATTAATTAATATCATAGGAATTACTTTAATAACAATTGGATGGTCTAAACATAAAAAATTAAATACTTCAGAATCTAAATTCAAAACTTTTTCTATTTTTTACGGTTTAGGTTTATTACTTATACTAAGTAGAATTCCATGGTCTATGTGGTTGTAAAAAAAACAAAAAAAAAGCTCTAGAAATAGAGCTTTTTTTATCTAGGTATGGTTTTTGTAAAATAGGTTTAACTAATCCGATGTATATGAAAAGATCAATAACTTTATTTTTTTTATTGGCAGTTATAAGCTTAGTCAGCGGTCAAAATACTAAAAAAGACAAACAACAAATTCCTGCTCCAAAAACTACTTCTACACAAATAATATCTGCAAAATCAGCTGCTCAAAAGAATCAGGTTCTGAAAGATAGCATCAAAAAGAATAAAGAAGTAGTTGAGATTCAAGAGAAAAAAATAGATTCTTTAGTTACTGTTTTAGGAATTTTTAAGCCTTTCAAAAAGGAGGCCCATGCTTCGTATTATGCCGACAAATTTACTGGTAAAAAAACGGCTAGCGGAAGCAGGTTTGATAATAATAAGTATACAGCAGCACATAAAAGACTACCTTTTGGAACAAAAGTAAGAGTCACCAATGAAAAAAACGGAAAGTCAGTTGTTGTAGAAATTACGGATAGAGGACCTTTTGTAAAAGCTAGAGAAATTGATCTTTCAAAACGAGCATTTATGGATATTGCCTCTAATAAAGGAAGTGGAGGAATGCTAGTAACTATAGAAGTAATGGACAAGTAATCACCACTTTTTAAAAGGATTCTTGCTTAAGTACGAATTGTAATAACGTATATCTCCGGTTACTTCTTCGCCAAGCCAATCTGGTTTTTCAAAAATTTCATTTTCAGAATTTAGTTCGATTTCAGCTACTATTAAACCCTCATTTTCATCGTAAAATTCGTCCACTTCAAATGTGTGATTTCCTGATTTAACCTCAAAACGGTTCTTATTAATTACTCCTTCCTCGCACAGTAGCAATAAATTTTTAGCTTCGTCAAGTGCGATTTCTTTTTCCCATTCAAATCGTGATAGTCCAGATTTATTTGAAGCTCCTTTAATGGTTAAAAATCCTTTTTCCCCTTTGATCCTAACACGGACTGTTCGCGCTGCTACAGAACTTAAATAGCCTTGCGCAATGTGGTTTTGCGTAAAAGCATCGTTCTTGAATGAATTATTTTTAACCAAAAATTTTCTTTCTATTTCAATCATTTTTGCCTTCTATATTTCGTTTAAAACCTTAAAAGAGTTTTTGGTTTTTTAATTTTACTTGTTGAACTCGATTTCTTATTTTCAAAAATTAGATTTACACTTCGTGCTCTTTTTTTAAAAGAAAAAACGACTTTGATTTAGCGATAATGTACGCTGCTAATTTTGTTGATCTTTCGCTCAAATATAGTGTTTTTCAATTATACTTATTTCGTTGCGATCTTCGATTTTCAGTTCTTCTATGTGTTGTATTAGTTGCGTTTTTTGTGAAAAAGATTGATTCAAATTTTTTAACGCTATTTTAATGTAATTTCTCAACCGATTTGTATTTTTACAGAAATTAAAGCGCCTCAATGAAGTCATTTTTTAAAGTAAAACCAAAGGTTACACCTCAAGGTCTATTAACGGAGTTTTTTGGCGAGGCTCAATCTTGGCGAGATACTAATGATAATTTAGAGCCTTTAGTGGAGCTAATTCGGCTAATTCGACCGGTAGATATCAAAAATAGTGAAAAGGTTGATCTGCGCGAAATTATTGATTTTTTAAAGGAGAATTATTCCTGCAGAAAACAGCTTTCAATCTACTTAAAAGCTGTTTTTAAAGACAGAAAATTCAACAAGATACTTTCCGATGCTGCCATTATGCAGGATGTAGATTTTATTTTTGAAGTTAAAAAAAGAATTTTCGCCAAATTTTTACCGTATCAGCCTCAAAAAGATACTCTAGAATATGTTCTCAACCAGGTTTTTTATCTTGCTAGCGACGGGATTTGGATTGATAGAATTCCTTTAAATCAGTTAGAGGAATTATATGGTCTTTTGAAGTTTAATTCTATTTATGATAGTATGGAACTAAATTCTGTATTATCTGAAATTTTAATTGCCCAGCATTTGTTAATCCAGCGAATTAGTGGGCGCGCTATGGAAACAGAAGTTATAAAAATGGTTCCAGAATTTGATGATCTGGAGAATCCGTTTTCGGCATTTGAGAAAGAATTATATTTAATAGAAGAAAGAGTTAGAAATTCTAATAATCATTACATCACTTCTGATGATATTTCTTATTCACAGTTATTAGTTTTAGAAAAGCAGTGTGAAGGATTTGTGGATAAGGCTTTTAAAAATAGTTCGAAGTATGGTATTTCATTGCGTGTAAACCAGAACTTACTTAAAATACGACAGCAATTAGAACGCCTTAGATTTTTAGTTTCATTGCTAACGGTTGATAATGAAAAGGACAAAAAATATAATGGAATTTCTTTATCCTTACAGTTAATTAAATTTAATTGCTATAAAAATAATGTCCGTAAATTTATTGGTGAAAGCACACAGTTAATATCATATGAAATTACGCAGCATACTGCTAAAACAGGAGAACGATATATAACAGAAAGCCGTAAGGAATATTTTAATATGTTTAAGGCTTCACTTGGTGGAGGCTTTGTTGTTGGGATTTTATGTGTTATAAAGATATTATTATCTAAAGCAGACACAAGTTATTTTGGATATGCCTTTATTTATAGTATGAATTATGCTTTAGGTTTTATTGCTATTTATGTATTGGGGTTTACTTTAGCCACTAAACAGCCTGCAATGACGGCCTCAGCATTAATCAAGGCGCTTGAAGAAGGTGTTTTGCAGCAAGGGAAAAACGCAGAAAAGTATAAAGCGTTTGCAGTTCTATTTGCTCGTGTTTTTAGATCTCAGTTTATTGCTTTCGTGGGCAATGTCATTATGGCTTTTCCGGTTTCTTTGTTGGGGATATGGTTAATCGACTACTTTTTTCATTACAATATTGCAGCAAGTAAATGGGAGCATTTACTTATAGATTTGAGCCCAATTCATTCCTTAGCTATTTTTCATGCAGCCATTGCAGGATTGTTTCTATTTTTATCTGGAATTATTTCTGGCAGTATTTCTAATAGAGACAAACACAATCAGGTTTATTTTAGGATTACAGAACACCCTTTTCTTAAAAGAAATTTGGGTAAAACAAGAACTAAGAAACTAGCCGATTTGTATGAAAAACGATGGGCTGGTATTGTTTCTAATTTTTGGTTTGGTGTATTTATGGGGAGCACGGGTTCTATAGGATTGTTTTTAGGTTTAAATTTAGACATAAGACACATTACTTTTGGAAGCGGTAATTTAGCTTTAGCGTTATACGGGGCTAATTACGAAGTTAGCTATTGGATGTTGTTCTGGGGAATCTTTGGGATTGGTGTCATTGGATTGGTTAACTTTATAGTGAGTTTTAGTTTGTCGCTTGGACTTGCGTTTCGCTCTCGAGCAATTTCATTATTTGAATTGCGATTTGTGACAGGCTCCATTTGGAAGCATTTTAAATCGAGACCTATCAGTTTCTTTTTTCCAACGGAAAAGAAAATAAAAGAATTAGTTGTCCCGCCATTTAGTAATTCGTAATTCTTTACGACTCTTAAAGAGAAACAGTTTTTAGATTGTTTACTATGGACGAATTAACTTCAAATCGGAAAATTATTCATGTCGATATGGATGCCTTCTACGCATCTGTAGAGCAATTGGATAATCCATTACTACGCGGTAAGCCAATTGCTGTTGGTGGTTCTGAGAATCGTGGTGTTGTTGCTGCGGCAAGTTATGAAGCAAGACGATTTGGTGTTCGTAGTGCTATAAGTGGCGCTGCAGCTAAAAAAAACTGTCCAGATCTTATTTTTGTAGCACCGCGATTTGATCGGTACAAGGAAATCTCAGCTCAAATTCAAAAAATATTTTATGAATATACTGATTTGGTTGAGCCGCTATCCCTTGATGAGGCGTACCTCGATGTAACTATTAATAAAAAAGGAAATCCAAGCGCTACTTTATTGGCACAAGAAATTAGACAACGAATTTTTGATAGTGTTGGATTGACTGCTTCGGCTGGGGTGTCAGTGAATAAGTTTGTGGCTAAAATTGCCAGTGATTACAATAAACCCAACGGACAGAAAACCGTTAATCCAGATGAAGTGATTGCGTTTCTGGAAGTTTTAGCTATTCGTAAATTTCATGGGGTAGGAAAAGTTACTACAGAAAAAATGTACCAATTGGGGATTTTTACAGGATTAGACTTAAAAGCTAAATCAGTAGAGTTTCTGGAGAAGCATTTTGGTAAATCCGGCACTTTCTATTATAATGTAGTTAGAGGTATCCATAATAGCGAAGTAAAATCAAATCGAATTACAAAATCGGTTGCGGCTGAGCATACTTTTGATAGTAACCTTTCCTCCGAAATTTTTATGATGGATAAGTTGGAACTGATTGCGGTTAGTTTAGAAAGAAGATTGAAACGGAATAATTTGGCTGGTAAAACAATTACTTTAAAGATTAAGTATAGTGATTTTACGCAACAAACGAGAAGTAAAACAATGCCTTACTTTGTTTCTGATAAAGCTTTGATCTTAGAGATAGTTCGAGAACTTTTGTATCAAGAGCGCATGAAGGATTCAGTTAGATTACTCGGTATCTCAGTGAGTAATTTAAATACTGAAAAGAAACAATTTGTTACCGTACAGCTTAAATTTGATTTTTAAACTGATGAAAATGGCGTTCAACAAGGGTTAAAGTTGGTAAATTGCTATTTTATCTTTATAAATAAATTTACTTTTGATGTTGTAAATTTAATTATTATGAGTGACTTTAATCAATATGATGAAAATATAGCGCTGTATAACAGTAGTTTGAAAGTGAAGAGTCCTCCTATATATTGTTGGGATTTTAATTTTAACTTTCTAGAGGATGTTAGAAACTTCTATTTGGATTTGAATAAATTAGATGCAATTGCTTCACAGAATAAATGGTCGGCTAATGATTGGGATTTGAAGAGTAAATTGAAAGAGGAGGTAATAATTGTAACGGATAGCAAACTGAAAATTGTATTCGCTTCGCACAACATCGTTGCAATGAATGGGTATTCTTCAAATGAGGTGTTAGGTAAAAGTCCGAGAATGTTCCAAGGTAAAGAGACTAATGCGATCGTGTCAAAGGAAATACGAAATGCTATTATAGAGCTCAAGCCTTTTGAAAAGACCATAATAAATTATAAAAAAAATGGTGATACATATCAGTGCTTAATAAAAGGTTTCCCTGTTTTTAATAATAAAGGTCATCTAAGTCATTACATCGCTTTTGAGAAAGCTGCATAAAAGAAAACCTTTCCGATCGGGAAAGGTTTTCTTTTATATGCTATATTTTTTCAAATTTAATCTTTACTATTTAGTTTTGAAAGCAATCTTAGGAATTCGATATACAACCAAACTAGTGTAATCATCAATCCCATTGCGCCATACCATTCCATGAACTTTGGCATTTTTTGTTCAGCTCCTTTTTCAATTCTATCGAAATCTAAAAATAGGTTTAAAGCAGCGATCACAATTACAAAAACACTAATTCCTATGCTAGTCATTGAGTTGCCGTAATGAACCGGTACAAAGCTGGTAAATAATGAGAACAGCCATGATATAAGGTAGTAGGTTGCTATGGCAAGTGTAGCAGCCACGACAACGGATTTGAATTGCTCCGTTACTTTTACAATTTTATATTTATAAAGGACTAAACATACCATGAAAGTTACAAAAGTTGCTCCCACTGCTTGTATAACTATACCTGGATACATTGCTTCAAAAATAGCTGAAATTCCACCTATAAAAAGACCTTCGAAAAGAGCATATCCCGGGGCTAAGTAACCTGAATACTGTGGTTTGAAAGCGGCAATAACAACCAAAACTAACCCAACTATAGCGCCGCCAATTGCAGGCGCCATTGGATTTAGTCCGTTAAATGCCATCCACCATATCACCATAGCCGAAGCGGTAAGAAGCAAGAATAAAATAATGCTCTTATTAACAGTTCCTGACACTGTCATATCCTGATTGTAATCTATAATAGTTGACTGACGAGTGTCATCTTTTCTAGATACAGCAGTTGAAAAAGTTTTATTATTTAAAAATGGATTATTAGAATTTAAACTCATAATTAGATTGGTTTATTGTTGCTCAAATATAAATGATATTTTATAGAAGAGTGTTTATTTATTCTTAATATTTGGAAGGTAGTTTACTTAGCTAAACGCAAAAAATCCGTCTCATTTAATAACGAGACGGATTCTATTTTTAATTGAATAGCTTTATTCTATTTCAGAAACTCTCAAGGTATTTACCATCCCTTTATCTTTTATTGGCATAGCTGCTAAGTTGATCAGTAAATCTCCTGCTTCCACAAAGCCTTTTTGTTTTACTATATCATTGATATCTGTTACAGTGTCGTCAGTACTTACTGTTTTTTCATAGAAAAAAGATTTTACACCCCATAATAAATTTAGTTGCGTAAGTATTCTTTTGTTCGAAGTAAATACTAAAATATGTGCATTAGGTCGCCATGCTGAGATTTGAAATGCAGTATAACCACTGTTTGTCAATGTACATATTGCTTTTGCGTGAATTGCATTCGCCATTGTTGCTGCGTGGTGGCAAATCGTTTTAGTAATAAAACGTTTTGTCTTAATCTGTGGTGTATTTTGAGGAACCTGAATTAACGGAGAATCTTCAACTGCTTGAATAATTTGCGACATTTTTTGGATAACCTGAACTGGGTAATTACCAGTTGCAGTTTCTCCGGAAAGCATTACAGCATCAGCACCATCCATAACAGAGTTTGCAACATCGTTTACTTCTGCACGCGTTGGCGTAAGGCTAGTAATCATTGTCTCCATCATTTGTGTAGCTACAATTACTGGTATTCTAGCTGTTTTTGCTCTGCGAATTAACTCTTTTTGTACAAGAGGTACTTCATGTGCGGGAAGTTCAACACCTAAATCTCCTCGAGCAACCATCAGACCATCGCAATAAGCAACAATTTTATCGATGTTTTCTAGTGCCTCAGGCATTTCTATTTTAGCAATAATTGGAATTTTGTAGTCAGAATGTTTTGCTATTAATTCCTGTAGGTCTTGTAAGTCTTCTGGTGTCTTTACAAATGATAAAGCAATCCAGTCCACATGTTGTTCGATAGCAAAAATAGCATCTGCAATATCTTTTTCGGTCATAGCCGGAAGTGATATTTTAGTATTAGGTAAGTTAACTCCTTTTTTAGATTTCAATTCACCACCTTGAATTACTCGCGCTACAACTTCTGATTTTTTATCAGTTTCAACTATTTCAAAAATAAGTTTACCATCATCAAGTAAAATTCTTTCCCCAGGATTTACATCGTTTGGAAAGTTTTTATATTTCATGAATACTTTTTTTGCAGTTCCAAGTATGTCTTCGGCTGTAGTAAACGTAATTAAATCGCCATCTTGTACTACAACGCCTTCTTCCATAACTCCTACGCGAAGTTTAGGGCCTTGTAAATCACCAAGGATTGCTGTAGTGTAGCCAAACTCTTCATTTAAACCTCGTATAAGGTTTATCTTTTCTTTTACATCATTGTAGTCAGCATGTGAAAAATTCACTCGGAATACATTTACCCCAGCGTCAATCATGTCTTTTATGATTTCTCTAGTGCTACATGCAGGTCCAAGTGTGGCTACAATTTTAGTTTTCTTGTTCGTAAGCATTTTTATTAAAAAATTAAATTGTTTTTAGATTTTATTAGACTTGTTTCTACTATGTAAACTGTAGATACGTTTTCTATGGTATTTAATATTAATTGCACGTTGGAAATATCCAAAGTGTCTTCGTTGTTTTCTATTTTTAAAAAATAATCTACTTTTTTAAATTCAGGAAGTAAAAAGGCTTTTGTAGCTACTTCCATAGTCACATTTGAAAATAGATTTTGAGTATTTCCGTCTTTAATGTGGATGACCTCATTTACATTTTGAATTAAATTCCAGGAAGCTGTGTTTTCTTCATCATTATAATAAAATCTGGAAAAGTTTATTTCACCTTCTTTTATTTTTATTTGAATTTCATTTTCACTTTTACTTAAATTAACTGGTAATTTTTGATTGATAAAGTATGCCAGTCTATAATCTTCTAAGGAAGTATGAATCGCAATAAGATAGTAATCTATTTCGTCGAATTCGCCAAGATCCAATTTGTGAATAGCCATTTCATTAAAAAATAAAATGTAAATATACTATTTCTATCATTGTGTTTGGCCAGCGAAAGCGTATGTTTTTGTTAATTTATGAACGATAACGTTGTAGTTTTACGAACATTGAGGTTATTTTCTGTCCATTTTTTCTTGAAATGCGAAATAAGCGCGTTGTGATGCTTTTTCTTCTGCCTTCTTTTTAGATGTTGCTCTAGCTTTTGCAATTACTTTATCGTCAATACTCAGTTTGACGCCAAAAAGACGTTGCCCATCTATAGCATTGTCCTCAAAAATATCGTAATGGAATATTTTCTTTTCCTTTTGGCACCACTCAATAACTAAGCTTTTGTAGCTAATTACTTTGCCTTCTAGTCTAGCAATGTCAACGTAAGGAGTAATCACTCGCTTTTGAATGAATTTTTCACAGTATTCGTACCCTCTGTCTAAGTAAATGGCTCCTACAAGTGATTCAAAGATATTTCCATGCACATTGTCACCAAAATGCTGAACGGGAACTTTGCTCTCTATAAAATTACATAAATTTAAGTCCTTACCTAATTCGTTCAAATGTTCTCTACTTACAATTTTTGATCGCATTTTTGTAAGATAGCCTTCGTCACCTAATGGTGCTTTGTCAAATAAATAAGCTGCAATTACGGAGCTAAGCATTGCGTCACCTAAGAATTCAAGTCGTTCGTAATTCATTGGATTTCCTGAACCATCTACACGATTTGCGGAACGATGCGTGAATGCTTTTTTGTAATTGTCTAAGTCTAAAGGAGCAAATCCTAAAATTTTCTGAATAGAATCAAAAAAAATCCCGTCTTCTAGAGAACGGGATTTTGAAAATATTTTTCTGATTATACGCATATATAATTAGATTTCTAATTTTTTTACTAATACACAAGCATTATGTCCTCCAAAACCGAAAGTGTTACTCATAACAACTTTCATGTCTCTTTTTTGAGGTTTGTTGAATGTGAAATTCAATTTAGAATCTATGTTCTCATCATCTGTAAAATGATTGATAGTAGGAGGTACAATACCATGTTTCAACGAAAGAATCGAAGAAATAGTTTCAATAGCTCCAGCAGCTCCAAGTAAATGGCCTGTCATAGATTTAGTTGAATTTAAATTCATCGTGTAAGCATGCTCTCCAAAAACGTGCAATATCGCTTTTGATTCTGCAATATCACCGAGAGGCGTTGATGTTCCATGCATGTTCACTCCATCTACATCAGATGGTTGTAAACCTGCATCTCTCAAACAGTTAATCATAACATTTTTAGCGCCTAATCCTTCAGGATGTGGAGCAGTAATATGATAAGCGTCTGCTGACATACCGCCACCACCTATTTCGCAATAGATTTTAGCACCACGAGCAATAGCATGTTCGTACTCTTCAAGAATTAATGCTCCTGCTCCTTCACCAAGAACAAAACCATCACGGTCTTTATCCATTGGTCTTGAAGCTGTTTTTGGATCGTCATTTCTGGTTGATAAAGCATGCATTGCATTAAAACCACCCATTCCTGCAATCGTTACAGCAGCTTCAGATCCGCCAGTGATCATCGCATCTGCATGGCCTAAACGAATGTAATTGAAAGCGTCTATAATAGCATTAGTTGACGATGCACAAGCTGAAACAGTAGCAAAATTAGGACCTCTAAAACCATATTTTATTGAAATATGCCCGCAAGCAATATCCGAAATCATTTTAGGAATAAAGAAAGGATTGAATTTTGGAGTTCCATCACCTGCGGCGAAGTTTAACATTTCGATTTGAAATGTTTCTAGACCACCAATTCCTGATCCCCAAATAACACCAATTCTATCTTTGTCTAATTTTTCTAAGTTAAAACCAGCATCAACAACTGCTTCGTCAGAGGCAACCATTGCATATTGTGCATAGCGGTCCATTTTTCTTGCTTCTTTTCTATCTAGAAAATTTTCAGCATTAAAATTTTTCAATTCGCAAGCAAAATGAGTTCTAAACTTAGACGCATCAAAATAGGTTATTGGCGCTGCTCCGCTAACGCCATTCATAAGTCCATTCCAATATTCTTGAATATTATTTCCTATAGGTGTAAGAGCGCCTAAACCTGTTACAACAACTCGTCTTAATACCATAAATTCTTTATTTTTGTTATCTTTAAACAAATAAAACCCATGTGTTCTTTGCTGTATTATAGTACAAAAAAGCCATGGGTGTTACAATAAATATAGTTTTTGATTGAATTTCAATCTCGAATTTAATTTTAATACAATAATAATAACACCCAGTTTGTAGCTATTTGAGCAGCTAAAAACCGGGTGCAAAGTTATTATTTTTTAGCTTCCTCGATGTATGAGATAGCTTGACCTACAGTAGCAATGTTTTCTGCTTGATCGTCTGGAATTTGAATGTCAAATTCTTTTTCGAATTCCATAATAAGCTCTACAGTGTCTAATGAGTCAGCTCCTAAATCATTAGTGAAGCTTGCTTCTGTTACAACTTCGTTTTCGTCAACGCCTAATTTGTCTACGATAATCGCTTTTACTCTTGATGCAATGTCTGACATAATCTTTAATTTTAGAATTTAATTTGTTGGCAAAAATAAAAAACTTTATTTGAAAACAACTATTTAGTTAATAAATGTGAGGACTAATGTATAAAATTTATTCTAACAAAGCGGAGGCAATGTTATTTATTTTCGTTTTTTATGCGTTTTTTTGTGCTTTAAAAATAGACTAGATTATGAAAAAAATTGTTGTTTTTGCTTCTGGATCGGGTACAAATGCTGAAAATATCATTCAGTATTTTTCGAAAAATGGAGTTGGAAGTGTTGCGGCTGTTTTTACAAACAAAGCAAATGCCGGTGTGATTGAAAGAGCAAAAAAATATAATGTTCCTGTTGAAATTTTCTCAAAAGAAGATTTAATAGAAGGTAAAGTACTACAAAAACTTAATGACATTGCTGTAGATTGGATTATTTTAGCAGGATTTTTATTAAAATTTCCAGAAAACATTGTCAAAGTGTATCCTAATAGGATCATAAACATTCATCCGGCGTTGTTGCCAAAGTATGGCGGAAAAGGAATGTATGGAATGCACATCCATAAAGCAATTGTTGATAATAAAGAATTAGAAACGGGAATAACTATTCATTACGTAAATGAAAATTATGATGAAGGCGCTATTATTTTTCAGGAGAATGTAGTTTTGTCAGGAAAGGAAACGGCAGAGGATGTTGCGGCAAAAATTCACCTATTAGAACAAGAACATTTTCCAAAAGTGATATTGAGTCTTTTAGAAAAATAGAGTTGAAGTGTTTTGATAGGCCACGGTGCTGTAATCTTTTATTGCAAAACCTTGCAAGTAACAATACTAATTTTAGGTCTTAATTGGCTAATACTATAAAATGGAATACGACGTACATATATACACTGACGGTGCTGCCAAAGGAAATCCAGGAAATGGAGGTTATGGTGTTGTAATGGAATGGGTTGGTAAACCGTATAAAAAGGAGTTCTATGAAGGTTTTCGTAGAACTACTAACAATCGTATGGAATTGCTTGCCGTTATTGTAGGTCTTGAGAAATTAAAAAATCCAAACACAAGGGTTTTAGTGATATCGGATTCGAAGTATGTAGTGGATTCTGTGGTTAAGAAATGGGTTCTTGGTTGGGAGAAAAAGGGTTTTGTAGATCGAAAAAATTCTGATTTATGGAAGCGGTTTCTAATCGTTTATCGCAAGCATAAAGTGGATTTCAAGTGGATCAAAGGACATAACAATCATGTTCAAAATGAAAGATGCGATGAGTTAGCGGTTATGGCTTCGATGCAAAAGCAACTTTCTATTGACGCTTTTTACGAAAAGGAGGAGGCGAAATTGCTGTAAATTTTTCAATATTCTAATTGAAAAATTAGCAAAATTTTACGTTTTAAATCCATTGCAGTTTTATTACTTATAAACTATCTTTGCACCTTAATTCGAAACGTATATAATGAATAAATTATTGATTGTTGGAACTGTAGCTTTCGACGCAATTGAAACTCCTTTTGGAAAAACTGATAAGATTTTAGGTGGTGCAGCTACTTATATTGGATTGTCTGCTTCATTTTTTAATTTACAATCGGCTATAGTTTCTGTAGTTGGAGATGATTTTCCACAAGAATATTTAGATTTATTAACAGCAAGAAATATTGATATTTCTGGTCTTGAAGTTGTCAAGGGAGGGAAAACTTTCTTTTGGAGCGGTCGCTACCATAACGACTTAAATTCAAGAGACACGTTAGATACGCAATTAAACGTTTTGGCAGATTTTCAGCCGAAAGTTCCTCAAGATTATAAAAATTCAGATATAGTGATGTTAGGAAACTTGCATCCTTTAGTGCAAAGTAGCGTTTTGGATCAAATGGAAAAGCAACCAAAATTAGTGGTACTTGACACGATGAACTTCTGGATGGATTGTGCGCTACCGGAATTATTAGAAGTGATCAAGCGTGTAGATGTTATTACAATCAACGATGAAGAAGCGCGTCAGCTTTCTGGTGAATATTCTTTAGTTAAGGCTGCAGCCAAAATTCAGACGATGGGTCCAAAATATGTGGTGATTAAAAAAGGAGAACACGGAGCGCTTTTGTTTCATAACAAAGATGTGTTCTTTGCACCAGCTTTACCATTAGAAGAAGTTTTTGATCCAACTGGAGCTGGAGATACTTTTGCCGGTGGATTCGCTGGGTATATTACACAAAGCGAAAACATTTCATTTGATAATATGAAAAATGCAATTATTCAAGGTTCTAATCTAGCTTCCTTTTGTGTGGAGAAATTTGGAACGGAAAAAATGCTTGATTTAGATAAAAGTGACGTGTTGTCAAGATTGCAACAATTTAAGTCATTGACACAATTTGATATAGAATTATAATGTATGAAAAACCTCGGAAACGGGGTTTTTTTGTTTGCTAAAATAGCAACTAACTGCAGCGAGTCTGATTATTGAAAACAGCATAAATCAGCTCAATTAATACACAGAATAACACAACAATTACAAATAAATACAATGAGTGACGCTTTAAAACATGAATGTGGTATAGCCTTAGTACGACTACTTAAACCGCTTGAATTCTACAAAGAGAAATATGGAACTTCTTTTTACGGAATTCAGAAAATGTATCTTCTTATGGAGAAGCAGCACAATCGCGGACAAGATGGTGCTGGTTTTGCAAGTATAAAATTAGATGTGGAACCAGGAGAGCGTTATATTAGCCGCGTTCGATCGAATGATTCACAACCGATTCAGGATGTTTTTACTCAAATTAATGATAGAATAAACGAAGAAATGACAGCTCATCCTGAATATGCGGATGATGTGGCACTTCAAAAAAAGAAAATTCCATATTTAGGCGAATTGTTTTTAGGACATGTTCGTTACGGAACTTTTGGAAAAAATAGTATTGAGAGCGTACATCCATTTCTACGTCAGAATAACTGGATGCATAGAAACCTGATTCTAGCAGGTAACTTCAATATGACTAATGTGCAAGAACTTTTTCAAAGTTTAATTGAATTAGGGCAGCACCCTAAAGAAATGGCAGACACGGTTACTGTTATGGAAAAAATTGGACATTTTCTAGATGACGCAGTGACTGATTTGTACCAAGATTGTAAAAACGAAGGTTTAAATAAGAGAGATGCTTCGGCTGTGATAGCAGAGCGACTAGATGTAGCACGCATCTTAAGAAGAGCGTCAAAAAACTTAGACGGAGGTTACGCAATGGCCGGTCTTTTAGGTCATGGTGATGCTTTTGTTTTTAGAGATCCTGCAGGAATTCGTCCCGCTTATTTTTATCAGGACGACGAGATAGTGGTGGTTGCTTCTGAAAGACCAGTAATTCAAACTGCTTTTAATGTTCCTTTTGAAAAAATTCAAGAAATTGAGCCAGGAAGTGCCTTGATAATCAAAAAGAATGGAACCATTTCTATGGAAGAAATTCTGACTCCTACAGTTAGAAAATCATGTTCATTCGAGCGTATTTATTTCTCTAGAGGAAGCGATGCCGAAATATATCAAGAAAGAAAAACTCTAGGAAAGTTAATTCTTCCTGCGGTTTTAAAGGCAATAGATAAAGATACAGACAATACTGTTTTTTCGTATATTCCTAATACTGCTGAAACCTCTTTCTACGGAATGGTAGAAGCTGCGCAAGATTTTTTAAATAAAAGAAAGAATAACCATATTCTTAAAAACAGAGATGTTTTAACTAAAGAATCGCTTGAAGAGCTATTAGCTGTAAAAATACGTACTGAAAAAGTAGCAATTAAAGATGCGAAATTAAGAACATTTATTACTGAGGATAGTAGTCGTGATGATTTAGTGGCGCACGTTTATGACGTTACTTACGGTGTTATCAAGCCAACAGATAATTTAGTAATTATCGACGATAGTATTGTGCGTGGAACTACGTTGAAAATGAGTATCATTAAAATGATGGATCGTTTAAACCCTAAACGAATTGTTATTGTTTCATCAGCTCCACAAATTCGTTATCCTGATTGCTATGGAATTGATATGGCTAAAATGGAAGGGTTAATTGCATTTAGAGCAGCACTTGAGCTATTGAAAGAAAGAAATCAATATCATATTGTTGATGAAGTGTATTTGAAATGTAAAGCGCAAGAAAACTTTTTAGATACTGAGGTTGTTAATTATGTTACAGCTATTTATGCGCCATTCAAACCACAAGAAATATCAGATAAAATTGCTGAAATGTTGAGTTCACCTGAAATTAAAGCAGAAGTGAAAATTATTTTTCAAACGGTTGCTAATCTACATATTGCTTGTCCTAAAAATTTAGGAGATTGGTATTTTACAGGTGATTATCCAACACCAGGAGGGAATCGCGTGGTAAATCGTGCATTTATGAATTTTTACGAAGGAAAAGACGCAAGAGCCTATTAAGTTGATAAATGGTGGCTTTTATCGGTTTTATTAGTTGTTTGTCTAATATATTTGGCGATAAACGCCTTCTGTTATAAATTTGATCTACCATAAAATTAGTAGGTTAAGCTTATGGTAGATTTGGGGCAAAAAGGGTGGAAGTAATTCCACCTTTTTTATGGAATACACTCAACGAAAAAGAATCGAAAAAATACCAATATAAAAAAACGGATGAACTTATTAGCTCATCCGTTTTTTATTTTCAGTGATTAGATCTGTGTTATAATTAAAAAAAATCTATTTCTCTAAAGCATATCTTCTAGCTACTTCAGTCCAGTTAATTACATTGAAGAAAGCTTCGATATAATCTGGTCTTCTATTTTGATAATGCAAGTAGTAAGCATGCTCCCAAACATCCATTCCTAAAATTGGAGTTCCGCCACAACCTACACCAGGCATTAATGGATTATCTTGATTAGGTGTTCCGCAAACACTTACTTTTCCGCCTTTATGAGTGCAAAGCCAAGCCCATCCAGAACCAAATTGTGTAGCTCCTGCTTTACTGAAACTTGCTTTAAATTCGTCAAAGGTTCCAAAAGCAGCCTCAATTGCAGCTAATAAATCACCAGTAGGTAATCCGCCACCATTAGGAGCCATAACAGTCCAGAACAAGTTGTGATTGTAAAAACCACCACCGTTGTTTCTAACAGCCATGTTTTTCATGTCAAGATTGATCAAGATGTTTTCAATAGTCTTACCTTCCATATCTGTACCTGCAACTGCAGCGTTCAGATTAGTAGTGTAAGCATTATGATGTTTTGTATGATGGATTTCCATTGTACGAGCATCGATATTTGGTTCTAATGCATCATAAGCATAAGGTAATTGTGGTAATTCAAAAGCCATAATATGATTGTTTAAATTAATGTATAATATTATATTTAGTCAAATTTAGACATTTAAGTTTGGAATTGGAAATTCTAGGGTGTTATAATTTCATTAAATAAAGGGATAAGGAACTCCGTTTTGCTATAAATTGATTGATAATCAGGAGTTTTTAGGGGTTTAATTCTTAATTCCTCGGTGACATAGATGCAGAGTTAGAACGTTATGGATTCGTAAAGTAGTATTGGGTTCTGTTTATGAATTGTTAAACTTGGCTTATGGTTGAATTAGTGAATGCAATTGCGGTTATATGTTACGATTGTGCCATTGCCATGCAAACAATACTAATTCTAGCTCCAGGAATTTTTAATAACGCTCGAGAACAAGCTTCAAGGGTAGATCCTGTGGTGATTACGTCGTCAATTAGTACGAAATGTTTATTGTGATCTTTCTCTGAATAAGTAACGTCAAAAACACTTTCAATTCCTTCTGTTCTGCCCAAAAGATTTTTCTTAGATTGTGTTTTCGAATATTTATTTCGAACCAAAAGGCAATCATTATAAGGTATATTTAATCTACCAGAAAGTGCTTTGCCAAACGTTGTTACCTGATTGTAGCCCCGCTCTCTGAATTTTCTTGGGTGTAAGGGAACTGGGATTATTTCATCTACTGTTTTCATGAATTCCATACAACTTAAATCTTCAGCATACCATTCGCCAACAATGGAGCCTATTTCTTCATGCCCTTTGTATTTTAAATTATGAATGAGCTGTTGTACAATTCCCTTTTTATGAAAATAAAACAATGCCGATGCATGCAGTATCGGAACTCTTCCATAAAACTTTTTTGAAGCGTCGTTATCAGGACTCAAATGATGATTTGTAAGAGGTATATCATGTCGGCAAACGGTGCAAATTACATTTTCATTTGTGAGTAAAAAGGAGTTGCATCCGGAACAGACTTTTGGGAAAAAGAGATTTAGAATGCTTTTAAACATATAATCAGAGATTTAATTGTAAAAATAAGCAAATCGATGTTTGAATCTTCAGCAATTTACTTTTTTTAGAACATCGCTTTTTATATTTTTGCACCACTATGGCAAAACAAGAAGATTTATTTAAGAATGTAGTTTCGCACGCAAAAGAGTACGGATTTATTTTTCCGTCAAGCGAAATCTACGATGGTTTAAGTGCGGTATATGATTATGCACAAAACGGAGTGGAGTTAAAAAAGAATATTCGTGAATACTGGTGGAAAGCGATGGTTCAAATGAATGATAATATTGTGGGTCTAGACTCATCAATTTTAATGCACCCTACAACTTGGAAAGCTTCTGGTCACGTAGATGCGTTCAATGATCCGTTAATTGATAATAAAGATTCGAAAAGAAGATATAGAGCTGACGTTTTGATTGAAGATTATGCTGAAAAGTTAAATCAAAAAGCAATTAAGGAGATTGAAAAAGCACGTACTCGTTTTGGTGATGCCTTCAATGAGGAGGAATTTGTAACGACTAATGCACGAGTGATTGAATACAAATCAAGAGAAAGAGAAATTCTAGAAAGAATGGGACGTTCACTTGGAAATGAAGATTTAGAGGATGTTAAAGCCTTGATCGAAGAGCTAGAGATTGCTTGTCCTGAATCAGGTTCACGAAATTGGACAGAAGTACGTCAGTTTAACTTGATGTTTGGAACTAAGTTAGGAGCATCATCAGATACTGCAATGGATTTGTATTTACGTCCAGAAACAGCACAAGGTATTTTTGTTAATTTCTTGAATGTTCAAAAATCAGGACGAATGAAAGTCCCTTTTGGTATTGCACAGACGGGAAAAGCCTTTAGAAATGAGATTGTTGCTAGACAGTTTATTTTCCGTATGCGTGAATTTGAACAAATGGAAATGCAATTTTTTGTTCGTCCAGGTGATGAAATGAAGCATTACGAGTTTTGGAAAGAAGCTCGATTGAAATGGCATGTGTCTCTTGGTTTAGGAAGAGAGAATTACCGTTTTCATGATCACGAAAAGTTAGCACATTACGCTAATGCAGCAGCAGATATTGAGTTTAATTTTCCTTTCGGATTTAAAGAGTTAGAAGGAATTCACTCTCGTACTGATTTTGATTTAAAAGCACACGAACAATTTTCAGGAAGAAAATTACAGTATTTTGATGCTGAATTGAATCAAAATTATGTGCCTTATGTAGTAGAAACTTCAGTAGGGTTAGATAGAATGTTTTTAGCTGTTTTTGCCACTTCATTAAAAGAAGAAACGTTAGAAGATGGTTCAACAAGAACAGTATTAAAATTGCCATCCGTTTTAGCACCTACAAAAGCGGCAGTTTTACCGTTGGTTAAAAAAGACGGTTTACCTGAGATTGCACATAAAATTATTGAAGACTTAAAATGGGATTTCAATGTGTCTTACGATGAGAAAGATGCAGTAGGAAGACGTTATAGAAGACAAGATGCGCTAGGAACTCCTTTTTGCATTACAGTGGATCATCAAACTGTCGAGGATCAAACGGTAACTATTCGTCATAGAGACACGATGAAACAAGATCGCGTAGCTATTTCAGAATTAAAATCAATTATTGAAAATGAAGTTTCAATGAAAAATTGGTTGATGAAAATGTAATTATATTTTGACTTTAATGCAAAGGCTTCTCGATTTCGAGAAGCCTTTGTTGTTTAATAATGGATTTGTTCGACTCATTTTAATAACGACCGTGAAAACATCAACCGGCGGTCAGATTAACGGAAAATTGTCAAAGCTTCATAAAATTAAAAGAGGGCAAGCCGACTCACAAAGCCAAAGCTTTTGCACCACATTTAATTTTACCCCAACACACCAAGCCCACCCACCACAGCAATGATAGAAACTTTGCTAAAAATTTTGGCATCAGGAACAGAATGACTAAATTTGCCAAAAGTGTCAAGAAATAAATTTCAAGATTATGAAAGAAACATTTGGCGAATATATTCACAACCTTAGAACAGACAATGGTTTGACTCTAACCAAACTAGCGGCTGCATTAGACATTGACCAATCTACACTTTCAAAAATTGAGAATGGCAAAAGAAATGTACCAGAGGAGATTTTACCAAAACTCTCAATTGCTTTTAATCTTGACTTAAAAGAATTAGAACACGAATATTTGAGTGAAAAAATTGCGGAAATGATTTATCCGCAAGAAGAAACTCAGAAACTATTTTTAGCTGCTGAGGAGAAAGCTAAATATATGAGAATTAAAAACCAACAACAAAGTACAATAAAGTTTTAACTATGATAGGAGTATCATTATTTTCAAGTGCAGGCATAGCAGAAACTTACTTTGACGAAGTAGGAATAAATATTGTTGCAGCCAACGAATTGGTTCAGGAAAGAGCCGATTTGTATCAGGCGTTATATCCTAAATCTAAAATGATTGCAGGAAGTATTTTAGATGAAAATGTTTTCAATACACTTGTAGAAAGTACACCAAAGAAATTAGATTTTTTAATTGCTTCACCGCCTTGTCAGGGAATGAGTGTTGCGGGAAAAAATAGAAATATTGAGCAAATGCTCAATGATGAAAGGAATTATCTTGTCTTTAAAATCATTGATTTTATTAAGTTAAAATCGCCCGACTTTGTACTGATTGAAAATGTTCCTACATTTTTCAAAATGATTTTACCATACGAAAACCAACATTTGAAAGTAACTGAAATTTTAAATCTCTTATTTGTTAAAGAATATAATATTGAAGCCAATGTTTATGATGCAGCCGAATATGGTGTTGCCCAAAGGCGAACAAGAGCAATTATAAAACTATTTCGAAAAGGAAAAAAATGGGGAGAACCTATAAAATCTGAAAAACAAATAACAGTAGAAGAAAAAATCGGTTTTTTGCCAAGCATTGAAGCTGGACAGTATTCAAAAATCAAATGGCATTTTGCCCGAAAACATTCAGATAATCACATAACTTGGATGAAACACACACCAACAGGGAAGACAGCTTTTGAGAATGATAAGTATTTTCCAGTGAAACCAAACGGAGAAAAAATAAAAAGCTACAATACTTCATATAGACGGATTAAATGGGACGAACCTGCACCAACTATTACAATGCGTAATGATGCAATCAGTTCACAACTGAATGTACACCCAGGCAAAGAATTAAAAAACGGAACTTATTCTGACGCAAGGGTTTTAACACCTTTGGAGTTAATGTTGTTATCATCCTTGCCGCAAGATTGGAATATTCCAGACAATACACCCGAATTATTAATCAGAAAATGCATAGGAGAATGTATTCCACCTTTGTTAATTAAGAATATTGTTGCTCAAATAAATCGATAATATGACTTTAAGAATAGACAGTAAAAAGTGGATTTTGTATAGGCACACGACTGATTTTGATAAATTGGTTGTGTTAGCTGAAATTTTAAAGTCATTTACAAAAACAGGAATTTCAAAGGAAGATAAAACAAATCTTAATTTAAAATTAAAGGAATTAGGTTTGTACAACGAAAGAAATCCTGAATTACCACTTGATGCAATAAATCACAAAATCAATCAACTTTCCTATTATATGTTTGGTTATCAAGCCAAAGTTGAAGGACAAGATAGATTTTTGTTCAGTCCACTTGGTAACTTGTTTTTGAAAAACGTTGATGATAAAGAAAAAACAGCAAAGATTTTTCTCACAATGCTTTGGGCTGTTCAATATCAACACCCACATAGCGGAACAGATAATGAATTTCAACTTTACCCATTTCGTTTGATTTATAAACTTCTGACCGAACCAAAACTTTCTAATAAACTTTATGCTTTTGAAGTCGCTTATTCTGTTGTTTTTGTTAAAGAAATAACGCCTAAATCTTATGATGAATTAGTAAATGAACTATTAGAGTTAAGAAAACTTTCAGACGAAGAACTTGCACAAAAATTTCAAGAAGATAGACACGCTTTTGTAAATTCTGCATACGAGTGGGATTATTACGTTTCAACTTTGTTTGAAAGTGCTGGTGTGTTAAATAAAAGTGCTGGCGTTGTTATTTGTAAACTGCAACACGGGATTACAAATACTTTCAGAAAAATAACAAGAAACGAAGTTTCAATTCCGGAAAATTTAAAAGCTTTAGTTCAGCAGTTAGAAAACGAATACTCATATTTAGAAAAACCATTATTGCTCAACGACACTGAACGCTTGAAAATTGATGTTATAAAAGAAATATACAGTTTTTACCCGAAATCGCTTTTAATTGAAATTGGGGAACTTGCAGATGACATCAAATATGAATTACTTAATCTTCCAAAATTGATTGAACAATACGCTAACAATAATGATGGTGCAGAAGCATATCTCTTTGAAGATGCTCTGACGGATGGTTTCAATATGTTTTACAATGTAGAAGCAGAAAAAGTAGGAGGTGCAGGAAATACTGATTTAGAATGTTTGTATCTCACCAAAAAGAAAAAATTTGCCGTTGATGCCAAATCTACTAAAAATAAACTTTCAGGTATAAATGCAGGAAGATTAGAAGGACACAGAGAAAAAATTGGTGGTGCTTACACAATTGTAGTTACACCAAGATTTGTACCTGCCGTTCTTCAAGATATTCGTACAAGTCCAATCGTTATTATTCGAGCAACCACCTTTTCAGAATACTTGTATAACTGCATTGATAACGATATACGAGAAATTGATTATGAAGATTTTGACAATATTATCGTCAATAATCTTGGAAAAGACATTAGTAAAAACATTTCGGATTTAACGATTTCGAGATTTGCAACCAAAAATTAAAACTTGCTATGATTACAATTACGAGAGAAGACAATATGGAATTAATGGCAAGATACCCAGACAACTATTTTGACCTTGCCATAGTTGACCCACCTTACGGAATTTTGAATAAAACTAAAAGAGGTGGCGACCGTAAATTCAATATGGAAGAATACAGCCAATGGGATGTAAAACCCAATGATGAGTATTTCAATGAGTTAATTCGTGTTTCAAAAAATCAGATTATTTGGGGTGGAAACTATTTTGGGCAACTTTGGTTAAGAAGCGAATATAACAAAGGGTTCATTATTTGGGATAAAAATCAACCTGAAACCTTAAACAATTTTTCGATGGCTGAAATGGCTTGGTCATCATTAGACAAACCTTCAAAGATTTTTCGATATAGTGTAAGGAAAAATAGAAACAAAATCCATCCGACACAAAAACCCGTTGAACTTTATGAATGGCTTTTGAAAATGTACGCCAAACAAAATGATAAAATCTTAGACACACATTTGGGAAGCGGAACAATTGCTATTGCTTGTTATAACGCAGGACTAAGCTTAACAGCCTGTGAAATTAGCGAAACTTATTATTTGAAATCTTTAGAAAAGATTAAAGAAGTTATTCCCGAAAGTTCCATACATACAGATGATTTAGACACTTTTTCCCTGACATTTCCAGAACAGACCAAATCCGAGAATGGTTTGTACAAACAATACAAAGAACAAGTTGAACAACTTAGATTATTCAAAGAAGAAAGAACAAAATATTATGCAAGTGTGAGATAATATCAATAAAATTATCGCAAAATGATGTAATGAAAAAAGTAAAACTAAATAATATCGCGATTTTTGTGTTGTTCATTACATCATATATTCCTTTATTTGGACTATTGATTTTGCGACAAATCAAACAAAATATTGACTATTTGAATTTTGGAGGAATTAGCCAAGAAAGCATTTTCTTAGCTTTTAGAAAATTCGGATTAAGTGGTTTCCTTTTACTTGTTGCAGTCTTCGGTTATATCGGTTTGAAATTCTTACTGACAAATTTAGATACAAAAAAATCAAATGGCGAGCTTGTAAAAATTGTTGATGTAGAAAACAAGAACAATGAAAGCATTAGTTACATTTCAACTTACATTGTTCCCTTTATCTTTCAAGATACGAATAACTTCTTTGAAATTACTTCGATTTTCATTATTTTGATAATCATATTTTTCATTTACACAAAATCAAATATGATTGTAATAAATCCAATATTGAATATTACCCATACGCTTTACCAAATTGATTACAATAAAAAGAACCAAACAAAAAAAGCTCTTTTGATTACAAAAGAAGAAGATTTGGAAAGCGGACAAGAAATAAAGATAAACCTAATTACGAAAAATATTTATTATGGATAAATCAATATTGGTTGATATAATTGGTCAGGCAAGTTCAGAAAATTTGAAGATGTATTTTGTAACTCGTATTCTCAAAGAAGGAATAAAAGCTAATTCACGAGTTTTAGAAAAGTTTGATTTTAAAGTTTATCAAATAGAAATTACAGATGAAGTGAGAAGTTATATTTATGAACTTTCACTAAAGCAGTTCAAGAAACTTCAAGATAATGACGAATTAAATTTCTTTGATTATGATGTTATTGCAGACGAAACAGAACATTTATTTACCTATCAAATGCAAAATAAAGTTGGTTCGTTTTCAGACGTTGTTTATAACCAATTGAACCAAAGCCCTCAAAAAATTACAGATTTAAACGAAATACTTCAGGACGAAACTCTTTGGGCATATTGAGTTGAATTTGAAATAGACAGTGATAAATCTTTTTATACATTCAGAAAAATTTCACCAGGAAAAGTAGGTGTCGAAAAAGAAAAAGACGGAGAAAAGAAAAGTTTCAGCAGTCAGATAAGGACATTTTTTGACACAAATACCAATACATTGTCATTACTAAAAAGCGACACAGTTTATTTAGACAAAGAAATAGATTGTATTTTTTATGAAGAAACTTTTTATGTATTGAAGAAGTTTTACTTTGAGTAACTTGTGGGATTGCAGGAGGAATATAAAAAACGAGCAGAAGCGGTTGCTACAACAATTTCAAAACATCAATGCTTTGGAGATATAAAACTTCTAACTGACAAAATAGAAACAAAAGTTTCTATTCATAAAAAATTAATGAAGTTAGAGAAATTAGGAAATCTACATTCTTTGACTTCTAAAAATATAAAAAAATTGGAATCATTGGGTAAAAAGAAGAAAGCACCAATAAATTTACAAGATGGTAAAATTCAATTTGAAACGGAAGAAGATATAGACAATGTAATCAAACTATTGTGTGATTATTTCAAAACAGGAGATTATTCAGGTAAACCATACGGAACATACGCTGGAAAATTACAGCCAATAGAATAGCCCAACGCTTTTGTTGGCACATTTGTATTTTGCTAACACACAAATCTAACGCAAAAAATGCAAAAGAGATACCACGCTTATTCGTGCCAATACAGACAAAATCAACGCATAAACAGCAGCTGTTAAAAACAATGAAGGCATAACATCACCAATACTCAATCAGGCATTCTTGCTTGGTTAGATAGGAAGGTTCTATATTTAAAGTTCAGTTTTTCATAGGAAGTTCAGTGGTATAGTCCCTGCCTGCGTATGGCTGAGAACTGTTGAAAACTAATAGTACATCGTATTTTTTTCATATTTTATTTAACGATGCAATCATGTATTCAAATTAATGACACATTTTAGTATTCCAGTTAATATAGCGCTAGGGCTGAACTTCAATAATTACACTACTGAGTGACTTGATAACCATTATTAAAGTAATAAAGTAGTAGGGAATTGTGATTAAGCCCGCGATTTAATGAATTAGTTTTAATGTATTTAATCGATAAATTTTGTTAGAAAACGTTGAATATCAATATTTTTACAAAATAAAAACAGAAGTTGGTATTTCGTATTGTATTAAATATTACATTTGCCTCATTATAAATTATTATTACAATTACAATGCGTACAGGTACAGTTAAATTTTTCAATGAATCTAAAGGTTACGGATTCATCACAGACGAAGAAACAGGAAAAGACATTTTTGTTCATGCATCAGGAATCAACGCGGAAGAATTACGCGAAGGTGATAGAGTAAGCTACGAAGAAGAAGAAGGAAGAAAAGGGAAAGTTGCGGCTAAAGTTGCAGTTATCTAATCAAAAAAAAATTTTTTTTGATAAAAACGTTTGAAACGTTTCGATTTATGTCGAGACGTTTTTTTTTGCGATAAACTGAAAGTTATTGTTTTTTAAATTCGAAAGCGGCAATCTTATTTATAATCAATAAAAATTAGTCTGTAATTGTAATTTGCTTTAGATTTATCGCTGTTTTAAACTTGTGTTTTACATACGTGAAACCTATCTTTGTAGCTTATTCTCATTCAAAAAAATACGCATTATGCAATCTGATCAATTAAATTATATTCCCATTTTAATGCAGTTTTTATTAGCTGCGGGGTTTGTAGTGGGGACAATTATTGTTTCTGGTAAATTAGGGCCTAGAAGAAAATCAGCAATCAAAGATCAAAATTTTGAATGTGGTGTTGAAGGTATTGGAAATGCGCGTATTCCATTTTCTGTAAAGTATTTCCTTGTTGCTATTTTGTTTGTACTTTTTGATATTGAAGTTGTTTTTCTATATCCTTGGGCAGTCAATTTTAAGGAGCTTGGAATGGAAGGGATGTTGAAAATGATTGTTTTTATGCTTTTGCTTCTTGTTGGTTTCTTCTATATAATCAAGAAGAAGGCTTTAGAGTGGGAGTAGATTTTAGGAATTCTGATTTCGCAGCTTTTAAGTTTATATTAAAATAAGATAATTATTGATTTTGGCTTTTAATTTAAAATCCAAATCTAAATCAAAAATAAAATGAGTAATTCAAATATAAAGATGGCTGAGGCGCCGGAAGGTTTTGTTGGGGAAGGGTTCTTCGCTACAAAGCTAAACGACGTTGTAGGTCTAGCTCGGGCTAATTCACTTTGGCCGTTGCCTTTTGCAACTTCTTGTTGTGGTATTGAATTTATGGCTACCATGGGTGCGCATTACGATATTGCACGTTTTGGATCTGAGCGTTTAAGTTTTTCTCCACGTCAATCAGATATGCTGTTGGTTATGGGAACTATCTCAAAAAAAATGGCTCCCGTTTTACGTCAAGTTTATGAGCAAATGTCTGAGCCAAAATGGGTTATTGCGGTAGGTGCTTGTGCTTCTTCTGGAGGTATTTTTGACACCTATTCTGTGCTTCAAGGGATTGACAAGGTTATCCCTGTTGATGTTTATGTTCCGGGTTGTCCTCCAAGACCAGAGCAAATATTAGAAGGTGTAATGAAATTGCAAGAATTGGTTAAATCGGAATCGGTTAGAAGAAGAAGTTCTCCTGAATACGAAGCATTATTAGCCTCTTATAATATCAAATAACGACATGGCATTAGAAAACACAGCTATTCAAGATAAGTTAGTAGAGACATTTGGCGAGAGTGTATTTCGTTTTAATGAAGAAAAAGATATTTTTTCATTTGAAGTGGCATCAGACAAGATTACAGCGATTATTCTTTTTTTGAAAAATGATCCTGTGTTGCGTTTTCAGTTTCTGACTGACTTGTGTGCAATACATTATCCAGATAATGAAGTGGAAAGACAGTTTGTAGTTGTGTATCACATGCACAATTGGTACGACAACAAACGAATAAAAATAAAAGCTTTTATCAATGGTGAAAAGCCTGAGATAAAAACAATCTCAAATATTTTTCTATGCACCAATTGGATGGAAAGAGAAACATTTGATTTCTACGGAATTGATTTTATCGGACATCCTCAATTGAAACGTATTTTAAACATGGATGAGATGATTTCATTTCCTATGCGTAAAGAGTTTCCAATGGAAGACGGTGGACGAACAGATAAAGATGACCGTTTCTTCGGAAGAACAATAGACAATTGCTAAAAACACAATATATAATTTTTCACATTCTATAAATGTCAGAACTATTATTACCACCAGAGCATAGATATGCTAAAAAAATGAAAGAGCAGCTAAATGATGATGGAAGCGAGCTTTCTATCTTGAATTTAGGTCCTACTCACCCTGCGACACACGGGATTTTCCAAAATGTTTTGCTAATGGATGGGGAGCGTATTTTAGAAGCTGAGCCAACCATTGGTTACATTCATAGAGCTTTTGAAAAAATTGCTGAAAATCGTCCTTTTTACCAAATCACACCGCTTACAGACCGTATGAATTATTGTTCATCGCCTATAAACAATATGGGTTGGTGGATGACATTAGAAAAATTACTTGATATTGAAGTGCCTAAACGTGCTCAATATTTAAGGGTAATTGTAATGGAATTAGCAAGAATTACGGATCATATTATATGTAACTCGATTTTAGGAGTTGATACTGGTGCCTTTACCGGATTTCTTTACGTGTTCCAGTTTAGAGAAAGGGTTTATGAGATTTACGAGGAGATTTGTGGTGCTCGTTTAACTACAAATATGGGAAGAATTGGTGGTTTTGAAAGAGATTGGTCTCCTGAAGCTTTTAGAAAATTAGACTTATTTTTAGAGGAATTTCCAGTAGCTTGGCAAGAATTTGAAAATCTATTTGTAAGAAATAGAATTTTTATGGATCGTACTGTCAATGTTGGTCCAATATCAGCAGAACAAGCAATTTCATACGGATTTACAGGTCCTAACTTGCGTGCAGCAGGAGTTGATTATGATGTGCGTGTTGCTCAGCCTTATAGTTCATATGAGGATTTTGATTTTATAATTCCTGTTGGAAAATCAGGAGATACATACGATCGTTTTTGTGTTCGTAATGCCGAAGTTTGGGAGAGTTTAAGTATTATTCGCCAGGCTTTAGCTAAAATGCCAGAAGGGAATGATTTTCATGCTGACGTTCCTGATTACTATCTTCCTCCAAAAGAAGATGTATACACTAGTATGGAGTCTTTAATTTATCACTTCAAAATTGTGATGGGTGAAGTGCCAGTTCCAGTAGCGGAAATATACCATCCTGTAGAAGGTGGAAATGGAGAGCTAGGTTTTTACTTAGTAACTGACGGAAGTCGTACTCCTTATAGATTGCATTTTCGTAGACCGTGTTTTATTTATTACCAGGCGTATCCAGAAATGATAAAAGGCGCATTACTATCAGATGCGATTGTAATTCTGTCTAGCTTAAATGTAATTGCTGGAGAATTAGACGCTTAATAGGATTTTTGATTAACGATTTTTGATTTCAGATTTATTTTATCTGATCAATAATAAGAATTTTTGACTTTGTGCCTTTGTGGCAAAAACAATAAAAATGGAAAGAACGTATCACAAGCAAGAAATAAATATTACTGAATCATTGATGAGTCGCATCAATGAATTGATCAGTCATTATCCTGAAGACAAACGAAAATCAGCATTATTGCCGGTTTTACATGAAGTTCAAGATGCTCATGAGAACTGGTTGAGTCTTGAATTGATGGACAAAGTGGCTGAAATTATCCAAATTAAACCAATCGAGGTGTATGAGGTAGTTTCATTTTACACGATGTACAATCAAAAACCTATTGGTAAATATATGTTCGAATTCTGTACAACATCGCCATGTTGTTTGAATGGAGCTGAAGATTTAATGGATTATACTTGTGAAAAATTAGGAATAAATCCTGGTGAAACAACTGCTGATGGGAATTTTACTGTAGTTGGTGTTCAATGTTTAGGTGCATGTGGTTATGCTCCAATGATGCAATTAGGTGATTTTTACAAGGAAAATTTGAACGAAGAGAAAATCGACCAATTAATTGCTGATTGCAAAAACGATAAAATAATAGTACACGATAAATAATATGTCACAAAAAATATTATTAGATAAAATAAACGTTCCGGGTATAAAATCTTACGATGTTTACCGTGCAAACGGAGGGTATGCTTCAGTAGAGAAAGCATTAAAAACCTTAACACCTGACGAAGTAGTTGAAGAAGTGAAAACTTCGGGATTGCGTGGTCGTGGTGGAGCTGGTTTCCCTGCTGGAATGAAATGGAGTTTTATTGATAAAAAATCAGGAAAACCAAGACATTTAGTTTGTAACGCCGATGAATCAGAGCCGGGAACTTTCAAGGATCGTTATTTGATGGAATTTATTCCTCATTTATTGATTGAAGGTATGATTACTTCTAGTTATGCATTGGGTGCAAACCTATCTTATATCTACATTCGTGGAGAATATATGTGGGTTTATAAAATATTAGAAAGAGCCATTAATGAAGCAAAAGCTGCTGGATTTTTGGGTAAAAATATATTAGGTTCAGGTTACGATTTAGAACTTTATGTTCATTGTGGTGCTGGAGCTTATATATGCGGTGAAGAAACTGCATTAATTGAATCATTAGAGGGGAAAAGAGGAAATCCTCGTATCAAGCCACCATTCCCAGCTATTTCTGGACTTTGGGCTAATCCTACTGTGGTAAATAACGTTGAAACTATTGCAACGGTGCCTTGGATTATAAACAATTCAGGTGCTGATTATGCAAAAATTGGTATTGGACGTTCTACGGGAACTAAATTAATTTCAGCTTCTGGGCATGTTAAAAATCCGGGTGTTTACGAAATTGAATTAGGATTAAGTGTTTACGAGTTCATGAATTCTGATGAGTATTTAGGTGGAATGAGTTCTGATAGACCTTTGAAAGCTTTTGTTCCAGGAGGAAGTTCTGTTCCTGTTTTACCAGCGCATTTAATTTATAAAACAGCAAGCGGCGATGATCGTTTGATGACGTATGAATCGTTAAGTGATGGTGGTTTTGCAACAGGTTCTATGCTAGGTTCAGGTGGATTTATCGTTTACAATGATACATCTTGTATTGTGCGTAACACTTGGAATTTCTCAAGGTTTTACCATCATGAAAGTTGTGGTCAATGTTCTCCTTGCCGTGAAGGTACTGGCTGGATGGAAAAAGTATTGTATAGAATTGAAAATGGTCAAGGCCGTGAAGAAGACATCGATTTGCTTTGGAGTATACAAAGTAAAATTGAAGGGAATACAATTTGTCCGCTTGGTGACGCAGCAGCATGGCCGGTAGCGGCAGCAATTCGTCATTTTAGAGATGAGTTTGAATACCATGTGCGTTTTCCAGAAAAAATAAAAAATAGAAATCACTTTGTTGAAGAGCCTTTTGAAAAGGTGAAGCATTTAGTTGGTATTCAGGCAGTTTAAATTAGTTTCAAGTTTTATGATTTTATGGTTTCTACACGATTAGCTGAAACTTTAAAGCGTAAGCTAAAAAAACAAAAAAGATAAATGAAAGTAACAATAGACGGACAGTCGATAGAAGTAGAACCAGGAACAACAATCCTGCAAGCGGCACGTATGATAGGTGGAGAAGTAGTTCCGCCAGCAATGTGTTATTATTCTAAACTAAAAGGGAGCGGTGGTAAATGCCGTTGTTGTTTAGTAGAAGTTGCTAAAGGAAGTGAAGCTGATCCAAGACCAATGCCAAAATTAATGGCATCTTGTGTAACAGGTTGTATGGACGGAATGGAAGTGAATAGCAAATCTTCTGAAAGAGTTCAAGAAGCTAGAAAATCAGTAACTGAATTTTTATTAATCAATCACCCACTTGATTGTCCTGTATGTGACCAAGCTGGTGAATGTGATTTGCAAAACTTAAGTTTTGAACACGGAAAATCACAAAGTCGTTTCATAGAAGAAAAAAGAACATTTGAACCAGAAAACATAGGGGAGAACATTCAACTGCACATGAATCGTTGTATTCTTTGCTACCGTTGTGTGATGGTTGCAGATCAATTGACTGATGATCGTGTGCATGGAGTTATGGATAGAGGGGACCATTCAAATATATCAACTTGCATTTCCAAAGCCATTGACAATGAATTTTCAGGAAATATGATTGATGTGTGTCCAGTAGGAGCGTTGACTGATAAAACGTTTAGATTCAAATCTAGAGTTTGGTTCAACAAGCCTTACAATGCACACAGAGATTGCGATAAATGTTGTGGAAAAACTACAGTTTGGATGTTTGGTGATGAAATCCAACGTGTAACTGGTAGAAAAGATGAGTTTCATGAAGTAGAAGAATTTATTTGTAATGGATGTCGTTTTGATCACAAAGAAGTATCAGATTGGACTATTGAAGGACCAAGAGAATTTGAAAAAGATTCTGTTATCAATCAAAACAACTATACTAGAAAGTTAGAAACTGTTGAAATTGCTACTGAAGATCAAATCCTAAAAGGTAGAGAACAAGACCGTAAAAAAATAAGCATGCCAGCTATCCCTTTGGATAAAAAAGAAGAGGAAGATTTTAAACATGGTAACATTTAAAAAATGGATAGTACTATAATTATAGAGAAAAGCGTTATTATTTTAGTTGTATTTGCAGTTACAATGTTAATGGCGATGTACTCTACACTAGCGGAACGTAAAGTAGCCGCTTGGCTTCAAGATCGTATTGGTCCGAATAGAGCTGGAAAAGGCGGGGTTTTGCAGCCTTTAGCAGATGGTTTGAAATTATTTGCTAAAGAGGAATTTGAACCAAATACTCCTAACCGTTTTTTGTTTTATACAGGACCTGCTCTTGCAATGACAACGGCTTTAATGACAAGTGCTGTTATCCCTTGGGGAGATAGATTTCATCTTTTTGGAAGAGATATTATTCTTCAAGCTACGGATATTGATGTGGCGTTGCTATATCTTATTGGTGTAATGTCAATAGGAGTTTACGGAATCATGATTGGTGGATGGGCTTCTAATAATAAGTTTTCATTGATTGGTGCAGTTCGTGCAGCTTCTCAAATGATTTCGTATGAGGTAGCAATGGGGCTTTCATTAATCGCTTTATTAATGATGACTGGTACTTTAAGTTTGAGAGAGATTTCAGCGCAACAATCTGGAATGAACTGGAATGTTTTTTACCAACCATTATCATTCTTTATTTTCTTAATCTGTGCTTTTGCAGAAACAAACAGAACTCCTTTCGATTTAGCGGAATGTGAAACAGAGTTAGTTGGAGGATATCATACAGAATATTCTTCGATGAAAATGGGTTTCTATTTATTTGCTGAATATGCAAATATGTTTATCTCTTCTACCATTCTTGCTGTCCTATTTTTTGGTGGTTACAACTATCCAGGAATGAGTTGGGCCGTAGAAAATTGGGGTGTAAATATTGCCAATGTAATAGGAATAGGCGCTTTATTTGTTAAAATATGTGGTTTTATTTTCCTTTATATGTGGGTACGTTGGACTATTCCAAGATTTAGATACGATCAATTGATGCATTTAGGTTGGAGAATATTAATTCCACTAGCGATTGTAAATATCATTATAACTGGAATAGTGATTTTGAGAGCAGAAATAGCAGTTTATTTAGGATTTTAATTAGCACCGAAAAGCCATAGCCCTGATAATAGTGGAAATCCTTTATGTCTGCGATAGCGACATAAAGATTGAAACGGATAGCAGGAATAAGCTTCAAATAAAAATAGAAAATGTCAATAGAAAGTATATCCTTATCGGGAAGAAAAAAAGTAGTCTCTAATAAAGACATGACTTTTTGGGAAAGAATGTATCTCCTTGCGATTGTCAAAGGTATGATAATCACGATTAAGCATTTGTTTACCAGAAAAGTTACGATTTTGTATCCAGAGCAGGTCCGTGAAATGAGTCCGGTATATCGTGGTCAACACCAATTGAAACGTGATGAGCTAGGAAGAGAGAATTGTACGGCTTGTGGATTATGTGCTTTGTCATGTCCTGCAGAGGCAATTACAATGAAAGCTGCTGAGCGTCGTGCCGATGAAAAACATTTGTATAGAGAAGAAAAATATGCTTCTATCTACGAAATAAATATGTTACGTTGCATATTTTGTGGATTATGCGAAGAAGCTTGTCCAAAAGATGCTATTTATTTGACTACTTCTAAATTACTTGTCCCTTCAAGTTATGATAGAGAAGATTTTATTTTTGGAAAAGATAAATTGGTCATGCCGTTAGATATCGCAATGAAAAATGCTCAATTAAAAAACGCTAAATAATGATTCATATACCTGATTTTGCAAATGCAAGTGCTATTCAAATTATATTTTGTGTATTAGCATTTATAACATTATTAACTGCATTTTTAACTATTTACAGTAGAAATCCAATTCACAGTGCGATTTATTTAGTGATTTGTTTTTTCTCAATTGCGGGACATTATTTCTTGCTGAACGCTCAATTTCTTGCAATAGTTCATATCATCGTATATTCTGGAGCGATTATGATTTTGTTCTTATTTACCATTATGTTGATGAATTTGAATGAGAAAAAAGAAGTGCACAGACCTAGAATCACTAGACTAGGTGCTATTGTTTCTTTTGTTTTGATCAGTTTGGTTTTAATTGCCATTTTTATCAATTCAAAACCAATTGTAGGTGAATATACTGCAACAGGTGAGGATTATCAATCTATTAAAGTATTAGGGAAAGTGCTATTGAATGAGTACATGGTTCCTTTTGAATTTGCTTCTGTATTACTTTTAGTGGCAATGATTGGAAGTGTTTTATTGTCTAAAAAAGAAAAATTAGAAAAGTAATATGAATAATATTTTAAACCAAATTGGTATTGAGAATTATATATTCCTAAGCGTAATACTTTTTTGTATTGGTGTTTTTGGGGTGCTATACAGACGAAATGCCATTATCGTATTTATGTCAATTGAAATTATGTTGAATGCAGTAAGTCTTTTGTTTGTAGCATTTTCTACTTATCATCAGGATGCAGAGGGACAAATATTCGTTTTCTTCTCGATGGCTGTTGCTGCGGCAGAGGTTGCAGTAGGATTGGCGATTCTAGTTTCTATTTTTAGAAATGTTGGGTCGATTACAATAGATAATTTAAAAAACTTAAAAGGATAAACTATAATGAATACAAATTTATCTTTACTCTTATTATTAGCTCCTTTTTTAGGGTTTTTAATTAATATTTTTTTTGGTAAAAGTTTAGGGAAAACGTTGTCAGGAATAATCGGGACAATTGCTGTTGCAGTTTCTTTTTGCGTAACATTTTATTTCTTTGGCACAATAGCTGCAAAACCGGAAGGAATTTATATTTCACTTTTTGATTGGATTCAAATCAGTAATTTCAAAGTTGATTTTGGTTTTCTATTAGACCAATTATCTATTTTATGGTTACTATTTGTAACGGGAATAGGGTCTTTGATTCATCTTTACTCTATCAGTTACATGCATGACGATGAAAAGGTACATACCTTTTTTGCATACTTAAACCTGTTTGTGTTTTTCATGATTACACTTGTAATAGGAAGTAACTTGTTAGTAATGTTTATTGGTTGGGAAGGTGTAGGTCTTTGTTCTTACCTATTGATTGGGTTTTGGTATAAAAACCAAGAATTCAATGATGCGGCTAAGAAAGCCTTTATCATGAACAGAATAGGAGATTTAGGATTATTGATAGGGATTTTCATCCTAGGAATGATGTTTAATACCTTAGATTTCTCTACTTTAAAAACGGCAATTGCTGGAGCATCAGACCTTAATTTATATTGGCTATCTGCTGCTGCTTTTGCGCTATTCATTGGAGCTTGTGGTAAATCAGCACAAATACCATTGTATACTTGGTTACCGGATGCGATGGCTGGTCCAACACCAGTTTCAGCATTGATTCACGCTGCTACGATGGTAACTGCTGGTATCTTTATGATTACTAGAATGAATTTCTTATTTGATTTAACGCCAGATGTTCAATCCATAATTGCGGTTGTAGGAGCGATTACTGCTTTAGTAGCTGCTACAATTGGTTTAGTTCAAAATGACATCAAAAAGGTCTTGGCTTATTCTACAGTTTCACAATTGGGATTAATGTTCTTAGCTTTGGGATTAGGTGCTTATGAAGTGGCTGTTTTCCATGTCATAACACATGCTTTTTTTAAAGCTTGTTTGTTCTTAGGTTCAGGGTCTGTAATTCATGCTTTAGGTGGAGAACAAGATATGCGTAATATGGGTGGATTAAAAAAGGTGATGCCAATTACTTTTGCAACCATGCTTATTGCTTCTCTAGCTATTTCTGGAGTTCCATTATTTTCAGGATTTTTCTCTAAAGATGAAATCTTGTTAGTGGCTTTCCACCATAATATTCCTCTTTGGGTTATTGGTTCTGTAGCTTCAATCATGACTGCGTTCTATATGTTCCGATTAATGTTCTTAACCTTCTTCAAAGAATTTAGAGGAACTGCAGAGCAAAAAAATCATTTACATGAAAGTCCTTCATTGATTACTTTTCCTTTGATTGTTTTAGCTGTTTTAGCAACTATTGGTGGTTTGATTAGCTTACCTGGAAACAGCTGGTTGAATGAATATTTAACTCCTATTTTACCAAAATTAGCAACAGCGGCTCATCATTTAGGGACTACTGAATATATATTAATGGCTATTGCAGTCGTTGGTGGTTTAGTAGGTATTGGTTTGGCTTACTCCAAATACATTAAGCAAGATTCAATTCCTGCAGAAGATGCTGCGATTACTGGATTCTCAAAAGTGCTTTATAATAAATACTACGTTGACGAAATTTACGATGCTATAATTGTAAAACCTATTAATGTGTTATCGGGATTTTTCAGAGACTATGTAGAAACTAGTTTATCTGCTTTAGTTTTTGGACTTGGGAAAGTTACTAATGAACTAAGTTATCAAGGTAAGAAATTACAATCTGGAAGTATAGGTCTTTATGTTTTTGCCTTTGTAATTGGGCTTTGTGCCATTATTTCTTATTTATTTTTAGCTCAATAATATATACTATGAATGTATCTCTAATATTAATTATACTTTTTGTTGGCGCTTTAGTCACATTTCTGTCAGGCGATAAACTAGCTTCAAAAGTAGCGTTGTTCTTTGGATTGGCTGCCGCAGCTTGTTCGATCGTATTATTAAATCATTTTAATCTTGGTGAAAATATTAGTTTCATCAGTCAGTGGATTTCAAAACCTAATGTTTCATTTGCTTTAAAAGCTGATGGACTTTCAATAGCGATGGTGCTATTGACAACGGTTTTAACTGCAATTATTACTTTCTCTTCTTTTGAGAGTCAGTATAAAAATGCAAAATCTTTTTACGCACTTATTCTTTTCATGTCGTTTGCAATGGTGGGTACCTTTTTAGCGAGCGATGGACTTTTATATTATATTTTTTGGGAATTGTCACTTATTCCTATTTACTTCATCGCGTTAGTTTGGGGTAATGGAGATGTTGAAGAACGCAGAAAAGCAGTGGTTAAATTCTTTATTTACACACTTGCTGGTTCGTTATTTATGTTAATTGCATTTGTTTATTTGTATCAAAAATCCGGAAGTTTCCTTATCGAAGACTTATATAAAGTTACTTTATCATCAACTGAGCAGTTTTGGATATTCTTAGCTTTCTTTTTAGCGTATGCTATTAAAATTCCTTTAATTCCTTTCCATACTTGGCAAGCGAATGTGTACCAAAAAGCGCCTACTGTTGGAACCATGCTTTTATCTGGTATTATGCTTAAAATGGGATTATACAGTATCATTCGTTGGCAATTACCTCTTACGCCATTAGCTGCTGAAGAGTACAAATATGTATTTATCGCTATAGGAATTGCAGGAGTGATTTATGGTTCGATAGTAGCTTTAAAGCAAAGAGATTTAAAAAAATTACTAGCCTATTCTTCACTTGCGCACGTAGGATTGATTGCAGCTGGAACTTACACATTAACTATTGATGGATTGCGTGGTGCAGTTTTGCAAATGATTGCTCACGGATTTGTAGTGGTTGGTTTGTTTTATTCTGCTGAAATCATTTATAGAAGATATGAGACAAGAGTAATTGCTGAAATGGGAGGAATTCGTTCTCAGACTCCAAAGTTCACATCGATGTTTTTAATTTTGGTAATGGCATCTATTTCGTTGCCTGCTACTTTTAACTTTGTTGGGGAATTTACAGTATTGTATAGCTTATCACAAGTAAATCTGTGGTTTGCTATTCTAGGCGGTACAACAATAATATTAGGTGCTTACTATATGTTAAGAATGTTTCAATATGCCATGTTAGGAGAAACTAATTCTAAAATGTTTGCTGACGTAAGCATGAATGAAGGAATTACATTAGTAGCAATTATTGCTGTTTTATTGTTTTTTGGGCTTTATCCAAAACCAATAATAGATTTGATCACACCAAGTCTAGAAGAAATCTTAAATCAAATTAATAGAATTAACTAGTCAGATAAAAAAATGAATACATTAATAGCTATAATAGGATTAGGTGTTTTATGCCTTTTACTTGAAATTTTCAATTTGACTAAAGCCATTGTGCCTTTAACAATCGTTGGGTTGTTAGCCGTTCTTGGTTTAACTATATCTGAATTTAATTCGACAGAGAGTTACTATAACAATATGATTGTTGTAAGTAAATTTTCAACTGCTTTCTCTTCATTGTTTATAGTGCTTACTATTTTCTTAGTTTCTTTAAGTGGTAACTTTTATGAAAATCATCAATCTAAGATTTCAGATTATATGGCAATAAAAATATTTTTACTTTCAGGAGCTGTAGCAATGGTTTCTTTCGGAAATTTAGCGATGTTCTTTTTAGGAATAGAAGTATTATCTATTGCGCTTTACGTGCTTGCAGCAAGTGATCGTTTGAATCTAAAAAGTAATGAAGCTGGAATGAAGTATTTCCTAATGGGATCGTTCGCTTCAGGGATTATTCTATTTGGTATTTGTATGATTTACGGTGCAATGGGAAGCTTTAACGTTAGTGATATTGCCGCAATGTCTCAATCTGCTGAATTGCCGGTATGGTTCCCAATAGGAATTGTGTTATTGACTATAGGAATGTTATTTAAGGTTGCTGCTGTTCCTTTTCACTTTTGGGCACCAGATGTTTATGAAGGTTCTCCAACAATGACTACAGCATTGATGAGCACATTAGTAAAAGTGGTGGCTATGGCAACATTGTGCCAATTATTATCAGTAATGAATGCTGATATTTCTGAGTCATTCAAAATAGTGATTGTGATTATTTCTATGGCATCTATGACAATTGGTAATATTATGGCGTTACGTCAAGTTAATGTAAAGCGTATGCTTGCTTTTTCAGGTGTATCACATGCAGGTTTTATGTTAATGACTTTGTTAAGTTTGTCAACATCAGCGGGAAGTTTATTGTATTACGCCTCTGCGTATGCATTATCTGGAATTGCAGCCTTCAGTGTAATTATTTATGTTTGTAAAAATCGAGACAATGAAGATATTGTAAATTTCCACGGTTTAGGAAAAAACAACCCTTTGTTAGCGGCTATTTTAACGGCTTCGTTACTTTCTATGGCAGGTATTCCTATTTTTGCTGGATTCTTCGCTAAATTGGTCTTGTTTAGTCAAACAATCGAGGCTGGTTACCTAGCTTTAGTGATTGTAGCAGTCATCAATTCTATAATAAGTGTTGGATATTATTTCAAGTTGATCTTGGCAATGTACACTAAAGAACCAAATGAAGAAAGAAAAGCAACTCCATTTGTTATTTATGCAGTTGCAGTTATAGCCATTGTCTTGAATATCGCTTTAGGATTGTTTCCTTCGGTAGTACTTGATTTATTGGCATAATAGTATAGACCACAATTATATAAATCAAACCATTCGTTCCTGCGAATGGTTTTTTTTTTTGGTTTACAGTTTTTCTAAATGGTTGTGATTGTACTTTAAACTACAGATGTAATGTCAATTGGGTATTTACTAATGTTTATTCACAAGTAACAAATGAAATATGAATACAAACGGAAAAGGTCTTAGCATTTTAGTAAACGCTAAGACCTTTCAGATATAAGTTCTGTGTAAATTACCTTCTGCTAATTCTCGTCAGGCATCGGTGCAGTTGTATTACTTTTTTTATCTATTGGCATAGTTGCTTTCCATTGGCGTAATTGTGTGCCTAGATCTCTAGATAGAGTTTTCACAACTTCTAGATTTTGCGCTGCCACATCATTATTTTCGCCTATATCAGTTTGTAAGTTATACAATTGCTTAGATTGGTCACGCATATCGTAAACCATTTTCCAATCTCCTTTTCTAATAGCACTTTGATAGTTGATACCAGGCCCATCGACCGCAGTCCACTTATTTGGAATATGAAAAATTAAACTCCTACTATCATCTTTGAAGTTGGCATTTTTTAAAATAGGCAAAAAACTTTTTCCGTCGATAGATTGTATGGTTTTATACTTAGGTACTTTTGCCATTTCCAGTAGAGTAGGGAAGAAATCCTCAATAATCACATACTGGTTTGCAATTGTTGCTGGTTTGGTTACACTTGGCCATTTTACAATCATTGGCACTCTTATTCCACCTTCGTTTACTGAGCCTTTTCCAGCTTTCAGTGGTAGATTTTGAGTGTGTTCTTTGCCACCTCTTGGCGGTATTGTACTTAAACCACCGTTGTCACTCATAAAAATAATAATAGTATTTTTATCTGCCTTTTTAGATACTAAATAATCCATTATATCACCTAAGCTAGTATCCATTCCTTCGATAAGACTGGCATATTTTGCTTCAATTGGATCTAATCCTGCATCTACATATTTTTGGTGGTAGCGAGGATCTGCCATTATAGGATCATGTATCGCATAATGCGCCATGTTTAAGTAGAAAGGTTGTCTGTCATTTATAGGTTTTTCTATTGTTTTAATCGCTTCTTTAGTAAGTGCATCGGTCAAAAAAGTGCCTGTGTCGTAGTACTCTTCTAAATCGGGAACCGACTGCCAACTTCCCTTTCCTGGTTTATTACCGTAAAAATCTTCTGATAAATAACTTTGCGGATGACCAGCAGAATGACCTGCTATATTAACAATAAAGCCCAAGTTCATAGGATTAGCTCCGGGAGTTCCTGCTGAGCCCCAATGTGCTTTACCAACATGAACTGTAAAATATCCTGTATCTTTCAATAGTTGTGGAAAAGTAGTGGCGTATTGCGTATGAGGGATTCCTGGTACAGGACTTAATCCGTTGTAATTCCACTCAGATGATGAAAACTGACTGTCTGCAGCATCTGTAGGGTTGTTTTTTGCAGGGGAAGTCCAATTTGTAATTTTTGCGTGAGCAGAATTCATTCCAGTTAACATACTAACTCTTGTTGGTGTACAAACTGGTTGCGCATAAGCATTGGTAAATTTCATGCCTTCTCTTGCCAATCGTTCCATATTTGGCGTATGGTAGCGTTTGTTTAATGGCATTGCACTTTCTCCAAAAGGCAGAGAAGTGTCCATCCAGCCCATATCATCGACCATAAAAACAATAATATTTGGTCTGGATTGTGTTTGTTTTTTTGATGCTTGCGCAAAAGCTCCTCCAGAAAATACAAATGTGGTCAATACGCATAGACACAATTGCTTTATTCTAGATAAGTTGGTACTGTTTTTTTTCATTTTGTATTAGATTATAAATTTTTTATACTTGGCCACTAATCAACTGGTTTTGAAAAGAAGTAGTCACGAATTTCAAAGACTTGCACGAACATATAATTGTTGCAGTTTCACAAATTCTTAATTTATAGAGACTGTGTATAAGTCCGTAAAGTCTGCATTATTGTTAATTCATACAATTCCTATCAGACTTTTACAGTAATTATTTTACTCTTTTTTTTAATTGAAATAAATCATTTCCGTCTAAGTTTTTCCATTCTGTTGCTGATGATGTTTTCCATTTTAGGTCGATTGTTTCTTGTGCAGCGGATTTCTTTAATAAATAAACTGAGATTGGATGATATCCTGCTTTCAAAAATACCTCTTTAGATAATTCTGTGCCGGGTTGATACCCAAAATCAGCATCAAAAAGGCTTGCATCATGCAAACGAACAAAAGCCTTAGAAGATGTATTCATCGAAAAACTATATTTTCCATCCTTTGGTACTTTTACGAAAGTGGTGTAAAGAAACATTCCCTTTTTATTAGTTTGAGAATTATCATTAATTGTTTTCGTAATTTTTTGTTCCTTGGCTTTTAAATCTTTTACAGCAGCTACCCATGGGAAATCACCTTCAAAAAATTGTTGTACTACTCCGTGGTAAATTTTACCTGACACTATCAATGCAGGAATTAAAGCAGTATCATAAGGTCGAGGAGCTTCAACATCTGCATGTCTCAGTTGTAAAACTGAAGCTTTCATTTGTTGCTGCATTTTTTCAAAACCAGGTTTTGATGCTAGATTATTGATTTCTCTTGGATCATTTACTACATCATAAATTTCAAAATTATCTTCAGCAGATTTAATATCGTAACGAACGCCTTTATAATTTCCAAATCGGATTAATTGTTGTTGCCCACGTTTTTTGTTTCTATGCGTTGGGTCAAATTCTTTGTAATTAGGTGTTCTACCTTCTCCTTCATATTCTACATATACTAGAGTTTCTTTTTGTTTTCCTTTAGCGGTTAAAGAAGGCAATAATGAAACGCCATCTGTTCTTGCAGGAGCTGGAATACCGGCAATATCCGAAAAAGTAGCCATCCAATCCGATAACATTGAGGGCGTATTAATAACTTTGCCTGCTTGAATGCGGTTAGTCCAATTTACTAAAACAGGCATACGAATACCTCCTTCAAGAACATCTCTCTTGATGCCATCAAAAGCAGCATTACTTGCAAAAAATGTTGATTTGTAATCTACGAACGGTGCTGGAAGATAAGCTTCATTTGAAGCACCATTATCAGAAGAGAAAACTACTATAGTATTTTCTTCAATTTTTAGATCTTTCAATAATTGTAAAATATCACCAACTCCATCGTCAATACGACGATTCGCAGTAGCGTAACGCTTGTAAGTATCTGGCCAGGAAATTTCTGCTGTAGCTGGATTATTATCGTTATCATAAGTTGCGGCCGCATACTCAGGATATACAAAACTATCAGGAACGCCAGAAGCCGTATTTATCATTTCGCCTTTTTTACCGGTCCATTGCACCCCTCCATTTAAGCCTAATCCCGCTGGATAAGCTTGTGTAGGTAATTCTAAAACGGCGTGTGGTGCATCGTAAGCTAGATACATAAAGAAAGGTTTATCAGCAGTTGTTCCTTCAGAATGCTCTACTATCTGTTTTTTGGCAACAGCCGTCCACAAATCTGTAGTGTACGATTTAGCCAATCCATCCGCTACATTTACGTAATTATCATAGACTTCTTTTTTGCCTCGATAAATACCTTCGTACGGATAATGCTCATGGCCATCCATGTGCCGTATGTAACCGTAATACGAATCAAATCCTCTTTTCAAGGGATGAGCTGGCCAGTATGGACCTGTTTCTGCCACTCCTTGTAATCCCCATTTTCCAATTGCCATAGTCTGGTAACCAGCTTGTTTTAAAACTGTACCAAGGGTGTGATTGTCCTCGAGTGCTTTATCAAATTGATTGTTTCGAACATGTGCATTTCCTTGATTTACTCCCGTTAATAAAGATCCTCTTGAAGGCGCACAAACTGGAGCATTGCAATATTGTTGTGTAAATATTGCTCCCGTAGCAGCCATTTGGTCTAAATAGGGAGTGATTTGGTATGGTTTTGAGCGATCATCACTCTTCATACGTTGGTTTTGAAAAAACACTCCAATATCGCCGTACCCCATATCATCCACAAGAATATAGATAATATTAGGACGTTTGTTTTGGGCAGTTAATTGTAAACAACTGCATAGTGAAAATGCTACTACAATAAAATAACGACTGAATACTGTATTGTTCATATTTTAAGTTTTTTGACAGTTTTAAAAAGTAATAAAGTGACCGTATTAGATTAGTGCGTATTTATATAATCGGACGCTCTTTTAGTTACAAAGTATTCAAAATGTGTTTTGCTTTTGCAACCATTTCTTCGGCACTTTGTTTCGATAACTTTTCAATTTCAAATTGCATTAAAACAGCGTTTAATGCTTTTGATTCTTTCTCTTTACTTTCTTTTTTAAACTCTTCTTTTAGGATTTTTATTTTTTCGAAATCCTGAATGCCTTCAATCAGTTTTTCAAAACGGATAGAAGATAGTGGTCCTGGATACACCTGGAAAGTATCTCCTGCGGGCCAAGCTGTAAATCGGCTGTCTTTCAACGGTTCTTTTGGCCAACTGTTATAAGCCCATCTCAAATAACCATCCATATTTTTTGCGGCGGTGTACCAACCGAGCCATACGTGTTCTGCTGCTGGTGAAAACGTAAATCCATTTGGATATTTCTCGACACAGCAGGTATACCATGTGCTCATCTTACCTTGTTGCTGACGCTTTTTCAATATAGCATCTGGAAAACTGTGATAGGAAGCGATGCAATAATCAAAAATATCTTGCTCTATTTCAGGGTGATATTCTCCAGCTAATGTAATTTTCCACTCGGGGTCTACTTGTTTCAAAAGTTTGATAACGGATTGCATAGCGGGCATAGGACGCTCATCCATTGCAATTGCAGTTATTGAAAACCATCCTTTTTGTTTAAGGTGTTTGGTGAAATCTTTAAGCATTGAAGTCCAAAAAACATTGTATTCGTCAGAACCAATTGCTCCTGTAAACGTAGTGTTCTTGCCCAAATTCTCATCATAATATTGAAAGGCAATTTTCCAAGGAACCATACTATAACAATTGATGCGTTGATTGATTCCGCAGCTCATTACAAACGAAATATATTTGTCAAATAAACTATAATCATACATCCAGCTACCATCTTTCTTTTTGGTCCATTTTACAAGACTTGGATAATCATCATAGGTTTGATGTCCCCAAGGTTCATCTACAATACTTGCTGTTATATTTTTCTGACCTGCGTCGGCTAGCATGGTATAGTATTTTTTCATTAAGTCAAAATGCACATCACTCCACAACTCCACATTATGCACTCTTGCAACGGCTGCGGGATGCTGCCAAAAATCAAGATTGAATGACCACTGCGATGGAGCAGGTAATGTTCTTTCTAGTACTTTAACGGTAAGTTTTAACTGGTAAATTTTATCTGCATTAACGGTAATGGTAGTAACATAATCGCCCTGTTTAGCATTTGATGGAATTTTAATACTTAACCAAATAGGTTGAACATTATTTGCCTTTAAAGTCGCCGTTGTCGCAATGGTATTGATGGGATCAGCAACTAATGACGAAGCAAAATCTTCTGGTTTACGTAAGCCACAGCCCGCCACGAATTCATCCGTTATTACATAATCAACAAATCCAGCGCTGGTATTGCTTTTAGATATTAGTTTTCCATTAGTTGATTTCAAATCGCTTATCGCTACTTTAATAGAAGGGACAGTAGTTTTGGCCCAAACTAAAAGTTGTGCATTCAGTTTTTCTCCTTTCCAAGCGGTAAGCGTCAAATTATTTTCCTGTTTGATTTCAGGAAAAACATCTTGAGTGTAACGGATATTGCTATTGGCAAAAGTAACGCCAACTTTGCTTTTCATACTGTTCCATTTTGCGGCTTGTGCTACCGTATCAAAAACGGGTACTTTTTGCAATTGAAGGCTTATATCCTGTGCATTTGCATTTGATAACATAAGAAGGGATATGAAAATCCATATAATTTTTTCTCTCATAGGTACTAATTGTTACTACTATATTTTACTCAAATAAAGTGATTAATCGCTTTTGCTTGATACTAGTTGAAATGTATTACTTTCCTTCTACATGATAAGCAGAAAAATTGATTATATCTGGCTGTGAGACTGATTCATTAATCAGCAATCGCACTTTTTTTGTAACTATAGTTTTCTCAGATAGATAAATATATTTATTTCCTATCGATGTGCCCTTATTAATAGTAATCCATTTTCCGCTTTCATGTACTTGTATGCTAAAAGCTCTCACACGATGTCCTAAAGCGATATTTTCTTGAATTACGAATTGGTTTACTTCAGTTTCTTTGTCGAGTTTTAATTCAATTGTTTTTCCTTTTCCTTTGGTCACGGCTATGGGAGAATCGAACCTTCTTTGTATTTCATCACCCCATTCCTTTAGGCGTTGCACATCTTCCTTTGGCATAAGCCCTCTATTATCGGGAGTTAATCCCATAATTAAAGTGGCGTTTCGTCCAACTGATTGATAATAAATTTTCATTAATTCATCTAATGGATAGATGCTCTTTTCATCTCCGGGTTCCCAGAACCATTCATGTCTGCCGTTGAAACCGCGCAAAGGAGCATCGGCCATCGCGGGTACCCAATAGTTACCATTTACATCTCCACCTTTTAATAATGCAAATCCATTTTTAGAAATTCCTGGTATCGCACTTTCTCCTGAACCAGTAAAGTTGTAGGGAAATGTAGACCAACAAGGATAACTTACTGTACCGCTTTCAGAACCTCCCCAACGCGCTTCAGCCAACTGATCGTTGTGGTAAAACAAGCAATCCGGTTGGTATTTCTTTACTATTGGTAGTACATCTGGCGCACCTTTTTCTGGAGTACTGGCACCACCATCAAACCATATTTCGAACAAAGGACCATAATTAGTACAAATTTCTTTGACCATTCCTTCTACCATTTTATTGTAGTAAGCCTGTCTTTTTTTCTGCATGGCACCATTAGGTTCACCATCTACAACAAAATCGTGAACTCCGAAAAACGAATTCCAACGAATCCCTAAGTAAACACCTGGCTTAATATCATGCTTGCGACACGCATCTGTAAAATCCTTAAAAAGATCCGCTTTTCCTTCTTTAAATTTTAAGCTTTTCATGGAATACGGATTCACATCCGATTGAAATAAAGCGAAACCTGTTTCATGGGTAACAGTAAGAATTGCAAATTTTGCGCCGGCAGCTTTTGCAGAAATTACCCATTGCTCGACATCTAATTGTTCTGGGTTGAAAATATTATAATCTTCAATAGGTGTGATCCTATTTGTGCTTTGGTTGTACTTTGATTTGTCAAAAACATGTAAATCATAATGAAAAACCACTCCTAGCTCTGCCTTCTGCCAAGCTAATTGCTGCTTATTGGGCAAAGGCAAGGACTTTACTTGTGCATGTACCGAATTAACACACAGTAAAAAAATGGCTGCTAGCAGATTGGGATATTTTATGATTATTCTCATTCGTAATTTTTAACTGTTTTTTCAACTTATAACTAAATATCAGTACTTAAAAAAAGAGATTAGTATTAAATACCAATCTCTTTTTTTGTAAAATTAAATTTGTTTTGCTTCAGTATTTTAGCATCTTGATCATCATATTCATTAATTAACTGGTCCATTTTGAGATTCAGTTTATCAGTGATTTTTTTATACTTCTTTTGTCCGTACAAATTATTCATTTCGTTAGGATCTTTTTTCAAATCATATAATTCCCAAGAATTGACACGTTTGTAAAAACGCACTAATTTGTAACGCTCCGTTCGTATTCCAAAATGAGGTGAAACTGAATGTTCCCCGTTTTCATAATAATGGTAATAGATTGCATCACGTCCTTTAGCATTTTTATCTGTAAACAAAGGCAACATCGATTTTCCTTGTTCGTCTTTTGGTATCGCGACACCTGCAGCATCAAGCATAGTAGGAGCAATATCTAAATTCATTACTAAATCATTAGAAACCGTTCCAGGCTTAATAACTCCTGGATAACGCATAACCATTGGAGTTCTAAAAGATTCTTCGTATATAAAACGTTTGTCAAACCAGCCGTGTTCTCCTAAGTAAAATCCTTGATCAGACATGTAAATCACGATGGTATTCTCTGTCAAATTATTTTTGTCCAAATAATCTAAAGTACGACCAATATTTCTATCCAAAGAAACCGCTGTACTAAGATAATCTCGCATGTAGCGTTGGTATTTCCATTCCGTTAATTCTTTTCCTTTTAAATTTCGAGCTTTGAAATCAGCAGCAATTGGCAAATAATAGTCATCGAATTTTTTGCGTTGTGCTGCGTTCATTCTACCTATAGTTCCTTCCATAGTAGCCGCTGCATCGTCCTTAAAAACTTTAAGGTCGTATCCCATAACCATCGTTTCAGCTATTGACATATCCTGTACTTTTGCAGCTTCCCGGTTTTTATAATCATCATAAAAATTGTGAGGTAGAGGGAAGATAACATTGTCAAAAGTTCCCATGTCTCTTGCATCTGGAATCCAAGTACGGTGTGTTGCTTTATGACCTATTACCAAACAAAAAGGTTTGTCTTTGTCACGGTTATCCAACCAATTTTCTGAAACATCTTCCACTATATCCGAAACGTAACCTTCAGTTCTTTTTTTGGTTCCGTCCATCATTTGGAAATCTGGATTGTAGTAGTGCCCTTGTCCAGGTAGAATTTGCCAATAATCAAAACCTTGTGGTTGGGATTCTAAGTGCCATTTTCCAATCCATGCCGTTGAATAACCTGAACCTTTTAGTTGTTTTATAAAACTGTCCTGACTTCCGTCAAAGTGAGAGTTCTCATTATCCTTAAATCCATTTTTATGACTGTATTTTCCAGTTAAAATTACGGCACGACTTGGTCCGCAGATCGAATTGGTTACATAACCTTTATTAAATAGTACTCCTTCTTTAGCAATACGATCAATATTAGTGGTCTTTGCATATTTATTACCGTAAGCACTTATCGCCTGAAAAGCATGATCGTCAGAAATGATGATTACTATATTAGGTCTTTTTTTAGTTTCTGCTTTATTCTGCGCTAGTAATGGAGCAGAAAAAGAACATGCCAGTGCTAGAACTAGCGTTGATGTTTTAAATATTTTCATCTTTATTTATTTTTTCATTTGAATAGTTGCCATAGCATTTTGTAAACCTTCACTAGTTGCTGAAAGCGAAAAATCACCTTCCTTATCCATAGATTCTAAAATAATTTGGCATTTTCCGTTAAACAGGGAACGCTTCCAGTTACCATCTAAACATTTATCAGCCTCATGCGAACTTGGATCACCGTTTCCTACTCCTAAAATAGTTGCATTTCCGTTTAATTTAAACTGAATCATATTCATTGCATCTGGAATTTCTCTTCCTTGTTTGTCAAGAACCGTTACATTGATCACAGAAACATCATTTCCGTCAGCAGCTATCGATTTGCGATCTGGTGTTAAAACAATTTGGTAAGGAGCAGTAGTAGTTTCAACAGCCGTGCGAATTGTTTTTCCATTTTTCGTACCGATAGCTTCTAATTTTCCAGGCTCATAAATAACATCCCATTCTAAATGTCCGTTGCGTGGCATAACTTTTTTACCAAGACTTTTTCCATTTAAAACTAGTTCGACTTCATCGGCATTACTGTTACACCATACATTTACTTTGTCACCAGTTTTGTGACCGTTCCAATGTGGATAAATTTTAATAACATCTTTATCCGTCCACCAACTTTGGTAGTAATAGTAGGTGTTTTTTGGAAAACCACAAACATCCATTATTCCAAAATGTGAATTCACATTAGGCCACGTAAACGGAGTGGGTTCCCCGCGGTAATCAAAACCAGTCCAAACAAAACCGCCCATTAGCCAAGGTCTGTCTACGGTAAATTTCCACCACTCTTCGGCATTTTGTCCCCATCCTGGTTTATTCATGTCGTAATCTGGTAAATATCCTTTTTCTGGATCTTTTACATACATTCCTCTTGAACTTACCATACTTGAAACTTCGCTAAAAACGATTGGTTGTGTAGGATGTTCTTTGTGGTAATCATCTAATTCTTTAATGTGGTAGTTAAAACCTCTCACATCCATTTCCTGATTAATTCCTTTGAAATTAATGCCGTTATTTCCGCCATACGTACTCAAACGTGAAGGGTCTAATTCTCTTTGACGTTGTACTAAAGTATGCGCCATACGTCGTCCTAAATCTGTGTTTTGAACCCCAGTTTCTTCGTTTCCTAAGCTCCAAAGCATAATGCTTGCATGGTTGCGGTCTCTTTTTACCAATCGCTCAAATTGATCCAGATTTTCTTTACCTGTTCCTATAACACGAATCTCATCCATAACCATCATCCCTAGTTTATCACAAGCTTCCAAAACTGATTTTGACGGTGGATTATGGCTACAGCGATACGCATTGACTCCCATTTCTTTTAGAAGTTTTATTCTGTAAAATACTAAAGCATCTGGCACTGCCGATCCAACGCCTGCGTGATCTTGATGCACACACATCCCTTTTATCTTCATCGATTCTCCGTTTAGAGAAAATCCTGTCGTAGCGTTATAATCAAAAGTTCGAACTCCAAATTCTGTTGAAAGAGTATCAATTATTTTTCCGTCTTTTTTTACGATCGATACTAATCGATATAAATTAGGCGTGTTGAGCCCCCACAATAGCGGATTTTTGATAGAAAAATTCTGTTCAACTTGTTGTGTTTCGTTGTTTTTTATCTTTAATTTCTCTGTTCTAGTTGGGGTAACTTGTGTTCCTTTGGCATCCATCACATAAGAAGATACCGTACATTCTGCAGTTTTACCTTCTTGATTTTTTACTGTTGTTTGCGCAACTACTTTTGCTTGTGATTTCTCTACTTTCGCATACACATAAACGCCATATTCTGGAATGTGAACGGGAGTAAAAGTTTCTAAAGCTACATTTCTATAGATACCCGCTCCTTCGTAAAACCAACCTTCATACTGAGTCGCATCAACGCGAAGAACGATTAAGTTTTCTTTGTCAAATTCGATAAAATCTGTGATATCGAAAGAGCTTTCGGTATAGCCACCAAAATTGCCTCCAATGTAATTATTGTTTACAAATAACTTAAAATCACGATAAACACCTTCAAATCGAAGTACAAAACGTTGTCCTTCTTTTTCTTTATCTACATTAAAACGCTTTCTGTACCAACCCACGCTGTTCTCCGGGTAAAAACCACCAACAGGTCTGTAACCATGACTTTGAACGTCAAAATGTTTATGATATTCAAAAGGAAGTTCAACTGCCCAATCATGAGGCACATTTACCGTGCGCCATTTGCTATCGTCAAATTTTGGAGATACTGCACCGCCACCGCCACCAGCAATAGTAAAATTACGAACAATGCCGTAACTGAAATCTTTTTCAGGATTATTAGCACTGCCTAAATGGAATTTCCAGTTTTTGTTAAGGGATTCGGTTTGTCTGGCTGTTGTTATTATACCATTTTTCTGTGCCTCGGTATTTTGAAAGGAGAGCAACAAAATTGAAATGAAAAACAATAATCCGTAGCCTTTTTTTAATGAAGTCGTCATGTTTTAATTTAGTATATAGTTTTAATTGTTTTTTTAAATGCTATCTAAGGATGCAGGTCTGAAGTAAATACGACAACCCCAAGATCTCCCAGCCTTTTTGAGTGGGAATGAGCCTTGCTTTTGAATCTGTCCCAGTTCTTGTTTTCTACAGGCGACCACAAAACCTCTGATAAAGCCAGCATACGCGGCATAGTCATTTGTTCTAAATGGGGCACCGAAGAAATAAATTCGGTCCAAATACAGCCTTGGGATCCCAGTACAAAACGGGACTCGGCAGCTGTTAATTCCTTTGGTATGGGTTCGTAATCATATACTTTCTGTAACGTGTTAATAGTGAATTTTGCCGCAAGTGGTTGGGGAACGGCAAGGGTATCGGCCTGATATCTGTTAAAATAAAGCACCTTAGACGGAGTCATTATTACATCGTGTTGGAGTTTTGCCGCTTCAATTCCGCCTTTCTCCCCACGCCAGCTCATCACTGTCGCCTTGGGAGCCAACCCGCCTTCGAGTATTTCATCCCAACCTATCATTTTCCTGCCTTTGGACGTTATAAATTTGCCCATTCTTTTTATGAAATAACTTTGTAATTCCTTTACATTTTTCAGCCCTTCTGTTTTCATCCTTTGTTGACATAAAGTACAGTTTTCCCAACATTTTTTATCTACTTCGTCGCCCCCGATATGAATATAAGTGGATGGAAAAAGTTGCATCACTTCTTGTAATACGTCCTGCAGGAACGCAAAAGTTTGTTCCTTTCCTGCACAAAAATTAGCTTCAGCACCAGGGAGTGGCCCCATTGAAGATCTCACTTGCTGTGGTTTTTCAGTGCAACCAAATTGAGGATAAGCCGCTAAAGCCGCATCTGAATGACCGGGCATTTCAATCTCTGGGACCACCGTCACATTTCTTGCTGCGGCATAGGCAACAACTTCCTTAACTTGTTCTTGAGTGTAATAACCGCCATAGCTAAATGGTTCACCTGATAGCTTTTGATTGTTTTTGTAAAAAATACTTCTTGGCATTTCTGTTCTCCAAGCACCAACAGATGTTAGTTTTGGATATTTTTTTATTTCCAATCTCCAACCTTCTGCATCGGCTAAATGCCAATGGAAAACATTCATTTTGTAAGTAGCTAGTAAATCAATATATTTTTTGACAGCCTCTGTTGAGTAAAAATGTCTACTGACATCTAGCATCATTCCTCTCCACTGAAAACGCGGATAATCTGTTATAGTAAGTCCTGGAATTTCGAGTTTTTGATTGGTACGAATAGCAGGCATGGTTTGTAGTAAAGTTTGAATACCATAGAAAATTCCTTTATCTGTATTTGCAGATATAGTAATTCCTTTGTCAGTAACATTCAGTTTGTAGCCTTCTTTTCCAATACCATCTATTTTCGAAATCAACAATTGAATAGTTGATTTATTAACTGACGAAGCGTCTTTGATTTTAATTCCCGAGAGCGATTCGATGGTTGCCTTTAAATAGGAAGCGTGTTTAGTAAGAATGGTTTGTTTCTGATTATAATAAATAGTTGTATTTACGTTGATAGTATAAATTAAATCAGCGGTCTGCATGCTAACTGGTTGAGGAATGATGTTTATTTTTTGACTAGTATTGCTGCCACAACGCTTCATAATCGTATCTTCAGAAACAAGAAAATTTGTTTTACGATCCAATTCTTCTTTATTAGAAACTGATAAAATGATGCTATTTTTACTGAAATCATTAAAAATTCCGTTCTTTGAAAAGCCACTTGTGGACATTCCAAAAACTAGATATAATACTATTATTTTAATAAATTTAAAATGCATCGATTTTTTTTTAGATTTGAGCAACTTTCTTAAATTCAGCTGGCATAATAGTTTGATGTAAGCTAAAAAAAGATATTCTCAAAAATAGAATACATTCTTTGTTAAATACACCAGTGCCTACCAGTTTTTTTTGTTGTATATATAAAAAAAAGCATAATTGTCATTTTTGAAATTTATGCTTTTTAAATAGGGTTCACTTTTGTTTTCGACAGATTTTAGGGGGTAATGAATTTTTAGCCAATTAATAACAAAAAGAAAGAGGCTTTTTACGAATAAAAAGCCTCTTTCCAAAATATATAACCAATTCAAAAAAAATATATTACCAGTTTGGATTTTGTGTATATCCAGCTAACGTAATTTGGTTTAAAGGGATAGGTAATAAATAATCTCTATCCGCTCTAAATTTATATCCTGTTGCCATAGCACTTACGTTTTTGTATGTTTCTACGTAACCATTAGCATCTGTTTTATAGATATCAATATTTGGTACGCCAGTCCATTGTGCTTTTTTAGCACCTAATGGTTTTTTACCAATGATTAACTCATCTGCTCCAGCCCATCTCCAGATATCGTCATGACGGAAACCTTCAACAGCTAACTCGATACGTCTTTCTCTTCTTACTTCATTAATAAGAGGTGATAATGCTGGGAATCCCCAATTAGGGTCAGTTACTATACTTCCAATTACTAAATTTGGCATAGAAACTCTAGCTCTTAACTTATTAATTGTTAGATCTAAGTCTGCTTGAGTAATGGTTCCAAGTTCTGCTTTTGCTTCAGCGTGAATCAATAATATCTCAGCATATCTAAAGAAGATAAGCCCTTGATCACCCATTCCGTTAAATTGCTTTACATAATTTGGATCTGTTCCTTTGTAACGCATAAAACCAGTTGAACAATTGTCTTCTGTTGCTTGATCTACAATTGGGTTTTTGAATTCGTCATTTGCAGCTCCTCCTGGTTTGTTATTAGTACGAGGATGCATATTATCATTCACATAAATAGATTGGTTCAATCTAGGATCTCTGTTTTTTACAATATCAATTAATGTAGCATCACCTTGATAAAGTGCACTTGAACTAATTGGTTTACCATCAATACATAAGTAATCATCGACTAAGCTCTTTGTTAATCCTTTACCAGTTCCTAGAGCTGAATATTGTGCCCAACGCGTAGTAAAGTTTGAAGCGACATCGTATCTTCTCCAGAACATTACTTCTTTACTACTATCATAGTTAGACTGGTTGAAAACAGACCAATATCCTCTATTAGCTCCAGTAGTTTTATTATCTAAATCAAAGTAACCAGAATCCATAATTGCTTTAGATACAGTAGCTGCTTTAGTTAGGTATTTGTCTCCATTGGATCCCGTTACCCCAAAGGCAGTTCCTGCGTGGTATTTTTCCCAAGTCCCTTCGTACAATGCAATTCTAGCTTGTAATGCCATGGCAACTTCTCTGTAAATACGGTTGCTTGATGCTCCACTTTTGGTAGGTAAATAAAGAACTGCCTTATCAAGGTCAGCCAATATATTATCGGCAATTATTGATCTTGATGCTCTTGGTGCTTTCAAAAACTCAATATCACTTGGTGTTAACGCTTTATCAATCCAAGGTAAATCGCCAAATTTTTTCATTAAGTCAAAGTACAATAATGCTCTAAAATAATGTGCTTCACCTACTTGCGCCTTAATTACATCAAAAGGCTCTGTGCTTTTAGTATAGTTTTGGAGAAAATAATTTACGTTTCTAATTCTTCCCCAATCACCTGTACTCCAGCCTCCACCAGAAGAGGGTACAATACGCTCTCCATTAAGGATGTTTCCATTGAAGTTAAGGTGCACCATGTTATCTGATCCTTCATCAGCATCTAAACCGTAAATTCCTTGGGTCATAAACCCTTGATAAGATGGAAGATAGTTATTGTAAAAATTATTAGTGTATAATTGCAAATCGTTTTTAGTTTTCCAAAATTCACCGTCACTAATATTAACCTCTGGCGAACGCTCCAAGAAGTCTTTTTCGCAGGAAGTAAGTGCCATAAGGCAAACTAATCCTGCACTAAAATATTTTATAAATTTCATATTCTTATATTTTTAGAATTATTGTTTTCTTTACAAAGTGATGTTAGCTCCTACAGAAACAGTTCTTTGAAGCGGATAGTTTTTAGCATCAGAGAATGTGTTTTCTGGATCTAAAACAGAGTGATCACTCATTTTAGTAAATGTACCTAGATTGTCAACACTAATGTAAAAACGTAGTTTTTGTATTTTTATTTGGCTCGAAATGTAGTTAGGAAGTGTATATCCTACTTGCACATTTTTGATACGTAAATAAGCTGCGTTAATTAAATATTTAGTTTGAGTTTCCGTATTCTTCCACCAGTTTCCGCCGCCTATGTAGGCTTTAGGGAAAAATCCATTAGGAGTTTCAGGAGTCCATCTGTCTAAGTGTTCCGTAAATAATGAGCTTTGCCATTCGCTACCCACAATTCCAAAATACATATTACTAGTAGTGTAGTAATCTCTTTTTCCAACACCTTGAATGAAGATGCTGTAATCAAATCCTTTATAGCTACCATCAGTGAACAAACTATAACTGTATCGTGGAGTTGAGTTACCAATTACTTTTCTATCACCAGGATTAGCAACAGTAGAAGTACCATAAGTAATATCTCCATTACCATCTAAATCAACATATTTGATGTCTCCAGGAGACCAGTTTGATAAGCCTAGTTGCTTTACGTTTGGCAAATCATCTGCTGCTGTAAAGTAACGGTCTGTTACAAATCCCCAAATATCGCCCATATTTTCTCCTTCGAACCAGTTGTTTAACAATTTGTTAGGATTAGGATATTTGGTTACGCGTCCTTGGTAATCGCTTAAAACACCTCTAACACCATATTTGAAATCACCTATGTTGTCATTCCACGCTAATGTCAATTCGAAACCTTTCGTTTCTAATGCAGTACTATTTGTTCTAGGCGCTGCTATTCCTAAAACGCCAGGTAATTCTTGTGCTGGACCGATATAATCATCCATTTTTCGGATGTAAGTATCAAATGTAGCTGTTAATCTTCTGTTTAAAAATGAAGCATCAACTCCAAAGTTTCTAGTGGTTGCCGTGATCCAAGATAAAGTAGGGTCTACTAATCCAGGAGTGTTTACGTACGGTTGTCTTGTTGGACCAAAAAACCAGTTACTTGATGTAGGAGAAACTGTTTGTAAACTTGGATAAAAAGGATAATTTCCTAGTAGGTCTGGAGCTTGATCTCCTAATGAACCATAAGAAGCTCTGAATTTAAGTGTGTTCACTACATCAGCGATACCTTCTTTCCAAAAGCTCTCTTTATTTACGTTCCAACCCACTGAAACTCCTGGGTAGGCTTTCCAACGTACGTCTTTTAAGAAACGTGAAGTACCATCATAACGACCAGTAACTTCTAATAAATACTTATCATCATACGAATAGTTAATTCGTCCAAAGTATCCTTGAATAGCTAACTTGTAAGCATTATCAGAAACGGAAGGTGTTGTTCCATAAGAGGTGCTAATAGATGGAATTTTATCTGAGTATAAGTTATTATTAGAACCATTTAAAGATGAAAACGTTGTTAATTCCTGAACATATCCTCCTAATAATTTAACTTGATGCTTTCCAAGGTTCAGATCATAATTAGTAAATGCATTTGTAATGTTTTTTTGGTACTTATTGAAAGATCTAGCAAAACCATTTGGAGCAGTACCACCTATTTCTCTTAGCATACCGCTTGGCAATGCTGTATAAAGAGTTTTTACATGACTAGTGGAACTGTTAAATGAGCCATCGTACGTGTAGTTTACTGTACCAGACCAGTTTTTAGCAAATTTAGCTACAAACTCTCCTGTGAATATTGGTTTATCGTTTGTAGATATATTTCTACCACCATCTTTTAAAAGTAAAACATCACTCTCGTCAGAAATACCTCCGTCTGGATTGTATAAGGCTAAGTTAGGGTGTTTTCTACCAATTTGGTGCATATAATTCCCTCCCGTTTTACCATTGTAAGTGTTTGGAGTGTCAAATTTGTCTTGTGAAAAGGCACCTCTAAAATTAAATGTAAGCCAATCCGTAAGATTACTTGAAAGGTTAGCACGAAGGTTATAACGTCTGTAGTTATCATCACCATAGCGGTACATTCCTTCCTTTTTGTTGTATCCTAAACCAACATAATAATTAGAATTGTCAGTAGCACCACTTACACCAAGATTGTGTTGCTGGCTCATTGACACATCTTTAAAATAGATTTTATACCAGTCGTTGTTAGCATTTGCGCCTCCCCAAGCTTTGTACGAATCGCCTGTTGTATTTGCAACTGTTTCAGTTTTTAGCGTTCCATTTTGAAATGCCGCCATTCTGTCTATAGTTTCTTGATTAAAGAAAGGAGCTCCTCCGCCATTAGCTAGCGACTGATTGTAGATTTTTGCAAACTCTAATGAGTTTAACATTGTAGGAAGTCCAATTGGAGATTCAAAAGTAAAATTGTTGTTATAGGTTATAGCAACAGGCTGTCCTTTTTTCCCCTGTTTTGTTTTAATCAAAATTACACCATAGGGAGCACTTGAACCGTAAACTGCAGATGCAGCAGCATCTTTAATAACTGAAACACTTTCCACATCATTTGCATTGATAGAGTTAATGTCTCCACCTTGTATTCCATCAATAACGATTAATGGTGATCCAGCAGAACCTAATCCTGTAAATCCACGAATATTAATTGACTGTGTTGCGTTTGGCGCTCCACCATTACTAATAATGTTCAAACCACCTACAGCACCTTGCAAACCTTGAGATAATCTAGTGATTGGTCTATCTTTTAAAACTTTAGCGTCAATTTGAGTAACTGATCCTGTTAGGTTTGTTTTTTTCTGAGAACCATACCCTACAATTACTACTTCGTTCATTTGTTGAGCCTCAGATTTCATTACAATCTTAAGGTTTTTATTGTCTCTAATTTGTATTTCCTGATTGTTAAATCCAATATAAGAAAAAACTAAAATTTCTCCCTTGTTAGCGTCAATTGTAAAATTACCGTCCATGTCAGTAGAAACTCCAGTTTTACTGCCTTTTTTCATTACATTAACTCCAGGTAGCGTGTTTCCTTGCTCATCTACTACTGTTCCTGTAATTTTTTCGAATGCAATACTATTGATAGATAATGGAGCGCGTGATTCTGAAACTTCTCTCGCATTTCCATTGTCAGCATAAGCTGTCCCAACCATAAAGGTTCCTAGAACAAGCTGTGCAAATACGATCTTTCTTATTTTGAAAATCGTTTTAGTGTTATGATTTTTAACCATACTTTAGTTTATTTTGTTAGTTTATGACTAAATAAAATTCAGCAATTCCAGTTAGGTAATTCCTGTTTTTTTTGAGGGTTTTTGCTATAAAGCAATTTTCCCTTTTTCGTGCAATAGGTGCTAAATCGTTTTTCCTTTCTTCATAAATTCTGGTTATATTAATAATTAGTTTAGTTAATGTTATAATTTGGTTTATATCAAAATCGAATACCAGTATCTTTTGCTAAAAAAATCATAAATTATACCTACCAGATGGCAAATAGAATTAATGCTGCTTTTGTTTTGGCTTGCGATAATCCTAAACATATTCAATGTGACACCTTAATTCGACCTGCTAAACCTAAACCGATTTAGCAGGTCGAATTAAGTGTGTTTTAATGATTTAAACCTCATCGTTTACTTGGTTTGTTTTTCAGTATTTCATAAAAAAATCTTAAAATACTATTCTCAAAAATATAACATTATAAGTGAAAAATATACCTGTACCTACCAGTTTTTTTATCTCTTAAATAAAAAAAAGTAATTAAATTTATTTTAATGTAATTTATTGGTAATGAAAAAACCACATATTCTTTGTTTTTAGTAAAAATTATGTAATAATTGGATTACCTTAAAACATAACTAGTGAGGGTTATTTTTCTTCTAAAAAAAAAAGAGTAACAAGGTTGTGAAACCCTATTACTCTTTTTTAAAATTAATTAACGTCTGAAGTATGTTACTGTACTTTTTATCTATAACTCCAACTATTATTTAGTTGCCGTTTTTAATTTAGAGTTTGCATACTCTTTAGACAATTTCAACATAGACTCTTTAGTTCCTTTTTCAAAAGGAATTAAGAAGTAAGAATACCCTTGAGCTACGTTTCCTTTGATCTTGTATTTATCTTGTGGTTGCGCTCCCCAACTATCATCTCCCGCTACACCTCTTTGACCTAAATCAATATTAAGCTCTACTAAGTCGCGCTCTTTTATGTCATTAATGTGTTTACTAGCGTTGATTTGTGGCACTCCGTCAGAGATGTATTTAGCTTCAATTTTAGATGCATTACCGTAATCTAAACCATCTGCAGTATCAAAATCTTCCATAGGCATGTGCAACGCGCTGATCCCTAATCCTTGTTTAACATTTTCAGCAACAACAAGAAGTCCGTTGTCTTTATTGTCTGTTAATGCAACCCATCTAACACTAGTTTTATACCCATTTTCTTGAGGTCTTACATAAGGAACATATTGGTCACTTACACTAGACTCATATAGATCTACAAAAGCAGAGTGGTATCTGTCTGAGTAGTTTTCCCATGGACCACGACCAAAATAAGTCATTTTGTTATACTGTTTTGGCAATTGCATACGCATTCCAAGTCTTGGTAAATCTGCTTTATAATCTGTTTTATCAAGAACATTGTCCACCTTCACAATTCCATTACCATCGATTTGATAGGTGCTAAAGAATTTTGTATTTACACCTGGCAAGTCATACGTTACTTTTAATTCAATTAAATTATCAGCAATCTTTTTTGTTGTCATGCTTGTAACTTCAGAGAATAAAGTCGCTTTTTTCCATTCAATATTACCAGAATACATTCTGTTTCCTGCATCATTGTCCGTTACCGCTCTCCAGAAGTTAGGTTTTGGTCCTTTTCCGTCTTTTATAAGCTCGTTCCCTTTGTAAACATAAGACGTGATACGTCCTTGTTTTTTATTAAATTCTAAACTAACAACGCTATTTGAAACAACTACTCCGTTAGCTGTTTCTTTTACTTTTAGCGCCGCACCTTGAGCAACAGCTGCCTGCTCTAATACATGTAATCTGTCTACTTTTATTTGCTCATGAGCTACTTCAAAACCTTTAGGTAGTAGTCCCCAATCCTTTTTAGTAACGGCAGATATTTCAACAAAATACTCTGTATTTTTTTTGAAATCAATTCCTTTCAAGTCGATGCGGATTAATTTACCAGTTTGCGTTTCAACATCTAAAGTTTGAGCTGGAATGCTTTTCAGTATTTTACCATCTGCTTTAATTTTAGCAATTAAATCAAATTCATTCAGGTTCGTAAAGTCATATAAGTTTTCAACTAAGACGCGTAATTCATTATGACCGTTAATTCCTTTTTGCTTAAAGTTGATAAACTCATGTGCTTTCTTTACTTCATATAGAGCCGGTTGTGGCGATCTATCTGGAAATACAATTCCGTTGTTCAAGAATGAATTATCCGTTGGCATATTTTTACCATAATCTCCACCATAAGCGTAGAAACGTTCTCCTTTTTCATTTGTTTTCCAAATCGATTGGTCAACCCAGTCCCAAATAAACCCACCTTGTAAATTTTCATGTTGTTCGATAATGTCCCAGTAATCTTGGAAGTTACCTGTACTGTTTCCCATGGCGTGAGCATACTCACTTGGAATAAAAGGTCTATCCGTTTTAGATCTTCCTATTTCTTCAAACGCAGCAGGTGATGGGTATTGAGGAACAATAATATCTGTATTCCAGTCCATGTCATAATTGCTACCGTCGTAATCTTTGTAAGGACGCTCATATTGAACCGGTCTTTTAGACTTGTCCATTGCTTTGATTGCTTTGTAACCAGCATAGAAATTCACTCCGTTTCCAGCTTCATTACCCATTGACCAAATGATAACTGATGGGTGATTTTTATCACGAGCAACCATACGAGTCATTCTGTCTACGTGTGCATTTTCCCAACTTGGTTTTTTAGCTAAAGAGCGGTCTCCGTAGTACATACCGTGAGATTCGATGTTAGCTTCGTCAACTACATAAATACCATGTTCGTCACATAATTCATAAAATCTACTTCCACGTGGATAATGACTCAAACGCACTGCGTTAATATTGTTTTCTTTCCAAAGGCGAATGTCTTTCATAATCATTTCTTCGGACATTACGTGACCCGTTTCTGGATCTGTTTCTTGAGCATTTACACCTTTCAGTTTAATGCTTTTACCATTTACTAAGAGCAATCCGTTTTTGATTTCAACACTTCTAAAACCAATTTGACGAGTAGTAGATTCGATTGTTTTTCCTTTAGAATCTAATACATCAATATTTAAAGTATATAAATTAGGATGCTCTGCGCTCCAAACTTTTACGTTTTCTATAGATGTTTCAAAAGCTAATTTTCCTATTGCGTCTTTATCGATAGTAAGTGCTTGAGTTCCTTTTTGTAGGATCTGTTTTTCATCAAGAATACTATAAGAAACTTTTAATTTTTGGTTTTTATCCAAATGATTTTTTAATTCAACATCTAAACTGAAAAGTCCTTTTTCATAGGCTTTATCTAACGTAGAAACCACTTCAAAATCTTTGATTCTCACTTTTGGTTGAGCGTATATGTATACACTGCGCTCAATTCCACTTATTCTCCAGAAATCTTGACATTCTAAATAACTACCATCAGTCCATCTAAAAATTTGAAGAGCAATGGTATTTTTTCCAGGTTTTGCGTATTTAGTAATGTTAAATTCTGCTGGCAATTTACTACCTTGAGAGTAACCAACATATTCACCGTTTAACCAAACAAAACCACCTGATTTCATTGCACCTATGTGAAGGAAAATTTCTTTTCCGTTCCAGTCATTTGCGATGTCAAAATCCCTACGGTACGATCCTACTGGATTGTTTTCGTGAGGAACCTTACCCGGATATTTAGGATATATTCCGTCTAGCTCCATATCCTTTGCGATAGGTGCTTTATAATCAGCAAATTCATATTGATGATTTACGTAAATAGGAATACCGTAACCTTCTACTTCCCAGTTAGACGGTACTTTAATATTATCCCAACCGCTTAAATTCTCTGAAGGATTCATAAAAGTAGTTGGACGATCTTTTGGAGAGTCAACATATTTAAATTTCCACAAACCATCTAGTATTTGCTTATACTTTGCTGTTCCATTTAATGCCTCAGCAGCAGATGTAAATGATGTAAATGTGGCATGACCAGGTTCTTTGTTTTCACTTATTACATTTTCATTTTCAATATAATGCCATATATCAGCTTTCTGGCCGTAGGAATTCATACCGAAAAGAAACAAAGAGCTAATGACTAATAGGCTGTTGATTTTCATATTCGAAAGGTTATAAATTAGGTGTTTTATTTTGTTCTTTTTTTTTGGTTTCAATGTAAACTCTCCAGTTGTAAATATCTAAAGAGGTTGTTTTTTTAAGGCTCCTTTTATTAATGTAAAAAAGACCATTTAAGTTTAAACAAAATGTTTTGCTAATGTGGATTCTCTTTTTGATTGGAAATCTTAAAAAGCCAAATATATATTGAAATTTGAATACGACACACCAGTGCCTACCAGTTTTTATTGCGACATATGTAAAAAAAAATACTTTTTTTTAATTAGTCCTATATTATTTCAGAAATAGGTAAGGGATGAGTGTATTATAGAGCTACAGGACTAAAAATGGATAATAGAAAAATTTACTTTTTACAAATTGTAGGCTATCGTTGAGTGTATTAGGTCTCTTCTCCATTGATCTAACGTTATTGATTGATTTTTGTAAACGCTCATTAATAAAGTGGTCTTATTTTTACAGAAACCAAAATGTTTAAAAACGTAAAAGGTTGAAAAATATAGCTATTTTTACTCGATAATTGCAGTGATATTAAATCAAGGAAAAATGATTAACAAGAATACAAATAATGAAATAATTCGATGGGGGATTTTAGGATGTGGAAGCGTTACTGAAAAAAAAAGTGGGCCAGCTTATCAAAAAACAGAAGGATTTGAAGTGGTAGCGGTGATGAGAAGAGATAGCGATAAAGCTGCTGACTATGCAACGAGACACGGAATTAGTAAATATTATACTGATGCCGACGCTTTGATTAATGATCCCGAAATTGATGCGATATACATAGCAACACCGCCAGATACACATAAGTATTATGGACTTAAAGTAGCCGAAGCTGGAAAAATTTGTTGCATCGAGAAACCTTTAGCGCCAAGCTACCAAGACTGCATGGCGATTTATGAAGCGTTTTACGAGAAAGATTTACCATTATTTGTAGCGTATTATAGGCGTTCGTTACCTCGTTTTAAACAGATAGAAGCGTGGCTCGATGACAATAAAATTGGAGAAGTGAGACACATAAGCTGGCATTTAAGTAAGCCGGCAACACCGCAAGATTTAGAAAAAACCTATAATTGGCGCACTGACGTTACGATTGCCACTGCAGGTTATTTTGATGACTTAGCTAGCCATGGATTGGATTTGTTTGTACACCTTTTAGGAGATGTAAAAGAAGCAAAAGGAATTTCCTTAAATCAGCAGGGTTTATATTCTTCTAAAGATGCAGTTACTGCTTGCTGGCAACATGAATCTGGAATTACTGGAACTGGGAGTTGGAATTTTGGCTGTAGCACCCGAGAAGATGCTGTTGAGATTTTTGGTAGTAAAGGTAAAATAACGTTCTCTGTTTTTAATGAGGAACCTGTAGTGCTTTCCAACGAGCAAGGCAGAACTACACTTTTTATTGAAAATCCTGAAAATATTCAGCTGTGTCATGTAGAGCAAATTCGGGAGCAACTGCTAGGCAATAGTATTCATCCTTCTAATGGATGTAGTGCGACGCATACAGCTTGGATTATGGATAAGATTGTTGAGAACATTTAATTACAAAAACATTTTTTTAGTTCACCATCCAATTTGCAACAAAAATTAAGCGTAATGTATTTGAAGTTTCTACAGGACTGTCATTGCGCTAACATTTCCTAATATAAACTTAAAAACCAAACAGCTCCACTTTCAATTAGCTAATTTTGCAGTACAGAATTAGTTTCAATTTTGATTAACATAAAGTAAGATGGAAAATAAAATAAAAGTACAGATTTGGTCGGATATAATGTGTCCGTTTTGTTATATAGGAAAGAGAAGAATTGAGGAAGCTTTAAGTCTTTTTGAACATAAAGATGCTGTTGCAATTGAATGGAAAAGTTTTCAGTTAGATGCTAGTTTTGTAGCTTCTCCAGATGACAATATGGTAGAACATTTAGCACATAAATATGGAAAAGGTGCTGAGTGGGCTCAAGGAATGCTGGACAACATGACGCAAAATGCTAAAACTGCAGGATTAGATTTTCATTTCGATAAAGCAATTTTGGCAAATTCTTTCAACGCACACCGCATGCTGCATTTGGCAAAAAAGTATCAGTTAGCAAATGATTTAGAAGAATTATTGTTTAAAGCGTATTTGACAGAAGGTAAAAACATAGACGATAATAATACTTTAAAAAAATTAGGAGTTTCAGTAGGATTAAATGCGGAAGCTATTGATGAGGTGCTGAATTCTGATGCCTACGGAAGTGATGTAAAGCAAGATATTCAAAATGCAAATTCAATAGGAGTGCAAGGAGTTCCGTTTTTTGTTTTCGATAATAAGTATGCTGTTTCGGGTGCGCAACCTGCAACTGCCTTTTTAGAAATTTTACAAAAAGTATGGGAAGAAGGAAACTTTGATTCGAAAGTGACTTTGATCAATACAACTGAAGGAGATTCTTGTGGAATTGATGGTTGTGACTAAAGCTTAAATAGCTCTAAAAAACAAAATTCCCGCTGGTACTCGTGCCAACGGGAGTTTTTTAAATATTGTAATTTGTAATCTAGAGCAAATTTATCTTTTAATTATGGTGATATTTGGACTTACTGCCTCATTAGCATTGCTACTTCTGTAGTACTTATCATCATTGTTGTTTTGATTATGCTGATAGGCATAATTAGTTTGGTTGTTAGATAATACTTTTCCACCATTTACATTCCCTACTGTATCTACAATTTGTCCGCGACGGTTGTACATAATTTGTAAGCCACCTACTTGTTCTAGGGCGTAACGATTATACGTCATGTAAACAGAACCTACACGTTTTACTCTGTTATTTGAGTCATAATTAATAAACACATTACCTACTTGTCTCACTCTACCCATGTTGTCGTGCGCCACTTTTACTCCGTAATTTTTGTTTTTATAAAATTTTGGAGCGCCATAAGTACGATTGACATCACCGCGACTATTTGTTTTATAATATAGTTCGCTACCTTTTGAAGGGCGAGTGTTGAAGTCTAATTGACCGTCAGGAAATATGAAGAATTCAATTCCTCTTTCTGTAAACACAATTGGTTCACCATTTCTAAAATCTACGGGAGATTTTTTTTCTACAGAAAAAGCGATTTTTTCTGCTGCGTTAGCTGCACTACCTCCTAAAAGGAAAATACTAGCTACTACTAAAGTAATTTTTTTCATGATACATCTATTTTGAATTTTTGCCTACTCGTTAGCTTTTCGGCTTTCGCTTTTTTATGCTTATTTGATAAGAGATATTCAAGTAGCATGCCATAAAATTAAACCGTAGTGCTGTGTTACTATTGGATTTACGTATTTGTAAATTGTAACTAGCTGTAAATAAGGTTAATGCTATTTTTTATAGAACATAAAAATAATTTTAAAAGCGAGTTTTTTTAAGTTTTTTTTAATAAAACGAAGTCGAATTTCGGCTTTTCTGTTTTAGATGTAATGAAGTAAAGTTGCTAGATATAGAATTGTTTTTTAAATTTTTGTACCATTTTTAAGCGAGCCTACAAATCAATAATTTTCTAAAATAGCATTAAAAGATAAATTTAGGTCATTTAAAATTATGATATACCTATTATAAAGAAAGGCTTCCAATGTAGTTGGAAGCCTTTCTTTATATGTAAAAATGAAATTTAAACCGTATGTTTCGGATTAAAACCATCTTCACTCAATTCTCTATGCTCATAATCAGCAACCATTTCAGTTTCATAATCGATTTTTTCGCCTTTGCTGAATTTAGCAATTATTTTCTCCATAATTTCATAAATTACAGGAACTACAATCAAGGTTAAGAACAATGAACTGAGTAATCCTCCTATAATTACCCAAGCCAAACCGTTTTTCCATTCTGCCCCAGCTCCAGAAGCTAATGCAATTGGAAGCATACCAAATATCATTGCGATGGTAGTCATCAAAATAGGACGCAATCGTGCGTGATTCGCTTGAATTAATGCCATTCTGATGCTTTCACCAGCAGCTCTTCGTTGGTTGGTATAATCCACAAGCATAATGGCATTTTTACAAACCAAACCAATCAACATGATGATACCAAGAATGGTAAATATATTCAGTGAGTTATTGGTCAAAGCCAAAGCTAATAACACTCCAATAAATGAAAGCGGAATCGCAAACAATACCACAAACGGGTGAACGAAGCTGTCGTACAATCCAACCATTACTAAATAAACTAAAATAATAGCGGCCAATAAGGCAATTCCTAAAGTACCAAAACCTTCGCTTTGATTTTCCTGATCACCTCCCCAAATATAGTTTACACCAACTGGTTTCTCCAGTTTATCTATTTTTTCCTGCCATTGTGTAACAATTGTTCCAGCCGGAACCCCAACATTTTGACCTTGTACCGTTACCGATGCTGTCTTGTCTCTACGCTCTAATTTACTTGGGCCAGAATCTTCAGTGATTGTTGCGAATTGATTTAATTTGATTTGCTGACCAGCATTGTTGATGAAGATTAAATTACTAACATCAGACATGTTTTTTCTGTCAAAAGCATTGTATTTAATGTTGATATCATATTCATATTCACCCGCTCTAAATTTCCCATCGGTATTACCGCTGTAAGCCGTTTGCATGGTCAAACCTACGGTTTGCAAGTTTAATCCTAAAGCAGCCATTTTATCTCTATCTACTTGCACGTTTATCTCTGGATTTCCGTCTTCTACTGTTAATTTAATCTCAGTAGTACCCGGAATTGTGCGCAATTCAGCTTCAGCTAATTTTGCGAATTTCATAGCGCTTTCAACGTTTGGACCTGTTACAATTAATCCTAAAGTAGCATCTTCAGCTGTTCCTAAAAGACCTACAGGAACGGTCTTTACTTTGGCACCTACTAAAACTTTCTCTAATTTACGTTTTGTTTTTGCAGCATATACAGATGCATCATCCGTACGGTCTTTTTGATCAATCATCTTAACGTTAATCTCAGATTTGTACGCTGTTGCTTGCGATGCTCCAAGACCTTCACTAGTTTGTCCTACTGTTGTAATTTGACTGAAAACATATGCTTCTTTTTTCAAGAAAGCTTCTGCTTTTTGAGTCATAAAGTTAGTTTGTTCTAACGAAGCGTCTTTTGGCATTTCAATTTGAACTAAGAACTCACCACTATCCGATGCAGCGAAAAACTCACCACCAATAAAACCACCACCAAGTAAGGAAATAATAGACCCAAAGAAAATCACTAATACTACTACAATTGTTTTTATATAATGATCCAAACACCAGCTTAACAAGTTAGAAACCCAGTTTGTAAAACGTGTTAAATAGCTTTCGAATCCAAGAATGACTTTTCCAAAAGCATTTTTACCTTCAATATGTTCTAGTTTTCCAAAACGAGAAGACAACCATGGTATGATAGTAAACGAAGCTAATAATGAGAATAATGTTGAAATAATTACAGTTACACAAAATTGCGTAATGATGTTTGAAACCAATCCAGAACTCATTGCAATTGGTAAAAATACGACCACAATTACTAAGGTAATAGAGGTTACTGTTGCGCCAATTTCGGCAGTTCCGTCATAAGAAGCTCGGATTCGGCTCTTACCCATTTCCATGTGCCTATATATATTTTCTATTACCACAATGGCATCATCAACCACAATTCCGACGACGAGTGATAATCCTAACAAACTCATTAGGTTAAGGGTATAACCCAATAAGTAAATACCAATAAATGTTGCAATCAATGAAGCTGGAATTGCTACCATTACAATCAATGAGTTTCGAACACTATGTAAAAAGAACAACATTACAACGGCTACTAAAAAAATAGCAATTAATAAATCATGTACAACAGAGTCAGCTGCTTCTAATGTAAAAACGGTACTGTCTTTTGCAACTTCAAGTTGAAGTTGTTCCGATTTGTAATCGCTTTCAAGAGAGACGATCTCTTTCAATAATTCTTCACTTACAGCAACAGCATTGGCATCGGATTGTTTTACGATTTGAAGAATAATGGCGCTTTTTTGGTTTATACGCGCAATTTTCTCGACAGTTTTTTGAGTATCTTGAACGTCGGCAATATCGCCTAGACGAACTTGTATACCGTTTTGGGAGGAAACCACTAAATTTCTTAATTCCTCAACACTTTTATATTTACCCGCTAAACGAATTAATATTTTTTGTTCACGAGTTTGAATATTTCCTGTTGGAAAATCTAGATTTGAGGACAAAATAACTTGCTGTACTTGTGGAACTGATAGTCCGTAACCTTGCATTTTTACTGCGTCAAGATTAACTTGAATTTCGCGTTCTTCTCCACCAATAATATTTACTTGAGCGACACCTTGAACACGTGATAAAATAGGCGCAATCTTTTTGTCAATTAAATCAAAAAATTTAGCCTCGTCCATTTTGCCACTAGCACCAATGGTCATAATAGGCAAATCACTTAGCGAGAATTTTGTTAATGAAGGCGGGTCAGTATCGTTTGGTAAATCACTTAGAATAGCGTTTATTTTACGTTGAGCATCATTCATAGAAACATCAACATTGGCATTTGAAGTCAATGTAATCGATACTATCGAGAGGCTTTCGTATGACTTAGACTCTATTTTTTTTATATTTTCTAAAGACGCAATAGCATCTTCAACTTTTTTGGTGACTGTGTTTTCTATTTCACTGGGAGAAGCTCCTGGATATACAGTAGAAACAGTAATAACGTTTGTTTCAAATTTCGGAATCAGTTCGTAGCCTAACTGGCTGTAGCTAAATAATCCGCCAAGAGTCAAGATTGTAAATAATACGATGACTAATGAAGGACGTTTTATGGATATTTCTGCTAATTTCATATATTTATATTTTTGGTCTTAAAGTCATAAAGTTTTTGACTTATGATTATTTTATAATCTCCACTTTAGATCCGTCTTGAAGGTTGATTTGACCTGTGATAATTACAGTTTCACCCTCTGAAAGTCCGTTCAAAATCTCCACTTTATCACCCAGAATTCTTCCAGCTGTAACCGTTTTTAGTTTAGCAGTTCCATTTTCGATTACAAACATTTCGTTGCTGCTCACACTTCCTATAAAGGCATTTCTAGGAACGATTAATAAGGATTTTTTCCCTTGGTTTGCAGTAAATTGAGCAGTTCCGTACATTCCTGCTTTTAAATCTTTTGAAGCGTTATTTGTAATTTCTATTTCAACAGGAAAGTTCAAACTGCTATCTGCTTTTGAAGCGATAAAAGTAATTTTTCCTGAAAAAGTTTTATCTGGATAAACACTTGCAGTTACATTTGTGGCACTACCCACTTTTAAACTAGCGATTTGGTCTTCATTCACAGTAACTTTTAATTTCAATCTAGAAACATTTACGATATCAAATAAAGGTGTTGCTGGCATTGCCGAAATTATTGAACCTACTTCGATGTGTTTTTTATTAATAAAACCGCTAATTGGAGCTTTAATTCTGGTATCGCCCACATTAATGTTTGCTTGCGTTAACTGTGATTTTGCATTTACCATTGCTAGTTTAGCTTGATCGAGTTGTTGCTTAGTAACACCTCCTGTTTTGAATGCATTTTCAAATCGGCTGTAATCAGCAACTGCGTTTTGATAGATAGCATTTGCATTTTGAGCAGTTACATTTACAATATCACTTCTTACAATAGCTAGCGTTTGTCCTACGGTAACAAAATCACCTTCTTTTACAATTATTTTTGTTATTTTTCCTGATTTTTCAGCAGAATAACTTAACTCCTGAATTGGTTCAAAAATACCATTAGCAGAAAAATCTAAGGCAACTTCTTGATTTGTTGCTGTTGATGTTTTTACAGAAACGCTTGCGTTTTTCTCTGCTACAATAGCGGTTTTAGCTTCGTTTTCTTTTTTATTATTCATTAACGTATATGCGATAACGCCTAATGACGCTACGATTGCTACTATGATTAGTACTATTTTTTTCATTTTTATTAGTTATTTATAAGTGTTTTTAATTCTCCTTTTGATTTGATTAATTGTATTTCAGCCAGTTTGTACTCTAATATTGCTGATGTATAGTTGTTTTGCGCCTCAGTCAATGCGTTTTCAGCATCTAACAAATCAGTTAATGACGCCAATCCTTGTACATAATTGTTTCTGGTATTATCTAAAACCTCTTTGGCTAATTGTGCATTTTCTTTTTGATTGTTAATAGTAATCAAACTATTGTCAATTTGCGTTTTAGCATTTGCAAAAGAAAGATCAAGTGCTAATTTAGTATCATCCAGATCTTCTTTTATAGTTTTTAAGTTGATGTCTGCTTGCCTAACTTTAGCTCTTGTTCCAAAACCTGTAAAAATAGGCACTCTAAGGTTTAAACCAATTGAAGAGAAATCAGACCAGTATACGCCATCAGAAGGTTTTGCACCAATAGGCATTTTAGGACCTTGACCAATGTAGTTGTAACCAGCACTCAGTGATAATGTTGGGTAATATCCAGCTTCAATTGACTTTTTCTGGTAATTTAAAAGTTCTTCTTGTTTTTTCAGAAGTAAAAATTCACTTCTGTTAGCCGTATTTGGAACTTCAGATAAAGATTGAGGACTTACTTCAAATGCAGTTTGTGGAATCTCGATTTGAGTTTCTATAGGCATTCCCATATAAAATTTCAAAGCATTTTCTTGAATTTGTACAGCGTTCAATACTTGTTGACGCATGGTGTTGATATTTGAAATCTTAACTAAAATACGATCTAAGTCGATTTTTTTAGCTAAACCATTGTCATATTGACCTTTGATAATATTTTTTACTTTACTAGTAGTTTTATAAGTGCTGTCAATAACAATTAGTTTTTGGCGTTGCACATATACTTGATAATAATTATTAGCAACACGCTCAATTACTTGCTCTTCTGTCAATTGATTGTTGATTTGGTAAAACTCTCTAGTCGATTTTGCTGCTTTTAAGCCCGTAAAAACGGATTGATCAAATATGGCTTGTGTCAAAGAAACTCCTGCAGTTGAACTCCATTTTTGTCCAAAAGCTGCTTGGATAACTGTTCCTGGCTGTCCAAAAGCGGATCCGTCAATTACAGTTGTTTGCAATACAGGATTATAGGTTAAGCTTCCGTTTGCTGAAATTTGAGGTAAAGCTCTAGAACGAACTTCTTGTATTTGATATTCGCTATTTTCTACTTTTAATTGTGCTTTTTTAGCATCAGCTTTATTTTCTAAAGCATAAGTGATCGCTTCTTTTAGCGTAAGCGTTTTTACTGGACCTGTTGCAGTAGCACTCAAGTTTTGAGATTGCGCTGCTAAGCCAATTGTCAGCATCGCTATTAAAATTATTCTCTTCATTATATAGTGTAGTTAAGTAATTGATTTTCTAATTCGATTATTCCAGCGGGAGTTGCCATGGCTCTGGTGTGATATTCTAAAACTTCTAGTTCAATTTTTTGGCCTTCTTTTTCAGAACTTATGTTTTCTCTAATGGTGAAGACAAGATTGTAATAAAATTGAATATAGTTTTTGACATTTATGTTTTCTCGATATAATCCCTGTTGGATCCCTTTTATTATATTTTGTTCAAATGTGGTGTTACATTCATTTATTTCCCTATCCATTACTGTTTGGTATATTTCGGGATAGTGTTTTTTTAATTGATAAACTGGAGAATTGTCGGATGATTTAAACATCTCTTTAAACATTTTTCTAATTTCAAAATTCTCTTCGATGGCATTGTAGTTTTTAGAAATTATAGTATTAATAATTTCATGTATTTCCTTGTGAACTGTTGCGGTGCTCTCTTCAATAAGCAACTCTTTATTGCAAAAATATTTATAAATTGTTTTTTTTGAAATACTCATTTCTCCCGCAATATCATCCATCGTTACACTTTTAAAACCTAGTTTTAAAAACATATCGCTTGCTTTATTTATAATTTTTTCTTTCATCTTTTTATCCTGAAATACTATCAGTGTTTTTTAATAGAGTTAAAATTGATGGGCAAATGATTTATTAATTGCGATGCAAATGTACAAAGGAAACTTTTAACACTAAAATAGTTTCCATGATGTTTAGAATTATTTAACAGTAAGTAATTATGACTCTATACGCTAAATTCTAAATTAGCAATCAGTTTAATATCTTGACCTAGCGCTAAACCACCAGTTTGATTGAAAGAATTAAAGGTAAGGCCAAAGTCTTTTCTATTAATTTTTCCTGTAACTTCAAAAGCTGCCTTTTGATCACCATTAAAGTCATTGATACCGGTTCGGGGCTTTGCGATGGTGGGGCAATCGAAGCACAAATCTTCAATTTTGCACTAAAGTTCAACCGAAGAACAACCGTTGAACTTTGCAGTTTCGCCCCACTATTGCAAAACCCTTGTTAGCGGCTGGCATTTTAGTGTGCTGCTGATTTTGAGAAAAAATTCATTACGATAACTCCTGTCACAATTAAAATAATTCCAATAATTGCTGGAATGTCTAACGATTGCTTAAATACCACAACCGAAATTATAGCTGTCAAGACAATTCCTAAACCACCCCAAATTGCATAAGCTATTCCCAAAGGAATGGATTTTAAAGCTTGCGACAAAAAGAAAAAGCAAGCAATATATGCCACAATTGTTATCGCTGTTGGCAATAATTTTGAAAAACCGTCTGATGCTTTCATAAAGCTCGAACCTACAACTTCAAGTACGATTGCTAATGATAAAAATAAATATTTCATTGTTCTTTTGTTTTAACTGATGCAAAGAAACAAAAATTAAAAAGTGCTTTTTTTGACAAATGTCAAAATCGTTATTTCTTTCTAATACGGCTCAATGTTTCTTGCGAAATACCCAAATAAGAAGCAATATGTCCTAAAGAAATTCTTTGCAAAGCTTCGGGTTGGTTTTTCAAAAGCCAATGATAATGCTGTTCTGCGGTATGTGTTTGTAATAAAAAAGAACGTTCCTCTAAAATTTTGCAATATTCTTCTGCCATTTTTCTACCAATCGTATTCATTTCCTGCGATGATTTGTAGAAACTTTCAAGGTCATTGCTTGAGATATAATATAAAGTGGTGTCTTCTAAAAACTGAATGTTTTCAATTGAAGGTTGGCTAAAAAATAATGGCATTACTGAACCTAAAATTCCGCTCTCAAAACCAAACCAAACATTAATTTCTCTTTCATTGATATTATAAAACGAACGAACAAGCCCTTTTTCAATTACGAATAAATTTGAAACAATTTGTCCTTCTTTGAGCAAAAAATCGCCTTTTTGTTTTATCAGACTTTTAATTTTTTCGTTAAGTTCTGTTTCGATTTCAGAGGTCAGATTTCCGTATTTTTTAAGTTGTTTTATGAGAGGGTTCATTCTTTGTACGGTGTTGGTTTATGCTTGCCGCTAACTATAAACTCTGCATCAAGCTCAACTGCTTTAGTTACGTTTTTGATCGTTAAATTACCTTTCAGGAAATTGATGTTTTTATTTATTTTCTCGAATGATGTTGACTTAAACTGAATAATTGGATATTCATTCACATCAAATAAGTCATTCATTTTCAAATGAGAATCCATTTGTTCCAATTTTGCGTCTTTGTTATTTACATCTAATGAAAATTCGATGGAAGCATCTGCTATCTCATTATTTTCAATGTCAATATGACCGTTGAATTTATTTATTGTTCCTGCTAAATAAGCTATTATTGAATGTCTCATTTTAATAAGAACATCAGATTGACTGGAATCAATTGTCCATTTCGTTTTCATAATTTGGTTATTGTGGTGAGAATTTAATTGACTTCCCCTTCAGTAGTATCAGTCAATAAAAAAATTTTGTGCAAATGTAAATCGGAAACTTTGAATACCAAAGAAGTTTCCTTTGTATTTTGTTTTATTTAACATTTGTGAAAGTTTAAAATTTAACTTTATTGAGTTTCTTTGTACTGTATATGTCAAAAAGACTGGTTTAGCTACCTTTTTTTCTAACTTGAACTTTAAACAAAAAAAATAATGCATACCATTTCTCAGTATCAAAAATTTCTTGCCGATTATTTACAGTCACAATATGAATCGAAAGAGCCTAAAAATTTGTATGAACCCATTCATTATATTTTAGATTTAGGAGGCAAGCGAATTCGTCCAGTATTGACTTTAATGGCAGCCGAAATTTTTGATGCCGATTATAAAAAAGCATTGCCAGCTGCGCTAGCGGTTGAAGTTTTTCATAACTTTTCGCTGGTTCATGATGATATTATGGATGATGCGCCACTGCGAAGAGGGAAAGAAACGGTGCATGAAAAATGGGATCTAAACACGGGTATTCTCTCTGGTGATGCAATGTTAATATTGGCTTATCAGTATTTTGAGCAATACGAACCAGCTGTTTTTAGAGACTTAGCTAAGTTATTTAGTAAAACAGCACTGGAAGTTTGTGAAGGTCAACAATGGGATGTTGATTTTGAAAAACGCAATGATGTTACCATTCCGGAATACTTGAAGATGATTCAGTACAAGACTGCTGTTCTAGTTGCTGCGGCAATGAAAATGGGCGCTATTATCGCAGAAACGACCGTAGAGAACGCTGATTTAATTTATGATTTTGGATTAAATCTTGGTTTGGCTTTTCAATTACAGGATGATTATCTAGACGCTTTTGGTAATCCAGAAACCTTTGGTAAACAAGTTGGCGGAGACATTATTGAAAATAAAAAAACGTATTTGTACTTAAAAGCTATGGCTTTTTCTAGTGAAAAAGACGCGATGGAGTTAACGCACTTATTTTCTATTCATCCAGAAGATAGCTCCGATAAAATAGAGGTTGTAAAAGAGCTTTTTAACAGTTCAGGTGCTGCCAAAGCTACTCAAGATGCTATACATGATTTTACTTTTCTAGCTTTTCAAACTTTGGACAAAATGAAAATTAGTGCCGATAAAAAAGAGATGTTGAGAAATTTTGGCGAGAACTTAATGGGAAGAAAAGTTTAAAAAAACCTTAGTAATGTCAATCGAATTAACAATTACAATTTCTAAAATCTGCGATCTTAAATCAAAAATTACATGTATTTAGCTCCCATAAATGCGGATTCGTTATTATTAGAAGCGGAAAAAGAAACCTTATATCTTAAATTAGTGGAACAACTTAATAAGGACTTTAATCTTGCTAATGAAGCAATTGATTTTCCTATGAGTATTTCTCCAAATGAATTAAAGTTACAACTGCATGAAAAAATCTACCGACTGATTCAATACAAGTTTGCCGAATATCTCAATTTGCTATACATAATTGACGTTTCTGAAGAAGAAATAAAAAAACTTGACGGCTCTGATTTAGTCATTTTAGCGGAGCAAGTGGCGTTTTTAATCTTAAAAAGAGAATGGCAAAAAGTTTGGTTTAGGAATAAATATCGCTAATACACCTCATTATTTTGCGGATTTCGTTAAAAGTAAACTCTTACAAAAGGCATAAAAGCACTTCCGTAGATACTGTTTTTATCATCCAATACATTATAACGTGCACCTATTGTTACGTTGCCAGAGCGATATCCTGCACCTATAAATAGTGCTGTATTCCAATAGTTTTGGGAGTTGCTGTTGGATCCTTCCAGGTTTACATTTACTCGCAGTTGCTCTAATTCTGCTGAAAGTTGAATTTGTCGTATCGGATTTAGTAATCCAATAATACTTCCTCCATAAAAATGAAAGGCGTAATAATCTTTTTGCTTCAAATATTTATACTGCAAACCCACACCTAAAGCTGCATATTCACTGAAGTTATAAATAGCACTTGGAGCAATTGAAATATCAGTATAACCAGAGCCTAAACCTAAGGCAAGATCACCACCAATTTGTACATTTTTCCAAAATTGATTTTCTTGTGGAGGCATGTTAGGTTGCTGTGCAATCGTAATAGTTGTAAATAACAAGGTGATAATCGCTAAAAATGATTTAATAGGATACTGAAAACTAAGTTTTTTTTTGTTAAAAAAAAATATTTTTTATTATTTTTTTTTATATAATATTGTAATAATTAATCTTAAAAGTGTGAATAAAGTGATTTTTTTGAAAAATATAAAAAAATAAAAACTTTTATTAACTATTAATTATGACTAACAAATCAAAATTGGCATTCGACCTGCTGGAGCAGGAAATGGAAGTGATCTGTAAAGAGGATCAGGTTCGATTCGTTGGGGGAAGCGGTGGGTATACCTGGCAACAAATAATGGAAGCAATCAATAGCGGGAACATTGGACTAGTACCAGCTGGCTCATACGTTATGAGTAGCAGTGGTGACTCATTCACCTTTTTTGGGGGTGAATTAAATGAAGTGATTGTATCAAAAAAGAGTCCAGCTGCAGGTTCGTCTAGTGGGTTTGTTTTTTGGGACTGGTCAGACCATTCCGGTGGATCAGGGTCTTTCAGGTTAAGTAGTGGAGGATATGTTCAGGGCGGTGGTGGTTCATCAGGTGGTGGTTCATCAGGTGGTGGTTCAACTGGCGATGGAGGTTATAACCCAACTAATTATGAATTAGCTAGAGATATTACTGCAGGAGCAATATCAACCGGGCTATCCTTTAATGAATTTTATGCAAATATGTCCGTTGCTATATTTAGTAATACTCCCGTAACTGCAAATGATCTTTTAAAAAATATATTTGATAATAATCCTGCAGGTTCCTTTGTGGATGATCTAAGAGCCGTGCAACAATTTAAAGGTATTGCAATTCTTAGTTTGACAGGTAAGCTGTTAGGGTACTCACAGGCATATGATAGTTTAGGTACCTTAAAAGACGATATACTCGATGGTGGTGGTGTATCTGCAGTAAATGTAGCAGATGCTGCCATAAATGTAGGTTCTTTATTTATAAAATCAAATGTAGTAGGGTTAGCTGTTTCGGGTGGTTGGCTATTAATTAAAGGACAACTTGACGATCAGTAGTTATGGTATATAAATTATTCTATATTATTTATAACGCCTATTATAAACATGGTGAGTATAAAAATGATATCCCTTCCCTAACGGTTGGAGGAATTTTTTTGGGTTGTTTTTTTGGAATTGGATTATCAATTTCAACCATAATAGATTTGATGGATCCGGTATATGATCCGGTAAATAAAACATTATCAAAACCAAGTACATTGACTTCAATTTTAGCAGTAATTTTTTATGGTAGTATCGTTTATTTTGTTTTTTATTATAACAAAAGATACCGGAAAATATACGAAACTTATAAAGGAGATGTGTTTTTAAATAGTCAATTTGCAAAATATATTGGTTTTACTGCTGTTATTATTATTATAGTATCGCCGCTTATTATCTCATTGCTATATAATAAAATTTGTCGAGGGTATTGGGTTTAATTTTATGTGCCATTGAAAAATTATATTAGGGCAGAATACAAACATGGATTAAGATTTCTTTAAACGATTGTATCTATTGTTCCATTAAAAAAAATGTAGTTATATATGAAAAAAAAACTAGTGTTTGTAGGTAATAAACCACCTATGCGAGAAACATTGGCCAATGAAATAGATTCATTCGATTATGTTATGCGCATCAACCGAATGAATTATGTGGGTCATACTGGAAATAGAATTGATGGCCTGTGTTTAGAGGCAAATGATGCATTTAAGTATGAATTTAAAGGAGGTGAAAACAAAAAATCCATAAAAAATGCAGGTCAGATTCTTATGAGACCTTTCTGGCACAGCAAATTCTCAAATTGGGACGAGTATTTAACCGAAGAGCAATATAAAAACATTGAGTTAATTGAAGATCGATTTGCTATAAATGAAACAGGATTTGAACGTTTAACTACATCTATTTTGTTATTAGGCTATTTACTAAATTCACATTGGAATGATGAGTATGATATTTATATAACTTGTCTGGATGTAGAAAATCGCGCGTTGTTAATCGACAATTTCCCTATTTGGAATTGGCATAAGGGTTCAGGTTTGTATGAACAACGCTTTTTAATGGATAAATTAAAAAACAAACAAATATTCAGGCTAGAGGATGAATGATATACCAATAATTGTTCCTGTTAAGTCAATTAGCATACGATGTCCATATAAGAACTATTTTCTTCTCCCTTATACTTTAGATTATTTGAAAGCCGAAGGAAAAAAAAATGTCTGGGTTGTTTCTGACGCAGAGGATCTCTTAAAAACGGCAGAAGATTATGGGTATAGAACTTTTTTGGAAACTAGAAATGAAGGTCAAGACGAGCTTTCTTCCTGCTGGTCTTTTCTTCAAAATAATAACTTCGAACGTTTTATCCTGTGTCCGGTTACACATCCATTTAAATCAATTGGGTTGATAGATGAAATGGGGTACCTTATGACTAAGAATTATGATACTCTTGATTTTATTGCTACATCTAATACTATGCCAGATAGAGAACAATATTTTATAGAACAAAATGAGGAAGCCGAGTATCGATTTAAAAAAACATTGAATAATAGAAAAGGAAAACTTAGCAAACCATCGGAAACCATTATTGATGGTTCCATGTATTTAATAAAAAGAGCATTCTTAAATAAGGTAGTATTATCAGGAGATACAAATGCAACATTTTGGAGCGGTCGTTTCTCTTGCGTAAAAAATAATGTCCCATTTCTTGACATTGATAGTCCCGAAGATCTTGAAAAATTTAAATTTATTTGCAATCTAACAAAACAGGTTTAAACTTATGCCACAAACAACCGTACTTATTCCTACTTACAATTGCGCAAAATATATAGTACCAGCCATAAAAAGTGTTCTTGCCCAGAAATATGCTGACTATGAATTGTTAATCATTGATGATGGCAGTACCGATACTACGGAGGAAATTGTTTCTAAAATATCGGATAGTCGCATTGTTTACCTTAAAAACAGTTGCAATAAAGGCATTGTATATACTTTAAACAAAGGTATTGAGATGGCAAAAGGTGAATACATTGCCCGAATGGATGCCGATGATATTGTTCTAGGAAACCGTTTGCAGGCGCAAACCGATTTTCTTACTAAGAACCCTGATTATGGGATTGTTGGCGGCTGGTATCAGGTGACTAATGAGAATGGAAAAATAATTGATACCGTAGAAGGTGTCACAGACTACGGCAGCGCACAATTGGGACTGTTATTTCGCAATCAGTTTACTCATTCTGCCGTTACCATGCGTACTGATTTAGCAAAGCAATTAAAGTACGATCCTGAGTTTCAATATTGTGAAGATTATGATCTTTGGGTGCGTTTTGCAGAAGTTAGCAAAGTCGCTAATTTGCCAGCTTATTATCTCAGTTATCGCTGGTATAGTGAGAATAGTTGTAATCGTAAACAAAAAGAATTAAAACAAGCTATTTTAAATTTATTATCACGTGAGTTAGATAAAATAGAAGTGGAGCATACGGCTGAAGAGTTGATGTTGCATGCTGGGGTTTGTTTTGGTATGGCGCCTAAGCTGTTTAAAAATGAAGAAAAAATAAATGGACTAAATCAATGGTACGATAAGGTTTTTGCTTCAGAAGTTTTGATTCAACGATATGATGAGGAATGGTTACTAGATTTTAGAAAAAATATTTTAGGAAAGTATTGCGGGATATATTAAATCTAAAGGAATCCTAGATGTTTTTTATGTTAAGATAAGTTTAGCTCCGTTTATGTGGATTTCCCTCAAAAATAAACCCTTACAAAAGGCATAAAAGCACTTCCGTAAATGCTGTTTTTATCATCCAAAACATTATAACGGGCGCCAATTGTAGCATTTCCGGATCTGTATCCTGCGCCAACAAATAATGCGGTGTTCCAATAATCTTGGGAGTTGCTATTGGATCCAACTAAATTAACATTTACTCGTAATTGTTCTAGTTCTGCCGAAAGTTGGATTTGTCGTATCGGATTTAGTAATCCAATAATACTTCCACCATAGAAATGAGAAGCGTAATAATTTTTTTGTTTTAGATATTTATATTGCAAACCTAAACCTAAAGCTGCATATTCGTTGAGGTTGTAAATAGCACTTGGAGCAATTGAAATATCAGTATAACCAGAGCCAAACCCCAAACCAAGACCGCCTCCAAATTGCACATTTCTCCAAAACTGATTTTCTGGCTGTGGAGCCATGTTAGTCTGTTGTGCAATCGTAATAGTTGTAAAAAACAAGGTGATAATCGCTAGTAATGATGGATAACCATTTAAAAAGGATTTCTTTTTCATGAGTTTTAAATTTTTAACAAGATAGTATGTAAAAGTATCTTAAAATAAAGTATAAATTTATTGTATTATTGTACTTTTGCCAAACTATTTTAACAAAAAAGTATATTCACTCAATATTATGGATAGGTTTTCATTTTTAAACGCAGCACACACCGAATTTTTCGCACAGTTATACGATCAATATTTAGAAAATCCAGATAGCGTTGAGCCTAGTTGGAGAAGTTTTTTTCAAGGTTTCGATTTTGGAATGACGACTTACAATGAGGAGAGCAAAGTGGAACAAATTGCAAATTTTGCTTCAAACAACTCAGATTGCAGTTTGGTTTCTGATAAACTTCAAAAAGAATTCAATGTATTGAAATTAATTGATGGATATCGTTCTCGCGGCCATTTGTTTACTAAAACGAATCCCGTTAGAGAAAGACGCGCTTCATCACCAACACTTGCTATTGAAAACTTCGGACTTTCGTCTGCAGATTTAAATACCGTTTTTGATGCCGCAAAGGCAATTCACATTGCGCCTTGTACACTTAAGGAAATCATCTTACACTTAGATTCAATATATTGTCAGCATATAGGGGTTGAATATATGTATATTCGTAATCCGGAGGTAAAAGAATGGATCCAAAAGAAATTAGGTGTTAATGATAACCAACCTGCATTTTCAACGGATGAAAAAAAATCAATTCTGAATAAATTAAACCAAGCCGTTTCTTTTGAAAACTTTTTGCATACAAAATATGTAGGTCAAAAACGTTTTTCTCTTGAAGGTGGGGAGTCTGTAATTCCTGCTCTGGATGCTTTAATCGAAAAAGCGGCAGAAAAAGGAGTGGAACACTTTGTTATGGGAATGGCGCACCGTGGTCGTTTGAATGTTTTAGCGAATATCTTCGGAAAATCGACTCAGGATATTTTTGGAGAATTTGACGGTAAAGACTACGATCAAGAATATTTTGATGGTGATGTAAAATACCACTTAGGACTTACGGCTGAAAAAGTGACTAAGTCTGGAAAAAATATAAATATTAATTTAGCTCCAAATCCTTCACATCTTGAAACAGTAGGTGCTGTTATTGAGGGAATCACAAGAGCAAAACAAGATAGATATTTCCCTAACGATTTTTCTAAAGTATTGCCCATCGCCGTTCACGGAGATGCTGCAATTGCTGGTCAGGGAATTTTGTACGAAATTGTACAAATGGCGCAATTAGATGGATACAAAACTGGCGGAACAATTCATATTGTTATCAATAATCAAGTTGGTTTTACCACTAATTATATTGACGCGCGTTCTTCAAAGTATTGTACTGATGTTGCTAAGGTAACACTTTCACCAGTATTACACGTAAATGCTGATGATGCTGAAGCGGTGGTACACGCCATGTCTTTTGCCTTAGATTATAGAATGCAGTTTGGTCGTGATGTATTTATCGATTTGTTAGGATACAGAAAATATGGGCATAATGAAGGTGACGAACCTCGTTTTACACAACCGGTTCTTTATAAATTAATAGCGAAACATGAAAATCCAAGAGATATTTATGCTGATAAATTATTGGCTGCTGGAGTTATTGATGCCACTTACGTAAAAGGCTTGGAGGTAGAGTACAAGTCTAATCTTGAAGTGAATCTTGAAGAATCACGTAAAAAAGATTTGACGATAATTACTCCATTTATGCAAAATGAATGGCAAGGTTTTACAAGAGTTTCTAACGATGGAATGCTTGAAAAATTTGATACTTCTTACACTAAAGAAGGACTTACGGCTGTTGCAAATGCAGTGTGTAATTTACCATCAGATAAAAAGTTTATTAATAAAATTCAGAAACTAATCAACGATAGAAAAACAATGTTTTTCGACACTAATAAGTTAGATTGGGGAATGGCAGAGCATTTAGCGTACGGGTCATTGTTGCAGGAAGGATATGATGTTCGTATTTCTGGACAAGATGTAGAGCGTGGTACTTTTTCGCACCGTCATGCTGTTGTAAAAGTAGAAGATTCAGAGGAAGAGGTAACTCTTATAAATAGTTTAGAAGGTAAAAAAGGGAAGTTTAATATCTTCAACTCTTTACTGTCAGAATATGGTGTACTTGGTTTTGACTACGGTTATGCATTAGCAAATCCAAATACATTGACGATTTGGGAAGCACAGTTTGGAGATTTCTCTAATGGAGCCCAAATTATGATTGACCAATACATTTCTTGTGGCGAAGATAAATGGAACAACCAGAACGGAATTGTTTTGTTATTGCCTCACGGATATGAAGGGCAAGGAGCAGAGCATTCTTCTGCTAGAATGGAAAGATACTTACAGCTTTGTGCGAGACACAATATGTATGTTGCTGATTGTACAACGCCAGCGAACTTCTTTCACTTGTTAAGACGACAAATGAAAACAACTTTCCGTAAACCACTTGTTGTGTTTACACCAAAGAGTTTGTTGCGTGATCCAAGATGTGTATCTCCAATAGAAGATTTCACACAAGGAACTTTCCAAGAAACTTTCGATGATGAAACAGTAAATAAAGCGGAAGTGAAAACATTAGTTTTCTGTACTGGAAAATTCTATTATGATATCGTTGCCGAAAGAGAAATTAACGGTCGTAATGATGTTGCAGTGGTTAGAATTGAGCAATTGTTTCCACTTCCAGTAGAACAGTTGAAAGCTATTGTTGCTAAATATCCAAATGCTGATGATTATGTTTGGGCACAGGAAGAGCCTAAAAACATGGGGGCGTATAGTTATATGTTAATGAATTTTGACTTAGTCAAATGGAGATTAGCTTCGTTAAAAGCATACGCGGCACCAGCAGCAGGAAGTTATACAAGAGCAAAACGCCGTCACGCCGATGCGATTCAAATGGTATTTGATAAAGATTTATTTAGATAATGCCAACGGACTTAGTGATTGATGGATTTCGATTTTTCTTTTATAGTAATGAGCATTTGCCAAAGCATATTCATATTGAGAAAGCAGAAAAGACTGCTAAATTTAATCTGGAAAATGTAGAATTAGTGAAATCTTCGGGATTTAATTCTACTCAATTAAAAACAATGCGTAATTTAGTAGAAGTAAATCAACAACTTTTAATACAAAAATGGGATGAGTTTTTCAGTAATTAGTAAATCAAAAAATGCAGTAGACATTGTTTTTTCTGAAAACAAAATGATTGTTTTCTTAGAAGATGGTCGAGAGCTCGCAGTTCCTTTGGAATGGTTTCCTAGATTAAGAAAAGCAACGAAAGAGCAGCTTAAAAAATGGAGATTCATCGGTAAAGGAGAAGGTGTTCATTGGGAAGAGATTGACGAAGATGTTTCGATTGAGAATTTATTAGAATAAAATAACACACAAATAAAATTATAAAAGATGATTTTAGAAATGAAAGTCCCATCACCAGGGGAATCAATCAAAGAAGTTGAAATTGCAACTTGGTTAGTAAAAGACGGAGACTATGTTGAGAAAGACCAAGCAATTGCTGAGGTTGATTCAGACAAAGCAACATTAGAATTGCCAGCAGAAGCAAGCGGAATTATTACATTGAAAGCAGAAGAAGGCGATGCTGTTGCAGTAGGAGCGGTAGTTTGCTTAATTGATACAGCAGCTGCAAAACCAGCTGGTGATGCACCAGTTGCTCAAGCTGCTAAAACAGTTGAAGCACCAAAAGCTGAAGTTAAAGCTGAAGCGCAAAAAGCAGCTCCAGCTCCAACCTATGCTTCTGGAACGCCATCTCCAGCAGCAAGAAAAATATTAGACGAGAAAAATATAGCGCCAGCTTCTATAACTGGAACTGGAAAAGACGGAAGAATTACTAAAGATGATGCTGTAAATGCAGTGCCATCAATGGGAACTCCTACTGGTGGATCTCGTGGTTCAGAAAGAACTAAATTATCAATGTTGCGTCGTAAAGTAGCTGAAAGATTAGTGGCTGCTAAAAACGAAACGGCTATGTTGACTACTTTCAATGAAGTAAACATGACGCCAATCAATATGATTCGTAATGAATATAAAGATGCGTTTAAAGCAAAACACGGTGGTGTAGGTCTTGGTTATATGTCTTTCTTTACAAAAGCGGTAACAAGAGCATTACAATTGTATCCAGATGTAAACTCAATGATGGATGGTGATCACAAGATTGCTTTCGATTTTTGCGATATTTCAATTGCAGTTTCAGGACCAAAAGGATTAATGGTTCCTGTTGTTCGCAATGCTGAAAATTTAACTTTCCGTGGTGTAGAAGCTGATATTAAAAGATTAGCTATTAAGGCACGTGACGGACAAATCACTGTTGATGATATGACAGGTGGAACTTTTACAATCACTAATGGTGGTGTATTTGGTTCTATGTTATCTACTCCAATTATCAATCCTCCACAATCAGGAATTCTTGGAATGCACAACATTATTGAGCGTCCTATTGCTGTAAATGGTAAAGTGGAAATTCACCCAATGATGTATGTGGCACTTTCTTATGACCATAGAATTATTGATGGTCGTGAGTCAGTAGGTTTCTTAGTTGCTGTAAAAGAAGCTTTAGAAAACCCAATGGAATTATTGATGGAAAACAATCCTAAAAAAGCTTTAGAATTGTAAATGCAAATATAGTTTAAAGATTAACCCCAAATGATTTATTTCATTTGGGGTTTTCTTTTTATATTCGGGTAAATAAAAGTGGATTATGAAAATAAAATTAATGTTGCTGCCCTTTATCTTATTTGTAACTGTAGTATTTGCAAACCCACCTATTCAAAAACGCGTTTTAGTTTATACTAAAAACGGTAAAGGATTTGTACATACTAACATTGCTACTAGTGTTGAAGCCTTAAAGAAAATTGGAATACTAAACAATTTAATAGTAGATGTTTCAGAAGATCCTTCAGTCATGACTTCTGAAAAGTTAGCGAAGTATAATTGTCTTGTTTTTTCGAATACTAATAATGAAATATTTGAAACCGAAGAACAGCGCCGAGCTTTTGTGTCTTACATTCACAATGGTGGTGCTTTTGTAGGGATTCATATCGCTTCAGGTTCGGAGCGCAATTGGCCATGGTTTCACGAAATGATTGGTGGTTTGTTTAAAAGGCATCCTGCATTTCAATCATTCGAAATTAAAGTGATTGATAAAAATCATCCATCGACAGTTATGCTTCCTGAAATTTGGAAAAAAGAAGATGAATGTTATTTTATGACTGAACTCAACCCAAATAGTCACGTTTTATTAGCCGCTGATTTGAGAACCGTAATAGATACTGAAAAAGAAGTCTATCCTGGACGTGTATTTGGAGATTACTTTCCTTTAGCTTGGTGTCATCAGTTTGAAGGAGCTAGAGTGTTCTATACTGCTTTAGGGCATGCTGACAAAGATTATTTAGATCCTTTGTTTATTAAGCATCTTACGGGAGGAATCTTATGGGCATTAGATAAAAACTCAAAAAAGCCTAACAGGAATAAAAAAGCAAGAATTTAAAACGCATCGTTAATAATTTTACAAGTAGTAACTCCAAGTTTACTTTAGTAAATACAGATAGTGGTTGTAATAATCTACAATTGCTTTGCCTTTCATTAATATGTCAGCGCCAATGATTCCATGAACTGGTTTGACTTTATGTTGCATTAGTGCTTCATTTACATGCGATAAATCAAAGATAACCAGATCAAAAGAATTGTCTTTCCAATTGCCTAATTGCAAGTTATTATCTGTAGCTATTTGTGTAAACATCCCTGTTGCTCCTGCACCTGAGGCCTTAGTTTTTGATGTTTGTGCTTGTAATAAAAATAAAGTTACACTTTCAAAACCTATGCAGCTGCTGGAAGCACCAGTATCTACAATAAAATTTCCTGGCACACCGTTTATTTTGGCTTTTATCAAAAGATGCTGGGTTTTAGTAATCTTAAATTTTACTTTCTTGTAGTTTTCTTTCTTAAGGATATCGTGTAGGTTCTTCATCGGGGCTGAATTTGTCTCAGTATCTTTTAATTTTTTGCTCTGAATTTCACAAGAGCTTTTTACAAAGATACAGGAAGGTTTAATTATTTATTCTTCTTTCTTGGAATACTTAATGCGCTATTTTTACTTCTAACTTGAGTTTGTACTCTTTCAGGTTACTTCAAAGTTTGAAATAGTTTTTCAGAAAATCTAATGCGTTTCAAAATTTTTAGTAAAGTATCTTTCGAACCAAGTTGCAAAGAATGTTTAGGAATGTAGATTTTTGTGATTTTTCAGATTTCAGATTAAATTTTTGTTTTTTTAAGTAGTTTTCTATAAGCTTAACGCTACAAATAGCATATTAGGTTTAAATACTAATAGTATTACATTGGGAATTTTTGTTAATAGTTGTAATTTTGCCAGTTAATATTTTTGATACCTAATGATAATAACTGACACTCATACCCATCTGTATAGCGAAGAATTTGATCAAGATAGAGATGCAATGATACAACGCGCTTTGAATGCTGGGGTTTCTCGTTTTTTTATTCCTGCCATCGACTCTACTTGTACCGCTAGTATGTATGAATTAGAAAAGAGTTATCCAGACAATGTTTTTTTAATGATGGGTTTGCACCCAACATATGTTAAAGACAATTATTTGGATGAATTAATGCATGTGGAAAGTGAATTGTCGAAAAGAAAATTCTACGCCATAGGAGAAATTGGAATTGATTTGTATTGGGATAAAACCCGTTTAGAAGAGCAAAAAATTGCTTTTAGAACCCAAATTCGATTGGCTAAAAAACATAAATTACCCATAGTAATCCATTGTCGGGAAGCATTTGAAGAGATTTTTCAAATATTAGAAGATGAGAAATCAGATGAATTATTTGGTATTTTTCATTGTTTCACCGGGACATACGAGCAAGCGCTTCAAGCTATTTCGTATAATATGAAATTGGGAATTGGTGGTGTAGTCACCTTCAAAAATGGAAAAATTGACCAGTTTCTAAACCAAATTGATTTGAAACATGTAGTTCTAGAGACTGATTCTCCTTATCTAGCACCTATTCCATATCGAGGAAAAAGAAATGAAAGTAGTTATGTTGTTGCTGTTCTGGACAAGTTGTCCCAAATTTATAGCCTTTCGGCCAATGAAATTGCGAACATCACTACTGCGAATTCTAAAGCTATTTTTGGGATTTAAAATAGAATTCACAATATTTAGATATTTTTTTTGTTCATTTGCCAATATTAAAATTTAAGAACCAAAATGCATAGATTTGACGCGATTCGGCCTTTTTATGATTCCGAAATAAACCAAGCACTTCACAAAGTTGTTAATCATCCGATGATGAAAGCATTGATGAGTTTTACGTTCCCAGATGTTTTAGACGATGTTTGGAAAGAACAACTGCTACGCACGCATTCGATTCGAGATTTCCAATGTAATTTTATATATCAATCCGTACAAAGAGTTTTAGAAAAAAGCTCGAACGGATTAACTACATCTGGTTTTGAAAACCTAGAGCCTAACACTTCTTACTTATTTATTTCTAATCATCGTGATATTCTTTTAGATACCACTTTGTTGAACACCGCTTTATTTGAGCATAATCTAACTATGACCGCTTCAGCTATTGGTGATAATTTAGTCAAAATGCCATTCTTGAATACATTGGCTAAGCTAAATAGAAACTTCTTAGTGCAACGTGGCTTAACGCCAAGAGAAATGCTGCAAAGTTCTAAATTGTTGTCAGAGTATATTGGACATTTATTGTTGCACGAAAATCGTTCCGTTTGGATTGCACAGCGAGAAGGTAGAACTAAGGACGGAAAGGACGAAACGAATCCTGGTATATTGAAAATGCTTGGAATGGGTTCTGATGAAAAGAATTTGATGGACTATTTTAAGAAAATCAAAATTGTACCAGTTTCTATTTCGTATGAATACGATCCTACTGATGCTCTAAAAATGCCTCAATTGATGGCCGAAGCCAATAATGAAGTATATGTCAAAGATAAGAATGAGGATTTCATGACCATTTTGAGCGGTGCTCAAGGGCAAAAGAAAGGTATTCACATTCATATAGGTACTGTTCTTGATACTGAAATTGAACAAATAAAGGCTAGTGATGAGAGTTCAAATAAGCAAATTGTAACTTTAGCAGGAGTTATTGATGATGCTATTTTGAGTAATTATAAATTATGGCCTACTAATTATATAGCTTACGATCTTGTAAATAAGACCAATAGTTTTGCTCATTTATATACCGAAAACGAGAAATCATTATTTGAGCGCCGATTAGAAATGCGTATTGACCATGATAATCCGGTAGCATTAGATGGTTTCTTGGCTATGTATGCTAATCCAGTTGTGAATAAATTGAAATACCACGATGTTGTGTAAATCTAAAATACTACTAATCTATACTGGTGGAACCATTGGTATGCGAAAAGATTTTGAAACAGGCGCTTTAAAGGCATTCAATTTTAGTAAATTATTGCAGCGAGTTCCTGAGCTGAAACAATTAGATTGTGAGATAGAAACTTTTTCTTTTAAACATCCTATTGATTCTTCGAATATGAATCCTGCTGAATGGGCTAAAATTGCTACAATCATTGAAGATAATTACACTTCATTTGACGGATTTGTAGTGCTTCACGGTTCTGATACTATGTCGTATTCCGCATCAGCGTTGAGTTTTATGTTGGAGAACCTGGCAAAACCAGTAATTTTTACGGGTTCGCAGTTGCCAATAGGCGATTTGCGTACGGATGCTAAGGAGAATTTGATAACAGCTATACAAATCGCTTCGTTACGAAAAGACAATCAACCCGTTATTAGAGAAGTCTGTCTTTATTTCGAATATAAATTATTCCGAGGCAATAGAACTACAAAAGTCAATGCCGAACATTTCAAAGCATTTAAATCGCCTAATTACGCTGATTTAGTCGAATCAGGTGTGCATTTAAAATTAAATCCAGAGTTATTTTTGCCTTTGTGTAAGGATAAAAAGCTAAAAGTTCATATTGATTTAGATACTAATGTAACAATCATTAAAATGTTCCCTGGAATCAGTGAAGCTGTTTTATCTGCTATTTTAGATATTCCAAGTCTGAAGGGAATTGTTTTAGAAACCTACGGAGCTGGAAACGCTACAACAGAAGATTGGTTTTTAAACTTATTAAGTAAAGCAATTGCTAGTGGTTTACATATTATAAACGTCACACAATGTTCAGCAGGAAGTGTTAATATGGGACAGTATGAAACTAGTACAGGACTAAAGAAAATAGGAGTGATTTCGGGAAATGACATCACTACTGAGGCAGCCATTACAAAATTAATGTTTCTATTGGGTCAAAAAACACCAGCAAAAGACTTCAAAACTATTTTTGAAACTTCATTACGTGGAGAAATGCTGTAATAATTAGGTTTTAACTTTTCTAACTCATTTTTTTTGATGTTCTTTGCAGCCGTTACAAAATAGAGAGGTGGCCGAGTGGCTGAAGGCGCACGCTTGGAAAGCGTGTATATGGCAACATATCGAGGGTTCGAATCCCTTTCTCTCTGCAATAAACACTGATAATTAGCTAGTTGTGTCTTTTATACCCAGTTTTACACCCAGTTTTGTAAGGCGCTAAAGAAATTTTTCAGTGATGATTACCAAAAAAGCCAACTGTTGAGTTGGCTTTTTTTATTTAAGATTGAATTGTACTTATATTTTAAATATGTTGTTTTTTGTTGACTTGTTTAACATGACTATTATAACGTGTTAACTTTTTTCTGTTTTTTTAACATGACAATACAAACGTGTCAACAAAATTGAATTATTTGAACTTGAGTTTTTGTGGCGCATTTTGTAAAAAGTCATAAAGCGCAATATTAATATAAAAGTTTTCTTTACCTATTTTATGCAAAGTAATCAGATTTAATTCTATTAATTGATCCAAGTATTTTGAAGCTGTTTGTCTTGTGATACCTAAATCTTCATCTTTCTAAATTTCTAATATGTATTCCTAAATAATCTGAAACTTCTTGACGAGTTTTAAATTTATTCTTCTTTATATAAATCAAAGATTTAATTTTTTCCTCACCTGTTAGAATTTTCTGTTTAGATAGTAAGCTTGTAAGCTCAGCTTAAGTTTCTATAATGTCTAAAGTGGCCGTTTTTCCCATGCGTATATATGCAAATTTCATGCGCCATTACACAACTGAATTAGTATTATTTGACAGAGAAAACTAAAAGGTTAGATATTTTTTTTAACGATGAGGAAGAGATTTGTTTAGTTTGATTTATAGGTTTTAAAACTGAAAATCTTTAAAATAAAAACGTAAAAAACGCATTCATTAATTTGAATGCGTTTTTTATGTCCAATTTATTTGAAATATTTTAGTCTTTCCAGCCCCAAGGTGCTGCAGGTGTAGGAACTGTTTTTGTTAAGTCAAATTTTACTGTAAACAATCGGTCGGAGCCTATGCGTCTTAGATTGTAGGTAAATGATGTTTCATCTAAAGTGATCCACCAAACATTGGCGGCAGCAGTTGGAAGTAGATTACACGTTTGTTGGTCTGCTGGGAAGAATTGGAGTGTTGACGAACCAGAATTAGTTGTCGTGCCGCCATATTGGGTAACCTTGTCTTCGGAACCATCTTCATGACGGTGATCGTGTTTGAGTTTGATTCGGTTATTTTTATACGTTAAAACCCAAGTTCTTGATTTGTCATCTGATACAAAAAAAGGAATCCGAATGGTGTTTTCATCGCAATTGCGAATGTGCATCACTAGTTTTTTATCTCGAAAAGTGTCATTGTCTGCTCCTTCTGTTACTTTGCCTTCAAAAGACTTTCCGCATTGTTTTTGTAAATTCTCCCAAAATTGTTTTGCTCCTGATTTCTCTTGGCAATAAGCAAAAATAGAGAATAGCATTGTGCATAAAACTAGTGTCTTTTTCATTTCTTGTTTTTGCTAATATAAGGAACATAAATTACTGTTATTATGCTTAATTTTATGAAAAAATAAAAAGATGCAAGTTTTATTGATTCAAGCTCCTTTGGTTTGGGAAAACCCAAATTTAAATCGTGATTATTTCGAAGGGAGAATTAATTCTATTTCTGGAAAGGTAGATTTAATTGTTCTTCCTGAAATGTTTTCGACAGCATTTACTATGAATCCCAGTGCTGTTGCTGAAACAATGCATGGAGAAACAGTGTTGTGGATGCAATATTTGGCCAAAGCTAAAAATAGCGCCATAACAGGAAGTGTCGTTATTGAAGAGAATGGTAACTACTACAATAGAATGTTGTTTGTGTTTCCTTTGGGTGAAATACAGTATTATGATAAAAGACATTTGTTTACACTCGCCGGTGAAGAGAAAGTATATACAGCTGGAACTCAAAAATTGATTGTTGATTATTTAGGCTGGAAAATTTGTCCTTTAGTTTGTTATGATTTGCGTTTCCCTGTTTTTTCAAGAAATGTTGAAGAGTATGATTTACTGATTTATGTAGCGAGCTGGCCAAAAGTTAGAACGACAGCTTGGGATGCGTTATTGAAAGCACGAGCGATTGAGAACGTTAGCTATGTAATTGGTGTGAACAGAACGGGAGAAGATGCAAGTGGACACAGCTATATTGGTCATTCCCAAGTTTTCGATTCATTGGGAGAATATGTGGTAGAGCCGCAAGAATCTGAGGCTATGTTCAAAGCAACATTAGATAAATCAAAACTAACTGAAATCAGAAAAAAGTTTGCATTCTTAAGCGATAAAGATACTTTTGAAATTAAAACTAAAAACTAGATTTTTTCTTGGTATCTGTTTTCTTTTTTGGTTCTGGCGTATAGGGAATGTTTAAGTCAAAAACTTGTTCAACATCCCAATTAGGTCTAACATCTATTTCTTTTGAAAAATAAATTACTTCTTCGGGAGCTCGTTTTTCTATATAATTACCCGTATCGTAAATTTTATTTTTGTTTGTATCATATATAGCTCGAAGTGTAAATTGTGCTGGTTCGAGAAGATTAAAATAGACAGTTGAATTACTCTCCGCATATTCAGAAGCCAAAACATCACCCTTTGAATCTGTCAATTCAACGATAACGGGAAATTTTTTGACGTTTTGTAATTTTACAATAATGTTTCCATAATCGGCAGTGTTTAGGGTACTCACTTTATATGATAAGGTGTCATTAGATTTTTCGAAAAAATCACTCAAAGCACCTGGTAAAATGGTGAAGGTGTATTTTTCTGAAGGTTCTTTCTTGAAATCAAAAAATAATTTTTGATTGAACTCGTCGTATTCTGTGGTGAAAGCAACAGCAATAGAGTCTTTGTTAATCAATCTCATTTTTGAGTTGTCAAATTTCACCAATGGCGTAGCGGTTTCTAAAGTGAACCGATTTCTAAAATGTAAGGTGCCACTGTATAAAGCAGTGATGTTAAGAGTGTCTTTTTTCTGGTCTTTAATTTTAAAAGTGAATTCTTTTGTGTATTTATCTTTTGTTATCGCTACTGCCAAAGAATCAGCTTTTAAAGGTTTAAACCATATCTGGAGCGAATCCTTCTTAGGAAACTGAGTAACAATTGTGGGTAAAATTTCGTTGTTCTTTTTTAAAACTATTTTTGGTCTGGATTGAACTTGGTTTATATCTCCTTCATAACCTATAAGAAGCCTGTTTCCTGATGCTTGTGTAGGTTTAAAAGCGTTGAAAGGCAATACTTCTTTGAAAAGTTCTAACTCGTATATCGTGTCAGATGGCACAGTAATAAACTCTTTATAAAACCCAATTTTATCTGTTTTTGGGTTGTATTTATTGTTGTTATTTTGGTCTTTCATAGCCAAAAGTAGATACTTTCCAGCTTTTAAATTCTCTAATCGAAACGTTTTTAAGCTGTCTAAAGTATTAGTAATATACCTTGGGGTTTCTTTGTAAATAATTGAATCTTTAAAGCTCTCATTGACTTCGTAGAGCATTATTGAAACGAACGATTCTACTTCTTTGTCAATAGCACTTTTTACTTTTCCTTCAATACTTAATGAATCAATGTAGTCACCAGTGGAAAATACGTATTTGAATTGGTTCAATGTATTTCCTTCGTTATTATCTGCTATACTTTGCCCGAAATTAAAGCTGTATGTTGTGTTGGGTTGTAGGGTATCTTTTATCTTAATAGTCATGTATTTGCTAGCAGTGGTTGGCAGAATTAGTGGTTCCTGCTTCATTGGTGGCGAAATAATCAGTTGCTTGTTTAGGTTTTTGAGTTTTATATATTCGTCAAACTCTAATTTGATTTCACTTCCCTTAAAATTTGTGTTGAAGTTCTTTGGAAAACTCATTTTTAAAACGGGAGCAATTGTGTCTTTCATTCCGCCAGTAATAGAGCCTCGCTTGGCACAACTAGCTAACGAAAGAGTTAATATGATATATATAAGGAGTGTTTTATTTTTAAACATAAAATTTGAGAAATTAAGTTTACAAAATAACAATTATATTTGCTCTCATCGAAACTTTTATGTTTTTTTTATATCACCAATAAGTACGCTTAATATTGTTTCGTTTTTAGATTGATTTACTTTCTTATTACTTGTTTTGTAAAAGTAAAATGTCAATTTTTGATGAATGCAATAGAATACAAGTCTATTGAAGGATAAATGTGGAAAAGACTTTAGTTTTTAATAAATTATAAAATGAGAAAAATAGAACATATAGGAATTGCAGTAAAAGATTTAGAAGTATCAAATTTAGTTTTTGAAAAACTCTTTGGCGCTCCAGCATACAAGTTTGAAGTGGTACAAAGTGAAGGAGTAAGCACTTCTTTTTTTATGAATGGACCTAATAAAATTGAGCTTTTGGCTGCTACTAATCCAGAAAGTCCAATTGCTAAATTTTTAGAAAAAAAGGGAGAGGGAATACATCACATCGCGTTTGATGTTGAAGATATTGTTTCAGAGATTGCTCGTTTAAAAAAGGAAGGATTTATTGTTTTGAACGAAATTCCAAAAAAGGGTGCTGATAACAAATGGGTTGCTTTTTTGCACCCTAAAAGTACTAATGGAGTTTTGATAGAACTTTGTCAGGAAATAAAATAAGTACTGTTCTAATATTCAGTTAGTTTGTATATCAGAGAAATTTATTATCTAAATTTTTGAAAATCTAATTAAAAAATAGTTGTAGTAAACCAAAAATAGTAGTAATATTGCAAACTCTAAACCGGTCCTATAGCTCAGCTGGTTAGAGCACCTGACTCATAATCAGGTGGTCCCTGGTTCGAGCCCAGGTGGGACCACTAGTAAAATCAAGCCTTCGCAGAAATGTGAAGGCTTTTTTGTTTCTATCAGTACAACATATGTACAACAAATTGTCGACTTCGCAAAGATACTAAACTTTTCATTCTGTTTCAATTAGCTATATTTTTTAGTATTTTTACTCTTAAAAAAAAATATTAGAATTATGAAAAATATAATTGAAGAAATTTTTTTCTTTCTTCATGAACAAATTGAAAAGTTAAATTCGATCTTTAGTTCTAAGATATCGCCTCTCATATTAGCTCCATTATTACCTTTTTCAGTTGTGATTATTAGTGTTATTCAATTGAGTGGCGGTGTTTTTATTTTATTCAATTCAATAGTAATATTTATAGGAATTATTTTCACTTTCTTACTTGGAGCATCTTCATTTTATTTCTACAAAAATGAAAATATTTATACGATAATTAAAAGAAAAAAATCGAATAAGAATCTGTCTCAATTTAAGAGTAATTCTAATATCGTAAATTTCAGTAATGAAAAAAGTATTTTAGAAATTCTTGAAAAGAACAAGGGTAAAATTGGGCATTATTATTTCGAGCTCAGAAAAATAGATGTTTTTGAATTTGACACTTCATTAAATGACTTCACAAATTTAATTTCTAATTGTTTCAACGATAAGTCCAATGATAGTTATGCTTTTAATTTAGAAATTAGCGCTTACCATGCTCACTATTTTATTAGGGAGTTCTTAATTCCATTCTTGGGAAAACTAGATCCGAATTTTATTATATCCAAAAATCATATTGTTTCACTTTTAAAATACAAAAAAGATAATAATTATCTTCCAATAAGCGAAGGGTCATTTTCAAACTTAGGAAGAGTAAAGTATACTGAAGATCAGAAGAAATTATATGATGATGACCGCATCGCTTTTAAAGCTAGTCAATCGAAATAAGAGCGAATTATTGATTTTGGAGTTACTACATGAATGTTTTGAGAAAATGGACGAGGAGGAACTTAAAGTGGCACCTAACGACTTGTATCTTCTTTTACGCAAGCAAAACAACAGAATTTCTATTTCTGCTAATGAAATAAGAAACATTTTGAAACGATGGAATTTCATTCCCGAAGATAATTGGAAAAACCGGTCAAATTGACCACCACTTTCCAGTGTAAATTGACCACCAGTTCCGGAGCAAACTGACCACCACTTTCCAGTTCAAATTGACCACCTAATTTTGGGGTAAATTGATTATTAAAAACTACTGACTTTTTCATGTTGTTAGCACCATACATTCGTTAAAAAAATACGGATTATGGCAAACAAAATAACAGACATGAGTAAAATTAGAAAAGTAATTAAATTCTATTGTGAAGGAAAGAGTAAGTTGTTTATAAGTAGCTACTTATCCCTTTCCAGGAATACGGTAAAGAAGTATATTTCTTTATTTGAAGTTCTCGGATTAAACTTTGAATTAATTGATAGAAAAACAGATGCAGAACTAGAACTTTTGTTTTCACAGACTACTGTGGAATCCATTAGTCCCAAATTGCAGATCCTATACGATTTTTTCCCTAAAATGGAACGTGAACTAAAGAAAGTTGGCGTTACCGTACAACATATGTGGGAGCAATATATTGCCGTAAACCCCGATGGTTACAGGAGTTCGCAATTTGCTCATCATTACAAAGTATGGGGTAAACGAGTCAATCCTGTAATGCATATGAATCACAAAGCCGGTGATAAAATGTATGTGGATTATGCCGGAAAAACACTCTCCATCATTGATAAAGATACCGGAGAAATCAAAGAAGTACAGTTTTTTGTAGCCATATTGGGAGCCAGCCAATATACCTATGCAGAAGCTTCCATGAGCCAACAAAAGGAAGATTTTGTTACTTCGGTAGAAAATGCCATGCGTTTTTTTGAAGGTACTCCTGCGGCAATTGTTCCCGATAATTTAAAATCTGCAGTGATAAAAAGCAGTCGTTTTGAGCCAACAATCAATGAAACCCTGGCTGATTTAGCGGAATATTATCAAACCACAATCTTACCTGCCAGGGCTTATAAACCAAGGGATAAATCATTGGTTGAAGGTGCGGTAAAGATATTGTACAGAAGGATTTACGTAACTCTAAAAGAAACCAAATTCTTTTCTCTAGAAGAATTAAACCAGCAGATATGGGATTTATTAGATGCTCATAATAGTCGAAAACTCACAGGACGTCCTTACTCCCGTAAAGAATTGTTTTTAGAAGATGAGAAACAAAAACTACGCCCACTACCACAAGAACGCTTTGAAATCAAATACCAATCCTTTGCAACGGTGATGCAAAACGGACATGTCCAATTAAGTCAAGACAAAAATTACTATAGTGTTCCGTATCAATATGTAAAGAAAAAAGCGAAACTCTTGTATACCAAATCAACGGTAGAGATCTATTACAAATACAATCGAATAGCCATTCATCCGAGGAATTACAAACCTTATGTCTATACCACAACCCCAGAACATTTAGCCAGTACACACCAATTTGTAGCCCAATGGAGCGCTGCCCGCTTCATTGATTGGGCCAGTAGTATTGATGAATCCGTAGGAGAATATATTTTGCAAATAATCGAAAGCAGAAACCACCCCGAACAAGCCTATAAAAGTTGTCTGGGAATACTAAACTTCGAGAAAAAGGTAGGCAAGTAGCGATTAATAAATGCCTGTAAACGGGCACTTGATTTTAAAATTTACAATTTTAAGACCATACAAAATATTTTAGAAAACAACCTAGACCATATTGATTTTGAACAAGAACCCGAGCAGGAACTCCCTGTTCACGGCAACATCAGAGGAAAACAGTATTATAATTAAATTAAAACCCAATAATCATGAATGAATCCACAGTAACAAAAATGAAACAAATGAAGCTTTATGGTATGCATAATGCTTTTAAAACCGCCATTGAAAGCGGGAAAACTGACCATTACACACTTGATCAGTTTGTATCGATGCTTATTGATGCCGAATGGGATGAAAGACATAATCGTCGCATTGAACGCAGTATCAAAAATGCCCGATTCCATTACAAATCAAATATTGAAAGTATCAATTTTGACCAAACCCGTAATCTGGATCGAAACATGGTGCTACGTCTGGCAGAATGCGAATTTGTAGAGAAAAACGAAAACATTTTAATCACAGGAAGTACTGGTGTAGGTAAGAGTTATTTAGGTACAGCATTAGGTTATCAAGCCTGTATACAGGGTTTTAAGGTAAGTTATTTTAATACTTCAAAGTTGTTTGCTAAATTAAAAATGGCCAAAGCAGATGGTTCTTATCTTCGAGAACTGGCAAGAATAGAACGGCAAGATGTTATTATACTGGACGATTTTGGACTCCAAGCATTAGATAGTCATAACCGAATTACCCTTTTAGAGATCATTGAAGACAGGCATAATAATGGTTCTATAATTGTAACATCACAAATCCCAGTGCAAGGCTGGTATGACATCATTGGAGAAAAAACAATAGCTGATGCAATTTTGGATAGGCTGATACATCAATCTCACCGAATCGAATTGCACGGAGAATCTATGAGAAAAAAAAGGGGCATAAACAAAAGCTAATATTTAAGTATATTTGAATACTAATTAACAGATGAAAAAAAGTAGTTTTTAATGAAAAATGGAGGTGGTCATTTTGCTCCGGAATTAGGTGGTCATTTTGAATTGGAATCAGGTGCTCACTTTAAATTGGAATTGGGTGGTCAATATCACTGGAATTTGCAATCTGTTTTCTAAATTAATAAGTATTGTTTACTTTTAAATATTTTGGATAAATTTAAGTTGGTTTAAAATTATTTTTTCTTTTTAATGATAATTTTAAGTGTTATATGTATTTTTTTAACAAAAAAAATACATATAACACTTAAAATTAAAATGATGTTTGTCAATTATTTTTTTATTTATTAATATTAACGTTTGTTTTTTATTTTTTATTTTTTAGAGTACTTTTACCCGCAAATTACAGTCCAGATTTATAGTTATTTTAAAGAAATCCCCAGACTACAAAAATTTAAAACTTAGAAAGAAAATTTATGGAGAAAAATTACTCGTTCACACAAAAAAAAATAAGTCTTTATAACAAACTCTCTTATTTTTTAGCGTTATTTTTTGCTACTATTTTGTTAAACACTAATGTATATGCTCAAAACTGTACAACTAATGCTGGTTTAAGTAGAACTATTTGTGAGAACACTCCTTTTACTCTAAATGGAGTGGTAGGAGGAAATATTGTAAGCAGTAAATGGACTCAAGTTTCTGGCCCATCTGTAGTTATTGAGAATCCCAATATTCTTAACACGAATGTTTTAGGTGCGGTAGGCGGAAATGTCTATACCTTTAGGCTTTCATCAGTTTGTACTGCTGGAGTTAGTTTTCAAGATGTAGTTATTACTGTTAATAAAATAACTACAGCTAGAACAGGAGCTAATATAATGGGTTGCCCAGGAACGTATAATTTATCCGGAAATGCACCTTTGAATAGTGGCGAAACAGGTTTGTGGACTATTGTTGGTAGTAATGCATCAGGGGTAGTTATATCCACCCCTTCCTCACCTACCTCTGCAATTACTTTTCCTACAGGCTCTATAGGGACGTCCACATTAAGATGGACCATTACAGGTCCGGGTCCCGCCAGTACCAGATGTAGTTCTCAAGCAGATATGACTGTTACTAATTATGGTGGCGTAGTAATCGCAAATGCTGGTCCAGATCAAAATTTATCTGCCTGTTATGATGCTAAGCAAGGTGCAAATTTGAATGCATCAGTAGCTGGAAATGGAACTGGAACGCAAATAGGAACATGGGGTTTTGTGTCTGGCCCTTCAGTTCCAGTTATTAGTAGTGTTAATAATCCTACTACCGGTATATCAAATTTAGTGGAAGGAAGTTATGTCTTTAGATGGACGGTAATGGGGCCTTGTGCTCAGGGTTCAGATACAGTTACTATTAATGTTCCTGCCGCAACGCAAGGAATAACTACTGCTGTAGCTACTAATCCTAATCAAAATTTTTGTAGTGGTGTAACACAAACTTTGCTACAAGGAAATGTTCCCCTACGTGCAGGAGAAACGGTAGAATGGACTCAAATAGCGGGTCCAACAGTTACAATAGTAAATCCAAATAGTCCAACAACACAAGTGACCGGTCTAGATGGAACTAGCAATTATACTTTTAGATATACTATTAAAGGAGGAGCAGCCAATCCATCATGTTCGAATTTTGCAGATGTAAATATTCGTTATTATTTAGGATCGGCTACTATTTCTTTAAACGGTGGAGTAAATGTATTAAGCCTTGCAGAAAACATAACTGCTGGTACAGTATCGATCACTACTACTGGGGGAAATGCAAATGCACCTCAATTGATATCTTCACCTGCTGGTACTTCACCAGTTTTTAGTATAAGCGGCAACAACTTAAATTTTTCAAATCTTTTAAAGGCAGGAACATATACCTTTAGAGTTAGGCATTATACTAATGGTGACATTAAGACATCATGTAGTGAAGCTTTTGATGATGTTAATATTATTGTTTCTCTTAGTCCACCTGGAGCTAATGGGGGTACAAGTCTTGCATTAGCATGCGGAGTCACTTCTGGAACTCTTTCTGGAAATGTACCAGATGCGACCAAAGGTCATATAGGTAGATGGTCACAGTTAAATGGTCCAACTACGACTACGTTTTCTAATGTGTTTTCTACAAATCCAGTAATTTCAAATTTAATGCCTGGTATTTATACCTATAGATGGACTATCACTGGTGGTCTTTCAGGTATTGATAAATTTAGTGATGTTACTATTACGGTTTCTGCTCCGCCTACCTCTACGATTACACCTAATCTTGTAACGAGTTGTGCAGGTAATTCTTTATTATTAACGGGAAATGAGTTAGTAGGAGGAACAACAGGATTATGGCAATATGTTTCCGGACCAGGAACTCCTACATTTTCTGATCCTACTAAAACAACAACTAGTGTAATGGGTTTGTTACCATCTAGTACTTATGTTTTTAGTTGGACAGTTACAAGTCCAAATCCTACTAACGTATCTACTTGTGGTCCATCTACATCAAATGTTACCGTTACCACTTTGGCTGATGAAGCCCCTTCTAGTGCAAATGCAGGTCCAGATGCTTGTTTTTCTCCAGCTACTAATTCGGCAACTTTAGGCGCAGCTGCTCCAACTGTAGGAACGGGGACGTGGAGTTTTGTATCAGGACCTAATACACCTGTTATCACAAATCCGGCTCTTCCAAACACTACTGTTACTGGTTTAGTGAATGGAATCTATGAGTTCGAATGGACTACTTCAAATTTACCATGTGGAAATCCAAGCAAAGACAGGGTGAAAATTACCATTGCTGCTGAACCAACTTCAGCTGCTGGACCAGATCAAAATTTTATATGTGGTTCTACTATCGCTATGGCAGCAAACGCACCTACTGCAGGATTGCTAGGAACCTGGATTCAAATTTCTGGAAGTGGAGGTTGGTCTGTTGATAATATTAATAGTCCTACTGCTGTATTTTCAAATTTAGCAGAAGGGAATTATGAATTTCAATGGAAAGTAGCAAAAGGTTCTTGCACCACAGCTACGGATAATCTTACATTTAGGATTCAATTACCTCCAACTACCGCAAATGCTGGTGGAGATCAAACAATATGTGGAGGCACCACTGCAACACTTGCAGCTCTTCCAGTTACACAAGGCGTTGGAACGTGGTCTGTAATTTCTGGACCAAATAATCCTACTATAACAACAGCTAATGGCAATGCATCTACGGTGACCGGTTTAGTGACCGGTACCTACACTTTAAGATGGACAACTTCATCAGGTGGTATCTGTGCAGAAAGCAGGGATGATATGGTTTTAAATGTTTCTGCACCAGTTAGTGTTATAACGCCACAAAATTTATGTGCTGCAACTTCAGTATTACTACAAGCAAATACGGGATCTTCTGGAGTATGGACTTTGTCTTCTTCTACCGGAGGACCAGTACCAATTATTTCGGCTATTGGTCCAAATAGTGCCTCGGCAACTATTACCCCTGGTTTTAATTATGTTTTCACGTACACTACTAATTCTTTTGCTGGTTGTCCTGCTGGCTCGGCTGATATAGCTGTTTTTAATAGTGCAGTTCCAGCTACACCATACGCTGGTCCAGATCAAAGTATTTGTACCTCAGGCGGTACTTCAGTAACTATGGCAGCAACAGGAACTCCGGGAACCTGGGTAAGAGTTAGCGGGCCAAATACACCTGCAATATCTAGTGCAACTAATCCAAATGCTGTCCTTTCAGGTTTGGTAGAAGGCTTGTACGTATATCAATGGACTACTAGCAATGGATTTTGTGCAACCTTAAATGATGTTGTACGAATTTATGTTTACGATCCGCCAACTGCAGCGAATGCTGGACCAGATCAAACTTCTTGTCAACTAGCAACAAAACTAGATGCAACGGTGCCTTTAAGAGGAATTGGTAAATGGACTTTGACCACAGATCCTTCAAATGGAGGTATCATTATTGATAGTCCGAATGATCCAAAATCTAAATTAACGATTGCGAATCCATATTTATTACCAATAGGAACCTACACCTTTACGTGGACAGTAACTAATGGTCCATTACCTTACGTATGTGTTTCAAGCACGGACACTGTAAATATTAATTTTTCAGCAGTACCGCCAACTCCAGCGAATGCAGGACCAGATCAAACTTTGTGTGGGGCTACGAGTGTAACCATGAATGCAAACAATATTAATCCAGGTATAGGTACGTGGACTCAGGTTTCAGGACCTAGTACAGGAGTATTCTCGGATAAATTTAGCCCACAAGCTACGGTGACTGGTTTAGTAAGTGGTGTTTATGAATTTAAATGGACAAGTTCTAATACTGGTGGCGGATGTAAATTAGAAGACAATGTAAAAGTGACAATCAGTCCTGCTGTTGCCAACGTAAATGCGGGGCCTGATCAATTTCTTGGGGAGTACAATACAGTAACAATGGCTGCCCTGAACCCTTCACCAAATGTGGGTGTTTGGTCTATAGTATCAGGACCCAATACTCCTTTGATCTTAAATGTAAATAGTCCTACAACTCAAATAGCAGGAACCATTCCAGGAACTTACGTCCTTAGATATACTGTAGCAAACGGTATTTGCGCAGAAAAATCGGATGACGTAGTAATTGTACTGACAGGACAAACTGATTTGAGTTTGCTTAAATCAGCAAATACTACTACTCCTGCTGTGGGATCTACAGTAACTTTTACGGTAGTGGTAAAAAATAATGGAGCTCGAAATGCTACTGGAGTTGCGGTAAATGATATACTGCCTTCAGGCTTTACTTTAGTTCCAGGTAGCGTTTCTAATGCAGGGATTGTTAATACAGGAAATAATAGTATTATTTGGTCTGGTTTATCAATTGCAAACGGTGCTACGTTAAATTTAACCTATCAAGTTAAAGTGAATGCAACGACTGCTGCGGCAAATGAATATAGAAATACAGCTCAAATAACAGCAAGTGATCAAATTGATCCAAATTCTACACCAAATAATAATGTTTCAACAGAAGATGATCAAAGTACGGTAACGTTGATACCTTCGCCTCGAATTGATTTAGCGATAACGAAACAAATAAATAATACCATACCAAATGTGGGATCTACAGTTCAATTCACTATTGAAGTTGTAAACAATGGACCAAGTACTGCTACTGGTGTAGTTGCCACTGATCAGTTACCAACCGGTTATACATTTTCTAGTGCAACGCCATCTATTGGGACTTACAACGCCACTTCTGGTGCTTGGACAATAGGCAATTTAGCAAACGGAGCAAAAGCAACTTTAACTATTTCTGCTACCGTAAACGCAACTGGAAATTATGTTAATACAGCAACAGTAAAGAGTACTGAAATTGATGTAAACCCTGCTAACGATAATAGTGTTGTTTCTAGTATACCAAGAGCAATTGCAGATTTAAGTTTAACAAAAACGGTAACTGGAACTCCAAATGTAGGTAGTAATGTTACTTTTACAATAACAATTACAAATGCTGGACCAAGTGTAGCGACAGGGGTAAATGTAGTTGATTATTTACCTTCAGGGTATACTTATTTAACTCATACTAGTACAGGAACAACTTATTCTAATGTTACAGGTTCGTGGAATATAGGAACTCTAAATAGTAGTGCTTCAAGAGTTTTAATAGTTATTGCTAGAATAAATCCTACGGGTGATTATAGAAATACTGCTCAAGTAGTAAGTTCTAATGAATTTGACCCTGATTCAACGCCAGGAAATAATAATGCAGCAGAAGATGATCAGGCACAAGTAGTTATTACACCAATTCAGAGAGCTGACTTATCAGTTGTTAAAACAGTAGATCTTGCTACTCCACGAGTAGGTGATAATGTGAAATTTAGAATTGCATTAAACAATGCAGGACCAAGTGATGCTACTGGAGTTGTAGTAAATGATTTATTGCCGTCAGGTTATACTTTTGTGAGCTATACTTCAACTTCTGGTCTATATAATTCCACTTCTGGAAATTGGACACTTTCAGGAAGTGTTATTAATGGAAAAACAGAATATTTAGATATTGTAGCCAAAGTTAATCCTATAACAGGAACAGCTAATGAATATAGAAATAATGCTCAGGTAATTGCAAGTGGTCAGACAGATCCAGATTCTATACCAAATGATGGACTAGGAGATGATTTTTCAACTGTAACTACTGTTCCAACCGCTTTAATTGATTTGTCATTGACTAAATCAGTTGATAACATTAGTCCTTCAGCAGGATCAAATGTAGTATTTACTGTAAGAGTTTCAAATGCAGGTCCAAGTACTGCTACTGGAGTACAAGTTAGAGATGTATTGCCTAGCGGTTACACTATTGTCGGTGCAACACCTTCAAGTGGAACATACACTAATGCAACTGGTTTATGGACTATTGCAACTATTGCAAATGGAGCTTCGGCAGTTTTAACTGTTACAGCTACAGTTAATGCAACTGGAAATTACACCAATGTTGCTGAAATTGTAGCAGCTGATCAAACCGATGTAAATTCTACACCAGGGAATAATATTTTGACTGAAGATGATCAGGATCAAGTAACCATATCCCGAGGTCCATTAGTAGATTTAAGTTTGACTAAATCTGTTAATAATAATACACCTATTGTTGGAGAAAACGTAACTTTTAGAATTACGATTTCTAACGCTGGTCCAAGTGAAGCAAATGGAGTTGTAGTTACAGATAAATTACCTTCTGGATATTCATTTGTTAGCTCTGCGCCATCTGTTGGAACTTATAATAATATATCAGGTTCTTGGACCGTAGGAAATTTAGCTAATGCTGGAACTGCCACTTTAGACATTACAGCAAAAGTATTGCCTACTGGTAATTACAACAACATTGCTGAAGTGACAGGAGTAAATGAAGTAGATAGTAACTCTACTCCTGGTAATAATGATGCTACTGAAAACGATCAAAGCGAAGTTGTTATAACTCCTGTACAAAGTGCTGATTTATCTGTTGTTAAAACGGTAAATATAACTACGCCAAAAGTAGGCGATACTGTTACGTTTACTATTGCAGTTAAAAATGACGGGCCTAGCAACGCTACTGGTGTTGTTATAAAAGACATGCTGCCTTCTGGTTACGAGTTTGTTAGTGCAAGCCCTACTGCTGGCATGTATAATACCACAACTGGATTGTGGACAGTTTCAAGACCAATTACAGCCAATACTACAGAGACTATTCTGATAACAGCTAAAGTTTTAAAGAATGGTAGCTATGTAAATACTGCTGAAGTAATTGCAAGTGATCAACCAGATCCAGATTCTACACCAAATAATACTATTGGAAGTGAGGATGATCAAAGTACTGTAACAACTACACCGTCTGCTTTAGTAAATCTTGCAGTAGTGAAAAGAATTAATAATGTCACTCCAGACGTAGGATCTACAGTTGTATTTACTCTTGAAGTTGTAAATAATGGACCAAGTGATGCAACAAATGTTGTAGTTACTGATAATTTACCAAGCGGTTATACATTTTCTACTGCAACGGCATCAATTGGAACTTATAGTGCTGGAACAGGCCAATGGACAATAGGAAGTTTAGCAAATGGAGCAAAAGCAACTATAGATATTTCTGCAACTGTAAATCCAACAGGTATTTACCTTAATACAGCTACAGCAACAAGTACTGAAACTGATGGAAATCCTGATGATAATACAAGTAGTGTTTCTAGTACACCAAGAGCAATTACTGATTTAAGTTTAACAAAAACAGTAAGTGCAGCTCCACACAATGTTGGTAGTGATGTTACTTTTACAGTAACAGTTACTAATGCTGGACCAAGTGCAGCGACAGGGGTAAATGTAGTTGATTATTTACCTTCAGGATATACTTATGTCAGCCATACTAGTGTTGGAGTATATTTTAAAGATAATGGTTCTTGGAACATTGGAACAATAAATAATGGAGCATCGGCAGTATTAACTGTAGTTGCCAGAGTAAACGCTACGGGCGATTATAGAAATACTGCTCAAGTAGTAAGTTCTAATGAATTTGACCCTAACTCAACGCCTGGAAATAACAGTCCAACAGAAGATGATCAGGCGCAAGTTGTTATTACTCCTGTTCAGATGGCTGACTTATCGGTTATTAAAACGGTAGATGTTGCTACACCAAGAGTAGGTGATAATGTGAAATTTAGAATTGCATTAAACAATGTAGGACCAAGTGATGCTACTGGAGTTGTAGTAAATGATTTATTGCCGTCAGGTTATACTTTTGTGAGCTATACTTCAACTTCTGGTCTATATAATTCCACTTCTGGAAATTGGACACTTTCAGGAAGTGTTATTAATGGAAAAACAGAATATTTAGATATTGTAGCCAAAGTTAATCCTATAACAGGAACAGCTAATGAATATAGAAATAATGCTCAGGTAATTGCAAGTGGTCAGACAGATCCAGATTCTATACCAAATGATGGACTAGGAGATGATTTTTCAACTGTAACTACTGTTCCAACCGCTTTAATTGATTTGTCATTGACTAAATCAGTTGATAACATTAGTCCTTCAGCAGGATCAAATGTAGTATTTACTGTAAGAGTTTCAAATGCAGGTCCAAGTACTGCTACTGGAGTACAAGTTAGAGATGTATTGCCTAGCGGTTACACTATTGTCGGTGCAACACCTTCAAGTGGAACATACACTAATGCAACTGGTTTATGGACTATTGCAACTATTGCAAATGGAGCTTCGGCAGTTTTAACTGTTACAGCTACAGTTAATGCAACTGGAAATTACACCAATGTTGCTGAAATTGTAGCAGCTGATCAAACCGATGTAAATTCTACACCAGGGAATAATATTTTGACTGAAGATGATCAGGATCAAGTAACCATATCCCGAGGTCCATTAGTAGATTTAAGTTTGACTAAATCTGTTAATAATAATACACCTATTGTTGGAGAAAACGTAACTTTTAGAATTACGATTTCTAACGCTGGTCCAAGTGAAGCAAATGGAGTTGTAGTTACAGATAAATTACCTTCTGGATATTCATTTGTTAGCTCTGCGCCATCTGTTGGAACTTATAATAATATATCAGGTTCTTGGACCGTAGGAAATTTAGCTAATGCTGGAACTGCCACTTTAGACATTACAGCAAAAGTATTGCCTACTGGTAATTACAACAACATTGCTGAAGTGACAGGAGTAAATGAAGTAGATAGTAACTCTACTCCTGGTAATAATGATGCTACTGAAAACGATCAAAGCGAAGTTGTTATAACTCCTGTACAAAGTGCTGATTTATCTGTTGTTAAAACGGTAAATATAACTACGCCAAAAGTAGGCGATACTGTTACGTTTACTATTGCAGTTAAAAATGACGGGCCTAGCAACGCTACTGGTGTTGTTATAAAAGACATGCTGCCTTCTGGTTACGAGTTTGTTAGTGCAAGCCCTACTGCTGGCATGTATAATACCACAACTGGATTGTGGACAGTTTCAAGACCAATTACAGCCAATACTACAGAGACTATTCTGATAACAGCTAAAGTTTTAAAGAATGGTAGCTATGTAAATACTGCTGAAGTAATTGCAAGTGATCAACCAGATCCAGATTCTACACCAAATAATACTATTGGAAGTGAGGATGATCAAAGTACTGTAACAACTACACCGTCTGCTTTAGTAAATCTTGCAGTAGTGAAAAGAATTAATAATGTCACTCCAGACGTAGGATCTACAGTTGTATTTACTCTTGAAGTTGTAAATAATGGACCAAGTGATGCAACAAATGTTGTAGTTACTGATAATTTACCAAGCGGTTATACATTTTCTACTGCAACGGCATCAATTGGAACTTATAGTGCTGGAACAGGCCAATGGACAATAGGAAGTTTAGCAAATGGAGCAAAAGCAACTATAGATATTTCTGCAACTGTAAATCCAACAGGTATTTACCTTAATACAGCTACAGCAACAAGTACTGAAACTGATGGAAATCCTGATGATAATACAAGTAGTGTTTCTAGTACACCAAGAGCAATTACTGATTTAAGTTTAACAAAAACAGTAAGTGCAGCTCCACACAATGTTGGTAGTGATGTTACTTTTACAGTAACAGTTACTAATGCTGGACCAAGTGCAGCGACAGGGGTAAATGTAGTTGATTATTTACCTTCAGGATATACTTATGTCAGCCATACTAGTGTTGGAGTATATTTTAAAGATAATGGTTCTTGGAACATTGGAACAATAAATAATGGAGCATCGGCAGTATTAACTGTAGTTGCCAGAGTAAACGCTACGGGCGATTATAGAAATACTGCTCAAGTAGTAAGTTCTAATGAATTTGACCCTAACTCAACGCCTGGAAATAACAGTCCAACAGAAGATGATCAGGCGCAAGTTGTTATTACTCCTGTTCAGATGGCTGACTTATCGGTTATTAAAACGGTAGATGTTGCTACACCAAGAGTAGGTGATAATGTGAAATTTAGAATTGCATTAAACAATGTAGGACCAAGTGATGCTACTGGAGTTGTAGTAAATGATTTATTGCCGTCAGGTTATGCTTTTGTGAGCTATACTTCAACTTCTGGACTTTATGATGCGACTAATGGAAATTGGACACTTTCAGGAAGTGTTTTTAATGGAAAAACAGAATATTTAGATATTATAGCCAAAGTTAATCCTATAACAGGAACAGCTAATGAATATAGAAATACTGCTCAGGTAATTGCAAGTGGTCAGACAGATCCAGATTCTATACCAAATGATGGAATAGGAGATGATTTTTCAACTATATCTACTGTTCCAACAGCGTTAATTGATTTGTCATTGACTAAATCAGTTGATAACATTAGTCCTTTAGTAGGATCAAATGTAGTATTCACTGTAAGAGTTTCAAATGCAGGTCCAAGTACTGCTACTGGAGTACAAGTTAGAGATGTATTGCCTAGCGGTTACACTATTGTCGGTGCAACACCTTCAAGTGGAACATACACTAATGCAACTGGTTTATGGACTATTGCAACTATTGCAAATGGAGCTTCGGCAGTTTTAACTGTTACTGCTAGAGTTAATGCTTTAGGAGATTATATAAATGTTGCTGAAGTTATGCAGGCTAATGAAACTGATGTAAATTCAACACCAGGCAATAATATTTTGACTGAAGATGATCAGGATCAAGTAACCATATCCCGAGGTCCATTAGTAGATTTAAGTTTGACTAAATCTGTTAATAATAATACACCTATTGTTGGAGAAAACGTAACTTTTAGAATTACGATTTCTAACGCTGGTCCAAGTGAAGCAAATGGAGTTGTAGTTACAGATAAATTACCTTCTGGATATTCATTTGTTAGCTCTGCGCCATCTGTTGGAACTTATAATAATATATCAGGTTCTTGGACCGTAGGAAATTTAGCTAATGCTGGAACTGCCACTTTAGACATTACAGCAAAAGTATTGCCTACTGGTAATTACAACAACATTGCTGAAGTGACAGGAGTAAATGAAGTAGATAGTAACTCTACTCCTGGTAATAATGATGCTACTGAAAACGATCAAAGCGAAGTTGTTATAACTCCTGTACAAAGTGCTGATTTATCTGTTGTTAAAACGGTAAATATAACTACGCCAAAAGTAGGCGATACTGTTACGTTTACTATTGCAGTTAAAAATGACGGGCCTAGCAACGCTACTGGTGTTGTTATAAAAGACATGCTGCCTTCTGGTTACGAGTTTGTTAGTGCAAGCCCTACTGCTGGCATGTATAATACCACAACTGGATTGTGGACAGTTTCAAGACCAATTACAGCCAATACTACAGAGACTATTCTGATAACAGCTAAAGTTTTAAAGAATGGTAGCTATGTAAATACTGCTGAAGTAATTGCAAGTGATCAACCAGATCCAGATTCTACACCAAATAATACTATTGGAAGTGAGGATGATCAAAGTACTGTAACAACTACACCGTCTGCTTTAGTAAATCTTGCAGTAGTGAAAAGAATTAATAATGTCACTCCAGACGTAGGATCTACAGTTGTATTTACTCTTGAAGTTGTAAATAATGGACCAAGTGATGCAACAAATGTTGTAGTTACTGATAATTTACCAAGCGGTTATACATTTTCTACTGCAACGGCATCAATTGGAACTTATAGTGCTGGAACAGGCCAATGGACAATAGGAAGTTTAGCAAATGGAGCAAAAGCAACTATAGATATTTCTGCAACTGTAAATCCAACAGGTATTTACCTTAATACAGCTACAGCAACAAGTACTGAAACTGATGGAAATCCTGATGATAATACAAGTAGTGTTTCTAGTACACCAAGAGCAATTACTGATTTAAGTTTAACAAAAACAGTAAGTGCAGCTCCACACAATGTTGGTAGTGATGTTACTTTTACAGTAACAGTTACTAATGCTGGACCAAGTGCAGCGACAGGGGTAAATGTAGTTGATTATTTACCTTCAGGATATACTTATGTCAGCCATACTAGTGTTGGAGTATATTTTAAAGATAATGGTTCTTGGAACATTGGAACAATAAATAATGGAGCATCGGCAGTATTAACTGTAGTTGCCAGAGTAAACGCTACGGGCGATTATAGAAATACTGCTCAAGTAGTAAGTTCTAATGAATTTGACCCTAACTCAACGCCTGGAAATAACAGTCCAACAGAAAACGATCAAGCTCAAGTAGTTATTACTCCTGTTCAGCTGGCTGACTTATCAGTTGTTAAGACAGTAGATCTTGCTACTCCAAGGGTTGGAGATAATGTGAAATTTAGAATTGCATTAAACAATGCAGGACCAAGTGATGCTACTGGAGTTGTAGTAAATGATTTATTGTCGTCAGGTTATGCTTTTGTGAGCTATACTTCAACTTCTGGACTTTATAATTCCACTTCTGGAGATTGGACACTTTCAGGAAGTGTTTTTAATGGAAAAACAGAATATTTAGATATTATAGCCAAAGTTAATCCTATAACAGGAACAGCTAATGAATATAGAAATACTGCTCAGGTAATTGCAAGTGGTCAGACAGATCCAGATTCTATACCAAATGATGGAATAGGAGATGATTTTTCAACTATATCTACTGTTCCAACAGCGTTAATTGATTTGTCATTAACTAAATCTGTAGATAACATTGCTCCTCAAGCGGGATCAAATGTTGTATTTACTGTAATCATTAAAAATGCTGGGCCAAGTACTGCTACGGGTGTAGAAGTTATCGATAAATTACCTAGTGGATATGATTTTGTAAGCGATGATGCATCAGGAAGCTATGTTAATAATATTTGGAGTATTCCAACTATTGCAGCAGGTGCTTCTGTAGTTTTAAATGTTACAGCCACAGTAAAAGCAGATGGAATTTATACCAATGTTGCTGAAATAACTAAAGCCAATGAAACCGATGCGAATTCTACACCAAATAATAATATTTTGGCTGAAGATGATCAAGATCAAGTAACCATATCCCGAGGACCATTAGTAGATTTAAGTTTAACTAAAAAAGTTGATAATAAAACGCCTAATGTTGACGAGAATGTCGTATTTACTATTGAAGTTACAAATGCTGGACCAAGCGATGCAACTGGAGTTGTGGTTACAGATAAATTACCTTCTGGATATTCATTTGTGAATCCTTCTATCCAATCCGTTGGAAGTTATGATCCTATATTAGGTTCTTGGACAATAGGAAACTTGGCAAACAAAGCAAAAGCAACTTTAAACATTACAGCTAAAGTTTTACCTACTGGTAATTACAACAACATTGCTGAAGTTACAGGAACCAATGAAGTAGATGCAAATTCTACTCCTGGAAATAATGACGCGACAGAAAATGATCAAAGCGAAGTTATTGTAACTCCTATACAAAGTGCTGATTTATCTGTTGTTAAAACAGTTGATTTAGTAGGTACTCCAAAAGTAGGTGATACTGTTACGTTTACTATTGCAGTGAAAAATGATGGACCTAGTGACGCTACAGGTGTTGTTATAAAAGACTTGCTGCCTTCTGGTTACGAGTTTGTTAGTGCAAGCCCTACTGCTGGCATGTATAATAGAACAACTGGATTGTGGACAGTTTCAAGACCAATTAAAGCAAATACTACAGAGAATATTCCAATCACTGCCAAAGTTTTAAAGAATGGTAATTATACAAATACTGCAGAAGTTACTGCAAGTGATCAACCAGATCCTGATTCTACACCAAACGATGGAACTGGTGATGATTTTTCAACAGTAACAACTACACCGTCTGCTTTAGTAAATCTTGCAGTAGTGAAAAGAATTAATAATGTCACTCCCGACGTAGGATCTACAGTTGTATTTACTCTTGAAGTTATAAATAATGGCCCTAGTGATGCAACAAATGTTGTAGTTACTGATAATTTACCAAGCGGTTATACATTTTCTACTGCAACGGCATCAATTGGAACTTATAGTGCTGGAACAGGCCAATGGACAATAGGAAGTTTAGCAAATGGAGCAAAAGCAACTATAGACATTTCTGCAACTGTAAATCCAACAGGTATTTACCTTAATACAGCTACAGCAATAAGTACTGAAACTGATGGAAATCCTACTGACAATACTAGTAGTGTTTCTAGTACACCAAGAGCAATTGCTGATTTAAGTTTAGTTAAGACCGTAGTAAATGCCTCTCCAAATATTGGTGAAAATGCTATATTTAATATAGTTGTTACAAATAATGGCCCTAGTGATGCAACCAATATTGTAGTTACTGATAGGCTTCCTTCTGGTTATTCATTTGTGAGTGCAACGACTTCAGTAGGAACATATGATAGTAATTCTGGCGGTTGGGATGTTGGAAATTTAGCCAGCGGTAACTCTGCTAGCTTAACTATAAATGCAAAAGTATTAGCTACAGGAAATTATAACAATGTTGCAGAAGTAACGGGTTCTGACCAATTTGATCCCAACTCGACACCTGGAAATAATAATCCACAAGAAAATGATCAGAGTGTTGTAGTAGTTACTCCGGTTAACGTAGCTGATTTAGTTACAACAAAAACAGTTGATAAATCAAATCCAAATCAAGGAGATATTGTACAGTATACCATAACAGTTGTAAATAATGGTCCAAGCATAGCGACTGGAGTAAATTTAATGGATAATTTGCCTGTAGGAACAACTTATGTTTCTCATATTGCAACTGGAGGAACGGTAAATACGTTTTCTGGTGGACAATGGGCTATTGGAAATATAAATATTGGATCTTCTGCAACTTTAGTAATTAGGGCAAGAGTTACTGCAGCAGGAACGGTTAGTCAAACACCTATTGTAAATACAGTTACTCCAGCGGCAGGAAATGAATCTGATCCAACAACTGTAGGAGATGATCTAACAGAGCCAATTATTGTGACAAGTTCAGATTTAGTAACTGAAAAAAAGGTAAGTAAATCAAATCCTAGTGAAGGTGAAACGATTACTTACAGCATTAGAGTTACTAATAACGGTCCAAGTGATGCAACGGGAGTTCGTTTAACAGACATTCTTCCAATTGGAGTTACTTATGTTAGAAATAATCAAGGAGCAGATTATAATTATGGTTCTGGTATCTGGACAATAGGAGATCTTGCAAATGGAGCAACTAAAGTTTTAGATATTAATGTAATAATCAATTCTGGATCGGCAGGTAAAACAATTGTAAATACAACGACTGCTGCTAAAGGAGATCAATCAGATCCAACAACTGTTGGCGACGATTTAACAGAAACCATCATAGTTCAAAACGGTGCAGATGTTGTATTGACTAAAGTAGTTAACAATAGAACTCCTAACATTGGAGAAACAGTAACTTATACCGTTACAGTAACCAATAAAGGAACAACATTAGTAACAAACTTAGTGGTGAAAGATGACCTTCCAGCTGGCTTAACCTTTGTTTCAGCAACTCCAGGAAAAGGAGTGTGGACAACTCCAAATTGGACAGTAGGTACATTACAGCCAGGTGAAGAAGGATCTATTGAAATTAAAGCTATTGTAGATTTAAATCAAGGAGGAAGTGTATTAACAAATACAGTATCTAATACACAAGATCAATTTGATACCAATATAACTCTTGATGATCCTACTGAAACAATAACAGTTACAAGTTTAGATTTAGCAGTTGTAAAAAAGGTAAACAATGCGAGACCAAATGAAGGAGAAACTATTCGTTATACGATAACAGTCACTAACAACGGTGCTAGTAATGCAACCAATGTAAGTTTAGTGGATAAATTACCTGTAGGAGTTACTTATGTAAGTGATATAGTTTCAGCAGGAAATTATAACAATGGTTCAGGATTATGGACAATAGGTAATCTTATAAATGGTGCGGTTGCGACTCTTACTATTGATGCAAAAGTTAATACAGGAACTTATGATACAACAATAACAAACACAACTACTGCGGTAAAAGCAGATCAGGCAGATTCTAATGCAGCGAATAACATTGGCAGTGTTGCAATTACACCAACAGCATTTATAGACTTGAGTTTAACAAAAGAAGTTGTTGGTAATGTTACTAATCCTGCTGTAGGCGATATAATTACTTTTGAAGTAAGAGTGATGAACGACGGGCCTACAAAAGCAACAGGAGTTGAGGTAGTAGATTTAATACCGTCTGGATATAAATTTATCAACTATAGCTCAACTATAGGTACTTACAGTCCTTCAACAGGTCTTTGGAAAGTAGGATTTGTAGAAGCAGGAAACACAGCAGTTTTATTAGTTGATGTAAAAGTTCTAGACAATGGAAATTACATGAACTGTGCAGAAATTACCAAAGCAAACGAACCAGATATCGATTCTACTCCGGGTAATGGTAATGTTACAGAAGATGATTATGCTTGTGCATCTGCTCCGCCAAATCAATCAGTAGACCTTGCAGTTGTTAAAACCATTTTGAAGAACAACACAAATCCAAAAGTGAATTCTCAAATATCATTCGAGATTCTATTAACAAACAATGGAAATATAGATGCAACAAATGTTGTCGTGTCCGATTTACTTCCTTCGGGCTATACGTTTGTAAATTATAGTTCTACTAAAGGAATTTATGATTATGTAACTGGCGACTGGAAAGTAAGCAAAATACTAAATGGCGAAACAGAGATTTTAATTGTTGATGTAATTGTAAATGAATCTGGCGACTACTTAAATTGTGCAAGCATAAAAGCATTGCATCAAACAGATACAAATCCAGCAAATAATCAAAGCTGTATTGCTACAACACCTATAGCAGTTATAGATTTAGAATTAACAAAAGAGGTAGATGAAATAAAACCTGTTGCAGAAACTAATGTTGAGTTTACGATTACATTGTCAAACAAAGGACCTAGTATAGGAACAGGTGTTGAAGTGAAAGACTTACTTCCAACTGGTTTCAATTTCGTAAGCGCTACAACTACAACTGGTGTTTATGATGCTACAACTGGAATTTGGAAAGTAGGAAGTATTGATGTTAATGCAATACAAACATTAAAAGTAAAAGCTTATGTATTACCGGTAGGTGAGTTTACAAACGTTGCCGAAGTTATAGCAGCTAATGAACTTGATGTTGATTCAACTCCTGGAAACAACAAATTACAGGAAGATGATCAAGATGCTATAACAATAGAGCCTGAAGTTTCATTAGTTATGCCAGAAGGTTTCACTCCTAATGGAGATGGCATAAATGATGTTTTTGAAGTAGAGCACTTACAAGTATTGTATCCTAACTTTAGTATGGAAATTGTAAATAGGTATGGAAACATTGTTTACAACTACAAACATAACGGAGACAAATTCAAAACGCCACTATGGTGGGATGGTCATTCAACAGGTAGATGGAATTTCTCAAAAGAAATGCTTCCTACTGGAACTTATTTCTATACTATTTACTTTAATAATGATGAAAGAAAACCGCAAACGGGTTGGATCTATTTAAAAAAATAAAACAAATAATTTAAGGAGAGAGATGAATACCCCCTCTCCTTTTTAAAATTTAAACTCGCTTTTATGAAAAAATTTAAATTACTAATTGGAATATTTGTTTTAATATCATCCATTAGTACTGTTTTTGCGCAACAAGATCCTCAATACACACAATACATGTATAGTATGAATATTCTAAATCCCGCCTATGCTGGTTCAAGAGGAGTTACAAGTATTGGTTTGTTAGGAAGAACACAATGGGTAGGAGTAGATGGTGCACCACAAACAGCAACATTGTCTATAAATGGTCCTGTAGGAAAAAATGTTGGATTAGGATTTTCGGTAATTCATGATGAAATTGGACCAGTAAAAGAAGACAATCTATACGCTGATTTTTCATATACTTTGAATTTTTCTGGAGAAGATAAGTTTGCTTTTGGTATTAAAGCAGGAGCAACATTTTTAAATGTAAGAGAATTTACAACAGTAGATCAAGATCCATTAAACGTACCTGTTAGCTTAGTCGCTCCTAACTTTGGTGTTGGTGTAATGTATTATAATGATCGCTTTTATGCGGGATTATCGGTACCCAATTTTATTGAATCAAGATATTTAGATACAAAAAACGGAATCTCATCTTCAGCTTCAGAAAAAACACATTATTTCCTTACTTCAGGATATGTATTTGACCTAGATGAAAACTTAAAATTAAAACCTTCTACCATGTTAAAGGCAGCACCAGGAACACCTCTTTCTGTTGATTTGTCGTTAAACTTATTAATTCAAGAAAAAGTAGAATTAGGACTTTCCCATAGATTAGATGATTCAATTAGTGGTATGGTTGGCTTTCAGGTAAGTCAAGATTTAAGAATTGGATATGCTTATGATTACACTACTACCAATTTTGGGGTATTTAATTCAGGATCTCATGAGATTATGATTTTATTTGACTTGAATAAGAAAAAAATAAAAAGCCCTCGATTCTTCTAAATAAAAAATAAAACATGAAAAAAATTACTGTCATTATAGTATTATTATTGGGAGTTATTGCTTATTCTCAAAATTATTCTATCAAAAATATAGAAGCCAACACTAAATATTCTGATTTTGGTGTAACTTATTATGGTGAAAATACTGCTATCTACGCTTCTTCAAAAAAGATAAAAGGCTCAAGAAATAAAAAATGGTATTTAAATAGTCAACCATTTTTAGACTTGTATAAAGCAACGGTAACAAGCACTGGTGAATTTGTAGAATCAGAACCATTCTCTAAAGAATTAAATACTAAAATGCATGAATCTAATGTAACATTTACAAAAGATTTAAAAACGGTTTATTTTTCTAGAGACAACTACAATAGTAAAAAGTACTATACCGATGATAATGGATGGATTCTCATACAACTATACAAAGCAGATATTGATAGTGCAGGTAACTGGAAAAATATAGTAAAACTACCTTTTAATAGTGATCAGTTTGATACTGGTCATCCTTCGCTAAATGCTAATGACACAAAATTATATTTTACATCGAACAGACCTGGTTCTTTAGGTCTAACTGATATTTGGGCAGTAGATATAAACAATGATGCAACTTATAGCGATCCATACAATCTCGGACCAAAAGTCAATACTACAAGAAGCGAAATGTTTCCTTATATCGATAATAACAATGTACTGTATTACTCTTCAGACGGTTTGCAGGATGGAAATGGTGGTTTAGATATTTATGCTGTAAAAATTGAAGATAAACTAGGAATTGGTAAAGCAATAAACTTAGGATTTCCATTAAACAGTTCTAAAGATGATTTCTCTTTGGTTTTTCAAAATGGAAAAAAAACAGGTCACTTTTCATCTAACAGAGATGGAGGAAAAGGAGATGATGACATCTACTATTTTGAAGAATTAATTAATCCATTTGCTGTCGAATGTAAGCAATTTGTTCAAGGCATTGTTCGTGAAAAAGAAACAGGAGCACTATTGCCTGGAGCGTTAGTAACATTATACGATGCTAAAGGCAACAAAGTTGAAAGTACAATTGCTGATAAATTTGCCGTTTTTAATTTTAAAGTAAATTGTGATTCTTCATACAAAGTGACAGCTGTAAAAGAGTATTATGATATGGACGAAAAAATATTTACTACTACAAATAAAGCAGATTTAGAACTTGCTATTAATTTGGATTTAGGCTCTAGCGAATTTGTTTACATTAGAGGTAATTTAATGATCAAAATTAATCCAATATACTTTGATCTTGATAAGTCATTTATTCGCCCTGACGCACAACTTGAACTGGAACGAGTGGTTAGAATCATGGAAAAATATCCACTGCTTAAAATTAATTTAGGCTCACATACAGATAGTAGAGCGAGCGATTCTTACAACTGGTCTCTATCTAACAGAAGAGCACAATCATCTAAAAATTGGATTGTAAGTCAAGGAATTGATGCAAATAGAATTAATGCACAAGGTTATGGTGAAACAGAATTAGTAAATAAATGTTCAAACGATGTTATTTGTTCTGAAGCAGATCATCAATTAAATAGAAGAACTGAATTTATTATTACCAATCCAGAAGTAATTAAATAAAATAACTTAAGAGTCAACTTATTAATAAGTGGGCTATTGAAATATAAAGATGTAAAAGTTATTTCCGAAAAATATTTTTGAGCTTTGTAATTAGCTCAAATATTTTTCAGAATAACTTTTTACATTTTTGGCTATTTACATTATATCTTCAAATGCTAGATCCAATTCTTCCGTACTAAAATCTTCCAAGTACGTTTCAGTTGTTTTAATTGATTGATGTCCTAATCCTTGCTTGATCATTACGGTACTTAAGCCTTTTTTGAGTGATAATGTTGCGAAGGTATGCCTAGCGGTATAAAATGTAACTTTTGTTTTAATACCGCATTCCACTGAAATTTTGTTAAGTAACTTTCCGTAATAATTAAGAACACTTTTCTTTCGATCTCTCAACTGAATCTTAGTATATAGGTTTTGTTCTTTTTCTAAAATCGGAAAAATGTAATCAGTGTCAAACGGTCGATATTTTTCAAAGTAGTGTAAAATTTCATCCATGTATTTATTTTCTGGAATTTTCACATTTAACTTTACCAAGGTTTTATTTCTAATGTATGAAAAGCTACTTAAATCTACATCATCCCATCTTAATTCAGCTAAATCAGTAAAATTCATACCACGGCAGTAGAAACTGAATAAATAAGTATATAATGCTTTGACCGCTTCCTTATTAGTCGAAAAGTCATAATCTAGTAACAATTGTAAGTCCGCTTTACTGAGAGCTTTTTTTACTTTACTAGATTTTAATTTTGAGATGATATAATCTTTGAAAGGATAGTTGTCGCTTGCAACAATTTTTGCCTTGATAGCAGAATTATAAACCGATCTAATATTTCTCATATATACACCAATTCCACCATCATGACTACCGTGAGCTCGCAAATAGGCTTCAAAGGCCACTAAGAAGGTGTAATTTATTTTTGTAAAAGAATAGTTTTGAATATCTGGTGTGAACTTTTTTAGAGCGGAGATTGTATCACGGTACGAACATGCTGAACTTACTTTACCCGCTTCATTAAATTGATTTCTCTTCAATTCAAAATAAGGCAAAAAATTTAATTTTTCAATCTCTTGTGGTCTAAATAAAGAATCAAATATTTCTAAATTAAATTCTTGTTCTTGCTCAATCATTAAGTCCAATATTTTTGAAGCATCTTGTTTGAATTTGTATAAAATTCGATTGGCTTGTAAAAAGTTTGGAGATTTTGAAGTAAATTCACTCGCACTTTCGTTCCAGAATTTAGGAGCAGAATTATAAGGCGTTTTGTAGAATTTCGATTTCCTATTAATAGTTACACGTAAATTAACAGGGCAAGTTCCATTGCTTAATTTTGTCTTTTTTAAGATTAATTTTACACTAGCTTTCATTTTAATATTTTTAAAATTTAATAATGAGTACAACATATGTACAACAAATGCTGGCATTTGATGAAACATGATGAAACAAAAATATTTTTAAAAATCATAAAACATTGAAAAACAGTAACTTTGAAGTTAAATGCAGTTTAATGCAAAGACTATTTGTCTATCTCATAATCAGGTGGTCCCTGGTTCGAGCCCAGGTGGGACCACAGTTAATACTTAAAAAGCCTTTCAAGCAATTGAAGGGCTTTTTTGGTTTTGTGTCAAAATAGAATTTTATAATATTCATAATTTTAACAATATTGCTTTTTTTTATTAAAACTAAATACTTAATTTGTAGCCAATTAATTTTTAAATTAAAAATTTCCTTATTGACAATGTTTATTATTTTGGCAAATTAATGAAAATAACAAAAAAAATTATATTGACAGTACTCATGTTTTTATATGGAGTATTGGATATGTTTTGTAAAACGGACGATCCGCCTACTCCATCTAAATATAAGAAGCCGCCTCCGCCTCCAGGATTGCCAATAGATGAAAATATTTATATGCTGCTTATAGTTGCCTTATTTTTAGGAATTTATATCATTTATAATAATAAG